>NZ_UFSM01000001.1:2827500-4027500 GCF_900445235.1 Aminobacter aminovorans | reverse complement strand
AGCTGCTGTCCAAGGAACTCTCTGAGGAGTTGCTCGCGCGCCTTCACGGTGAGGTTCGTGCGTTGAAGGTAAGCATGACGCAGGATGAGGCTGAAAAGCTCTATCCCCGCATCAAGGAATTCATCCAGCGCGAGGGTCGCGAACCCAACCTGAATTCTCCCAATGGTCGCGAAGTCAGGCTGGCAGAAGCGCTGGCCTTCATGCGCAAACTTTCGCGGGAGAAACGTGCTGCCATGGTGGGCGCGGACGTAGGACAGATCGATGCCTGAGAAGATCGACTATCTCACCGACGAACTTCTACTCACACCTGACGAAAAGCCTAAGGCAGCGCGAACGCCCCTCCTCGCCCGTGCCATCGAGGTAATCGAGCGCATCAACGCCTTTGTAGATGAGACGGGTGTCGAGCCGGTCTCTGAGCCAGGGCGCATTGTACGAGAACGCATGCTTGCCAATGAACTAGCCGGGCTGCGGGCTTCGAAAGCGGACTTGGACGGGCTCGCATCTTACGACACGCGTCACCTTGTATTCGGTGGGGCGACCGGCGTCGATCCTCTCGATGATCCGTTGCTTTCCGACGGCCTCGATATCTTCGAGGTGCGCGACGAACTGAAGCCGATGGCACGACCTGACTTCGTCGCCGACCGGCGCCCATGCTCGGATTTCGAACGTTTCGAGCCGCTGTTTGATAGCATACGCAAGGCTGTCGACGAAGGGACGCGCAGACCCCAGCCTTTTCGGCAGGAGCGCGTCGAGCTGGGCGAGTTCTTCGTTCTCAAGGGGCAGCTCGTCCATGTTGCGGACCTTCGCGACGAGCATCGGCGCAACGGCAAGCCGGACGCTCGCCTGCGCGTCATTTTCGATAACGGAACAGAATCGAACCTGCTCATGTCATCGCTTGTGCGGCGGCTCTACGAAGATAAGGATGCGCGACGCATCGGTAGCACAAATACCGGTCCACTGTTCGAGGGCGCGCGGACTGGCTTCGTTTACGTGCTGCGTTCCCGATCGGACAAACCCGAAGTTCAGGGGCTGCTGAAGGTGGGTACCACATCGGGAGCAGTTGAGGATCGCATCGCGCATGCTGAAACGCAGGCCACGTTCTTGTTTGCACCGGTGGACATTCTGGTAACGTTCGAATTGGTGGGGCACTCGGCGAAGGAAGCTGAACAGCTTATCCACCGGGCGCTTCGAACGTATCACGTCGCTCTGAGGGTGACGGGCCCAGACGGACGATCCTTCAGTGCAACAGAATGGTTCAAATTGACGCCAGAGCTGGTGGAAAAGGCCATAGAAGAAGCGCTCGGTTAGGGTCATACCATTCCCTTTCTATCCCTGGACTTTCTCAAATGCCTGGCTATCGGTTCTGCAGGGGCAGCGAGCGGAGAGGCACACCCATTGGCGCTCATTTTGAAGTAGTGCTTGCGTGGTGTTTCCCGTTGGATCGAATAATACAGGTCAGGGGGAGGCACTATGAATCTGAATATTGGCAAGACCTACGAAGCGATCCGCGCAGCCGCGAAGCAAAAGCGCTTCTTGACCTATGGTGAGGTGGCGGCCGCGAGCGGCGTCGAGTGGAACAAAGCGCGGCGCCCCATTCCTCAACACCTCGACCAGCTTGTGAAGATTTCGCACGAACACGGTTGGCCGCTCCTTTCGGCAATCGTCGTCAACAAAGAGAATGTTGAGACCGGGGAACTGGCCGGGGAGTCGCTTGCAGGCTTCCTCGCTGCTGTCGATAAGATCGGTATTGCTGTTGAGGACGCAAAGACCTTTCTGAAGCAGCAGCAACAGGCCGTGTTCGCTTGGGCGGAGACCGCGCCTGAGAAACTCTCCGATCTGACAGTTGCATCCCCAAACGGTTCGGCTGGGCCTCGCTTCGTGCATTATTTCAACCCGGTTCTAGATGCGCTCCGTATGCTTGGTGGATCAGCTCCACCAGAGGGCGTGTACGATTGGATTCGCGGTCAAGTCCACGTTCCCGTCGAAGAGCTGGAGGGGGTGAACAAGGGTGGCCAGTCCAAGTTCCATAACAAGGTCGCTTGGGCGCGCTTCTATCTGGCCAAAGCCGGACTAATTGATCCCTCCAAGCGCGGCGTGTGGGCTCTGACGCCCGAAGGGATCAATACGATCCTGAGCCATGCCGACGCGCTCCAGATATTCCGGAGCATCCAGAGCCAGTTCAAGACATCCGCAAATGAGGAAGAGGAAGCACCTGACTTGATCTCGACAGAGGAGCTGTTCGCCGATCCCGGTCGACGGTTCTGGTTCGTAGGCGCGGCCTGGGGTGGCACCGATGACCAGACGCCGCGTTTTCTGTCCGATGGCATCTGGCAGAATGGCTTCCACAACAAATTCGCGGACGAGGTCAAGAGCATGAAGCCAGGCGACAAGATCGCCATCAAGGCGGCCTTCGTCAGAAAGAATAATCTTCCTTTCGACAATCTCGGGAAGTCCGTATCTTGTATGAGGATCAAGGCAATCGGGACGATCACCGAAAATGCCGGAGACGGGAAGACCGTCAGGGTCGACTGGGACGCGCTTGATCCGCCCCGAGACTGGTTCTTCTACACCTACCGAGTGACCCTTGTTGAGGCGGATCGAAATGATGAGCTTGCCCGCAAGCTGATCGCCTTCACGTTCGCAGGACGAAAGCAGGACTACGATTTCTGGATTAACGAGGTCCCGTACTTCACAAAAAAATACGGGCCGATCGCGCGCCCTGCTAGCGACGAGGATGTGCTGGCAGACGATGAGTCCGAAACGGAGGAGGAAGCGGCGGCGCCCTCCTATACCATCGAAAATATCATCGAGGATGGCTGTTTCCTGGCGGCTGAGCAACTCGCGGACATCCTTGGTCGCATCCAAAGCAAAAAGAATCTCGTCCTGCAGGGACCTCCCGGTACTGGAAAAACCTGGCTGGCTAAACGTCTTGCCTATGCGATGATCGGATCGAAAGACCCCAAGGTCACACGAGACCGATTGCGAGTGGTCCAGTTTCACCCGTCTCTGTCGTACGAGGATTTTGTTCGGGGTTGGCGGCCGTCTGCCGCTGGTAAACTCGAGCTTATCGACGGCCTGTTTCTTGAGATTGTGGAGGCAGCAAAAGCCGAGCCCGATCGGCCATTCGTACTGGTGATCGAGGAGATAAACCGTGGAAACCCTGCCCAAATTTTCGGTGAAATCCTGACACTGCTTGAGGATACCAAGCGCAGCCGGGACGAGTCGATGGAGCTCGCCTATAGGCGCGAGCCCGGAGAGCGCATGTTTGTACCGAAAAATCTCCATGTCATTGGCACCATGAACATTGCAGACCGCTCTTTGGCGTTGGTCGATCTTGCTCTTCGTCGGAGGTTCGCATTCGTGACCCTCGAGCCGATGCTAAATGATCTTTGGCGCGCATGGTGCGGTGAAAGAAGCGGGATGCCTGCGGACGCGATAACACTCGTGAAGCAGCGTATCGATGAATTGAACGACGAGATCGAGAGCGACCGATCGCTAGGCCCGCAGTATCGGGTCGGTCATAGCTACGTCACGCCACCGGCCGGGCTTATGGCCGAGAAGGCTGAGAGTTGGTTTAGTGATTTGGTTCGCACCGAAATTGTACCACTTCTCGAGGAGTATTGGTTCGACGCTCCAGACAAGGTGAAGGCTGCAAAGCAGAGGCTGCTGGCGGGGTTCTGATGCTCCATGCAGGGAATGACGCGCCACTGGCGCCATCTAGCCAGTTGATTGGCCGCATTCCAGTGCGCAACATTTGGCTGCTGTTTCTCTACGCCCATAACCTTGCAAAATTTTATGGCCAACATGCCGCACAGGTGGAGGAGTCCCCGGACTTCCCGTCGCTGGTGGCGCGTATCCTTTGCTATGCGGTGGAACGCCGCCTGCACCGAAATCTCAGCCGCGGCTACGTTCAGCGGCGTGATGCACTGTCGCGGGTACGCGGGCGTATCGACATCCTGGAAACCTTTTCTGATGATCTGCTCAAAAAGGGCATGATTGCCTGTCGGTTTGAGGAATTGACTTTCGACACGCCCCGCAACCGGCTCGTCAGGGCCGCTCTCGATGCCCTGGCGAACCGCATAAATGATGGGCTTCTTGCTCATCAATGTGCATGGCTTGCCGGTGATCTCGGGCGGCATGGAGTTGATGGCGCAAGGCCCGGTCGCGCAGAACTCAGCGCTGATCGGATCGGCAGACACGACGCCGATGACTTGCTCATGGTCACCCTCGCGCGCATAGTCTTCGACTTGGTATTGCCAACCGAGGACGCCGGCAACAGCGCACTCACTCGGGTCGAAAAGGATGTTTTCCTCGTTCGTCGATTGTTCGAGAAGGCAATTGGGAACTTCTACGCCGCTGAGCTACCGGCATTGGGGTGGAAGGTGTCGCAAGGGAAACGCCTGTCGTGGCAGATCGAAAACGCCACATCTGGTATTGCCGCAATAATGCCTGGCATGACCTCGGACATCATCCTCGAGCACTCCAGCCAACACCGGCGCATCATAATCGACACGAAGTTCACCTCAGTTTTCGGCGCCTCTCAACATCGAGCTGAGATCCTCAAGAGCGGCTACATCTATCAGCTCTACACCTACATCCGCAGCCAGGAGCGGGAAGAGGACCCGCTCTCGTGGACTGCTTCAGGGATGTTCATCCACCCGTCGGTCGAAAGCGAGTTGGACGAAACGGTTAGAATACAGGGGCACGATCTGCGGTTTTCAACTATCGATCTCGGACTGCCGAGCACCGAGATTGTGAAGCGGCTGCGCGCGCTCGTCGCCGAGTGCAGCTAATCTTGCTAAGCCACCAGCGGACGCAATTCGAGGGCGAGAAGGGGGTACACCACTGTTCCTGCCGGCAACATCCGCTTCCAGGAGGTGTGCACACAACGACCGACGACTAAAATGGCGCGCCGCCGTCCGTGCCTGCGGTTGCCGCATCTCCTGGGCTCAGGCAAGTATGCAGCCCGCTCACCCGCCGCCGGCATCGAGCGGTTGAACCGGTGCGCCTGGAAAAATCTTCTGGAGGTTGCCGGAGATGATCTTGTCGCCTTCCTTGATGCCTGACGTCAGCGTCACCAGGTTGCCGTCGGTGGGGCCCAGGGCGACGACGCGTTGTTCGACGAGATTGTCCTTGCCGACGACATAGACATATTTGCCGAACTGGCTGGAGCCGAGGGCCGCCTGCGGCACCATCAGCGCGTTGGGCAACTCCCTGATGTGCAGGCGGATGCGGACATATTGGCCGGGCAGCAGCGACAGGTCGAGATTGTCGATCGTCGCGCGGGCGGCAATGGTGCCGGTGTTGCGCTCGACGGCATTGTCGATGAAGGTCAGCTTGCCCAAACGTGGCTTCTCGTCGCTGCCGGGGATGATGACTTCGGTTTCAACCGTGCCATTGGCAAAGGCCTGCTGGATCTCGGCCAGCTCGGTCTCGCCAGGGTTGAAGGTGATGTAGATCGGCGCGAGCTGGACGAGATTGTTGAGCGGCGTGCCGGCGGCGCTTGCGACCAGCGTGCCTTCGGGGGCCTGGTTGCGGCCGAGGCGGCCGGCGAAGGGGGCACGGATCTCGGTGTTCTTCAGATTGATCTCGGCCGTCCGCAAGGCCGAACGGGATATGGCAAGGGCAGCTTCGGCCTGTCGCACGGCGCTGCGGCGCTGGTCGAAGCCGTCCTTGGCGAGATAGCCGTTGTCGGCGAGCTTGTTGCCGCGGGTGAGGCTCGACTTGAGGTATTCGAGCGAAGCCTGGTCACGCTCGATCTGCGCCTTGGCCTGATCGAGCGCGGCCTGATAGTCCGAGGCCTCGATCCTGTAGAGCAGGTCGCCTGCCTTGACATCAGTGCCGTCGGATACCGGCTGTGCCTGCAGATAACCTGACGCCTTGGCGCGCAAAGTCACGTTGCGGATGGCTTCGGTGCGCGCGGCATATTCGAGATAGATGGGGATCGTCTTCTTGACCACGCCGACCACCGGCACCGGCATGGCCTGGGGCACTTGTGCCGAAGGGGCTGCACCGGCAGTCGTGCTGCCGACGCCCCAGCCCTGTTGAGCAAGCAGGTAGCCGCCCGCCACAGCCAGAGCGAGAAGGCTGGCGTTCAGACCGAGTTTGAAAATGCGCATCTGGATACTCCTGATTATTCGGCCGGCTCGACCGCCTGGGCGGGCTGCGAGCGGCGCGCGAAACGTTCACGCCAGGTTTCAAGCACGACGTAGAAGATCGGCACGAAGGCAAGCGTCAGCACGGTTGCGATCAACATGCCGCCGAAGACGGTGGTGCCGATCGACTGCCGGCTTGCCGCGCCGGCGCCCGAGGCCAGCATCAGCGGCACGACACCGAGGATGAAGGCGAAGGCCGTCATCAGGATCGGGCGCAGCCTGAGGCGCGCAGCTTCCACGGCGGCAGCGACGATCTCGACACCTTCTTCACGCCGGCGCCTGGCAAACTCGACGATCAGGATCGCATTCTTGGCGGCGAGGCCGATCAGCATGACAAAACCGATCTGCGAATAGACGTCGATCTGCAGGCCGCGCAGCCAGATCGCCAGCAGCGCGCCGAGCAAAGCGAGCGGCACGGCGAGCAGCACGACGAAGGGCATCGACCAGCTTTCATACTGCATGGCCAGAACCAAAAAGCAGAAGACGATGGCGAGACCGAAGACCAGGTTGGCGATCGAGCCGGCGCGGATCTCCTGATAGGTGATGCCGGTCCATTCGAAGGCGAAGTCCCGGGGCAAGGCGGTTGCCGCGACACGCTCCATGGCAGCGACCGCCTGGCTCGAACTGTAGCCTTGGGCGGCGGCGCCATTGACGAGGGCGGAGGGATAATTGTTGTAGTGGGTGACCGTTTCCGGTCCCGAAACTGCCTTCAGCGCGCCCAGCGTGCTGAGCGGCACCATGTCGCCCGTGTTGCTGCGGACATAGAGCCGCGAAATGTCGGTGGCAGAAGCGCGCGCCTGCTGTTCGGCCTGAAGCGTGACGCGGAAGGTGCGACCGAACAGGTTGAAATCGTTGACATAAAGCGAGCCGAGATAGATCTGCAGCGTCGAGAAGATGTCGGGCAGGTTGAGGCCGAGCAGCTTGGCCTTGTTGCGGTCGAGGTCGTAGGAATATTGCGGTGTCGAGGTGCTGAAGGTGGTGAACAGGGTGAACGGGTTCAGCTCCGGCTGCTTGCGGGCTTCGGCAAGCAGGGCCTGCGTCGCCTCGTCGAGGGCAACCGCACCGCGGCCGGTCAGGTCCTCGACCTGGAACTCGAAGCCGCCGGTCGCACCCAGACCCTGGATCGAGGGCGGGTCGAAGGCGAGCACCAGGGCTTCGGGAATCTGGATCAGCTTGCCCTGGGCGATGTTCTTGAGCTCGGTCGCGCTTTCGCCGGCGCCGCGCTCGTCCCAGGGCTTGAGCACGGCGAACTGGACACCGGCATTGGACTGGTTGGCGAAGGTGAGGAAGGAGAAGCCGACGACGGAGCCGACGGATTCGACGCCGGGCAGGGCGCGGAGAATTTCCTCCGATTTCTTCGCGACCGCCGCCGTGCGTTCCACCGAGGCCCCGTCCGGCAATTGCAGCACGACGAAGAAATAGCCCTGGTCTTCGACCGGCAGGAAGGTGGAGGGAATGCGCTGCGACAAGGCGTAGGTTGCGGCGAGAGCGAGCCCGAACAGCCCGATGAAGGCCCAGCGCCAGCGCACGAAGCTGCGGATGCTGCCGGCATAGGCGTTCGACATCCAGTTGAAGCCGGCATTGAACCAGCGGAACAGGATGAATTTCGGCGCGCCGCGATGGCGCAGGAATACAGCACTCAAGGCCGGGCTCAGCGTCAGCGAGTTGAAGGCCGAGATGGCAAACGAGATCGCCACCGTCAGCGCGAACTGGTTGTAGAGCTGGCCGGCGACGCCGGGGATGAAAGCGACAGGCACGAAGACGGCGAGCAGCACGCCAGTCGTTGCGATGATCGGGCCGGTGACTTCCTTCATCGCGATCTTTGTCGCCTCGAGCGGCGGGTGGCCGTCTTCGAGCTGGCGTTCGACGTTTTCGACGACGACGATGGCGTCGTCGACGACCAGGCCGATGGCCAGCACCATGCCGAGCAGCGACAGCATGTTGAGCGAGAAGCCGAGCAGATACATCACCGTCAAGGTGGCGATCAGCGACACCGGAATGGCGATGATCGGGATGATGGTGGCGCGCCAGCTCTGCAGGAAGATGAAGACGACGAAGACGACGAGCAGCAGCGCCTCGACGAGCGTGGTGACCACGTCGTCCATGGCGGCGGAGACGAAGCGGGTCGTGTCGTAGAACATGTTGTAGGACATGCCGGCGGGGAAGCGGCTCGACAGCTCGTCCATCTTGGCCTTGACGCTGCTCTGCAGGTCGAGCGCGTTGGAGCCCGGGGCCTGAAGCACGGCGAGCACGACGCTGTCCTCGCCGTCGAGGCTGAAGGACGACGAATAGGACAAAGCGCCGAGTTCGATGCGCGAGACGTCGCGCAGATGGATTGCGGCCTGCGTTTCAGGGTCGACGCGCAGGATGATCTCGCCGAACTGCTTGGGGTCGCTGAGGCGGCCGACGGCACTGACCTGCATCTCGAACGGCGTTCCTGACGGCGCCGGCGACTGGCCGATCTTGCCGGCTGCGACCTGGATGTTCTGCTCCTGGATGACGTTCTGGACATCGACGGCGGTGACGCCGAGGCTCGCCATCTTGTCGGGGTCGAGCCAGACGCGCATCGAATAGCGCCGCTCGCCAAAGAACTGGACGTCGCCGACGCCGGGCAGCCGCTTGATCGGGTCGAGGATCTGCAGATAGGCGTAGTTCGACAGCGTGGTGAAATCGACCGACTTGTCAGGCGAGCTGAGATTGACCAGCACGTTGAAGTTCGGGTTCTGCTTGATGACGGTAACGCCGGTCTGGTTGACCAAAGCGGGCAGGGAAGGGGCGGCCTGCGAGACGCGGTTCTGCACGTCCATGGCGGCGATGTCGACGTCGTAGCCGACCTGGAACGAGATGGTGATGCGCGCCGAGCCGTCGTTCGAGCTCGTCGACGACATGTAGAGCATGCCCGGCACGCCGTTGAGCTGTTGCTCCAGCGGCGTCGTCACCGTATCGGCCACGACCTGCGCGCTGGCGCCGGGATAGTTGGCGGCGACCACGATCTGCGGCGGGGTGATGTCGGGAAACTGCGAGACGGGCAAAAGGAAGTAGGAGATGGCGCCTGCCAGCACCATGATGATGGCGATCGCCGAAGCGAAGATCGGCCTCAGGATGAAGAAGTTGACCATGATGGCTCTCTCCGAGGCGGCTCGTGATGGTCGATGGCTGCCTTGGAAACGGCAACGAAAAACCGTTGCAGCGCACGGAACCGTGCGCTGCTCCTGAACAACCCGATATTGACTTGCGATGGTGGATGTTACTATCTAGTAACAGGATAAATGTTACGGATCGGTAACATTGTCAAGGGCGTTCCAGCGACAAGATTGGAAGCGAGGAAACGTTGATGACAGCTGCTGTCAGATGTCCACCACGGGAACGGATCATCGACGCTGCGCGCGACCTGTTCAGAAAGCACGGCATCAAGGGCATCGGTGTCGATGCCATCGCCGAGGCCGCAAGCAGCAACAAGATGACGCTCTACCGCCACTTCGGCTCGAAGGACGACCTGGTGTTTGTCTGCCTGCAGGAGGCAGCAAGCGAAGCCGATGCCTTCTGGGAGAGCATCAAGGCCGCCAACCCCGGTAATGCCAGGGCGCAGCTGAGCGACTGGGTTCGCCGTGCCGGCGAATTCGTCACCGTCGAGCACTGCAATTGCGAGCTTCTCGACGCCGCAGCGCAATTGATGGAGAGCGACCATCCGGCGCGGCAGTTCATCGAGGACCTTCGCGGCCTTTACCGCAAGCGGCTGGTCGAGCTCTGCCGTGCCGCAGGTGCTGCCGACGCCGAACTGCTGGTCGATGCGCTGACGCTTCTTGTCGAGGGCGCGCGGACCAACTGGCGCAGCGCCGGGCCCGGCGGCGCCGCAACGCGCTTCGTCAAGGTCGCGGACATGATCGTCGGCGATTTTCTGGCGTAGCCTGGCGGCATCCGGGCGCTGCCGGCCGGCCGCCTGGAACCTCGCACAGATGTCTGCTTCAGGGATCTGAGATAAACGATCCGAGGGCGCGAGCATTCACCGGTCTCAGCCGTAGCTGGCGCGAAGGCAAGTTTGCCTGAACGTCCTGTTCGAGGCGCGTGACCACCAAGGCGCGTCGGGCCGGCCCGCCTTGCGATACGGTTGCAGGTTCGGCACCCGGCCGCCGCAGGCCTGAGAGTGGCTGGACAAGCCTAAGCCGCGCCCGCCTTGTCGCGGAGGTCGAACATCCACAGGCCGCCATCGTCGACATGAGGCGGATGATAAGGACGGTCGGCCGGGATGGGCTCGAGCTGCACGCCGGTTTCGTCGGCCAGGTAATCATAGCCGATGGCCTGGTCGCGGCGGTCGGGATCGAGAAAGCTGTAGAGATCGCGCCGCGCGCCGCGCCGCGCCGGGTCGATCATCTTCAGATGATAGAGATTGAGCCCACAGCGCAACTCCCTGAAGCCGGCGTTCCTGGGGTACCACAGATCATGCAGGCCGGTGTCGGTCCGTTCGGCCGGGTCGAAGGCGCGAAACAGGCAATGGCGGATCTTGGACCCCCAGATCCCGTCGATGCGGTAGCTCAGCGGTGCATAAAGCTCGCGGAAATTGAAACCCCAGGCGATCCGTCCCTTCATCCGGGTCAGGTCCGACATCTCAGCTGCCACGGCGACTTCAAAGCGCTCGTCGGGATCGACGGCGAGGATCCAGTCGGCGCCGGCCTGCCGCGCCGCCTCGAGCAGGCATCGCCGGCGCCCGACTTCGCTGCTGAACACGCCGGTCGAGGCACGGTCGTCGAAGGCCACCCAGCCGTCGACGAAGGGATCGATATTGGCGAGCAGGTCGGGGACCAGATGCGCGTCGAAGCGGTAGCTGAAGACGGCGATCACCCTTTGCTTGCGCCGCAACAGCGTCTTCCACCGCGGCAGTTTCGGCTTGATTTCCGAGGAGATCATCGAGGGGAGGCCTGTCGCGCGGTGATGGCTGAGGTGGCTGGATGTGGCCTGTCGGCAGACCATTGCGACACCAGCACGCCACAGGCCTTGGCGGCCAGGGTGAGCCAGAAGATCGGCATCGACAGCCTGACATAGGCCAGGTCGCTGCCACTGAGGCCGGCGCGCGCAAGGGTTCGTGCCGGCCGCCACTGGCGCAGCACGTCGCGGGCAATCCTGGCATGGGATTTTCCCAGGATCCGGTGCATGTCGCGGCCATGGCCGATGCCGCGCCGGAACTGATCGATCATCAGCCGCAGGAGCCGCGTTTCGTTGAGGTGGATGGTCTGGACATCAGGCTCCCAGACGGGCTGCAGCTCAGGCGGCAGCCGTTTCAGGAACTCGGTGTCCTCGCTTGCCGGAACGGATTCGTCGAACCGGCCGTAACAGTCGAACAGCGCGCGGTCGAACGACGCGCCGAAGCGGATCGCCATGGTTTCAGGCAGGCCGGGCAGGCGCCGCATGAACATGCCGATATAGCCGGCACAGGCGACCAGGTTGCGCGGGTGGCTGTTGGCGATGGCGCTCGCCACTGCGCGCGCGCCGGAGCGGTGGCGGACCAGGCGCCGTTCCACCCAGCCGGGACAGGCGCGACAATCACTGGCAAGGAAGGCAATGAAGGGCGCCTTGGTGTTGTCTATGCCGCGATTGCGCGCCGCCCCGACATAAAGCCGTTCGGGATATTCGATGCAGGGGACGGTGATGCCGGCGCGCCTCAGCACGGCGTCGACATTGCCGCCGCCGGAATTGACCACGACGATCTCCGTCGGCAGGTCCTGGTCGAGCAATGAGCGCACGGCGCCGACGACGTCTTCCGATGCCTTGTAGCAAAGCACAATTGTTGCAAGTTCGATCTGTTCAGCAAGCACGCGCAATAAGCTCCGGGGGACAGCCTGGATAGGCCGCCCTTTTAGCCAAAAAAGAACAATCTGCAATAGGTATCTGTTGCAACCTGAATCAATCATGGGTTGTGGTGCGGTGAGGAGCGACGCGTTCCCGTCGCGGCGCTCACAGGGCATGAACCGGTTGCAAAATAGCGGTGGTTTTGCGTTGCGCCTGCCGCTGCCGCGATGCAGGATGCGACGCGGTCGATCAGCCTGTTTCAGGGAGCCTTTGCATGGCGCGCTTCTTCTTTGGCATGAACCAGTCCCTGGATGGTTTTGTCGATCACGATCGTTTCCCCTACGCCCCGGGGCCGGTGCTCTATCGCCGGTTCGTCGACCAGACACAGAACCTCGCCGGCAGCCTCTATGGCCGCCGCCTCTATGAGACGATGCGCTACTGGGACGAGGATCAGCCCGGCTGGGATGCGGAAAAGCGCGCCTTTGCAGCGGCGTGGCGCAAGAACCCGAAATGGGTGGTCTCGCGGACGCTGAAGACGGTCGGGCCCAACGCAAGACTGATCGGCACGGAGACCGAAGCGGAAATCCGCCGGCTGAAAGTCGAACTGGAGGGCGAGGTCGAAGTCGGCGGCCCTGAGCTGGCGCGTTGCCTGACCGAATGGGGCCTGATCGACGAATACAGGATCTACCTGCACCCGGTCGTGCTCGGCCACGGCACGCCCTTTTTCGCCAGCCCCCGGCCGCCGCTGCGCCTGATCGACACCGAGCGCTTCGACGGCGATGTCATCCGGCTGAGCTATGTGCCGGCCTGATTGTGCCCCCGGCATGGCTCAGCGGCGCGATCCGGCGGGCAGGCGCATAGCGGGACGCTTCACCAGGCGTAACGCAGCACGCCCTTGCCTGAATAGGACCGTGTCACGTCGGAGAATTCGCCTTCGAAGCCTGCCGTCGCCGACCAGCCGTTTTGCCATCTTGTCTCGACCGCAGCGCCGACCAGCGCCGTGTCGCGCGCCATGGCAGCGCCATTGACGATGAAAGTGGCGCCGGGCAGCGTCTGGAAGGTCGCGGACAGGCTGCGCTCGGGATCCAAATGATGGGCCCAGGCAAGGCGCCCGCGCAACGTCACCACGGCCTCGGCCATGGCAAAGGATTTGTCGAGGCGCAGGCCGAGTTCGGTGCGGCTGTCGGTGAGGCGCTTGCCGTCGTAGGACAGGGCGAACATGTCTGCGCCTGCAATCGCCTGCTCGGCATAAGCCGGCATGTCGAAGCTGGTGAACTGGCCGGCCGCGTAAGGTGTCATGCCGATGCCGCCGGCGTCGAGGCGCAAGCCGCCTTCGAGGCGTCCGGACCAGGCATTGGCGTCATATCGGGCGCGCAGGTGGTCGGTGCCGGAGATCGTCACGAACCTGTCGGTGGTGATGTCCTGGCGGCCATAAGCCAGTGCGCCGGTCATATAGGCGGGCCCGGCATCGTGGCGGAAGAAGGCGCCGGCCTGGAACAGATCGCCGCTGCCGCTGCCGAGGCCTGCGACGCTGAAGCTGGTGCCGCCGCCGGCGAGCGCAAAGCCCAAAACGGTGTCGGGCGACAGGCGATAGTCGGCGCCGACGGCAACGCCATAGAGCCTGGTGCTGAGATCGCTGGACCCGGTGGCGGCGTTGCCGTCACTTGATTGCGAGCCGCCATAGCCGGCTGCCCATGCGCGCCAAGGCCGGTCGGCAGGCTGGCTCTTGCCGGGCAACGTCCTGTCGGGCGATGTGATGGCCGTCAGGGCCGCATCGGCTGCACCCTTGCCATCCTTGGCATAGGCGAGACCACCAGAATTGGTGCCGGCTTCGCCGGCCGGTGCGCTGCGCCCGGCGACGAACGGGTCGGTGAGCACGCCGAGGAACTGGTCCATGGCATAAAATGTCGCCTGCTGCGCGCCGGTGGCGGCCTCGCCGGAAAGCTGCGTCAATCCGGCCGGCGTCAGGGCGCCAAACACCATCGGGATGCTGCCGGTTCTGTCGAAATAAGCGACGATGGCGTCGCCGACGTTTCGCTGGTTGCTGGAAAACCCGGTCCCTGACGGCGGCACGAAGTTCAGCTCGAGATCGAGATAGGCGCGCGTGGCGTCGTAGCTCAGCGTGGTGTGGAAGCCCGACGGCAGGTTGCTGTCGACGGTGGTGGGGTTGAACGTGCCGGTGATGCTGCCGGCGGTCAGGATCGTGTATTGCCTGGCGACATAGGTGCCGCTGGCAAAAAGCGGAGCGACTGTTGCGCCGGCGAGCGAGGCGTTGCCGCTGACGGTGGCGGAGGACGAAGCGCCGGGATCGAGGACCACCGCATAATAGGCGCCCGGCTCCATCGTCAGGCTGGACAGGGTCATCGACGTAGCAGGCAGGCCGCGGCCGGGCGCAAAGATGCCGCCTGCCTTGATGCTGGTGGCGCCGACAAAACCGGTGCCGCCCAGAATGCCGCCGCTTTCGACCGTGGTCAGCGACGACGCGGCGATCGAGCCGTCGACAACAAGCGTGCCTTCATTGACGGTGGTCGCACCCGTATAGGAGCTTGTGGCCGTCAGTATCAGCGTGGCGATGCCTGATTTTGCCACCGATCCGCTGCCTGATATGGCCTGGTCGAGGGTCGAGCCCGTCGCCTGGTCGAAGGTCAGCGCGCCGGTGACCGAGATCCGGCCGGTGATCCCCGATGTCGCATTGGCCAGGGTAAGCACATTGTTGCCGCCGGTGAAGACGATGGCCTCGGCCCGGGTGCCGCCGTCGCCGCTGAGCCCGCCTGATATGACGCCGCGATTGATGACGGTCAGATTGCCGCCGACCAGGCCCGCGCCGCCCAGACCGGGCAGCGGTCCGCCAATGCCGCCGCCGCGAGCGCCGCCATCGCCGCCTGTAACAGTGGTGTCGATGGTGATCATGACCCCGCCGAGATTGGTCAGCAGCAGCCCGGTGCCGCCGGTGCCGCCGCTGCCGCCGACAAAGGCGGAGCCGCCATTGCCGCCACGACCGCCTGTTTGCGCCACGCCAAGCGTGCCGAGATCGCCCGAGCCGGTTGCCACCGCACCGAACCCGCCGGCGCCGCCGCCGCCGCCAGAGCTGACACCGTTGCCGCCCGCGCCGCCATTGCCGCCGTCGCCGCCGGTAGAGACGGCGAGGGGAAGGCTTATGCCGACAAAGCCATGGGCGCCGCCGCCGCCGCCGCCGGTACCGTCCCAGCCTGGGTCTGATACACCGTTGCCGCCATCCGCTCCGGCCGACGGCCCGCCGGCGCCGCCCGCGCCGCCAAGACCGGCTCTGCCATTGCCACCGTTGCCACCCAC
Source organism: Aminobacter aminovorans (assembly GCF_900445235.1). Lineage (NCBI taxonomy): Bacteria > Pseudomonadati > Pseudomonadota > Alphaproteobacteria > Hyphomicrobiales > Phyllobacteriaceae > Aminobacter > Aminobacter aminovorans. The sequence goes on along the minus strand of NZ_UFSM01000001.1, from coordinate 4,012,249 downwards.
GGCACCGGCGCCACCACCACCACCGCCACCGCCGACGCCGCCCGGTCCGTTGCCGCCATTGCCGCCGGTGCCGGTGGCGCTGTCGGCACCGCCTGGCGTGTTGAAGTTTCCGCCCTCGCCGCCGCCCGCGCTGGCCGGGGCGGGGGACAGCGCTGTCGCTGCGACAAGGAGAAAAGCGAGACACACGCCCTGGGTCAGCACAGGCTGAGGCCGATGAATCCTTTCAAGCCGGCCAGTCGGGTCAATCCGGCAAGTCGGGTCAATCCGGCAAGTCGGGCCGGCGCTGCAACCGTCGGACAGGGCAGCCCGCGACAACCGGGCGAGGTCGGTCCGCACGCCTGCCGTCCTGGTCTTGTCCATCCGCCGCCCCCGCTGAAACCTGCCGGACAATTTGCGTTGGCCGCCGGGGCTGCAAGGGCGGGCAACGGGATTGAGACGACAGGTCGAGAAAATGAGACGCCAGGCAAAGCCGGGCCCGGCTTGCGCGCCCGCAAAGGCCGCTCTACGCTTGCATCAAGGGATGGAGAGGGAGCACGCCATTGGACAGGCCGGCGACGGATTCGCACGGCAGGAGGCCATCGTCCCGCCTGGACATATCAGTGCGTCCGGGCAACGCGCGTGATTTCGATCTGCTGCGCCTCGGCATGTCGCCGCTCTACGAGATGGATGCCGCCGACGCGCAGGCCCGCGAAAGCTTTGCCGCCGAAATGACGAGTTATCATTTCGCCGACATCGCCATTGCCACCGGCTGGGCCTCGGCCGCCAGCTTCGAGCGCTCGCCGCTGACCATTGCCCGCGGCGGGCTCGACAATATCTGCCTGCTTGTCTACGCCGAAGGCGGCTGCGATCTGTCGGTCGAGGGGCGGTCCTCCGAGGTCCATGCCGGCGACGTCTGCCTTCTCGACATGACCCGGCAGTCGAGCCTGCGCGCGCCGCGCTACCGCAGCCTCTCGCTGGTTTTGCCGCGCGCTCTGCTGGCCCCGCTGGTCGCCGATCTCGACGCCTTGCATGGGCGCATCCTGCAACGCTCGACCGCGCTCAACGCCATGCTGGCCCGCCATCTGGGCGCGCTTTACGACGAAGCCCCGGTGCTGGCTGCGAAGGACGCCGGTGCCGCCGCCCACGGCACGGCAGCCCTTGTGGCGGCCTTCGCCGGCGCCTCGGCCCAGGGCCGCGAGATGATCGAGCAGGCATCCGCCGGCACCTCGCTGCAGGCCGCGCGCCGGCTCATCGAGGCGAATGTGCCCGAGCCCGATCTCGGGCCGGAATTTTTGTGCCAGCGGCTCGGCATGTCGCGGGCCAAGCTCTACCGGCTGTTCGAGCCGATCGGCGGCGTCGGCGCATATATCCAGCAGCGGCGCCTGACGCGCGCCTACCACGCGCTGACCGACCCGGCCCAGGCTCATGTCTATGTCGGCGTCATTGCCGCAAGATGCGGCTTCGGCAACGCCTCGGTCTTCAGCCGCGCCTTCCGCCAGGCCTTCGGCCTGTCCCCGACCGACCTGCGCGCCACCCATCACCACCCCGACGCCGACAACACCAACCACGCCGACGACAACGCGTTTACCAGCATGCGGCGGCAGTTGCTCGGGATGGGGGCGGGGCGGGGGTAGGGGCGCGTGGATGGGGTGGGGCGTCTAGGGAGCAAGCCGATCTTGCCTCGCCAATTCGAATGGTGGTCTTGGGCGATCGCCAGGCCTTTAAGCTGAAGATCGCGATGGTTGCCTCACAGGAGGGGCCAGTTACTGCATGACGAGAGAAAGAAAGACGGGCACCTTGAGCATGGCCATGCTGACGGTCCACGATAGCTGATATCATCCGCAAGCCGCTATTTTGTTGCGTAAACTATCGGAATCGAGCATTCGACTTGCATTACATGCGTGCCCTCTTCGATCTCAGCTCATCATCATTTTTCTTGACAAGGGGCTCTCAGTATCATTTGATACCAGCATTAAGGGTTGGAATGGCAGAGGTTGAGATCAGTGACGCCATCAGGCGAATGCTCGCGACAAGGTGCTGCTCCAAGCGCACCAGAAGTGCGATCTTCTCGTATAACCAACCTACTGATTGGAAGCCTGGCTCTCTGCGCGATCCGAGAGACCCTGATGAATATTTTACGGAAGATTCTGCCTGGAATTTCATATCTGAGCTTCTCAACGGCGGTTGCGAAGTTGAGATCGTGGTGCTCGAGAAGCCTCCCGGGAAGACTGGGTATGTCATCAAGGTCGCAGGATGCCCCCCAGTTTCCCATATCTATATCAAGCTTCAATTGGGGGCAGAGCGGGTCATCGGACGCAGTTTCCATGAGAGCTATGTTCAGACTTCGTAGTTGAAAAGGATCAAATGATGCAGCGTTGTGAAATTTGTGAAGCAAACGCCGTCACGGTTCGCTGGTATGAGGAGAAATTTGCTTATGGTTCCGGCGATGATCAAGTCCTGCTCTCAGCTGTGGTTCCGGTATACGAATGTGGCGAATGCGGCGAGATGCACACTGGCCACGAGGCAGAGGAACTTCGCCATGAGGCTGTCTGCAGGCACCTTGGACGCTTGACACCTCATGAGATTAAGGCGATCCGGGAAAGCTACCATTTGACCCAAGAGAAATTCGCGGACGTCAGCGGATTTGGTGTTGCTTCGATCAAGCGTTGGGAACTCGGGAATCAGATACAGGGCGAATCAGCGAACAATCTTCTTTTGTTGCTTCGCATGCCCCATAACCTTCGCCTTGTTCAGGAAGCTAACAAGAAAGAGGCATTCCAGCCGACATTCCGCACGAAGCTTTCGGAGTCAACGCGCCAGCGGTCTCTTGTATTCAAACTCCGGGCTCCTGTCACATTCGAAAAAGCAGCCTGATGTTCGTCATCACTTTCTATTCCTACAAGGGCGGCGTTGGCCGCACGATGAGCCTCGTTAACGTTGCATCCGAGCTTTCGCAGCGTGGTCGAAAGGTTCTCGTGATCGATTTCGATCTTGAAGCCCCGGGCATTCCTAGCTTCCGGCAGTTCACTGCAAGCGAAAGCCGCGTAGGGATAGTCGATTACGTTTCGCAGTATATAGAGACGTCTGCCGCCCCCGATGTGAGGGACTTTATTGTGGAGGCGCAGTTGGATACCCAGACGGAAACACTTCCCATCTGGGTTTTGCCCGCGGGACGACGTGATCAGCATTACGGTACGAAACTCTCGTCCATCGACTGGCAGGACTTGTATCAAACGCGAAGCGGATACCTGCTTTTCGAAGACTTGAAGCAGCAGATCGCAAACGATACCAGGGCCTTTGATTACGTCCTGATCGACAGCAGAACCGGTCATACCGACGTCGGGGGCATCTGCACACGTCAGCTCGCGGACGCCATCACCTTCATGTTCTTCCCAAACAAGCAGAACATTTCTGGTCTCAAGACAATCGTGGACGAAATCCGCTCTGACGCTCACGTCAATGTGAAGCGGACCAAGATGTTCTTTTGCCCTTCCAACGTTCCGGACTTAGACGATGAAGAGGGCATACTCAGATCTATGTTGGACGAAGCCAGCAGAGAGCTTGGCTATGATGAGCCGGCCGCAACCATTAGACATTACAACAGCATGTCGCTGGTTGATCAGAAGGTTTTTGTCATAGACCGGCCCAAGACAAAGCTGGCAGCCGAGTACCGACACCTGACCGAAGAGCTTATGAGCTCAAATGTAGATGATCGCGATGGCGCCATACTATACCTTCAGAAAGTAATTTCTGGATTCCGTGGCAGAGCGAAGAAAGGACCCAAGGGGGCTACAGCCCGCTCCTTACCGCTAGACGAGATCACTGCGGAACTCGAGAGGATTAACTCGAAACATAGACATGACGGCGAGATATGCTGGCTCATGGCCGCGCTCTATAACCATCTTGGCGACTTCGCGAATGAAATGGAGGCCCTGGGCGGTGCCATCAACGCTGGATTCGACGTGCAGAAGGCACATCTCAAGCGGGCTTTCATACTCCTAAGCATGTCACGTCATGAAGAAGCAAAAACAGACCTCCTCAACGTCCTCCGTTCCGTCGACACGACACCGACGGACTTACGATCCGCGATCGAGGCCTTAAAGTCGTTGGACTCGGATTGGGTTTCCCTCATCGAAGAATCGCCGCTTCTGAAGCATCTTGCGCCGGAGGACGTCAGCATTATTTCGGGTGCGCTTCAATTCGACGCAAAAGCCGTTCCTCTGGCTTCGCGGCTTCTAGAGAGAGCATACGGGGAGATAGACAATTCCGCCGGAACACATGGGCAGCTCCGCTCAAATTTGGTCCTATCGTTGATATCTAGCGGTCAGTTCCAAAAGGCGATGGACATCATATGCTCAAACAGAGCGCAAGTTCTGTCCATTGAAGATATCCCGGATATCTTTAACTACGCTATGGCGGAGTGGGGCCACACCAACATCCCGCCCGAGGATTTGTTCGAGCATGCGCTGGAGCTTGCCGAAGTGCCCTCGGACGTCGATGCAAATTTTTATCAGTGCTTGGCGTTGGCGAGCGCAGTGATTGGCGATACGAACCGTGCACTCGATTTCCTGAACACAGCAAGGGATAAGACTCAACAGGGCGTGATATTCAGTTGCTGGACCTATTTGTCTAGACGACGAACAGCGATGCTGTCCGATCTCGATGCAATGGAGGCGGCGTTCAAATCGGGCACTATTGTTCCTCCTGTGATAAGCAGGGACGCCAGAGCGTATACGTCCCACTGACCGGACGACGGGAAATATTCGACATGTGGGGCTCTCGGGAATGAAGATAGCGTAAAGCTGGCTGGGAGATGCTCCCTCCACGACATACATTCGTCGACGCGTCTCGCCGTCAGTCTGTTGCTTTATGACCTTCGTACAGCTAACGGGGTTCCAATGTGCCCCTACGGTTGCATTGCCGACATTTCATCGGCCGCAATATTCGCTCTACAAATCTCTGTCATTAACTAAGGTTTCATCCAGCAGAGCTTTCGGTGTGGACCGCTGTTGACGCATTCCCCCCACTTAGCGGTCGAGTGCCACGTTCGCTTTTGGCTGTCTACGGGCAATGTGGCGTCTTCAGGACTGCATTGATCAATTTGCGCAAGATGATGCCGGAACACCGCCACTAGCAGACCGAGCGCCGTCATGACCGTCATGATGGTTGCAACCCCGTCGACGCTTTGGGTCCGCTTAAGTGTTTCGCGAGAACGCCCCTGCGATCCATGAACTTCCGCCGCAAGCACCGGTTGTGCTAGAGGGAGGCATCCGGGCGTCCTGCCATATGTTCGATCACACGGAGGTTCAGTTGGTGTTTGCAGCCGATGTCGCCGAATGTGCGTGCGGAACACTCGAGGCGCTTTCGCGGGAGCCGTCGATCCCCATCGTCTTCGATGCCGAGCTCAACGAGTATCACATCGTCGGCGCGGGCCAGGAAAAGGTCATGATCTATCACTGCATCTCCTGCGGCGGGCGGGCGCCGGCCTCGCGCAGGCCTGAGCTGTTCATGCATGTCAGCCTTGAAGAGATGGAAAGGCTGAGGCAGGTGACGCAGGGTCTGAAGACGCTGGACGATGTCATACACGCCTTCGGGCCGCCTGATGTCGACCAGCCAGGCGGATACAGCCACACCGAAGCGGCCGGTTCCGGCCCGCGCCGAACCACCTGGCACAGGCAGATGGTTTTTGGTGCCGTGTCGGACACGGCCAATCTCCACGTCGCCATAGGCCTGGACGACAAGGTTCAATTCAGCTTCATGCCGAAGGCGCGCGACTGAGCAAGGTTGCCCGGCGCCGAGCTAATGGTGCGCCGAAACCGGCCCGGCGGGCAGGGCCGGCATCCCACTCTGTTTTCGGGGCCGTGGCGGTCGGTGCCTTGCCGCTACTTCTTCTTCGGCCTCAACACCCGCGGGCCGATATTGTCGTAAACCTGTTGTGCCGGAAATGCGCCGGCTCATCGAGGCGAATGTGCCCAAGCCCGATCTCGGGCTGGAATTTTTGTGCCAGCGGCTCGGCATGTCGCGGGCCAGGGCTCTACCGGCTGTTCGAGCCGATCGGCGGCGTCGGCGCATATATCCAGCAACGGCGCCTGACTCGCGGCTACCACGCGCTGACCGACCCGGCCCAGGCGCATCTTTATGTCGGCATCATCGCGACAAGATGCGGCTTCGGCAGCGCCTCGGTCTTCAGCCGCGCCTTCCGCCAGGCCTTCGGCCTGTCCCCGACCGACCTGCGCGCCACCCATCACCACCCCGACGCCGACAACACCAACCACGCGACGACAACGCGTTTACGAGCATGCGGCGGCAACTGCTTGGGATGGGAGCGGGGCGGGGGTAGGGGGAGGCGGGGTCGGGCAGGGCTGGGCAGGCCGTCAAAGTCAAAGCAATCGGGTTGGAGCCGGCGGAAGACACCGCCCACAGGCCGTCACTTCCCCTTGAGCAGTCTGGATCACGAACGGCCGCTGTCTGGACTACGTCTCGCGACCGCCAGCGTCCGCAATCAGGCGCGGAGCGGAACGACGCTTATACAGCCGTGTTTCGGCCTTTTGAGCCGAGTTCCCGTGCTAGCTCAACGAATGCTCTGTGCGCCGCGGATGGATTGCGTCGTCCCGGGTAATAGATGCAGAGCTCGTCGGAAGGCGGCATCCATTCCTTCAGAACGCTGATCAAGCGCCCTGCCGCAATATCCTCGCGCACGTCACGCTCCATTACGTAGCCCAGCGCCACGCCTGCAAGCACTGTGCCGCGGGAAAGGCTTGCCTCATCCAACGTCATCGGACCGTCCACATCGATCAATAGCGGTTCCCCATCCTTCTCGAAGCGCCAGCGAAAGAGCGCGCCATTCGGCAGCCGGATACGGATGCACCGGTGTTGAAGGAGGTCAGTCGGTGTGGAAGGCGTGCCATGGCTTTTGAAATAGTCGGGCGAGCCTATGACCACATTTCTCTGCGGCCGACCCAGCGAGATCGCAATCATGTCACTCGGCACGAGGGTGGCGCGACGCACGCCCAGGTCGAAGCCTTCCGCGACGATGTCCAGGAGCTGTCCCTCTGTGACCAGATCGATATGGACCTGCGGGTAACGCCTGACGAACTCCAGGAGCAGGGGTGAAAGGATTTCTCGCGCGGCCGTGGCATAGGAATTGATGCGGAGCGTTCCCGTGGGGTTTGCCTGCTTTGAGCGTGCTGCATCCATGGCATCGTGGATGTCCTGCAACGCCGGACGGACGCTCTCGACAAACAGGCGCCCGGCATCCGACAGAGATACGCTGCGGGTGGTTCTATTGAACAAGCGAACGCCGAGATGAGTCTCCAGCTTGCCGACGGCATTGCTAAGGGCAGTCGTCGACATCCCCAGTTCAAGCGCCGCGCCGCGGAAAGAGGATCTGCGAGCAACGGCTACGACAGCTTCCAGATCGTGAAGGCCAGGCTTCGTCATTATCCCACTTTCCGCAATTCGACATCCATGTTTATCCCAATTATCCGAACATCGGAATACGCCTAGTTGTGGAGCGAACAATCCCCAACAGGAGACGAGAGATGAAACTCCCTCAGGCAATCCAGGCTTATTTCGAAGCGGATCGGATGAACGACCGCGAGGCTCTGCTGGCCTGCTTCACGTCGAGCGCCGCTGTCCATGACGAGGGACGCTCCCACTCCGGGCATGATGCCATCGGCAATTGGTGGGAGTACGCGAAAGCCATGTACCGGCATGTCGCCGATCCGCTCGAGGCCCTCACCGATGAGCATGGGACGAAGGTGATCGCCAGGGTCACCGGCGAGTTTCCCGGCAGCCCGGCAAATCTCACCTACGTCTTCCGTCTGGTGGGCGACAAGATCGCAGCCTTGGAGATCGGCGCATGAACGACTTCCTGAATCTATCGGGCAAGCGCGCCCTGATCACTTCCGGCACAAAGGGAGCCGGTGCCGCAACCGTCGACCTGTTCCGCAAATTCGGCGCGCGTGTGCTGACGACGGCCCGCTCGGTCCCCGCGAACGCGTCAGCGGACCTTTTCGTGGCTGCCGACCTTTCCACGAGCGAAGGCTGCTTCACGGTGGCCGAAGCCGTCAGGGGGCAGTTGGACGGCGTCGATATCATCGTTCACATGCTCGGCGGTTCTTCCTCGCCGGCAGGCGGCTTCTCGGCCCTGGGCGACAGTGATTGGCACAAGGAACTCGATCTCAACCTGTTTCCCGCCGTGCGGCTCGACCGAGAACTGATACCGGGAATGATCGCGCAGGGAAGCGGCGTGGTGATCCACGTCTCTTCCATCCAGAGGCTGCTCCCCCTGCCGGACGCCACGACCGCATACGCTGCTGCGAAGGCGGCGTTGTCGACCTACAGCAAAAGCCTCTCCAAGGAGGTGTCGCCGAAAGGCGTGCGTGTCGTTCGCGTGTCTCCGGGCTGGATAGAGACCGAGGCTTCCGTCAAGCTCGCCCGTCGTCTCGCGGATGAGGCAGGCACCGACGTTGAAGGCGGCAAGAAGATCATAATGGACGCCCTCGGCGGAATCCCCCTCGGTCGCCCCTCAAGCCCGGCCGAGATCGCCAATCTGGTTGCCTTTCTGTCCTCCGATCGCGCCTCTTCGATCACGGGTGCGGAGTACGTAATCGACGGCGGAACCGTGCCCACAGTGTAAGAAGCCTCCCATGCCTGCCCGCTTGGGTCGTGCTCGTCCCAAGCCCGTATCGTCATGGATCGCGTCACGCAGTTGCCTGAGAAGTCCTGCCGCTTGGAGCCGTTTGAGCAAGGGCCTCAGAGTGCTCGCCTCCAGCGCGAGCCTCTCGGCGATGGCGCCGATTCCGAGGCGGCGGCAACGAACCACTGCGGCCATCAGGATAGGCGTCACGAACGGTGGTGAACATCGGCACGCAGCCATACGCGGTAGGGGCTTTGCCTTTGCCGACTAGGGCGGCGGGACGTCACGCTGGCCAATTGAGTTTTTCGCGCCTGTTAGTACTCCCTGACCTTCCAGCATGATGGCCGCGACATCAGGCGCGGGCGAGGCGGTGAAGGTGTCGCCGGCGACCATCGATTTCGTCAAGCGTTTCCTGGCCCGGGACGGGGTTGCCGGAGTGAGCCCGATGGCGCGCGGCGTCGCCGACAGCGACGAGTGTGAATAGCTGATCGATCGGAAAGAAGCGGGGCCGGCGCGCATCGCGCCGAAGTCTCCAGCTGTCGATTCACAGGCCGTTCGCAGGCAACCGACCGGGAACGAACGGGCCGGCGAACGGATTGCCTGAGGTAACCCGAAACGTCATGTTATGGTCTCGATGGCGCGGTGCGTCGACAATGTGCCGCTCGGCTGGGGGCTGGTTCGGCAGCCCTTTTGGCTTCACCGGTTCGTTCAGGTCATAAGCGCTTTTCAGGCTTCGTCACGACTGCCAGAAGCGGGCGCGCTTCATGCGGTATCCGGCCTGCTCGCTGCCACCTGGCTTTTCGATGTCGGGCTGATCGGGGTTTGGCTTGTTCCGGTTTGGCTGGTCGGGGTTTGGCCGCTCAGTGCCTGGCGGGTTCTGGCCGTCGGCGTGACGGGTCTTTTCGTTGGTCTCGTCGACAGGCTCGGTGTTGCCGTATCTGTCGGCGGGTTTCCTGTTTTCGGCGGCTTCCTGGCTGACGCCGTCATCTTTTTGACTGTCATCGGGCTTTGGACTGTCATCGGGCTTTGAACTGTCATTGGGGTCGCGATAGTTTGGTGCCGGCTTGCGGGCCGCCATTGCTTTTTCGTGAGGCATGATTGGTCTCCTGCTGTCCCTGAGACAACATGCGGTGCGGCGTAAGGTTCCGTTTCAGCGGGGCAGGGTCCTGGCGTGGCCTGCCCAGGCGCTCCGGCCCCAAGGACGCCACCCCCGGGCCATCAGCTCATGAGGGACGTATTCACCGGCTGGTCACAGGCTGCGCGTCGGGCCGCCACGGGTAGACCTGACCTTGAGCTGAAAGTCGCCGTCATAGATCCGGTTCAGGATCGAGCACGCAGATGTGGCGCTTTCAAACGAACGCTCTACAAGGACGGTATTGCCAAGTGCTGCGGGCCGGTCTTCGGCATCATCCCAGACCTGCCATGATCCATTCGGCTCCTGGATGCATCTGAAACGTGGAACAACTGCGGTCACGGGCTGCCCCTTTGCTCTATGGCTGGGCTCGATGGCTTGATGGTTGCCTTCCGCAACGCGCGAAGCGCGCATTCGTTCAATCATGGCGCCCGGTCGCGCGCCTGGCTGACAACCAGGAGGACGCAGGGTCACATCCTGCGCCCAGGTCGGCCGACGGGACGAGGCCGGCGCTTCCGGCTTATGCGGTTGCCGCCAGAATGTCGGCATCGAGGCAAAAGTCGAGAAATGCCTGGCGCGCCTCTGCCGTTGAGATTTGCCCGGCCTCTGCCCGCGTCAAGGCAATGCCGGCCAGATGCGCCATTTCGGTGTGGAGCCCGCCGGGCCATTCAGACAGGAAGGTCCAGGCCTCGTCGATCGAGGAAATGGCGATGGTGCGGCCGTCGAACGCAATCCAGACGATGTCGAATTCCATGGCGGGCGAGGCTCCAGACCGGGGCGGGCCATCTCTTGGCCAAGGGGAGGCGGGCGGATGGCGCCGGGCGCGAAACCCGAACATAATCAGTAATTGCTGAGCCGCTGCCGAACAAGGGCAGCGCAAGGGCTCTGATTGGTCGGAGACACGCTATGGATATTCGATCGACACTGATGGAGTTAAGCGACGCTTTCAACGCGCATGATCTCGATCGCATCATGGCGTTCTTTGCCGACGACTGCATCTTGGAGATGCCAAGGGGAAGCGCGCCATGGGGCGCACGTTTCGAAGGCAAGCCGAGCGTGCGGCAGGCACTGGCATCCCGCTTTGAAGGTCTGCCTGATGTTCACTATGGCAATGGCGAGCACTTCGTGGATTCGACCGCCGAAACCGGCATCTCGAAATGGACCCTGACCGGTACGACACCCGACGGCGTTCAAAAGGATGTCCGTGGCTGTGACTTCTACACGTTTCGCGACGGCAAAGTGATCCGCAAGGACTCTTACTGGAAGATTGTGGAGTGAAGCGTGGACCCAGGTCGGCATCGTGCCGCCGATGCCTGGCTCCGGCATCTCACTGAACTTCCGGGTCAAAGGGCGCCCGTCAAATGGGCGGGGTGACAGCTTCCAACCTTGCTCTTTCCAGCCGCTCTTCTGTTCGTGCTCTATCGCGACGGTAGTAGATCAGCGCTACCGCAATTGCTCCGGCGATCTCAAGTTGGACTATGCTCAAACCAAGCCAGCTGGGTATGGTGAGTTGCAAACGAAACAGCGCTACTGCGAACGAGAACAGGAACGACACGGCAAACGATATGGCGAAGTGAGCCAGGCTACCGACTATGACTGCTTTTAGAATAGGAATTGGGGCAACTCCTCTCTGGTTTGGGCGCGTGGAATCTAGCCGAGTTGAACGCTATTTGCGAGGGAGGCGCACATGCTCCCGTGACGTAAGCCACCTGTCGAGATGAGTTCCCGGCCGCTGCCGTTGCAACGGCAAGATGTGGCCGAAGCTGTAGCTGACCGGTCAATCGGCTCGCGTGATCTGGCGGGCGAAGATGCCAAGGCTGGTGCCGCGACCTGTCAGGATGATGTTCATGCCCGGCGCCAGGCTGTCCCTGACAGCTTGGGGAACGCCACAGGCGCGGTCGAACAACATGGGCAGGCCTTCCAGCTCCACGGGTGAAGGACAGCCTTTCACCCTGCCGCCATCGGCGCGTTCCACACTGAACTGCAGCTCGGTCTCGTCGCCCGCAACAAGGGCAATCGCCATCGGGCCGGTCACGTCGACGACGTTCTTGCCGATCATGAAGCCAAACAGCAGAGCAGCACTAGCTCCCGCAAACCTCCACAGGTCAGTGTCCTTTTCATCCCTGGGGGCTTTTTGGACGACCCAGAGCAACAGCAGTGCCGTTGCCAGGCCGGCAACAAGGCCATAAGTGCCCGCGCTGGACGCCCATTGGGTCGAAGGCACGAAGCCGGCGCCAACGATCATCCTGGCCAACATCGGCAACAGGCCAAGCAGGACCCAGACGAGGATCAGGATCGCGACCGTCTTGCCAAGCGGCCACCTTGCCTCAGCCACATCAGCCCCTTTTGAAAAGCCCCGGTGCAGCAAAGCAAAGATATCCTGCCGCGGCAACAAGCGCCCGGTGAGGGGCAGCTGATTTTACCGCAGATCAAAACGGGATTGCGTCCGGGTAACCTGATACGCCATACAGGAACCACGATGGCGTAGTGCGTCGATTGAGGGCTGCTTCGGCGGCCTTTTGCTTTTCAGATTGCCCGGCAGGGCAGGCAGGCCATATCAGGAGCAGCGGATGTCGCGGTCCCGGCGCAGGACGCCCATCGTCGGCATGACGACCGCTGAGAGCGACAAGCCTTTCAAGGTGGCCGAACATCGCCGCGAGCGACGCAGCGTCAGGTCGGCAATCAAGGCCGGCGACGACAGCCCCACGGTTCGGCTGTTTGGCAATCCCTGGGCTTCCGACAAGGATGGCAAGCAGTGGCTTGGCGACCGTCACCCCGATCTGATGCGGAAGTAATTACGGCTTTCGCCAGGCGGGCAGGCCAAAAGCCAGCGCAGCACATGCCGGGCCGATAGAGGCGGCGCACCCTCGGATAGCAGCGCTTTTTGTATAGCTGAAGACTTTCGCCCCGCTTTCGCAGCCGGGCGGTCTTGCCGTGCGGCTTCGATGCCGCGCCAACACGTCTCGACACCCAATCCATGAGGACGACATGAAAAAGCTCGGCAGCCTGCTGCTGATGGTATCGGCCTATCTCCTGGCCTTCTATGGCATCGCTTCTGCAAATGTCGCGGTACCCGCCCAACCCTACAAGAGCCACCAGACTTCCTGCAACCTGATCACGCCATTCAAGATCGGCGAATGGGATCTGAGCGGCGATGGCGCCAATGAGTGGGTCTATTACGAAAAGACAGCGCTCGGAAACTGGGCGAACCACATCGTCGTCTTTGACTTCCAGGCCGGCTGCACCTTTTACCCGCTGGACGACAGTCTTTCCGGCGATCCCAACGCCTTCTACACGGTGTCGGCGCTGCAGATGGATGGCACTGCCGGTAACGAGCTGGTCGTGCGGCCGCGGCCGGGTGGCAGCGTCGGCGGAACGCCGACCTGGAGCCACCGCACCAGGGTGATCAAACAGAGCACCAGGGTCTATTATCTCGTCGACTATGGCGCGGTCGGATACCAGGCCTACAACGCCACCGACTACAACGCCCAGGCCGGCACGGACATCAGCGCGCTAGGCAGCTTCGTCGATTTCGCCGGCAACGAATCCTATTATTTCCACGTCTTTTCGCTACTGCCGTCGCCGGCGTTCCGCCAATACGACTATCGGGCGACCGTCAGCCTGCCCAACTCCCCCTTCGCGGTGCGCCCGTATAATGGGGTGATGAGCGGCCAGCTCGACGCCCAGCCCGGCGATGAAGCCGCCGTGCTGCTGCCGCCGACCAACAGCACGTCGGGCGTGATCTACATTTTCTCGGATCGCGACAGGTCGAAATGGGTCGGCAGCTTCAGCGGCAATTACGGATCGTTCGTTGCCATGGTGAAGTCGGCAACCATCGCGGCCGGCAAGGTCACGGTCGTCGTCAGCTACATCAATAATCTGACGCCGAGCGCGTCTTATGATGCGACGTTCCAATATGCGGTGCGGGTCAACACCTCCAAGGTCAACTGACAGCTCATTGCAAAACGGGATTGCGCCGGGGTAACCGTGTGCGGCATACAGGAACCACGATGGCGCATTGCGTCGATAAGGGCTGCTGCGGCGGCCCTTTTGCTTTTCCGGTAGCAGGGATTGTTCGTCGCGAGATCCACGGCATGCAACTGTGTTCAAGCGAAGCAAACAAGTGCTCTTTCTTCTGCCGTCCCCGCGTTCCGCACCCTCACGGCATGGATCCTCGGGTCTCCGCGACGGAGCTGCGCTCCTGCTCCGCCCGAGGATGACGACGGCACGGGGGCTCGCGGCTAATCTCCAAGGTCGGCACTTGGCTGCAAAGCTTTCCGACAGTCCAACACCACTCAACCCTGCGACATTCCCCGTCCTTCGTCATCCTAGGGTCTCCGCGTCGCTACGCTCCTGCTTCGCCCTAGGATGACGAAGCGGAGAGGCCGCTCGCGGCAACCGGCTCACCACCTAAGCCCGCGACGACCACCTAAGCCCGCGACGACGCCCCCGCCATTCGTCATCCTAGGGCGAAGCAGGAGCGAAGCTCCGTCGCGGCGACCCTAGGATCCATGCCGTGACCTGTCGGCAGCGCACAGACGGTTCAGCACGCCTGCACTTTCTTCCACCCGGCTCGCATTCCTCACCTTCACGGCCTCGGGTCAAGCCTCCGGGATGACGAAGCGGGGAGACCGCGCTCGCCAACCATCATCACCAAGCCTGTGACGACATCCCATCCCTTTGTCATCCCAGAGGCTTGACCCTAGGATCCATGCCGTGACGTCGATGAAGCCGCGACGGGGCAAGCAGGCCAACTACGGACCGGGCGCGCCAAACAAGACTCCGCGATACCAGATCCGAACGGCACCAGCCTTTTCATGCTGACGGCGAACGCTGCCGCCCATCCCGACGACAGGCCCGACGACAGGAATGCCCATGTCCGCACCCCTGGGAAACCAGTTCTGGAAGGCGCGCAGCTCGCATGGGCGCGATCCGATCTTTGCCACGCCGGATGCGCTGTGGGGCGCATGCGGCGAGTATTTCGAGTGGGTGGACGCCAACCCTCTCTATGAGGCGCGGCCCTTTGCCTATCAGGGCGAGGTCAAGGTCGAGAACATCGCCAGGATGCGGGCGATGACGATTTCGGGCCTGTGCATCTTCCTCGGCATCGCCCGCAGGAGCTGGGACAATTATTGCGAGCGTGACGGCTTCGGCGACGTCACCGCGCGGGTCGAGGCGATCATCCGGACGCAGAAATTCGAAGGTGCTGCGGCCGACCTGTTGAACACCAGCATCATCGCCCGCGAGCTCGGCCTGGCCGACAAGTCCGAAGTGACCGGCAAGGGCGGTGCTGCGCTCACCTCGACGGTGGACGAGCTGTCCAAGAACGACATTGCCCGCCGCGTCGCCTTTCTGCTCGCGCAGGGACTGAACAGTGCAGCTGAGTGAGGTGCTGGCGGCCCTCGACGCCCTGCCGTCGCAGGCCAGGCAGGAAGTGATCGACGAGGCGGTGAAGGCGTCAGTCGGCCGCTACATGATCCCGAACCCCGGCCCGCAGACCGAAGCTTGGCTGTCCGAGGCCGACGAGACCTTTTATGGCGGTGCGGCGGGCGGCGGCAAGACGACGCTGATCTGCGGCCTTGCGCTCGAGGCGTATCAGCCGGCGCTGATCCTGCGCCGGCAGGCGACCCAGCTCAAGGGTATCGAGGACGAGCTCGCCCGGATGCTCGGCGGCCGCGACGGCTACAACAGCCAGTCGCATGTCTGGCGCCTGGCCAATGGCGGCAAGATCGAGCTCGGCGGCGTGCCGCATGAGGCCGACAAGGAAAAATACCAGGGCCGGGCGCACAGGTTGAAGGCCTTCGACGAGATCACCCAGTTCACCGAGAGCCAGTACCGCTACATCATCGGCTGGCTGCGCGATGCCAGGGGCGGGCGCTGCCGGGTCGTCGTCACAGGCAACCCGCCGACCTCGGCCGAGGGCATGTGGGTGGTCAGGTACTGGGCGCCATGGCTCGACAAGGGCCACCCCAACCCGGCAGCTTCTGGCGAACTCCGATGGTTCACCACCGTCGGCGGCGAGGACCGCGAGGTCGATGCCGACTATGTCGGGCCGAAGGGCGAACGTCCGCGGTCGCGAACCTTCATCCGCTCGATGCTGGAAGACAATCCGGAGCTGATGGCGACGGGTTATGCCGCACAGCTCGAAAGCCTGCCCGACGACATCCGCGAGCGGCTGCGCTACGGCTCGTTCGAGGCAGGCGGCAAGGACGATCCCTGGCAGGTGATCCCGACCAGCTGGATCCGGCAGGCGCAGGCGCGCTGGCTCGCCACCCCGCCTGAACTTCCCATGACGGCGGTCGCCGCCGACATCGCGCAGGGTGGATCGGACAAGACGCAGATCCAGAGCCGGCGCGACTGGTGGTATTCGCCCTTCGCCAGCTACAAGGGCAGCGAAACGCCCGACGGGCCGACGGTCGCCGGCCTGATCGTCAAACAGATGCGGGACCGCTGCCGCGTCGTCGTCGATGCCGGCGGCGGTTATGGCGGCGACACGCTGACCCAGCTTGCCCATGCCGATGTCGACTGTTTCGGCTTCAAGGGCGGCAGCGGCTCGACCTCTTCGACACGCGACGGCCTGTATGGCTTTGCCAATCTCAGGGCCCAGGCCGTCTGGCAGTTTCGCGAGCAGCTCGACCCGGCCTATGGCGCGCGCATCGCCTTGCCGCCGGATGCCGAGCTGGAAGCCGATCTCGCCGCCTATCGCTATGAAATCCGCGCCGGCGGCGGCGGCGAGGAAATCCTCGTCCTGCCCAAGGATGCGATGCGCGAACAGCTCGGCCGCTCGCCCGACAAGGGCGACACCACGATCATGCTGTCGGCGTCCGCCATCGGCGGGCTGAAGCGCCCGAAGGCAGCGCAGGAGCGGCGCGAACAATCGAGGATGCGGCTGCAATCCGTGACGTCAAACAGCGCCCTGAAGGCCAAACTGCGAGGAAAACGCCGATGAGTGGACTTTTCGGAAAGAAACAGCAGATGCCTGAGCCGGAGCCGCCGGCGACGATGCCCGACCCGGAAGACCCGTTGGCCAAGCGCCAGCGCAGCCGGACGCGCTCGCTGGCCCCGGCGGCCAAAAGCAGCGCCGCCACCGACCGCCTGGCCCAGGTGCCGGGCACGATCGGGCGTGAGTTCTCGCGCGGAACGCTTGGGGCGAGCTGATGAGCGACCAGGCAGGCCGCGACCTGATGGATATCGATGCGCGCCTCTTCTCCGCCAAGGGCGCGCTCGACAGCCTGTATCAGGAAATCGCCGAATTCCTCTTCCCCGAGCGCGCCGACTTCACGACGGAAATCGTGCTCGGCCAGGAGTTCGCCGCGCATCTGACCGATGCCACGCCGGTGCTGATGCGGCGCGAGCTTGGCGACCAGATCGGCTCGATGGTGCGGCCCGATGGTCGGCAATGGTTCAAGGCGGTGGCCTCCAACAAGCGCATCGGCCGTGACCGCGATGCCGCGTCGTTCCTCGAATTCATGACCGACGTCAACAGCGCCATCCTGAATTCGCGCGACAGCGGCTTTCGCCGCGCCGCCCAGCAGGTCGAGCATGACTTCGCCGCCTTCGGCATGGGGTGGCTGCAGGTCAGCTACAACAGGAACCGCGACAACCTCATCTATCGCTGCCACCATCCCAAGCACATGGCAGGGCAGGAGGGCCCCGACGGCCAGGTCAACCATGTCCACCGCAAATGCGACATGACCGCCGCAGCGATGGCCCATCTGTTCGGCGAGGCCAGGCTGCCGCAACAGGTGAAGAACGCGCTGCGCAACAAGGATACGAAGACGACATTCAAGGTCCGCCACATCTTCATTCCGCTGGAGCTCTACGAGCCGCGCCGCAAATTCCCCAAGGGGGCGAAATGGGCGGATGTCTATGTCAGCGAAGACGGCACCATCCTGCAGGAACTGCCGGGCTTCACCTTCGACTATGTCGTGCCGCGCTGGTGGCTTCTGTCGGGAAAGTTTTATGCGGTGTCGACGGCGGCGTCGATCGGCCTGACCGAAAGCCGCATGCTGCAGCGCATGAAGATGACGATCATCGAGGCGGGCGAAAAGCAGGTCGACCCGCCGCTGGTCGCCACCCAGGACGCATTGCTGTCGCCCGTCGATCTCGGCGCCAACGGCATCACCTTCATCGACAGCCAGTATGACGAACGCCTGGGGGCAGCACTGCGCGTGCTCGACCTGGGCAAGAATGTCGGCCTCGGCATCGACCTGATCAACGACCAGCGCAACCAGCTCGGCGACGCCTTCTTCCTGAGCAAGCTGCAGCCGATCGCCCAGGCCGACAAGACGATGACCGCCTATGAGGCAGCGCAGCGCGTCCAGGAATGGATCCGCAACGCCATGCCGCTGTTCGGCCCGATCGAACATGAATGGACCGGCGCCGTGCTCGACCTGACCACCGAAAAGGTGATGCGGGCCGGCGGCTATGGCCCCGTCGATCGCAACGGCGTGCCGGTCGACATGCCCGACATCCTGCTCGGCCAGAACATCCAGTACGAGTTCAACAATGCGCTGAAGGAAGCGCGCGACCGGCAGGTGCTCAACGCCTTCCAGGAAAGTGCCGCCATCCTGCAGGCAGGCGTTTCGCTCGATCCGTCGCTGGCCGGCGAGGTCGATGCCCGCACCATGTTCCGCGACGCCTTTGCAGCGATCCCGAACAGCCGCGCCGACTGGCTGCTCGATGCCGAGCAGGCGGCGGCCAATCGCCAGCAGAGCGAGCAGGCCATGGCCGAGCAGCAGCAGATGCAGCAGGTCGGCAATGGCGCCGCTGTCGCCACCCAGGTCGGTGACGCCGCGCAGTCGATCCGGGCAGCACTCGGGCAATGAGCCAGAAGCCCTATCGCCCCTGGCACCCGGTCACGGTGCGCAGCGACAATGAGATGCCGCGCAGCGATCTGGAAATCCGCAAGGCCGATTGCGCAGCCCTCCAGGCGCTCGCCGCCGGCATTGCCAATGAAGAACAGCAGAAGCGCGCGCTGGGCGCCGTGCTCCACATTTGCGGCATCCATCAACCCGCCTGGATGCCGTCCGAGCATGGCGGCGAGCGCGACAGCTGCTTTGCCGCCGGAAAGCAGCATGTCGGCTTCCAGATCAGGAAGCTGATTTCTCATTCCCTTTCCATTTTGACAGGTGAGAGCCATGACCGACCAGCCCATGACCGACGCACAGGCAAGCCAGCCGACGAACGCAACGCCGACCGCGCCAGACGATAGCCCGGCGCCATCGTCGACCCCGCCATCGCCGACTTCGCATGCGCCGGCGCCAAATTCTCCGGCATCAAATTCGCCGGCATTGGGCGCCGATGCGGCACTGCAGTCGTTCCGCGAACAGCTGGCCGGCGGCGACGCTGCGATGATGAAGCAGCTCGAGCGCTACAGATCGACCGACGAGATTTCGAAGGCGTTCCGCGAGGGCTACAGGAATGCCAAGAATGGCGGCCGGCAGGTCGAGCTGACCGAGACGTCGACGCCGGAAGAGGTCAGCGCCTATCGCGCCGCCAACGGCATCCCGGAAGATGCCGCCCAGTATCCGGGCGCGTTCCGCGACGGCTTCGAGGTCACCGACGCCGACAAGGCGATCCTCTCCGACTTCAAGGCGGCGATGCATGAACGCCACGTGCCGCCGAAGGTCGCAGCGGCCGCACTCGACTGGTACCAGGACTTTGCCGCCACCCAGGCGCAGGAGCTGAACGCCCAGCTGGCCAAGGTCGCCGGCGAAACGCAGACGTCGCTGCGGGCCGAGTGGGGCGGCGACTATGACGGCCAGATCGGCGCCGCCCAGGAGCTGATGAAGGCGCATCTCGGCGACGACGGTTTCGGCCAGATGATGGGCCTGCGCCTGATGGACGGCTCGCGCCTGCAGGACAATCTGGGCTTCGTCAAGATGATGGCGACCATCGGCGCCGACTACTATGGCAGCAATGCGATCCTCACCGGCGACATCGAGGCGACGGGCAAGACGCTGGAAGCGCAGCAGCAGGAACTGTTGGCGCTGCGCGTCTCCGACCCGGAAAAATACAAGAGCGACACCGTCCAGGGCAAGCTGACCCGGATCTATGCCCAGCTCGACAAGATAAACGCTCGCAAGTGATCCGGGCGTAACAACCTATCGCGGCACCCCGGCAACGGCCCCGCAGACCTCTCCAAAATACAAGCTGATGTGACGCCCCGCGACGGGGTGAGTAGCGGCCCCGTGCCTGGCACGGCATCCCGCGAAAGCCCTGCCTGCTGCACCCCGATCACGGCTGGAAGAACCCCTCCAATCATCAATAAAGGACATTCGAGATGCCTTACGCCATCACGAAAACCCAGTACCGGGATGAGTGGGTCGTCGCCTTTCAGCGCGGCGAAACCTACCTCAAGGACTGCGTCACCAAGGAACTCATGATCAGCGGCCTGACGGCCTCGTTCGCGCTCCAGGGCGCAGCGGGTCGCATGACCAGGCGCGGCACGAACGGGCTCATTCCGTCGCGCAACCGCACCGACAGCCAGCCTGTGATCACGCTGGAAGAAAAGCACACCAAGGAAACCCGGCCCGGCTTCGACGTGTTCACGGCGCCTGCCAACCTGCGTGAAGCGATGCAGAACGCCAGTGCGCTGACCGCCTCGCGCGAAATCGACATGACCATCATCGAGGCGCTGTCGACCGCCACCAACGCCTATGCCGGCGGTGCGGCCCAGACCCTGACCTATGGCAAGACCGTCGACGCCCTGTCCGACCTGTTCGAGCTCGACGTCATGGCCGGCAACGAGATCACCTGCCTGTGGACGCCGAAGGCCTGGGCACGCCTGCTCACCTTCCAGGAGTTCAAGTCGGCCGACTATATCGACGCCAAGCCACTCGTCGGCCTGACGCTCGACCGGCCGAAGGTCTGGCTCGGCGCCAAGCACATCATGCATACCGGCCTGCCGGGCATGGGCACGGCGACCGCGTCCAACTTCATCTTCGCCAAGCCGGCCGTGGGTCACGCCATCGCCGGCGACGTGAAGGTCGATGCCGGCTTCAACGGCGAGGACGACTACTCCTACGACCGTGCCACGATCTACGACGGCAGCACCATCCTGCAGCAGGCCGGCGTGATCAAAGTCGTCACCGACGACACCGCTGCGTTCTCCTGAGGAGGCTTTGAAATGGCTTACGAAACGAACGGCTTCAAGCTCCTGACCGATGGTCTTTCCGGCGCCAGCTCCATGAAGACGTGGCTGCTGGATTCGGTCGACGCCATCGCGACGGTGAACACCTCCAACTATGTCAGCGACGGCCACGCCAGGGGCGCCCGCCAGGGTGACATCGTCATCGTGCGCACGCGCACGACCACGCTGGCCGGCCCGGTGACGGCGATCCACCATTGCTGGGTGATCGACGAGAAGACCGGCAGCGACGGTCGCGGCATCGACCTGACCGACGGCCTCGCCATCACGGCGACGGATACCGATTAACTCGAAGCGACTGGGGGAGGCTTTCGAGCCTCCCTTTTCCTCTTTCATTTCCCTTTGATCCCAGGTGAAAACAATGACTGAAGTCACCAAGCTTGCCGGGCATCGCTTCGCCCAGGCCGACTACGCAATCGGTCGTTATGCGGCGACCGTGCCATCCGACACCACGCTCGCCGACGTCACCCATCCCGAGTTTTTCGCCAACCACCTCGGTGTCTTCAGGCGCGGCATGACCATCGACATCGTTTCGGATGATTTCGGCCTCGATTGCACTTTGCGCGTGCTCGCCGTCACCAAGACCACGTCGGTTGTCCGCGTCATCAGGCTGTTCGACGAGGAAAGCGCGCCCAAGGCCACATCCGTCGATGTCAGCCCGCCGCAGGTCAGCTTCGGCGGCCCGCACCACAAATGGCGTTTCCTGCATGGCGGCAACGTCATCCAGACCGGGTTCGACACCAGGGACGCCGCCGAAAAGGCGGCCGACCGCTATGTCCAGCAGATGAAGGGCTGACACCGCCATGGCGACAAAGCTTGAGATCTGGAAGCAGGCGCTGGTTCACCTGGAGAAGGCGACGATCACAGCCCTGACCGACGACGTCGAAGCCACCTATGTCTTCGCCAACGCCTGGGACGGTGCGGTCGAGGAAGCCTTCAATTCAGGCGACTGGAACTTTGCCAAGGCCTCCGCCGCCTTGTCGGCCAATGGCGCCGTGACGCCGGCCCTGGGCTGGGCCCATGCCTTCGACTATCCCCTGAACTGGCTGCGCACGCTTGTTGTCTCGGACCGGCCCGATTTCGCGGCCTTCCATGACTATGTCGACGAGGGCGGCCGGCTGCATGCCCAGACGCCCGCGCTTTATCTGCGCTTCATCAGCGATGCGAACGCCGCAGACGACAAGGTCGTGACCTGGCCGACGATGTTCTGGCGCTATGTCGCGCTGAAGCTCGCCTTCGACACCTGCGGCAAGCTGACGTCGGGCGATACGCTGGAAGAAAAGCTGCGCCAGCGCATGGAGCGTGCCCTGGTGCAGGCCAAGAACATCGATGCCCGCAACGAAAACAACAAGCTGATCCAGCCGGGCACCTGGCTTCGCGCCCGCCGCGGTAGCGGTACAGGCGGCCGTCATGACGGTGCTGCGACACTTGTCGGCGGCCAGATCAGCTTCGGCGAGGGCGAGGTCTGATGCCGCGCGTTTCAGCTCCGGTCTATTCGGTCAATGGCGGCGAGATCGGCGAGGAAGCGCTGTCGCGCCTCGACCTCGAGCGCATGCAGTTCGCGTCCGCACTCAGCTCGAACATCTTGCCGCGCGTCGTCGGCTCGATGACGCTGCGGCCCGGCCTGGAGCACATCGCCGACATCAATCTCGGCGATGTACGGCTGCTCGAATATTCCTTCGCCGGTTCGAACGCCTCGATGCTGGTGCCGATCCTGTCGAACAACGAGATGCGGGTTTTGAAGGACAATGCCTTCGTCTCGCGCGTCGCCGTCTCGACCGCGATCGTCAATGGCGACTTCAATTCCTTCACCGGCTGGACCAATGCCAGCGCCGTCGGCGCCTCGGCAACTGTCGCGGGCGGCAATCTGGTGCTGACCGGCACCACCCAGGGCAGGGCGGCGGCGCGCCAGACGATCACCGTATCAGGCGGCGACCTGGGCAAGGAACACGGCCTGCGTGTCGAGGTCGTTCGCGGGCCGGTCTGGGTGCATATCGGCTCGTCATCAGGGGCAAGCGACATCCTGCCGCTGTCGATCCTCGACGATGGCGACCATTCGATCGCCTTCACGCCCAACAGCGCCAACATCCATCTCGAGATCTACACCGACAAGGCGCGCCAGGCGCTGGTCGCCCGCTGCCAGATCGACGCGCCGGGAACGCTTGTCATTTCGACGCCATGGACGACGGCCGATCTTGCCGCACCCAGGCACAAGCAGAACATCGACGTGCTTTATCTGGCGTCGCGCCAGTTCCAGCAGCGCGAAATCCAGCGCCGCGGCGACACCAGCTGGGGTATCCAGCGCTACAAGGTCGATGACGGCCCCTTTGTGTCAGCCGACGGCACGGTGGCGCTGACCCCTTCCGTCTACACCGGCAACGGCACGCTGACGGCCAGCCGGCCGCTTTTCGAAGCGAGCATGGTCGGCCGCCTGTTCCGGCTGTTCCAATCCGGCCAGACCGTGCAGGAGAGTTTCACCGCCGCCCCGGCGAATGGTGCGTCGATCCGTGTTTCCGGCGTCAATGCGGCGCGCGATTTCAGCTTGCAGGTCTCCGGTACCTGGGCCGGTTCGGTCCGGCTCGAGGTCGCGACCGATGACGGCAGCGGCAATCCCGGCGCCTGGAGCACACACAGCACCTACACGGCAAACACCGGCCCGACCAACTACCGCGACCCCGACAACAACGTCGTCAAGTTCTTCCGCTTCGTCGCCGTCACCTTCACCAGCGGCACCATCGACACCTCGCTGGTCTACACCGGCGGCAGCCAGGTCGGCATTGCCCGCATGACCGGCTACGTCAGCGCAACGGTGGTCGCGATGGAGGTGCTGAGCCGCTTCTATTCGCTGAGCCCGACCTTCGAATGGGATTTTTCGACCTGGTCGGACTTCGACGGCTGGCCATGGGGCATCGAGGCGTTCGGCGGCCGGCTCTACTGGGGCAAGGGCGACTTCGTGCACGGCTCGGTGCCCGATGCCTTCCACAGCTTCAACGACAATGTCGAGGGCGACAGCGCGCCGATCTACCGGTCGATCGGCGCCAGCACCGACAGGGGCATCCTCTGGCTGCTCGGCCTGCAGCGCCTCATCGCCGGCACCGACAATTCCGAGATCTCGATCAAATCGTCGAGTTTCGACGAGCCGCTGACGGCGTCGAGCTGGTTTCCCGTCGATGGCTCGACGCAAGGCAGCTACGACCTGCGCGCGGTCAAATGCGACAAGGACGGCATCTTCGTGCAGAGCACCGGTCTCAGGGTCTTTGCGCTGATCGCCGAGCAGGGCACGCTGGACTACAGCGCCATGGACCTGATGGCGATGCATGAGGAGGTCTGCGGCGGCTCGCCCATCGTCAGCATGGCCGTGCAGCGCCAGCCCGACACCGTCGTTTGGTTCATCCTCGAAAACGGCGAGGCCCGCGCCTTGACCTATCGCCCCTCGGAGAAGGTGGTCGCCTGGTCGCGCGTCGTCACCGACGGTGCGTTCAGGCAGGTCATCGCCTGCCGCGGCAAGGGCCAGGACAATGTCTATTTCGCCGTCCTCCGTAACGGCACGCAACGCCTGGAAAGGCTGGCCGACCTGAAGGATTGCCGCGGCGGCAAGGTGAACTGCCTGGCCGACGGCTTCAGGCGCTTCGTCACGACAGTGGGGCAGACGACATTTGCCGTGCCGCATCTCAACGGCAAGGGCGTCACCGTCTGGCTCGATGGTGCGGCCCTGCATGACCAGGACAACCTCTATCCTGTCAGCGCAGGGCAGGTGGTGCTGCCGCCGCAGCCGGCCGGCAGGGCGGTGGTGATCGGCCTGCCCTATGTCGGACGCTGGCAGTCGACCAAGCTCGCATATGGGGCTGCCAACGGCACGGCACTGTTCAAGAAAAAACGTGTGTCGCAGCTCGGCATGTATCTGGTCGATACGATGCTGGACGGCCTGCGTGTCGGTAACGATTTCGACAGCCTGCACCGGCTGACCGTGACCAAGGGCGACAAGCCGATCGTGGCAAACACGCTGTTCACAAGCTTCGACGCCGACATGATGTCGGTTTCCAGCGACTGGGACACCGACAGCCGCCTCTGCCTCGAACATCGCTCTCCTTATCCGTTCACCGCCGGCTCGCTGGTGCTGGATGTCAAGACCAATGGCTGACATCCGGCCGGCCGACGACATCGACTTCGCCCGCTTCTATGGCGGCGTCCAGGTAACAAGCCGGTGGGTCGGCCGCGCGCTGTGGCGGCGTCGCCTGCTCGCCGGTTTCGGCTGTGTCATCGAAACCGGTGAGGGCGAGTGGATGGCCTTTCTCGAGGTCCCGGTGGAAGCGCGCCGGCCATTCATCTTCCGCCACATCCTCCAGGTGCTGGCCGAAGTGAAGGCAAGCGGCGCCCGCGTGATCAAGGCGACATGCGACACCTCGATCCCGCGCGCCGAAGCGCTGATGCTGAAACTGGGCTTCAGGCCGACAGACGAAATCTTGGACGGAAAGGTGGTGTGGCAATGGGTTTCCTGACACCGGTCCTGGGAGCAATCGGCACGATCGCCAGCATCGGCGGCACGATCATGTCGGTGGCCGGGGCGATGCAAGAGGGTCGCGAGCAGAAGGCCCGCTTCCAGTATGAGCAGAAGGTCGCGGCACAGCAGGCCGACGAGGCGACGGCGGCAAGCCAGCGCGACGCCATGGCCCGCTATCGCGAAGGCAGGTACCTGCTATCGCAGCAGCAGGCGGCCATTGCCGGCTCGGGCGGCACCATGACCGATCCCTCTGTCATCGACATCATGGACGACACGTCGGAGCGGGTGCGGCTCGCCGCCGAAACCGACATCTACAAGGGCGACCAGCAGGCGCGTGGCTACAACGACGCCGCCAAGGTCGCCGGCTACAACGCCGAGAGCGCCATGCGCGCAGCTCGCATCCGGGCGGCCGGTTCGCTGTTCTCCGGCATGTCGTCTTTGTTCAGCCGGTTCGGCGAAAGCAACAAGAAGACGCAGGACCGGAGCTCGGTCTCTCTCCCCTACAACGCCCCCAGGTGAACAGCGCATGGTGACCATTCCCACAGCACGCGACGTCGCTTACGCCGATCCGCGTTCGGGCCGCATCGCCAATGCCGGGCCGACGCCGATGGTGGGGGCTGCCCTTGCCGACGCCGGCCAGGCCGTCGTGCAGGCGAGCTACAGCCTGCTCGAGCTTGCCGAGCGCGAGAAGGTCGACGTCGCCAACGACCGTTCCAACGCTGTCTCGACCAGCCTGACGCGGTTTCTCGCCGATGAGGAACAGCGTTTCCTGAAGGCGCGCGAAGAAAGCTCGGAAAGCGGCATCGGCTTCACCCGCCAGTTCATGGAAGGCCACCAGCAGCGCGCCAACGACTTCGCCAAGGCGAATTTCGAAGGCCTGACCCAGGACGCCCAGACCACCTATCTCAACAACATCCTGGCACGCGGCAACGTGCTCTATGAGAAGGCCGACGACTACGAGCGGCAGGCGAAGGGCGCCTATTACGACCGCACCACCAACACCAACCTCGACAGCTACCGCACCCAGATAAAGAACAATGCGGCGAACTTCGAGGATCTGAAGCGTCAGGGTCTGGAAGCGATCAACTCGGCAAATATGCCGGAGCCATGGAAGGCGGCGCGCCGGCAGCAGTGGGAAGCGGACGCCACCGAAAGCAAATGGCGCTGGAAGTTCCAGCAAGATCCGGCTGCAGCCTTGTCTCAGATGCGCGCTCCAGTTGGTGGCCGTGTCGGGCGAGCCTATCAGCGCCTTATCGCGAAAGGCTGGGCCGCGCACCAGGCGGCCGGCATCGTCGGCAACCTGCAGGCGGAGTCAGGTAGCGGCCTCAACACACAGGCCCGCAACGCTGGTGACGGCAGCGACGGCTCGGACAGCATTGGCATTGCTCAGTGGAACGGAAAGCGCGCGCAGGCGCTCAAGGCGTTCGCTGCATCGCAAGGCACCGACTGGCACGACTTCAATACCCAGATCGATTTCATCGATCACGAGTTGCGCACGAGCGAGCGCGCGGCAGGCGAAAATCTCGCGAGGTCAAGAAGCGCAGAAGAAGCCGCCGCAGCCTTCACCGGTTACGAGCGACCAGCAGGATGGTCGGCCAGCAATGCCCGCGGCGCACACAATTGGACGGGGCGCCGTGACAACGCGCTTCGTATCGCAGGCGAGAACCCGCAGGCGGAGGACGCCGACCTCGACAAGATCCCCTATGAGCGTCGTGACCAGTTGGCGTCTTGGGGCGAGACGGAACACAGCCAGCAGGTCACGCAGCAGCGCGCGACGTCGAAGGACAACTACAATGAGCTGATTGCCAGCGAGCCGGACACGGTTCGGGAAAGCGTGATCCTGGCCGACACGACGCTCGAAAGCAGCGACAAGGCCGACCTCGTGAAGACCCTTCGCATCGCACAGCAGGAAAGCGGCGGCGTCAATGCGATGATCGGCGCCCTGGCCAGCGGCAAGGTCGACGTCGACAGCTTCGACGGTGACCAGACCAGGATTGCCGACAAGACCTATGACAAGCTCTTTGCCGCAGCCGAAGATGCCGTCAAGCAAAAGGCAATCACATCGGAGTTTGTCGCGCGCACCGGCTACATCCCCAAACGCGTACAGGCCGAAATTCGCAAGGGTGTGGCGTCGACCGATCCGGCGACTTTCGCGGCGGCCATGTCGAAGGCCGACGCTCTCGAGCCTCTTGCACCCGTCTCCTTCGGCGCCTTCGAAGGTGGCGCACAGGCGCGCGAAAAGCTCGGCGTCTTCCGCCACCTGGTCGTTGATCTCGGCCTCGGCGGTGAAGAGGCAGCGACCCGCATTCTCGCCGCGTCCGATCCGTTGATGGTGGCCAATCGCGAAGTGCTGAAGACCAAGGCGGCCAGGTTCATCAAGTATCTGAGCGTCTCTGATGTGACGAGCTCCTTTGACCAAGGTTGGCTGTTCTCGGCGCCCGGCGCCGGCATCGTCCCGCAGCAGCCCAACGGTCTGCTGACCGAATATCGCGAGATTGCCGAAGAAAAATTCTACGAATATGGCGGCGATGCCGCTGCGGCGAAGGCCGCGGCGCTCACCGACCTCAAGCGCCGTTGGAACGTCAGCAACGTTTCGGGCTCTCCGAATCTGATGCGGATGCCGCCCGAGTTGCACTATCCGGCGATCGGAGACAGTTTCGACTATCTGCGCGAAGATGCCATGAAGACCGCCAGTGACTACGCCGCCAAGCTTGGCCGGAAGGTCGAGAACGTCGCGATCCTGGCGTCCGACAAGACCCGCGCCGACATCGAGGGAAAACGCCCCCCGCGCTATCGCCTGTTCTATCAATACACCTCCGGCGGCCAGACCAAATTCAGCGAGGTCTTCGGCCCGCCATGGGGTGTCGATGCCGCAACGTTCAAGCAATACAGCGACAAGCTCGGCAAGCTCTCCATGGCCGAGCGCGCGCGCCAGGACGCGGCGAGTGACGCTGTACGCGCCGGCGATGCTGCCGCCACGCGTGCGCTCGAGGAAACGGTCGGTCCCGACTGGATGAAGGCGCGCGCTGCCGAAGCTGCCCGCGAGCTTGGTCGATCCCAGTCCGAAACAATCCGAAAGCGACCGCTTGAGACTCCGGCAAAGCCAACCTTCGATCCCGAGAAACTGCCAGTCACCTTCGGCCATGCGATGAACGACGCCATGTGGAGCGACGATGCCGCAGATTGAGTATCCCGATGAGCGTCCTGTGCTGGGCACCTTTCGCGCGCTCGACTACACTGAGATGGACGAGCCGGAGCTCGATCCCGACACGGCGACGGTGATCGGGGCAGCATGGCGAGACGGCAACACGTTCGGCTCGGCCGCCAACAACAAGCTGGCCGGCATTGATCGGACGACGCCCGAAGCGAGCTATACCGGCGAAGCTGCCTGGAACGACATTCGCGGCACGGCTTACGAACCGCATTGGCAACGCTTCACCACGCTGCGCAACTGGCGCGCGCACGCAGCCATGAAAAGCCAGATCGACATGGAGCGGGAAGACGACCGCATTCTCGAAGCTGGCGGCTGGACCGCGACATTTGCACAATTCGGCGCTCAGGCGTTCGACTGGCCATCGCTCCTCCCGGGCGGGGCGCTGGTGCGTGGGGCGACTGTTGGCGGCACCATTGCCCGCACGGCACTGTCGACCGGCTTTGCCGGTGCGCTCGGTGCCACCGTGTCCGAAACGGCGTTGCAGGCCACACAGCAGACGCGGCCTCTCGAAGAAAGCATCCTTGCCATTGGCAGCGGTGCGGTGCTCGGCACGCTCCTTGGTGGGGGTATCGGCGCACTTTTTTCGGCGGCTCAACGCAAGGCAGCACTGGCCACTGTCGACCGTGTTTTGTTCGAGGCCCACGACAGCGGGGCTGTGCCGGCTGAAGTCAGGGCGGGCCTTGCCGAAGAACAGGTCGCGGGCTCGGACGGCAACATCAAAGATGCCGATAGTGCTGTGGGCGAAAAGCCGCTGGCCACTGTCGACCGTGTTTTGTTCGAGGCCCACGACAGCGGGGCTGTGCCGGCTGAAGTCAGGGCGGGCATTGCCGAAGAACAGGTCGCGGGCACTGCCGCGGATGGCAACATCAAAGACGTCGACAACGCTGTGGGCGGCAAGCCGCTGGCCACGGTCGGCCGTGTATTGGCGGAGGCCGACGACAGCGGCGTGACACCGGCTGACGTGAGGGCGGGCCTTGCCGAAGGACAGGTCGCGGGCACTGCTGCGGATGGTTACGTCAAAGACGTCGACAGCGCTGTGGGCGGCAGGCCGCCGGCCACGGTCGGCCGTGTATTGGCGGAGGCCAATGACAGCGGGGCTGTGCCGGCTGAAGTCAGGGCGGGCCTTGCCGAAGAACAGGTCGCAGGAGCTGCTGCGGATGGTTACGTCAAAGACGTCGACAGCGCTGTAGGCGGCAAGCCGCTGGCCACGGTCTCCCGTGTTTTGGCAGAGGCCGACGACAGCGGCGTTGCGCCGGCTGACGTCAGGGCGGGCTTTGCCGAAGAACAGGTCGCGGGCACTGCTGCGGACGGCACCATCAAAGACTTCGACAACGCCGCGGGCGCCGGGACGGCTGGCACGGCCACCGATCATCTCGGGCCGCTGCGGCGCGCCCTGGACAGTCCGTCTGCCGTTCATCGTTCGCTCATGGCCGACCTGGTCGAAACCGGCTCCCATGTTGAAAACATTGCGCGCGGCGACGGCGAAATAGCCTTGGAAAGTGAAGTGAAATTCTGGGGTCGCGCCGGGGTCGCCAAGGCTCTGACCAGAATGCGCGCCATCTACAACGAAGCGCGCAAGGTCCGCGGCTTCAACATGAGCTGGGATGAGTTCAAAATCGCCGTCGGCAAGGCCATACGTCGGGCAGATAACAGCGACAACGAAGCGGTACACAAAGCCGCAGTTACCTGGCGCAAAGCAGTGTTTTCTCCGCTGAAGCAGCTGGCAATCAAGGCGGGGCTGCTGCCGGCTGGCGTAAGCGACCAGGGCGCTATTTTGTTTCTGGCCCGCTTCGGGAACGCCCCGCGGCTGAAAGCCGGCGAAGCCCGCTTCAAGACCATTGTGAGGCAGTGGGTTGACCAAAAGCTTGCCGAGCTTGAGCTCAAGGCTGACAAGATGGGCAAGCCCGCCCGCATCAAGGGCGTGAAACCCGACGCGCCCGACCAGTTGGCGCCGGAGGCCAAGCCGAATAGCCATCGGTTTCGGTCGCCCGAGGAGCGGGCGGACTATGTGAACGGCGTCGTCGACGACATCTTTTCCCAGGCCGCCAGTCGGGCAAACCAGGACATGCCGTTCTATGACATCGTTATGTCGACGCACGCACTGCTGAAGGGACGCCCCTTCGACATCGATTTGGATCTCATCGAGGAGTTTCTTGAACACGACATCGAATTGATCGGCCGGCGCTTTGCACGCGTCATTGCGGCCGACATCGCATTGGCGCGGCTGGACAGGCGCCTTGGCGGCCCGGGCAAGCCGACACTTCAAAGCCAGCTCAGCCGGCTGGCAGAGGATTACCGGCAGCTGCGTGAGCAGGTCCAGGCATCCGACCTGGACGAAGCAGCCAAGGCTGAGGCACTCCGGGACATGATCAGTCGGGAAAGCAGCGACATCGAGGACGCCACTGCCATGCGCGATTTTCTGCGCGGGCAGTCCGGGCTCGACAGCCGGCACACCGACTTCGCCCGCGTGTTGCGGACGGCGGGGCTGTTCGAGGTCATGGGCCGGCTCGCCGGCATGCTGGTTTCGTCGCTGGGAGATGCGGTGCGGCCGGCAATGGTGTACGGGCTCGGCCGGTACATGAATGAAGGTATCGCGCCGCTGATCACCAATCTCGGCGCGATCAAGTTCGCGGCCGCCGATGCCAGGCTCCTTTGCGCGGTGGTGAAACACCTGTTGCGCTCGCGTATCGCCACCATGGCGGGGCTGACCGATCCCCATGCGATGAATTCGCCCTTCGAGCAGCTGGTCGACAACATGGGCTCCACCTTCTCTGGAATGAGGCTGCTGCCGTTCCTGACCGATTTGAACACGCACGCTTCTTCGGTGCTGGTTCAGAACCGCATCCTGAAGAATGCGCTTGCGGCGAGCGATGGCGCTTCCCTGCCTGCTCGGGAGGTCGTCGTTGGCGATTTCTCGCAGCAGCCGACTGTGTCGCTCCATGAGCTCTATGCGGTCGCCGGCAAATGGCAGGCCGACCTTGCAGTTCCGGGAGACGAAGTCGCCGAGGCAACCGGCTCAACCTTCGTAAACCCTGGATTCAAGGACAAGGAAACAGCGGCAGACAAGATTGCGCGCAAGGGATATGACGACGCGTCTCACCTGACGGATGTGGTCCGGACCGGCTTCGTGGTCGAGACACCTGCCCAGGCCGACGATGTCGTTGCGAAGCTGGCGGAGCGATACGACGTTGTGGATGAAGGCTGGAAGGAAAAGCCCAACGGCTACTTCGACCGCAAGGTCATCCTGCGCTTTGACGATGGAACCGTGGGTGAGGTCCAGCTGTGGGAACCGAACCTGCATGACGCGAAGTTCGGACGCGGAGAAGAGCTGTACAATCTCACGCGAAAGCTCGATCCCACGTCCGAGGAATTCCTCAAGCTGGAGAAGGAGGAAAAGGCTCTCTATTCGGCGGCGCGGGTTGCCGCAGGCGAGACCTGGTCGAGCGACACCATCGGCGAGTTGAGTTCGCCGATGCTCTTGAAGCGCTCGCGCCAGGGCGCTTCGGAGAGCACGTCGGCGGTTTCCCATACATCCAGAAAGTCGACCGCCACCCAGGGGGAGGTGGGCCTGAGCATGGCGAATGCTCCTGCTTCGTCGATGACTGCTGGACGATGGTCCCAAGTCACTAATCTTGTGGTAACACAGCCGGGATTCCGGGGCTACGCGGGCCTGGCCGAACCTGACCGTAAATACATGGAATTGGTCGGTATCGACGAGGAAATGGCCACAAGAATTGCGATTCAGTTCTTTTGGTACCGCGAGGTCGAAGACACCGTCCATATCCCGCTGATCGAGCGCTGGACCGATGACGAAGCGCGCCGCGCCTTCACTGCCGCCGTCAACAAGGACGTCGACAACACGGTGGCCGACAGCAGCCTGGCGGATGTGCCGCTGTTCGCGCACACGCCGGAGGGCAGGGCCTTGCAACAATTCACGAGCTTCGCGCTGGCCGCCAATCAGCGTGCATCGATGCACGGCCTGCAGGACGGTCCGGGCTCGTTCGTCTCGGGCACGCTGGGCATGTCTGCGCTTGGCATGCTGGTCTGCTGGCTCGAGGCCATGGAATCGGGCCGCGAGCTTGCAGAGGATTCCGAAACATGGATTGCCGCAGGGCTGGACCGCTCCGGCATCATGTCGGTCGGCATGGAGATCAACAATGCCTGGGAAAAGCTGGGCGGCCCGGACTTCCATGCATTGGCAAACGGGCAGTTGCCCGATCCGACAGCCTACGCAGGTCGGCCCGCCGCGCGTGTCGCCGATCGGGACGCCTACGGCTCTCGGCTCGGCCCGTCATTCCGGCTTGGAACAGATGCGGCGCGGTTGCTCGGCATTCCCGCTCGCGCCTCGTCAACTGATCTCGCCATGTTGCCTGGTGATGTCGACCGCCGCTCCAGGATGGCGCCGTTCCTGACGCTGCCCTATTGGCGCTGGCTCATCGAGGGTGGCTTCGGGTTGCCGGACGATTTCAGAGGTGTCGAGCCTGAGCTCACCCTGGCCGCATAGGGGCGGCGCTTTCCAGGGGACGGCAACTGGCCGCAACTCATGTCGACACATGTCGGGGCTGGACTGTGGAAGGACACTGTCGAGGGAAAAAGAGGGTGCCGCTTTGCCCAATTCCCGCACGCCGGCTCTCTGCCGAACGGTGGATACGTCCGGCGGCCTTACAACAGGAGATGCCGGAGCCGCGCGGAGTTTGCCGGCAGCCAGCGGAACCGGAAGTCTGAGGACGCTGGCCCAACAACATGGCATCGGCTCCGACAGTAGCCAATGGCGGTAGGCGGGCAGCCTTCGCTGGAGATGGAAGCTGCCTATCTCTATTCGATGTCGCGTGCTGCTGCAGGCGAAACCTGGTCGATCATCGGCGGGTTCAGTTCGCCGAAGCGCTTGAAGCGTTCGCGCCAGGCCTCTTCGGAGAGTATGTCGGCGGTTCTCCAGACATCCAAAAAGTCCACCTCTACCCAAGAAGAGTTGGGCTTGAGCATGGCAAATGCTCCTGCATCACCAATGATCGCCGGACGGTTGTCCCAATTCACCAAATTGGTGGGGCGCTTGTAGGGTTTGGTGTCAGGTGGTGCAGCACTTGCGGATTCACCGGCTGCGCCGGCCGGGAGCGCAGGCGATGGCGGCGTCGAAGCAGAGGGCGCCGCAACGGACCGGACGATCGGCTCCTGCGCTCGGGGCGAAACCTGGTCGAGCATCGGCGGGTTCAGCTCGCCGAAGTTTTTGAAACGTTCGCGCCAGTCCGCTTGAGGGAGCACGCCGGCGGTCCACAACACATTGGTGAAGTCTACCTCTACCCAAGGGGAGTTGGGCTTGAGCATGGCGAATGCTCCGGCTTCACCGATGACCGCTGGACGACTGTCCCAATTCATGAATTGGGTGGTGCGTACATAGGGTTTCGTTTCAGGCAGTGCAGCACTTGCGGATTCCCCGGCTGCGCCGGCCGGGAGCGCAGGCGATGGCGGCGCCGAAGCGGCGGGCGGCGGAGCTTGCGAGGCGACCGGTTCCTGCGCTCGGGGTGAAGGCGAAACCTGGTCGAGCAAGTGCGTCGGCGGGTTCAGTTCGCCGAAGCTCTTGAAGCGTTCGCGCCATGCCGCTTCAGTGAGCATGTCGGAAGTCCACAACACATCTCTGAAGTCCACCTCTACCCACGGGGAACTGGGCTCGAGCATGGCGAATGCTCCGCCTCCGCTGATGATCGCTGGACGGTTGTCCCAATTCACCAAAAGGATGGGGCGCTCATCGAGCGTCGTGTCCGGAGGTGGTGCGGCACATCCGGATTCCCCCGATGTGCCGGTGGGAAGCGCAGGCGATGGCGCCGAGGCGGGCGCTGCAGCTGACCGGACGATCGGTTCCCGCTGTCGGGGTGGACGCGAAATCTGGTCAAGCAAGTGCGTCGGCGGGTTGAGTTCGCCGAAGCTCCTGAAGTGTCCGCGCCAGCCTGGTCCGCGGAGCTTTCGAGCGGTCCACAACACATCCCTGAAGTTGACCTCCACCCAAGGCGAATTGGGCTTGAGCATGGCCAACGCTCCGGCTTCACCGATGACCGCTGGACGATTGTGCCAATCCACCAACAGGATGAGGCGCTGCGCTGGTGGTGATGAAGGCGAGCCTGTCGTTTTCTGAAAATCGCCGAGTCCGTCATCGGTCATCAGCCTGATGAGCAGGAGACGCAGGCTGCCCAAGCGATCCAGCTTTTCCTGCGTTGGATCAGCCATCCAGTCGGCAAAGAATTGCCTGACTGTTGCGGTCAGTTCGTTATTTTCCGCGCACAGCTCATAGTAAATGCCGATGATGTTGCCGAGCTCATGCCGATCGGCGATGTCGGTGATTTCGAGCACCGCCTGCGCGACGGCACTGTCGAAATTCGTACCGATCTTGCGCGAGAAATGTGCGGCGGCGATCTGGGCGAACATGCCCGCCAGCAAGCGCTCGGCACCGTCGTCGGCCGAGCCGGGCGTCATGACGTGCCTGGTCAGCAGCGACGCCGAGCGCGCCGCAAGCTGGGTATCGGACCCGGCGGCTATCCGCTCGCCACCGATCGTGGAGATGGCCGAGCGCAGCAAAGCGCGGTTTTGGCTTCTGGCGCGGGCCTCCGCGAGGAGTGCGCGCTCACTGAGGGCTTTTCTGCTGCGAAACAGATCGAACAGTTCCATGAGTAGTCGGTTTGAACCTTGGTCAAGGCGGCGCAACACCAGGGTATGAAAACGGTAGAAGATCGCGAGCAGAAGCAGGTTCGCGATCAGGCCCAACGCTATGTGCTTGCCGGGAGCCTCGGTCGGCCTGAATACCAAGGGCATCAGGACCGCAAACACGATCGCCCCGAGACAGATCGTTGAGGCAGTCCTGTTCTTGAGTTCGAGAGCGGTCGCCAACAGAAATGCCATGAAGGTCATCCGTGCAGGGTCAATCAACAGTTCGATAAACAGGCCCATCGTCCGAGTTTCGCTTTCTTTCGCGTATAACGTGTATTCAACCTGAAATTGCAGACTCTTTCAAGGCCGGCTCTCGGCGACAAAATCGCGCTCACCCCATGCCGCGCGGACGGAATAGAGCAGCACGATGGCGCCGATGCCTTATGTCCATCGCCCACAAGCGAACAAGCAATGGTGCCCCGACACGTCGGGGTGCCCAGGGGCGCTCGCGCCACCGGATTTGTGCCGATTCTGCGTGGGGCGATCAAGCTTGGCGCAGACCATCCGAAGTGCGGTATCTGTATATCAGCGCCGGCGCGGTGCCGTCATTTGGTCAGAACAGTTCGCCGGTTCTGTAACCATTGATGAAACGGTCCACCAGGCCCACTGAAATCATGATGGCGGTAAACGCTCCGGCGAATATCCAGAGTATGGCCATCGGATTCTGGCGCAGAAAACGGACGTTCTCCTCTCTGTTCTCTGCATGAAAGAACGACCGGTACAGGATGAAAAGCGTAATCGCGCCGGCGCCGATGGCGGCGTGGATCCATGAGAACCAGATCAGGAATTTGTCGAGCATCGGCGTAAAATCCTGTGTTGCGGCGGAGGATCGGGAAACCGCGGTCGTGGCGCCGTTCAATCGTCCGATCCCATCCTGGATCGGACAGGGCGTTTTGGACGGCGCGGGGCGTGCTCCTCGAGTTCTTGGTTCTGACCACGTCCATCCGGCAGGCCATGGCAGTCTGGCTGAACAGCACAGCCTCTCGAGGTCCGGCCCCAGTCCGTTTCGCAGCCCATTTGCCCTGCCTGGCGATAATCGCTGCTGAATAGATGTCGATCGATGGCGGCCAGCGCATGGTTCGCGTCAGGCGCAAAGAACATCGGCATTTCCCCCTGAAAAACACCCTGAACAGCTCGCCTCGGCGAGCCGCTTTGCTTTGAGGATAAGACATGGCGACAGAATTCGACAACGCGCTGCATTGGGGCCTGTTCCTCACCGGAACGACGCTGACCAGCGAGACCGGCAAATATATCAGGGTGTCCGAGCTGGTGTTGTCGGCGCTCAGGGCGGCCGGTGTGTTCAGCAACATGGTCGACGGCATCGTCGCACCCGCCACCGACAAGCTCTGGCTCGACAAGAATGTCGATCCGGCCGTGCTGAAGGAATGGGACGCCACCGGGGCGTCATGGGTACCGATGACCTATGGCAGGCTGTTCGGCCGCGCCGCCGTCGACAAGCTCACCGTGACCGGCGGCACGGGCAACGCTGTCGTCGTTTCCCAGCCGCCAGGGTTCCAGGCCGACAGGCTCTATTTGATGACGCCTGCGGCCAACAACAGTGGTGCTGCGACGATCACCGTCTCCGGTGTCGGCAGCTATGGCGTCAAATATGGCAACGGCGCCGACATCGGCGCGACCGAATTCACCGCCGGACGACAGACGGTGCTGTTCTTCACCGGTGCGCGTTTCGAGGTGGTGTTTCCGCTCGGCCAGCTGTCGGCGGCCGTATTGGCCGCGCAGGCGTCGGCCGACGCTGCGGCGGCTTCGGCAAGCTCATCGTCGACTTCGGCGTCAAATGCGGCGACCTCGGCCACCAATGCGGCAAACAGCGCCACTGCATCGGCCAACAGCGCAACTGCCGCAGCCAACTCCGTGGCAGCGCTGCCCTACAATTTCTCGACCACGACGACCGATGCCGACCCGGGTGCCGGCATCTTCCGGCTCAACAATGTGGCTCCCGGCTCGGCAACCAGCGCCTATATCGACAATGTCGACAGTGACGGCGTGACGGCGACCGGCGTGCTCGACACATGGGACGACAGCACGAGCGCGGTACGCGGTGTCCTGACGATCCGCTCCAAAACGAACGCAACGATCCGGCACAGCTACAACGTGACGGGCTCCATCGTGGACGGGACGGGCTATCGTAAGCTCACCCTTGTCTATGTCGGGGGCTCGGGCACGCTGACCAACGGTGCGGCGCATTGGCTGATCTTCGAGCGGGCAGGCGATGCGGGGGAGGTAACGCTAGCAGGCATACAGACGCTTTCCAACAAGACGCTAACAAGCCCTGTGATCACTGGAACATTGAATGCCCAAGGCTCGATTGTCGCGACCAACACCAGCGGGGCAGTAGGAGCGGCGCCCACGTTGGAACTGTACCGGGACGCCGTGGTTACCGGGAACATCGGCATCATCCGCTTTCCAGGGAAGAACGCCGCCGGGACAAAGATCAATTATGGTGACATCGTTGCGACGATCATGAACAACGTTGCGGGGTCGGAATCCAGTATCTTGGATTTCCGTACCTATTGGGGCGGTGCCTACGCGGTCAAGTTCACCATCGGCTCCGGCTTCTGGATGAACGGTGCGGCCGGGGGCGACCCCGGCACAGGAAAGATCAACGCGACTGAACTGCAGCAGAACGGGGTGCCAGTCGCGACGGCTATCACCACCGCGCAAGGGGTTGCCAAAGCATGGGTGAACTTCAACGGCACCGGCATGGTCGCCATCCGCGACAGCTTTAACGTCACCTCCATCACTGACAACGGAACTGGTGACTACACGCTCAACCTCGGCGTTACGATGGGAAATTCCAACTATGCAGCCGTGGGTTCCGCGCGCTCTGATGCGGGTGCCGGTGCGTACAATGTTGGCTGCGTGCAAACTATCACGCAGAACACTACGACCTGTCAGATACGTACACGTGCCGTAAACAATACTGCGCTCGATTGCGATATCACCAACGTGGCTATCTTTGGAGACTGACATGGATCGCATCATTTATCCAATTGGCGACGGCGTCGCCGTGGTAATCCCGGCTGAAAAGAGCGGGCTGCCAGTCGAAGAGATTGCACGCAAGGATGTGCCTGCAGGTGTGCCCTTTAAGATCGTTGCCGCTGCCGACATCCCCGTCGATCGATCTCTGCGCGGTCTGTGGACAGCCGATTTCAGCAACCCTGATGGGGTTGGGATAGGCATAGCTGCTTGGTTTGCTGAGCACTACGCAATTGATGAAGCTGCTCACGCCGACGAAATGGAGGACAGCAAATGACCGTCATTACTATCCGGCCCGCTCCGCCATCGCCTGTTCCCGACGTCGTCTCTTCTCGTCAATTTAAGATGCAGTTGGAGATCAACGAGCTAACTGCATCTGTTGAAGCCTGGGTGTCTTCTCAGACCAAGCTTGTTCAGATCGCTTATGTCGAGAGCATGACCTTCAATCGAAACGACGCCATGTTGCGATCGGGATTCGCTGCGTTCGGGTACTCGTCGTCATGCGTGGATACATTCTTCACTGCCGCATCTAAGCTTTGACGCCGAAAATGGGACCAGCTATGGCGTAGCAATGAAGCGCCACGACTTAGTCATTCTCACAGGAAAGCAACGGCCGTTCTTGAACGATCTATGGCTGCAAGTGCGTGAGAAGTTGCGTGGCGAGGAACGCCGATACGGCGGTCACCGCGGCGTCACTCGCAGCCTTGTCGAAGGTCTGCAGCAGATTTCCGGCGTCGACTGGCTGTATGCACGGCGCTACGGCAGGCTTCGGGCAAAGACTGTTCATGCTGTCGCCGACGCCCGTTCCGTGCGTACCGGTATCGCAGCAAAGAGGAACGGTCTATGCGACCGGTTGATCGTAGGGCCGAACATTGTTGTCCGCGCCTTTGAAGAGGACTCGGTTCTCGCTTCTCCCGAGATTGATATGGTGCTGGTGCCAAGCAGATGGGTCAAAGCAGCCTATGAAGCTGATGAGCCGCGCCTGATCGGCAGGATTGCAGTCTGGCCGGCGGGGGTGGACGCCGATCATTGGGCACCAACAGGAGGGCCGCGCCGTAACGTCCTGCTCTATGAGAAGCGGCAGCCGGAAGCCGCAGAAGAGGCGGCGGAAGTGGTCCGATCTGCGGGCTTCGAGCCCGTCACGATCCGCTATGGGCATTACCAACCCGAGGAGTTCAAGCGGGCTCTGGACCACGCGATAGTCTGTGTCGTCGTCGGTCAGAGCGAAAGCCAAGGCCTTGCCCTAGCCGAGGCGTGGTCAATGGACGTGCCGACATTCGTCCGCCGATTTGATGTCATCCCGGAAGAGGGCACTCCTTGTAGTGCTGCCCCATACCTGACGCCATCAACTGGAGCCTTCTGGTCGAGCAATGATGACCTGAAACGCCTGCTGACCAGAGGGACGGATGCATACGCGCCGCGCGATTGGGTGTTGGCGAACAACACCGACCGACACGCTGCTGAAGCTTTGGTGCGGATAGCGCTTCCGGCCTGAGTGTTGCTGGCAGCAGCCTATCGATAGCCCACGCGAACCCGTTTGGTACTCACTAGGCCTAAAGCGGACGCAGCCTGCCGCATTGACCTCTGGAACTCGTGCCTTACCTTTGCGAAGCCGCGCAACTTTGCGGACCGCCCGGCGAATGGGCGCGAGATCAGACCATCGAAACGTGATTGGCTGACAAACTGATCCTGGATGCCAAGAGCGGGGAACAGCTTGTAGATCACCAGGTCGGGTCGCCCGCCGTTGAACAGGATCTGATCGAATTCCCGGTCAATCGACACGAAATCGCGGTGCAGCTTTGCGGCGCAATGCTTGGAGATGATGTAGGCCTCTGCGCTAGCGTTCTCTCCGGTGGGTCGATAGAGCTTGCGCCCGAGGGCCGGCAGAGCTTTCCCGGTCACTTCGCAATGCCGCCGAGCGCACCCCAGGTGCACGATGTCGGCGTCTCCGGGGATCCACGATTGATCGGCTAGAAACTTGGGCAGATCGGAGCTTAGGTGAGTGTCGTCTTCGAAAACGGCCGCATATTGGTCTTCAACTTCAGCCACCATCGCCCATGCGGCTCGGTGACTCTGAAAGCAGCCTAAAGCGCCTGCTGAGAGTACTTCCGACTTGGCGAGCGAGGCCCCGTCCACAGCAGCTAGACGGTCTAGCTTTACCCCCAGGGACTTCGCTTGATCCTCCATCCATTGCCGCCTGTCAGGTGAACGGTCGAGGTTCAGGTAAATAGCTCGCACAGAGAAGTCCCCATTGCCACCTTCAGGTATCGCGGCCTGTCTCGACTTTCAACCGTCTTCTCATCTGCACCCTGTCGTAGTGGGCCAAAGCCAGAGCCTTGCATTTAGCGGAGGCTTGGTCACTGCATACGCCAACCTTCGTTCGGCATTTCGACATTGTCCCAGAAGAAGTTCGACCGATGAGTTTCGGTGATTGCTGGCAGCCGGCACTGCCAGCTATGCCCCTCGTGATCGTTGGCGAACAACACGGACTGTCACGCTGCGAAGGCGCTGCTGCAGATTGCTTTCCCCCAGGGGACTAAGGCGCAAACGCAGGCTGCGTAGGCTGATTGCTCGATTCTTCGATTCGCGTTGCAAATTCTGGGCCGCGTAGGCGGAACAGATCGATGTTCGCGCGGATTTTGTCAGGGCTCCAGTTCCACCATTGGACCGCTTGCAGCACCGAAACTGTATCGTGGTCAAAGCGCATTCGAACGAGTTTGGCCGGGTTCCCGGCAACGATTGCGTACGGCGGGACGTCCTTGGTAACGACGCTTCCTGCGGCTACGACCGCACCATTGCCGATCCTGACCCCCGGCATGATCATGGCGCGGTAGCCTATCCAAACATCGTGGCCAACGACAGTTGGTCCCTTGAATACAGAATCGTCGAACAGATCGCCCGTGCTGGCTATCGAGTAACCGGGATAAGTCGAAACCAGATCGGGCCGATGGTCGGTGCGGAAGAAAAAGACTACCTCGTCCGCAATCGAACAAAATGACCCGACAGATAGGGGTTTGTCCTTCGGGTAGTAGCCGATGAGCGTTGCCTTGCCCACTCCATAGGTCTTCCGACCGATCTCGATGCCGAGCAGTGGCTCATGATCGGCATGCTTGGCGGTGGAAAGGAAATCGACCGTTGGCGGTCGCTCCTTTCGAAGCCCTAATTTGGTTCGCAGTCGACGCAGACAGCCCATTCGCGACGGCATACCAATGCCGTCCAGCGTTGTCGAACTCATTTCAACCGGCGCGCTCCTGCGTTGCGGCCGGCAAGATCACCTCGGCGCCATGTATTCGCATTGCCTGCCACGTGCTCCGGCACCTCGCCTGGCGTGCGCATTCAACTGTGGCCGGAGCAGTCAGGCCGACTTGTGCCTGCCGCGAAATACCGACCAGGCAATCAGGCCGGCCCCGATCAGGGTTGCACCCCAGGCGATCAGCGCCGGCATCATCGGACTGCCGAAACATCCATAGAGGCCGACGTAATCCATCTGGTAGCAATGTCTGGCCGGGCTTTCGTTGTCAAAGCTGTAGGTTCGCGTGAACATTCCGTTGAAGAACAGGAACACGCCGGCGATGAGGATCACCCACTTCATGCAGCCCTCCCTCCCGTTGATGCCGGCAGATTGAACGACTTCATCATCAAAGCAAATCACCAGTGGCCGCAATCTACACCGGCGACGGGCTCGTCCTGAAACGTGAGGGTGGCTGATCGCACCGTGATCCGTATGCCATGGCCGCTGCGCTAGTAGCCGGCCAGCCAGAAGATGCCGCTAGCCGCACCGAACGCCACGGCGATGTAGAACAGGTCAGTCCATTGCGGTCCTGGAACGTCGCTCAAATGGTCGACAGGTGCCATGTGCTCGACACGTGAGCCCCTGAGCCACGGAGATATAGAGCGCGTCTTTTAAGGTCATTGTCGCTGCGAGACGACTTCAGATCGGCCGTCATATTCGCCTCCCTAAGAAGATCGCTTAACTCCTTGGACGGCTGACCGTTCCATGCCGCTGCGGGGCCGTCTGGCACCTGGCCGACCCCGGTGGAGGAAGAGGGATGGCCCCGCTCACTGCTGCGGGGCCTATCAGGACTACGCGGCGTCCGAGACGTCCGACATTTGGTCGAAAATGCCATCCGGAAGGCCGAGGGCTCGCGCAATGCGGTCCCGGTATCCCTTTTCGAAGCGATGTCCGGCCTCGATGCTTTCGACTTCATCGACCGTAAGCCCACTTGTCACAGCGACGGCGCCGATCGAATAGCCCAGATATTGGCGGTAAGCCTGGATGGCGGGCGTTCCATTTGCAATTTCGGACAGAACTTCTGCCGGCAGCGCGAAGGGCGTTGCAATAGACATTTAGCCTCCAATTTTGAGAACAGCGCCAGCGGTCGTTTGAAATGCGTCAGCGCTGCTATTGAGGTGGCATGCCGGGAAAGCCGGCAACCGAAAGCGTCACTCCCGAAACGGTGAGAGGCGCAATCGCAATATGGTGCCTGGCCCCGATGTGATCAAGCCATTCCGCCGATGTCCGATCGTCGGACGAACGCGACGTTGCGTCACCGCGCCTGCTGGCTGCTCAAACTAACCCCCAACCGAAGGAATTTCTCATGGACCGCAATTTCGCGCGGGCGCTTGCGCTCGTCCTGAAACATGAGGGGGGCTGGTCGGATCATCCGGCCGATCCCGGCGGCGCCACCATGAAGGGGGTGACGCTGGCGAATTTCCGCCGCTACGTGAAGCCGGGCGCGACCAAGGACGATCTGCGTGGCATCAGCGACGCGCAACTGGCCACCGTCTACCGGCGCTTCTACTGGGACGCGGTGCATGGCGCCGAGCTTCCCGACGGTGTCGACTATGCCGTCTTCGACTTCGCCGTGAACAGCGGGCCGGGCAGGGCAGCCAGGTATCTGCAGGGCGTCGTCGGCGTCGTCCAGGACGGCCGCATCGGCCCGGTCACGCTGAATGCGACCAAAGCGATGATGCGCGCCACCGTCATCAACGACCTGTGCGACAGGCGGATGAGGTTCCTGCGCGGCCTGAACACCTGGCCGAGCTTCGGCACGGGCTGGACCGCGCGCGTCTCCGGCGTTCGCGCGGCGGCACTGAAACTGGCCGCGCCTGACGCGGCCCCGGTGTCACCTGCGTCAGTGGGGACCAAGGAGCCGGCCACGCCAGCGCCTGTCAAACCCGTACCGCTGCCTGATGCCGCCGAGCCGGCCAAGGGGCTGGCCTTCTTCCTGCACCTCATCACCAGGGCGATTGCCGCCTGGTTTCCCGGAGGACGCTGACCATGGCCCCGATCATCCGTATCCTGCTTCGTTATGTGACGCTTCCGCTGCTGGCGCTCGGCTGGATCCTGCCCGAGGAACAGCAGGCGCTCATCGCCGATCCCGAGATCGTCGCCTGGGTCAGCACCGGCCTCGGCATCATCGCGCCGCTGGTTGCCGAGGGCTGGTATTGGGCGGCGCGCAGCTTCGGCTGGGCGAAATGACGGCGCGCGTCGTCACTGTCGGCGAGGTGCTGACCGCAATGGGCTGCGTGTTAAGGCTCGTCGCCGTCGTGCTCGCCATCGCCGCCATGCGGCAGCGTCGGGGAAGGGGCTCATGACCATGCTCGGCTTCCTCCTCTCCAGCCCGACGCTGATCGCGATCATCGGCGGCGTGCTGGCGGCTCTTGTCGCCTTCCTCCGAGGCAACAGCCGCGGCGTCCGCCGCGAGCGCGAGATACAGGCGAAGGCCGAGCAGAAGGCGAGGGACATCGCCGACGAGG
Organism: Aminobacter aminovorans; assembly: GCF_900445235.1. Taxonomy (NCBI): domain Bacteria; kingdom Pseudomonadati; phylum Pseudomonadota; class Alphaproteobacteria; order Hyphomicrobiales; family Phyllobacteriaceae; genus Aminobacter; species Aminobacter aminovorans. Next base: position 3,968,177 of record NZ_UFSM01000001.1, on the reverse strand, counting down.
TGCAATCCGATGTCGGCGCGATGTCCCGGGATCAACTGCGCGCCGAGCTCGCCAAAAGGACGCGGCCATGAGGACCAACCAGAAGGACACGTCCATGAGGACACGGGCTAAGAGGACACGGGCTAAGAGGACACGGCCATGAAGCGCCGGCTGCTCGATCTCGTCACGCGGATCCTGCTTCTGATCGTCGTGCTGACCGGTGCTGCCGCCTGCACCACAGCCCGGGGCAGCATCTGCCTTGGCCCCGACATGCGCTATCGGCAACAGGTCTATGACGCCATGAGCGACGACGAGGCAGCGCGCCACCTGGCCAGCCTCAAGCTGCGCGAAGAACTCTGCGGCAGGTCGACATGATCGCACGGGCCACGGTTCTCGTCATACCCATCGACGACCTCCTGTTGATCGGCTTTGGCCTGTCGACTGGCTGGCTGGCGGGGAGGGCGCTGCAATGAGCGAACGGAACAGCGAGATGGACAGCGACCTGCGTTCCCGGCTGGTGGCTCTCGAGCATCAAGGCGCAAGCCGCGACCAGCGCCTCGCGGCGCTGGAAGCCCGGCAGCGCCAGAGCGACATCGCCGAGGCCCGCAAGGACGAGCAGTTCAAGCACATGGACATGCGGTTTTCGACGCTCGACGCCAAGATCGACGGCGTCAGCGGCACGCTCAACTGGATCGCCAAGCTGGTCATCAGCGGCATCATCCTGGCCATTGTCGCCTTCATGATGGGCGGCGGCTTCAAGCTGCCCTGATCATTTTCGCTGTGCCGGCAACATGCTATGCTGGCGCCACTGACCTCCCAGGAGCCCCGCTGCCGAAAGGTAGCGGGGCCTTTTTTCGTCTCCAGTTTTCATGCGGGCCGCGAGATCATCCGTCTCTCAGGCAGTTTCTGTTTATAGAAACGTTCACCACCATGGTGACAACTTTCCCCTCGACGACCCCGGCGATGCCGCCGATGTCGAAACCGCATTCCGTCGCCGACTCGTAGCGGTTCTCCGCGTCGCGAAAATTGTAGTACACCTTGCATCCCCGGTCGTCGCAGCGCGTCAAGTTCTCGATCGGCCTCGACAGGCGCACGTTGAAGTAGTCGCTCAGGAAGCGCCTTGTGCATGTTTCCGGCGTGTCGGTGCAGGATGCGGCCGATACCAAGGGTGTCTCGATATACAGGCTGCAGAAGCGGGCCGAGGCAACAAATTCTGTGTCCGGCATGGCGACCCTTGCTTTGATCAGGCAGAGTTCGCGCAGATGCTGGCCGTATCCGGTATGGTCGATCGGAAACTCGAAAGCATGCGCTACCGGAAAAGGCAGGACGAACAAGGACACAGCCGCAATCAAGGCGCGCAACAAAGGATGGTCTTCGCTTGCCATTGCTAGGCGCCCCTCTGTGCCTGTCGGGCATTTTTGAAACCCGGCCAGCCTCATGACAAGTGAAAATGCAATCCACACAATCGATGGTCAGCAGCCTGCAACTGGACGCAGGTTGATACGGCGCCAACTGAAGAACTCATCTATCATGAAGCAGTTCGGAATGTAGGGTATTGGGGCGGTACCCCCTCCGCAACTCAGAGAGGGCCGGAGAAGGTCCAAATCATAAAGGCGATCACACGATCATGGCAAAGGCGCAAAACGTCTGTAGCGCGCGCACCAAGTCATACTTTTCATACATTTCACGGTAGCGCTCGCCCATCTCGTGAAACTTCCAAGGCTCAAGTTTGATATCGTCTGAATCACGCGCTATCAGACGAATCCTGGTGAGCAGGCTAAGGTTTTTGACGTCTTTTGTCTCCGGCATCGGCACATCCCCTTGGCTTGACCCCTTTATTATGCAGTGCCGCCGACTAACCACCTAATCACCCCGCTGCCGAAAGGTGGCGGGGCGTTTTGTCGTCGAACGGCGATTAGAAGTGATAGTTAACGCCTAGCCGCGCGGTATGGAACTTGAAGTCGGCGTAAAAGCCATCGCCGTTTCCATCGCCAAAATGGGCTCTTCCCAGATCGACAAACAGGTATTCGGCCTTGGCCGACCATTTGTCGTTGAAAGCCCATTCCAGGCCGCCGCCTGCGGTCCATCCCGCTTGGGTGTCGCTGCCGCACCAATTGTCGCTTGGACATGCGCCATCAAGTTCACCACTGACACGACCTATCGCCACACCGGCTGAAACAAAGGGCAGGACGGGCCCCACCGCATATCCCAGACGAGCTCGCAGCGTTGCGGCCCAATCAACCTGGAACGTGCAGATGTCCTCATCACCGCAGCCCCAGTCCTCGCCCCCGTCGCCTTCACCCGACATGCTCGCCGCCTCAACGTCACCCTCGACGCCAATGACCAAGTTGCCGAATTGCTTGTTGTAGCCAGCCGTCAGGCCGCCGATGGCCCCCGAGTAGCCGATTTCATCGGAATGTTCGCCATCGAATGCGCTGGTATTGCCAGAGCCGTATCCAATCATGCCGCCCAGATAGACGCCCGACCAATCAACAGGGCCATCCTCACCGGCACGTGCTGCACCGGGGCCTAGAAAACTGGCGCTCAACAGCAACGCACACAGAGTTTTCTTGAAGTTCTCGCGAACGATGGACATGGAATCCATATCTTCGTGCCCCAATCTAAAGCTCAACCTAATGAGCGAACAGGGCAGCGTTCGCGATATGTGTTTGCGACTATCATGGGCACCAATGCAAGACAAGCCGGCTGAGCCGGTGCGTCACGTCGAGGCGACCGGCCCTTCTTTTGCGGCATTGCGACGCTGTCGGGTCGAGCCGGTCGACGCATATGCTTCCCATCGGTTTTTCAATAGCTCGCCGTCGAAGCTCAAATTCGTCCTCCGCCAGGGTGGCTTGCAACTCCCGGACGCGTTGATTGACGGCACGGATAGACGTGCAAACGATGTTTTCTGCAGATGGCCGGTCCATGGCTCGCCTGCCGGGCAGCGCGTCGCCGCCAGCGGATGTCCGTCTGGCGGCCTTCATACTGGGCGGAATCCGGTTCAGGCGTCGCATGGCCGGCAACGGCCTGGCCGTCGCGAGCTAGAACCTGTAGCTCGCGCCGAGCCGCAGGGCATGGATGTTGTTGTCGAAGTCATATCTGTAGGTGTCGCCATCCTCGAACGATCCCCGGCTGTCCTGGAGGTCGACATAGAGATATTCGGCGCGCAGCGACCAGTTGTCGGTGAGGGCATATTGCGCACCGGCGCCTATGGTCCAGCCGGCGACGACGTCGTCGGCGACGGCGTGGTTGCCCTGGCCGGAATCGTTGTCGTCGTAGCTGCTTCTGATGTGGCCGAAGGCGACACCGCCGGTGACGAAGGGCAGAAAGCGGTCGATCGAATATCCCAGCCGGGCGCGGGCCGTGCCGAACCAGTCGATGCTGGTCGAGAAGCTCTCGTCGGAGCCCGGGATCATCGAGTTGGCGACTGTCTTGTCGATGTCGGCGCCGGTGATATCGAGCTCGACGCCATAGACCAGTTGGCCGGACTGCCAGTTGTAGCCGGCGTGAACGCCGCCGAGGAAGCCGTTCGAATTGAATTTGAACTGGGTGTCGTCGCCGGCCGAGAATGAATAGTCATCCAACTCGGTGACCGTGGTGCGGCCGCCGCCATAACCGAGATGTATGCCGGCATAGCCGCCGGTCCACACAAACCCTGTGGGCGCCGGGGAGAGGGCATCGGAGGCAGCCACTTGCGCGCAGGTGGCGAATGGCAGGGAACAGGCAAGCAGCATCACGGATGATGCCTTGCGGATCGATGTGGTCGTGGTGAGTTTCATAGCGTGCCCAATTCTTTGCTCTAGCCGAGCGAACAGGGCAGCGTTCGCGATACGTGTTTGCAACTATCACGGGCAGTCAGGCCAGGCAAGTCGCCTGATCATCCTCCGTCACGTCGAAGCGTCCGACACGTCTCCCGCCCCGCTGCCTCGAGGCAGTGGAGCCTTCTTGCGTTTGAAGGATCAGGGACGATTGTAAATCCGGCAGGGATGGCGCCGGCTTGTCCTGGTCGGGGATGCATCAGCGTTCATGGCCCGAGCACGGCCTCGACGATCTCAGCAGTTTTCTGCGGCTCGTCGCGGCTTTTGGGTCTAGGATCGAGCGAGATCTTCGAATGACATGACGCCGCCCCGGGCAGTGCGACCGGGATTGATGAACGCCGCGCGAGCATGTCGCGCGCCACCACTGTGGAATGGATGATCAGGTGGGACTGCTCAGGTCGATCAGGAAAAGATGGCTGAGATATGCCGGCCCTCGCCACGTCAGGCGCCATATGGCCGAGCATGCGCGCTGGCTGGCCGACAATGGCGAGGCCAGGCGTTATGACTTCCCGGCGTTGCGGCCGGGCGACGTGGTCGTCGATCTCGGCGGCTATCAGGGCCAATGGGCAGCAGGCATTCTCGATCGCTACGACGTCCAGATGCATGTCTTCGAAGCACATCCGGGCTTCGCTGCGGATCTGGCCAGACGATTTGCCGGCGACCCAAGGGTCAAGGTCCACCCGGTGGCTTTGGGCGCGGCCGACGGCGAGTTCACCATCGCCGACGACGGCGACGCCTCGGGTGCCAGCGGCGCAAACGCCACGGTCAGGTGCCGAAGCGTCGAGGCATCATCCTATCTGCAGGCGATCGGCGTTGCCCATGTCGCCGTCTTGAAGATCAACATCGAGGGTGGCGAATACGAGGTGTTGCCGCGGCTGATCGAAAGCGGCTTCATCGCCCATGTCGATCTCATCCAGGTCCAGTTTCATCGCTACGGCAAGGCCGACGAAGATCGCCGCAATGCCATCGTCGGCCGCCTTGATGAAACGCATGAACAGGTCTGGTGCTACGCGTTCGTCTGGGAAGAATGGCGGCGAAAGGCCGGCCGGCATCGGGATGTGTCAGCGGCCTGACATGAGTTTGCGCGCCCGCTGGATCGAGGGCGCGCCTGCGTGGCCAGCCTGCTGCCGCCACACGACAAGGGCTGATCCCGGGCTAATCGCGGCCTTCGCCGGTGTCCCGCGCCGCACGCACCCGGTCCGGCAAGCCGTCATGATCGCCGAGCACACGTTTTGGTGCGTCGTGCCACCAGTCGCCGCGGATCGCCTTGCGCTCGAGATTGACGGGATAGACGATCTGGTTCTCGTCCTTGTTGGCTTCGCCGACCACCAGGAGGCGGACTTCGCCGTCGGTGTTATTGAGGAAGCTGTGCGCCAGGCCGGTGCCGGCGGGAAAGCCGACGGAATCGCCTGGCTTCAGCCGATGCAGCACCCCGTCCAGCCAGACATCGGGTTCGCCCTCGATCACGTGGACGAATTCTTCCTCCAGGCTTTCGGCATGCGGAAACGAGGTGCGCCGGCCCGGCGGCAGCCTGACATGGTGGATGCCGAGCCGCTCGAGGCCGAAATGAACGGCGAGCGGCGCGCCGAGCCCCCTGAGTTCCGATGTGCCGATGAAGGTTTCACCGTCGGGCTTTTCGATCTCGCTCCAGTGGACGATTTCGGAAGGGCGGCCGGATGCGGTCATGTCGATCTCCCCGAAGAGCTTGCCAGGTCAGGAAGGCAAACGTCGTGATGGCGACGCTGCCTGTCAAGTTGAGGTGGCGGGACGACGTATCCGGGGGCCAGGCTCAGGCGCAGCAGCCTTGCCTGCTGCCCAGCCATCAGCTCACCGCGTTCGCCGCCTGCAGGCCCGCGGCGATGTCTTCCTTCAGGTCGGCCACGTCTTCCAGGCCGATCTGCAGCCGGATGATCGGGCCTTCATAAGGACCGTTGGCGATTTTGCGGTCGGCGAGGCTGACCTGCACCGCCAGGCTTTCGTAGCCGCCCCAGGAATAGCCGAGGCCGAAGATCTCGAGCGCGTCGAGGAAGGCATGCGCCTTTGGCGTGCCGCCGCCAGAAAGCACCACGGAAAAGATGCCGCTCGAGCCGGAGAAGTCGCGCTTGAAGAGAAGGTGGTCGGGATGGCTTTCGAGGCCGGGGTGCAGCACGCGGGCGACGCCCGGCTTGCCTTCGAGCCAGCGCGCGATCTCGAGCGTGCTGTTCTCGTGATGGGCGAGCCGGACGCCCATGGTGCGCAGGCCGCGCAGCACCTGGTAGACATCGTCGGGGCCGGCGCAGCAGCCGAGCGTGACGAAGGCGTCGTGAAGCTTCGGCCAGCAGGCGGCATTGGCCGACACGGTGCCGCTCAAAACGTCCGAATGGCCGGCGGGATATTTGGTCGCGGCATGGATGGTGACGTCGACGCCGAAGTCGAGCGCCTTGAAATAGAGCGGCGTCGCCCAGGTGTTGTCCATCATGACGATGGCGCCCGCGGCATGCGCTGCCTTGGCGATCGCCGGAATGTCCTGGATCTCGAAGGTGTTGGACGCCGGCGATTCGGTGAACACCACCTTGGTGTTCGGCTTGATCAGCGCCGAAATGCCTGCGCCGACATGCGGATCGTAATAGTCGACCTCGACGCCGAGGCGCTTGAGCATGGTGTCGGCGAAATGGCGGGTCGGCAGATAGACGGAATCGGTGATCAGGATGTGGTCGCCCGACGACAGGAAGCCGAGCAGGGGAATCGTCACCGCAGCCAGGCCCGAGGGCACGGCGATGGTGCCGGCTGAGCCTTCGAGCTCGTCGATGGCGTGGCAAAGGGCGTCGCTGGTCGGCGTTCCGCGGGTGCCATATGTGTATTTTTGAGCACGCGCGGCCATCGTTGCAGCGTTGGGGAACAGAACTGTCGAGGCGTGCACGACCGGCGGATTGACAAAGCCATGAAAGCCGTGTGGATCGTGCCCGGAATGCGTCAGCCGCGTGTTGACGCCTTTGGTCCTGCCATTGTCTCGAGTCATGAATCCGCACCCTTTCAGTGAAGACGCCAGCCATAGTGCGACGGCACGACCCGTGCAACCGCCGCAGGGCCCCGTTCGGCTGGGCCAGATCTGGCCCAAGGGGTTTGCCGGGCGTCTCAGGGAGACGGTGGCGTTTTCCTCGCGCCGCATCCGGCGCCGCCCCGTTGGCGCGCCGCAGCCGGTGTGGTCGCGCGGGCTGACCTTGCTGCTTTTATGCGGCGCCGTTGCCGTCGCGCTTCTGTTCACCATCGATTCGGCGGTGATGAACTTCATGCTCAGCAACCGCAACGGCTTCACCGCATGGCTGGCCTGGCTGAGCGATATCGGCAAGTCGGAATGGTATCTCGTGCCCGCCTTGCTGGTCTATCTCGCGACCGCCGCCGCCGACTGGCGCGGCGTGGGTCATGGCCTGAAGGCCCGGCTGGTGACGCTGTTCGGCCAGGCCGCCTTCGTCTTCGGAATGGTCGCCTTCACAGGCATCGCGGTCAACATCGTCAAGCTGTTCTTCGGCCGCGCCCGGCCGGCCTTCTATGGCGAATATGGCGCCTATCATTTCGATCCGTTCGTGGTGACGCGTTATTCGTCGAGCTTTCCTTCCGGCCATGCCACGACCCTCGGCACGGTGGCGGCGATCCTGATGATCTGGTTTCCGCGCCACTGGCTGTCGATCGGCATCGTCGGCCTGGCGCTGTCGGCCCTGCGCATTCCGGCGGCAGCACATTATCCCTCCGACATCACCGCCGGCTTCCTGTTCGGCCTGATCGTGACGATCGCAGCTGCGCGGTTCTTTGCCGTGCGCCGGGTCGGCTTCCGGCTGGTGACGGGAAAGCTGCTGCCCAGAGCCACTGGTTCCGGCAGACGAAAACGCGCCGCCGGCTAACGTCTTCGAAGTGAAGCCGACACCGGCCGCAGCAATCATTCCCGCCGATATCTAATACTAAAGGCGCAGCCGGCAGTGCCGGGCCTTTATTGCTTGACCTAATAAGAATTATCGCCTTCGATGCATCCGTGAACCGGACTGCAGCAAAGCGCGCCGGCAAGGACGCGCAATCCGGATTTGGGCCGGATAGGGGATGCTGAGTTCACAATTCAAAAAGGCAGGCAAAAAGCCTGTAAAAAACAGAAGGGTTCGTGGGTCATGAAGTACATCATTTCAGGCATTCTCGGGGCAGCCACGCTCGGCATGGTGGCGACCGCCGCATCTGCCGGCACCCTTGAGGACGTCAAGGCAAAGGGCTTCCTGCAATGCGGCGTCAGCACCGGCCTGGCCGGTTTCTCGGCGCCGAACGACAAGGGCGACTGGCAGGGTCTGGACGCCGATTTCTGCCGCGCAGTGGCCGCTGCAGTGTTCGGTGACGGCACCAAGGTCAAGTTCACGCCGCTCTCCGCCAAGGAGCGTTTCACCGCACTTCAGTCGGGCGAGATCGATCTTCTGTCGCGCAACACCACCTGGACCATCAATCGCGACACCGCACTCGGCCTCAACTTCGTCGGCGTCACCTATTTCGACGGCCAGGGCTTCATGATCAACGCCAAGAAGCTGCCGGGCGTCAATTCGGCGCTGCAGCTTTCGGGCGCCGCCGTCTGCGTGCAGACCGGCACCACGACCGAACTCAATCTCGCCGACTACTTCAAGGCGAACAAGATGGAGTACAACCCGGTCGTCTTCGAGAAGCTCGAAGAGGTCAATGCCGCCTATGACGCCGGCCGTTGCGACGTCTACACCACCGACCAGTCGGGCCTCTATGGCATCCGCCTGACGCTCGGCTCGCCGGACGATCACGTCGTGCTGCCCGAGATCATCTCGAAAGAGCCGCTCGGACCTGCCGTGCGCCAGGGCGACGACAAGTGGTACCACATCGTCAAATGGGCCTATTTCGCGCTGCTGACCGCTGAAGAGCTCGGCATCACCCAGGCCAATGTCGAAGAGATGAAGGCGTCGGGCAACCCCGAGGTCAAGCGCGTGCTCGGCACCGAAGCAGACACCAAGATCGGCACCGATCTCGGCCTCGGCAACGACTGGGTCGTCAACATCGTCAAAGCCGTGGGCAACTACGGCGAAGTCTTCGAACGCAATGTCGGCCAGGGCAGCCCGCTGAAGATCGCCCGTGGCATCAATGCGCTCTGGACCAAGGGCGGCCTGCAGTACGCACCGCCGATCCGCTGATCCGAAGTCTCACCCGGAGGGCGGCGCTGCCGCCTTCCGGCTCCTCTTTTGAAGGGACTTCCGATGGCTACGCAGGACATTCCCCATGACGTAGGGGGCGGCCGCGCGTCGCTTCTCTACGATCCGAAGGTGCGCGGCATCTTCTTCCAGATCCTGGTGGTCGTTGCGCTGACAGCGTTCGTCTACTGGATCATCGGCAACACGGTCGAAAACCTCAAGCGCGCCAACATCGCTTCCGGTTTCGCCTTTCTCAACGGACGCGCCGGTTTCGACGTCAGCGACACGCTGATCGCCTTCGATTCCGATTCGACCTACAAGCGGGCCTTGCTGGTCGGCCTGATCAACACGATCGTGGTCGCACTTGCCGGCATCGTCACGGCATCGATTCTCGGCTTCCTGATCGGCATCGGCCGGCTCTCCAACAACTGGCTGATCCGCAAGATCTGCACGGTCTATGTCGAGCTGTTCCGCAACATTCCGCCGCTTCTGGTCATCTTCTTCTGGTATTTCGGCGTGCTTTCCGTGCTGCCCTTGCCCAAGGAGAGCATCGAGCTGCCCTTCGGCTCCTATCTCAACAGCCGCGGCTTCTATTTTCCCAAGGCGATGTGGGGCGAGGGGGCGTGGCTGGTCGGTGTGGCGCTGCTGCTCGGCACTGCGATGTCGTGGTTCGTCGCCCGGCAGGCAAGGCAGCGGCAGATGGCAACCGGTGCGACCTTCCCGGTGTTCTGGACCTCGCTGGCCCTGATCGTCGGCCTGCCGCTGCTGGCGCTCGTCGTCACCGGCTTTCCGCTGAGCTTCAACTTCCCGCAGAAGTCGACCTTCAACCTGACCGGCGGGCTGCAGGTCAAGCCAGAGTTCCTGTCGCTCTATCTGGCGCTGTCCTTCTACACCGCAGCCTTCATCGCCGAGATCGTGCGCGCCGGCATTCGCGGCGTCAACAAGGGCCAGACCGAGGCCTCGTCGGCGCTCGGCCTCCGCTCCGGCCAGGCGCTCAGGCTGGTGGTGGTGCCGCAGGCGATGCGCATCGTCATCCCGCCTCTGACCAGCCAGTTCCTCAACCTGACCAAGAACTCGTCGCTGGCCATTGCCATCGGCTATCCGGACCTCGTCGCCGTCGGCGGTACGGTGCTGAACCAGACCGGACAGGCAATCGAGATCGTGGTGATCTGGATGGTCGTCTATCTCGGGCTCAGCCTGATCACCTCGGCCTTCATGAACTGGTTCAATGCCAAGATGGCATTGGTGGAAAGGTAAGGAGGCGGACATGTCGCAAAACGACCTTCATTATGTCCGCACCGAAATGGCGCTGCCGCAACCGGCACCTCTTCGCGAGCGCGGGCCGGTGGCCTGGGTTCGCAAGAACCTGTTCGCCAATCCGTTCGATTCGGTGCTGACCATCATCGGCATGATCATCGTCGCGATGATCCTGCCGCCTTTGGTCAACTGGGCGCTGATCCAGGCGCAATGGACCGGCACCGACCGCACCTTCTGCGCCACGGTGGCGCAAGGCGGCATCCAGCCGGAAGGCTGGTCCGGCGCCTGCTGGGCCTTCGTCAACGCCAAGTTCGGCCAGTTCATGGTCGGCCGCTATCCGTTCGAGGAGCGCTGGCGGGTCATCCTGGTGGCGATCATGTTCGTGGCGCTGCTGGTGCCGCTGCTGATGCCCCGCGCACCATACAAGGGACTGAACGCATTCCTGTTCCTGGTGGCATTCCCTGTCGTCGCTGCGATCCTGCTGATCGGTGGCATGCTTGGCCTGCCGCATGTCGAGACCCCGCTCTGGGGCGGCCTGCTGGTGACGCTGACCTTGTCATATGTCGGCATCGTCGTGTCGCTGCCGCTCGGCATCCTCCTGGCGCTCGGACGGCGCTCCAAGATGCCGGTGGTCAAGATGCTTAGCGTCATCTTCATCGAAACGGTGCGCGGCGTGCCGCTGATCACGGTGCTGTTCATGGCAAGCGTGATGCTGCCGCTGTTCCTGCCGGCGGGCGTCAGCTTCGACAAGTTCCTGCGGGCGCTGATCGGCGTGTCGCTGTTCGCCTCGGCCTATATGGCCGAAGTGGTGCGCGGCGGCCTGCAGGCAATCCCCAAGGGCCAGTATGAGGGCGCCGATTCGCTCGGCCTCAGCTACTGGCAGAAGACCGGGCTGATCATCCTTCCGCAGGCGCTGAAGCTGGTCATCCCGGGCATCGTCAACACCTTCATCGGCCTGTTCAAGGACACCAGCCTGGTCTACATCATCTCGATGTTCGACCTGCTCGGCGTCGTCAGGCAGAACTTTTCGGATCCGGCCTGGGCTTCACCCCAGACGCCGGCGTCAGGGCTGGTCTTTGCGGCGCTGATCTTCTGGATGTTCTGCTTTGGAATGTCGCGATATTCCATTTATATGGAGCATCGCCTCGACACCGGGCACAAGCGATAACGAACAACAAAAGGGAACGGCCCATGGCCATAGAAAACGCAGTCAGCGCCGACGAGATCAAGGTCGATCGGGCAAAGATGCACATCTCCGATACCGACGTGGCGATCGACATTGTCGGCATGCACAAGTGGTATGGCGAGTTCAACGTGCTCAAGGACATCAATCTCAGGGTCATGCGCGGCGAGCGCATCGTCATCTGCGGTCCGTCCGGCTCGGGCAAGTCGACAATGATCCGCTGCATCAACCGGCTGGAAGAGCACCAGAAGGGCAAGATCATCGTCGACGGCAAGGAACTGACCAACGATCTCAAGAAGATCGACGAGGTCCGCCGCGAAGTCGGCATGGTGTTCCAGCACTTCAACCTGTTCCCGCATCTGACGATCCTGGAGAACTGCACGCTGGCGCCGATCTGGGTGCGCAAGACGCCGAAGAAGCAGGCCGAGGAGCAGGCGATGCACTTCCTGCGTCGCGTCAAGATCCCCGAGCAGGCCAACAAATATCCGGGCCAGCTGTCGGGCGGCCAGCAGCAGCGCGTGGCGATCGCCCGTTCGCTGTGCATGAACCCGCGCATCATGCTGTTCGACGAGCCGACCTCGGCGCTCGATCCGGAAATGATCAAGGAAGTGCTGGAGACCATGGTCGGCCTCGCCGAAGAGGGCATGACCATGCTGTGCGTGACCCATGAGATGGGCTTCGCCCGCAAGGTCGCCAACCGCGTCATCTTCATGGATCAGGGCCAGATCGTCGAGGAGAACACACCGGGCGAGTTCTTCGACCATCCACGCCACGAGCGCACCAAGCTGTTCCTCAGCCAGATCCTCCACTAGGGATTTGCCGCATGGACAAAAAAGCCCGGCCGCATTTCGGCCGGGCTTTTTTGTTGCATCAGGTGCTGCGAAGCGGGGACGACGGCAGGTGAGAGAAGTTCTACGTCTGCTGGGCGCTGTCGTGCTTGTGGCCGTGACGGCGGTCGCCCTGGGCACGCTGGTGCCGCGGCCGCTGTTCGGGCGTGCCGCCGATCAGGCGACACCGCGCCATATCCTCGTCTTCACCAACCCGATCCACACCGACATCGCCGTGCCGATCGACGATGCCGTGCTCGAAAAATTCGGCTTCCTGCTCGATTTCGGCATCCAGGCCGACCTGCCGGCGGCGCGTTACCTGGTGTTCGGCTGGGGCAGCAAGGAATTCTATATCGGCACCCCGACCTGGTCGGAGCTGAAACCTGGGCCGGTGTTTGCCGCACTCACCCTCGATGACTCGGTGATGCATGTCGATCTTGCCGGCGAAGTCGACCTGCCACAGCCGGCCGTCCAGCGTTTCGAGCTCGGCGAGGCGGGGTTTGCCGCCATGCTCGATTTCATCGACCGCAGTTTCGTCAGAGATGATGATGGCGTCGCCCAGCGCATTTTCGGGGTTGCCTATGGCGAATATGACGGCTTCTTCAATGCCCATGGCAAGTTCAACGCACTTGCCGGCTGCAACACCTGGACGGCGGCGGCGCTGAGGGAAGCCGGCCTGACGACAGGCTGGTGGAACCCGCTGCCCGTGACGCTGAACTTGTCGCTCGGCCTCTACAACCGGCCAACCGGCGGTTCTGGCGGCGTCCAGCCTGGCGGCGTCCAGCCATAGAGCCAGTCCAGGTCGGCAGCCAGGCTCGCCGGCGACTTGAGCCTGAGGAACAGGTTGCGTGCGAGCGCCACGGGCCCGCTCGCATGCCAGGCGAAATGGTTGAGCGCGCCGCGCCGGGCCACCTTGGCGACGCGGATCTTGCGCGCCGCTTCCCACTGCGAAAGCACGGCCGCCATATTCGAGGCCGCCATGTTCGAGGCCGTAACGACGGCGTCGGCCAGCGTGCAGGCATCCTCGATCGCCATGGCCGCGCCCTGGGCGGCAAAGGGCGTCATGGCGTGCGCCGCATCGCCGATCAGCACGATGCCGGATGCCGAGGTCCAGGGTCGGGTCGGATCGACTGTGTGCAGCGGCCACACCGTCCACGGCCCGGCCTCCTGGACAAGCCTGGAGAGCGCAGCGGAGGTGCCCTGCATGGCGCGCCGCAGCGCATCGGCATCGGTTTCGCCGGACCATTGCTCCGCGATCGCTGTGCCTGGGGTGAAGGCGACGAGATTGACCGCATGGCCGGCGCGGACCGGATAGGCGACGAGATGGAAGCCCGGATGCAGGAAGGTCGTGACAGTCGCAAGCGAGGTCAGTGCGGCGAACTGCCGGCCGAGCTCGCTGTCGACGGGGATCGTCGTGCGCCAGGCGAGCTCGCCCGAGAACCGGCTCTTTTCATGCGGGCCGACAAGGCGTCGGCTGTCCGACCAGACGCCGTCGGCGGCAACGAACAGGCCGGTCTGCTCGTGGGAGACGATGCCGCCTTGCATCACCGACACGCTGAGGCCGTCCGCCCGCGCCTCGACCGTGTCCACGGTCGCTCCGGTGGCGATCTCGATCAGCGGGCTTTGGCTTGCGCGTGCCAGCAGCGCCGACTGCAGATCGGCGCGATGGGCGACGAGGTAAGGGGCTTTCCAGCGTCGCTCGGCCGCAGCGCCAAGCGGCACGCGGGCGCGCTCGACAAGCGTTGCCGCGTCGCGCAGCACCACCGCTTCGGGGCGCACGGCAGCGGCGCTGACGAGGTCGAGCACGCCGAGGCGGTCGAGAATGCGGGTGGCATTGGGAGAGATCTGGAGGCCGGCGCCGACTTCTTCGAGCACCGGCGAGCGTTCACGGATGCGGACGCGGACGCCATGCCGGGCAAAGGCAAGTGCTGCGGTCAGTCCGGCGATGCCGGCGCCTGCAATGACGACCGGCCGCGATTGCATGATCGTGCTGGGGTCTTAGGCGGCGCGGTCGACGACGTAGAGGCTACCCGCCGGCTGGGTCTCGGTCGCCTTCAGCTTCGAGGAGTAGCGATACAGCGTCGAGCAATAGGGGCAGACCTTCTCGGCGTCGGCGCCCATGTCGAGGAACACATGCGGATGGTCGAACGGTGCCGTGGCGCCGACGCACATGAATTCCTTGACGCCGATCTCGATCACGGCATGTCCAGCGTCGTTCTGGAAGTGGGGGATGGAGCCGCCGGCCATGGTATTTTCCCTTCTAAGGAACCTTGTTGCAGAGCGTTTGTATCATAAGCGGCGGGTTTGCAAGATGCTGAAATGAAACTGTCGCAATTGCCTGTCAGAGGATAAGTTGAGCCGGATAAGCGGCGGAACGCGGCAGTGGGGAAGGTTTGTTTATGAATCAGTTGAAGCCGGTCCATACCGATTTCGTCAACGACAAGTCGCCGACCGGGGCCATCGATGGCAATCCGGATCGCTTCGTCAACCGCGAGTTTTCCTGGCTGCAGTTCAACCGGCGTGTGCTCGAGCAATCGCAGAACCCCACCCATCCGCTGCTCGAACGCGTCCGCTTCCTGTCGATCTCGGCCGGCAATCTCGACGAGTTCTTCATGGTCCGCGTCGCCGGTCTCGCCGGGCAGGTGCGCGAGGGCATCACCATCCGCAGCGCCGACGGCCGCACGCCTGAACAGCAGCTCGACCAGTTGCTGCACGAGGTCGAGCGGCTGCAGGAGGACCAGCAGAAAAGCCTCGCCAGCCTGCTGGAACTGCTCAAGCGCGAAGGCATCGAGACCATCGCTTCGGCAGACCTGACCAAGGAAGAGCGTAATTGGCTCGAAGATCACTTCATGGGGCAGATCTTCCCCGTCTTGACGCCGTTGTCGATCGACCCGGCGCACCCGTTCCCCTTCATCCCCAATCTCGGCTTCTCGATCGCCCTGCAGCTGCGCCACCGCAAGAGCGGCGAGGAGATGACGGCGCTGCTGCGCCTGCCGGTCGCCCTCAAGCGCTACATCCGCTTGCCCGACCGCAAGCGCTCGGTGCGCTTCATCCCGATCGAGGAAACGGTCAACCTGTTCATCGGCAAGCTCTTTCCCGGCTATGAGGTCAAGGGCTCGGGCACCTTCCAGATCATCCGCGACAGCGATATCGAGGTCGAGGAGGAGTCGGAGGATCTTGTCCGGCTGTTCGAGACCGCGCTCAAGCGCCGCCGCCGCGGCTCGGTGATCCGCGTCGAATTCGACAGCCTGATGCCGGCCGAGCTGCGCGAATTCGTCGCCGGCGAGCTCGGTGTCGCCGCCAACCGCATCAGCGTGCTGAACGGGCCGCTGGCGATCAACCAGATCTCGGAGATCGTCTCGCTCGCGCGTGACGACCTCAAGTTCCCGCCCTTCAACCCGCGCTTTCCCGAACGCATCCGTGATCACCGCGGCGACTGCTTCGCGGCAATCCGCGAGAAGGACTTCGTCGTCCATCACCCTTACGAATCCTTCGACGTCGTCGTGCAGTTCCTGCGCCAGGCGGCGATCGATCCGGAAGTGGTGGCGATCAAGCAGACGCTCTACCGCACGTCAAACGACAGCCCGATCGTGCGCGCGCTCGTCGACGCTGCCGAGGCCGGCAAGTCGGTGACCGCACTGGTCGAGCTCAAGGCGCGTTTCGACGAGGAGGCCAACATCCGCTGGGCCCGCGATCTCGAGCGCGCCGGCGTGCAGGTTGTGTTCGGTTTCCTCGAACTCAAGACCCACGCCAAGATGTCGCTGGTGGTGCGCCGCGAGGACGGCCGCCTGCGCAACTACGTCCATCTCGGCACCGGCAACTACCACCCGATCACCGCGCGCATCTATACCGACCTGTCGTTCTTCACCACCGATTCGGCGATCGCGCGTGACGTGGCGCATATCTTCAACTTCATCACCGGCTATGCCGAGCCGGCCGACGAGATGTGCATCGCGCTGTCGCCCTACACGCTGCGCAGCCGCATCCTCAAGCACATCGCCGACGAGGTCGAGCACGCCCGTGCCGGCCGGCCGGCGCAGATCTGGATGAAGATGAACTCGCTTGTCGATCCCGACGTGATCGACGCGCTCTATGACGCCAGCCGCAGCGGCGTCGAGATCGATCTGGTGGTGCGCGGCATCTGCTGCCTCAGGCCGC
This sequence comes from Aminobacter aminovorans, assembly GCF_900445235.1. NCBI lineage: Bacteria > Pseudomonadati > Pseudomonadota > Alphaproteobacteria > Hyphomicrobiales > Phyllobacteriaceae > Aminobacter > Aminobacter aminovorans. The sequence goes on along the minus strand of NZ_UFSM01000001.1, from coordinate 3,951,793 downwards.
AGGTCCCCGGCCTGTCGGAGAACATCCGCGTCAAGTCGATCGTCGGCCGCTTCCTCGAGCACAGCCGCATCTATTGCTTCGGCAATGGCCATGGCCTGCCCTCGGACGAGGCGATCGTCTATATCAGCTCGGCCGACCTGATGCCGCGCAACCTCGACCGCCGCGTCGAATGCATGGTGCCGATCGCCAAACATTCGACCGTGCACGAGCAGGTGCTGGGCCAGGTCATGCTGGGAAATATCATGGACAACCAGCAAAGTTTCGAAGTATTGGCGGATGGAACCTCGCGGCGGATAACGCTCGACGAGGGCGAAGAGCCGTTCAATGCGCAGGAATATTTCATGACCAATCCGAGCCTCTCCGGACGGGGTGACGCGCTGAAGTCTCACGCGCCCAAACGCATTGCCCAGTTCAAGCGCCGCAAGAAGGCGGAGGCAGCGGCCACCTGATGGCGCAGCTTTCGCAGGGCCGGCTCAAGGACCGCCGACCGCTGTCGATCATCGATATCGGCTCGAACTCCATACGTCTTGTCGTCTATGAAGGGTTGGCGCGTTCGCCGACCCTTCTGTTCAACGAGAAGATGCTGGCCGGCCTTGGCCGCGGCATCGTCTCCACCGGCAAGCTCGACCCCGAGGGCGTGACCCGCTCGATGGAGGAGTTCCGGCGCTTCCGGGCGCTGTCGGAGCAGGCCGGCGCCGAGAAGATGTATGTGCTGGCAACCGCCGCCGCCCGTGAGGCCATCAACGGTCCCGATTTCATCCAGCGCGCCGAGGATGTGCTGGGCACCAAGATCCAGGTGCTGACCGGCCGCGAGGAAGCGCATTATTCGGCGCTCGGCGTCATCTCCGGCTTCCATCCCGCCGACGGCATCGCCGGCGACCTCGGCGGCGGCAGCCTCGAACTCGTCGACGTCAGGGGCGAAGCCATCGGCGACGGCATCACCTTGCCGCTGGGCGGCCTCAGGCTGCAGGACATGGCCAAGGGCTCGCCGGTTACGGCGGCGAAGATCGCGCAGGCCGAACTCGCCCGCGCCAAGCTGCTCAAGGGCGGGCAGGGCAGGACCTTCTATGCCGTCGGCGGCACCTGGCGAAACCTCGCCCGGTTGCACATGAACACCTCCAACTACCCGCTCGAGGTGATGCACCACTACGAGATGGATCCGGTCAGCCTCGTGCCGTTCCTGCGCCAGGTGGCGCGCGGCGAGGTCGAGAAGATCAAGGGCATCGAAGGCGTGTCCAAGAACCGCCGTTCGCTGCTGCCCTATGGCGCGCTGGTGCTGCAGGAGATCATCACGGCGATGAAGCCGGAGAAGATCGTGGTGTCGGCGCTCGGCGTGCGCGAGGGTTTTCTGTTTTCGCTGCTCGAAGAGCAGGAACAGCGCGCCGATCCGCTGATTTCGGCAGCCGAGGAACTGGCCGTGCTGCGCGCACGCTCGGTGCGCCATGCCCATGAACTGACCGAGTGGACCAAGCAGTCCTTCGCCGCCTTCGGCATCGAGGAGACCGAGGAGGAGGCGCGTTATCGCCACGCCGCCTGCCTGCTCGCCGACATCGGCTGGCGGGCGCACCCGGAATATCGCGGGCGGCAGTCGCTCAACATCATCGCGCATGCCTCGTTCATCGGCGTCGATCATCCCGGCCGCGCCTTCCTGGCGCTCGCCAATCTGTTCCGCCATGACGGCGTCTTCAACGACAGCTTCGCCCCGGAACTCAAGGAACTGGCGACGCCGCGCTATCTCGAGCGTGCCCGCATCCTCGGCGCGATGATGCGCGTGGTCTATCTGCTCTCGGCCTCGATGCCGGGGGTGATGCCGAAGCTGCGCTGGGAAAACAGGGGCAATGCGCTCGCGCTGGTGATCCCGTCGGAGTTCGGCCAGCTCTATGGCGAACGCCCCGCCGGGCGTCTCGCCCAGCTTGCCAAGGTCACCGGCCGCAAGCTGGTGCTGGCGGTCGAGGACGGCCCGAGCATCTCAGTCAAATAGCATCTCGGTCAAATGGCATCGCGGTCAAATAGGCTGGCGCTTCAGGATCCGGTCGAGCGACAGCGCCCCTGCGCCTGCAACTGAGAGCGCCAGCAAGCCGCCCGCGGTGGCGATGTCCTTCATCAGCGCCTGCTGGTGCATGAAGGCCATGGCAGCATTGTCGCCGCCCTGGCCGTAATGGCCGATGAAGCCGGCGGCGAGCGCAAAGGCGGCCAGCAGCACGGGCACGATGCGCGACTGGAAGCCTGTGAGCACCAGCAAGCCGCCGGCCAGTTCGAACAGCCCGACTGCCAAAGCGACGATGGTTGGCAGGGGAAAGCCGATGCCGGCGAAATAGCCTGCCGCGCCTGAGATGTTGGACAGCGTGCCGATGCCCGCCGGCACGAACAGCGCGGCGATCAGAATTCTGGCTAGAAGCAGCAACAGGCTGTTGAGCATCGGCATATCCTCGTCGCCGCAGGATGCACCGGCTCACCTTCGATGTCATCACCGTCGCGAACCGGCGGCAGGGCCAGGGCACAAACAGTGCCAGGGCACAAAAAAGCCCGGGACGAGCCCGGGCCATTGTTGGGAGGATATCGGCGGTTTAGCGGCGGCGGCCGTCGATCGACAGGGCGCCGGCGCCGAAGGCGGCGAGCACGAACAGGCCGCCGGCAATGGCGAGGTTCTTCTGCAGGAACATCACCTGGACCTGGTCGGCGAAGTCGAGATGGGCAACCGCGGTGGCAGCCAGAGTGAACAGGCCGAGCACGATCGCAGCGATGCGGGTCTGGAAGCCGACCAGGATGGCGATGCCGCCAACCAGTTCAACCAGGCCGACGACGACGGTGGTTGCGGTCGGCAGCGGCAGGCCGATGCTGGCGAACCAGCCGGCGGTGCCTGAAATGGCGGTCAGCTTGGCAAAGCCGGCGAGGATGAAGATGGCCGACAGAAGCACGCGGCCGGCGAGGGTGAGGGCCGAGGCGTTGGTGCTGAGGCCGGACTTTGCGGTGGCAATGGAAGCATTGGACATGGGCTTGGGGCTCCGTTGAAATTCGATGCCCAACACCTAGTGGATTCGGACTGTTCACTAAAGGTGCGAATATGTCGACAGATCGTTCACCAAGAGAACGGTTTGCTCCGAAACCATTGGCCGGACGATGCGCGGCACGTACCAAAAGAGACGGCGCGGCAGGTGACTGCCGCGCCGTTTCGATGGATCAAACCTGTGATCAGCGGGAAGACGATCAGCCCGGACGGGTCATGTCCTCGGGACGAACGATGCGGTCGTAATCCTCGGCGCTGACCAACCCCGTCGCCAGCGCTTCGTCGCGCAATGTGGTGCCGTTCTTGTGCGCGGTCTTGGCGATCTTGGCGGCGTTGTCGTAGCCGATCGTCGGCGCCAGCGCCGTCACCAGCATCAGCGAGCGGTCGAGCGCTGCCTTGATGTTGTCTTCGCGCGCTTCGATGCCGACGACGCAATTGTCGGTGAAGGAGATCGCAGCGTCGGCCATCAGCTGCACCGACTGCAGGAAGTTGTAGGCCATGACGGGGTTGTAGACGTTGAGCTCGAAATGGCCCTGGCTGCCGGCGAAGGTCAGCGCTGCATTGTTGCCGAACACCTGGACGCAGACCTGGGTCAGTGCTTCGCACTGGGTCGGGTTGACCTTGCCCGGCATGATCGACGAGCCCGGCTCGTTTTCCGGCAGCGACAGCTCGCCGAGGCCGGAGCGCGGGCCCGAGCCGAGGAAGCGGATGTCGTTGGCGATCTTGAACAGGGCAGCGGCGGCCGAATTGATGGCGCCATGCGAGAAGACCATCGAATCGTGGGCGGCGAGTGCCTCGAACTTGTTCGGCGCGGTGACGAAGGCGATGCCGGTGATGGCGGCAATGCTCTCGGCGACCTTTTCGGCGAAGCCGACCGGCGCGTTGAGGCCGGTGCCGACGGCGGTGCCGCCCTGGGCCAGTTCCTGCAGGCCGGGCAGGGTCAGCTCGATGCGCTTGATCGACGAGGCGACCTGGGCGGCATAACCGCCGAATTCCTGGCCCAGCGTCAGCGGCGTCGCGTCCTGGGTGTGGGTGCGGCCGATCTTGATGATGTGGTCGAATTCGCGCGCCTTCTTGTCGAGGGCGGCATGCAGGTGCTTCAGCGCCGGCAGCAGGTCGTGGACGATGCGCTCGGCGCAGGCGATGTGCATGGCCGTCGGATAGGTGTCGTTGGACGACTGGCTCATATTGACGTGGTCGTTGGGGTGGACCGGCTTCTTCGAGCCCATCTCGCCGCCCAGCATCTCGATGGCGCGGTTGGAGATCACCTCATTGGCATTCATGTTCGACTGCGTGCCCGAGCCGGTCTGCCAGACCACCAGCGGGAAATGGTCGTTGAGCTTGCCGTCGATGACTTCCTGGGCAGCGGCAACCACGGTGTTGCCGATCTTGGGGTCGAGCCGGCCGAGCGCCATGTTGGCTTCGGCGGCGGCGCGCTTGACGATGCCGAGCGCCCGCACCACCGACAGCGGCTGCTTTTCCCAGCCGATCTTGAAATTGCCCAGCGAGCGCTGCGCCTGCGCACCCCAATAGCGGTCGGAGGCGACCTCGATCGGTCCGAAGGTGTCTGTCTCGGTTCTGGTCTTCTGGGCTGTCACGATCAGGTCTCCGAAAAATCTCGTTGCGGGCATCGGCCTATCGCGTTGCACACATCGCTTCAAGCGGAGATTGGGGCGTGCCGAAATCCTAATCGGTTCAACTGGGAGGTCGTTTGCGGATCGACAGCCGGGACCGGCCCCGGACCAGAATCGGGACCGGAACGGGGCGACGAAAAAAGGCGGCCGAAGCCGCCTTTATGGTCACGAGATCGGGCGGTCAAAGCGCCTTCTTGATCTTTTCCTTGGTGTCGCCATAGGCCTTCTGCACCTTGCCGGCGATCTTCTCGGCCGTGCCCTTGGCCTGGGTCGTCTTGTCGCCGGTGGCCTTGCCGGCGGCTTCCTTGACCGAACCGGTTACCTGCTTGGCAACGCCCTTGACCTGATCCTTGTTCACCATTTCGCATCTCCTGTGGCTATGTGGCGCAGCACAACGTTCGGCATGCATTACGGTTCCGGCGCCCGGTTGCCGCGATGTTGCCTGGTCGGGTCGCTGATGACCTGCTGGCGGGAGCTGCAAGGTTCTGGTCTTGAAGGGAGCTGCTGATGGGCCAGCCGCAAACGCCGCCCGCCGTCCAGCGCCTGCTTCTGTCGGTGCCGCAACATCGTCGACTGCGTGTTCAGCAATCTCAGGAACTTCCGTGCCGTGGCCGCTGCTTCGAAGAGCATAGCGAAAACCACCATGCTCTCGCCAAACTGGATCAACCAAATCGGGATGCGCGTCACCAGTCGGCGAGCTAGAAAGGCCCGGCGAACGCTCGGAGAGACGTTCAGGCAGGAGCCCGACCATGATCAAGATGAGTGTCTACTACAGGGCCGATGGCGGTTCGACCTTCGATCACGACTACTACCGCACCCGCCATATGCCACTGCTCCAGGAACGGCTCGGCGATGCCTGCCTGCGCTACGAGATCGACAAGGGCCTTGCGGGTCGCGAAGCCGGAAGCGCGCCGGAGTTCGTCGCAGCATGCCACGTCTACTCGCCTTACCTGGCGACCTTCCAGGAAGCATTGGCTCCCCACCGCGCCGAGATCGCCGCTGATGTCGCCAACTATACCGACATCGCCCCCATCGTGCAGATCAGCGAAGTCGTTGCAGGCTAGGGCAAATCTGGATGCGCTTTATGAAACGGTGAGCTAGGCTCAGCCGGATCTTGTCGGGCATCGGAGGTGGGGATGCGGTTGGCAATGCGCGCGGCCTGGGCCGTGGTGGCGGGAGTGTCGGCAGCCGGCTGCGTCGCGAGCGACGTCGGCCCGATCAACACGCTGACCGCCCATGTCGGCCAGGCCTCGCCGGAATTCATCCCCGATATCGGCGATGACGGCTCGACGGTGGTGGGCCTGAGTTTTTCCGGCGGCGGCACGCGGGCGGCAGCTTTCGCCTATGGCGTGTTGCGCGAACTCGACGACACCATCATCGACGAACATCCGGTGGCGCGCAGCCTCGTCGACGATATCCGCATGATATCGGGCGCTTCGGGCGGGGCGGTGGCGGCATCCTATTTCGGCTACAGGGGGCGGGACGACTACCGTGATTTCCGCGAGCGCTTCCTGGTCAAGGACGCCGAAGCCTATCTCAGGACGTCGACGCTATCGCCGGTCAACCTGGCGCGCGCGCTCAATGGCGGCGTCAACGACCGCAACGGCTTCGCCAGATGGCTCGAGGACAATCTTTTCAACGGCGCGACCTATGCGAATTTCAGGCGACCCGATGCCCCGATCGTCTGGATAAACGCCTCCGACATCTACAATCGCACGCCGTTCCTGTTCACCTATGACACTTTCGCTGCCCTGTGCAGCGATCTCGACAAGGTCAGGCTGTCCGATGCCGTTGCAGCGTCAGCCGCGGTTCCCATGGTCTTCGCACCGGTCGTCCTGTCGGCGACCATGCCGAAATGCGGCTACAGCCAGCCTGCGTGGCTGAGCCGCGCGCTTGCCGATCCCGATGCCTCGGTGCGGCTCAAGGCCTATGCCGGCGCCTTGAAGACCTATCAGCACGAGGACCGGCTCGACTATGTGAAGCTGCTCGACGGCGGGCTGACCGACAATCTCGGCATTACCGGTTTCACCATCGAGCGCTCGTCGGCCGGCACGCCCTACGGTCCGCTGTCGCCGGCCGCGGCCGTCAAGTTGCGGACCTTGTTGTTCATCGTTGCCGATGCCGGTCGCGAGGACGATGTCGACTGGGGCGAAACCATACGCGGTCCGGGCCTCGGCGACCTGCTCGAGGCGGTGACCAACACGACCTTCTCAGCTGCCGTTCGCGATCAGCTCGATGCGCTCAAATTTGCCGTGGAGGAGTGGCGCGGCGAACTGATCCGCTACCGCTGCAGCCTGTCGGCGGAAACGGTCAGACGTTATCGCGGTTCGCTGGCCGGCTGGAATTGCCGCGATGTGCGGCTCGTCCTCGAACATCTGTCATTTGCCGATCTCGACCCTGCGGCCCAGGCAAAGCTGAACCGCGTGCCGACGCGGCTGAAGCTGCCCGTCGAACAGGTCGACCTGACGATTGCGGCAGGACGCGAGGCGCTTCGGAGTAATGACAGCTTCCAGGAGGCCGTCGCCGACATCCGCAGCCATGCCCGCGTGCTCGACCACGTGCTTGGCCAACAGCAGGTCGCCTCGGGCGGCGCAAACTGAGCCGCGAGCATTGCGCCGGATCGCCGAAGGCACAAAGCAATCGTTCGCCGAAGGCACAAAGCGATGGTTCGCCGAAGGCACAAAAAAGAACGCCTCCCGCACCTTTGAGAGTGCTGGAGGCGTCCTTTTCGCCGTTCGATTTTCCTTCTGAATTGCTTCTTCCGGTACCGACGACATCACATCAATGCGCGGGCGGCAGAAAGGTTCCGCCCGTTTCGAAAAAACGTCGAAGTTTTTTCGACGCCGTCTCAGGCGATGGCGGCTTTGGCCCGGAACAGGCCCCAGGCAAAGCCGGTTCTCGCCCTTGCATGCAACAGCAGCGCCGAGACCACCAGTACCATCAGCAGTTCGGCCATGGGCGCGGCCAGCCAGATGCCGCGTTCGCCCAGCATGTAGGGCAGGCCGATGGTCAGCGGGATGGCGAACAGATAGGTGCGCGCGACGCTGAGCAGCAGGGCGCGGCGGGCATCGCCGATGGCCTGGAAGTAACCCGACAGCATCATCACAGGGCCGGCCAGGATGTAGAGCGACACCGTCATCGGCAGGATGCGGGCGACTTCGCTCTGTGTCGCCGGATCGTCGACGAAGATCGCGCCCAGGCTGCCATGGCTCAGCAGCATCGCCGCCTCGAACAGCGCGCAATAGCCCAGCGCCAGCACGAGGCCGAGCTTGAGGCCGGCATCCGAGCGCAGCCACAGGCCGGCGCCGAAATTGTTGCCGACAATGGTCTGCATCGCCATGTTCAGCCCGAGCATTGGCAGGAAGGCAAAGGTCATGATGCGGGTGATGATGCCGTAGGCGGCAACGGTCGTGGCATAGGCCTCGCCTTCCCACAGCTGCGTCGCCGTGATGACCGAAGCGGCGAGCAGCGAGATGCCGATGAAGCTCAGGCTCTGCGGCGCCCCGAGCGACAACAATTGCCGCCAGGCGGCAGTCCAGCGCATCGAGGGAACCAGCGCATATTGCAGCACCGTGCCGGCGCGCAGCCTGTAGACGACGATGAAGGCGACGGCCATCAGCTGGGCCAGCACGGTGCCCACCGCCGAGCCTGATACACCGTAGTCGAAGCCGACGATGAGCAGGTAGTTCAAGCCGGCATTGGCAACCGACGTCAGCAGATTGGCCGCCGCGACGATGCCGAGGCGGCCTTCGCTGCGCAGCCCGTCGCCATTGAGCGACAGCGCAAACATCAGCGGCGCAGCCCAGACCAGGATGGAGATGTAGCTGTAGCCCATCTCGGCAAGCGGCTGCGATCCGTTGGCGAGCCGCAAGGCGAGTTCCCTGCCGCCGAGCAGAAACGCAGCGATCGCCAGCGCGCAGACGAGCAGGGCCAGGCCGTGCGCATCGAGGAATGTCGCCCGCGCCTTGTCGAGGTCACCGGCGCCGAGCAGGCGGGCGAGCTGGCTCGCCATGCCGCTTGCCACCAGCGTCGACAAGGCAACGAGCAGCATGAAGGCCGGGAACATCAGGGTGACGGCTGCCAGCGCGTCGGGCCCGACATAGGCGCCGAGGAAATAGGCATCGACGATGGCGAGCAGGCCGTTGGTGGCCATGATCAGGATGATGGGTAAAGCCGTCCTGAGGAAAAGGCCGGGCAAGGGGGCATGCAGGAAGGCATTCGCGCCCTTAGGGTCGAGGGAGGTCATCTCGTCGTCTCCGATAGCGCATCAAACGGAGATCAAATGGGGCCCGCATTGCCATTGGTCTGATGCGTCGGTTTCGACTGACATGGCGAAGGCTTTACCGTGCTTGCGCTGCGGGCGGCGGGCCCTTCATGCCCCGGGCGCTCACTAGGCCGGTGGATGCACGCTGTCAATCCGGCGCCGTGGGCGCGTCTTGCTGACAGGGGCAAGAAGGGCGCCCGAAAACGCCCGCGGCGGTATCCGCAAGCCAGGCGGCAAACACTTCTGTTACTCGATGGCAAGCGCATCGCTGTATTCGCAAACGCCGGCGTTTCGGTCGTGCGCCCCGGTAAAGAGCCGATTGCTCAGCGCCAACTACTGTAACGAAAAAGGGCGCCCGAAGGCGCCCTTTCCGTAAGCTTCTGGAAGCTGGACTTCTTAGAAGTCCATGCCGCCCATACCGCCCATGCCGCCGCCCATGCCGCCCGGCATGCCGCCAGCAGCGCCCGAATCCTTCTTCGGGGCTTCGGCGATCATGGCTTCGGTGGTGACGAGCAGGCCGGCAACCGAGGCTGCGTCCTGCAGAGCCGTACGAACGACCTTGACCGGATCGACGATACCGAAAGCGATCATGTCGCCATATTCGCCGGTCTGGGCGTTGTAGCCGAAGGTAGCCGTCTTGTTCTCGAGGATCTTGCCGGCAACGATCGAAGCTTCGGCACCAGCGTTCGCAGCGATCTGGCGGGCCGGAGCCTGCAGAGCGCGACGGACGATGTTGATGCCGGCAGCCTGGTCGGAGTTCTCGCCGACAGCCTTGATGGCGAGCGACGAACGCAGCAGGGCAACGCCACCGCCAGGAACGATGCCTTCTTCGACAGCGGCGCGGGTTGCGTTCAGCGCGTCATCTACGCGGTCCTTGCGCTCCTTGACCTCGATCTCGGTCGCACCGCCGACGCGGATGACGGCAACGCCGCCTGCCAACTTGGCGAGACGTTCCTGCAGCTTCTCCTTGTCGTAGTCCGACGTGGTCTCTTCGATCTGCTGCTTGATCTGGGCGACGCGGCCCTGGATCTCGGCCTTCTTGCCGGCGCCGTCGACGATGGTGGTGTTCTCCTTGGAGATCGACACCTTCTTGGCGCGGCCGAGCATGTTGAGGCCGACGTTCTCGAGCTTGATGCCGAGGTCTTCCGAGATGACCTGGCCACCGGTCAGGATGGCGATGTCTTCCAGCATGGCCTTGCGGCGATCGCCGAAGCCCGGAGCCTTGACGGCAGCGATCTTCAGGCCGCCACGCAGCTTGTTAACGACGAGCGTGGCCAGAGCCTCGCCTTCGACGTCTTCCGAGATGATGAGCAGCGGCTTCGAGGTCTGCACGACGGCCTCGAGGACCGGCAGCATCGCCTGGAGGTTCGACAGCTTCTTCTCGTGCAGCAGGATGTAGGCGTCTTCGAGGTCAGCAACCATCTTGTCGGGGTTGGTGACGAAGTAGGGGCTGAGGTAGCCGCGGTCGAACTGCATGCCTTCGACGACTTCCAGCTCGGTCTCGGCGGTCTTGGCTTCTTCAACCGTGATGACGCCTTCGTTGCCGACCTTCTGCATCGCTTCAGCGATCATCGAGCCGATTTCCTTCTCGCCGTTTGCCGAGATGGTGCCGACCTGAGCGACTTCTTCCGAAGTCTTGATCTTCTTCGAGCTCTTGACGAGGTGGGTGACGACTTCAGCAACGGCGAGGTCGATGCCGCGCTTCAGGTCCATCGGGTTCATGCCGGCGGCAACGGCCTTGTGGCCTTCCTGAACGATGGCCTGGGCCAGAACGGTCGCGGTCGTGGTGCCGTCGCCGGCGATGTCGTTGGTCTTCGAAGCAACTTCGCGGACCATCTGCGCGCCCATGTTCTCGAACTTGTCTTCAAGCTCGATTTCCTTGGCGACGGTGACGCCGTCCTTGGTGATGCGCGGGGCGCCGAACGACTTGTCGATGACGACGTTGCGGCCCTTCGGACCGAGCGTCACCTTCACCGCGTCGGCGAGGATGTTGACACCGCGCAGCATGCGCTCGCGGGCGTCACGGGAGAACTTTACGTCTTTAGCAGCCATTTTAAGCTCCTCGATGGGCCTTTACGGCCCGAATTTCAGATTGGATGGTGCGGATGGGTGGCGATTAGCCGATGATGCCCATGATGTCGGATTCCTTCATGATCAGAAGGTCTTCGCCATTGAGCTTCACTTCGGTGCCCGACCACTTGCCGAACAGCACGCGGTCACCAGCCTTGACGTCCAGCGGAACGAGCTTGCCGGCTTCATCGCGCGCGCCGGAGCCGACGGCGACGATTTCGCCTTCCTGCGGCTTTTCCTTGGCCGTATCAGGGATGATGATCCCGCCGGCGGTCTTGGATTCGGATTCGACCCGGCGAACGACCACGCGGTCATGAAGCGGGCGGAACTTCGACTTTGCCATTTGAACTTCCTCGGTGAACTGTTGAGAACCCTCGGTCCGGCTGAACCGGACTTGGTTAGCACTCACTTCAGGCGAGTGCTAACGTGCCGCTGAGATAGTCCGCCACCCCTCGGCTGTCAAGGGAATGACAGCTCCGCGACAGCGAGTTTTTGGGGGTGTCAGGCGCGTGCCTGGCCAACGGCCTTGCGGAAGTCGTCTGAGGTCATGCCGCGCTTGTAGAGCGCCTTGCCGATCAGGAAGCCGGGCGTGCCCTGAAGCTGGAAGGCGCTGGCCTGTGCCGCATTGCGCTGAAGCACCCCGACCAGCACGTCCTGCCCGGCCGCGAGGTCGCCGCGCGCGCGCTCGACATCGATGCCGGCCTCGCCGAGCAGTTTGGCGGTGCTGCGGAATGTCAGCCGGTCGCGTGTCGCCATCAGCGTGTGCACGGCGTCGGCATAGCGGCCCTGGCTGTTGGAGGCCAGGGTCAGCAGGGCGGCATTGCGCGAGATCTCGCCGAAGATCGGCCAGTCGCGCAGCACCAGGCGGATGCCCGTATCTTCCTTCATCACCTCCGACAGCTGCAGGAAGCTCAGCTTGCAATAGGGGCATTGGTAGTCGGTGAATTCGACGATGGTGACGTCGCCGTCCGGATTGCCGAGTGCGGGAATGTCGGGGTCGAAGGCGACGTCTTCCACCGTCGGCATCGGGTTGGCCCAAAGTGGCAGCGGCGCCAGAGCGCCAAGGCCAGCAACAAGCTTGAGGATATGACGCCGGTTGGGCGAGGGGTCCGGCATGCGATCGATCCTGTTTTTCGTCGCGATCTCCTAGACGATGAGCGGGCATGATTAACAGTCGCCTAATCGCCGCGCCGGCACACGATGATGTGAATGCCGGGACGTGAATGCAGCTGTGCAATGCAAAAACGCCGCTTGAATGGTAAGCATGCTTATAATATATGCCGCTCATGAAAAACGAAGGCATCGACAGGCTGGGCTTCCTGATCCACGACGCGGCAAGGCTGGTGCGGCGCAGTTTCGAGCAGCGCGGCAGCGAATTCGGGCTGTCGGCGGCGCAATGGCGCCTGCTGGTCCGGCTGGTCAAGGAAGAGGGCGTGGCGCAGGCGCGTCTTGCCGAGCTTCTCGAAATCGAGCCGATCAGCGTCTCGCGACTGCTGGATCGGATGGAGGAGGGCGGCTGGATCGAGCGGCGCCAGGGCGCCGCCGATAGACGTGTGCGCATGATCTTTCCGACCGACAAGGCGCTGGAAGCCTTTTCCAAGGTCAAGGCAGTGGCCGGTGAAGTGTACGAGAAGGCGCTGGCAGGACTTTCCGATGAAGAGCGCCTGGCCACGGTCCATGGCCTGCGCACCATTATCGACAACCTTTCCGCTGGCGAGCCCACGGATGCGAATTGTTTGAGAGAGACGAAGAAATGAACGCGGTGGCGAAAGTGAACGAGAACAGCGCAAAGGTCGAGCTGGATAGCGCGGCCGCAACCCAGCTCCAGCCCGTGATCGCGCCCCCTGCGCCGGCGCCGAAGAAGCGTGGCCGCGTTCTGTTGATGGCGGCATTGCCTTTGGCCCTGGTGGTCGGCGGCGGCTATTTCTGGGTGACCGGTGGCCGCTATCAGGAAACCGAAAACGCCAATCTGCGCCAGGCCAAGGTCAACATCGCCTCGGAAGCCGCGGGCCGCATCGTCAAGGTCGACGTTACCGACAACACGACGGTGAAATCAGGCGACGTGCTGTTCGAGGTCGATCCCGAGCCCTACAGGATTGCCTTGGCGCAGTCGGACGCAGCCCTGGCCGCAGCCCGCCTCAATGTCGAGCAGCTTCGCGCCGCCTACAGCCAGGCGGTGGCCCAGGAGCGGGTCGCTGCCAGTGGCCTCGACTACGCCCAGGCGCAGTTCGACCGCAGCAACGGCCTGGTCACCAAGGGCGTCAACACCAAGTCGTCGCTCGACGAAGCCCGCATGGATCTCGACAAGGCCCAGGAGCAGCACAGTGCCGCGGTGCAGGGCATCGCCAGCGCCAAGGCAGCGCTTGGCGGCAATCCCGATATCGAGACGGACAAGCACCCGACGGTCCTGTCGGCGCTCGCCGCCCGCGACAGCGCTGCCTTCAACCTGGCCCAGACGACGGTTCGCGCGCCCGCCGACGGCGTCGTCTCGCAGGCCGCGTCCTTCAAGGTCGGCCAGTTCGTCGGCACCGGCACCGCGCTGTTCAGCCTCGTCGAGACAGGCGACACCTGGATCGAGGCGAATTTCAAGGAAACGCAGCTGACCCACATGAAGCCGGGCCAGGAGGCCGAGATCGTGCTCGACACCTATCCGGACCGCACCTTCCGCGGCACGGTCGAGGCGATCGGCGCGGGCACCGGCGCCGAGTTCTCGCTGCTGCCGGCCCAGAACGCCACCGGCAACTGGGTCAAGGTCACCCAGCGCATTCCCGTCAGGATCAAGGTCGATACGACAGAGGCAGGCCTCGCCATGCGCACCGGCATGAGCGCCTCGGTGTCGATCGACACCGGCGTGTCGCGCGGCTTCGGCAGCATTTTCGGTCACGCGGTGGCAGCGGAATAAGCGCCGTCACCTCAATGTCCAAGTGAATTTTCGAAGTCGTTCCGGCCGCGCTGATGCGGCCGGCACTCCGGCTTCTGGTCGCCGCTTGACGACCATCAGGTCCCAAGGGTTGGTCGAATGAGCCAGTCAGCTGCAAAATCCCTCACCGATGTGCCGCATCGCGGCCTGATCACAATCGCCATCATGCTGGCGACCGTGATGCAGGTGCTCGACACCACCATCGCCAATGTCGCGCTGCCTTCGATGGTCGGCGATCTCGGCGCGTCCCAGGACACCATCAACTGGGTGCTGACCTCCTACATCGTCGCCGCCGCCATCATGACGCCGCTGACCGGCTGGATGTCGGACCGTTTCGGCCGCAAGGAGCTGTTCCTTGTCTCGGTCGTCGGCTTCACCATCATGTCGATGCTCTGCGGCGTCGCCTGGAGCCTGGAGACGATGGTGCTGTTCCGCGTCCTCCAGGGCGTGTTCGGCGCGGCCATCGTGCCGCTGAGCCAGACCTTCCTGCTCGACATCAATCCCAAGGAGCGCCACGGCCAGGCCATGGCCTTGTGGGGCGCCGGCATCATGGTCGGCCCGATCATCGGCCCGACGCTTGGCGGCTGGCTGACCGAGAGCTTCAACTGGCGCTGGGTGTTCTTCATCAACCTGCCGGTCGGCATCGTCGCCTTCCTGGGCTCGGCCGCCTATCTGCCTGCCATCGCCAAGCGCCTGCGCGGCTTCGACTTCTTCGGCTTTGCCATGCTGTCGCTCGGCGTCGGCGCGCTGCAGCTGATGCTCGACCGCGGCGGCGAGGTCGACTGGTTCTCGGCCGTCGAGATCTGGATCGAGCTCGGCCTCGCCATCACCGGCTTCTGGATCTTCGCCGTCCATATGGCGATGTCGGAGAATACCTTCCTCGATCCCAAGATCTTCACCGACCGCAACTTCGTCACCGGGCTGGTGTTCATCTTCGTCATCGGCGTGATCCTGCTGGCGAGCCTGGCGCTGCTGCCGCCGATGCTTTCGCGCATCTATGGCTATCCGACCATCACCACCGGCCTGGTCATGGCGCCGCGCGGCGTCGGCACGATGATCTCGATGCTGCTCGTCGGACGCCTGGTGCGCATGGTCGACAACCGCTACCTGGTCGTCGCCGGGCTGCTGCTGACCGCCCTTTCGCTCTACTACATGACCGGCTTCACGCCGCAGATGGATGCGTTCCTGATCATCTCGACCGGCGTCGTGCAGGGGCTGGGACTCGGCCTCGTCTTCGTGCCGCTGTCGACGGTGGCCTTCGCGACGCTGGCGCCGCAATACCGCACCGATGCCGCGAGCCTGTTCAGCCTTGTCCGCAACATCGGCTCGTCGATAGGTATTTCGATCGTCACCGTGCTGTTGACGCGCAATGTCCAGATCAACCATGCCGAGCTGTCGGCCAATGTCACGCCGTTCAACCCCAACCTGATGGCACTGTCGCCGGGGGCGGTCGCCGGCAACCCGACGGCGCTGTCGCAGGTCGACGGCCTGGTCAACATCCAGTCGCTGATGATCTCCTACATCGACGACTTCAAGCTGATGATGATCGTCTCGCTCTGTGCCATTCCGCTGGCGCTTTTGCTGCGCAAGCCAAAGGTGCAGGTGGCCGGCGCTGCCCCGGCAGCGCATATGGACTGACGGGCGAAACTAGACCGACAGGCAAATGGCGCCGTCCGCGAGGACGGCGCCATTTTCATTTCTGCCGTCTTGTCAGCCGACGATGCGCAGGTTCGACAGCTCGTCGGCGATTTCCTTGAACACCTGCATCAGATTGGCGCCGGTGGCATTCCAGTAGAGTTTCTTGCCGACCGTCGTGCGCGAATAGGACGCGCAGGCCTTCATCGCGTCGATCGCCTTCTTTTCGGCGGTCTTGCCTTCGCTGAGGTCGAGCGACACGGTCATGACGACGACGGCGTCATTGCCTTCGCCTGTCACCTTGCGGGAATTCGGGCCCTTGGCGTTGGCGCACACCTTCTGCATCTGCTCGTCCATCGCCGCCTGGAAGTTGTCGCTGGTATAGGTCGACTTGCCCACTGACGAACTGGTGCCCATGAAGATGCGCGAGGTGGTGGTGCCGTCATAGCCCTTGCCGGCATAACCATAGGCGGCATAGGTCGAGCGGTTGTTGGCATAGCTCGAGTCGCCGAAGGGACTATAGGTGTTGGCGCCGTCGGTCAGCACGATCACCACCTTGTCGTTGCCCTTCTCGGTTTCCGACCTGCCTCCGGTGAACGGTGCGCCGCTCGATACGACCCGCCAGCCCCAGGCCGTTCCTTCCGGCACGTTGGTGTTGCCCGAAGGCTCCATCTCGTCGATGGCCTTCTTGATCTCGTCCCGCCCGCCGGTCAGGCTGATGTCGGTCAGCGGGGTGATCGGATTGGTGGTGCAGGAGTAGTTCGGACCATTGCCGTCAGGGGCGGCGGCCGCGTCGTAGGGCTTGACGCGAAAATACTTCCGCATGTCGGCCTGCCTGGGCTTGGTCGTCGTGTTTTCCCAGTCCGCCCACCAGTCGTTATCGTAGTTCCAGTTGTCGGTGTTCAGGTCGGGAATGCCGTCATTGTTCAGGTCGGTCCACAGATGCCTGGCTTCGTCGGGCGCAAACATCGGCACGAACAGCGTCTCCGGCTTGGTCGAGGAGGCAACGGTGTCGTCGTTGTTGTAGGGCGCCGGGCGGGCTTCGACGCAACCTTGCCAGCTGGTGTACTGGGTGACGGTGTAGGCGTATTCGGGCTTGTCGGTATATTCCTGGCACCTGCTGTTGCTGTAGCGCTTGCACACGCGCCTGAACTTGTTGGGGATCGCTTCGCGGTCCGTCTGCGCGGTCATGTCCTGGTACAGGCTGAAGCGGGTCAGCGGCTCGCCGGCCTCTGCGCCCCAGCCGGCGCCCTTCTTGCGCCACATGCCGCCTGAATATTCGGCAAACTTCTCGCCGATCTGGGCGATGTCGGCGCTGGTCATGTTGGCCTGTGTCATCTTCGACCAGTCGAAATTCTCGTGATGGACCGGCGAAAGGCCGTTCGTGTCCATCCACGACTGGTCGTCATTGTCGGGTGCGATGTTCACCGAGGCGGCGAAGGGCACCAGGCCGAACTGCACCGGCTTGTCGATCTGCTTCATCGCCGCGGCCTGCTCGGCCATCTTGTCGACCAGCTGCTTGGACGCAGCCTTGAGCAGGTCGATGCGCTTCTGGCCGGTGCCGGATCCGAGATAGCTCATCGATCCCGAATTATCGAGGACAAGCGCGACCTCAAGCGTGTTCTTGAGGCGGATCTCGGACTTGACCGAAAAATCCATCTGGTTCGACGTGCTGCTCTTGCCGAGCAGGGCGGCGGCGGCGGGCACGAAATATGGATCATATTTGAGATTGGCTTCCAGCTTCAGCGTGCCGCCGCCCGAATTGTTGTTGGGCAGCGTAACCGTAAGCGTCGTGTTCGACGGCTTCACCGGGCCGAGATTGGCCTGGAAGAAGTCGGTCGCATAGGTCTTGAGCTGGTCGTCTGTGGCGCCTTCGATGAGGCGCCTGGCCGTGGCGATGCCGGCGGCGTCAAGCGCGTTGCGCGTGATCTCGCGCTGGCGCGACATTTCCGAGTAGTCGATCGCGAGGGCCAGGGCCCCCATGATCGGTACCATTGCTGCGACTGTGAGGATTGCATAGCTACCGCGCCGGTCGCGCAAAAAATTGCGGATCATGGATGGGGGTCCCCGAGCTCAACCCCGGCAAAATCCCACATAATCGTTAAATTTGAGGCCCCTAATCTACCGAGAAGTCGCAGCTCCGGATTAGCCAAGCATTTACCAAGCCGGCCCCGGCCCGCTTCGACGGTGACGGTGCCTTTGCCGCTGGCATAGCTGCCATCAGGGCAAAAGCTGGTGACAGGACGGGTCGGTTCGGATAATTCCGGGCTGCCTGGCCGTTCAGCCAAGGCCTCCCGTTGGGATTGACCGAAGGACAGACAATGGCAGGCTTGCCGCAATCAATCGCGTCGCTCGAAGCGCTCACCGGCCGCTATCAGGCCCTGCTGTGCGATGTCTGGGGCGTCATCCACAACGGCGTCGATGCCTTCCCCGAAGCTGCCGCAGCGCTCAATGCGGCGCGCGAAAAGGGCGTGGCTGTCGTGCTGATCACCAATGCGCCACGTCCGCGCGCCGGTGTCATCGCCCAACTGGCCAGCCTCGGCGTGCCCGAAAGCGCCTGGGACAGGGTCGTAACCTCCGGCGACGTGACCCGCGAGCTGATCCGCTCGGGTCCACGCCGCGTCTTCCACATCGGCCCCGACCGCGATTTTCCGATCTATGACGGTCTCGATATCGATCTTGTCGAGGAGTTCGAGGCCTCCGTCGTGGTCTGCACCGGGCTTTTCGACGACGAGACCGAAACGCCCGACGATTATGCCGAAATGCTGCGCCGCCTGCGTGCGCGCAACCTGCCGTTCATCTGCGCCAACCCCGACATCGTCGTCGAGCGCGGCCACGAGCTGATCTGGTGCGCCGGCGCCCTGGCCCGCGACTACGGCCAGCTTGGCGGCCGCACGCTGGTGTCGGGCAAGCCGCATCGGCCGATCTATGAGGCGGCACTGGCTGCGGCCGGCGAGGTGCTCGGCCGCGAGGTCAAGCTGACCGACGCGCTGGCGATCGGCGACGGCATGTTCACCGACGTCAAGGGCGCGGCCGACAACGGCATAGACGTGCTCTACGTCTCGGGCGGCATCCACGCCCGCGACTATGGCGAAGCGCATGCGCCCGATCCCGATAGACTGGCGGCGTTCCTCGACAAGCATGGCTATTCGCCGGTGGCGACCATTCCCAGGCTGCGGTAAGCGCCAAGATGAAACAGAGCTTTCTTCGCATTTCGGGGGAAGAACCGGTGCCGGCATCGTTGCGCGGCAGCGTCGTTGCCATCGGCAATTTCGACGGCATCCATCGCGGCCATCAGGCGGTGCTCGAGCGCGCGCTCGAAGAGGCGCGCCGGCGCGGCGTGGCAGCCCTTGTGCTGACCTTCGAGCCGCATCCGCGAAAGGTGTTCCGGCCCGAGGTGCCATTGTTCGTGCTGACGCCGCCGCCGGTCAAGGCGCGGCTGGTCGAGGCGCTCGGCTTTGCCGGCGTCGTCGAAACGCCGTTCACGCGCGAATTCGCCAGCCTGTCGGCTGAGGATTTCGTGACCACCATCCTGGAACAGCGGCTGGGCATCAGCCACGTCGTCACCGGTTTTGATTTCCACTTCGGCAAGAACCGCCAGGGCGGCCCCGCCTTCCTGATGGAGGCGGGCGAGCGTCATGGCTTCGGCGTGACGCTTGTCGACGCCTTCCGCGACGAAGGCACGGAGATCATCTCGTCGAGCCGCATCCGCGAATTGCTGTCGCAGGGCGAGGCGGCGGAAGCGGCCGGTCTGCTCGGCTATCGCTACACCGTCGAGGCTGAGATCGTCGGCGGCGCGCAGCTTGGCCGCACGCTGGGCTTTCCGACCGCCAACATGCGGCTGTCTGCCGAGACCGGCTTGAAGGAAGGCATCTATGCCGTCCGTTTCCGCCGCGCCGACGGCTCGTTGCATGACGGCGTGGCAAGTTTTGGCCGACGCCCGACGGTCGGCGACAATCTCGCGCCGCTGCTTGAAACCTTCGTCTTCGATTTTTCTGGCGACCTCTATGGCGAGGTCGCTGCGGTGTCGCTGTTCGGCTACCTCAGGGGCGAGGTCAAGTTCGAAGGCCTCGATGCGCTCGTCGTCCAGATGAAGCAGGACGAGGCCGAGGCGAGGGCGCTGCTGCAAGGCGTGCGCCCTCTCTCCGACCTCGATCAGGTCATCGCGTTCTAGAAAAGCCGGAAGGCTCTAGGCGTTGGCGTTCTTCGCGCCTAAGCCGAAGGCGATGTAGCTGATGCCCTGGAAGATCAGATCGATCGCCAGGAAGGCGCCCAGCACGATCAGGCTGTTCACCGGCCAGCCGATGGCGATGACGATGCCGGCGAGCAACGTCACCACGCCTGCGGCGACGATCCAGCCCCAGCTCGACAAAAGGCCTCTTCCCTTGATGCCCATCCAGATGCGCATCAGGCCCGAAGCGACGAGGCTGGCGGCCAGGAACAATGTCAGGATGGCCGACGCCAAAAGCGGGTTGCTGAAAGCCAGGAAGCCGGCAACGATGTAGAGCACGCCGCCGAGCAGCCAGAGCAGGAAGCCGCCCCAGTTCTTTATGCCGAAGGCGTGGATGATTTCGAAGACGCCGGCCAGGATCATCAGCCAGCCGACGAAATAGACCGACGCGACGGTCGCGATCATCAGGTTGCCTGCGGCGACGACCCCCAGCACGGTGAGTGCTACGCCGAGCAGCACGAACCAGCCCCATTTGGAGCGCAACGCGGCGACGTCGCCTTGCGGCATCTGATCGGAAATTGCCATCGAACCCGTCTCCCTGATTTGAACAAGTCTCAATAACGGTGGCACTGCGCCCGACAGGGAGGCTAGTCTTGGCAGGCGAGTCGGTCCAGTGGCGGGCAACCGGAGAGGGAAATAAACGTCAGTGCGAAGGATCGAATTTAATTCAAATTTTACATTGTTTGCGTCAAACCGAATGGTCCTGGCGATTGGGTTCGTAGCGTACGCGGGGTTGTGATGAGGTCTTTCGGTCGTATTTCCGCAGCGGTTTCCGCTCTTGCTCTGGTCAGCGGACCGGCAATGGCGGGCGAGGGCGCTTTCGGCTTTCTCTCCGGCGACTGGTATCTGACGCTCGGCGCCACCGGCATGGTTGCGCCCCGCTTCGAGGGCTCCAAGAAATATCTGTTCAGCGCCCAGCCGATCATTTCGCTCGGCAAGGCCGGCAATGACGTGCGCTTTTCCTCGCGCAACGACAACATCTCGCTGGCGCTGATCGACGATGGCGGCGTCCGCGCCGGCCTGAACGGCAAGATCATCTTCGGCCGCGACGCCGAGCATGAGCTGCAGGGCCTGCACGACGTGCGCTGGGGCGGCGAAATCGGCGGCTTCTTCGAATTCTATCCCACCGACTGGATGCGCGCCCGCGCCGAGGTTCGCCACGGCATCCGCGCTCATAGCGGCATCGTCGCCGATATCGCCGTCGATGCTTTCCACGACGTCACCCCCGACATCAGGGTGTCAGGCGGCCCGCGCGTCTCCTTTGCTTCCGACGACTATTTCGACACCTATTACGGCGTCAGCGCGCAGGAAGCGGCGGCCTCCGGCATCAGCCAGTACGATCCGAGCGGCGGCATGCGTTCGGCCGGCGTCGGCGGCGCGATCACCTGGAAGGCGACCGACAATGTCACCGCCAGCCTGTTCACCGAATATTCGCGCCTGATGGGATCGGCGGCGGATTCGACGATCGTCAAGGAGCGCGGTTCGCGCGACCAGCTGACGATCGGCGTGTCGACCAGCTATCGCTTCGACTTCAAGCTTTGATCGCAAGCGAATTAGGCGCTTTATTCCGCGCTCCGGCTCCGCTAAAAGCGCGGCCATGAGATTTTTCGCGCCCGTCTTCGCGACGTCGATACGAATTACGGGCCCGGCCTTCCGGGTGGCCTGAGGCTGTCCGCAAGTCCGGGACTTTTTGCCTGCGCGCTACCGGCGCCTTTTCCAGATCATGACAGTTGAACGCCCGTGGCAGCTTTGCCGGGCAAGATGGCAAGACAAATGACCGATACGTTCGAAAAGATCGACTATTCCAAGACCCTTTACCTGCCGCAGACGGAATTCCCGATGCGCGCCGGCCTGCCCGAGAAGGAGCCGGTGACGGTGGCGCGCTGGCAGAAGATGGACCTCTACAAGCGCCTGCGCGAAAGTGCGGCCGGCCGCGAGAAGTATGTGCTGCACGATGGCCCGCCCTACGCCAACGGCAACATCCATATCGGCCATGCGCTGAACAAGATCCTCAAGGACGTCATCACCCGCTCGTTCCAGATGCGCGGCTACGACTCCAACTACGTGCCGGGCTGGGACTGCCACGGCCTGCCGATCGAATGGAAGATCGAGGAAAAGTACCGCGCCGCCGGCAAGAACAAGGACGAGGTCGAGATCAACGAGTTCCGCAAGGAATGCCGTGAATTCGCCGCCGGCTGGATCAAGATCCAGGCCGAGGAGTTCCAGCGCCTTGGCGTCGTCGGCGACTTCAAGAACCCCTACACGACGATGAACTTCCACGCCGAGGCGCGGATCGCCGGCGAATTGCTGAAGTTCGCAAAGTCGGGCCAGCTCTATCGCGGCTCCAAGCCGGTGATGTGGTCGGTCGTCGAGCGCACCGCACTCGCCGAGGCCGAGGTCGAGTACCAGGATTATGAGAGCGACACGATCTGGGTGAAATTCCCGGTGGCGTCCGGCTCGGAAGCCCTGGCCGGCGCTCATGTCGTGATCTGGACGACCACGCCCTGGACCATCCCGGGCAACCGCGCCGTCAGCTATTCGCCGCGCATCGCCTATGGCCTCTATGAGGTCACCGCTGCCGAGAACGATTTCGGCCCGCAGCCGGGCGAGAAGCTGATCTTTGCCGCCGCACTGGCTGACGAATCCGCGGCCAAGGCCAAGGTGACGTTGAATCTGATCCGCAGCCTTTCGGGCGAAGAGCTTGGAATGCTTGTACTTTCGCATCCGTTCAAGGGTCTCGGCGGCGGCTACGGCTTCGCCGTGCCGATGATCGCCGGCGATCATGTCACCGACGATGCCGGCACCGGCTTCGTGCACACCGCACCGGGCCACGGCCGCGAGGACTTTGAAGCCTGGATGGATGCGGCGAAGGATCTGCGCGAACGCGGCATCGACCCGGCGATCCCGTTTACCGTCGACGATGGCGGCTTCTTCACCAAGGACGCGCCCGGCTTCGGTCCCGACCGCGAGGGCGGTGCGGCGCGCGTCATCGACGACAACGGCAAGAAGGGCGACGCCAACAAGGCGGTCATCGACGAGCTGATCAAGGCAAGCGCGCTGTTTGCGCGTGGCAGGCTCAAGCACAGCTACCCGCATAGCTGGCGTTCGAAGAAGCCGATCATCTTCCGCAACACGCCGCAGTGGTTCGTCTATATGGACAAGCAGCTCGGCGACGGCACGACGCTGCGCAGCCGCGCGCTCAAGGCCATCGACGACACCCGCTTCGTGCCGGCCGCCGGCCAGACCCGGCTGCGCGCCATGATCGAGGACCGTCCCGACTGGGTGCTGTCGCGCCAGCGCGCCTGGGGCGTGCCGATCGCCATCTTCGCCGACGCCGACGGCAACGTGCTGAACGACGAGGCGGTCAACGCCCGCATCGTTGAGGCCTTCGAAGCGGAGGGCGCCGATGCCTGGTTCGCCGAGGGGGCGCGCGAGCGCTTCCTGGGGTCGCGCGCCAATGAGGCGTGGACGCAGGTGATGGACATCCTCGACGTCTGGTTCGATTCGGGCTCGACCCATGCCTTCACGCTGGAGGATCGCCCCGACCTGAAATGGCCGGCCGACGTCTATCTCGAAGGCTCGGACCAGCATCGCGGCTGGTTCCACTCGTCGCTGCTCGAAAGCTGCGGCACGCGCGGCCGCGCGCCCTACAACACGGTCGTCACCCATGGTTTCACCATGGACGAGGAAGGCCGCAAGATGTCGAAGTCGCTCGGCAACACCGTCGTGCCGCAGGACGTCATGAAGCAGTCGGGCGCCGACATCCTGCGCCTGTGGGTGATGACGACGGACTATTGGGAAGACCAGCGCCTCGGCAAGAACGTGCTGCAGACCAATATCGACGCCTACCGCAAGCTGCGCAACACCATCCGCTGGATGCTGGGCACGCTCGCCCATGACGATGGCGAGGATGTAGCGCTGGCCGAGATGCCGGAGCTGGAGCGGCTGATGCTGCACCGGCTGTCGGAGCTCGATGCCTTGGTGCGCAAGGGTTATGACGAGTTCGAGTTCAAGCGCATCACCCGCGCGCTGATCGACTTCATGGTCGTCGAGCTGTCGGCCTTCTACTTCGACATCCGCAAGGACGTGCTCTACTGCGACGCGCCGTCGAGCACCCGCCGCAAGGCAGCCGTCCATGTCGTGCGCGCGCTGTTCAACTGCCTGGTCAAGTGGCTGGCGCCGATGCTGCCCTTCACCACCGAAGAGGCGTGGCTCGAGCGCAACCCCGCAGCCGAGTCGGTGCATCTCGAACAGTTCCCCGAGGTGCCGGCTGCCTGGCGCGACGAGGCGCTGGCCGAAAAGTGGCGCAAGGTCCGTCAGGTGCGCAGCGTCGTCACGGGCGCGCTGGAGCTGGAGCGGGCCAAGAAGACCATCGGCTCGTCGCTGGAGGCGGTGCCGGTCGTCCATATGAGCGACGCGGTGCTGGAAGAAGCCTTGGCGGGCATCGATCTGGCCGAGATCAGCATCACCAGCGATCTCGTCATCTCGCATGGGGCGGCGCCGGCCGATTCCTTCGTGTTGCGCGAAGTTCCCGGTGTCGCCGTCGTCGTCGAGAAGGCGGAAGACCGCGGACTGGTCAAATGCGCGCGTTCCTGGCGCTATACGGGCGATGTCGGCTCCGACGCGGCCTTTGCCGACGTCTCGGCGCGCGATGCCGCCGCCCTGCACGAACTGCAGGCGCTTGGCCGCCTCTAACAGGTGCTGAAATGCAACGACCGGCGGACATCTCCGGCCGGTCGTTGCCCTTGACGGCCCATTAAGGTAAAAGCGCGAAACTCCGGCAGACAAATTGTCGCCGGAATTCCGTCGGATGAGCATACGGACCGGGACCCGGCTCAAGGCCGGCATCTAGCGAGAGGCGTTCGAGTGAAAATTACTGGCATGACGGACCGCATCAGCGCGCGCGGAGCTTTGCTTGCGTCGCTCGCCGTTTCCGGCCTGGCGCTTACGGGCTGCATGAGCGCGCCCACCTACGGCACCGACAAGTCGGCGACGACCCAGCTCGCGTCCGACCTGACCAACATCATGTCGTTGAAGCCGAAGACCAACAGCATCGAATACAAGCCGCGTCCGGAGCTGGTGAAGCCGAAGACCGGCCAGGTCGCCGCACTGCCGGCGCCGCAGGACAGCATCGTCACCACGGCGAGCGCCGACTGGCCCGAATCGCCGGAGGCACGCCGCGCCCGCATCCGCGACAACGCGACCAAGAATCGCGACAATCCGAATTTCGAGCCGGAAGTGGTCAACGACATGTCGGCGCTGAACGGCCCCGACATGAGCAAGTGGACCCCGGCCCAGCGCAAGATCGAAATTGAACGCCGCCTCCGCGAGAACAAGCAGGGCAGCACCACGAGCCGCAAATATCTGAGCGAACCGCCGCTGGCCTACCGCCAGGCGGCAGCGTCCGCTGCCCAGGATGAGCTCGGCGAAGACGAGATCAAGAAGGAACGCCGCAAGAAGAAGCTCGCCAAGAAGAGCACGAGCTGGTGGCCGTTCTGATCCTGGCCACAATTGCAGACTGACCGGGCGCCCTGACTGGTTCAGGGCGTTTTCGTTTTTGCGGGGCATTTCCAGGAAAAGTGTGAAGCGGTTTTCCGTAGGAATTGCGCAAAACAAAAAAGAGCGTTTCGAAGAAACGTAGCCTAGTCCTCGCGCCGATCCTTGAAGAAGCTCTTGAGCATCTCGGCGGCGCGTGTTTCGCCGATGCCGGCATATACATCGGGTGCATGATGGCAGGTGGGGGAGGCGTAGAAGCGGATACCGCTGACCACCGCGCCGCCCTTGTCGTCGGCGGCGCCGAAATAGAGCCGGCGCAGGCGGGCAAACGAGATCGCGGCGGCGCACATGGTGCAGGGTTCGAGCGTCACATAGAGGTCGAGCCCGGTCAGGCGCTCCTGGCCGAGCCGCTCGGAGGCTTGGCGGATCGCCAGTATTTCGGCATGCGCGGTGGCATCGTTGAGTTCGCGGGTCCGGTTGCCGGCACGGGCGACGATTTCGTTGCCCTGGACGATGACCGCGCCGATCGGCACTTCGCCGCGCGCCGCTGCCGCTTCGGCCTCGTCGAAGGCCAATGCCATGTAATCGGGCCGTTTCACGCCTCAACCATCCTGTTACCCCTCGCTAACCCCCGAGCTTCCTGTTATCTAGCCGCCGAAAAGGGCAAAGGCCACCATGGACGACGATCGTAAGAAATTCCCCCGCAAGGGCGGGTCAAAACCGGCTGGAGCAGGCGGCCGCGACGGCGGTGCGAAGAAATTCGGCAAGCCGCGCAGCGAAGGCGCTGGCAAGCCATTTGCCAAGAAGCCGTATTCACCCCGCCCTGCGAGTGCAGGTGGTGGCGATCGTCCCGATCGTCCCAAGCGCGATTTCGGTCCGCGCGATGACGCGCGGCCGGCAGGTGGCGAGCGCACGTTCCACAAGGGCCCGCGTCCCGAGGGCAAGCCTTACGATAAGCGCGAAGGCGGCCGCTCCTTTGGTGGCGACAAGCCCTATCGTGCGCGTCCAGCCGCAACTGCCGAGGGCGGCGAACGTCCCAAGCGCGAGTTCCGTCCGCGTGACGGTGAAGCCCGCCCTGCAAGCGGCGAACGCACCTTCAACAAGGGCCCGCGGCCCGAGGGCAAGCCCTACGAGAAGCGCGAAGGCGGCCGCTACTTTGGCGACAAGCCGTTTCGCCCGCGTCCGGCCGAAGGTGGCGAGCGCCCGCACCGTGAGTTCCGTCCGCGCGATGGTGAAGCACGTCCCGCCAGCGGCGAGCGCTCGTTCAGCAAGGGCCCGCGTCCCGAAGGCAAGCCCTACGAAAAGCGTGAAGGCGGCCGCTCCTTTGGTGGCGACAAGCCGTATCGCCCGCGTCCCGCCGAAGGCGGCGAGCGCCCGCATCGCGAATTCCGTTCGCGCGACGGCGAGGCCCGCCCCGCAAGTGGCGACCGCCCGTTCCGTTCGGGCCCGCGCCCTGAAGGTGGCAGGCCTTACGAAAAGCGTGAAGGCGGCGAGGCGAGGGCGTTCCGTCCGAGGCCGGATGGCGACCGTCGCCCGTCGAGCGATGGCTTCAAGCCGCGCCCGCGCGCTCCCGAGGATGCGCCGGAGCCGGGCGAGCGTATCGCCAAGCGCCTGGCACGTGCGGGCCTCGCCTCGCGCCGCGATGCCGAGGAGCTGATTGCTGCCGGCCGCGTCAAGGTCAACAACAAGATCCTGGCGTCGCCGGCGGTCAACGTCATGCCGGATGACATCATCCATCTCGACGGCATGGAAATCCCGCCGATCGAGCGCACCCGCCTGTTCCTGTTCCACAAGCCGGCGGGCGTGGTCACCACCAACCGCGATCCCGAGGGCCGCAAGACCGTCTTCGACGTGCTGCCGCAAGAGCTGCCGCGCCTGATGACCATCGGCCGCCTCGACATCAACACCGAAGGCCTGTTGCTTTTGACCAATGATGGCGGCCTGTCGCGCGTGCTCGAACTGCCGGCGACCGGCTGGCTGCGCCGCTACCGCGTGCGTGTCCATGGCAAGGTCGAGCAGAAGACGCTGGACGGTCTCAAGGACGGCATTGCCGTCGAGGGCGTGTTCTACGGCTCGATCGAAGCGACGCTCGACCGCGAGCAGGGCAGCAATGCCTGGATCACCATCGGCCTTCGTGAAGGCAAGAACCGCGAGGTCAAGAACATCCTCGGCGCGCTCGGCCTCGAGGTGAACCGCCTGATCCGCATCTCCTACGGACCGTTCCAGCTCGGCGAGCTGCCCGAGGGCCATGTTCAGGAGATCAAGGGCAAGATGCTGCGCGACCAGCTCGGCGAGCGGCTGATCGAGGAGTCGGGCGCCAATTTCGACGCCGACATCGTCAAGCCCTTCTCCAACAAGCCTACCTTCCGCCGCGAGGAACGTCGCGAGGAAGAGGCGCCGCGCGCCCCGCGCACCGCCCGCCTCGACATCGGCGAAGGCGGCCTGATCAAGAACCGCAAGCGCGATCGCGAGCGTCATCGTGAGGACGTTCTGGGTCGCCTGTCGACCGAACGCCCTGCCGGCTTCGGTGACAAGCCGAGCTATGGCGACAAGCCGAAATTTGGCGACAAGCCGAAGTTCGGTGACAAGCCCAGGTTTGGCGACAAGCCGAAGTTTGGTGACAAGCCGAAGTTTGGCGGCAAGAAGGGTGACGAGCGCGAAAAGAAGCCGTTCGAGACGCCTGGTGCGCGCAAGGCAAATGTCTGGATGGCTCCGGGCGCGCGTCCGCAAAGTGAAAAGGCCAAGGCCGACTACGCTGCCAAGCCGCGCGGCAAGGCCGACTTCGACAAGCCTCGTTCGGATAAGCCCCGTTCTGACGGCCCGCGTGGCGGACGGCCCGGCGGTCCGCGCCGGGATCGCGGCTGATGCGGGTAGTCGGTGGTGATCTGCGCGGCAGGCCGCTGGCCACGCCGCGCGACAACGCCATTCGCCCGACCACGGATCGCACGCGTGAAGCGGTGTTCAACATGCTTGCCCACCGCTTTGGCGGCAGGCTGGACGGCGCGCGCGTGCTCGATCTTTTCGCCGGCACCGGCGCGCTCGGCATCGAGGCGCTGTCGCGCGGCGCTGCCTATTGCGTCTTCATCGAGGAATCGGCGGAAGGCCGCGGGCTTGTCCGCACCAATGTCGAGAGCTTCGGCCTGACCGGACGGACCAAGATCTTCCGCCGTGACGCAACCGCTCTCGGCGACGCCGGCACGCTCGGGCCCTTCGGCCTGGTCTTTGCCGATCCGCCCTATGGCAAGGGCCTGGGCGAACGCGCCTTGCGTTCGGCCCGCGCCGGCGGCTGGCTGGCATCAGGCGCGCTCTGCGTCGTCGAGGAAGCCGCTGCCGCTGCCTTCGAGCCGGGCCCCGGCTTTTCCATCGTCGACGAACGCGCCTATGGCGAGACGGTGATCCGCTTCATCGAGGCGGAATAGCCGCGGCGCCCGACTTCGGCCTCTTTCGGACCGGAAGATTACGAACAATTCACTTCCCGCCGCTTTGTGCCGAAGCCTATAAGGCGGGCACGTCCACATTCAGAGGCAGTTGATGATCTTGAGATTCTTGCGGGCGAAAGCCTCGCTGCCAGCCCTGTTGGCCCTGGGGCTGGCCTCGTCGGCGCCGGCTCTGGCCGAAGCGCCGCGCAGCGACTGGAAGGTCACCAGTTTCACGCTCGACAATGGCATGCAGGTCGTCGTCATCCCCGACCATCGTGCGCCGATCGCCACCCATATGGTCTGGTACAAGGTCGGCAGTGCCGACGAGGTGCCCGGCAAGTCGGGCATCGCCCATTTCTTCGAACATCTGATGTTCAAGGGCACCAGCAACCACAAGGCCGGCGAGTTCGGCCAGAAGATCGCCGAGATCGGCGGCAGCGAAAACGCCTTCACCACCTATGACTACACCGCCTACCACCAGACGGTGACGCCCGCGGCACTCGAAACGATGATGAGCTTCGAGGCCGACCGGATGCGCAACCTGGTGCTGACCGATGCGGTGATCGGGCCTGAGCGCGACGTCATCCTGGAAGAGCGCCGCTCGCGCGTCGAAAACAATCCGGGCGCGCTGCTCAACGAGGAAGTCGACGCGACGCTGTACCAGAACCAGCCCTATCGCATTCCCGTCATCGGCTGGATGCATGAGATCGAGAAGCTCAACCGCGTCGACGCCACTGCCTTCTACGACCAGTATTACGCCCCCAACAACGCGATCCTGATCGTTGCCGGCGACGTCGAGCCGGAGACGGTCAAGGCACTGGCCGAAAAGACCTATGGCAAGGTCGCGCGCGGCCCCGAGCTGCCGCCGCGCATCCGTCCGGTCGAGCCGGAGCAGAACACCAAGCGCACCGTCGAACTGACCGACGAGCGTGTCAGCGTGCCGAGCTTCTCCAAGGCCTGGGTGGTGCCGTCCTACCAGACGGCCGAGCCGGGCGAAGCCGAAGCGCTCGACCTTCTGTCGGAGATCCTTGGTGGCGGCAGCCGCAGCCGGCTCTACCAGGGCCTGGTGGTCAAGGACGGCATTGCCTCCTCCGCCGGCGCCTTCTTCCAGGGCACGATGGTCGACGACACCAGCTTCACCGTCTATGGCGCGCCGCGTGGCGAAGCCGGGCTGCAGCAGGTGGAAGCCGCCGTCGACGTCGAGATCCGCCGCATCATCAACGACGGCGTGACATCGGACGAGCTCGAAAAGGCCAAGGACCGTTTCGTCCGCTCGATGATCTTTGCCCGCGACAACCAGGCAAGCATGGCCAACATCTATGGCAGCACGCTGGCGACCGGCGGCACGGTTGCCGACATCGAACAGTGGCCGGACCGGATACGCACGGTCACCACCGACCAGATCAAGGCGGTTGCCACCAAGTACCTCAATCCCGACCATTCGGTTGCCGGCTATCTGCTGCCGGCGAAATCAGTCGAGAAGTGATCTGATGACCAGGCTCATGGCAATGCGTTTCAAGGCCCCCACTTTCTCGACGACGCGTGCATCAGCGGCGACGCTGATGCTGGCGCTGGTTTTCCTGGTCCTGCCCGCCATGGTGGCGCGCGCCGAGGTCCGAATCCAGGAGGTCAGGTCCGACAAGGGCATCACCGCCTGGCTGGTCGAGGACTATTCGGTGCCGATCATCGCCATCAAGTTCCTGTTCGACGGCGGCAGCACGCAGGACCCTGTCGGCAAGGAAGGCCTCGCCAACCTGATGACCGGGCTTTTCGACGAAGGCGCCGGCGATCTCGACAGCGACGCCTTTCAGATCAAGCTCGACGAGGCCGGCGCCGAAATGGGCTTCAACGAAGGCAATGACGCCGTCGGCGGCGGCATGCGCATGCTGGCCGATCGCCAGGACGATGCGTTCGAACTGCTCAAGCTTGCGGTCGAGAAGCCGCGCTTCGACCAGGCGCCGCTCGACCGCATCCGCTCGCAGATCGTCAACGGCATCGTTGCCAATGCGCGTGATCCCGAAACCCAGGCAGCCCGCAAATGGGCCGAGGCGATCTACGGCACGCATCCTTATGCGCGGCCCGACATGGGCACCGAGGCATCGCTGGCCACGATCACCGCCGATGACCTGCGCGCCTTCCACAAGGCCAATTTCGCCCGCGAGAACATCCATGTCGCCGTCGTCGGCGCCATCGATGCCGAAACGCTGAAGAAGCGGCTCGACCAGGTGTTCGGCGCGTTGCCGGAAAAGGCCGAATTGCGGCCGGTCGAACGCGTCGAGCCCAGGCTCGGCCAGACCATGCATATCGAGTATCCGCTGCCGCAGACCTCGCTGCAGCTGGTCTATCCCGGCGTGCCGCGCGAAGCGCCCGATTTCCTCGCGGCAGCGCTGATGGAGCACATTCTGGGCGGCGGCACATTCTCGTCGCGGCTGTTCGACGAGGTGCGCGAAAAGCGCGGGCTGGCCTACAGCGTCAGCTCCGCGCTGATCAACCAGGAGCATTCGTCGTCGCTGATCATCGGCACGGCGACACGGTCGGACCGGGCAGCCGAGACGCTGGGCGTCATCCGCGAGGTGATCCGCAAGATGGCGGAGGAGGGTCCCACCGAGGCTGAACTCGACGCGGCCAAGAAATACATGCTTGGCGCCTATGCCATCAACAATCTCGATTCCTCGGGCGCCATCGCTGGCACGCTTGTCGACCTGCAGACCGACAAGCTCGGCATCGACTACATGCAGCGGCGCATCGAGCTGATCAACGCCGTCAAGCTCGACGACGTCAAGGCGGCGGCACGCAAGCTGTTGTCGGTCGAACCGGCGATCATGATCCTCGGTCCGAAATTCGGAGAGAGCAAGGGATGAGCGCCACCTTCGCACTGGCGCTCGGCGGCGGTGGGGCGCGTGGCCTCGCTCATATCCATGTCATCGAGGCGCTCGACGAGCTTGGCATCAAGCCGGTGGCGATCGCTGGTTCCTCCATAGGTGCTGTGATGGGCGCCGGCATGGCCGCCGGCCTGACCGGCAAGGAAATCCACGAGCACTCCCGCGCCGTGCTCGGCCGGCCGGCGGAGGTTGCAAGCCGCATGTGGCGGGCCCGGCCGGGCACGCTGTCGGAGATGGTCGAGACCGGTATCCGGGTCACCCAGTTCAATGTCGAGCGCATCCTCAAATCGTTCCTGCCCGAGGGCGTGCCGGCAACCTTCGAGGAGCTGAAGCTGCCCTTGAAGGTGACGGCAACCGACTATTACGGCCATTGCCTGAAGGTGTTCGAGGAGGGCGAGTTGTTTTCGGCGCTCGCCGCATCGGCGGCGATCCCGGCGGTGTTCAAGCCGGTGACGCGCGGCAACATCCTCTATATCGACGGCGGCATCTACAATCCGGTGCCGTTCGACCTGCTCGAGGGCCTGGCCGACCATGTCATTGCCATCGACGTCGTCGGCGCGCCGTTCGAGAACGGACGCAAGCCGCCCAATTCGATCGACCTGATGTTCGGCGCCAGCCAGCTGATGATGCAGTCGATCATCGCCAACAAGCTCGGCCAGAACCCGCCCGACATCTTCCTGCGGCCGCCGGTGTCGCGCTTCAAAGCGCTCGACTTCCTCAAGATCGACCAGGTGATGGCCGAGACGGCGGCGATCAAGGACGAGCTCAAGCACGCCCTCGACGAGATCCTGCGCTAAACCCGTCTGCTGCCCTATTGCAGCGTCGATGCCTTGCCGGTGGAGAAGGGCGACTGTGCCGCCGGCGGCAGCGCCGGCACCGGCTCGTCCTGATGCTGCGGTTCGCGCGCGATCGCATTGACGACGCGGAAGCAGACGAACATCGAGACGACACCGAACACCACCGCCCCCAGCCCCCAGCCGGCGATGACGCCGATGGCGCCCCAGTAATGCGCGCCGATCCAGACGAAGGGGATGACACCGAGCGTCGAGCGGCCCCAGTTGAACACGGTCGAATAGGTCGGATAGCCCAGATTGTTGAAGGCAGCGCTGGACACGAAGATCGCGCCGTTGAACAGGAAGCTGCCGGCGGCGAAATGGCAGAAGAACACGATCAGCTCGCGGGCGATGCCGTCGGCGCCGAAGGCGCTGGCGATCGGGTTGGCGAAGATCGCCAGCAGCCCCCACACAGCCAGCACATAGACGATGGTGAACAGCAGGCTGTCGCGCATCGTCGTGGTCAGGCGCTCGAACTTGCGGGCGCCGTAGTTCTGCCCGAGGATCGGCCCGACGGCACCCGACAGCGCGAAGATGACGCCGAAGGCGACCGGCACCAGGCGGCCGATGATCGCCCATCCGGCCACCGCCTGGTCGCCGAAGGCGGCCATTTCGATGGTGACATAGGCGTTGCCGACAGGGGTCGCGACCTGGGTCAGCATCGCAGGCACGCCGATGGCAAAGAATGGCCTGACGGCCTCGCGCAGTCCGCTGAGGTCAGGGAGCTTGATCAGCCTGTGCACGACATGGACGCCATGCAGGCCGATGGCCAGCATCACGAAGCGTGTCAGCACCGTCGAGATGGCGGCGCCATTGAGGCCGAGGTCGAAGCCGAAGATCAGGATCGGGTCGAGAATTGCCGCCGCAATGCCGCTGCCCAGCGTCACATACATCGCCCGTCGCGCATCGCCGACGCCGCGCAATATGCCTGTCGTGCACATGCCGAGCGCCATGATTGGGAATGACGGCAGCACGATCTGCAGGAACCGCGTCGACAGCTCGAGCGTGGCGCCGGTGGCGCCGAGCAGGGAGAGCAGCGGACGCAGGAACGGCAAGGCAGCGAGCGTCATCACAAGTGTCGCGACGCCCATGAACACCATCGAGGCGCCGCCCATGCGCCTGGCTTCCTCGCGCTGGCCGCGGCCGAGGCAGCGCGCCACCAGCGCGCCGCAGGCGATGGTGAAACCGATCGAGATCGAAAGCGTGAAGAACAGCAGCGTCGAGGCAAAGCCGATGGCTGCCGCCAGTTCCTCGATGCCGAGCAGGGAAATATAGAACAGGTTGAGCGCGTCGACGATGAAGATGGCGATCAGGCCGACCGAGCCGGTGCCGGTCATGACCACGACATGGCGCATGGTCGAACCGGTGGTGAATTTTGCCGGTGCCGCCGCCGGGGCCTGTGTGGACATGCTGTTCCCCTGGAGATTTCGGCGGCGAAGCGCCGCATCAGGGTCGTTTGACCATGCACCCGCCCATTGCACAAGCCGGTTGGGGACAATAGATGGGGGTGGTACGGGCCGCGACCAACGGGCGGTTAGCAATCGGAACATGCCAAATGAACGATACCAACGACGCCGCAAAACTGGCCGACCG
The DNA here is from genome assembly GCF_900445235.1 of Aminobacter aminovorans. Taxonomy (NCBI): domain Bacteria; kingdom Pseudomonadati; phylum Pseudomonadota; class Alphaproteobacteria; order Hyphomicrobiales; family Phyllobacteriaceae; genus Aminobacter; species Aminobacter aminovorans. Next base: position 3,917,809 of record NZ_UFSM01000001.1, on the reverse strand, counting down.
GGTGGCGAGCCTCGTCGAAGCGGCAAAAAAGGCCGGCGCTGACGCAGCCGACGCGGTTGCGGTGCGCGGCCGCTCGACAAGCGTTTCGGTGCGCCTCGGCAAGGTCGAGGCGACAGAGGCTTCCGAAAGCGAGGACATGTCGCTTCGGGTCTTCGTCGGCCAGCGCGTCGCCAGCGTTTCGGCGACTGCCGCCTCCGACCCCAGGGTTCTGGCCGAGCGCGCCGTGGCGATGGCCAGGGTTTCGCCGGAGGATCCCTATCAGGGTCTGGCCGATGCCTCGTTGCTGACGCATGCGCCGCGCGACCTCGACCTGTTCGACGACACCGTCGTTTCCGCCGAACGCCTGAAGGAAGACGCGCTCGCCGCCGAAGAGGCAGCACTCGCCGTCAAGGGCGTGACCAATTCGTCAGGTGCCGGCGCTGCCGCCGGTCTCGGCGGACTGGTGCTCGCCACCTCGCACGGCTTTGTCGGCCACTATGTCGGCTCGCGCTTCTCGCGCTCGGCCAGCGTCATCGCCGGCGAGGGCACGTCGATGGAGCGGGACTATGATTTCTCGTCACGCATCCACTTCGCCGATCTCGATCCATCGGCCGATATCGGCCGCAGCGCCGGCGAACGGGCGGTCAAGCGGCTCAACGCCCGCAAGGCGGCAACCGGACCCGTCGACGTCGTCTTCGATCCGCGCGTCGCGCGCGGCATTGCCGGGCACCTCGCCGGCGCCATCAACGGCGCGTCGGTGGCCCGCAAGACCAGCTTCCTGCGCGACATGATGGGCAAGCAGGTGGCTTCCGCCGCCATCACCGCCATCGACGAGCCGTTGAAGCTGCGCGGCCAGGCGTCGCGTCCGTTCGACGGCGAGGGCATCGAAGGTGCGACGCTCAAGATGGTCGACAAGGGCGTGCTCAACCATTGGTTCCTGTCGACATCGGCGGCGCGCGAACTCGGGCTCGTCACCAATGGCCGTGGCGCGCGCGGCGGCTCGTCCGTGTCGCCGTCCTCGACCAATTTCAGCATCGAGCCGGGCGAGCGCTCGCCCGAGGACATCATCCGCTCGCTCAAGCGCGGCTTCTATGTCACCGAGGTGTTCGGCCAGGGCGTCGACATGGTGACGGGCGAGTACAGCCGCGGCGCTTCCGGCTTCTGGATCGAGAATGGCGAGATCACCTGGGCGGTGTCGGAGGTGACGATCGCCTCCAACCTCAAGGACATGTTCCTGCGCATGGTGCCGGCCAGCGACCTCGACCGCAATTTCGGCACTGCCGCGCCGACGCTTCTGATCGAAGGCATGACCCTTGCAGGCGACTGACAACATCGACAATTCCGACCTGAAGGGCGAGCTCGACCTGCTGCGTGCGGCTGCCACCGAGGCCGGGCGGATCGCCATGGGCTTTTTCCGGCAGAGCCCGGAAGTCTGGTTCAAGGGCGGCAATTCGCCGGTCAGCGAGGCCGATTACGCCGCCGACCACTATCTGCGAGAAACCTTGACGGCGGCCAGGCCCGATTATGGCTGGCTGTCGGAGGAAACCGCCGACAGTCCCGACCGGCTCGGCGCGCGCCGCACCTTCGTCGTCGACCCGATCGACGGCACGCGCGGCTTCGTCGAGGGGCGCACGGCATGGTGCGTCAGCGTTGCCGTCGTCGAGGCCGGCCGTTCACTCGCCGGCGTGCTCGAATGCCCGGCGCGGCAAGAGACCTACTGGGCGGTCAAAGGCGGTGGCGCCTTTCTCAACGGCCAGCCCCTGAAGGTGCGCGAACCGGGCGAACGCATGCGTATTGCCGGTCCCAAGCCGATGATCGACAGGATGCCTGTGGACTGGCAGGGCAGGCTCGAGCGCGAGACCTACATTCCCTCGCTGGCCTATCGCGTGGCGATGATCGCCAACGGGGTGCTCGATGCGACGTTCGTCAAGCCGAATGCCCATGATTGGGACATCGCCGCTGCCGAGCTGATCCTGACCGAGGCGGGCGGCAAGCTGCTCGACCGGCATGGCAGCCGGCTCGCCTTTGCCGGCGAGGACATCGTTCACGGCGCGCTGATGGCCGGCAGCGGGACGCTGCTCGATGTCATGGCCGGTGTTCTCGCCAGCCACGACGGTTGATGATTTTGCCGACTGTTCCAAAACGGCGCGCTTTGGTCTAGATCAGGCAAGCCCTGAGATGATGAATCAAGGAAACAGATGTCCGAAGAAAACGGAAAAAAGCAGCTCCTGCATCTGGTGTTTGGCGGCGAACTGACCAAGCTCGGTGGAACCGAGTTCCGCGATCTCGACGCGCTCGACATGGTTGGCATCTATCCCGACTACAAGTCGGCCGAGCTGGCCTGGAAGGCAAAGGCGCAGGCAAGCGTCGACAACGCCCATATGCGCTATTTCGTCGTTCACCTGCATCGGTTGCTGGAGCCCGACACAAAGGCTGCCGGTCAGAACTGATGGAGCAACCCCGCATGGCGTCGCCGGCCGTGAGGCCCGCGACGAAGAAGAAGCGCGTCAAGCAGCCGGCGTCGAAGACGTTCTGGCGCCGCATTCGCGAGCCGCTTGCCAAATCGCGCTTCGCCAAGGGTGCGGTGGCGAGCCTGTTTGCCGGTGCGATGCGCTTCATCAGGCTGACCAATCCGCTGGTCAAGGGCTCCTATGAGCTGGCCGGCGGCAGCCATGCCGACAGCGAGCCGCTGATCGTCGGGCTGTGGCACGGCCAGCATCTGCTGGCGCCGGCGCTCTATCCGAGCAAGCGCGGCCTGGTGGCGATGGTGTCGCGCAGCGCCGATGCCGAGCTCAATGCGCTTGTCATCAACAAGTTCGGCATCGAGGCGGTGCGCGGCTCCGGCGGGCGTGAAACCAGGCGCAAGCACGAAAAAGGTGGCGCAACCGCGCTGATCGCCCTGAAAAAGGCGCTCGATACCGGCAAGAACGTCTGCATGATCGCTGACATTCCGCATGGCACGCCGCGTGACGCCGGCATGGGCATCGTGCTCCTGGCACGGCTTTCCGGGCGCCCGATCGCGCCGGCGGCGATTGCCACCAGCCGCCGCAAGGTGCTGGAAGGCAGCTGGGACAAGACCACGATCAATCTGCCCTTCGGCCGCTGCGCCATCTTCGTCGCGCCGCTGATCGAGGTTCCGGCCGATGCCGACGATGCCGAGATGGAGCGCAAGCGCCAGGAACTGACCGCGGCCATCGACCATGCCACCGAGCAGGCCTATCGCCTGGTTGATGGCGGCAAAGTCGATGGCGGCAAAGTGGCCAGTGGCAAATTGGATAGTGGCATATGAGCGAACGCTGGGCTCGCGCCTTCCTCAGAGCCTATCGTTACGCAGGTGCCGCTGCCTATCCGATGGTTGGCACCTATGTCGCCTGGCGCGCCTCCAAGGGCAAGGAAGACCACAACCGCCGGCGTGAGCGTTATGGCGTGCCGAGCCGGGAGCGGCCTGACGGGCCGCTGATCTGGTTCCATGCGGCGAGCGTCGGCGAGACCATCGCGGTCGTGCCGCTGATCGAATCGATCCTTGGTTATGGCATCCATGTCGTGCTGACCACCGGCACGGTCACTTCGGCGCAGGTCGCGGAGGAACGGCTGGGCGGCCGCATCATCCATCAATATGTGCCGCTCGACCTGAAGCCGGCGGTGAGCCGCTTCCTCGACCACTGGCACCCGGACCTGGCGATCATCGCCGAATCGGAAATCTGGCCGATGACGATCCTCGAACTCGGCGCCCGCCGCGTGCCGCAGATCCTGGTCAACGGGCGCCTGTCCGACCGGTCGTTCAAGTCGTGGAAGAAGCGCGCCTACATTGCCGAGGCGCTGTTCGAGAACATGGCCCATGTGGTGGCGCAGTCCGAGGTTGACGGCGAGCGTTTTCGCGCGCTCGGCGCACGCCCCGTCACCGTGTCGGGCAACCTCAAGGTCGATACCGCGCCGCCGCCGGCCGACGAAACCGCGCTCTACGCCATCCAGCGCCAGATCGGCCGCCGCCCGACCTGGGCCGCCGTGTCGACCCATGACGGCGAAGAGGTGATGGCTGCCGAAGTGCACGCCATGCTGCGCAGCCGCCACCGCAGCCTGCTGACCATCATCGTGCCGCGCCATCCCGACCGTGCCGAGGCATTGGTGGCGGAGCTGACCGCCATGGGCCTGAATGTCGCCCGCCGCAGCGCCGGCGATCGCATCACCCCTGACACCGACATCCTGCTCGGCGACACCATCGGCGAGATGGGGCTTTATCTGCGCCTGACCGAGATCGCCTTCGTCGGCCGCTCGATGACCGCGCAGGGCGGCCAGAATCCGCTCGAGCCGGCGATGCTCGACACCGCCGTTCTCGCCGGACGCAACGTCCAGAACTTCCGCGACACCTATCAGCGTCTGATCGACAAGGGCGGTGCCAAGATCGTGCGCGACCGCGACATGCTCGCCGGTGCCGTCAATTTCCTGCTCGGCAATGAAATCGCCCGCCACGACATGATGTCGGCGGGTGCTGCCACCGTCGAGGAAATGCGCGGCGCGCTCGCCCGGACGTTGAAGGCGCTCGAACCCTATATCCATCCGCTCATCGTGCAGTCGCGCCTCAAGGGCGCGGGCGGGAGGTAGATCTGGCCAGCGAAGCGCCTCCTTTCTGGTGGGAAAAGCCGGATTGGCGCGCCTACGCGCTCTATCCGGTGTCGGCGCTTTATGCCCTGGTGGCAGGCCGGCGCATGAAGGCGGCCAGGCGCGAAAAGATCGACGCACCGGTGCTGTGTGTCGGCAACTTCACCGTCGGCGGCACCGGCAAGACCCCCGTTGCCATAGCACTCGCCAGGCAGGCCAAGCGCATGCAGCTGGTGCCCGGCTTCCTGTCGCGCGGCCATGGCGGCAGCTTCTCCGAACCGCATATCGTCGATCCCCATCACGACAGCGCCAAGCATGTCGGCGACGAGCCGCTGCTTCTGGCCGAGCATGCGCTGGTCGCGGTGTCGGCCAACCGGGCCGCAGGCGCGCGCATGCTGATCGAGCGCGGCTGCAACTTCCTGATCATGGATGACGGCTTCCAGAGCGCGCGCATCCATATCGACTATGCGCTGATCGTCGTCGACGCCCGTTATGGCCTGGGCAACGGCCATGTCATTCCCGGCGGGCCGATGCGGGCGCGGTTGATCGACCAGCTCAGATTTGCCGACGCGGTGCTGAAGATGGGCGAGGGCGAGCGGGCGGATGCGGTGGTGCGCCGGGCGGCGCGCGCCGGCAAGCCGGTCTTTTCAGCCCTGGCGCGTCCGCGCGGCAAGAAGGCCTTTGCCGGCCGCCGCTTCCTGGCTTTCGCCGGCATCGGCCACCCCGAGAAGTTCTTCGCCACGCTGGCCAAGGCAGGGGCAACGGTGGTGCTGGCGCACCCCTTCGCCGACCATCATTTCTACCTGCCCGACGAGCTCGAGGACCTGGTGACCGCCGCCCGCGCCGGCGAGCTCGAGCTGGTCACCACGTCCAAGGACGCGGCCAGGCTGCGCCATGGTGCGGCCTCGCCGGAATTCCTGGAGAACCTCAACGTGCTGGAGATCGACGCGGTCTTCGACATCGAGAACGCGCCCCAGCGCATCATCGGTGAGACGCTCGAAGCCTGGCGACGGCGCAAGATATCAGCTTGAAGATATCAGGCTGAAGATCGCGGGCCGACGGGCGAGATTCTGTCGCGCCCTATTTGCGCGTGCGCAGCTCCGGGTTCATGTCGATTTCACGCGAAAGCGAGACCGCGGCATCGCGGTAAGGCTCCTGGCGGGCGACGCTCCAGTATTTGAGCTCGTCCAGCGGGATCGAGTCACCCGTCACCGCGCAGCGCACGAAGGAGCCGGGGCTCGTCACCTGGAAATCGCCGTCGAGATAGCGGATGCGGGCTTCGCGTGCGCCGGGGCCTTCGAAACGGTTCATCATGGGCTTTCGCTCAATCTCCCTGTGCCGGCTCCTGGTGCCGGCCGCCGGCGGCATCGCCTGCCGAAATCTACAGTTTCTCTGGCCCGTAAAGAAGGGGGCCCATGAAGAAGGGGCCCCTTTGGAAGGGTGGGCCGTGCGTTGCCCGGCTTTTACGGTCACAAAATGTCCCGGGTCAAGTTACCTCTCCTCGGACAGGAAGCGTTCGACCGTCTCGGGTGCCAGCCCGGCATGGTGGCCGATGCGCCGCGCCAGTTCGGCTGCGGCACTTCTCGGCCGTCCCATCGGGCGGTCGAGCCAGTAGGAGACCGGGTTCAGTGCGCGATGTTCGTCGACCATGACGAGATGGCCTGCCTTCAGCTGGTTTTCGGTCAGTGGCGGCCGCGCCAAAGCGATGCCAAGGCCGTGGCTCGCCGCCGACAGCACCAGATTATAATCCTCGAAGCGCCGGTCCTGCGGCCGCGGGCGGTAGTCGAGGCCATGCGTGCTGAACCAGGATCGCCAGCTCGACGCATCGGAATCGTGGATCAGCGGAAAGTCCAGCAGCCTTGCGGCGTCGCCGCTGCCGATGCGGGCGGCAAGCGCGGGCGCGGCGATGGGAAAGCAATGCTCCTCGAACAACTGCGTCGAGATCCGTCCCGGGATCTTGCCGCGGCCGCAGCGGATGGAGAGATCGATGCCCTCGTCGGCGAGGTCGGCCTGGCGGATGTCGATGTCGAGCACCACCCGCAGCCTGGGGTTGCCGGCTTCGAGCTCGGACAGGCGCGGCATCAGCCACAGGCTGGCGATGGAGGGGATAGAGGTCAGCCGCACGACGGCGGCACCGCGCGGCTCGACCCAACGGTCGGTGGTATCGGAGATCAGCGAGAACGCCTCACTGGCGCGTAGATGCAGGCGCTGGCCTTCGAGCGTCAGCGTCACCCCGCGCGCGCCGCGCTCGAACAGCCTGAGGCCGAGCCAGTCCTCGAGCTTGGCGACCTGCCGGCTGATCGCGCCATGGGTCATGTTGAGCTTTTCGGCCGCCGCCGAGAAGCTGCCGCTGCGCGCCGCCGCCTGGAAGGCGCGCAAGGTTTCGAGAGGGAGCATCTGTTCGGAGCTGTGATCCATGCTCACAGCTGAGCCTTGATTTATTCGTTTGTCAATCAGCTCCTCATCAGGGAAATCTATGCCAGACCCAAACTGACGAGGCCTAGCCATGACCGCCCAGACCACCTCCCGTAGCGGCAATCCGACACAGCGCGCTTCCGCTGTTACCGTGCTTGCGGTGGTCGTGACGATCTTCGGCTGGGCCTCGTCCTTTCCGGCCATCCGCGCCGGGCTGAGCGCCATCGATCCGATCGAGCTCGGCGCGTTGCGCTTCGCCATCGCGGCGGTGCCGTCGGCGATCTACCTGATGATCCTGCGCCCGGCCTTGCCGTCGCTGAACGAGCTCTGGCGCTTTGCCTTTGGCGGCGCGGTCTTCATCGCGCTCTACACGGTGCTGCTGAACTATGGCGAGATGACGGTCTCGGCGGGTGCGGCGAGCTTCATCATCAACGTCAATCCGATCATCACCGCCGTCCTGGCGATGATCCTGCTCGGCGAGCGGTTTCCTGTCTTGGCCTGGATCGGCACCTTCCTGTCGTTTGCCGGCATCGGCATCATTGCGCTCGGCGAAGGGCAGGGGCTGACCTTCAACACCGGCGCCTTGCTGATCCTCGGCTCGGCGTTGTGCACCTCGCTCGCCAGCATCGTCCAGAAGCGGCTGTACAGCCGCCACCGGCCGCTGACGGTCTCGGCCTGGAACATGATCCTCGGCGCGCTGTTCCTGGCGCCGGCGCTGCCCAACGGCCTTGCCCAGATGTCGGTCGCCGCTGCCGAACCGTTCTGGTCGGTCATCTATCTCGGCATCGTGCCGAGCCTGATCGCCTATGGCAGCTGGTCGGTGGCGCTGTCGCGCCTGCCGGCGTCCCGTGCCTCCAACTTCATGTATTGCGTGCCGCCGGTGGCGGTGGCGATCGGCTTTTTCTGGCTCGGCGAGACCCCCGGCCTGTTCGGCATCCTTGGTGGCGCGCTGGCGCTGGCCGGCGTGGTGTTGGTCAATCTTAAGCGCTAAGGCGGGCTGAAGCGCTGAGGCGGGCTGAAGCGCCAAGGCGGGCTCAAGCGCTGCAGCACGCTGAAGCGCTGAGCTCGGGACCGCCCGCTGGATTGCGGCCTGCTTGCATGGCGCCAGGTGGCAGCACCTGGCGCCATGAGCCGTCGAGAAGCAAGTCCACGAAGAGTGTGAAGCGGAGTTGCGTAAAAACAAGCAGATGGAGCGTTTCCTTGATTCAAGGACAAGCGCAACGCTCTGGCGCAATTCCAGCAGAACTGTGCAGCGGGTTTCCGTGCGGAATCGCGCAAAATCAAGGAGATAGAGCGGTTTCGCGATTCAGGGAGAAGCGCAAACGCTCTAGCGGCGGCCGAACAGCTTTTCGATGTCGGCGAGCTTGAGCTCGATATAGGTCGGGCGGCCGTGGTTGCAGGTGCCCGATCCCGGCGTCGCCTCCATCTGGCGCAGCAGCGCGTTCATCTCCTCGGGCCGCAACCGGCGGCCCGACCGCACCGAGCCGTGGCAGGCCATGGTGGCGGCGATCGCATGCAGCCGCTCCTTCAGCGTGTCCGCCGTGTCGCTGTCGGCGATCTCATCGGCGAGGTCGCGCACCAGTTGCGTGACATCGGTTTCGCCGAGCATCGCAGGCGTTTCGCGCACCGCCACGGCACCTGGGCCGAAACGTTCGACGCCGAGACCGAAGCGGGCCAGAGTTTCGGAATGCAGCGCCAGCCGCTCGGCGTCTTCTTCGGGCATGTCGACGATCTCGGGCAGCAGCAGCATCTGCGAGGGGATCGGGCGCGAATGCAGCGCGTTCTTCAGCGCCTCATAGACGAGCCGCTCATGGGCGGCGTGCTGGTCGACGATGACGAGCGAGTCGCTGGTCTGTGCGACGATGTAGTTTTCATGCACCTGCGCCCGGGCAGCACCCAGTTCGGTCCGCAACAGCGCTTCGACCATTTCAGCCTGGCCGGCGCGGGCATCGGCACTGTGCAGCGGTCCTGCGTCGAAGCTCGCCTGCGCTGCCTCGGCAAAGCCCGCGTCGAGCGGCCGGAACGGCGAGCGCTGCGGCTCGTAACTGGCCGAGGTGGCGGCGCGGAAATCCGGATTGTAGGCGCGATGGCCGTTGGCCGGGCCGGGGTGGCCGTAGCTGGTCGGTCCCGGCCGGAACGCCCCCATCATCGCATGCGTGCCTGTCGTCGCCGGCCGGATGCCGGCATTGGCCAGTGCCTGGCGGATCGCGCCGACGATCAGGCCGCGCACCAGCCCAGGATCGCGAAAGCGCACGTCGGCCTTGGCCGGATGCACGTTGACGTCGACGACGGCCGGGTCGAGCGTCAGGAACAGCACCGTAACCGCATGGCGGTCGCGCGGCAGAACGTCGGCATAGGCGCCGCGTATCGCCGAGGCGATCAGCTTGTCGCGCACCGGCCGGCCGTTGACATAGGCATATTGCTGCAGCGCATTGCCCCTGGTGTAGGACGGGATCGAGACATGGCCTTCGAGTCGCACGCTCTCGCGCGCGGCATCGATGACGATCGAATTGTCGGGAAAATCCGTGCCCATCACCTGGGCGATGCGGGCAAGCCGGCCCTCGACTTCATCCGAGGTCGCCGACAATTCCAGCGTCGAGCGGTCGGTGCCCGACAAAGTGAAGCGCACGGCCGGGAAGGCAATCGCAATGCGCTTGACCGTGTCGGCGATGGCCATGGCTTCCGCGCGCTCGGTCTTCATGAATTTGAGCCGGGCAGGCGTGGCATAGAACAGGTCGCGCACCTCGACCGTGGTGCCGCGGTTGCTGGGCGCCGGACGCACGCCCGACACCCGGCCGCCCTCGACAGTGATCTCGGCGCCGCTGTCGGCTGACCTGGTGCGCGACCGGATGGCGAGCTTCGACACCGAGCCGATCGACGGCAAGGCCTCGCCGCGGAAACCGAGCGAGCGGATGTCGAGGATGTCGTCGCCGAGCTTCGAGGTGCAGTGGCGCGAGATCGCCAGCGAAAGCTCGTCCTCGGGCATGCCCGAACCGTCGTCGACGACGCGGATCAGATTCAGCCCGCCGCCTGCTGTCGCCACCTCGATGCGCGCCGCACCGGCGTCGAGCGCGTTCTCGACCAGTTCCTTGACCACGCTGGCCGGCCGTTCCACGACTTCGCCGGCGGCGATCTGGTTGATCATTGTTTCGGAAAGCTGGCGAATGGGCATGGCCGGACTATAGCGGGATTCGGTTGGGTCGGGACAGGTCCATTGCCGGGCGCCGGGCCATCCACAGCGGATTGCTGGACCTTGTGTATGGTAGGGTCAGTTGTCTTGCCGGGCAGGTCCGCGCGCGTTGCGACGGCGGCACGACACGCAGCGCCTCACGCCTGCGCCGCCAGCCAGTCGCGCACCTTTTCAGCACTTTCGCTCAGCACGCGATTCCTCGGCCAGGCGACATGGAAACCCTTGTTCGTCGTCATGACGTGGTCGGACAGCCGGACCAGAAGCCCGGCCGCGATCAGCCGGTCGGTGAGGTGACGCCAGCCCAGCGCGATGCCCTGGCCTTCCATGACAGCCTGGATGACCAGCACATAGTCGTTGATGACCAGCCCACGCTTGGCGACCGCGCCGTTGAGACCGGCCGACTGGAACCATTCGTTCCAGGTCGCAGCCGGGCGATAGGGTTCTTCGAGGTGGATCAGGTGGTGCAGGGTGATCTCGGCCGGTGTCTTTGGCGTGCCGGCGCGCGCGAGATAGGCCGGCCCGGCGACCGGATAGACCTCCTCGTCGGCGATCTGCAAAAGCTCGTAGTCGGGCCAGTCGGCGGCGTCGCCGCCGCGTATGCCGAGCGGAATGCCCTCGGCGATCAGGTCGAGGTCGCGGTCGGCGGTCTGGATGCGCAGGTCGATGCCGGGCAGGTCGTCGCGGAATTTCTGCAGCCGCGGCATCATCCAGAACGAGGCAAAGGCGGTCGACGCCGACAGCGTCACATGCATGCCGCCGGCGCGTGCCCTGAGCTCCTCCGCCGACTTGCGGATATGCGACAGGCCGAGCGTGACATCGGCATGGAAGCGCTCGCCGGCCTCGGTCAATAGCACCTGGCGGTGGCGGCGCTGGAACAGCTTGGCACTGAGCTGGTCCTCCAGTCCGCGGATGGCATAGGAGACGGCGGCCTGGGTCATGCCGAGTTCGCGTCCGGCGGCGGTGAAGCTGGCCAGCCGCCCGGCGGCTTCGAAGACGATCAGGCTGCCGGCCGAGGGCAACAGGTGGCGCAGGTTCTGCATAAGCCAAGCTTATGCAAGTGATGAGGATTTTCAAGCGTCACAGTATCGAATCCAAAGGCTAGCTTCATGCTGGAACGATTTGGAGCCTGACATGAGCGTCGCCACCGCCGAAGCCCCTGGTGAGCCCGCCAAGCGCCGCGAGCGCGGCGGCCGCAACGCCCGCCGCGAGCAGCGCTCGCATGGGCCCGAGGCGCATGGCCGGCCCTTTATCATGAGGAACATCCCGACCTACGACATCCTCTCCCAGGACAACCTCGTCCGCATCGAGGCGACCGCCGACAGGATCCTTGCCGAGATCGGCATCGAGTTCCGTGACGACCCTGTTGCACTGGATCACTGGAAACGGGCCGGGGCCAAGGTCGAGGGTGTGCTGGTCAAGTTCGAGCCCGGCCTGCTGCGCGAGGTGCTGAAGACCGCACCGGCAAGCTTCACCCAGCACGCCCGCAACCCCGAACGCTCGGTCGAGATCGGCGGCAAAAGCGTGGTGTTTTCGCCGGCCTATGGCTCGCCCTTCGTCATGGATCTCGACAAGGGCCGCCGCTACGGCACCATCGAGGATTTCCGCAATTTCGTGAAGCTGGCGCAGTCCTCGCCCTGGCTGCACCATTCCGGCGGCACCATCTGCGAGCCGGTCGACGTGCCGGTCAACAAGCGCCATCTCGACATGGTCTACAGCCACATCCGCTACTCCGACCGCGCCTTCATGGGCTCGGTGACCTCGGAGGCGCGTGCGGAAGATTCCATCGACATGGCGCGTATCGTCTTTGGCGAGGCGTTCACCGACCGGAACTGCGTCATATTGGGCAATGTCAACGTCAACTCGCCGCTGGTCTGGGACGCCACCATGACCACGGCTTTGCGCGCCTATGCCCGCGCCAACCAGGCGGCTGTCATCGTGCCGTTCATCCTCGGCGGCGCCATGGGGCCGGTGACCAATGCCGGCGCCATCGCCCAGTCGCTGGCCGAGACCATGGCCGGCTGTGCCCTGACCCAGCTCGAACGGCCCGGCGCGCCCGTCATCTTCGGCAATTTCCTGTCGTCCATGTCGCTGCGCTCGGGTTCGCCGACCTTCGGCACGCCGGAACCGGCGATCGGCTCGATGGTCATCGGGCAACTGGCCCGGCGGCTCAACCTGCCGCTGCGCTGCTCCGGCAATTTCACCACCTCCAAGTTGCCCGACGCCCACGCCATGAACGAAGGCACCATGTCGATGCTGGCGGCGGTGCATTGCGGCGCCAACTTCATCCTGCATTCAGCCGGTTTCCTCGACGGGCTGTTGTCGATGTCCTACGAGAAGTTCGTCATGGACGCCGATTTCTGCGGCGCGCTGCACACCTATCTCGACGGCGTCAAGATCGACGACAACCAGCTGGCGCTCGACGCCTTCCGCGAGGTCGGCCCCGGCAACCATTTCTTCGGCTGCGCCCACACCATGGCCAATTACGAGACGGCATTCTGGGATTCGGCCATCGCCGACAACGAGCCTTACGAAAAATGGGAGGCGGCGGGTTCGACCGACGCCGCCACCCGCGCCAACCGGCGCTGGAAGACGATGCTCGCCGAATATGAGGCGCCGCCGCTCGACGAAGGCATAGATGAGGCGCTGAAGGACTTCATGACGCGCAGGAAGGCGTCGATGGAAGACGCTTGGTATTGAGGGCCGCAGCCTATGCAGGACACGGCCTTCGATCCCCTCGCGGCTCTGAAAACCTACCACGCGGCCATCGACGTGCTCGATTTCGCCGCCATCGAAGCCTGCTTCGCGGCTGACGCCTGTTATGTCTCCGATGGCGTCGGTGACGCCGTCGTCGGCCGTGACGCGATCATGGCGGCGTTTCGCGGCTATTTCGCCTGCTATGGCGACCAGGTCTCCAAGGACGAGCAGGTGGCGGCATTGTCGCAGCACGCCGCCTGGTCGCGCTGGCGGCTCGAGGCGACGCATGCTGTGTCAGGCGCCCGCCTCGTCAGGTCGGGTGAGGAGACGGTCTATTTCGACGCCGACGGCAGGATCATGCGCGTCGAGGTCAAGGATGACGCTGGCGCGCAAGGCAGCGGCCGATGATGCGTGCTATTGAGGGCCATCACGCCAACGCCGAGGCCGCCATGAAAGCCGCTTTTGCAACTGCCATCCTGCCCTTGCTGGCCACCCCAGCATTTGCCGGCACCGCCGTCGAGGCGATCAGGCCGTTCTACGACCATGTCGGGCTCGAACTCGATCCGGCCGAACGCGGCCGCTTCGTCGATCCGGCCAAGGCGGTGCTCGACGCCCGCGACCAGCTCGAAAAATCGGAACAGGGCGATTGCCTGGATACCAACATGCCGCTCGACAGCACGGCCTATGACAAGGCCGAGCTCGACAGAAGCCTGAAGATCATCGGCTCGGAAACAGGCGACACGGCGATCGTGGTCGCGGCGTTTACCGCGGCCGGCGAGCCGCATCGCATGCAGTGGAAGCTGAAGAAGGTCGACGGCGAATGGAAGGTCGCCGACCTGCTGTCGGTGACCAATGAATGGGCTCTCAGCCAGTATCAATGCCAGTGAGCGCCCAAATCTCTTCGAAACGTTCAGCCGCGGCCGCGATAGGGCGCGACACCGGTTTCGGGCAGCCACACCCCTTCCGGCGGCCTGCCGGTCTGCCAGAACACGTCGATCGGGATGCCGCCGCGCGGATACCAGTAGCCGGCAATGCGCAGCCACAGCGGTTTTGTCGCGGCGACGACGCGGCGGCCGATCATCACGGTGCAGTCCTCGTGGAAGGCGCCATGGTTGCGGAACGAGACCATGAACAGCTTCAGCGACTTGGATTCGACCAGCATGCGGTCGGGGGCATAGTCGATGACGATGTGGGCGAAGTCGGGCTGGCCGGTGACAGGGCACAGCGAGGTGAACTCCGGGCAGGTGAAGCGCACGATGGCGGGCGGACCGCCGAGGCGGTCGTAAGGCACGGTTTCGAGCACGGCTGTCTCGGGCGAAGTCGGCGTCTGCACATGGGTGCCGAGCTGGGTGAGGGTGTCGGTGTTGGTCATTGGGCGGCTCTTCTGGATCGGCCTGGCTCAATGCCCGAAAGGCGGCATGCGCCAGACTGCACGGGCCAGATTTTCAAGTGGCGTGTATTAGCGCCTGACAATGCGGGAAGGCAATGACCAGCAACGATCCGCTTCTCCAGCCCTACCAGCTCCGGCATCTCACGCTCAAGAACCGCATCATGTCGACGAGCCACGAGCCGGCCTATTCCGAGGACGGCATGCCCAAGGAGCGCTACCGGCTCTACCATGCCGAAAAGGCCAGGGGCGGCATGGCGCTGACCATGACGGCGGGCTCTGCCATCGTGTCGCGCGACAGCCCGGCCGCCTTCGGCAATCTGCACGCTTATGACGACGCCATCGTGCCCTGGATGGCCGATCTGGCGGAGGCGTGTCACGAGCATGACTGCAAGGTGATGATCCAGCTCACCCATCTCGGCCGGCGCACCGCCTGGAACAAGGCCGACTGGCTGCCGGTGCTGAGTGCCTCGCCGGTGCGCGAGGCCGCCCATCGCACCTTCCCCAAGACCGCCGAGGACTGGGACCTCGACCGCATCGTTGCCGACTATGCCTCGGCCGCGCAGCGCATGCAGGCGGCGGGGCTCGACGGCATCGAGTTCGAGGCCTACGGCCATCTGCTCGACGGTTTCTGGTCGCCTGTCACCAACCACCGCGATGACGATCATGGCGGTTCGCTCGACAACCGCCTGCGCTTCACCTGGCGGGTCATCGATGCGGTGCGCGCGGCCGTCGGCCCGGATTTCCTCGTCGGCATCCGCATGGTCGCCGACGAGGACATGGACAAGGGTCTCACGCGCGACGAGGGCGTCGAGATCGCCCGGCGGCTGGCGTCGTCAGGAAAGTTCGATTTCCTCAACATCATCCGCGGCCATATCGACACCGATGCCGCACTGACCGGCGTCATCCCCATCCACGGCATGCCGTCCTCGCCGCATCTCGATTTTGCCGGTGAAATCAGGGCGGCAACGAAGTTTCCGGTCTTCCACGCCGCACGTATTTCCGACGTCGCCACCGCCCGCCATGCGATTGCATCAGGCAAGCTCGACATGGTCGGCATGACACGCGCCCACATCGCCGATCCGCATATCACCGCAAAAGTGATGGCGGGCGAGGAGCACCGGATCAGGCCCTGCGTCGGCGCCACATACTGCCTCGACCGCATCTATGAGGGCGGCGGCGCGCTCTGCATCCACAATGCCGCCACCGGCCGCGAGGCGACGATCCCGCATGTCATTTCCCGCACCGATGGGCCGCTGCGCAGAACCGTCGTGGTCGGCGCCGGCGCTGCCGGGCTTGAGGCGGCACGGGTCCTTGGCGAGCGCGGCCACAAGGTGACCGTCCTTGAAGCCGCGAGCCAGGCCGGCGGCCAGATCAGGCTGGCCGCCCAGAACCCGCGCCGGCGCGAGCTGATCGGCATCGTCGACTGGCGGCTGGCCGAGCTGGAGCGCCTCGGCGTCGAGATCCGCTACGACATCTGGGCCGGCGCGGACGACGTGCTGGCGCTCGACCCCGACGCCGTGGTGATCGCCACCGGCGGCCTGCCGCAGAACCCGCCGCTCGACGGCGGCGACGAGCTGGTGACCTCGAGCTGGGACATCATTGCCGGCAGCGTCAAGCCGTCCGAAAACGTACTGCTTTATGACGACAATGGCGGCCACCAGGGCATGACGGCGGCCGAGCTGATCGGCAAGGCCGGCAGGAAGCTCGAGCTTCTGACGCCGGAGCGCTTTTTTGCCCCCGAGATCGGCGGCATGAACCACGTGCCCTATATGGAGGCGTTTCACCGCCATGGGGTGAAGATCACCATCAACACGCGGCTGCAACGGGTGCGGCGCGACGGCAACCAGCTGGTGGCAACGCTTGTTTCGGATTTCGCCAAGGGCTGGAGCGAGGAGCGCCGCGTCGACCAGGTGGTGGTCGAGCATGGCACGCTGCCGCTCGACGAGCTCTATCTCGAACTCAAGCCGCTGTCGAAGAATTCAGGCGCCATCGACTATAACAGTCTGATCCATGGCGGCGACATCTTCCCCGACAACAACCCGGAGGGCCGTTTCCTCTTGCTGCGCATCGGCGACGCGGTTCAGGCGCGCAACATCCACGCCGCCATCTATGACGGCATCCGCTTCGGCCTCAGGATCTGACGGTTTCCGCCGTCAGCCAGCGGACGAATTCGCGCAGGCCCGGGCGGTCCTCGCTGCCTGGGCGGAAGGCGAGCCGGTAGGGCGCTTCGCCGGCGATGCGGTTGGGCGAGGCCATGACCAGCCGGCCGGTGCCGAGTTCGCGCTCGGCCAGCACCTCAGGCACCAGCGCCACGCCAAGGCCGGCGACCGCCGCCTCGACCACCATCGAGAACTGCTCGAAGCGGTGGCCGCGCAAGGTGGTGCGCGGGTCGATGCCGGCGGCCTGGAACCATTGCAGCCACAGCGTCGGCCGCGTCGACTGTTGCAGCAGCGGCAACGCGGCAAGTTCGGCATCGTCGAGTGCAGCGCGCCCGTCGAGCAGTTCAGGCGCGGCGACCACGACGAGGACCTCGTCGAACAGCCTGACGACGCCGGGCTGTCCCGTCTCGGCCGGACCGCGCTGGATCGCGGCATCGAAGGCTTCGGTTTCGAAGTCGACGGTTTCCAGCCGCACCGCAAGGTCGATGGCGACATGTGGGTGGGCGGCGTGGAAGCCGGCAAGCCTGGGGATCAGCCAGCGGTCGGCCAATGTCGGCAGCACCGCGAGGCTGAGCACGTCGGACTGGCCGCCAAAAGCCATGGTGCGCACCGCCGCCTCATGCAGGCTGTCGAGAATGGCTTCGGCATCGCGGGCAAAGCGCCGGCCGGCATCCGACAGCGCCAGCCGCTGCCGGACACGGTGGAACAGCGCCACGCCGAGCCGGTCCTCCAGCTGGCCGATCGAGCGGCTGACCGAGCTTTGCGTCAGGCCAAGCTGATCGGCGGCGCGAATTGTCGTGCCGAGGCTGGCGCAGGCGCGAAACGCCTCAAGCTCTGCAATCGTTGGGACATAGCTGCGGCGCATCGCCTGGCCTCTGACCGAGTTGATCGAATTTACGCATAAACTATGCGAGATTACTTGTTAGCGAAAAGTGCCGAAGCGGTCTAGGATGGCGACGAATTCACCCATTCTCCGGAGGAACCATGAGCGCATCCACACCGGCCGGCGGCGGCAGCTTTGTCTGGGCCGACCCGTTCCTGATCGAAGACCAGCTGACCGAAGACGAGCGCATGGTGCGCGACGGCGCCGCAGCCTTTGCCGCCGACAAGCTCGCGCCGCGCATCGAGGAGGCCTATCTCGACGAGAAGACCGATCCGGCGATCTTCCGCGAAATGGGCGAGGCCGGCCTGCTCGGCATCACTGTTCCCGAGGAATATGGCGGCCTTGGCGCCGGCTACGTCACCTATGGGCTGGTGGCGCGCGAGGTCGAGCGCATCGATTCCGGCTATCGCTCGATGATGTCGGTGCAGTCGTCCTTGGTGATGTACCCGATCTATGCCTATGGCTCCGAGGAGCAGCGCAAGAAGTACCTGCCCAAGCTTGCTTCGGGTGAGTGGATCGGCTGCTTCGGCCTGACCGAGCCGGACGCAGGTTCCGACCCGGGCGGCATGAAGACCCGCGCCGAGAAGACCGCCAATGGCTACAGGATCTCCGGCTCGAAGATGTGGATCTCAAACGCGCCGATCGCCGATGTCTTCGTCGTCTGGGCCAAGTCTGCAGCCCATGACAACCAGATCCGCGGTTTCGTGCTCGAAAAGGGCATGAAGGGCCTGTCGGCGCCGAAGATCGGCGGCAAGCTGTCGCTGCGCGCCTCGATCACTGGCGAGATCGTCATGGAAGGCGTCGAAGTCGGCGAAGACGCGCTGCTGCCCAACGTCTCGGGCCTCAAGGGGCCGTTCGGCTGCCTCAATCGCGCCCGCTACGGCATTTCCTGGGGCGTCATGGGTGCGGCCGAGGATTGCTGGCACCGCGCCCGCCAGTATGGCCTCGACCGCAAGCAGTTCGGCAAGCCGCTGGCCGGCACCCAGCTCTACCAGAAGAAGCTGGCCGACATGCAGACCGAGATCGCGCTCGGCCTGCAGGGTTCGCTGCGTGTCGGCCGCCTGATGGACGAGCACAAGTTCGCGCCGGAGATGATCTCGATCGTCAAGCGCAACAATTGCGGCAAGGCCCTCGACATCGCCCGTGTCGCCCGCGACATGCATGGCGGCAACGGCATCCAGATCGGCTACCACGTCATGCGCCACGCGCAGAATTTGGAGACGGTCAACACCTATGAAGGCACGCATGACGTGCATGCGCTGATCCTGGGCCGCGCCCAGACCGGCCTGCAGGCGTTCTTCTAAGCCTCGGCCGCAACCCGAAGTCGCCTAAAGCGGCCGCAAAGCAAGCGCTTCGCGGCCGCTTTTGTTGGCGCTGCAGACCGCCCGCGGAGCCAATACGACTTTCGCTTTCAGGTTTAGGAAGTGCGAATATATTTCGACTTACGCGCGAATTGTTTCATTGATCTGAAACATGAGCGGCGGCTGCCAACCTCAAACGGTTACATCGCGTCGATAATTCCCGATCTGGCCGGCTGATTTCGCCGGGGTGCGGGGAGAATAATCTGTGAGCGCTCAGACCAGGGCTGAAAACGCCAACCAGATCTTGTGGTTCGGCGACAACCTGATGACCATCCGCGTGCCGGCGAGCGCCGGCGACGACCAGATCAGCGTCATCGAATGCCGCATGCCGCAGGGCGAAACGACGCCGCTGCACATCACGCTCAGCGGCGACGAAGTCATTCACATGCTCGAAGGCACGATGCAGTTTTTCGTCGACGGCAAGGATTTCCCTGTCCATGTCGGCCAGACGGTGATGGCCCCCAAGGGGCTGCCGCACAATTTCAGAATCGAATCGACTGACGCCGCAACATGCCTGATCGTCACCCAGGGTGCCGAGTTCGAGCAGATGGTTCGCCAGATGAGCATGCCGGCGCCGACCGACAGCCTGCCGCCGCGGGCGGAGCGTACGCCTGAGACGACGCAGCGTTTCTTCGACACCTGCGCCCAACACAACATCGAGGTCGTCGGCGCTCCGCTACGATAGCGCCGACATCAGGCTGGACGGGTGCGGGGGCGTGTCCGTCCAGCCATCTCTTCAAAGGCTGCCTCTTCAAAGGCTGCAGGAAAACAGCGGTTCGCCGAACAGGTCAGGCTCGACGTCGAGGCCGAGACCCGGCCCGCCGGGCAGGGCCATCATGCCGCCTGAAATGGCAAACTCGCCGCTTGCATTGGCCACCGTCACCCAGTTGTGGAAGTCGACAGTGTGCTGCCTGAGATGCTCGGGCGTCGACAAGAGCAGGCCCGAATAGGCCGCCGTGTCGATCTGGGCGCCGCCGGTGTCTTCGATCGTCACCTTCAGGTTTTTGGCAATCGCGATGTCGCGCAAAAGCTTGGCCTTGGTCAGGCCGCCGACGCGCGCGAGCTTGATGGTGATGCCGTCGACCAGACCGTCTGATATCGCGCGGATGAGCACATCGGCGCCGTCTATGGTCTCGTCAAGCACCAGCGGCCGGTCGGTGGCGCGGCGGATGGCGAGGTTTTCCTCATAACTCGCGCAAGGCTGCTCCAGTGTGTAGTCGAGATTGCGCGTCGCCATCAGGAAACGCCTTGTCTCCGCTGTGCCCCAGCTGGCATTGGCGTCGCAGAACAGCACGGTCTCGCTGGGCACCGCTGCCCGCACCGCCTCCAGCCGTGCGATATCCTCATTGACGTCGAGCCCGACCTTGACCTGCAGCCGGCGATACCCTTCGGCGATGTATTTTGTCGCCCTGACAGCCATGGCGTCGGGCGCCTGCTGGGCGATGGAGCGGTAGAGCGCAAGGCGCTCTCCCTCGGCGCCGCCTGAGAGCGCGGCCAGCGACAGGCCGGCGCGTTTGCCGGCCAGGTCCCACAGCGCCATGTCGATGGCCGACTTGGCGTAAGGATGGCCCTTGAGCAACAGCTCCATGCGCCGGTTGAGCGCCTCGATGCCTGATGCCGCGCAGCCGAGCAACTGCGGCGCCAGTTCCTTCATCGCTTCGCGGGCGCCAGCGGCAAAGGCCGGGTCGTAGAAACTGCCGAGCGGCGCCATTTCGCCATAGCCCCTGGCGCCGTCGCGGCTGGTGACCTCGACGATGGTCGAATCGAAGCCCTCGGCGCTGCGCCCGCCCGAGCAGCGATAGGTGCCGTCGCGAAACGGCTGCCATTGCCTGTAGATGCGGATGCCTGAAATGCTCGCGTCGGCCATGTTGTCCCCTCGGCGCAGACTGATCTCGGCGAAGGATAAACCGGGCGGACGACCATCGCGACGAAGGAAACGGCACGTGCCCGCGTCGTTTTCCCGACAAGCTCGGCTCTCGCGAGAGGAGTTCTTTTGCTTTCGTATATGGTGCGAATTGTTTCAGGTTTCAGATACAGCGTTCGGTTTCGCTGAATTCGAACGGATACGGTCGCCGCTTAGATCGGTGGCACCGCGGCTTTTCAGACCGCGTTGCTCGAAAGGACACACAATGACCATGCATGCGAAGACCGACAGTGACGGCGAATTGCTGTGGTTCGCCGGCTCCCTGGCAACCATCAAGCTATCCGGTCAGGCGGGAGCCGACACGATCAGCGTCATCGAACATCTGATGCCCTACGGCTCGTCGCCGCCGCTCCACATCCACGTCAATGAGGACGAGGTGTTCCATATCCTCGAAGGCGTGATGCGCTTCAATGTCGGCGGCAAGGAGCTCTACGGCCGCGCCGGCCAGATCATGATGGCGCCGAAGGGTGTTCCGCACAGCTATCGCGTCGAATCCGCCGAGGGCGCCCGCTGCCTGACCGTCACCACGCGCGGCGACTTCGAGCGCCTGGTGCGGGAAATCGGCGTGCCCACAGACAAGGCGGAGTTTCCGCCTCAGCTTGCGCCGACGCCTGAGGCCATCAAGGCGCTCACCGAGGCCTGTGCTCGCAACGGCATCGACATCATCGGCGCGCCGCTGTCCTGACCAAGTCTTGAAGAGCCGGTCGTCCCGGCCGGCTCTTTTCTCGTCAAACGTGCCCGTTGCAAGGTGGCCCGGCTTGGCCGCATCCTGCGCCAGGGATGATCGACCTCTCGGGTCGTATTTCCTGTAGTATCGGCCAAGTCTTGCCGCCATATCAGGGCAACGAACGGGACATGACGCGATGACAAGTGCTTTCCTCTCCCATCTCCAGACGGAACTGTCCGGCCTCCGATCCGCCGGCCTCTACAAGTCGGAGCGGGTCATCACCTCGACGCAGGGTGCCGAAATCGAAGTCGGCGGCGAAAAGGTGCTGAATTTCTGCGCCAACAACTATCTCGGCCTCGCCGACAGCCACGAACTGCGCGACGCGGCCAAGACCGCACTCGACCGTTATGGCTACGGCATGGCCTCGGTGCGCTTCATCTGCGGCACGCAGGAAGAGCACAAGCAACTGGAGGCCAGGCTCTCCGGCTTCCTCGGCATGGAGGACACGATCCTCTATTCCTCCTGTTTCGATGCCAATGCCGGGCTGTTCGAGACGTTGCTCGGCGAAGAAGACGCCATCATCTCCGACGCGCTCAACCACGCCTCGATCATCGACGGCGTCAGGCTCTCCAAGGCCAGGCGTTTTCGCTACGCCAACAACGACATGGCGGCACTCGAGGAGGAGTTGAGGAAAGCCGAGGGCAGCCGCTTCAAGCTGATCGCCACCGACGGCGTGTTCTCGATGGACGGCATCATCGCCAATCTCAGAGGTATCTGCGACCTTGCCGACAAATACGGCGCGATGGTGATGGTCGACGACAGCCATGCCGTCGGTTTCGTCGGCCGGAACGGGCGCGGCACCCCGGAGCATTGCGGCGTCGAGGGCCGGGTCGACATCATCACCGGCACGCTCGGCAAGGCGCTGGGCGGCGCCTCCGGCGGCTACACCTCGGCCAGGCGCGAGGTCGTCGACTGGCTGCGCCAGCGCTCGCGGCCCTATCTCTTCTCCAACACGCTTGCGCCTGCCATCGCCGGCGCCTCGATCAAGGTGCTCGACATGATCGCCGGGGGCGGGGCCTTGCGCGAAAAGCTCGATGCCAATGCCCGGCACTTCCGCTCGGGCATGGGCAAGCTCGGCTTCACGCTCGCCGGCGCCGACCACCCGATCATCCCGGTCATGCTCGGCGATGCGACGGTGGCCCAGGAGATGGCCGCCCGGATGCTAAAGCGCGGCATCTATGTCATCGGCTTTTCGTTCCCGGTGGTCCCCAAGGGCCAGGCGCGCATTCGCACGCAGATGTCGGCGGCGCATTCGACAGCCGATATCGACCGCGCGATAACGGCGTTTGGCGAGGTCGGGCGTGAGCTCGGGGTGGTTTCCTAAGGCAGCGGAACGGTCAAAAGCGATTCCGGATCAAGCGATTCCAAGGACAAGACGATGTCGAACATGATGCGAGCGCTGGTAAAGGCGAAGGCTGAACCGGGTATCTGGATGGAGGAAGTGCCGGTGCCGGAGGTCGGCCCCAACGACGTGCTGATCAAGGTCAGGAAGTCGGCGATCTGCGGAACTGACGTGCACATCTACAATTGGGATCAATGGGCGCAGAAGACCGTGCCGGTGCCGATGGTGACAGGGCACGAATTTGTCGGCACCGTCGCTGATTTTGGCGCCGGGGTGAACGACTACAAGGTCGGCCAGCGCGTCTCGGGCGAAGGCCATATCGTCTGCGGCCATTGCCGAAATTGCCGGGCCGGGCGGGGACATCTGTGCCGCAACACGCTTGGAGTCGGCGTCAACCGGCCGGGCTCCTTCGCCGAATATGTCGCCATTCCCCAGCATAATGTCGTGCCGATCCCCGACGATGTCTCCGACGAGATCGCCGCGATCTTCGACCCGCTCGGCAATGCGGTACACACCGCGCTGTCCTTCGATCTCGTCGGCGAGGACGTGCTGGTCACCGGTGCCGGGCCGATCGGCATCATGGGCGCGCTGGTCGCCCAATGCGTCGGTGCCCGAAAGGTCGTCATCACCGACATCAACCCGACCCGGCTGGCGCTGGCCCGCAAGATGGGCATCCATCACGTCGTCGACGCCTCCAGGGAAAAGCTGCGCGACGTGATGCGCGAGGAAGGCATGACCGAGGGCTTTGACATCGGCCTCGAAATGTCGGGCTCGGCGGTTGCCTTCCGCGACATGATCGACACCATGAACAATGGCGGCAAGATCGCCATTCTCGGCATTGCGCCGACCGGTTTCGAAATCGACTGGAACAAGGTCATCTTCAAGATGCTGCATCTCAAGGGCATCTATGGCCGCGAAATGTTCGAGACCTGGTACAAGATGATCGCGCTGGTCCAGGGGCCGCTCGATGTCAGCGGCCTGATCACCCACCGCATCGGCATCGACGACTATCAGGCCGGTTTTGACGCCATGCGCAGCGGCAATTCCGGCAAGGTCGTCATGGATTGGTAGGGGATTGTCAGGGAAAGATTTTTCACTGTGGGGAGAAAAAATCGAATAAAGCCACGTTGCCAGCCGAAGCCCTGATTTGCTATTGAAGCGGGCCCTTCGGCCTGGAAAGACAGATGCGCCGTCACATTCGCACCCTTACTGCCCGGCATGAGCCGAAAGGACAGATGATCTCGCACGTCAAGTCGGGATCGGGCGCGATTGTCGGCCTGGCGGCCGTCGGCGGCCTGGCATCGGTCACCGGCCTGCCGATGCTGATCGCGCCGCTGGGCGCAACCGCGGTCCTGCTGTTCGGCCAGCCCGCCAGCCCGCTGGCGCAGCCGATCAACATCTTCGCCGGTTATTTCATCGCCACGCTGGTCGGCGTCGCCGCCGCGATGGCTTTCCCCGGCCTGTGGGAAGTGTCGGCCGTGGCGGTCGGTGTTTCGATTGCCCTGATGCTGATGTTCCGCGTCACCCACCCGCCGGCAGGCGCCATCCCGCTCGTTGCGACGGCGACGCCCTACCAGGGCAGCACGCTGTTCATCGTCGTGTTGTTGAGCTGCATCAGCCTGCTGCTGCTGGCACTTGTCCATCACTGGATCCCGCCACGCGCGCAATATCCGCGCCGCGTCGATTGACGCTTTGACCTTGCCTCGGTCACTTCAGGCGCTCTAGCTTGGGCGCAGGCAAAAAGAGGTTCGACATGAAAGCTGAAGTCCGGATCCCGGCTGCTCGCCCGGACAGGGGCGCATGAGCGGCCGTCTTGTCCTGCTCGGCACCAAGGGCGGGCCGGCGATCAGGCCAGGCGGCCCGTGGCCGACCTCGACGCTGCTCCAACTCGGCGGCCGCACCATTGTGATCGATTGCGGCCTCGGCGTGACGCGCGGCGTGACCGATGCCGGTCTCAGCCTCAAGGCGCTCGACCTCGTTTTCATCACCCATCTCCATTCCGACCATGTGCTCGAGCTCGGGCCGTTGCTGCACACCGCCTGGACCGCCGGGCTTGCCACACCGGTCAGGCTTTTCGGTCCGGCCGGATTGAATCGATACTGGCAGAGTTTCGTGCAAGCGCTTGAATTCGACATCGAAATCAGGATCGTCGACGAAGGTCGCCCGGATCTGCGCGAGATGGTCGAGGTGGTGGAGTTCGGCGAGGGTGAGGTGATGCGCGACGGCGATCTTTCGGTTCGCGCCCTGCGTGTCGATCATCCGCCTGTCACCGAGTGTTTTGCCCTGCGCTTCGAGCACCAGGGCACTTCAATCGTCTTTTCCGCCGATACGGCCTATTTCCCGCCTCTGGCGGAATTCGCGCGCGGCGCCGACATCCTGCTGCATGAGGCGATGCTGGAGGAGGGGGTCGAGCGGCTGGTCGCACGCACCGGCAACGGCGCGCGGTTGCGCGAACATCTGATGGCAAGCCACAGCCTGGCCGGCGAGGCGGGCACCATCGCTGCGCGTGCCGGCGTCGGCCGCCTTGTGCTCAACCACCTCATTCCGGCTGACGATCCCGACATCGGCGAGGCCGATTGGGTCGAAGCTGTCAGGAAAACATGGAATGGTCCCTTGACGATTGGTCGCGACGGGCTTGTTGTGACTGACAAGGGCGAAGACGCCCCCTAACCGGGAGGACGTGCATGAAACTGGCGACGCTGAAGAACGGTTCGCGTGACGGGAAACTGGTCATCGTCTCGCGCGACCTGACGCGATACACCGATGCCTCGTTCCTGGCACCCAACCTGCAGGCGGCGCTCGACGACTGGCGCCGGATCTCCCCGCATCTCGCGGCCTTGGCCGGCTCGCTCGAAATCGGCGCGGTGCCGTCGTCGCGGTTCCACGAGCACGACGCCCACTCGCCCTTGCCGCGCGCCTACCAGCGGCTTGGCGGCGGCGATGCCTTCGCCGGTCCGCGCGACCCGATCGAACTGCCCGGCAAGATCCGTGACGCCAGTATCGAAGCCGCTGTCGCCGTCATCGTCGGCGACGTTGCCATGGCGGCGAGCGAAGAGGCGGCGAAGGACGCGGTGGCGCTGATCGTGCTTTCCACCGATACCATCCTCGATGGCGGCCAGGCCGGCACTTCGGCGCTGTCGCCTGTCGCCGTCACCCCCGACGAACTGGGCGATGGCTGGGACGGGGCGATGCACCTGCCGCTGATTGCCGGCGCGCGCAACGTCACTTCGGTCTGGACCAGCTTTCCCAAGCTGATCGCTGAAGCCGCCGCAACCCGCGCGCTCGGCACCGGCGCCATTGTCAGGGGCGCTGTGGAAACGCTGTCGGTGTCGCTCGGCGACACGCTGCGCGTCGAGATGAAGGACAAGGCCGGCCACTCGATCTTCGGTGCCATCGAACGCCAGGTCGGCAGGTTCGAGTCGGCCTGAGACCGCTGCCCGGATGGAGTTGACCAGCCATTTCAGCCGCATGGCGCGGAACAATCTGTGGTCCAACGACCGCATCTACCGCGCCGTGCTGGCCCTACAGCCGGGCGAACTCGAGGCCGAACGGACGAGCTTTTTCCCCTCGCTCAGGGAGACGCTGAACCACATACTGGAAGTCGACCTGTTCTATCTCGACATGATCGAGGAGGGCGGCGAGGGCCAGAAGCTGTTCGACCGTTTTGTTGCCTTCGACACGGCGCAGAGTCTTGCCGCGGCGCAGGCCGAATTCGACCGGCGGCTGGTTGCCTGCTGCGACGGTCTGAGTGCAGCCGATCTGGACAGGCGGGTGCTGTCGGATCGCGGCGAGGCCGGCCAGATCCCCGAGCGCATCGGCGACCTGCTGGCGCATCTGTTCATCCACCAGATCCATCATCGCGGCCAGGTCCATGCGATGCTGTCGGGCACATCGGTCGCGCCGCCGCAACTCGACGAGTTCTTCCTCGACTACGACCTGCGCTTCAGGGGAGAAGAGGTGGAGCGGCTGGGGATTTAGACCAGCGCCACGTCATGGCGGCAAAATGCCGGATTTCCCTATGATGGGGCGAGAGCCCTTGCTCACGGCCCACAGCAGGACATGGGTATCTTGAACCGTGAACAGCTCACTTGATATAATCATCCCATTCCGGGCCGAGCTCATCAAAATCGTCCCAAATCCAGATCCCCTTCATCGCACCAATCGGGCTGGCGCGTGTGGTGTCGGCTTTGGGCGGAGCAGCGATCGTCGCCACCGCCTTGCCGTGACGCGTGACGATGATTTCTTCGCCGGCCTCCGCCCGCTTGATCAGTTCGGAGAACTTGGCTTTGGCTTCTGCGATTGAGACGTTCATGGCTCGTCCTTACGGCCATAATTTTTGGCCTCACGACCCTTCCAAGCATGAGCCCCAGTCGCCGTGCCGATCAGCCCTTGCTCTGCTGGATCGCCATGTAGAGATTGGTGCAGCGCGTGCCCGAACGGCAATAGGCGAACACCGGACCGTCCAACTCGTCGAGCGCGTCGGCCATGTCGGCAACATTGTCGCCGGTCATGGCGCCGCTGATGACGGGGATGTAGCGGAAGGCAAGGCCGGCGGCTTCGACGGCGGCCTTGACGCTGTCGGCGGAAGGCTGGCCGGGCTGCTCGTCGTCGGGGCGGTTGCAGATGACGCTCTTGAAGCCGGCGGCCTTGATGGCGGCAACTTCATCGGGAGTGATCTGGCCCGAAACCGAATAGTCGTCGGTGATCTGGCGGTATTCCATCGTCGTCCTCACAGTTTGCTGGCCGCTCCGGCGGCGCGTCGGCGCCAGTCTTGCCACTGCTGGCGCCGCGGGGCAACTCCTGTTGGGCCTGTGTCAGGCAGCCGGGCGTTGCCAGGACGGGAACGGATCGGTGAGATCACGCCATTTGCCTGGCGTAAACGACGAGGCCTGAACGAGGCAGTCGTCGAGTTCGGCCCGGATGCGCACCTCGTTCATCGGATGGCAGCCGATGAAGACGATCTCCTGCCGCCGGTCGCCCCATACCGGGTCGAGATAGGGCTTCATCGCTTCATGCCATTCGGGATGGTCGGGCCATTGTCCGCGCGGCACCGCCGACCACCACAGGCCACGCTTGCCGGTGCGCACCAGCGCGCCGGCCTGGCTGATCTCGCCGACGAATTCGGACCGTGTGGCGAGCCAGAAGAAACCCTTGGCGCGGATCACACCGGGCCATTGGCGGTTGATGAAGCCGTGCAGCTTCTCAGGGTCGAACGGCCGCCTTTCGCGATAGACGAAGGAGCGGATGCCATATTCCTCGGTTTCGGGGATGTGATTGCCAAAACCGTTCAGCTCCTTGAACCACAAGGGATGCTGTTCGGCCTTGTCGAAATCGAACAGACCGGTGCCGAGGACGGTGTCCGTCGGCACGCGGCCGAAATCGGTCTCGACCAGCCGGGCATCGGGGTTGAGCGCGAAGACGATCTTGCGCGCGGCGTCGCGGTCGGCAGCACTGGCCGACGACGCCTTGTTGAGCACGACGACATCGGCGAATTCGATCTGCTCGACGAGAAGGTCGACCAGAGCGCGATCGTCGCCGGGGCCGGCCTGTTCGCCGCGATCCCGGAGGAAATCTGACGACGCATAGTCCTTGAGCAGGTTGGCGGCGTCGACGACAGTCACCATCGTGTCGAGGCGGGCGACGTCGGACAGGCTTTGGCCGTTTTCGTCGCGGAACTGGAAGGTCGAGGCGACGGGCAGGGGCTCGGAAATGCCTGTCGATTCGATCAGCAGGTAGTCGAAGCGGTTCTGCCCGGCGAGCGCGCGCACCTCCTTGAGCAGGTCGTCGCGCAAGGTGCAGCAGATGCAGCCATTGGTCATTTCGACCAACTGTTCGTCGGTGCGCGACAGGTCGGCGCCGCCGTCGCGGACCAGCGCTGCGTCGATATTGACCTCGCTCATGTCGTTGACGATGACGGCGACGCGAAGGCCGACGCGGTTGTTCAGGATATGATTGAGAAGCGTGGTCTTTCCTGCACCGAGGAAACCGGAGAGCACTGTCACGGGCAGTCGTGCCGGCTTGTTTGGGACGGGCATTGGTCACTCCCTTCGATGTGGGTAGCCGGCGACATATGCCGCCGTCAGGATGTGAGTGGAATTTGCCCGACAGCGAATGCCGCCGGCCGGGACGTGGGCGAAACAACCGGCGGCGGATGCCGCCGGATCTGCGCGTGCCGGTCAGTGCGTTTCGCCGGAGCCGCCGACGGCAACGAGATTGAAGGGCTTGCCTTCGAGCGCGATGTCGTCGCCTTTTTTGAAGCTATCGGCATCGACGACATGCAGCACGCTCTTGAGCGGGTCGGAGACGACGATGCGGCTGCCGGCAACCGCGATGCGCGGGCGCGGATCGCTCCAATGGCCGTCCATGGAGTAGGGCTCGGTCAGCTTGAGCGAGGCGTCGATCTTGCCCCCGACCACGTCGATGCGGTGCAACTGGCCGTCCTCGGTGAAGACATAGGCGAATTTCGCCCGCACCGGATCGACGGTGAAATGCACCCGGCGCGTCGGCAGGTCGATCAGCCGGAACGCCTGCTCGGATTTGGGATCGATCAGCACGACAGCACTTGGGCCATAATTGCCGAGGAAATATTGCAGTCCGCGACCGCCGACGAGTGTCGTCGATTTGCCCTCCGGCAAGGCCTTGTCATAAGGCAAGAGCTCAATCTTGCCGTCCCCGCTGGTGATCAGGAGCCCTGCGGCGCAGGCAATGGCCACGAGGTTGCCTGACGATGCCTCGCCATGCAGGTCGGGGCAGGCATGGACAGCGCCGACAGTCGCGCCGGCACGGTCGACGACACGAATGCCGACCGGCAGTTCGTCGGGTTTGTCCGTGTTTGGTTCCGATATCAGCACGTCGTCGCCAAGGGCGACGGCGACACCATGATGGGGGGCATCGGTCGCCACCTCGCGGATGGCCGGCTTGCCGTCCAGTATGTCGGCTTCGCGGGTGACGCGCGCCTTGCCTTCGCCGTCGAAGAACAGGGCGATGTCGCCGTCATGATCGACGAAATGCGACGGCTTCTTGCCCTCGAAGGCGACGTCGAGCAGCCGTGGCGCCTCGACCTTGATGTCGCCGTGGTCGCCATGGTCGCCGAAGGAGATGCCGCTCGACAGCACCGAGATCACGTCGCCCTTGCCTTGCACGGCAAAGATGCTGCGGCCGCTGTCGGAGCGGTAGAGGCTTGTCGGCGCCTTGACGTTGAAGGTCTCGATCGTCTTGCCGGTGTCCATGTCGAGGGCATGAATGACCGGCGCGGCATGATCGGAGACGAACAGCCGCCATGCGGTTTGTTCCTCGGCGAGCGCGGGCGCCGCGGCGACCCCCAGCAGGACGGCGAGCGCGGATGTGGTGGCGAGCAGATGTTTCATCTTGTCCTCATAAATGTTATTACATAACAAATGCAGTTCAGGAAAAAGGCGAGGTTTTGCGCCCCGCCTTCATTCCGGCTGGTCGGGCAGGCTGGTCGGGTCGTGCGGCAGCCCGATCGCTCGGGCCGCCGGTGCTTCATGCGGGCAGGCCTAGCTGCCGAGGATCGCGCCCTTGATGGTGGCGATGTTGGATTTCATCATCTCGATATAGGTCGCGGCCGGGCCGTCGGCCTTGGACAAGGCGTCGGAGTAGAGCGTGCCGCCGACCTTGACACCGGTTTCGGCCGAAATCTGCTCGACAAGGCGCGGATTGGTGATGTTCTCGACAAAGATCGCCGACGCCTTGTCGCCACGAACCTGCGAGATCAGTGCCGCCACGTCGGCGGCAGAGGCTTCCGCCTCGGTCGAAATGCCCTCGGGTGCCAGGAAGGTCAGGCCATAGGCATTTTCGAAATAGCCGAAGGCGTCATGCGAGGTGATGATGGTGCGCTTGGCCTCGGGAATGGCAGCCACAGCCTCCTTGACCTCGGTCTCGGCGGCGACGAGCTTGGCCGTATAGGCATCGGCGTTGCTCCTGTAGGCGTCGCAGCCGGTGCTATCAGCCGCGCAGAAGGCGTCGGCGATGTTCTTCACATAGATCCTGGCATTGGCGATCGACTGGAAGG
This sequence comes from Aminobacter aminovorans, assembly GCF_900445235.1. Classification (NCBI taxonomy): domain Bacteria; kingdom Pseudomonadati; phylum Pseudomonadota; class Alphaproteobacteria; order Hyphomicrobiales; family Phyllobacteriaceae; genus Aminobacter; species Aminobacter aminovorans. The sequence goes on along the minus strand of NZ_UFSM01000001.1, from coordinate 3,887,114 downwards.
CATGCGGGTCGAGGTCGCCGTGATGGTGGTCGTCACCGCCGGCCTCAGCGGCGTGCTCATGGTCTTCCTTCATCTTGATCGGCTCGACGCCCTTGGTCAGCTCGACCACCGACGCCTTGGTGGCGCTGGCCTCGACAAGGCGCTGCAGGAAACCTTCGAACTGCAAACCGTTGACCAGCACGACATCGGCCTTGGACATCGTCACCGCATCTGCGGGCGAGGGCTCATAGACATGGGCGTCGCCGTCAGGGCCGACAAGCGTCGTCAGTTCGATGCGGTCGCCGCCGACATTTTTGGCGAAATCGCCAATGATCGAGAAGCTCGCCACCACTTTCAGCGGCTCGGCTGCGGACGACGTCGCGGTCAGCGAAGTTAATGTTATAACGCTCATCAGCGAGGCGAAGCCAATTGTCCTGAGCATATGTCTCTCCATGTTGAAGCGGATCAGGCGGTGCGGTGGCGGTGGCGGCGCAGCCTGGTGTTGAAGACGCCGCGGGTGCCGAAAACGACGGATGCGAGGTAGATCGCGCCGGCCGACAGGATGATGGCCGGGCCTGAGGGCAGCGAGGCGTGATAGGACACCAGCAGCCCGGCGACGCATGAAATGGCGCCGAAGCCGAAGGCGACTGCGCACATCGGCTCGACGCGCGCCGTCCAGAAGCGCGCCGCCGCCGCCGGCAGCATCATCAGGCCGACCGACAGAAGCGTGCCGAGCGCCTGGAAGCCGCCGACCAGGTTGAGCACGACGAGGCCGAGGAAGATGAAATGGACGGGCGTGCCGAGCCGGCTGACCGAACGCAGGAACAGCGGGTCGAGGCATTCGGCGACGAGTGCGCGCCAGAAGATGGCGAGCGTCAGAAGCGTGATGCCGGAGATCAGCGCGATCAGCGTCAGGGCGTCGTCATTGAGCGCCAGCACGGTGCCGAACAGCACATGCATCAGGTCGACGCTCGAGCCGCGCAGCGACACGATCAGCACGCCGAGCGCCAGCGAGATCAGGTAAAACGCCGCCATCGAGGCGTCCTCGCGCTGCACCGTGAAGCGCGACACCGCACCTGCGCCGAGCGCCACGATGACGCCTGCGATCAGCCCGCCAATTGTCATCGGCACGATCTGCAGGCCATAAAGCAGGAAGCCGGCGGCAGCACCGGGCAGGATGGCATGCGCCATGGCGTCGCCGGTCAGGCTCATGCGTCGAAGCATCAGGAAGACGCCGACCGGGCAGGCGCCCAGCGCCAGCATCAGCGAGCCGGCGAGCGCGCGCTGCATGAAGCCGAATTCGACGAAGGGGGCGATCAGGAAATCATACATGGCGAAGGTCACGCTGCCCGGGGGCCGGATTCGTGGTCGGGATGATCGTGGACTTCGCCGTGATCATGATGGTGATGCCCGTCCTGTCCATGGGCGTGGTCATGCCCATCTGTGTGGGAATGCGTGTGGCCGTGCGCATGCCCGTCGTCCGGCTCGCACCAGGGCGCATCGTCATGCCAGGCTTCGTCGAAACGACGTGCCTTGAGCAGGTTTTCCGGGCGCAGCACCTCGCGCGTTTCGCCCCAGGCGACCGGCCGGCGGGCCAGAAGCAAGGTGTTGGGGAAGTGCGCGCGCACAAGTTCGAGGTCATGGGCGACGACCATCACCGTGCGGCTTTCGCCGTGCCAGCGTTGGATGAGTTTGATCAGGTCGCCGACGGTCTTGGCGTCGACCGCGTTGAACGGTTCGTCGAGCAGGATCAGGTCGGCATCCTGCACCAGCACGCGGGCGAACAGGGCACGCTGGAGCTGGCCGCCCGACAGCGTGTCGATGGCGCGCTTTTCGAAACCTTCGAGGCCAACCGCCATCAGCGCTTTCGAGACGGAATCGCGGTCGTCCCTGGAGTAGCGGCCAAGCAGGCCACGCTTTGGCCAGAGGCCGAGCGAGACGAGGTCGACGACACGGGCCGGGAAGCTGCGGTCGAGCTCGGACTGCTGCGGCAGATAGGCGACGCGCTTGCCCGGTGTAACGGTGCAAATGCCGGCCATCGGCTTCAGCACGCCGACGATGCCCTTCATCAGGGTAGACTTGCCCGAGCCATTGGCGCCGACGACGGCGGTCAGCGATCCCGAGCTGATCGCACCGTTGAGATGGTGCACGGCCGGATGGCTGTTGTAGCCAAGCGTCAGGTCCTTGAATGTCAGGCAGGCGTCGGTCATCGGCTTCATGCTTTGCGGCAGCGAACGGATCATTGGATATGTGATGTTATTACATTAGTCAACGAGGACGGCCGATTTGTCCGGTGGATTTGGGACGCAAAGCGGGTGAACCGGGCGCTGGTCCATGGAATTCGACCATTGCGGCCTTGCGCCGAGGGGGTGGCAAAATCTAAGAAGGCGCCACCCATAACGGAAGGAGACCACCCATGAGCGTTCGTCGTATCGATGTCGGCCCCCGCATGAGCCAGATCGTGATCCACAACAACACCGTTTACCTGGCGGGCCAGGTCGGCGCCCCGGGCGAAAGCGTTGCCGCGCAGACCAAGGCCATCCTGGCCGAGATCGACGCGCTGCTGGCCAAGGCCGGCACCGACAAGACCAAGATCCTGCAGGCGATCATCTGGCTCGACGACATGTCGACCTTCGCCGAGATGAACTCGGTCTGGGACGGCTGGGTGCCGCAGGGCAACACGCCGGCGCGCGCCACCGGCGAAGCCAAGCTGGCCGGCCCTGAGTACAAGGTCGAGATCATCATCACCGCCGCTGCATAAGCGACGGTCTTCGGCTTCAGGCCACGAAAGAACGCCGCGTATCCCCAGGGATGCGCGGCGTTTCTGTTTCCGGACCGAGGCGGCGTGCACAACTAACGGTGTCTGGCGAACAGCTCGCGCTGAGCCTGGTTGACGGAGCCATCGTCCCAGTCGACTTCACGTTTCGACAGCGGCATATGGTTTCGCCGATGCTGATTGTCGTAGAACAGGGTGCCATGGATTCCGAGGGCATCGCGCTTCAGGACGGGGCGGCTCCAAAGCTGCGCCAGGACTGAGCCTGCGGTTTTCTTGCCAAGCCGCTCGATCAGGTCTTCGACCAACTCCATATCGCGTCCAGCCGGGAAGATGGCTGCGGGCGCTAAAGGGGGACTCATAAGGAGGCTTTTGGTCGATCACGCGGCGGCTTTACGACAAAAATCCACGCCCGCGCGGACGGTCAAGGACGCCCTCTCGGGTTCATCCTGACGGGTGGCGAAGTGTCGGACTACAATACCATTCCGAGCTTGCTAGCAATGCCGGTTGGCAAGCCGAGATTGTTTCTCGCTGACAAGGGCTATGACAGCGCCTTTCTACGTGAAGAACTGCTGATCCACGGGATCAGGCCCATTATACCGCCGAAGGCTAACCGAAAAGCGCGGCCAGTCTGCGACTTTCAGGCCTACAAGGATCGAAACCGCATCGAGCGCCTATTCGACAAGCTCAAGCAGTTTCGGCGCGTAGCCACCCGCTATGATAAAACGGAGAGGTCGTTGGCTGCTTTCCTTGCTCTAGCTGCCGTTCGCGTCTGGCTGCCATCATTCACCGGAACGGTCCGAAAGCCATGATGTAATCGTAGTGTCCCCCGTTCGGACGTCTTTGTAGGTCGAGCTGATCTTACTCAGCACCGTCTCATCGTCCGTATCGATCTCGTAGAACGTACTGTCGACGGCTCGGATCGTAACCCATGCCTTGTCTGACTGCATCGGTCCCGAGCCGACGAACTCGCCCCAGATAACCTGCTGCGTCTCCTCGGCCAAGGCTGCTAGGTCGGAGCCTGAAAGGCGGGCGTTGTCCTGCGCCAACTCCTCCAGCTGCTCGCCGCCTTCACCTGTGGCCTCGAACCATTCGTGCCCATCTTTGGACGACTTGACGGTCGTGACCATCCAATTTGCCTCCAAAGACCGAGGTGCCAAAAGCCGCAGTAAGTCTCTGATATCAAGAGCGAGGACGTGATGCTTGAGATCGTAAATCCTAAGTGTCGCCATGGCATCCCCTAACGCTGTGGATCGCACTGGCAACAGCACTGTGTCAACAGATCCTAGCTGTCTGACGGGGTGAAGCGGGCGACCACGGCATGCGCGTTGGCCGGATAGGTGAAACGCACATGGGTGACCGGGCGCTCGGCGCTCCATGTCCGCCTTTCGATGATCAGGCAGGGCGCGCCGCTGGCGAGGCCAAGGTCGGCGGCCGTTTCGCTGTCGGCGGAGGCGGCGCGAATGACGTGCTCGGCGGCACTCCACGGCACCTGTCCGATCAGCCACGGCCCGGGCGCCGACTTCAGGAATTCCTGATCGGCCGCTTCAGGCACGGCGGCAAGATTGATCAGCCGATCCTCGACGCAGAACGGCCGCACCCCGGCATAATGCAGGCATTGCAAGGCCAGCACCTGGCCGGCAACCGAAGGGCCGGGGCCAAGCCTGTCGCGGTCGACCGTCGTGGCACGCCGCCTGGTCTGGGCCATCAGCTCATAGCGGTAGGGCAGGCCGAGCGCTTCGACCTCGACGCGGATGTCGTGGATTTCCAGCACCGCGGCTTGCGATTGCGGCCGGCGCACGAAGCTGCCGGAGCGGCGGCGCCGTTCGATCAGCCCGGCCTTGGCGAGCTGCGACAGCGCCTTGTTGACGGTCATGCGCGAGCAGCCATATTCGGCGGTCAGCTCATGCTCGAACGGGATGCGGTAGCCGGGTTCCCATTCGCCCGAAACGATGCGGTCCCTGATGTCGTTGAGGATGCGCTGGTAGAGCGATGTCGATGCATCGCTGCCAGCCGTCTCTTGAAGCATCTCCGCCGTCGAATCGGGCACCCCAATCACCCCAAGTTACGTCGCCGTCAGTTCCATCATCACGTTACGAAACCTTGCCGCAATAGCGTCGCGACGGAAATGTGCGCCGTCGGAAACGACTTTGCGGCCATTTGCCCAGACACAGTCGACTTTGCCGCCGCCGGCAAAGATCCAGGCATCGACAATGGCATCGTCCGATTTGCCGGCGAGCGTCGGGTGGTTGGGGTCGAGCGAGACGAAATCGGCGGCCGAGCCCGTTGCAAGTCCCGCCGGGCCTGCGCCCAGCGCCTGGGCGCCGCCGTCAAGTGCTGCGTCGAACAAGGCACGGCCGGTCGACTGGCCCGGGGTCGCCAGCACGTTGCGGGCGCGATGGGCGAGGCGCTGCGAATATTCGAGCATCCTGAGCTCGCCACTGAGGCCGATCTCGACATTCGAATCCGAGCCGACGCCATATTTGCCGCCATGTTCGACGAACAGCGGCGCTGCAAAGACGCCGTCGCCGAGATTGGCCTCGGTGATCGGGCACAGGCCGGCGACCGCTCCCGACCGGGCCATGGCGATCGTCTCGGCCTCGGTCATGTGGGTGGCGTGGATCAGGCACCAGCTTTTGTCGACATCGGCATGGCGCAGCAGCCATTCGACCGGCCGGGCGCCGGACCAGGCGACGCAGTCTTCGACTTCCTTGACCTGTTCGGCGATGTGGATGTGAACAGGGCCTGACGTCAGCGCGGTGACAATGGCCAGTTCGTCAGGCGTTGCGGCACGCAGGCTGTGCGGCGCCAGGCCGAGCACCGCACCGTCGATGCCCTTCAGCGCTTCGCCGCACTTCTCAAAAAGCTGTGCGAAGCGATTCGTATCGTTGATGAATCGACGCTGGCCATCATTGGCGGGCGCGCCGCCGAAGCCGGAATGGGCATAAAACACCGGCAGCAATGTCAGCCCGATGCCGGTCTCGACAGAGGCCGCGGCAATGCGTTCGGCCATCTCGGCGATGTTGGCATAGGGGCTGCCGTCGCGGTCGTGATGGAGATAGTGGAACTCGCCGACGCGGGAAAAGCCTGCCTCCAGCATTTCGACATAGAGCTGGGCGGCGACCGCCTCGACCTGCTCTGGTGTCATCGACAGCGCGAAGCGGTACATCACTTCGCGCCAGGACCAGAAGCTGTCGGACGACGGTCCGCGGATTTCGGCCAGGCCTGCCATGCCGCGCTGGAAGGCATGGCTGTGCAGATTGGGCATGCCGGGCAGGACAATGGCGTGGCGCTCGTCGCCGGGCTGCGCGGCCGCGCCTGTTTCCACTGTGCCGATGCGGCCGCCGGCCAATGTCATCCGCACGTCGCGTTGCCAGCCGTCGGCCAGCAGCGCCTGTTCCGCAAAGATCGTCGCCACCAGAATCTCCTCACCTTTCATGTGCACGATAGCACTTGCATCGCCTTTCTGATATGTATATACATAATCGTAGTTGGAGGAAACGAAAAAGATGATGGCTGGCAACCAATCAGCGACATCGGCAAGAATTTGGCGCAATGCGCGGCTGGCGACGCTGGCTGAAGCTGCCGCCGGCCTTGGCATTGTCGAACATGGCGCGATTGCCGCTCGTGACGGCCGCATCGTCTTTGCCGGCCCGGAAGTCGACATGCCCCAGGCTCTGCGCGACGGCGCCGAGGTCATCGACTGTGACGGCCGCTGGATCACGCCGGGCCTGATCGACTGCCATACCCATCTGGTCCATGCCGGCAACCGTGCCAACGAGTTCGAGATGCGGCTGGCAGGCGCGACTTATGAAGAGGTGGCGCGGGCAGGGGGCGGCATCGTCTCGTCGGTCAAGGCGCTGCGCGCGGCGAGCCAGGCCGATCTGGTGGCCCAGACCTTGCCGCGCCTCGATGCGCTGATGTCAGAAGGTGTGACGACCGTCGAGGTCAAGTCGGGCTACGGCCTCGACCTCGACAACGAAGCCAAGTCGCTGCGCGCCGCCAGGCAACTGGCCGAGCTGCGGCCGGTGACTGTGCGCACCACCTTCCTCGGGGCGCACGCGCTGCCGCCGGAAGCAGGTGGCGACAAGGACGCCTATATCGATCTCGTTGCCGGCCCGATGCTCGACCAGATCGCAGCCGAAGGCCTTGCCGACGCCGTCGACGGCTTCTGTGAGGGCATCGCCTTTTCGACGGCGCAGATGACGCGTGTCTTCGACGCCGCCCGCGCCAGGGGCCTGCCGGTCAAGCTCCATGCCGACCAGCTCTCCAATCTCGGCGGTGCAGCCCTTGCCGCAACTCATGGCGCGCTGTCGGCCGACCATCTCGAATACACCGACGAAGCGGGTGCTGCCGCAATGGCCGGGGCGGGCTCGGTCGCCGTCATCCTGCCCGGCGCCTTCTATTTCATCCGCGAAACCAAAAAGCCGCCAGTCGAGCTGTTCCGCCGTCACGGCGTGAAAATGGCTGTCGCCACCGACAACAACCCCGGGACGTCGCCGCTGACCTCGCTGCTTTTGACCATGAACATGGCAGCGACCCTGTTTGCCATGACGGTCGAGGAGTGCCTCGCCGGCACCACCCGCGAAGCCGCCCGCGCGCTCGGGCTGCTCACCGAGACCGGCACGCTCGAAACAGGAAAATGGGCCGATCTCGCCATCTGGGACATCGAAAGCCCGGCCGAACTTGTCTATCGCATGGGGTTCAACCCGCTCCATGCCCGTATCTGGAGAGGGAAATGACCACGCTCGTATTGAACCCCGGCAATGCCACGCTTGCCGACTGGCGCGCCATCTATCGCGGCGCCGTTCCCGAACTCGATCCGGCCTGTCGCCCCGGGATCAAGGCCAGCGCGGAGACGGTGGCGCGGATCGTTGCCAAGGGCGAGCCGGTCTACGGCATCAACACCGGCTTCGGTAAGCTTGCCAGCGTCCGCATCCCGGCCAACGACTTGGAAACGCTCCAGCGCAACATCGTGCTCAGCCATGCCGCCGGCGTCGGCGAGCCGATGCCTGTTGCCGTCACCCGGCTGATGATGGCGCTCAAGCTTGCCAGCCTGGCGCAGGGCGCTTCCGGCGTGCGGGAACAGACAATCGACCTGTTGCAGCAGATGCTCGCCAGGGGCGTCATTCCGGTCGTTCCGGCGCAAGGGTCGGTCGGCGCCTCGGGCGACCTGGCGCCGCTGTCGCACATGACCGCGACGATGATCGGCGTCGGCGACTGCCACACCCCGCATGGCATCGTGCCGGCCAAGGTGGCCTTCGTCACCCACGAGCTCGAGCCGATCACCCTTGGCGCCAAGGAAGGCCTGGCGCTGCTCAACGGCACCCAGTTCTCGACCGCTTATGCGCTGGCCGCATTGTTTGAGGCGGAAAACCTCTATCATTCGGCGCTGGTGACCGGTGCGCTGTCGACCGATGCCGCCAAGGGCTCGGATGCGCCGTTCGACCCGCGCATCCATGTCCTGCGCAAGCATCGCGGCCAGATCGAAACGGCTGAGACGCTGCGCAATCTGATGGCCGGCAGTGCCATTCGTGAAAGCCACCGCGTCGGCGACGAGCGTGTCCAGGATCCGTATTGCCTGCGCTGCCAGCCGCAGGTCATGGGTGCTGCCCTGACCTTGCTGCGCCAGGCCGCCGACACGCTCGGCACCGAGGCCAACGGCGTCACCGACAACCCGCTGATCTTCACCGAGGACGACACCGCGCTGTCGGGCGGCAACTTCCACGCCGAGCCGGTGGCTTTTGCCGCCGACATGATGGCCCTTGCCGTCTGCGAGATCGGCTCGCTGTCGGAACGCCGCATCGCCATGCTCGTCGATCCGGCCCTTTCCGGCATGCCGGCATTTCTCACGCCGAAGCCCGGCCTCAACTCCGGCTTCATGATCCCGCAGGTCACCGCCGCCGCCCTGGTCTCCGAGAACAAGCAGAAGGCCTATCCGGCATCGGTCGATTCGATCCCGACCTCGGCCAACCAGGAAGACCACGTTTCGATGGCCGCCCATGGCGCCCGCCGGCTGCTCGGCATGATCGAGAACGCCAATGGCGTGCTCGGCATCGAGCTGCTGGCCGCGGCCCAGGGCTGCGACTTCCATGCCCCGCTGGCCTCGAGCGGAGCGCTCGAAGCCGTGCGCAAGCTTGTCCGTGCTGAGGTGCCGCATCTCGATGAAGACCGCCATTTCCACCCCGACATGGAAAAGGCCATCGCACTTGTCCGTACCGGCGCCGTCGTCCAGGCAATCGCCGGCGTCGGCCTGCCTGAAATCTCGGGTGGTGAGAGATGAGCGGCACCCCCTGGCTGACGGTCCAGCGTGGCGACGCCCCGCTGCTCGTCAGCATTCCCCATACCGGAACCGATCTTGCCGGGCTCGACGATCTCTTCGTTACGCCCTGGCTGGCGCGGCGCGACACCGACTGGTGGATCGAGCAGCTCTATGATTTTGCCGCCGGCCTGGGCGCCACTGTGGTGCGCACGATGGTTTCGCGGTCGATCATCGACGTCAACCGCGATCCCTCCGGCGCCTCGCTCTATCCCGGTCAAGCGACGACCGAACTCTGCCCAACCACGACCTTTGACGGCGAGGCGCTGTACAAGGAAGGGCAGGAGCCCGACGAGGCCGGAATAGCAAGGCGCCGCGCGACCTATTACGATCCTTATCACGCAGCACTCGAAGGCGAGATCGTCCGCCTCAGGGCCCTGCACCCCGAGATCGTTGTCTACGATTGCCACTCGATCCGCTCGGTCATTCCCCGCCTGTTCGACGGCAAGCTGCCGCTGTTCAACCTCGGCACCAATTCCGGCAAGAGCGCCGATCCCGCCTTGCAGGAACAGGTCGTAGCACTGATGGCCGCCAGCGGCAGGCCCTGGGTGGTCAATGGCCGTTTCAAGGGCGGCTGGATCACCCGCCGGCACGGCCAGCCGGCGCATGGCGTCCACGCCTTGCAGATGGAGCTGTCCTGCCGCGGCTACATGCTCGAGCCGGAAGGCAAGGTCGAGCCTGCCAACTGGCCGACCCGCTACGACCCGGAATTCGCCGCGCCGATGCGCGCGACGCTCACCAAGATTCTCGAAACCGCGCTCGCCTGGGCGGGCAACCGAAACTCCTAGGAGGTTTTCGCATGACCCAACATTCCCGCATCGACAATGCCCGCGTCATCCGCGCCGCCACCGGCACGGAGCTTACCGCCAAGAGCTGGCTTACCGAAGCGCCGCTGCGCATGCTGATGAACAATCTCGACCCTATGGTCGCGGAAAAGCCGGGCGAGCTCGTCGTCTATGGCGGCATCGGCCGGGCCGCCCGTGACTGGGAGAGCTTCGACCGCATCGTTGCCGCCCTGCGCAAGCTCGAAGGCGACGAGACGCTGCTGATCCAGTCGGGCAAGCCGGTCGGCGTGTTCCGCACCCACAAGGACGCGCCGCGCGTGTTGCTCGCCAACTCCAACCTGGTGCCGCACTGGGCCAACTGGGATCATTTCAACGCCCTCGATAAGAAGGGCCTGATGATGTACGGCCAGATGACGGCCGGCTCGTGGATCTATATCGGCAGCCAGGGCATCGTCCAGGGCACCTACGAGACCTTCGTCGAAATGGGCCGCCAGCATTTCGGCGGCGACCTCGGCGGCCGCTGGATCCTGACCGCCGGCCTCGGCGGCATGGGCGGCGCCCAGCCGCTGGCCGCGACCATGGCCGGCGCTGCCTGCCTTGCCATCGAATGCCAGGCGAGCCGCATCGAGATGCGTCTCAAGACAGGTTATGTCGACGTCCAGGCCAAGGATCTCGACGATGCGCTCGCCATCATCGACAGGGCCTGCAAGGAAAGGAAGGCGATTTCGGTCGCACTTCTCGGCAATGCCGCCGAAATCCTGCCCGAACTCGTCAAGCGCGGCGTCAAACCGGACGTTGTGACCGACCAGACCTCGGCACATGACCCTGTCAACGGCTACCTGCCGATCGGCTGGACGGTTGCCGAATGGGAAGACAAGCGTGAGCGCGACCCCAAGGCGGTCGAAAAGGCCGCGCGTGCGTCGATGGCCGTGCACGTCAAGGCAATGCTCGACTTCCACAAGATGGGCATTCCCACCGTCGACTATGGCAACAACATCCGCCAGGTCGCCAAGGAAGAGGGCGTCGAGAACGCCTTCGACTTCCCCGGTTTCGTGCCGGCCTATATCCGCCCGCTGTTTTGCCGCGGCATCGGTCCGTTCCGCTGGGCAGCCCTCTCCGGAGATCCGGAGGACATCTACAAGACCGACGCCAAGGTGAAGGAACTGCTGCCCGACAACAAGCACCTGCACAATTGGCTCGACATGGCAGCCAAGCGCATCCACTTCCAGGGCCTGCCGGCACGCATCTGCTGGGTCGGCCTCGGCGACCGCCACCGCCTCGGCCTCGCCTTCAACGAGATGGTCGCCAAGGGCGAGCTCAAGGCGCCTGTCGTCATCGGCCGCGATCACCTCGATTCCGGCTCGGTTGCGTCGCCGAACCGCGAGACCGAAGCGATGAAGGACGGCTCGGACGCCGTCTCCGACTGGCCGCTGCTGAACGCGCTGCTCAACACCGCCTCGGGCGCCACCTGGGTGTCGCTGCACCATGGCGGCGGCGTCGGCATGGGCTTCTCCCAGCATTCGGGCGTCGTCATCTGTGCCGACGGCACCGAGGACGCCGCACGCCGGCTGGAGCGCGTGTTGTGGAACGACCCGGCGACCGGCGTCATGCGCCATGCCGATGCCGGCTACGACGTCGCGCTCGACTGCGCCAGGGACAAGGGCCTCAACCTGCCCGGAATCCTTGGTTAAGGATCCTGGGCTAAGGATTCTCGACTGATCATGCGCATCATCCGTCACGCCGACTGCCGCCCCATGCCGTGGAAGAACGGAGGCGGCGTGACGACCGAAATCATGGCCTGGCCGCCCGCGGCCGGGCTCGACGCCTTCGACTGGCGTATCTCGATGGCGCAGGTGGCCAGCGGCGGGCCGTTTTCGGTCTTTGCCGGCATCGACCGGACGCTGACCGTGCTGGCCGGTACAATGCGACTTGCAGCGGGCGATGCCGAGCCGGTTGCGCTTTCTCCTCTGTCCCAGCCTTATGCTTTTCCCGGTGATGTCGACACCGAGGCCAGGCTCATCGACGGGCCGGTCCTCGACTTCAACGTCATGACCCGGCGCGGCCGTGTCAGCCACGCCGTTGAACGGCTGTCGTTTTCGGAGCCGACCGAAATTGTCCTGGGGGAGGGCATCAGCCTGATCTTCGTCGCATCCGGGGCGGCACGCATGGACGGCGAGGCGGTGGCGGCATTCGACACGCTTTATCAGGACGACGGCACGGCCAGGTTGAAGATCGAGCCGACCGCGCCTCTGTCGCTGTTGCTGGTCACCATTCGCCTGACATAACAGGGCAATCTCCAAAATCGTCGTGACATCGGCGCGGAACTGGCAAACACTCCCCTTGGGGACGGGTAGGTCAGGCCGGCGATCGATATCGCCAGGCGAAATGGAGAATGTGCCATGGACACCTACAAGGTCGGCTATTTCGTCGGCAGCCTTGCCGCTGGTTCGATCAACCGCAAGCTCGCCAAGGCGCTGGTCAGGCTCGCGCCCAAGCATCTCGAAATGGAAGAGATCCCGTTCAGGGACCTGCCGCTCTACAGTTATGACTACGATGCCGACTTTCCGCCGCCGGCGCGTTCCTTCAAGACGGCGCTGGCCGGCGTCGATGCCGTGCTGTTCGTGACGCCCGAATACAACCGTTCGATCCCCGGCGGCCTCAAGAACGCCATCGACTGGGCGAGCCGGCCCTACGGCACCAATTCCTTCACCCGCAAGCCTTCCGCCGTCATCGGCACGTCGCCCGGCGCGATCGGCACCGCCGTCGCCCAGCAAAGCCTGCGCAGCGTGCTGAGTTTCTGCAATTCGCCGCAGATGAACGCGCCCGAAGCCTACATCCAGTTCAAGCCCGGGCTGATCACCGACGAGGGCGAGGTGACCAACGAAGGCACCGCCGAATTCCTCAAGAATTACATGGCCGAGTTCCATGCTTTCGTGGTCAGGGTCTATACGGTATTGCCGCGGGGTGGCTGAGTGGTGGCTGAGCTGTTCGACGCCTGCTTGGGCGCCATGGGGAGCGAAATCAGGAAGAAGACATGCCGGCATTGCGATGGTTGACGTGCAGCGCCTGAAATATGGCAGAAATTCAACATGCGAACACGAAAAAGCCCCAATCCTTGCGTTCCGCTCGCAGCCCTGCACTGCTATGAGGCGCGGAGGGAGATTGGCGGCGATGACGCCATATTTTCACTCAATCGCGGTGCAAGAGCGATCCATCGACCTGTTGGTTGCATGCAACCAATTCTTGTTTGAAACGGTTTATGTGGCAGGTCCGCGACGCCGGCAGGCGCTGCGGATTTTCTGTCAAACGGAAATGCTGTAGATGAATATTCAGACCGACCCGCGCCGGATCAAAGACGTAGTGCCGAGTTTTCCGGCCGTGGCCGAACAGCCGATCAGGGCGACGGTGCTGCATGAGGACCGGCTGCGCGCGACGGGCGAGAGCATGGCCCGCAAGGAGCTGCGCTCCTATTTCGGTCTCGAAGCCTTCGACTTCCACGCCCGCATCCGCGAGAGCGCCAAGAAGATCCTGCAGGTTTATCGCGACACCAACGCCGCGCAGGGCAGGGGCGAGCCGATCACCCCGGCGGCGCAATGGCTGCTCGACAACAACTATCTGGTCGAAGAGACCATCTATCAGGTCAAGCGCGACCTGCCCAAGCGCTTCTACCGCGAACTGCCGACGATCGATCTCGGCAACGGCCAGTCGGTGCCGCGCGCGCTCGCCATCGCCTGGGTCTATGTCGCCCATTCCGACAGCACCGTTTCGGCGCATATGTTCAAGGCGATCGTCGAGGGCTACCAGGCCGTCGAGCCGCTGCATATCGGCGAGCTCTGGGCGCTGCCGTCGCTGCTGCGTTTCGTTCTGGTCGAGAATCTGCGCCGCATCGCCGTCCGGGTGAACCGCGCCCGCGAAATGCGGGCGATCGCCAACGACGTCGCCGACCGCCTGCAGAGCGTGCAGGAACAGGACGACGGCCTTGCCCTGCTCAGGGCCTACGCTGCCCACGCCCGCGACACGACCTTTGCGACGCAGCTGCTCTATCGCTTGCGCGACGGTTCGCAGAACGCCGGCAAGGCATTGATCTGGCTCGAGAACGAGCTCGAGAAGTCGGGCAGCGACGCCGAAGAGATCATCATCGGCGAGCACCACACGCTGTCCTCCGGCAACGTCACGACAGGCAACATCATTCGTGGCCTGCGCCTGATCAATGACCAGGACTGGACCGTCTGGTTCGAAGATGTCAGCCGCGTCGACACGCTGTTGCGCGAGCGCACCAATTTTGCCGAACTCGACTTCGCCTCGCGCGACCAGTATCGCACCGCGATCGAGGAACTGGCGCGTCATTCCAAGCTGTCGGAATTCCAGGTCGCCGAACAGGCGACCGACTTCGCGCTCAAGGAAGCGCCTGCTTCAGCCGAGGATCCTTCAGGTCTGCAGAAGGAACGCTCCGACGTCGGTTTCTTCCTCGTCGGTCCGCGCCGGCAGGAACTGGAACAGTCGATCGGCTATCGCCCGACCATCGGACGCATCGCCAATCGCGCTTTCCGCAAGACCAACTGGATCGGCATTGCCCTTCCGGTCTTTGCCCTGACCGTGCTGCTGCTTTTCCTTGCCGGCAACGCGCTCGCGGCACTTGGCCTGCCGACGGCAGCCGTCGTTGTGATGCTGGTGCTGTTTTCGGTGCCGGCCAGCGAAGGCGCGCTCGCCTTCTTCAACACCATCGTGCTGAAGTTCCTCGAACCGACCCGCCTCATCGGTTACGAATTCAAGGACGGCGTTCCGGCCGAAGCCAGGACCTTGGTCGTTGTGCCGTCGCTGATCGGCTCGCGCGACGATGTCGAGGAAAATATCCGCAACATCGAGGTCCATCACCTCGCCAACATGTCGGGCGAGATCCATTTCGCCGTGCTGTCGGATTGGCCCGACAGCCAGGCCGAGATATCGGTCGGCGACCGCGAGATCTATGACTACGCCCGTCGCGAGATCGCCAGGCTCAATCAGCGCTACCCGAGCAAGGGCGCGCCGCTGTTTTACCTGCTGCATCGCCGCCGGCTCTATAATCCGGCGCAGGGCTGCTGGATGGGCTGGGAGCGCAAGCGCGGCAAGCTGCACGAACTGAACCTTCTGCTGCGCGGCGACGCCGACACCACCTTCCTGCCGACCGATACGCCGCTGCCCGACAACATCGTCCACGTCATGACGCTCGATGCCGACACGCGCATGACGCGCGGCGTGGTCACCAAGCTGGTCGGCAAGATGTGCCACCCGCTCAACCGGCCGGAGTTCGACGCAGACAAGCGCCTGGTGACGTCAGGCTACGCCATCCTGCAGCCGCGCGTCACACCTTCGCTGACGACGGGCGACGAAGCCTCGTTCTTCCAGCGCGTGTTTTCGGCCCACCGCGGTCTCGACCCATACGTCTTTGCCGTGTCGGACCTCTACCAGGATGTGTTCGGCGAAGGCACCTTCACTGGCAAGGGCCTCTACCATGTCGACGCGATGGAAGCCGCGCTCAAGGGGCGCATCGCCGAGAACACCATCCTTTCCCACGACCTGCTCGAAGGCGCGCTCTCCCGCTCGGCGCTGGTCACCGATGTCGAGGTGGTCGAGGACTATCCGACCCGCTATTCGGTCGACGCCTCGCGCCAGCATCGCTGGGCGCGTGGCGACTGGCAGCTGCTCGGCTACATCTTCGACCCGAAGTCGGGCGTGCCGGCGCTTTCGCGCTGGAAGATGGTCGACAATTTGCGCCGTTCGCTGACGCCGATCTTCTGGGTCATGGCGGCGATTGCCGGCTGGACGCTGCTGCCGTTCACCCAGGCCGCGCAATGGCAGGCGCTGCTGATCCTCAGCCTGTTCATGGCGCCGACATTCGACATCATCGACGCCATCCTGCCCAAGAACCGCGAAGCGACCCCGCGCGGCCATTTCAGCGCACTCGCTCAGGATCTCGCCTTCGGCACCGCGATGGTGGCGCTCAAGGTCGTCTTGATGGCGCATCTGGCCTGGATGATGGGCGATGCGATCGTCCGCACGCTCTATCGCCTGTTCGTCAGCCGCGAGAATCTTTTGGAATGGCGCACCGCCTCGCAGGCGCACAAGTCGGGCGGCAACGACCTCGCTGCCTATTACCGCATGATGTATGGCGCGGTGATCATCGCCGCTGTCGGCCTGATCCTGCCTGTGATGACGGATTCGACCGGCGCCTTCGTCGCCTTCGCTTTCGCCATCTTCTGGGCCGGTTCGCCGGCGTTCGCCTGGCTGATCAGCCGCTCGGCCGAAACGGAAGACCGGCTGCATGTCGCGCCCTGGGACGTCCACACCCTGCGCACTGTGGCACGCCGCACCTGGCACTATTTCGAGACCTTCGTCACGCCGGAGCAGAACTTCCTGCCGCCTGACAATTTCCAGGAAAATCCGACCGGCGTGATCGCCACGCGCACCTCGCCGACCAATATCGGCGTCTATTTGCTGTCGGTCGTCTCGGCTCGCGACTTCGGCTGGATCAGCCTTGCCGATGCGGTGTCGCGCATCGACGCCACCGTTTCGACCATCGAAAAGATGGAGCGCTACCGCGGCCATCTCTACAACTGGTATGACACCACGAACCTGAGGCCGCTCTATCCGCTCTACGTCTCGAGCGTCGACAGCGGCAATCTCGCCGGCCATCTCGTGGCGGTCGCCGCCGCTTGTGCCGAATGGGCGGAAGCGCCCTCGGTGCATCTCCAGGGTGACTTCGAGGGCATTCTCGACATCGTCTCGATCATCGAGGAGAGCGTCGCCGACCTGCCTGACGATCGCCGTCAGCTCAGGCCGCTGCGCCAGCGCCTCATCGACCGCATCGACGGCATGCGCCGTGCCGTGGAAACCATCAAGTCGCAGCCGGAAATGGCCTCGATCCGCACCATCAACCTTGCCGTCTTGTCGGGCGAAATCCGCAAGCTGGCGGGCGCGATCCATACCGAGGCGGCGTCGACCAAGAGCGATGTCCTTGCCGACTGGGCGAGGACACTCGAAATCACCTGCGAGGCGCATGTGCATGACGCGCACAGCGACGACCAGGCGGTCGCGGCCCTGCGCAGCAAGCTGATGGAACTGCGCGAACGCACCCGCAAATTCGCCTTCGAGATGAACTTCTCCTTCCTGATGCGCAACGAGCGCAAGCTTTTGTCCATCGGCTACCGGGTCGAGGAGCATCAGCTCGACGAAAGCTGCTACGATCTGCTTGCCTCCGAGGCGCGGCTGACCAGCCTGTTCGGCATCGCCAAGGGCGACATCTCGACCGAGCATTGGTTCCGCCTCGGCCGTCCGATCGTCGAGATCGGCTTCCAGGGCGCGCTGATGTCGTGGTCGGGCTCGATGTTCGAGTACCTGATGCCGCCGCTGGTCATGAAGGAGCCGCAGGGCGGCATCCTCAACCAGACCAACAAGCTGATCGTCCACCGGCAGATCCAGTATGGCAGGTCGAAGGGTATTCCGTGGGGCATTTCCGAAGCCGCCTATAACGGCCGCGACCGCGAGCTGACCTACCAGTACACCAATTTCGGCGTGCCGGGGCTTGGCCTCAAGCGCGGCCTTGGCCAGAACACCGTCATTGCACCTTATGCGACGGTGCTGGCAGCCCAGTTCCTGCCAAGCGAGGCGACGGCCAATCTCCGGCGCTTGCGCAAGCTCGGCGCCCTTGGCCGCTACGGCTATTACGACGCCGTCGACTACACGCCGCAGCGTGTGCCCGAAGGCACCGACCATGCGGTCGTCTACAACTACATGGCCCATCACCAGGGCATGTCGATCGTGGCGATCGCCAATGCGATCTTCGAAGGCCGCATGCGCGACCGCTTCCACAGCGATCCGGTGATCGAGGCAGCGGAGCTGCTGCTGCAGGAAAAGGCGCCGCGCGACATTCCCGTCGCCACCGTCCGCACCGAGGTTGCCGAACACACCAAGGACGAGACCGCCGACCACAGCGCCGATACGCGCCTGGTGCTCAATCCGATGCGGGCCTTGCGTTCGACCAACCTGATGTCGAATGGCCGCTATTCGGTCATGGTCACGGCAACCGGCTCGGGCTACAGCCGCTGGAACGATATGGCGATCACGCGCTGGCAGCCGGATCCGACCGAAGATCGGCTTGGCACCTATCTGTTCCTGCGCGACACCGAGACAGGCGACTGGTGGTCGGCGACATCGGAGCCGAAGCGCGCCACCGGCGAGCAGACCCAGACCCTGTTCTGCGACGACAAGGCGAGCTTCATCAAGACGGTCGGCACGCTGCGCAGCGAGGTCGAATGCATCGTCGTCTCCGAAGGCAATGGCGAGGCCCGCAAGGTCACCATCTGGAACGACGCCGCCGTCGACCGCCACATCGAGGTGACCTCGTTCGCCGAACTGGTGCTTGCGCCGGAGGCCAATGACAACGCCCATCCGGCGTTCTCCAAGATGTTCGTCGAGACCGAGATCACCCACAATGGCAGCGCCATCCTGGCGACGCGGCGCACCCGTGCCGCCAACGAGCCTTCGGTCGTTGCGGCGCATTTCGTCACCGACCAGTCGGGCTTCGTGCGCGACACCGAGGCCGAGACCGACCGCCGCGCCTTCATCGGCCGTGGCCGCACCATCGCCGATCCGGCGGCGTTCGATCCGGGCGCAAAGCTTTCGGGCAGCGCCGGCTTCACGCTCGATCCAGTCGCGGCCCTGCGTCGCCGCGTCCGCGTGCCTGCCAACAAGAAGGTCACGCTGACCTATTGGACGATCGTCGGCTCGACGCGCGAAGAGGTCGAGGAAACGGTCGCCAAGCTCGACCACCCCGAAGGCTTCCAGCGCCAGGCCATGCTGTCCTGGACCCGTTCGCAGGTGCAGACACGCCACCTCGGCCTCAACCTGGCCGATGCCGCAAACGTCCAGAAGCTGGCGCGCTTCCTGATCTATCCCGATCCGTTCCTGCGCCTGTCGGCTGATGCCATCGCCTCCGGCCTCGGCCGGCAGTCGGCGCTGTGGCCGATGGCGATCTCGGGCGATTTCCCGATCCTGGCGATCAGGATCGGCGACGTCGCCGATATCGAGATCGTCGCCCAGGCGCTGCGGTTCCAGGAATATATGCGGGCGCGTGGTCTCGTTGCCGATCTCGTCATCGTCAATGAGCAGGCGTCGTCCTATGTCCAGGACCTGCAGCAGGCGATCGAGCATCTGTGCGAGAACAGCCGCCTGCGCGGCAAGGAACTCGGACCGCGCCAGCATATCTTCGCCGTCCGCCGCGACCTGATGGACGAAAGCTCATATCGCACGCTTCTGGCTGTCGCGCGTGTCTGCCTGCACACCCGCAACGGCACGATCTTCGACCAGATCGAGCGTGCCGAGGCCGCAGCGCTTGCCGCCCGCGATGCCCTTGCAGCCGCCCAGGCGACCGACCGGCCCGAAACCTCCGCGCTGCAGACGTCGCCCTCGCGCAGCGCCCGCAAGAGCGGCGGCGACGGCCTGACCTACTGGAACGGCTTCGGCGGCTTCGACGCCAATGGCCGCGACTATGTCGTGCGCCTCAATGGCGCACGTTCGACGCCGCAGCCCTGGATCAACGTCATCGCCAATGCCGGTTTCGGCTTCCACGCTTCGGCCGAAGGCGCTGCCTTCACCTGGAGCCGCAACAGCCGCGACTACCAGCTGACGCCATGGTCGAACGATCCCGTCACCAACCGTCCGGGCGAGGCGATCTACATCTTCGATCGCGCCAGCGGCAGGACCTATTCGCCGATTGCAGCTGTGGCGCGTGACGCGGGCGCAAGCTACGAAGCCCGCCACGGCCAGGGTTTCTCGACCTTCCGCTCGAAGCGCGGCACGCTGGCCACCGAACTGACGCATCTCGTCGATCCGAACGATCCGGTTCGCATTTCGCGGCTGAAGATCGAGAATTCGGGCGCGGTGCCGGCCAAGCTCAGGGTCTACGCTTACGCCGAGTGGGTGCTGGGCAACAGCCGGGCCAGGACGGCCCCCAACATCGTGCCTTCGCTCGACGAGGCGACCGGCGCGCTTTTCGCCCGCAACAGCTACGGCCTCGACTTTGGCGAGCGCGTTGCCTTCATGGCGATTGACGGCAAGGCCAATGCGGTCACCTCGGACCGCAACGAGTTCATCGGCATGGGCGGCACCGTCGAGGCGCCGCGCGCCGTGACGCTGGGTGCCGAACTGACCGGCCGTGTCGAGGCGGGTGTCGATCCGTGCGCGGCGATTTCAAGGGATGTCGAGGTGCCCGCAGGCGGCTCGATTTCCCTGCTCTGGCTGCTCGGCGATGCCGGCTCGGACGAGGAAGCGAGCGCGCTGGTGACCCGTCACCTCAAGGTCGATTTCGACAAGAGGCTGGCGGAAAATGAGCGCAACTGGCGTTCGTTCCTCGGCACCATCGAGGTCGAGACGCCCGACAAGGCGCTCGACGCCATGGTCAACAACTGGCTGCCTTACCAGAGCCTTGCCTGCCGCATCCGTGCGCGCTCGGCCTTCTACCAGGCCAGCGGCGCCTTCGGCTTCCGCGACCAGCTGCAGGACACGCTGGCGCTCCTGATGCACGACGCAAGCCTTGCCCGTGGGCAGATCCTGAATGCTGCCGGCCGGCAGTTTGCCGAGGGCGACGTCCAGCATTGGTGGCTGCCGCGCACAGGTGCCGGCGTGCGCACCATGATCTCCGACGACGTCGTCTGGCTGGCGAGTGCCACGGCGCGCTACGTCACGGTGACAGGCGACGCGGCGATCCTCAACGAGCAACTGCCCTTCATCGAAGGGCAGCAGTTGAACCCGGGCGAGCACGACGCGTTCTTCACGCCGGAGCAATCCAAGAAGAAGGCCTCGCTCTACGAGCACTGCGCGCGCGCGCTCGACCTTGCCATCAAGCGGACCGCCAAGAACGGCCTGCCGCTGATCCTCGGCGGCGACTGGAACGACGGCATGAACCGCGTCGGCGAAGAAGGCAGGGGCGACAGCGTCTGGCTTGGCTGGTTCCTGCTGCGGACGCTGGGCGAGTTCGCCCCGCTGGCCAAGGCCGAGGGCGATTCAAAACGCGCCAACGCCTGGGAAAAGCATGCCACGGCATTGAAGCGCGCCCTGGAGAATGCGGCCTGGGATGGCGAATGGTATCGCCGCGGCAGCTTCGACGACGGCACGCCGCTAGGCTCGCGCAACTCCGACGAATGCAAGATCGACTCGATCGCGCAGTCGTGGAGCGTCATTTCGGGCGAGGGCGATCCGGCACGTTCGCGCACGGCGATGGCGCAGGCGACAAAAATGCTGGTCGACGACGAGTTGAAGCTGATCAAGCTGTTCACCCCGCCCTTTTCCGAAACCGACAAGGAGCCGGGTTACATCAAGTCCTATCCGCCTGGCGTGCGCGAAAATGGCGGCCAGTACACGCATGCCGCGACCTGGTTTGTCATTGCCTTGGCGGAAATGGGGCAGGTCGACGAGGCCTATCGCTGCTTCTCGATGCTCAACCCGGTCAACCATGCGCTCGACGAGGCTGCTGCCGAGACCTACAGGGTCGAACCCTATGTGGTTGCAGCCGACGTCTATGCCGACGCCTCCAAGGCAGGCCGAGGCGGCTGGACCTGGTACACCGGTTCGGCGGGCTGGCTCTATCGCGCAGCGGTCGAGAGCATTCTCGGCATCAGCCAGCGCGGCAACAGGCTGGTCGTCGCACCGGCCATTCCCAAGCATTGGGAAGGTTATTCGGCGACGCTCCGTTTGGGTGGTGCCGTCTACAGGTTGCGTGTGGTGAGGGACAAAGCCGCTAAAGCTGCGAAAGCAGAGGTCGATGGCGTGAAGGGCAAGGACGCATCTTTTGCCATGCGCGACAGCGGCGAAGTCGACGTTGTGATCCGCATCCCGGCCTAGCCGGGATGCCGCTGCGTCAATTATGCGGCGGGCTTTGTCATCATTTTGCCGCAACGATGCCTTTTTTCGTTAATTCTCAATTCCTTATCGGATCACAGCAAATTACCGGTCGTAGCCATGTGTTGTTCGATTTTTTTGAACGGAGCGGCTATCTGCGCATTGTCTTGCGGACCTATGACCGCTATTTGTCGGCCATGGTGCAGTGCACAATAAAGGGACGAACGGGACTCAAGGGGTACCAAAGTGTCGTTGCTTGAAGTTTATTGGAGAGCCCTCCGCTATCTTGCCGCCGACGGCAAGAAGGTCGGGCTGATTTGCGCAGCCAACGTCGTGTTGGCAATCGTGACCATTGCTGAACCGATTCTTTTCGGGCGTATCATCGATGCCATCGCTGGAAAGACGGAAGTCGTTCCGACAATGGCGCTGTGGGCGAGCTTCGGCGCGTTCAACATCGTCGCCTTCGTTCTGGTTGCACGCGGTGCCGACCGCCTGGCGCATGCGCGCCGCGGCGAGGTGCTGTGCCAGTCGTTCGAACGCGTCATCACCATGCCGCTTTCCTGGCACCAGCAGCGCGGTACGTCGCATTCGCTGCACACCTTGCTGCGCGCGGTCGAAGCGCTGTTCAGCCTGTGGCTCGAATTCATGCGCACCCATCTGTCGACGGCGGTGGCCCTGCTGCTGCTGATCCCGACGGCATTTTCGCTCGATGCGCGCATGTCGCTGGTGCTGATCGTGCTTGGCGCCCTCTATCTCGCCATCGGCCGGCTCGTCATGCGCAAGACCAAGGAAGGCCAAGCCTCCGTCGAGCGCCACTATCACAAGGTTTTCTCCCACGTCTCGGACTCGGTCAGCAACGTCGCCGTGCTGCAGAGCTACAACCGTGTCGGCCAGGAGACGGAATCGCTTCGTACCTATGTGAAGGCGTTGATCACCACGCAGAACCCGGTGCTCGACTGGTGGGCGCTGGCATCGGCCATGCACCGCCTGGCTTCGACGATCTCGATGATGGTGGTGCTCTTGATCGGCGCCTATCTGGTCAGCAAGGGCCAGCTGCGCATCGGTGACATCGTTGCCTTCACCGGTTTCGCCGCCCTGCTGATCAGCCGCCTCGACCAGGTTTCGAACTTCGCCAACCAGATCTTCGACGCCCGTTCGAAACTCGAGGAGTTCTATCGCCTCGAGGACGCGGCCGGCGAGAACCGCGAGCCGGAAGGCCTGCGCGAGCTCGAAAACGTCACCGGCCATGTGCGGTTCGAAAATGTCAGCTTCGAGTTCCCCAATTCGGGGCAGGGCGTCACCGACGTCTCCTTCGAGGTGCACGCCGGCCAGACCATCGCCATCGTCGGCCCGACCGGTGCCGGCAAGACGACGCTGATCAACCTCTTGCAGCGTGTGCATACGCCGCAGAATGGCCGCATCCTGATCGACGGTATCGACACCCGCACGGTCACCAAGAAGTCGCTGCGCCATTCGATCGCCACCGTCTTCCAGGACGCCGGACTGCTCAACCGCTCGATCGAGGACAACATCCGCGTCGGCCGCGCCAGCGCGAGCTACGAGGAAGTGCATGCTGCCGCGACCGCGGCTGCCGCGCAGGACTTCATCCTGTCCAAGAGCGAAGGCTACGACACCAATGTCGGCGAGCGTGGCGGCCAGCTGTCCGGCGGCGAGCGCCAGCGTATCGCCATTGCCCGCGCCATCCTCAAGAGCGCGCCGATCCTGGTGCTCGACGAGGCGACGAGCGCGCTCGACGTCGAGACCGAGAACCGGGTCAAGGACGCCATCGACATGCTGCGCGACGGTCGTACGACCTTCATCATCGCGCACCGGCTGAGCACGGTTCGAGACGCCGACCTTGTGGTGTTCATGGATCGCGGCCATGTCGTCGAGATGGGCGGCTTCAACGAGCTGTCGACCCGCAACGGCCGCTTTGCAGCACTGCTGCGCGCTGGCGGCCTGCTCAATGACGAGGAAGTCCGTCGCGTCACCCATGTCGAGGCTGCGGCCTAGTCTTTACCTGAAACCGGATCCGGACGGGGCGCCTTGGCGCCCCGTTTGCGTTTGGCCGCGACGCTGGAACCGATTGCGAAGACGAGCGCCCAAGGCTATTTAGCGTCCATGACACAGACGACCTCGCAGGCTTGGCGTTTCAGCGACCTGGCCAATCCGACCCGCTTCATCTCGCTGGTCGACAAGATCGTGCCCTGGCTTGGCGGCGCCTCAGTGTTGGTGCTGGCGATCGGGCTTTATCTGGCCTTTGCCGCACCGGCGGATTTCCAGCAGGGCATCACCGTCCGCATCATGTATATCCACGTGCCTTTCGCCTGGCTCGCCATGATGTGCTACTCGGTCATGGCCGTTTCGGCCCTGGGAACGCTGGTCTGGCGTCATCCGCTCGCCGACGTCGCCCTGAAGTCGGCGGCACCGGTCGGCGCTGTCTTCACCGCACTGGCGCTGCTTACCGGCTCGATCTGGGGCAAGCCGATGTGGGGCACCTGGTGGGTCTGGGATGCCCGGCTGACCTCGGTATTCGTGCTTTTCCTGATGTATCTCGGCATCATCGCACTCACCCGCGCACTCGACGATCCCGCGCGTTCGGCGCGCGCCGCCGCCGTCATCACGCTGGTCGGCTTCATCAACATCCCGATCATCAAGTTCTCGGTCGAATGGTGGAACACGTTGCATCAGCCGGCATCGGTGTTCCGGATGGACGGTCCGACCATCGATCCGAGCATGCTCTGGCCCCTCATGACCATGGCGTTTGGCTTTACCCTTCTGTTCTTCACTCTGCATCTAATGGCGATGCGCACCGAGATCTGGCGCCGCCGCGTCGTCGCCATGCGCCAGATTGCTGCCCGGAGGGCCGAGCGCCAGCAGGCCTGACGGCTCCTTGAAGGAAGGAAGACATGATGTGGCCCGATCATCGAATTCTTGATCTTCTGGGCCTCGAGCTTCCGATCTTGCAGGCGCCGATGGCCGGTCCCGTCGATTCCGAAATGGTGATCGCGGTCTCCGAGGCAGGTGGCCTCGGCGCGCTGCCCTGCGCGTTGATGACGCCTGACAAGGCGCGGACGGAACTCGGCATCATCAGGCAGCGCACAGCAAGGCCGATCAACGTCAATTTCTTCTGCCACACGCCGCCGCAAGAGGACCTGGCCCGCGAGGCGGCTTGGAAACAGCGGCTCGAGCCGTATTATCTCGAGCTCGGCCTCGACCCCAAGGCGCCGATGCCGCGCTCGGCGCGCGCGCCTTTCGACGACACCTTCTGCGACATCGTCGAGGAGTTCCGGCCGGAGGTGGTGAGTTTCCATTTCGGCCTGCCGGATGCCGCCTTGCTCGATCGCGTCAAGGCGACGGGCGCCAAGGTGCTGTCGTCGGCAACGACGGCCGACGAGGCGGTGTGGCTTGAGGCGAGGGGCTGCGATGCGATCATCGCGCAAGGTGCCGAGGCCGGCGGCCATCGCGGCATCTTCCTGACCGATAATATCGCCAACCAGCCCGGCACTTTCGCCCTGGTGCCGCAGGTGGTCGACGCGGTCAAGCTGCCTGTCATCGCCACGGGCGGCATTGCCGATGCGCGCGGCATCGTCGCTGCCTTTGCCCTCGGCGCGTCGGCGGTGCAGGTCGGCACCGCCTATCTGTTCTGCCCCGAGGCCAAGGTGGCAGCACCGCACAAGGCGGCATTGCGTTCGGCCAAGGACGACCATACCGCGCTGACCAATCTGTTCACCGGCCGGCCGGCGCGCGGCATCGTCAACCGCATCATGCGCGAGGTCGGCCCGCTGTCTGAGGACGCGCCGGCATTCCCGCTGGCAGGCGGGGCTTTGGCGCCGCTGCGTGCGGCGTCGGAACCGAAAGGATCGGGTGACTTCATGTCATTGTGGTCGGGGCAGGCGGCGCGGCTGGGCCGCGACATGCCGGCGGCCGACCTGACGCGCGCCCTTGCCGCGGAAACACAAGCTCTGCTTTCGCGCTTCGGCCGCTAGCGCAATTCCAGGAAAAGTGTGCAGCGGTGTTCCGTCCGGAATTGCGCAAAACAAAAAGATAGAAGCTCCGCTGCAAAAGCGAAGCCTTCATTGCGGCAGTTGGAGATCAAGCTACCGGCGTTTGAGGATCACTGACCGCTCTTCCCTAATTCCGTCATCGGCAGACGGGTCCGGAAATGCGACTACAAAAGCCTTGAGAAGAATGTCTCCGTCTGGCTCGTTTAGCCATTCGGCGCTATCCCCGACGTCGAAGTAGACACCATCTTCCGAGAAGCCGAATGTATCGCCGACGGGGAAGGGAGCCCGCCGTCGAATTGCCGCAGCATGAACATCCCACGGAAAGGATGTAATGCGGTCCAAGCAGTCCTGTGTCTCTTTTGCAAGTCTTGCTGCTATGTTCATTATTCCACGCCGAACGTTCTTCTTCTTCGCGCCGACAAACGACCAGCTATCGTCGCACTGAACCGGGCTATTTCGGTGTCAGCGTCCGGCGCACGGCGTCGTGCCAGCCCTTCAGCTTGGCGTTGCGCAGGGCCGGTTCCATCGCCGGCTTGAACTGGCGGTCGAGCGCCCAGGCCTTGGAAAATGCCTTGGCTTTCGGCCAGACGCCGGCGCGCGAGCCGGCGAGCCAGGCGGCACCCAGTGCCGTGGTTTCGAGCACTGTCGGCCGGTCGACCGGTGCGTCGAGAATGTCGGCCAGGCGCTGCATGGTCCAGTCGGAGGCGACCATGCCGCCGTCGACGCGCAGCACGGTCTTGCCGTTGCCGCCCTTCCAGTCCTTCTTCATCGCGTCGAGCAGGTCGCGGGTCTGATAGGCGACGGATTCGAGCGCTGCGCGGGCAAATTCGGCTGGCCCTGTGTTGCGGGTGAGGCCGTAGATGGCGCCACGCGCCTCGGCATCCCAATGCGGCGCGCCGAGCCCGACAAAGGCCGGCACGAGATAGACGTCCTGGGTGTCGTCGGCGTCAGCCGCCAGCTTGCCGCTCTGCTCGGCCTTGCCGATCACCTTGATGCCGTCGCGCAGCCACTGCACGGCAGCACCGGCAACGAAGATCGAGCCTTCCAGCGCATAGGTGGTCTTGCCGTCGAGCCGATAGGCAATGGTGGTCAACAGCCGGTTCTTCGAACGCACCATGTCGCTGCCGGTGTTGAGGATGGCAAAGCAGCCGGTGCCATAGGTGGATTTCATCATGCCTGGTTCGAAACAGGCCTGGCCGATGGTCGCCGCCTGCTGGTCGCCGGCAACACCGAGGATCGGGATTGTCGCGCCGAACAGCGATTTGTCGGTCACGCCAAAATCGGCGGCGCAATCCTTCACCTCGGGAAGCATGGCGGCAGGGATTTTCAGAATGTCGAGCAACTCGGCATCCCAGGCGTTCTTCTCGATGTTGTAGACCAAAGTGCGCGAGGCGTTGGTGGCGTCGGTCGCATGCACCTTGCCGCCGGTCAGGCGCCAGATCAGGAAGGAATCGATGGTGCCGGCGAGCAGCTCGCCGCGCTCGGCCCGCTTGCGCGCGCCCTTCACCTTGTCGAGCAGCCAGGCGATCTTGGTGCCGGAAAAATAGGGATCGAGCAAAAGCCCGGTCTTGCGGGTGAATTTCGGCTCCAGCCCTTGCTTCTTCAGCTTGGCGCAGAGGGATGCTGTGCGCCGGTCCTGCCAGACGATAGCGTTGTGGATCGGCTTGCCTGTCGCCCTGTCCCAGATGACGACCGTTTCGCGCTGGTTGGTGATGCCGATCGCCGAAATGTCGGCGGCGTCCTTGCCTGCCTTCTTCAGTGCCGTCTTGCAGGTCGAAACCACGCTGTCCCAGATCTCTTCCGGGTCGTGCTCGACCCAGCCGGAGGCGGGAAAGTGCTGGGTGAATTCCTTCTGGCCGACACCTGCGACCTTCATCGCCGCGTCGAAGACGATGGCACGGCTGGATGTCGTGCCTTGATCGATCGCCAGAATGAAGCCGCTCATCTTGCCCTCCGCAGTTACTTGCATGAATAGGGGAGACGGCGCTGTGCCGCCTCCCCGGATAGTTGGCCGGGCGGATCAACCGCCCGAACGCTTACTTGCTCCAGCTCTTCACCAGCTCATCGTAGTTGATGGTGACAGGCTTTTCCTTCTCGTTTTCGATCTTCAGCTGCGGCGCGAGATTGCCGGCCTTGACCGCTTCGGCATTCCAGTAGGCGAGATCGTGCTCTTCCGCCATCTTCGGGCCGATGTCGCCCTGGATGCCGGCGCGTTCGAGGCGTTCGAGCACCTTTTCCTGCTCGGCGCACAGCGAGTCCATGGCTTCCTGGGCCGTCTTGGCGCCCGAGGACGCATCACCGATCGCCTGCCACCAGAGCTGAGCCAGCTTCGGATAGTCAGGCACGTTGGTGCCCGTCGGCGACCACTGAACGCGGGCCGGCGAACGGTAGAACTCGATCAGGCCACCGAGCTGCGGGGCACGGTCGGTGAAGCTCTTGTGGTCGAGCGTCGACTGGCGGATGAAGGTCAGGCCGACATGGCTCTTCTTCACGTCGACAGTCTTCGAGGTCACGAACTGCGCATAGAGCCATGCGGCCTTGGCGCGGTCGTCAGGCGTCGACTTCAGGATCGTCCACGAACCGACGTCCTGGTAGCCGAGCTTCATGCCGTCCTTCCAGTAGACGCCATGCGGCGAAGGGGCCATGCGCCACTTCGGCGTGCCGTCCTCGTTCATCACAGGCAGGCCGGGCTTGACCATGTCGGCGGTGAAGGCGGTGTACCAGAAGATCTGCTGGGCAATCGCGCCCTGGGCCGGCACCGGGCCGGATTCGGAGAAGGTCATGCCCTGGGCTTCCGGCGGCGCGTAAGCCTTCAGCCAGTCGAGATACTTGACGATCGAATAGACCGAGGCTGGTCCGTTGGTGTCGCCGCCGCGTGCGACGCAGGAGCCGACGGGCTGCGACTTTTCATTGACCTTGATGCCCCATTCATCGACCGGCAGGCCGTTCGGCAGGCCCTTGTCGCCGTTGCCGGCCATCGACAGCCAGGCGTCGGTGAAGCGCCAGCCGAGCGAGGGGTCCTTCTTGCCATAGTCCATGTGGCCATAGACTTTCTGGCCGTTGACGTCGCGACCGGTGAAGAACTCGGCAATGTCCTCATAAGCCGACCAGTTGACCGGAACGCCGAGGTCGTAGCCGTACTTCGCCTTGAAGTCGGCCTTGTTCTTCTCGTCGTTGAACCAGTCGTAGCGGAACCAGTAGAGGTTGGCGAACTGCTGGTCGGGAAGCTGGTAGAGCTTGCCGTCTGGCGCGGTCGTGAACTTGGTGCCGATATAGTCGGCGATGTCGAGGTTCGGATTGGTGACGTCCTTGCCCTCATTGGCCATCCAGTCGGTCAGGCTGCGTGCCTGCTGGTAGCGCCAATGCGTGCCGATCAGGTCGGAATCGTTGACATAGGCGTCATAGATGTTTTCGCCCGACTGCATCTGCGTCTGCAGCTTTTCGATGACGTCGCCTTCACCGATCAGGTCATGCGTGATCTTGATGCCGGTGATGTCGGAGAACGCCTTGGCGAGTGTCTTCGATTCATACTCATGCGTGGTGATGGTTTCCGAGACGACCTTGATTTCCATGCCGGCGAAAGGCTTCGCCGCATCGACGAACCACTGCATTTCGGCTTCCTGGCCGGCGCGGTCGAGCGCCGACATGTCCTTGATCTCGGCATCGAGGAAGGCTTTCGCCTCGTCCATGCCGGCAAAGGCGCTGCTTGATCCCAAAAGCAGGGCGATCACGCTTGTTGATGCTAGAATATGGCGTCGCATTAATTTCCTCCCAAACAAGGTTGCATTGCCATTTGGCTCCGCCGCGGGCTTGCGGCGGCCCAACATTTCCCCCTCTAGACGAAGCGGAATACGCCGATCGCGTAGACCACTGCGAGAGCGAGAGCCCACCACAGGTTGGGTCCGATCAGACCCAACCATGCGAGATGAATGAAGGCGCTGCCGAGCAGCGAAACGAAAAGCCTGTCGCCCCGGGTCGTTTCGAAGCGGAGGATGCCGACGCGCGGATTGCCGCCCGGCGAGAAGTATTCCCATACCCCCATGCCCACGAGCATCAGGAAGATGGTGATGAAGAACGCGGCCGTCGGCAGCGTCCAGGCCATCCATGAGAAGTCCATCACAAACGCTCCCTCAGACGCGGCCCAGGGCAAAGCCCTTGGCGATGTAGTTGCGGACGAACCAGATGACGAGCGCGCCCGGAATGATGGTCAGGACGCCGGCCGCGGCGAGCACGCCCCAGTCCATGCCCGAGGCCGAGACGGTGCGCGTCATGATGGCGGCGATCGGCTTGGCATCGGTTGTGGTCAAGGTGCGGGCGATCAGCAGTTCGACCCATGAGAACATGAAGCAGAAGAAGGCGGCGACCCCGATGCCGCTGGCGATCAGCGGAACGAAGATCTTCACGAAGAAGCGCGGGAACGAGTAGCCGTCGATATAGGCGGTCTCGTCGATCTCCTTGGGCACGCCCGACATGAAGCCTTCGAGGATCCACACCGCCAGCGGCACGTTGAACAGGCAGTGCGCCAGTGCGACGGCAATGTGGGTGTCGATCAGGCCGAAGGCCGAATAGAGCTGGAAGAAGGGTAGGGCAAACACTGCCGGCGGTGCCATCCGGTTGGTCAGCAGCCAGAAGAACAGGTGCTTGTCGCCCAGGAACCTGTACCGCGAGAAGGCGTAAGCCGCGGGCAGGGCGACGGCGATCGAAATCACCGTGTTCATCACCACGTAGATGATCGAGTTGATGTAGCCCTTGTACCAGGACGGATCGGTGAAGATCACGCCGTAATTGCGCAGTGTCGGGTTCTGCGGCCAGAGCGAAAAGGTGCCCAGGATCTCCTGGTTCGACTTGAAGCTCATATTGATCAGCCAGTAGATCGGCAGCATCAGGAAGATGATGTAGACCGTCGGCACCACCCACCAGAAGCGCGATTCCTCGCCGCGCCGCCGCATCCTGCGCGCCAGAGCCTCGTCTGGAGCACCGCCATGGACAACGCCCGTCGTGGTCCCGGCATTGCGCATCATCTTGTCCTTGTCGGTGTCCGCGACTGCTTGCCTTGTCCCCGCCATCTCACTTCTCCACGTCATAGTTTGTCATGACGGTGTAGAAGACCCATGACAGCAGCAGCACGATCAGGAAGTAGATGATCGACATCGCCGCCGCCGGGCCGAGGTCGAACTGGCCGACAGCCATCTTGACGAGGTCGATCGACAGGAAGGTCGTGGAATTGCCGGGGCCGCCGCCGGTGACGACGAAAGGCTCGGTGTAGATCATGAAACTGTCCATGAAGCGCAGCAGCACGGCGATCAGCAGGACGCGCTGCATCTTGGGCAGCTGGATGTAGCGGAACACCGCCCAGCGCGAGGCGCCGTCGATCTTGGCCGCCTGGTAGAAGGCATCGGGGATCGACACCAGGCCGGCATAGCAGAGCAACACGACCAGGCTGGTCCAGTGCCAGACATCCATGATGATGACCGTCACCCAGGCGTCGAACGGGTCGTTGACGTAGTTGTAGTCGAAGCCGAGCGCATGCAGCGTATAGCCGAGCAGGCCGATGTCGATGCGCCCGAAAACCTGCCAGATGGTGCCGACGACATTCCACGGAATGAGCAGCGGCAGCGCCATCAGCACCAGGCAGACGGGTACGCCCCAGCCTTTCCTCGGCATGTTGAGCGCAATGAAGATGCCGAGCGGAATCTGGATCGCCAGGATGATCGCCGAGAAGATCAGGTTACGGCCCATCGCCGCCCAGAAGCGGTCGGAGTGCAGCATCTCCTCGAACCATTCGGCGCCGGCCCAGAAGAACTGGTTGCCGCCGAAGGTGTCCTGCACCGAGTAATTGACCACTGTCATCAGCGGGATGACCGCCGAGAACGCCACCAGCACGAGCACCGGCAGCACCATGAACCAGGCCTTGTTGTTCCAGGTCTTTTCCATGGTTACGCTCCCATCTCGACGCGCCAGGACTTGTCGTAGAGGTTGATGCCGGCAGGATCGAAGGTGACGTGCGGATCGGCCGGCACGTGGTCGTCCTCGCCCAGGATTGCCGCGATCTCGCGGCCTTCGAGGCTGGCGCGCACCACCTTGTGGCGGCCGATGTCCTCGACCTTTCGGATCGTGACGGGCATGCCCTTGGCGCCGAGCCTGACATATTCGGGCCGGATGCCGAGTTCGATGCCATTGCCTTCAGCCTTGGGCGCGCCGGGCAGGTCTATCACCTGGCCGCCGAGCCGGGCGCGGTTGCCGTCGACGGCCACCGGCATGACGTTCATGCCGGGCGAGCCGATGAAGTAACCGACGAATGTGTGTTTGGGGCGCTCGAACAGCTCGGCCGGGGTGCCGATCTGGACGATCTCGCCGTCATACATCACCACAACCTTGTCGGCGAAGGTCAGAGCTTCGGTCTGGTCATGGGTGACGTAGATCATGGTGTAGCCGAAGCGGCGGTGAAGCTGCTTGAGCTGCGAGCGCAGCACCCATTTCATATGCGGGTCGATGACGGTCAGCGGCTCGTCGAACAGGATCGCGTTGACGTCGGAGCGGACGAGGCCGCGGCCGAGCGAGATCTTCTGCTTCTGGTCGGCGGTCAGCCCGCGCGCCTTGCGCCTGGCCCAGCTGGCGAGGTCGATCATGTCGAGCGTCTCGCGCACCTTGCGATCGACATCGGCTTCGGCAACGCCGCGGTTGCGCAGCGGGAAGGCGAGATTGTCGTAGACGGTCATGGTGTCGTAGATGACCGGGAACTGGAACACCTGGGCGATATTGCGTTCCTGCGTCGACAGGCGGGTCACGTCCTTGCCGTCGAACAGCAATTGCCCGTGCGAGGCATGCAGCAGGCCCGAGATGATGTTGAGCAGCGTGGTCTTGCCGCAGCCGGAGGGGCCGAGCAGCGCGTAGGCGCCGCCATCCTCGAACCCGTAATGGACTTCGCGCAGCGCATAGTCCTTGTCGGATTTCGGGTTTGCGCCATAGGCATGGCGGATGTGGTTCAGGTCGATGCGTGCCATCTCGCCCTCCTATGCTGCCAGTTGCGAAGGCGAAGCGGCCGAATGGCCATTCGCGTCGAAAACCATGATGTGGCGCGGATCGATGAAGACCTCGATGACCTCATCCGGCTCGAACTGGTGGATGCCGTGCGACAGCATCACCCAGCGCGCGTCTGCGTAATTGAGATGGACGAAGCTTTCCGAGCCGGTGATTTCGGTCACCGAGACCTTCGCCTTGACGCCGACGGCGTCCGCGGTGCGTTTCTCAAAAGAAAGATGGTGGGGCTGGAAGCCGATCGTATAGCTGGCGTCGGCAATGCCGGCGAGGTCCGCCGGCACCGGGAGGTCCACCCCACCATCAAGCTGGAAACTGCGGCCGCTCTTCTTCAACACGATGGTGTTGAGCGGCGGGTCGGCGAAGGTCCGCGCCGTGATCAGGTCGTTCGGCTTGCGGAACACCTCGATCGTCGGGCCGAACTGGGTGATGCGGCCCTCCGACAGCGTTGCGACATTGCCGCCGAGCAAAAGTGCTTCATGCGGTTCGGTCGTGGCATAGACGAAGATCGCGCCGGTTTCGGCGAAGATCCTGGGCAATTCGGCGCGCAGTTCCTCGCGCAGCTTGTAGTCGAGATTGGCCAGCGGCTCGTCGAGGAGTACCAGCTTGGCATTCTTGACGATGGCGCGGGCGAGTGCCGTGCGCTGCTGCTGGCCGCCGGAAAGATTGAGGGGGGTGCGGTCGAGATAAGGCGTCAGCCTGAGCAGGTCGGCGGCGCGCTTGACCTCTTGTTCGATCCTGGCCTTGTCGGCGCCGGCGACACGCAGCGGCGAAGCGATGTTCTCGTAGACCGTCATCGCCGGGTAGTTGATGAACTGCTGGTAGACCATGGCGATTTTGCGCTTCTGCACCGGTACGCCGGTGACATCGGTGCCGTCGAACCAGACCGAGCCTGAAGTCGGCCTGTCGAGCCCGGCCATCAGCCGCATCAGGCTGGTCTTGCCCGACAGGGTCGGCCCAAGCAGGACATTGAGGCTGCCATGCTGAAGCGTCAGCGAGACGTCACGGATATGATCCGTGCCGGCCACCGTCTTGGTAACGTTGCGCAGTTCGAGCATAAATCCTCCTCCCAGAGGCAGACGCAGGCGGGCAGGCCTATTCCGCCGCGGCGTTGTGCACGCCTGGGCTCATTCCTTGCAGAAATTCGTCGAGAGATGCGGCCTGCTCCTTGCTGAGCTTCAGGCCCCGCTTGGTGCGCCGCCATAAAACGTCTTCGCCGCTTACCGCCCATTCATGGGCGACGAGATAGCGGACCTCGGCCTCGTAGAGATCGGCGCCGAAATTGCGCCCCAGATCGGCCTCCGACTTCGCCAGGCCGAGAAGGGCCTTGGCGCGCGTGCCGTAGAGCCTGGTCAGCCGGCGGGCGAGGCGCATGTCGAGGAACGGATAGGCAGACTTGAGTTTCACCACTTCGGCGTCGAAGCCCGTCGCATCGAACTCGCCACCGGGCAGGGCAGCGTTTGCCGTCCAGGGCTTTCCCTTCTTGCCCAAATGCTTTTCGATGATCTCGAGCATGGACTCGGCAAGGCGGCGATAGGTGGTGATCTTGCCGCCGAAGATGTTGACGATCGGCGCGCGGCCTTCGCCGGCATCGGCCTTCAGCACATAGTCGCGCGTCGCTTCCTGGGCCTTGCTGGCGCCGTCGTCATAGAGCGGGCGGACGCCGGAATAGGTCCAGACGATGTCGTCGGGGCGCACCGGCTCGGCAAAATATTCGCTTGCCGCGTCGCAGAGATAGGTGATTTCGGCCTGGCTGATCCTGGCGGTGTGGGGATCGCCTTCATAATCCTGGTCGGTGGTGCCGATGAGGGTGAAGTCTTCCTCGTAAGGAATGGCGAAGATGATGCGCCCGTCCTTGTTCTGGAAGAAATAGGCGCGCGGATCGTCGAACTTCTTTGTCACCACGATGTGGCTGCCCTGGACAAGGCGCACATTGTGGACGTTGTTCTGTCCGACGGTCTGGGTCAGCACATGGTCGATCCAGGGGCCGGCGGCATTGACGATGAGCCGCGCCTGGACCTCTTCGACCTGGCCGCTGCGCAGGTCCTCGACGCGGATGTTCCAATGGCCGTTGTCGCGGCGCGCGCTCGTCACCTTGGCGCGGGTGCGGATGACGGCGCCCTTGTCGGCGGCGTCGCGGGCATTGAGCACGACCAGCCGCGCATCGTTGACCCAGCCGTCGGAATATTCGAAGGCGCGCGAAAACATCGGCTTGAGCGGCTTGCCGGCGGCGTCGCTGTGCATGTCGAGCGTGCGCGTCGGCGGCAGCAGCTTGCGGCCGCCAATGTGGTCGTAGAGGAACAGGCCGAGCCGGATCAGCCATGCCGGGCGCAGGCCCTTGGCGTAAGGCAGTACGAAGCGCATCGGCCAGATGATGTGCGGCGCGTTTTTCCACAGCACCTCGCGCTCCATCAGCGCTTCGCGCACCAGGCGGAACTCGTAGTGTTCGAGATAGCGCAGGCCGCCATGGATCAGCTTGGTCGAATAGGACGACGTGCCGGAGGCGAGGTCGTTCATTTCGGCGAGGTAGACGGAGTAGCCGCGGCCGACCGCGTCGCGGGCGATTCCGCAGCCATTGATGCCGCCGCCGATAACGAAGATGTCGTGGATTTCGGGTCTGCTCACGCCTTCGCCGCCTTTTCGCACTGCAGCAATTTAAGCACCATTCGAAGCTCGATTTGGATTATTTCGAACTGAAAATGAATGTCAAACGAAATATAGCGCTGATCGCAGGCTGACATGCTGACGTTGTGTCAGGGGCAGGGGCTTGGCGTGTATCCGTCAGTTTAGACGGCTAAAAGCCTATAAATGGGCGGAATCTTCTGTTTTTTGGCAGGCGAAACACTGTTGCTCTCGGGCAATGCAGGACAATTCCCGGTTGTGATATTCGTTTTTAGCCTTCATTGACCAAAACGAAAGCGGAATTTCCGGTGCATGTTGCGGCTGCAGGCGGCGTCTGTGCGGCCGGCTGTGGACAACAAAAAGCCGGGGCCGCATCGGCGGCCCCGGCTGCAGATGGGGTTCGGGAAAGTCAGTGAGCGAAGAAGGCGAAGCGGATGATGAACAGTGCCGCCACCAACCACGTCGCTGCATGAACCTCGCCGGGACGGCCGGTGAGCAGCTTGAGTGCGGCGTAGCTGACGAAGCCGAAGGCCAGGCCGTTGGCGATCGAGTAGGTGAAGGGCATCATCAGCGCGGTCAGCGCCGCCGGTGCTGCCTCGGTGATATCGGCCCATTCGACCTCGACCAGTTCGCGCATCATCAGGCAGGCGACATAGAGCAGGGCAGGTGCCGTCGCATAGGCCGGCACCGACCCCGCCAGCGGCGAGAAGAACAATGCAGCAAGAAACAGCACGCCGATGACCAGGGCGGTCAGGCCGGTGCGGCCGCCGGCCTGCACGCCCGAGGCGCTTTCGACATAGGCTGTTGTGCTCGAGGTGCCGAGCAGCGAGCCGGCGACGATGGCCGTGCTGTCGGCCAGAAGTGCGCGACCGAGCCGGTTGGGTTTGCCCGGCTCGATCAGCCCGGCACGCTTGGCAACGCCGATCAGCGTGCCGGTGGCGTCGAAGACCTCGACCAGCACGAACACCAGGATGACATGCACCAGGCCGGCATGCAGCGCGCCCATGACGTCGAGCTGCAGGAAGGTCGGCAGGATCGATGGCGGCATCGAGACGATGCCGTTGAACTGGCTGACGCCGAGCGCCATCGAGGCGATGGTGATGACCAGGATGCCGATCAGGATGGCGCCGCGCACCTTGAGCGCGTCGAGTGCTGCGATGATGAAGAAGCCGGCGACGGCAAGCAGCGTTCCGGTCTGGCTGAGGTCGCCGAGCGTCACCAGGGTCGCCGGGCTGGCAACGACGATGCCAGAGCTTTTCAGTGCGATGATGCCGAGGAACAGGCCGATACCGGCTGCAATCGCGCTGCGCATCGAATGCGGGATGCCGGCAATGAGCCAGCTGCGGATGCCGCTGATCGTCAAAAACAGGAAGATGACGCCCGAAATGAAGACGGCGCCCAGCGCCTGCTGCCAGGAAAAGCCCATGGCGCCGACGACGGTGAAGGCAAAGAAGGCGTTCAGGCCCATGCCCGGCGCCATGCCGATCGGCCATTTCGCCACCAGGCCCATGATCAGCGAGCCGATTGCCGCGGCGAGACAGGTGGCGACGAACACGGCATTGCGGTCCATGCCCGTCGACGACAGGATCTCCGGATTGACGAAGATGATGTAGGCCATCGTCAGGAAGGTCGTGACACCGGCGATCACTTCGGTCCGGACCGATGTACCCTGTTCCTTCAGGTTGAAATACTTCTCGAGCACTCTTTGCTTCCTCCCAGACGGCTAGGGGGCAGCCTGGTCCTGGCGCAGTTTCGCCGACGCAACCATGCTTTCCCCGCATGGCCGCAGCGATTTTCCTGCCGAACTCCTGCTACCCTCTCAAGCCGACCCAGGACGCGTCATGCGTCTCCACCCCGGACCGGCTTCCGCCAACAAATGGCGCAAGGCACGATTGCCTGCGCAAACATGGCCTAAATTCTGCCCGTTGCGCTCATCGCACAAGTGGCAGTTGCTAGAAGCAGTTTCGCGTTTTTGTTGATGAATCCGATCCGTTCGGACGATGCCTCAGGCGAGCAGCGCCAGGCCGTCTGCCGGGTCGAACAGGTGCAGCGCGTCGTCGTCGACGGTAAATGTCGCCACGTCACCCTGGCCGACCCTGGCCCGTGGCGCAAGACAGGCGATGAGCTTTTGCTGGCCGAGGCGGGCAGTGGCGACAAGTTCGGGGCCCGTCAGCTCGACCACCTCGATCCGTACCGGCAGCACATGGCCGCCGGCCTGGTCAAGTGATGCCAGCCGCAGCGCTTCCGGCCTTATGCCGAGCGCAAGCCGCGCCTTGTCGCCTATAAGCGTCCTGAAGCGGTCGGGCAGGGGCAAGCGAATGTCGGATCCGACGATTCGTAGCGCACCGTCGTCGACCTCGACATCGAGGATGTTCATCGGCGGGGCGCCGACGAAGCCGGCGACATAGAGCGTGGCGGGTTGATTGTAGATCTCTTCCGGCGTGCCGAGCTGCTCGATGCGCCCGTCCTTCATCACCGCGATGCGTGTCGCCAGCGTCATCGCCTCGATCTGGTCATGGGTGACGTAGACGACGGTGGTCTTCAGCATTTGGTGCAGGCGCTTGAGTTCGGTGCGCATTTCAAGCCTGAGCTTGGCGTCGAGATTGGACAAGGGCTCGTCGAACAGGAACACCTCGGGCTTGCGCACCAGCGCACGGCCGATGGCGACGCGCTGGCGCTGGCCGCCCGACAGCTGGCTCGGCTTGCGGTCGAGCAGCGGCTCGATTTGCAGCAGGCGCGACGCCTCCTCGACGGCCTTTTCGCGCTCGACAAGCGGCACCTTGCGCATCTCGAGGCCGAAGCCGATGTTCCGGCGCACGCTGAGATTGGGGTAGAGCGCATAGGACTGGAACACCATGGCGATGTCGCGGTCCTTGGGATGGACGCCGAGGATGGACCTGCCGGCGATCCTGACGTCGCCGCTGGTGGCTTCCGCAAGGCCTGCGATGATGTTGAGCAACGTCGACTTTCCGCAACCTGACGAGCCGAGCAGCACCAGGAACTCGCCGCTCTGCAAGGCGATATCGATGCCTTTCAGCGTCTCGACCGCGCCATAGCTCTTGCGGATGTTCTGGATGTCGAGCGCACTCATGCAACGTCGTCCCTGATCTCGGGCAATCCGCCATAGCTGCGGGGCAAGGTGGAAATGGCGCGCGAGGCGACCTGAACGCCCGCAGCGAGGCAGGCGGCGAGCGGCTGGTCCTTGGCAAGGGCTGCCAGGAAGGCGGCATTGAAGACGTCGCCGGCCCCGATCGTGTCGATGACCGTGACGACAGGCGCTGCAACCGACACCAGCTTGCCGTCCGGACCGATCGCGATGGCGCCGTCCGGCCCGCATTTGACGACCAGGATCGCGCCCTTGGGCATGCTCGGCCACAAGGCGGCGGCAGCCTCGGCAGGATGGGCGAGGCCTGCCAGCGTCGTTGCCTCGACTTCGTTCAGCAGCGCGCAGTCGCAATGCGAAAGCCAGGCGCGTGTCAAGGCGCAGTTGTGTTCGGTCCAGCCATCGGGCGGCCAGCCGGTATCGAGAACGACCGAGATGCCATGGCCATGCGCCCAATCGAAGAAGGCGTCGTATTCGCGCATCAGGTCGGTGGTCAGGAACGCGCCGCACAGCAAGGCGTAGCCACCGGCAAGGCGTTCGCCATCGAGCACCGAACGCACATCGGCCAGGCTGAACCGGGGCAGGTGTCCATGGGTGGTGAAGAAGGTGCGCTCGCCATCGGGATGGGTGATGCCGACAGAAAGCGTCGTGCGCTCCTGGCTGACCGGCCATTTGGCCGCCCGGTCGCCGAAGGCGTCGCGCAGCCACAGGCCGAACTGGTCGTTGCCGACATTGGCCGCGATCTCGAAATCGACCCCAAGCGCTTCCCAGGCGAGCGCTGAGTTCCCGGCCTGGCCGCCGACGCGCAACTCGTCGTGGTCGACGATGATCTCGGTGCCCGCCCTCGGCCAAGGTGCGGTTGGCCCCAGGATGAGGTCGACATTGACGTTGCCGATCACAGCAAGCGGCCGCATTCATTCGCTCCGTGTGATCTTGGTCGAACGCACCGGCGTGCCGGCGTCCTCGACACGGGCATCGGCAAAGGCGATCATCAGGCGCTGTGCCGTTGGCAGCATGGCAAAAATGGCGTCCATGCCGGTTGCCGGCTTGAAGGCGAGCGTTGTCGCGCCCGCCGCCGGCTGCTCACCAGAGGAATCGAAGATCACGACGGGCGCACCGGTCTCGACGGCCGAGATCGCCATGGCGGTGACCAGCGCCGCCGTCGGGTCCTTGCCACGGAACAGCACCACGCCGATGTCAGGTCCCAGCATTTCCATCGGCCCGTGCCGCAACTGTCCGCCTTCGAGCGAAAAGCACGGCCGCCGCGACAGCTCGGTCAGCCCGAGCGCCAGCGCCTCGGCAACGCCCTGCAGGCGTCGCCCCGAGGTGACGACGGTATCGACGTTGGCCAAAGCCTTGAGTGCTGCGCCGACATCGACGATCTCAGGCATCTGCAGAGCGACCAGCGCGCCGCTCGGATGCTCGCCCAGGGCGGCGAGGATGGCGAGGTGAAGCGAAAGCGTCACCGTCAGGCTGCGGGTCGCGGCAAAAGCGACCTCGCTGCCACCGACGCCGACCAGCGACGGCGCTGTCCGGGCGAGGAACGAGGCGCCTTCCAGCGTCAGCCCGAAAGTCTCGGTATTGCCGCCCGTCTCGGTGAACCAGCGCAGCACCTCGGCGCTTTCGCCCGACTGCGACGTCATGATCACCGTGCGGCCATCGAGCGAAAGCCCCTGGCCGAGCTGCTCGGACAGGGGCAGGGCGATGGCATCGATGCCGAGCGCGCGATAGAGCGGCTCGACCGCGCGGCCGACGGCGTGCGAGCCGCCCATGCCGAGCAGCAGCAACTGGCCGGTCTTTTCAAGGGAAGCGGCGACCCGGGCTGCCATCCCGGCGTTTTCGGCGAAGGACGCCAGCGCGTCGCCATGCTGGCGCGCCATTTCGCGGTCGATGGCCAAGAGGCCGTCCGGTCTGGGCTTCGGTGAGGTCATGGTCGTCATCCTTTCACGCCGCCGCTGGTCAGGCCCGAAATCAGGGCACGCTGCATGACGAGCCCGATCAGCACCGGCGGCAAGGCCGCCAGCACGCCTGCAGTGGCAATCAGACCGTAATCCGAGACGCGGCCGCCGGCGAGGTCGGCGATGGCGACAGTCAGCGTCTTGGCGCGCAGGTCGGAGGTAAACAGCAGCGCATAGAAGAACTCGTCCCAGGCCAGGAGCAGCGCAAACAGGGCCGAAGTGGCGACAACCGGTGCCGCCAGCGGCAAGGTGATGATGCGCAGCGTCTGGAACAGGCTGGCGCCGTCGATCATCGCCGCTGCTTCGATCTCGCGCGGGATCGCGTCGAAACCCGATTTCATCAGCCAGGTGGTGAAGGGGGCGAGGATGGTGAGATAGACAAGCGCCAGGCCGAAGATGTTGTTGAGCATGCCGAAATAGGCCAGGCCCATATAGAGCGGCACGGCGAGCGCGACCGGCGGCAGCATGTAGGTGGCGATCACCACCGACAGCGACCAGCCGACGGCTGGCGTGCGCGACACCGCCCAGCCGGCCGGGATGGCAAGCGCAATCGCTGCAATCGTCGCCATGCCGGCGATCCTCAGGCTGTTCCAGAGGGAGGCGACGAAGGCAGCACCGGCGCTGTTTTCGACTGATGAAAGCAGCAAGGCGTAGCGGGAGAAGTCGACCTGTTGCGGCCACCAGCGCAACGGCTTGGCCGACAGGTCGGCCGCCGGCGAGATGCTCATTACGAACAGCCACAGCACCGGCGCCAGGATGACGATCGCCAAAAGCAGCGCCGAGGCATGGATGAAGATGGTGAAGGGCAGCCTCCTGCGTTCCATCAGCTTGCACTCCCCGCTGCTTTCCTGACAAGGGCCGCATAGGCGACCGCCAGCACGGTGACCAGCAAGGTGACGATCAGAGCCAGTGACGCGCCCGAGCCGGCGCGCTGGAACGAGAAGGCCTCCTGGTAGACCAGGATCGACAGCGTTCTGGTCGAATTGGCCGGACCGCCGCGCGTCATCACCCAGATGATGTCGAACACCTTGAACGCCTCGATGGTGCGCAGCACCAGTGCCACCAGAAGCGGGCCGACGAGATAGGGCAGGATGACGAAGCGGAACCGCGCGATCGGCCCGGCACCGTCGACCATCGATGCGGCGGTGATGTCGCGCGGCACGGCCTGCAAGGCAGCAAGGGCAATGAGCGCGACG
Organism: Aminobacter aminovorans; assembly: GCF_900445235.1. Classification (NCBI taxonomy): domain Bacteria; kingdom Pseudomonadati; phylum Pseudomonadota; class Alphaproteobacteria; order Hyphomicrobiales; family Phyllobacteriaceae; genus Aminobacter; species Aminobacter aminovorans. The sequence continues at coordinate 3,845,460 of NZ_UFSM01000001.1, read as the reverse complement.
AGCGGAAAGTTCTTCCAGCAGTCGGCGACGATCAGCGCTGCCAGCGCGGTGTTGGGCTCGCCAAGCCATGAGCGGTAGGCGTCGAGCAGACCTGCCTGGGTCAGGGCTGCGTTCAACGCGCCATATTCGGGATTGTAGATCAGCCGCCACAGCGTCGCGTTGACCACTGTCGGCAACGCCCAGGGCAGGATCATCAGCGCGCGCAGGACGGTGCGGCCGTAAAACTGCTGGTTCAGCAGCAGAGCGGCGAGCACGCCGAGCACCATCTCCGCCGCCACCGAGATGACCGCGAACCATGTCGTGGTGACGAGCGTGCGCTGGAAGTTCGCGCCGGACAGCATCCTGGCGTAGTTGTCGAGGCCGACGAAGCTGCCCTCGGTGCCGACGAGCTTGGCATCGGTGAAGGACAGGCGAACCGTGTCGACGAGGGGCCAGCCGATGACTGATATCATGACCGTGAGCAGCGGCAGCATCAGCAGCCATGCCCGGGTCGTCATCCATGAGCCCGACATGAGGCGCCTTTTTACTTGATACGGCGGGGCCGGGCGGTCGGAGCCGCCCGGAAGTCTACTTGAAACGAACGGGCTGGGCGGCGGCAGCCGCCCAGAAGTCACTTGAAACGAAAGGGCCGGGCGGTCGGAGCCGCCCGGAAATTTGGGGCAGAAACCTTAGAGGCCGCTGTTTTCGGCAGCACCTTTGAGTGCGTCTTCGGGCTTTGCCTGGCCGAGCAGCGCTTCCTGGATCGCATGCTGCAGCGCCGTCGACAGCTCCTGGTATTTCGGCGTCGTCGGGCGCGGATACATCGCGGCAAGGCCGAGCTTGGCCGCGGCGATCAGCTCTTCCTGGCCCTTGGTGACCGCCGGATCGTCATAGGACGAGGCCCAGATCGGCAGGCTCAGCTTGGCATACTGGTTCTGCGTTTCCTGCGAGGTCATGAAGGTGATGAACTTCCAGGCTTCCTCGGGATGCTTGCTGGCGGTGGTGATGCCGAGGCCCATCGAGCCGTTGACCGCCGAGACCTCGCTCTTGCCCGCAACGCCTGGTGCCGGCACGACACCGACCTTCCCCGCGACCTTGCTGTCCTTGGGGTCGTTGGCCATGTTGTACATGTAGGTCCAGTTGAGTGCGAAGGCGGCTTCGCCGTTCTGGAACACCTTGCGCACGTCTTCCTCGAGGAACTCCTTGGAGTTCGGGTTGGTCAGGCCCGAGCTGTAGCTCGTCACCATGTAGTTCAGCGCATCGAGACCGCCGCCGCTCTGGAAGGCCGGCTTGCCGTCCTTGAGGAACTCGCCGCCATAGGCGCTGACCAAAGTGGTGTAGTCGCAGATCGCGGCCTCCGCCTGCGACCAGCTCCACGAGATCGGCGTTGCCAGGATGCCCTTGTCCTTGATGATCTTGGCCTGCTCGGCCAGTTCGTCCCAGGTCTTGGGCGGGCTCTTGATGCCGGCCTTCTCAAGGATTTCCTTGTTGTAGAACAGGTACTTGGTATCAAGAATCCAGGGCATGCCATAAGACTTGCCGTCATAGGCGACGGTGGTCCAGGCGCCTGGAAGCACGCCCTTCTTCATGTCGTCGGTGATGCGCGAGGAAACGTCGACGAGCACGTTGTTGGACGCATACTCGGCCGGCCAGATGACGTCGAACAGCACCACGTCGTAGCCGCCCGAACCCTGCGCCAGCACGGTCTTGTCGTGCAGACCTTCGTAGGGCACGAATTCGAGGTTCACCTTGATGTCGGGATTGGCCTTGCTGAAGGCCTCGGTCATCGCCCGCACGTCGGCCTCGCTATAGGCGGCCTGGGCCATGAACAGCGCATTGATCGCGGTTTCGGCGAAGGCATGGGGCATGAAGGCGCCGCTGACGAAAGCCGCGCCGAGCAATGTCCTGCTAATCGATTTCAACATTTGATCCTCCATTTTTGACTTATGCAAAGCCGTTCGACGGCGCGCTTCACGCAGCCGTCTCGCTTGGGAAGGACGCTGGGCCTCGGCCTCGCGATCTGTCGCAAGCGGGTGTCCTGGTCGAAAGCCGCGGCGGCTCCAGCCGCCAGTTCATTCCCCGGAACTCTTGCGGTTCCTTAATAAGTCAACTGACTTGACTTATTACTTCTGCAATTATCTATTTGAGTCAAGAGGGGAAAGAGAGTTGCGCGACAGCAGTCCGATCAGAGCCACCAGCGGCACCAACCAGGAGGGCACGAGCGCCCATAATCGCCGTGTCATGATGGATGCGTTGCGGCTCAACGGGGCGCTGTCGCGGGCCGATCTGGCGCGGGCGACGCAGCTGACCAAGCAGGCCGTTTCCAACATCGTCGAGGAGCTGGAGCGCGACGGCTTCGTCGTCTCGCTCGACGCGGTTAGAAAGGGCAGGGGCCAGCCCTCGACGCCCTACAGGCTGGTCCCAGAAGGGGCCTTTGCCATCGGCCTGCAGATCGACCGCCATCTGACCCGCGCCGTCGCCGTCGACCTCGTCGGCACCGTACTGGTACGTGCCGAGGCCAATCTGCCGCCTGACGATCCGCATGGCGGCGTCAGGATCATTCTCGGCGTCATCGAGGGCATCAGGCGCGATCTCGCCGCGATCTCGGCGCAATCCGAAAGGCGCATCGTCGGCCTGGGCGTGGCCATGCCCGGCCCGTTCGGGCTGGAAGAGTTCGGCGACAACAAGTGGATGATGCCGGCCTGGCAGAAATATCCGCTGCTGGAGACGCTTGCCGCCGGCACCGGCCTCGACGTCAGCCTGCAGAACGACGCTGCCGCCTGCGCCATCGCCGAGCGCATGGTGGGTGCCGCGCATGGGCTCGATCACGCCGTCTGCCTCTATGTCGGCTACGGCATCGGCGCCGGCCTCATCCTCAATGGCGAAAGCTACCGGGGCGGCAACGGTAACGCCGGCGAAATCGGCATGGCGCTGCTCTCGCCGCGCAGCAGCGACGGCGCGGTGCTCGAGCACCGCGCCTCGCTTGCCTCGCTCTACCAGCATCTGGAGCTCGACCCGTCCGAACCGGGCCTATACGAACATGTCGAGGCGTTGGCCCTTGCCGAAGATCCGGCGTTGCTCGCCTGGGTCAGGGACGCGGCGATGGACCTGCGCTGGAGCGTCCAGCTCATAGAAACGCTTTTTGACCCGCAGACGGTGATCCTGACCAGCGGCGCGCCCGAGGCCCTGGCGCGGCTGATCCTTGAAGCGATGCTGCCGCTGCCGTCGTCGATCGCCGACCGCCCGCAGCGGAGCTTGCCGCGGCTGCAACTCGGCATCGCCGACCCCTGGTCGATCGCCCTTGGCGCTGCCGCCGAGCCGATCGGCCGCGCATTCGACCCGCGCTTTTCGGCGATCCTCAAGACGCGTTCGGGCGGCTAGGGATTTGCGTGTCGGTTCCTGATGTGAAAATAATTTGACAGGAAGGCAAATCTGCGTTTGCATCGGCATGCCTGATGATGCGAATGCGCGAGCTTTCGCTCAGGCGGGGAGAGATGCCGCAACAGGGCCGATCTCCCGCAGTGCATGATCAGAGCAGCCCGCTCAACCTACCAGTCGATGACGATCCGGAACTCGCAATTCCAGGGACAGGGCTCATAGCGCGTCGAAGCTGAATGTCAGCTTCGTCGGAGTGAATGAGAACCGACCTGGAGAAGCTGCATGTCCGTAGACCTGCTCGTCCGTGATGCATATGTGTATGTCGATCGCGGCTGGGAAATCGCCGACGGCTGGATCGCCGTCAAAGACAAGAGAGTCCATTCCGTGGGCAAGGCCGGCGACGAGCCGGTCGCCGCAAAGACCATCTCGGCGCGTGGCCGGCTGGTCACGCCGGGCCTGATAAACGCCCACCACCACATGTACCAGAACCTGACGCGGTCCTACGCGCCGGTGACCAACGGTTCGCTGTTCGAATGGCTGACCGGGCTCTACCCGATGTGGGCCGGGCTGACCGAGGAATCGGTCTATGCCTCCACCTATGTCGCAATGACCGAGCTTTTGATGGGCGGCTGCACCACCTCGATGGACCACATGTATGTCCATCCCAGGCCCAGGCTGATCGATGCCCAGATCCGCGCCAGCACCGACATCGGCTTCCGTTTCTATGCGACACGCGGGTCGATGACGCGCTCGGTCGAGGATGGCGGCCTGCCGCCTGCCTCGGTGGTGCAGCGCGAGGACGACATCCTCGAAGACAGCGTCCGGCTGGTGGAGAGCTACCACGATGCCGGGCCGGGCGCGATGACGCGCGTGGCGCTCGCGCCTTGCTCGTTGTTCTCCGTGACCGAGCGGATCATGTCGGAATCGGCGCGGCTGGCCGACAAATATGATCTCAGGCTGCACACCCACCTCGCCGAGGACCCCGAGGAGGACAGATATTGCGCCGAGGTCTATGGCTGTACGCCGACCGAATATTTCGAGCGTGTCGGCTGGGCCAGCAAGCGCTCCTGGGTCGCGCATTTCATCTATCCGACCGATGCCGAGATCGGACGCCTCGCACATGCCGGCGTCTGCGCCACCCAGTGCCCCTGTTCGAACATGCTGATCGGCGGCGGCTCGGCCGACGCCATGGGGCTTCGCGCCCGCGGCATGCGCGTCGGCCTTGGCTGCGATGGCTCGGCTTCGACCGACCATGCGTCGATGTGGCTGGAGGCGCGCACGGCGCTGTTGCTCGGACGCTATCGCAACGGCCCGCATTCGATGTCGGCGCGCGATGCGCTCGACATCGCCACGCGGGGCGGTGCCGCCTGTCTCGGCTGGGAGGATGAGATCGGCCATCTGAGGCCGGGTGCCTGCGCCGACCTTGTCGTCTGGAGCATGTCGGATGTGGCGCTTGCCGGCGCCCATAGTGATCCGGTCGAGGCCTGGCTGCGCTGTGGCCCCGCGGTCGCCGGCACCACTGTGGTCTCAGGCAAGGTGCTCGTCGAGGACTGCCGTCCGGTGATGACCGAACTCGGCGACGTGTTGCGCGAGCATGCCCGCCATTCACGCCGCATGCAGTGCCTCGAGGCCTGACCGGGCCATCGGCCCAATTTCATCTATTGCCGCGGAGGCGGCTCATACTTCTGGGAGGAGGTCGTATATCAATGACTGATCATGTTCATGCCCATATGGGCGAGCTTGAAGCGGTCGATGGCATGGTCGGGGATGTCGAGGAGGTCATCCCCGCCAAGCGTCGCTTCGCATTGGGACTTCAGCAGGCGCTCGTGTCCAACGCCTGGCTCGATCCCATCTTCATCGCTTCGGTGGCGGGGTTCTCCGCCACGCTGGCGACAAATCTGGTGACCGCCACATTCCTCGCTGCAGGCGTGGTCACCGTCGTGCAGAGCACCAGGCTGGTCCGCTTGCCGGTGGTGCAGGGGCCGTCCTCGGCCTTTTCGCCACTGGCCATCGGATATTACAAGGCAGGGACGATCTCCGCGGCAAGCCTCGGCCTGATCATCGGCGCGGCACTCGTCTTCCTTGCCTCCGTCTGCGGCCAGTTTGCCAAGCTCCGGCGCCTGCTGTCGCCGGCCGTCTCCGGAACGATCATCACGCTTGTGGGGGTCGCACTGGCGGGGTTCACCTTCATGGAGTTCTTCGGCGGCATCGGCTCGCCAAGCTTTGCCACGGGATCGAGCCTGTTCCTGGCCTGTGTGACGACGGCGGTCGTGCTGCTCAGCGCCGCCTTCGGCGGTACCTTGCGCATGTTCGGCTTCCTGACAGCGCTCATCGTCGGCGATGTTCTGGCGCTGGGCCTTGGACTGCTCGACTTCTCCAGCGTCGGCCAGGCGCCCTGGCTGGCCTTCCCGAAACTGCTGCCCTATGGCGCGCTGACCTTCGACCCGGCGATCACCATCACCATGTGCATCGTCTTCGTCGTTGCCGTCGTCGAGGCCATGGGCATGTATGAGGCGACGGCGCGGCTTACAGGCGTCGAACTCGACGACCGCCGCGTCAATGCCGGCATTGCCGGTGAAGCCGGTGGTTCGATGCTGGCAGCACTGATCGGCGGTTTCGGCACCACGGCATACGCGCAGAATCTCGGCGTCATCAGGCTGACCGGCGTCGCCAGCCGACATGTCGTCCGCGTCGCCGGCCTCATCTTCATCGCCCTGGCATTCCTGCCCAAGGTCGCAGCGGTGCTGGTGGCGACACCGGCGGCGGTTGTCGGCGGGCTGTTCCTGCCGGCGGCGGCAACCGTGGTCATGACCGGCATCCAGATGGCGAGCCAGGACCGGGGTTCACCTGTCAAGAACATGGTGGCCCCGCTCGGCCTGATGGCCGGGCTGGGCATTCCTGCGCTGGCCGGGGCCCTGTCGGGCGGGCTGCCGCAGATCCTTGGCGAGATGCTCGCACATTCCATCGTGGTCGGCGCGGTGACCGTCATGGTCGCCGAGATCGTCCTGGTTCGCCTTCCCGAGTTCCTGCGCTCGCGCTGAAACAGGAGCAGCCGGGCCGAGGATCCGGCGTCGATCGGCTGGGACATGGACGCGGCGATGGACTCGCGCTCGGCGCTGACGCCGAGCGCGATCGGCCCACGCCGTTCGGCGACCCCAAGGACGCGTTCGGAGTGTCAGCCGAGCATTGCCGGGCTGAAGCGCGCGACTTCCTCATGGATCCGGTTGACCAGCATCAGCGGGCGGGTGCCGCCGATCTGGGCCGTCTCATCGGCGACGGCCGCAGGTGGTCGCCGTCGCCATCAGCTTGGGCATGGTCGCGGCGCTATCCATCTCGGCCCGCCGCATCGATGCCGCCGATGCAGGCATATTTGAGCTCGGTGAATTCGAGGATGCCGTGATGGGAGCCCTCGCGCGAATTGCCGCTTTCCTTGACGCCGCCGAAGGGCGCCAGTTCGGTCGAGATCAGCCCGGTGTTGACGCCGACCATGCCGAATTCGAGCCGCTCCATCATCCGGAACACCCGCGCCGAATCGCGCGTGAAGAAATAAGCGGCGAGCCCGGTCTCGGTCGCATTCGCCGCCTGCAGCACCTCGGCCTCTGTCTCGAAGCGGAATATGGGTGCCAGCGGCCCAAAGGTTTCGTCCTGCGCCAACAGCATGTCGGCCGCAGCGCCGGTGATGACTGTCGGTTCGAAGAAGGTGCCGCCAAGCGCGTGGCGCTTGCCGCCGGCGGCAATCTCGGCGCCCTTGCCGAGCGCGTCCGCGATATGCGCTTCGACCTTGGCTATGGCGCGTTCCGAGATCAGCGGCCCCTGGACGACGCCGTCGTCGAAGCCGCAGCCGACCCGCAACTGCTTCACCCGCTCCGTCAGCCTGGCGACGAAGACGTCATGGACGGCCGACTGGACGTAGATGCGGTTGGTGCAGACGCAGGTCTGGCCGGAGTTCCTGAATTTGGAAGCCATCGCCCCTTCGACCGCTGCGTCGACATCGGCGTCGTCGAAGACGATGAAAGGGGCATTGCCGCCAAGCTCGAGGGCGACACGTTTGACCGTGCCGGCCGCCTGCCGCATCAGCAGCTTGCCTGTCGGCGTCGAGCCGGTGAAGCCGACGAGCCGCACCGCCGGATGCGATGTCAGCACGCCGCCTATGGCGATCGCATCGCCGGTGACGACATTGAAGCTGCCGGCCGGGAAGCCGGCGCGCCGTGCCAGTTCGGCCAGAGCGAGAGCGGTCAGCGGCGTCTCGGGCGCCGGCTTGACCACGACGGTGCAGCCTGCGGCGAGGGCGGGCGCGACCTTGCGGGTGATCATCGCCGCCGGGAAGTTCCATGGCGTGATCGCCGCCACCACGCCGAGCGGCTGCCGCTGCACCAGGATACGGGCGTCGGGGCGGTGTGACGGCAGGATCTCGCCGGCAATACGCTTGGCCTCCTCGGCATAGAACTCGACATAGGAGGCGGCATAGTCGATCTCGCCGAGTGCTTCGGCGAAGGGCTTGCCCTGTTCGCTGGTCAGGATGGTGGCAAGGTCGCTGCGTGCCGCAACGATCAGCTCGAACCAGCGCCGCAGCGTTGCCGAGCGCTCCTTCGCCGTCTTCGCCGCCCAGGGCCGGAACGCCCTGGAAGCCGCCTCGACGGCTTGGGTGGCTGCGTCCTCGCCAAGGTTGGGGACATGGGCGATGACTGCGCCAGAGGCCGGATCGGTGACAGGCGTGTCGGCAGACCCGACAAAGCAGCCGTCGATGAAGGCCTGCGTCTTCATGAGGCCATTGTCTTCGAGCGTGCGCATGACGGCTCCTAGGCGTTGGCGGAGACGAGCGCGCGCTCGAGGAGGTCCAGTCCTTCCCCAAGCAGCGCATCGGAAATCGTCAGCGGGCAGAGCAGGCGGACGGTGTTGCCGAATACGCCGCAGGACAGAAGCACCAGCCCATGGCCGAGTGCCGCCTGCACCACCTTCCTTGTCGTCTCGGCGTCAGGGGTGTTGGTGCCACGCTCGGCGACGATGTCGAAGGCGACCATGGCGCCTGGGCCGCGGATCGACGACATCGGCACTGCGTCGTTGCGCTGCGCAATCCGGTCCAGGGCAGTGCGCATCGTCGCCCCGATCTCATTGGCACGGGCGACAAGGCCTTCGTCCTTGATGATGTCGAGCACGGCGAGGGCGGCCGCACAGGCGACCGGATTGCCGGCATAGGTGCCGCCCAGCCCGCCCGGTTCGGCAGCGTCCATGATCGCCGCGCGCCCGACGACGCCAGCCAGCGGGAAGCCGCCGCCGAGCGCCTTGGCGACGGTGATGATGTCGGGCTCGACGCCGGAATGTTCGATGCCGAACATGCTGCCGGTGCGCGCGAACCCCGTCTGCACCTCGTCGGCGATCAGCACGATGCCGTGGCTGTTGCAGATTTCCCTGAGCGCCTTGAGAAGCTCGACAGGGGCGGGCCAGAAGCCGCCTTCACCCTGGACCGGCTCGATGATGATCGCAGCGACGTCAGACGGCGCGATGTCGGCGCGGAACAGAAGCTGCAGCGCGTGCAGCGCATCCGAGACGTCGACATCCAGTGGCGTCGCCGGGAACGGCACGTGAAAGACGCCGGCGGGCGACAGGCCGAATTTATGCTTATAGGGCGCGACCTTGCCGGTCAGCGCCATGGTCATCGCCGTGCGGCCGTGGAAACCGCCGGCAAAGGCGATGATGCCGGGCCGGCCGGTCGCTGCCTTGGCGATCTTGATGGCGTTTTCGACAGCTTCCGCGCCGGTCGAAAACAGGATCGACTTTGCCTCGCCGGAGAAGGGCGCCAGCGCGTTCAGGCGCTCGCACAGCGCGACATAGGGTTCGTAGGGCAGCACCTGGAAGGCGGTATGGGTGTAGGCGTCGAGCTGCTGCTTCGCGGCGGCGATCACCTTGGGGTGACGGTGGCCGGTATTGAGAACCGCGATTCCGGCGGCAAAATCGATGTAGCGGCGCCCCTCGACGTCCCAGATCTCGGCGCCTTCCGCCTTGCCGGCAAAGACGGGGAAGGCCGTTGCGACGCCGCGTGCGACTGCCGCCGACCGGCGGGCCAGCAAGGTGGTGTTGGTGGTCATGGGGGAGGTGCTCCGTAAGATTCTGGCGGCAACCTAGCGGCAATCCTTGGCAAGCAGTGCGCGATTGATTTAGATGCGGTGGTGCCTCCAGTGCACCACAGACTGTCCAGGGGCCTCTGCTTGAACACCGACATTCGAAGACGCCGGTCCGTCGAGAAAGACCAGCCGCATCAGGCGATGCCGCCGCTGCAGATGATCCGCGCCTTCGAGGCGGCGGGGCGCATGGGCTCGATGCGCAAGGCGGCCAACGATCTCGGCGTCAGCCATTCGGTGGTCAGCCGCCATGTCAAGAACCTCGAATTCTGGATGGCGGTGAAACTCGTCGCGTCCAGTCCCCGGGGCCTCAGGCTCACCCGCGAAGGCGAGATTTTCCATGCCGCCATCTCGACGGCCTTCGAACTGATCGCTGCAACGACGGCCGAACTTCGTCCGCCCTCGCATCGGCGGACGCTCAGGCTGTGGTGCATGCCTGGCCTGGCGACGCGCTGGCTGGGGCCGAGGCTGCCTGAGATGCAGCATCTGCTCGGCGACACGGAACTGGTGTTTCGCGCCATCGACCGGCTGCCGGATTTCTCGGTCGGCGAGGCCGATGTGATGGTCGGCTTCGGCGACCCCGACGACCTTCCTGTCGGAGCGACCTTGCTCGTTCATCCCAGGATGTTTCCGGTGGCCAGCCGGCAATGGCTGGATGCGGCAGGTCCCCTGGAAAGCATTGCTGCACTTGTGCGGGCACCGCTGATCCACGAGGAAAACCGCCAGCAATGGGCCGACTGGTTTCGCAAGGCCGGCGTGGCGCATGACGCGCTGCAGGGTCCGCGCCTTTGGGACGCCAGCCTTGGCTTCGAAGCCGCTCTGGCCGGGCAGGGCGTCGCACTGGCGACACGGCTGACGACAGGCAACGAAATGGCCAGGGGCCGCCTCGTCGAGCTGTTCGACACCGACATCCGGCTCGGCGCCTATTATTTCATCGCCGCACCGGCCCGCCGCAAGGACAGGGCGATCCGCAAGCTGCATGACTGGCTGGCCGGCGAATTGATGCGATCGGAGGCTGCCGCAGCACCTTCCAGCGATAAGTCGGCAGCAACTGGAGCTGTCGGCCCGACGCTTTGAACCATACGCGAAAGAAGGACCCAGCAGCCCGGTGATGCCGCGCTGCTACCGGGCTTTCAGGACGCACATATGCATCTGATCGAAGCCGGCGTTTGATCAACCGCCGGAACGAGCGGCGACAGTCGAAACGGATGTCGCTGGTCAACGGAGCGATAGTCCTTCGACCGGTCTGCGCGACATGCTGGTCAGTCCACGTCGAGGCTGGGCGGGCCGACCTCGCGATCATCTGCGATGGCGTAGTCGATGCGCAGGATACGGCCCGAAAAATCCGGGTTCGTCTGCCTGTCCGGATCGACCGGTTCGGCGTTGCTGCGCCCGAACATCAGCGGCGACAGCGACAGCCTGAGCAGGGTGCGTTCGAACACATGTTCGCCGGCCGGCTGGCCGTCGACCGTCAGGCGGCCGCGTCCCTTGAGCGTGCCGGTCTTATCGAATTCGAAGGCGACAGTCGTCTTGCCGAGCGGCAGGTCCCGGTCCGAGATGAGGCGGCTGACTTCGAAGCCGGCATAGTTGTAGGTGTAGACCAGCCGGTTCTCGATGACGTCGAGCGCGTAGCCACCATGGCAGCTGCCGAAGCAGACGAGCGCGCCGCCCTGGCTCGCATCGCTGCGCTCGATCTCGACGGTTATGCGGTGCGAGACGTCCTGCGTCATCGGCGCGGCTTCCGCAGGTATCGAGGAGATCGGCGGGAAGTAGCTGCACTCGTTGCGCCAGCGTGGTGCGCCGGGCCTGTAGGGCGGCTTGAACAGCACGTCGCTGTCGTCGAGAGGCATGACGCCGTAGCGGCCGGCTTCCGCCCACCAGCGTTCCTTCATCTCGGCGAGCTTTTCCGGCCTTTCCTGGGAGAGGTCGCGCAGCTCGGAGAAATCCTCGTCGAGGTGGTAGAGCTCCCAGCGCTCGCTGTCGAAATCGCTGCCGGCCTTGTGCTGCGTCACGGCTTTCCAGCCGCGATGCCAGATGCTGCGATGTCCGTACATCTCGAAATATTGCGACTGCTTGGCGGTTGCCGCATCCGGCGCGTCGAAGGAATAGGCGAAGCTCTCGCCATGGATCGGCATCTGTGCCACGCCGTTGATGCTTTCGGGCGGGGTGACGCCGCAGAGCTGCATGATTGTCGGCGTAATGTCGGTGACATGGGTGAATTGGCTGCGCACCTCGCCCTTGTCTGATATGCCTGAAGGCCACGAAAAGATCATCGGGTCGCGCACGCCGCCGCCATGGGTGAAGCTCTTGTAGAGCTTGAGCGGCGTGTTCGACGCCTGCGCCCAGCCCCAGGGATAGTTGCCCGAGCTGCGTGCCGTGCCGATTTCCGCCATGCGCTCGCGCGACACGGCATAGTCCTCAGGCAGGCGGTTGAACCAGCGCAGCACATTGGTCGTGCCGTCAGGATCGCAATCGGTGGACGCGCCATTGTCGGATATCAGCACGATGATCGTGTTGTCGCGAATGCCGGTGCGGTCGAGGAAGTCCAGCAGCTTGCCGAAGGCGGCGTCGGTATGGCCCAAAAGCGCGGCATAGGCCTCCTGCATATGCTCAGACACCTCGCGTTCTTCCGGCGAGAGTTCGGCCCAGGCACGCACTCCGGGATTTGGCGGCGGCAGTTCGGTGCTTTCCGGAACGAGGCCCATCGCCTTCTGCTTGGCCAGCCTCTGCACGCGTTCTTCGTCCCAGCCATGGCCGAAGCGGCCGCGATATCGGGCCAGTGCGGACTCCGGCGCCTGGTGCGGGAAATGCCCGGCGCCGTAGCAGAGATAGAGGAAGAACGGCTTGTCTGGCCAGATCGCCATCTTGTCGGCGATGTAGCGCACCGCGCGGTCCGAAAGGTCGTCGGACAAATGGTAGCCCTGTTCGGGTGTCGCCGGCGGCGGAACCTGCTGGTTGTCCTGGCAGAGTTCCGGGTGGAACTGGTCGGTGCTGCCATTCATGAAGCCATAGAAGCGCTCGAAGCCGCGGCCGAGCGGCCACTGATCGAAGGGGCCGGCCGCATTGGCGTTTTCGGTCGGCGCAAGGTGCCATTTGCCGACCGCATAGGTCGCATAACCCTGCAGCTTGAGCATTTCGGCGAGCGTGCCGGCGCGGTGGCTGATCGCGCCGCGGCCCGAGGGCCAGCCCATGTCGGCATTGGCCAGATAGCGCATGCCGACCGAGTGGTGGTTGCGCCCGGTCAGCAGGCAGGCACGTGTCGGCGAGCACAGCGTGGTGGTGTGGAAATTGCTGTAGCGCAGTCCGTTATCGGCGAGTGAATCGAAGTTCGGCGTGTCGATGGACGAGCCGAAACAACCGAGGTCGGAGTAGCCGACGTCGTCGAGCACGACATAGATGACATTCGGCTTGCCGGCCGGGCCGACCGGAATGTCGGCATAGTCGCGCTCGGATTCATGGTGCGTGCGGCCGATATGTCCGCGAAATTCGGAAGTCATGCTCTACCCCGATCATGTGAGATGGTCGCCGGGCCGCTTCAGGAGGGGACGGCCCGGCCGATGGATCAGTAGCCGGTGACGCCGCGCAAATAGCGCTTGAGCAGCGTCCGCCCGAGCAGCCGCCACAGCCGATCGGTGGCAAAGCCGAGAAGGCCGAGCGCGATGATTGCCGCGAACATCCAGTCGACCTGGAAGTAGAGGCGCGAGGTCCAGATGATGTAGCCGAGCCCGGCATCGGCGGCGAGCATTTCGGCGGCCGCGATGACGAGGAAGGACGAGGCGAGCGCCAGCCGCATGCCGACATAGATCGAGGGCAGGGAGGCCGGGATCATCACCTTGAAGAACACCTGCCGCTCGTTGGCGCCGAGGCAGCGGGCGGCATTCAGCTTGTCCTGCGAGATCGAGGACACGCCGCTGGCCGTGTTGACCATCACGATGAAGGCCGTCGCATAGGCGATCAGGATGATCTTCGACATCTCGCCTACGCCGAACCAGATGATGAACAAGGTCACCAGCGCGATGGCCGGAACGAAGCGGAAGAAGTGGATGAACGGGTCGACCAGGTGACGCGCCACCGGCGAGACGCCGACGGCGAGCCCGATCGGAATGGCAATGGCGCTGCCGAGAAACCAGCCCGAGAGAATACGCATCATCGACACCAGAATGGACTGAGTGAGGGTACCCTCCGCCAGCATCTGTCCGGCGCCGTTGAGCACGGCGAGCGGTGCGGGCAGGAACATGGGATCGACCAGCCAGGTCGAGGCCATTTGCCAGAAGATCACGACGACAGCGACGCTGAGCGCCGACCAGGCGTAGGATGGCATCAGTTTTGCTCCCATTGCGAAGCCGCCTCCCTTTCGATGTCGCCCTCGATCGCCTTCACGGCATCGGCGAAACGGCTGTCGAGGTCGTCGCGCGGATAGGGCAGGTCGATGTCGTAGATGCGCGTGATGTTGGCGCGGGGCCCCCGGCTCATCACTGCAACGCGCTGGCCAAGCAGCACGGCCTCGCGAATGTCGTGGGTGACATAGACCATGGTGCAGGCGGTCTCGCGCCAGATCCGCGTCAGCTCCTTCTGCAGGACGCGGCGCGTCAGTGCGTCGAGGGCCGCAAACGGTTCGTCGAACAGGATCAGTTCAGGTTCGGCGGCCAGCGTACGCGCGATCTGCACGCGCTGCTTCATGCCGCCGGAAAGCTCATGCGGAAATTTCTGCTCGTGGCCGCGAAGGCCGACGAGGTCGATATAGCGCTGTGCCATTTCGCGGGATTCGGCGCGAGCCTTGCCCGCGACGCTGGGGCCGAAGCCGATATTCTCGGCCACGGTGAGCCACTGGAACAGCGGCTCCTCGATCGATTGGAACACCATGCCGCGCCGCCGGTCGGGGCCGGCGATCGTCTCGCCATTGGCGAGCACGCGGCCTTCGGTCTGCTTCTCGGTCCCGGCGACGATCTTGAGCAATGTCGACTTGCCCGAGCCGCTGGGGCCGACGAGGACGAAGAATTCGCCTTGCGCGACGGTCACGGACAGGTCGGCCAGGATAAGCTCGCTGCCCGCCTTCTGGCCGGGATAGGCCATGCCGACCTTGTCGAAGACGACCGCAGGCATGGCGCCCGGAGATGCCGCCTCGCGTGTTTGATTGTTTGTCATCGCAGGTCCGCTCAGTTGCCCAGCTTGACCAGGTCGGGGGCAGCTTGCCCAAGAAATTTCGGATTGACGCCCGTTTCGAAGCTGACCGGCTGTGCTTTCGTCTTGGCCAGGAAGTCAGCGACTTCCTTGAAGCCGGCGCGCTCATAGTCGGTCAGCGCCAGGGCGAATTCATTGTAGTTGAGCAGGTCGCGCACCGTGTCGCGCGGCGCACGGGTGTTCTTGGCGATGAGGGCTGCCGCTTCGTCCTTGTTGGTTGCGATGAACTGGCTGGCCGCGTTCAGCGCGCGCAGCGTTGAAACTGTCAGTTCCGGATGCTTTTCGGTGAACTCGGTCTGCGCGGCAATGTAGGCGCTGCTGTTGCGCTTGGCTGCCGCATCGTCGGTCAGCACGTAGTGGTTGCCGCCGTCGGTCGATTTCTGCGTGCCGTCGGCCCAGACGAAGGCCGCGTCGATGCGGCCGGAGCGGAGCGAAGCGACGATCTCGAGCAGGCTGGTGAAGCCGACGATCTCGACCTTGTCCTCGGCTATACCGTTTTCCTCGAGATATTTCATGGTGATCAGGTGCTGGGCGGTGCCGGTGGCAATGCCGATCTTCTTGCCGACAAGGTCCTTGGCGTCCTTGATGTCGTTGCTGACCACCAGCTTGTGGAAGCCGGGCTTGGAATGGAAGATGCCGGCAAGCACCGTCAGCTTGCCGCCCTGGATGCGCGAGACGATCGGGAAGTCGAGCCCGACCGCCATGTCGGCACGGCCGATCAGCAGCGCATCGATGGCCTCGACACCGGTGGCGAAGGTGGTGATCTGGGCGTCGATGCCTTCCTTTTCGAAGAAGCCCTTTTCCTTGGCGACCCAGATCTGGGAGCCGGTCGTATAGGCGTCGACGCCGAAGCGTACCGGCTCGAGGGTCTGTGCCCCGGCCAGTTGCGCCGAGAAGAGCATGAGGCCCGATGCGAGACTCAGGACAATTTTGGTGAAGCGGGTCATTTCGGTTCGTCCTCCGGCGAAAGGGCTGAGCTGCCCTGAAAATGAACGGGTGCGAGGGCCATCATCTGATGGCTGGCGAGAAGTTGCGGCACCATCCAGGAGCGCGAGGCCAGCGGCACGCTGCCATTGCCCGAGTGCACGAGCGCCGTACTCCAGAGAAGCGCGTCGCCCTCGCTGACTTCGAGCAGCTCGGCGACGTCGGCCGTGGCGTTGATCGCCGACGTGCGGGTCGAGAGTGATGCGCCATCGATGACGGTGAACGGAGCGATAGCGGCGAGCGCGTCGTGTTCCGTGCTCTGGTTGAAGGCGCCCGGCGGTACGCTGCGCGCGAGAAAGTGGTCGACGAGAATGCAGGGCTGATTGTTGGCGAGGAACAGCCAGCGCAAACGATGGGTTGGCTTCTCGGCTGCCAGGCCCAGGATGACGGCGATCTCTTTTGGCGCGATGACCTGGTCGCGCTGGATCTCGCGGAACGATGCCTTCATTCCGGCATTTTCGATCAGGTTCCAGAAGCCTGCGGAGCCGGTCAAGGCGTTGAGGATCGGCGGGTTGGCGATGAAGGTGCCGACGCCATGCTTGTTCTTGAGCAGCCCCTTGGCCATCAGGTCGGCATAGGCCTCGCGCAGCGAATTGCGGCTGAGGCCGAGCATCCGGGAAATGTCGATTTCCGCCGGCAAACGGTCGCCGGCGACCAGCTTCTGCTGGCGAATATACTGCATGACGCGTTCGGCGGCAGTTCCCGACATCGCTCTCTCCTCCAAGAGGTAGGACGTCCTACCTTTACGCAGGATCATGAAAGAGTCAAACTCGGTCGATCCATTTTTCGACAGGAACGCGCCATGACGTGTTGTTCTCCGGGCCGATCACAGAACGACCATGTCACCAGGCCGGTGGCGGCGCCCGCATTGCTCGATGCCGGCAGCCAGCCTGAAATGGCGCTGATACCGGCTGGGCGCTGGCTTCTGGGGGAGGATCGTTCGATCGCCAATCCTGAGGACGGCGAAGGTCCGGTGCGCCCGGTCGAACTTCCGGCGTTCCTGCTCGACAAGACCGCGGTGACCAATCAGGCCTTCGCGTCATTTGTCGGTGCCACCGGCTACGTGACGGAGGCCGAACGCCTGGGCTGGTCTTTCGTCTTTTTGGCCCAGCTCCATCCTGAGGCAGTGATCGCAATGGACGCCGATGCGCGCGCGCCGGACTGGTGGGCTCCGGTTCGCGACGCCTGCTGGCGCAAGCCTGATGGCAGAGGTTCCACCTGGCGTGACCGGCACGACCATCCGGTTGTCCATGTCTCATGGAACGATGCCGTCGCTTTCGCGAGCTTCGCCGGCAAGCGATTGCCGACCGAAGCCGAATGGGAAGCAGCAGCACGTGGCGGGCTGCAGCGGGCGCTCTATGCCTGGGGCGACGAGCTGCACCCCGACGGCCGTCATATGTGCAACATCTGGCAAGGGCGCTTTCCGCTCAGCAACACCGCCGAAGACGGCTATCTCGCAACCGCGCCGGCGCGCAGCTTTCCGCCCAATGGCTTCGGCCTCTACAACATGCTCGGCAATGTCTGGGAATGGACCGCGTCGCCCTGGTCAGACGAGCCGAGCGGATTGATGGCCATGCGTGGCGGCTCTTACCTGTGCCATGCAAGTTACTGCAACCGCTACCGGGTTGCGGCCCGGACCGGCAACCATCATGGCGCCACCTCGAGCCATCTCGGTTTTCGCTGCGCCGGCGACCTCGCAGGTGAGCTGCCGACCATGCCCGTTCTGCATGGGGGTCCATAACCACATGGAATGAGTTCGCAGAAGCATGTTATGGTGTGGACCCGCTGCATGCGGTCTATCCTCATCGCAATTAGGTCGTTGGGCTTGTCTGATTGGAGGATATAGATGGTCAGCCGACGTTCATTTCTGGCAGCAGCCAGCATCATGTCGCTCGCCTCGCTGGGGCTTGGAGGCGTGGTTCCCGCTTATGCGCAGCAGAAGCAGGTCAAACTGCAACTCGCCTGGCTCTACAACGGAGCCGCCGCTGGCGAAATCGTCGCCTTGAAGAAGGGGTTTTTCGCTGAAAAGGGCCTTGAGGTCGAGATCCTTCCCGGCGGACCGAATTCCAATACGGTGCAGGAAACGCTCTCCGGGGTAGCGCAGATCGCCACCGCCTACGCGCCCGAGATCATGTATGCCGCGAACCAGGGGCTGCCGATCAAGACCTTCGGCGCGGCGTTTCAGAAGGCGCCGCTGACCTTCTATTCGCTTGGCGAAGCCAACATCAAGTCGATTGCCGACTGGAAGGGCAAGCGCATCGGTGCCGGTCAGGGCGCCACCGCCCAGGTCAAGGCCGTGCTCGACCATAATGGCCTGAAGTTCGAGGACATCACCTTCATCCAGGCCCAGATTCCCGGCCTTCTGCAGGATCAGGTCGACGTCGTTGCCTCCTGGCCGACCAATGTCGCCCAGAACCAGCCGATCCTGCAGCATCCCAGCGGCTACAACACACAGAGCATCTGGGACAACGGGCTGCAGTTCCAGTCCAACTACTACATCGCCCGCACCGACCTGATCGGCTCCGACAGCGACATGCTGGTGAAGTTCCTCGAGGCCTGCGACAAGGGCTGGGCCTATGCCGCCGACCATCCCGAAGAAGCGATCGACATGGTTGCCTCGATGTCGAGCGCGATTGAAAAGGACAAGGAACTCGCCTCGCTCAAGGTGATCGTGGCCGACTTCGTCTACACCGACGAAACGCGCGAGCACGGTTTTGCCAATATCAGCAAGGACCGTTGGGACGCGACGCTGCAGACCTACGCCAAAATCGGCGAGATCAAATCCGAGCTGTCTGCGGACGACGTCTTCGACGGCAGCATCCTCGCAGCAGCACAGAGGACGAAGCGGTGAACATGATGGCGACAATGGCTCCTTCCGGGGCCGCCCACTCCGGCGACATCGGTGTCTCCTCGGCGCGCAACGCCATCGAGATCGACAACGTCGCGGTGACGTTTGGCGGCAGTTCGCGGGCGGTGCGCGCCATCGACAACGTCTCGCTGACGGTGCGCGAAGGCGAGTTCGTCTCCCTGATCGGGCATTCCGGCTGCGGCAAATCCACCTTGCTGCGCACCATCGCCGACATTATCGCGCCGACCGAGGGCAAGATCGCCATTTTCGGCGGAACGCCCTCGGCAGCACGTGCCGCGCGCACATTCTCCATGGTCTTCCAGCAATCGGTGCTGATGCCATGGGCCAAGGTGATCGACAATGTCCGCCTCCCTTTCGAGGTCGGCGGGGCCAATCCCAAGGCTGGCAATTTCATGGACCCGCATGAGGCGCTCAAGCTGGTCGAGCTCGAAGGTTTCGAGGACTCACTGCCGTCGGAACTGTCGGGTGGCATGCGCCAGCGTGTGTCGATCGCCCGTGCCCTGGTCACCCGACCGAAGGTCCTGCTCATGGACGAGCCTTTCGGCGCGCTCGATGAGCTTGTGCGCGACACGCTGAATGTCGAGCTGTTGCGGATCTGGAAACAGAGCGGGATGACGATCGTTTTCGTCACCCACTCGCTGCACGAGGCCGTGTTCCTGTCGCAGCGCGTCGTCGTGATGAGCCGAAGGCCCTCGAGGATCGGCGGGATTCTCGAAATCGACCTTCCTGAAGAGCGCGACCTTGCCCTGAAGGATGCCCCGGAACTGGGCCGTCACGTCGCCAGGCTGCGCGACATGCTGGGAGCTGGATAAGCCATGAGCGTTGATCGTTCCATCGAAACCGCCGCGCCTTTGCCGCGCATCTGGAGCATCCTCCCAAGCCCCGAAGTGATGCGTACGCTCGGCATGGCAGTGCTTGGTCTCTCGCTCACCTTGGTCCTGTGGCAGCTCATCGTCACCCTCTTCGGCGTGCCGTCCTATCTGGTGCCTGCGCCGACCGACGTTGCCGGCGCGCTTTCCCGGGATCTGCCGCTGCTTCTGGACGCAGCCGTTCCGACAATCACCGAAGCCTTCCTGGGCTTTCTGCTGGGCAACACCATAGCGCTGCTGGTGGCGGTGTCCTTCGTCTACAACAAGGTCGTCGAGGAGATGTTCTATCCCGTCGCGATCCTGATCAAGACGATCCCGATCGTGGCGATTGCACCGGTGCTCAAGATCATCCTCGGCAACGGCATCGAGCCCAAGATCGTGATCGCGGCGCTGATCTGCTTCTTCCCGACGCTGGTCAATTCGGTCCGCGGTTTCCGCTCGGTCAATCCGCAGCTGCTCGAACTGATGCATGTCCTGTCCGCTTCCAAGACCGAGGTCTTCCTGCGGATCCGCATCTACAGCGCGCTGCCCTACATCTTCTCGGCGCTCAAGATTTCGGTGACGATGTGCGTGCTCGGCGCGATCGTCGGCGAATGGATCGGCTCCAACCAGGGCATCGGCTATCTCCTGCTGCAGAGCATGTTCGACTTCAACGCGCCGCGGCTGTTCGCGACGATCCTGACGGCGTCGGTCATCGCAATCACCGGCTTTGCGATCGTCTCGATGCTCGAGAAGTGGATCATCCGCTGGGATCCCGGCGCGGCAATGTAGTCTCCACAGACCCGGCCTGCCCCAGGGCCGGCCGGGTTCCGATCGATGCGGCATGGTCGGTGAGCGAGATGCGGCATCTCCGGTTTATCCGAAATCCGAGGCGCCCCAATGTCCAACGACCCTGTTTCAGGCCGTATCGGCCGCACCTATCACGAGTCAGACAGCTGGTTTGAAACCAGGCCCAGGCCGGCGCCGGGCAGCCCCAACGTCATCTATGTCATTCTCGACGATGTCGGTTTCGCCGACCTGGGCTGCTTCGGTTCGGAGATCCGCACGCCCAATTTCGACCGGCTTGCCCAGGCGGGGTTGCGCTACAGCAACTTCCACACCACCACCATGTGCTCGCCGACGCGGGCCAGCCTGCTGACCGGGCGCAACCATCACGCCGTCGGCATGCGCTGCCTGGCCAATTTCGATTTCGGCTACCGCAATGGCCGCGGCTCGATCTCGCATCGGGCAGCGACGGTCGCGGAAATGCTCGGCAGTGCCGGCTACGCCAACTTCGCCGTCGGCAAGTGGCATGTCGCGCAGACCGACGAGATCACCGCCGTCGGACCGTTCGACCAGTGGCCGCTCGGCCGTGGCTTCCATCGCTTCTACGGTTTCATGAATGGCAGCACCGATCAGTATCATCCCGAGCTCGTCGAGGACAATCACCCGGTCGCCCAGCCGAAGTCCCCCGAAGACGGCTACCACCTGACCGCCGATCTGGTGGACAAGGCGATGGCGATGCTCGGTGCCCATGTCTCGCTGGCACCGGAGACGCCGTTTTTCCTGAACCTGGCCTTTTCATCAGGCCATTTTCCCCATCAGGTGCCCCGGGCCTATATGGACCGCTATGACGGCGTCTGGGACTGCGGCTGGGACGTCATCAGGCAGCGGCGGCTCGAACGCCAGAAGGCGATGGGCCTGGTGCCTGAAACGACCGAACTGCCGCCCGACGCCCCCGGCGTCGAGAACTGGGACCTGCTCTCTGCCGACCGGAAGAAGGTCGCCGTCAGGTTGCAGCAGGCCTATGCCGGCTTCCTCGAATACACCGACGAGCAGCTGGGCCGGCTGCTCGATCTCCTCGAGACGACAGGCAAGCTGGACGACACGCTGATCGTCGTCATCTCCGACAATGGCGCATCGATCGACTGCGGCCCGGAGGGCACGACCAACGTGCTCAGGCGCTTCAACCAGATCCCGGAATCATTCGAACGCAACCTGGCCGAAATCGACGAGATCGGCGGCCCCAGGAGCAACAGCAACTACTCCTGGGGCTGGGCCCAGGCCAGCAACACGCCGCTGCGCCTGTTCAAGTCCTTCACCCATGGCGGCGGCGTGCGCGACCCGATGATCGTGTCGTGGCCGAGGCGCATCGCCGACAAGGGCAGCATCCGTCATCAGTTCCATCACGTCGTCGACATCACGCCGACGGTGCTCGAGGTCTGTGGCGTCACCGCCCCCGACGTCTACCGGGGCGTCGCCCAGATGCCGGTGCATGGCACCAGTTTTGCCTACACATTCGACGCGCCTGACGCAGATACGCGCAAGGACGCGCAATATTTCGAGATGTTCGGCCACCGCGGCATCTGGCACAAGGGCTGGAAGGCCGTCACCAAGCACCGGCGCGGCGACGACTTCGAGCTCGACGACTGGGAGCTCTACAAGCTCGACGAGGATTTCAACGAGACCCGCGATCTGGCCAGGGAGAACCCGGCAAAGCTCCGCGAGATGACGGAACGCTGGTGGGCGGAAGCCGGCCGGTACGACGTCATGCCTCTCGACGACCGCGAGGTGCGTTTCCGCGCCAAGGCGAAGCCCGACTCCATCCGTTCGCGCAGCCGCTACGTCTTTTATCCGCAGCTCGAATCCATCCCGTCGTCAGCGGCGCCGCTGACCCAGGACACCTCGCATCGGATCACCGCCGAGGTGACGATCGATCAACGTTCGGAAGGCACGCTTGTCAGCTATGGCAACAATTGCAGCGGCTACGTGCTCTCCCTCAAGGACGGCAGGCTGAACTACAGCTACAACCACGTCGGCGAGATCATGCGTCTGGCATCCGCGCCGCTGACCGCATTCGGCTCGATTTCCCTCGGCTTCGAGTACCGCAAGACCGGTCTGCTCAAGGGCATCGGTGCCCTTTTCGTCAACGGCGAGCTGCAAGCCGGCGAGCGCGAGCACCAGACCCTGTTGCGCATATCGCTGGCACCGATGTTCATCGGCCGAAGCGGTTTGCCGCCGGTCTGCGACGGCATCTCCGGTGAATTCCGCTTTACCGGCAAATTGCACCGGCTGGTGATCGAACTTGGCGATGACCGCGAGATCGTGCCGCCCAGCGGCGAAATCGACTGACGCCTGACAGAGTGTTTCCGATTTATTCGCTGAACGCTCTATCTTCTTGTTTTTGCGCAATTCCCTTGGGGAAGCCGCTGTACGGTCTTACTGGAATTGCACCAGGGCGCCGCCTATTCGGCGGCGCTCTGCGGGGTGCGCAAGCCCCTGTTTTCGAACACCTCGACCATCGCCTTCATCAGTCCGCTATGGGCGGGCAGACGGTCCATTCCCTCCCGGAACACGAAGCCCAGATCGTACTGGAAGATCTCCTTGTCGGTCTTGAGCACCTTCAATCCGTGTCCGATCGGGCTGCTGGCCACCATCGTCGACTCGAAGAACAGATAGTCGCCCGAGCGCGCCAGCTCGGCGCAGGTGAAGATCGAGCTGGTTTCGAGCAGGTAGCGGGCAGGCGGAGCCCCCCGGTCCTTCAGCCAGTCGGACAGCATCTTCAGCACGTCCCTGTTCAGGTTGAACGAGACGAACGGGTATTTGACCAGCTCCATCGGGTCGACCGGTCCCTCTACCTTGGCGAGAGGATGATGCTCGGCGCACATGATGCCGATCTGCGCCTTGGCGACGCGGCGCGACGTGAAGCCAGGCAGCCTGCTCTTTGCAATCACCGCGCCGGCGAAGATGTCGACCCGGCCAAGCCGCAGATCCTCGATCAGCTGGTCGACGGGTCCCGTCTGCACCGAAAGCCGATGCCTGGGAAAACGCCGGTGAAAGCGTGAGGCGGCCGGCGGCAGGATCGTCGACGACCAGATCGGGCCCGCCGCCACCCTGATGGTGGCATCCTGCTCGGACAGAAGGTTGCGTATTTCCTGCACCGCATGCTCGTATTCGAGCCCGATGATCTGGGCCCGGTTGAAGAAGGCCTGACCGGTCGGCGTCAGGTCCGCGCCGCCGGAATGACGCTCGAACAGGCGCGTGCCGAGCATCTCCTCCAGCCGCTTGATGTTCTTGGAGAGCGCCGGCTGGGAAATGCGCAGCCGCTTTGCGGCCTTTGATATTCCCTTGTCCTCGGCGACCGTGACGAAGTGCTTGAGCAGCGTCAGATTGGGGACTTCGAACGACATCGCGGGCGCCTGACTCATAACCTATTGGAATTGCCTTCAAGCCTAAATGTATTGGCTCCGGACAGGGCTTTGTCAAATAATCCTGTTGTCGCCGGGAGTTGAAAATCCGGGCATCACCAGGAAATGCCTCGATGTCGTGTTGTTCACCCGTCCGGGAAAGCGAGCTGCAACCGGCGCCTTCATATGCCGCCACGCCAGCGCCTCGTCGCGCAGACATCTCCGGCATGGCCGCTGTCCCCGCCGGCATCTGGCGCATCGGCCATGACGGCTCCGAAGCCTATCCCGAGGATCGCGAGGGTCCCCGGCGGATGGTCGCGAGCCCGGGCTTTCTGATCGACAGGACGACGGTGACCAACAGCGCTTTCGCCCGCTTCGTTGAGGCGACCGGTTATGCCACTGAGGCGGAACGGATCGGCTGGTCCTTCGTCTTTTACGCCCAGCTTCATCCCCGTGCCGAAAAGGACGTGCTTTCGCTGCAGACCGGATCGCGGGAATGGTGGTTGCCGGTGCGCGGGGCAAACTGGTCGAAGCCCGACGGCGCCGGTACCGATTGGCGCGACCGCGACGACCATCCGGTCGTGCACATTTCCTGGAACGACGCCGTGGCCTACGCACTCTGGAGCGGCAAGCGGCTGCCGACTGAGAGCGAATGGGAGATCGCTGCCAGAGGCGGGCTTGAAGACAAGATCTATCCCTGGGGCAACGAGCTGCTGGAGCAGGGCAGGCACCGCTGCAACATCTGGCAGGGGCGCTTTCCCCGGGAGAATACGGCCGCGGACGGCTTCCTCTCGACAGCGCCTGCCGATGCCTTCGAGCCAAATGGCTACGGCCTGTTCAACATGGTGGGCAATGTCTGGGAATGGACGTCGGACAGCTGGTCGCAGAGCCAGCCTCGACTGAAGGCCATGCGCGGCGGCTCCTATCTCTGCCACCGCAGCCACTGCAATCGTTATCGCGTCTCGGCGCGCACCTCCAACTCCGTCGACGCAGCCTCGAGCCACCTTGGCTTTCGATGCACGGCCGACCTGCCGGCGCCATCAGCCGGATCTTTCTGATTTCGAGGAACTGCAATGAAACATGACAAGTTTCCGGGCCATGTCGGCCGCACCGTCGCGGAGTCGACGCCCTGGTGGCCGACGAGCCGCAACCACAAGCAACAGAAACCCAATATCGTCGTTGTCGTCCTGGACGACACCGGCTGGGCTGACTTTGGCTGCTTCGGTTCGGAAATTGCGACCCCGACAATCGACCGGCTGGCTGCGCGCGGGCTGCGCTACACCAATTTCCACGTCACGCCGCTCTGCTCGCCGACGCGCACCTGTCTGCTGACCGGACGCAACCACCATGCCGTCGGCATGCGTTTTCTGTCCGACACCGACACCGGCTTCCCGAATTCGCGCGGCTGCATCGACCGCGACGTGGCGCTGCTGCCGGCCATGCTGCGCGAGCAGGGTTATGGCAGCTATCTGGTCGGCAAGTGGCACCTGACGCCGTCGCATGAGATTTCGCCGGCTGGACCCTATCACAACTGGCCGCTCGGCCGGGGCTTCGACCGGTTCTATGGCTTCCTTCCCGGATGCACCGATCAGATGACGCCCGAGCTGTGCGAGGACAACCACCAGGTCGACCGCGAATTTCCCCAGGATTACCACCTCACCGAGGATCTGGTCGACCGGGCGATTTCTTATGTCCGCGACCACACCGTCTTCCGCGACGAGGAGCCGTTTTTCCTGCAGCTGGCCTTCGGCGCAACCCATGCACCGTTCCAGGCGCCGCGCTCCTTCATCGAACCCTATGTCGATGTCTTCGCCAAGGGCTGGGACGTGACGCGGGAGGACCGCTTGCTGCGCCAGAAGGCGCTTGGCATCGCACCTGAAGAGACCGAACTCGCGCCGCGCAACGAAGAGGTTTCGGCCTGGAACACGCTCTCCGACGAGCAGAAACTGCTCTACACGCATCTTCAGGCGGCCTATGCCGGTTTCCTCGAGCACACCGACCTGCATCTCGGCCGCCTGGTCGATGAGCTGGCAAGACTTGACGAACTCGACAACACGCTGATCATCGTGCTCTCCGACAACGGCGCCAGCCGCGAAGGCGGCAAGGATGGCGCAGTCGACACCAACGCGCCTTATAGCGGCCTGCCGCAGAGCGTCGACGAACAGCTCAAGCGCCTCGACCATATAGGCACCCGTCACGGCGGCGCACACTATCCGCAAGGCTGGGCCATGGCGGGCAACACGCCCTTCCGCCGCTACAAGCAGCATGTCGATCTTGGCGGCGTGCGCTCGCCGATGGTGGTGTCGTGGCCCGGCGGCATCGCCTCGACAGGCGAAGTCAGGACGCAGTTCTCCCATGTCATCGACCTCGCGCCGACAATCATGTCGCTGGCGGGTCTCGACCATCCGTTGCCCTGTGACGGCCGCAGCATCGCATCGACCTTTGATGCTGCCGATGCACCGGCGCCGCGGGCCACGCAATATTGGGAGAACCTCGGTCATCGCGCGATTTGGCATGAAGGTTGGCGGGCGGTCACCGAGCATCGCCAGGGCGATGCCTATGAGGACGACAATTGGCGGCTCTACGACACCGAGGGCGATTTTTCGGAATCGCAGGATTGTGCCGGGCAGGAGCCGGACCTGCTCAAGGAAATGATCGGCCGCTGGTGGCAGGAAGCTGAGGCCAACAACGTGCTGCCGCTAGATGACCGTACGCTGGTGCAATTGCTGCGCGCGCGGCCGCCCATTGGGTTGATGTCACGCGACAGGTTGGTCTTCCGCCCGGGCCAGAGCCATGTGCCGATCAGCAGCATGATCGCGGGTTCGGAACGATCCATGGTCGTCACTGCATCGTTTCGCGATCGCGCCGCCGGCGAAGATGGCGTGCTGGTCTCGAGTGGCGACGCGCAAGGCGGCTACGTGCTTTATGTCATGGACGGGCGCCTGAGCTTCGAACATGTGCAACTCGGCCACCGTGTCGTCTGCGTCGCCGATGCCGTGCTGCCCTCGGGAACATGCGAGGCCGGATTTGCTCTCCACAACCGAAACGGCCATTCTGCCGAAATCGTCTTGCTGCACGGCCGCCGGAGGGTAGGGTCGGCACGTATTCCGGTGACCGCCGCACATCTGTCGTTCTGGGGGATCGATGTCGGCACAGATGCGGCGGACAGGGTCTCCAGCGCCTATCCCGCCGACTTCGCTTACCCCAAGCGGTCGTTTGAGACCTTGACCATAGACTTCCTCGACCAGCCGCTGATCGAGGACGTAGCTGAAGCAATGGAAAGCACTGAGTGATGGCACATCTCGTCGAAGTTCTGATCGATGTCGATACCGGCGTCGATGACGCGCTGGCGCTGTCATTTGCGGCACTCCACCCTGATATCAACCTGCGGGCAGTGACCTGCGTTGCCGGCAACGCCTCGCTCGACAACGTCTACCGCAACACCCGTACCGTCCTTTCCATTGCCGGCGCAGGACACGTCCCCGTCGCCCGCGGTGCCTCGCGTCCGCTGATCGCCGCCCCGCGCGACGCCGCCCATGTCCACGGCCATAACGGTCTCGCCGGGCTTGAGCTCGACGTCCCGGAGGAGGGCGGCAGCGACATCCATGCCGTCGAGCTCATGCGCCAACAGATACTGGCCAGCCCGACACCGCCGACACTGATCGCGCTGGCACCGCTCACCAATGTGGCGCTCCTGGTGCGCATGTATCCTGAGGTGGCGGCCCGGCTCGAGCGGATCGTCTTCATGGGCGGCAGCGCCAGCATAGGCAATGCAACGCCGGTCGCCGAATTCAACAGCTGGGCCGACCCGGAAGCGGCGGCGATCGTCGTCGACAGCGGCATCCCGACTGTCATGTACGGGCTCGACGTCTTCTACAGCGCGGCCGTGTCGGAGGATGATGTCGCGGCACTCGAAAGGTCGAGCCGGCCGGTGGCGCAGTTGTGCGCCAAGCTGTTCCGGCACATGGCGGTCAAGGATTCCGACCAGAAACGCATCCCTGCCGGTACCATCGCAGCCCTGGGCGATGCCGGCACGGTCTGCGCCGTTGTCGACCCCGCCGGCCTGACGACGCACAGGTTTCCGGTCAGCGTCTGCACGGATGGATCGCGGTCGCGCGGCCAGACGATCGTCGACCGTCGTTCCCATCGCGGCGAATCCGAGCTGAGTGGCGCAAGCCTGGGGCAACCTGTCGATGTCGCGCTTGCGGTCGATGGCGCCCGTCTTGCGCAGCTGTTCCGCCGCACGATCCTGGGCAGCTCTGGACGCTGACGGTGCAGATAGTCGGCGCAATCCCCGTGCCAGGGCAATGGCCGGCGCCGGCACGAGCCCGGCTGTCTCATGTGGAGCGCTGGGAGGTCTCATCCTCACTGCGTTCTGTGACAACCGCGTCGAAGCTGCTGCTTTCGGCGAACAGGACGGAGCGCAGTCTGCCTACCTTGCTGGTGTCGATCACGAGTATGTTGCGGCTGGCAGTGGCCATGACCTTTCGCTTTATCTCGGCCTCGTGGAAATGTGCGCAGGTCGCGCCTCGCGCCCAGTCGAAACCGGCGGCCGACAACAAGGCCACGTTGATGCCCAGCGATGCGATGGTGGCCAGCGCCTCTGGGCCGAAGAAGGTGGCCGAAGCGGGATAATAGACGCCGCCGAGCATCACCAGCGTCACGTTCGGTTTGTGTGCCAGCCGCTCGGCAACGTTGAGCGCGTAACAGACAACGGTAAGCGGCATGTCGTTGGGGATGAGGTCGACCAATTCGATGAGCGTCGTGCCGCAGTCGATGAAGATTGTCTCTTCGGCCCTGACGTAACGCAGGGCGGCTTCACAGGCGCGTCGTTTGGCGTCGCGCTGCTGATCGGCAGCCATATCGAGAGTGTAGGAGTTCTCCGGTTCGAACATGCCGCGCGGCACGACATAACCGCCGAGATAGCCCAGTTTGTCCGGGTTCTGCTGGATGTCGCGACGCACTGTCATTTCGGAGACGTCAAGGAGTTTCGCGACGGCGCTGATGTGCAGCGCCCGGCCTTGTGCCAGCTCTGCCTGGAGGCGCTCCATGCGCTGCGCTTTTGCTGAGCCGGCTTTCGCCACGGGAGACTCCCATCGTTGAATGTCAGAGACGTAACAAGTTGGTCCAGGCAGTACAAGTTTGCAGGATATCGTCGGACTTTTTGTGAGAATTATAACAATATGATGTTGACATTATAACAGGTATAATGCCTTTTTCAGTCGCGGCGGCTCCATGATCGTGCTCTCGATCGAAGCACAAACATCGTGGTGGCTGCTTGTCCGGTAGCGCTTTGATGGATCTTGTCGTGGGATTGGCAATGGAAATGAATGAGGGCAGCGGCGCGGTCATGCGCGTGGTGCGTGCTGCGTCAGATGCCGATGTCGGCCCGCCGCGCAACCCCGGCATGGCGCTGGATTTGGGATTTCTGGAATCGATGCGCAGTGTCAACCGTTCGGCGCTGGAGCGGCGGGTCGGCACGCTGACCAAGAGGCGCTCGATCAAGGCCGACAATCAGGCTGCCTGGTTGCTCAGGTCGATCTCGCTGATGGACCTGACGACGCTCAACTCCAACGACACCGACGAGCGTGTGCGCCGGCTCTGTGCCAAGGCGCTGAACCCGCTGCGCCGCGATCTGACCGAGGCGCTGGGACTGGGCGAGGTGCTGATCCGGCCGGCGGCGGTCTGCGTCTATCATCCGTTCGTGGCGGCGGCTGTCGAGGCGGTGAAGGGGTCGGGCATCCATGTCGCTGCGGTGTCGACGGCCTTTCCGCATGGCCTGGCGCCGTTGTCGACACGTCTCGCCGAGATCGAGGCATCGGTTGCCGACGGCGCCGACGAGATCGACGTCGTCATTCCGCGCGGACTGGTGTTCGGTGCGAAGTGGCAGGAGCTTTATGACGAGATCAGGCAGATGCGCGCTGCCTGCGGCGCGGCCCATCTCAAGGTCATCCTCGGCACCGGCGATCTGGCGACTTTGCGCAATGTCACGCTCGCCTCGATGGTGGCGATGATGGCGGGTGCCGATTTCATCAAGACCTCGACCGGCAAGGAAAGCGTCAACGCGACGCTGCCCGTCGGCCTCGCCATGGTCAGGGCGATCCGCGCCTATCACGAGCAGACCGGCTATCTCATTGGCTTCAAGCCGGCCGGCGGCATCTCGACGGCCAAGGTCTCGCTCGACTGGCTGGTGCTGATGAAGGAAGAGCTTGGCCGGCCCTGGCTCGAGCCTGAGCTGTTCCGCTTCGGCGCGTCGAGCCTGTTGACCGACATCGAACGCCAGCTCGAACACCACATCAGCGGCCGCTACTCGGCCAACCACCGCCACGCCATGGCGTGAGGGGCGACCTGGCCATGCCGCGTTCCTTCGCGCCCCCCGCCCGATCCTCGCGCCGCAAAGTCCGGAGCCCCTCATGAACATCCTCGAACGATACCACGCCATGGATTATGCCCCAGCCCCCGAGGCCCGCAGCGAAGCCGATGCCTGGCTTGCGGCCCGCGACTTCTCGAAGGCGCTGTTCATCGCGGGCGACTGGCGCGCCGGCATCGACGGCAAGAGCTTCGACACATCCGATCCCTCTGATGGCAAGCTTCTGGCCAAGGTCTCCGATGCCTCCGCCGCCGACATCGAGACGGCGGTGGCAGCAGCGCGCAAGGCGTTGCCCAAATGGAGTGCTGCCTCGGGTTATGAGCGGGCCAAGGTGCTTTATGCCATCGGCCGCGCCATGCAGCGCCACCAGCGCCTGTTTGCGGTGCTGGAAAGCCTCGACAACGGCAAGCCGATCCGCGAGAGCCGCGACATCGACGTGCCATTGGCGATCCGCCACTTCATCCACCATGCCGGCTGGGCCCAGTCGCTCGACCGGGAGTTCCCTGGCCGCAAGGCAGCCGGTGTCGTCGGCCAGATCATCCCGTGGAACTTTCCGCTTTTGATGCTGGCCTGGAAGATCGCACCCGCTCTTGCCACCGGCTGCACCGTTGTCCTGAAGCCGGCCGAGTTCACGCCGCTGACGGCCATTCTCTTCGCCGAGATCTGCGAACGTGCAGGTGTGCCCAAGGGCGTGGTCAACATCGTCCAGGGCGGACCCGAGACAGGGGTTGCGATCGTCAACCACCCCGGCATCGACAAGATCGCGTTCACCGGCTCGTCGGAAGTCGGCAAGATCATCCGCAAGGCAACCGCCGGCTCGGGCAAGAAACTGTCGCTGGAACTCGGCGGCAAGTCGGCCTTCATCGTCTTTGAGGACGCCGATCTCGACAGCGCCGTCGAAGGGCTTGTCGACGGCATCTGGTTCAACCAGGGCCAGGTCTGCTGCGCCGGCTCGCGGCTTCTGGTGCAGGAGAGCGTTGCCGAGGCCTTCATCGCCAAGGTCAAGACACGGATGAGCCGGCTGCGCGTTGGTTCCCCCCTGGACAAGAACACCGACATCGGCCCGCTGGTCGACAAGACCCAGCTCGACCGCGTCAGGCGCCTTGTCGAGGAAGGTGCAAGACAAGGTGCTGTCTGCTGGCAGCCCGACCAGGATGTGCCATCACAAGGCTATTATCACCTGCCGACGCTGGCGACCGGTGTCGCACCTGCCAACATCCTCGCCCAGGAGGAGGTGTTCGGTCCGGTGCTCGCCACCATGAGCTTCCGCAACACCGAGGAGGCGGTCGAACTTGCCAACAACACCCGTTTTGGCCTTGCCGCCTCGGTGTGGAGCGAGAACGTCAATCTCGCCTTGCATGTCGCCCCGCAGCTCAAGGCCGGAGTGGTCTGGATCAACGGCACCAACATGTTCGATGCCGCCTGTGGCTTCGGCGGCTACCGCGAGAGTGGCTTTGGCCGCGAGGGCGGGCGCGAGGGGCTGGAGGAATATCTGGCGCCGAGCGAGCCGCATGGCCCTGTCATCAAGCCGTCGACGGCGCCCAGGCAGGCAGCGCGGGACAATGGCGAAAGCCATGGCATCGACCGCACCGCAAAGCTGTTCATCGCAGGCAAGCAGGTGCGCCCCGACGGCAACTATTCGCTGCCGGTTCTGACTTCCAAGGGCAAACTCGCGGGCGAGGTCGGCTTGGGCAGCCGCAAGGACATCCGCGACGCGGTCTCGGCGGCGCGTGCCTGCAAGGCCTGGCCGGAGGCGACCGCCTACAACCGGGCGCAGGTGCTCTATTACCTCGCCGAGAACCTGTCGGGCCGCACGGAAGAGTTCGCTGCCCGCATCGTCGAACTGACCGGTGCTGCCCACAAGGCTGCCAAGGCAGAAGTCGAAGCCTCGATCGAGCGGCTGTTCTACTACGCCGGCATGGCCGACAAGTTCGAGGGCAGGGTGCACCAGCCGCCGGCACGCACAGTCACCCTTGCCCTGCACGAACCGGTCGGCGTGATCGGCATCGTCGCCCCTGACGAAGCCCCGCTGCTCGGCCTGATCTCGCTGATCGCTCCGGCACTTGCCATGGGCAACACCACGGTCGTGGTGCCCTCGACCACTGCCCCGCTCGTTGCCACCGACCTCTACCAGGTGCTCGAGTACTCAGATGTCCCTGCAGGCGCGATCAACATCGTCACCGGGCATACCGCCGAACTCACAGCCGTGCTTGCCAAGCACGACGACGTCGACGGCCTCTGGGTCGTTGCCGAAGCCGAGATCTGCGCCAAAGCGGAAGCTGAATCGACGGGCAATCTCAAGCGCGTCTGGACCGGCCACGGCCGCAGCCTCGACTGGCCGACCGCCCAGGGCGAAGCCTTCCTCCGCCGCGCCATCGAGATCAAGAACGTCTGGGTCCCATACGGCGACTAGGGGAATAGGGGAATAGGGGAATAGGGGAATAGGGTTATCTTCTTCCCTTACTCCCTTACTCCCCTGCGGCCCCGGGCCTTCCGCAAACAACGTCCAGTCCGAGAGCACGTATTCATGAAAATCTATCTTGCCGGCCCCGAAGTCTTTCTGCCTAATGCGCGCGAGGTGCTTGATCGCAAGATCGAATTGACCAGGCGCTACGGCTTCGTTCCGGTCTCTCCCGGCGATCTCGAGGTGCCGGCGACCGATACCAA
This sequence comes from Aminobacter aminovorans, assembly GCF_900445235.1. Classification (NCBI taxonomy): domain Bacteria; kingdom Pseudomonadati; phylum Pseudomonadota; class Alphaproteobacteria; order Hyphomicrobiales; family Phyllobacteriaceae; genus Aminobacter; species Aminobacter aminovorans. The sequence continues at coordinate 3,812,878 of NZ_UFSM01000001.1, read as the reverse complement.
AAGGGCGAAAGGGCTTGCCATCAGCTCGATCAACGAACGCCTGATGATGAGCGCGGACATGATCATCGCCAATCTGACGCCATTCCGTGGCATCGCGGCGGATATCGGTACGGCATTCGAACTCGGCTTCATGTGTGCCCGCGGCTGCCCCGCCTATGCGTTTTCCAACACGGTTGGCGATCACTATGCTCGGGTAGCTGTGCTCTATGACGGGCGCATCGAGGCCGACGCGCAGGGCAGGCCGCGGGGGCCGGATGGACTGGCCGTCGAAGATTTCGAGATGATCGACAATCTCATGCTCGACGGCGGCATCGAGGCGCGTGGCGGCACGATCGTCACGCGCGAGGTTGCGGCCGAGGCGCTGTACACCGACCATCAGGCCTTCGAGCAATGCCTGCGGCTGGCTGCGGCCAGGTTCCCGCGCTGATTTTCATGTTCGGAATGGGAGACAATGTGATGGATCGTGCCGATATCGTCGTGCTTGGAACCTTTGTCGCCGACCTGGCCTTCAAGGCCGAGCGGCTGCCGGTTGTCGGCGAGACACTGCTTGGCCAGGGTTTTGCCATGGGTCCCGGCGGCAAGGGCTCCAACCAGGTGATCGCAGCCGCACGCGCCGGCGCGCGTTCCGCCATGATCACCCGTGTCGGGCAGGATTCTTTCGGTGACATGGCCATGCAGGCCTGGTCACGGGATGGGGTGAACACCTCGCGCGTGCTGATCGACGAGGTCGCCCCGACGGGGGCGGCGTTCATCTTCGTCTCCTCGAAGACAGGCGACAACGCGATCATCATCGAGAGCGGCGCTGCGGCCAATCTGAGCCCCGCCGATGTCCGCGCCGCGGAAGGGCTGATCAGCGGCGCCAGGGTCTTCGTCACCCAGTTCGAGCAGCCCATCGAGACGGCCATCGAAGGCCTTCGCCTGGCACGCAGCCACGGCGTCACCACCATCCTCAATCCGGCGCCCGCGCTGCCGGTCGACGACGCCATCTACGTCAATTGCGATTACGTCACCCCCAACGAAACCGAAGCCGCGACTTTGACCGGGATCGATACGGCAACGGACGAGGGCGCGCTGCAGGCGGCAGCCAGCCTGGTCAGGCGTGGCGCCCGCAATGCGCTCATCACACTGGGCGCCAAGGGCGCGCTGCTGCACGGCGAGGCCGGCACGCATTTCGTCCCGGCTTTCAAGGTAACCAAGGTCGTCGACACGACGGGGGCGGGAGACGCGTTCAACGGCGGCTTCGCCGTTGCGATTGCCGAAGGCCGCAGCCCGGTCGATGCCGTCCGCTTCGGCGCGGCGGTGGCCGCACTTTCGGTGCAGAAGCCGGGCACAGCCCCTTCTATGCCGACGCGGGCCGAAATCGAAGCCTTCATCCGCGCCAACGGTTAGGGCCGATCCCGCCATCGTCGGTGCCGGCTGAAAGCCTGGTGCGGGCCGGACCTGATGTCCCACCCCGCCGTCGCCATGCTATCGACCAGTCTTTGACCGCCGCAGGCCCTCGCCACCGTTTCACGGCATGGATCTCCGGGGGCAAGCCTCTGGGATGACGAAGGACGGGTGGCCGCTCGCTGCAGTCCAACGCCACTCAATCCCTGCGACGCCCCGCTTCAATCCTTCCTGAAGATGATCCTGCCGAGCCAACCGGTGAGCATGGCGAGACCGATGGCGAAGAGGCCGTAGCCGAAGCCGTGGTCGGTGGCGAAGCGAAAGATGGTCTGCTCGAAGCCCGACTTCACGATGGCCAGCTGGGCCGAGGTTTCCTTGATGAAGATGCCGTTGCGAAACAGGAAGGCACGCGCCTTGTGGGTGCCGACCGGAACGTTGGGGGCAAGGTGCAGCGTGGCGCGGAACAGGCTCTGCGACAGGAACTGCACGCCGCCGATATTGTCGGAGTAGAGCCCGGTCGCCAGCTTGCGCTCGCGCAGCGCGTCGGTGAACTCCTGGATGGTCAGCGGGCTGTCGCGCTTGTCCTCGGGCTCCATGTAGATGTTGTTGGCGCCGAGCGAGAGCTGGCGGTAGTTGTTGGGATCGGTGATGTCCTGCGGCTGGCGGGTGGTCGCCACCGAATAGGACATCGGCACGTTGACGAAGGTTTCGGACTGGGTGTTGATCCACATGCCGAGCACGCGGCTCTTGCGCCGCACCACCACCGGCCGTGCCGGACCCTCGAGCACGACATAGACGTCGTAGCGGCCCTGGCGGTTGATCAGCGGGTCGGCGTTTTCGAGCGCCCCGAAGATGGTGAGGTCGGCACCGGCGAAGTCGGCGGTGATGGCGACGCGGTCGGTCGAGAGCCCGATCTGGATGCTTTCGGGATGCGCCGGCTCCTGGGCGCGGGCCGGAAGGGCTGCCGCCAGCATCAGGGCTGCGAGACATGCCGCGACCCGCATCACAGAAGCCCGCTCACGCCGGTCAGCGAATAGAGGTTCTGCGGCTTGACGAACAGGTCGAAGCCGAGGCGCAAGGCAACGGCAAGCACCAGCAGTGCGAGCAGCGCGCGCAGCTGTTCGCCGCGCAGCTTCTGGCCGGCCTTGGCGCCGTATTGGGCGCCGGCAACGCCGCCGACCATCAGCACCAGCGCCAGGATGATGTCGACGGTCTGGTTGGTCGAGGCGTGCACCAAGGTGGTGAAGGCCGAAACGACGACGATCTGGAACAACGAGGTGCCGACGACGACGTTGGTCGGCACCTTGAGCAGGTAGATCAGCGCCGGCACCATGATGAAGCCGCCGCCGACGCCCATGATGGCGGAGAGGAAGCCGATGCCGGCGCCGATGCCGAGCACCGGGATGACCGAGACGAACAGCTTCGAGGTGCGGAAGCGCATCTTGAAGGGCAGGCGGTGGATCCAGTTGTGCTGGCCCGACTTCTTCAAGGCCGGCGGCACGCCGCCCTTGGTCAGGCGCAGCGCATTGACGCTTTCGATCAGCATCAGCCCGCCGACGGTGCCGAGGAAAACGACGTAGAGCAAAGAGATGAACAGGTCGAGCTGGCCGATAGCGCGCAGCAGCGCAAAGACGAAGCCGCCGGCCGCCGAGCCGGCGATGCCACCGACAAGCAGCACCGTGCCGAGCTTGAAGTCGAGCGTGCCGCGCTTGAGATGGGCGAGCGCGCCGGAGAAGGACGAGGCGATGACCTGGTTGGCGCCGGTGGCGACAGCGATGGCGGGCGGGATGTTGTAGAAGATCAGAAGCGGCGTGATCAGGAAACCGCCGCCGACCCCGAACATGCCCGACAGGAAGCCGACCGCCGCACCCATCGCAAGGAGCACGAACACATTGACCGACATCTCAGCAATCGGGAGATAAATGCCCACCCGCGATACTTCTCATGAAATGGCTGCTCGGGACCCAACTGGAGGCCCTCGATATCACCGGCTGCTGCTACGCCTGTTCGGGATGGCGCCCGCCATGTCGAGGATGCGTGTTGTGCGGCATCGTCTTGCTCAGCGTGGCTGGACCGGGGCCACGCATATAGTGCCTTTCCGGATGATACTGTCCGCGCGTCCAGGCGCCGATCAATTCGGCGAAGATCCGCTTCAGGGCGAGCAGTCTATGGGTCTTTGGCATCTGGCTGCATCGGTAAAGTTCGGGTCAGGAGACATTATCATTGCAGCGCACACGTCGCGCATAGCCACTGAGACTAATGGCATTCCTGAGCGGAATGGCTGTGCCTGTGCGGGCAGGAGTCGTCCCGAGCGAGCTCTTGCAGGCAGACCGACAAAAAGGCGCAGCGGTGATCGCCAGGGCGGCGAAGCTGCTATGAACGAGGTCAAGATGATTCTCCGTGCTGCCCGATGACCGCCACCGCTCTCGACATCCTCAAGACCGTCTACGGCTATGATGCGTTCAGGGGACCGCAGGCGCGGATCGTCGAGCATGTCATTGCCGGCAACAATGCCTTCGTGCTGATGCCGACAGGCGGCGGCAAGTCGCTCTGCTACCAGATTCCCGCGATCGTCCGTCCGGGCATGGGGCTCGTCGTCTCGCCGCTGCTGGCACTGATGGCCGACCAGGTGACAGCACTCAGGCAGGCAGGGGTGCGGGCGGCCGGGCTGAACTCCGACCTGTCGCCCGACGACCGCCGCGCGCTGTGGCGCGATATCCGTTCCGGTGCGCTCGACCTGCTCTATGTCTCGCCTGAAACCTTGTTGCGGCCCGATGTGCTGGAACTGCTGGAGAGCGTGAAGCTGTCGCTGATCGCCATCGACGAGGCGCACTGCCTGTCGCAGTGGGGGCACGACTTCCGTCCGTCCTATCGCCAGCTCGACGCCATCGTCTCGCGCTTTGCCGGCACCCCGCGCATGGCGCTGACCGCCACCGCAGATGAGCCGACGCGCGCGGAAATCCTGTCGCATCTCGAAATCGACGAGGTCGACGCCTTCATCGCCGGTTTCGACCGGCCCAACATCCGCTACGCCATCGAGGAAAAGGACAATCCGCGCGCCCAACTCAAGGAGTTCCTCAAGCGCTACGAGGGCGAGAGCGGCATCGTCTATTGCCTGTCGAAACGCCGGACCGAAGAAACCGCCGCCTGGCTCAAGGGCCTCGGCTATGATGCGCTGGCCTATCACGCCGGCATGGACAAGGCGGCACGCGAGGCCAACCAGATGCGCTTCCAGCATGGCGAGGCGGTGATCATGGTCGCCACCGTTGCCTTCGGCATGGGCATCGACAAGCCGGATGTGCGCTTCGTCGCCCATATCGACCTGCCGGGCAGCATCGAGGCCTATTATCAGGAGACCGGTCGCGCCGGCCGCGACGGCCTGCCGTCCGACACGCTGATGCTCTATGGCTATGACGACATCGCCCTGCGCAGCCGCTTCATCGAGGAGTCGGACGCGCCCGACCAGCGCAAGCGCATGGAGCGGCAGAAGCTCGATGCGCTATTGGGCCTGGCCGAGACGGCAAGCTGCCGGCGCCAGGTGCTGTTGTCCTATTTCGGCGACGAGTGCGAACCGTGCGGCAATTGCGACACCTGTGCCGAGCCGCCCAAATTGTTCGACGGCGCCATTTCAGCGCAAAAGGCGCTGTCATGCATCTACCGCACCGGCGAGCGTTTTGGGCAGGCCTATGTCGTCGACGTGCTTCTGGGCGTCGACAACGAGCGCATCGCCCAGTTCGGCCATGACAGGATTTCCACCTTCGGCATCGGCACCGAACATGACAACCGCACCTGGCGGGCGATCCTGCGCCAGCTGATCGCGCTGCGCCTCGTCGACGTCGACCTTTCCGGCCATGGTGGCCTGTCGATTGCGCCCGCCGGCCGCGAATTCCTGCGCGACAAGCCCACGCTGATGCTGCGCGTGCCGGCACCGGCGCGGGCCAGGCGCGGCAAGGTCGCACGCAGCGCGGCCCAGTCCGCTGTCAGCGATGCGGACCAGGACCTGTTCCAGGCGCTCAGGCGGAAACGCACCGAGATCGCGCGGGCACAGAACGTGCCGCCCTATGTCATCTTCCATGACAAGACGTTGATCGAGCTGGCCGCAGCCAGACCGGCGTCACGCGCTGATATGGCAAACGTGCCCGGTGTCGGCGAAGCCAAGCTCGACCGCTACGGCCCGGCCTTTCTCGAGGTGATCGCCGCATACGAATGACGAGGCGAGGTGACGCCGGGATCACCTCGCATCCGCCGTCGCCACCGGCGCGCGGCGCAGAGCGGACAAGGGCTCAGCCGTCCAGCCAGGCGGCGAGGCCGTCCAGCGTCTGCAGCCCGTATTCGACCGCGCCGAAGCCGATGACCTCCTGACGCCGCTTGGCGCTGGGGTGGAGCTGGCGCATGGTCAGCACCGTCTTGCCGTCGCTCTGCTCGTCGAAGGTCACCGTGACGCGGAAGCGGTCGGGATCCTCTGAAGCGGGCGTACCGTAGTCCATCACGATGCGCTCGTTCGGCACGATCTCCAGAAAGCGCATCAAGTTCGGGAAGCGCTGCTGCTTGCCCTCGAAGACGCCGACCATGTCGAAGCGCCAGACCCCGCCCGCGCGAATATCGGCTTCGTGGCTCTCGATGGCGAGGCCGGCCGGCCCGTACCATTGGGCCAGTGCCTTGGGGTCCATCCAGGCGGCAAAGACCTTTTCGCGCGGGTGGTCGAGCAGCTTGGCCAGCACGATTTCGCGGTCGAGCGACCAGGTTTCAAACAGGTTTTCCATGTTCTTTTTCATCCTTCCGTCTTGTCCAGATAGGTTTCCAGCCGATCCAGGCGCTCGGCCCAGCGCCGGCGCTCCGCTTCCATCCAGTCCGCCGCCTCGTCGAAACGCTGCGGCACCAGCCGGCACCAGCGGCTGCGCCCGCGCTTTTCGCTGACGATCAGCCCGCACTCTTCCAGCACCTTGAGATGCTGGGCGAAGGAGGGCAGCGCCATGTCGAAGGGTTCGGCGAGCGCGCTGACCGGCACCTCGCCCGCGGCCAGCCGCGACACCACCGCACGGCGGGTCGGGTCGCTGAGCGCGTGAAAAGCGAGGTCGAGCGGCGTAGAATGGTAAGGCATATGCCTTAGTAATCGCGTCTAAGGCATTGGTCAAGGAAAATAAGGTACTTGCCTTAGTATTTGCCTTCAGGTCGGCAGCTCCATGTCCTGGCTCGGCCAGTCGCTCAGACGGCACCACTCAACGAATTCCATAAATTCTATAAGCTAAGTAGAATTAATTCCCGTCCGGCGACGATGATGGAACTCAGTTCCTGTCACACACCCCATACCCACGCCTATCCTTTTGTCAGCAAACAGGCAGACCGCGCGATCCCGATCCTCCCAAGGGCGTCGATTTCCGGTCCTTATCAAGGGGATGGCCATGTCGCATACACGACGTTCGACACTCAAACTCACGCTGATCGGATTGATGGCGGCGACGTCGCTCGGCTTTGCCGCCAACGGCTTCGCGCAGTCGGACACGCCGGTCAAGGGCGGCACGCTGGTCTATCTCGAGCAGCAGGCGCACACCAATCTCTACCCGCCGGCGGGCGGCTTCTACCCCAATGGCGGGGTGCTGAACCAGATCACCGACAAGCTGACCTACCAGAACCCCAATACCCTCGAGATCGAGCCCTGGGTCGCCGAATCCTGGACGGTCAACGACACTGCCACCGAATACACCTTCAAGCTGCGTCCTGGCGTCACCTTCTCCGACGGCACCCCGCTCGATGCTGCCGCCGTGGCCAGGAACTTCGACACCTTTGGCAAGGGCAACAAGGAGCTGAAGCTGCCGGTTTCGGAGGTCATCAACAATTACGACCGCAGCGAGGTTGTCGATCCGCTGACGGTCAAGTTCCACTTCAAGGCGCCGTCGCCGGGCTTCCTGCAGGGCACGTCGGTGATCGGCTCGGGCCTGGTGTCGCCGAAGACGCTGGAACTGCCCTTCGAGCAGCTGGGCGATGCGACCAAGATCATCGGTTCGGGGCCGTTCGTCGTCGAAAGCGAAGTGCTCGGCCGCGAACTCGTGCTCAAGGCACGCGACGACTATGCCTGGGGACCGCCCAAGCTGAAACACCAGGGCAGGGCATTGCTTGACGAGATCAAGTACCTGATCACGCCGGAGGACAGCGTGCGCATCGGCGCGTTGCTCGCCGGCCAGGCCGATTTCATCCGCCAGGTCCAGGCCTATGACGAAAAGCAGGTCGAGGCAGCCGAGTACAAGATCTATGCACCCGGCACCCGCGGCGTGAACAATTCGGTCGTCTTCCGGCCGGACAATCCGTTGGTGGCCGACGTCAAGGTGCGCCAGGCTCTGCTGCACGCCACCAATGCCAAGGAGATCGTCGAGACGCTCTTCTCGGCCAATTATCCGCAGGCGACGTCGATCATCGCCAAGGCGGCCCAGGGTTATGTCGACCAGTCGGCGAAGCTTGCCTATGATCCGACCCTTGCCGGCAAGCTGCTCGACGAGGCGGGCTGGACGCTTGGCGCCAACGGCATCCGCACCAAGGACGGCAAGGAACTGGTGCTGACCGCCTATGAATCGCTGCCGCAACCTCAGAACAAGGAAACGCTGCAGCTGATCGCCCAGCAGTGGAACAAGGTCGGCGTGAAGCTCTCCGTGCTTGCCGGCGACTCCGGCAGTGCGGCTGCCGACAACCTCGATCCGCTGAAGACCCCAGTCGCACCCGCAATGGTCGGCCGCGCCGATCCCGATGTCATCAAAAGCCAGTATTACCCGAAGAACCGCAACGTGCTGCAGCAGAAGGGCGGCGTCAGCGACAAGGTACAGAGCTTCGTCGACGACAAGCTCAACGGCCTTCTCGAGGCGCTCTCCTCCGAGCCGAACCGCGACAAGCGGCTGGCGATCGCAGTCGAGGTCCAGGCCTATGTGCTCGACCAGGCCTATGCGATCCCGATCTTCGAGGAACCGCAGGCCTTTGCCGGCGCGCCCAACGTTCATGACGTCGCCTTCGAGGCGGTCGGGCGTCCGTCCTTCTATCGCGTCTGGCTGTCGCCGCGCGACTGAGGTCCGAAAGGTCCCGTCTCCGGTGAGACGGGACCTTTCTCCCGATCGCTTCGACGGAGATCCTTCATGTCGCGATATGTCATTGGCCGGATAGGCCAGGCCGTGCTCGTCCTCTGGGCGGCGTTCACCGTCAGCTTCGTGTTGCTGCAGTTGCTGCCGTCCGACGGCGTGCTGATCAAGTTCCTCAATCCGGAACTCGGCCTCAGCCCCGAGCAGCTTGCCGAAATTCGTGTCGCCTACGGCGCCGACGTGCCCGCCTGGCAGCAATATCTGTCAACGCTCCAATCGGTGCTGTCAGGCGATTTCGGTTATTCGGTCCGCGCCGGCGTGCCGGTCACCTCGCTGCTGGCAACCACTTTGCCGACGACCTTGCGGCTGGCAGCGATTGCCCTTGTCGTGTCGGTTCTGGTCGCCGCGGCAATCGCCTATGTTGCGACGGTCAGTCGGAGCGCGTGGTTGCGCAATACACTCCATTCGCTGCCGTCGCTCTTCATCTCGATCCCCGTCTTCTGGCTCGGCATTGCCCTGATCCAGGTCTTTTCCTTCCGACTGAAGCTGATCTCCGTCATCAATCCCGGACCAGTGGAAATGCTGGTGCTGCCGGTGCTGGCCATCGCCGTGCCGATCTCGGCGCCGCTGGCGCAGATCCTCATCCGCAGCATCGACGAGGTGTGCACGCGTCCGTTCGTGGCTGTGGCCCGGGCCAAGGGTGCCAGCCACAGGCGCGTGCTGGTGAGCCATGTCGCTGGCAACGCCATCCTGCCCGTTCTGACCATCGGCGGTGTGCTGTTCGGCGAGCTCGTCGCAGGTGCGGTCATCACCGAAACCGTGTTCGGCCTCAACGGCATCGGCGCGCTGACCTACCTTTCCGTCAACACCCAGGACGTCACTGTCCTGCAGGCGATCGTGCTGATTTCCGCTGCCGGCTTCGTGCTCACAAATCTGATCGTCGATCTTCTCTACCCGGTCTTCGATCCCCGTCTTCGCAATCCCGCAGGAGCCAGCGCATGACCATCATCGATTCACTGGGCGCCATAGGCGGCCTGGCGCCCCGGGACGCAAATGCGGCCTACGATCGTGAAGACTTCGCCGAACGGCTGAAACGACTCCAGCCCAGCCTGGTTCTGGCCTGGCTGGTCATCTCGATCGTCGTTATGTGGGCGCTGCTGCCCGGGCTGTTCACCGGCCATAGCGGCACCGAAGGCGTGGCTGCCCAAAAGCTCACCGGACCCAGCGCGCTGCATATCCTTGGCACGGATGCGCTCGGTCGCGACGTCTATGCGCGCATCGTCTATGGCGCGGTCCATTCGCTCAGCGGCGCTTTTGCGGCTGTCGGCGTCGGCCTCGTCATCGGCACCGCCCTTGGCGTGGTCGCTGCCGCTGCCGGCGGGCGTATCGAGGATGTCGTCATGCGCATCGTCGATGTGCTGCTGTCGATCCCGAGCCTGCTTTTGTCGCTCACCATCATCATCCTGCTCGGCTTCGGCACGGTGAACGCGGCCATTGCCGTCGGCGCAGCCTCGATCGGCAGCTTCGCCCGGCTGGCTCGGTCCGAAGTGGTCCGCGTGCGTCGCAGCGACTATGTCGAGGCCGCCTTCGGCAGCGGCGGAAGCTTCACATCGGTGCTGTTCCGCCATGTCCTGCCCAACTCGCTGACCTCGGTCATTGCCTTTGCGGCGCTGCAGTTCGGCAACGCCATCCTCAACATCTCGACGCTTGGCTTCCTCGGGTATGGCGCGCCGCCGCCCACGCCGGAATGGGGCCTGCTGATTGCCGAGGGCCGCAACTACGTGTCGACAGCCTGGTGGCTGACGACGGCGCCCGGGATCGTCGTGGTGCTGGTCGTGCTGTCAGCCAATCGCATCAGCCGCTCCTTCGGCGGGAGCCGGGCATGACCGAACTGAAACTGGCCAACAATAAAGCGCCTGCCGATGCTGCGGCTCCCGTGCTCGAAGTCGACAAGCTGGTCGTTTCCTATGGCCATGGGACGCGCCGCGAAACTGTCGTCCACGGCATCTCGTTTTCGGTGCAGCCGGGCGAAGTGGTGGCGCTGGTCGGCGAATCCGGCTCCGGCAAGTCGACGACGGCGCATGCGGTGATCGGGCTATTACCCGAAAACGGTCGCGTCGAGGCCGGCGACATCAGGCTGAACGGCACCAGCATTTCAGGCTGGGCCGACAAGCGCCTGGATACGATCCGCGGCAAGGTGGTGAGCCTGATCTCGCAGGATCCGGTCAGTTCGCTCAATCCGGTCAAGACAATCGGCGACCAGATCGGCGAAATCCTCAAGGTGCATCGTTGGGGCGACCGGCGCGCGATCGACGAGCGCGTTATCGAACTGCTCGATCGCGTCGGGCTGCCGCAGCCGGAACTCCGGGCCAGGCAATATCCGCACCAGCTTTCGGGCGGCATGCGCCAGCGCGTGCTGATCGCCATTGCGATAGCACTTCGGCCGGCTTTGATCATCGCCGACGAACCGACGAGCGCGCTCGACGTCACGGTCCAGCGCCGCGTGCTCGACCTGATCGACGAATTGCGGGCCGAGTCCGGCACATCGGTTTTGCTTGTCACCCATGACCTCGGCGTTGCCGCCGACAGGGCCGACCGGATCGTGGTGCTGCAGGGCGGCCAGATCCAGGAAGCCGGGACGGTGGCCGACGTGCTCGCCGCGCCAAAGTCGGCCTATACGAGGCAGTTGCTCAACGACGCGCCGGCTTTTGCCACGCCGAAGACCGCGCGGAACCAGCCCCTGGCTAACGCTGAGCCGGCAATCGTGGTCGAGGGGCTGGTCCAGCATTTTCCGTTGTCGGGTGGGCGGCGGCTCTGCGCCGTCGATGGCGTTTCCTTCGACGTCGCGCGCGGTACCACCCATGCCCTGGTTGGCGAATCCGGCTCGGGCAAGACGACCACGGTGCGCGCCATTTCAGGCTTCCAGAAGCTTGAGGCCGGCCGCATCGTCGTCGATGGCCAGGATGTGTCGTCGCTGCGCGGCGAGCAGTTGCGCCAGTTTCGACGGCGCATCCAGCTCGTCTACCAGAACCCGTTCGCATCGCTCGATCCACGCCAGAGCATCTTCGACATCGTCGAGGAGCCTTTGCTCAACTTCGATCCCGTGGCCAAGGCCGAGCGCCGGGAACGCGTCCACGCGATCCTCAAGCGGGTCGGCCTGCCGGAGGCATCGCTGACCCGGCTGCCTGCGGCACTATCAGGCGGACAGCGGCAGCGTGTGGCCATCGCCCGGGCGATCATCCTGAACCCTGGAATCCTGGTTCTTGACGAAGCCGTGTCGGCGCTCGACGTCACGGTCCAGGCGCAGATCCTGGAGCTTCTCGAAGAACTCCAATGCTCGCTCGGCCTGACGTATCTGTTCGTTTCGCACGACCTCGCCGTGGTCAGGCAGATTGCCGACACCGTGTCGGTGCTGCGCGACGGCAAGCAGGTCGAGCAGGGCAGCATCGAAGATGTCTTCGAGCGTCCGGTGCATGACTACACACGCGAACTCATCGCCGCGATCCCCGGCCGCAAGCTGAAGTCTGGAGCAGGCTTCCTCGCGCGCAAAGTCCAGCCAATTGAAGGAACTGCTTGATGACCGAGAGGAAAAGACTCGGATTTTTCACCCGCCTGCTCGAGGAGGCATCGCCGGCCGACCGCTACCGTTTCGCCACCGAACAGATCCTCACCGCCGAGCGACAGGGTTTCGACACGGCCTGGGTGGCGCAGCATCATTTCCGCGCCGCCGAAGGCGGGCTGCCGTCGCCGCTGATCCTGCTTGCCAATGTCGCCGCCCGCACCCGCACCATCCGGCTCGGCACCGGGATCATTACGCTGCCGCTGGAAAATGCGCTGCGTGTCGCCGAGGACGCCGCCGTGCTCGACCTCATCTCGGGCGGACGGCTTGAACTGGGCGTCGGCTCGGGCGGAACGCCGTCGTCCTTCACCGCCTTCGGACTGGACAGTATCAGGCGCGGCGAGCTGCTCGATGCGCATCTCCAAGTTTTGCGCAGCGCCTTTGCCGGCAAGCCGTTCGACGGTGACGACACGCTCTATCCGGCCGCCCCAACGCTTGCCGGCCGGATCTGGCAGGCGACCTTCTCGATCGAAGGCGGTCGTCGTGCCGGTCTCGCCGGCGATGGCCTGATGCTGTCGCGGACGCAACCACGCCCCAAGGACAATCCGAGCGCCGCCTTGGACGAGGTGCAGAACCCGATCATCGACGCCTATCTCAAGGCACTGCCTGCGGATGTCGCCCCGCGCATCCTGGGCTCACGCAGCCTGTTTGTGGCCGACAGCCATTCGGAAGCCCTGCAGCTTGCGGAGAAGGGGCTGCGCCGTGTGCGCGATCATTTCATCGCCACCGGCCATACCGCGCCGGGCGACAGTGTCGAGCAGCTTGCGACCGCATTCGACACCCATGCGGGCTCGCCCGATGCGGTAATCGCCAGTCTTGCGGCCGACACCAGCCTCAGGCGTGCCACCGACGTCGTGTTCCAGGTCCATTCGGTCGACCCCGGCCATGAGCGCACGCTGCGCTCGATCGAACTCACCGCCCAGAAGGTTGCGCCTGCGCTCGGCTGGGGCAGGTCGATACCACACTCCCCGAAACTCGTTGCCTGAACGGAGGCCAGAACCATGAGCAATCCCGATATCATCGACGAGCTTGCCGGCATTGTTGTCGGCTCCAGGCTCGACCTCATCCGCTATGACCGCGTCGAGGCCCGCGACAACGCACAGAAGAGCTATATCGCGCTGTTCGACCCGGACGACCAGAGCCAGGTTTCCGTCCGCGAGCGCTTTGCGATCGCGAGCTTCGTCGTCGGACTGCATGGCGACGACCGGGTGACGAAGCACTATCTCGACAAGTTCGACCAGGAAAAGCCGTCCAAGGCGCTGGCAAGCGCCATCGCGCATGAGGTGCGGCAGGGCAAGGCCAGCGGTCCCTACGGTGCCTATCCCCAGGGGCCGCTGACGCGGGAAAATGTGACCGGCCCGTCCTATCGCGTCGCCGAGGCGAGCCGCGAGGTCCTGGGACCGAAGCTCGTGGCCGGGCTCGAACATGCGCATCTGCTGGTGCTGCACCCACGTGACGCCAGTCCGGCAGCGCTTCAGGCGCTGCTCGACGCCGGCTGGAGCACGACCGGCATCGTAACGCTGTCGCAGATCATCGCCTTCCTCGCCTTCCAGATCAGGGTGGTGGCCGGTCTGCGTGTGCTCGACAGGAAGTTTGCCGCCGACCGCCTCGATGCGGCGGAATGACAGGGACCAACGACATGACCGATCAAGTAATCACCTATCCCGACAACATCGAACCGAATGTCTTCACCCGCGATGAACTCGGCTGGGTTCCCTGGCTGCAGCCGTTGGCCCAGGACGAGCTGACCGACCGCCACCATGCCGGCCTGGTCGATCCCTCCCGCGCCAAGTCGCCCTATTTCATGCTGCTGGCGCGCGATCCCGATATTCTCGGCGCACGCACCAGGACCGACAAGGACATCTTCTACAACACCAAAAGCGGCCTGCCGCGAGCCGAACGCGAGATCGCAGCGACCGCTGCGTCGCGCACCAATGGCTGCATCTTCTGCGCCTCCGTGCATTCGCGCTTTGCCTGGCAGCACTCCAAGCGCAGCGAAGATGTCCAGAAACTGCTCGACGAGGGCATCTACACGGATATCGATCCGAGCTGGAATGCCATCATCGACGCCTCCGCCGCCCTGACCAGGACGCCCCACGGCCTCACGGAAAGCCATATCGACGAGCTTCGCCGCGCCGGTCTTGACGACGTGGCCATCGTCGACGTGATCAACGGTGCGGCATTCTTCAACTGGGCCAACCGCCTGATGCTGTCGCTCGGCGAGCCCACTCCGCCTGACGCAGCAGCGTGAAGCCCTGAACAATGGTGGTTGCCGCCAAGCGGCGGTCCCAGGGCCTGGAGGTCAGTGTCGGGCACTCGAGTCTGGGAGCTGCAGGTTCGCTGTCGGCTCCTCCCAGGCTTGGTCAGGGAGCCGTCGAGCCGGCCGGATCTTCTACCGCCATCGCCGGTGACGGCGCGGGCTGGAGCACCGTCGTGTCGGGAAGCGCCATGCCATAGGCGGTGTCGCCAGCGCCTTCGGCGATGTCGCTTGCCATGCGGTAGCCCTTGTTTTCGCGAACCTGGCGCGGCGACATGCCGAACTGTTCGGATATCTGCCTGGAGAAATGGAACGGGTTCTTGTAGCCGCACTGATAGGCGATGTCGGAGATCGGCAGGCCGGTCTGCAGCAGCAGGAAGTGGCCGCGAGCGGCCCTGACCTGCCAGAGATAGCGCACCGGCGTGACGCCGATGTGCTTGCGAAACGACGAAACCAGATGCTGCGGCGTGACACCCACAAGCGCGGCCAGGCGTTCGACGGTAATTTCCTTTTCATAGTTCTCGTCGATGTAGAAGCGGGCGCGCAGAACGGAACGCGGCGTCAGCCGCTCCTGCTCGGACATCTGCGCTTCATGGAAGTAGGCGAGAAAGATCGACTCCCCCAGTGCGTTGCGAAGCTGGTTGAGATTGGAACCCGAGCCTGCGCCAAGCTCCACCCCGATACGCTGAATGCTCTCGATGCGCTGCGGCAGGGGGATCCGGGCCGGCAATGAACGCAACCGCGAGGCGAGTGCCTCGCTGACGTCTCCGGCATAGCCTTCGCACCAGCTCACCCGCGTGTGCCGTCCTTCGGTGTACTCCATCGAGATGCTTCGCTCATTGCGGAAGAAGCCGCAGCTTCTTGCGCTCAACACCGTCTCTTCGTCGTCGCAGATGATCCTTGCCTTGCCTTCATGGATGATCAGCAAGGTCACATAACGGTCTTTCAGCGGCCCGTAGACGCCGCCTGCCGGATATATCGCTTCACCGAAGGCGAAGCCCCGGCCGCTGTCGATAAATGCACGCATAGCCAAGGCCTCGCTTGCCGCGTCATGCTTTTTCCTAGCACGGCTAAATGCCCCGTCAAAGATTAGAAGAATGCGATCTTAATGGCAGATATGTTTTCGGTCGGCGCAGGCATTCCGTGAAAACAGGGGCTGCGGAATACTCCTGACATCAACGGGCGAGCCGGTCAGGCCGCCTGGACATGCCAGCAAGACGCATCCTCTGGAGGGAAAACGTGTTTCTGCCAGCCGACCATTCCAAGACAAGAAGCGACCTGCCGCGCGGCTGCACATTTGCCGCCAGCGACTGGCATATCCTGGCCTCGTTCTGGCATCCGATCGCCTTCGTTCACGACATCGCCGACAAGCCGGTGCGCGCCAAGCTGCTCGACGTCGACCTGGTGATCTACAAGACGTCGGCCGGCATCACCGTGGCCCGCGATTTGTGCCCGCACCGCGGCACCCGCATCAGCGCCGGCTGGATGGCCGACGACCAGATCGTCTGTCCGATGCACGGGCTGCATTTCGGGCATGACGGCGCCTGTTCCAAGATCCCGTCGATCGCCAACTCCGAAGGGCGCATACCTCCCAAGCTGCGCCTCGAAACCTACGCATCGGTCGAGCGCTACGGCATCATCTGGACCTGCCTGAAGGGCGAGCCGATCTGGCAGCTGCCGGACTGGGACGGCATCTCCAACCCGGCTCTGCGGAAGGTTTATGTGCCTGAGGGCACCTGGTATGCTGCGGCAAGCCGGCATGTCGAGAACTTCAACGACGTTGCCCATTTCCCATGGGTGCACACCCAGAGCTTCGGCGGCAGCACGGCCGACCCGATCCCTCCCTACGACGTCGAGCAGACCGAGTACGGCCTGCGCTTCGCGTTGCCCTACCATGAAGGCTTCAACCGCTTCGACGACGGCGTCGAGGGCGACGCGCGCGACGTGGTCTATACTTACGAGCTGACCTATCCGTTCTCCACCCTGATCAAGATCGATCCGCAGGGATCCGACTACGTCGTCTACTTCGCCGACACCGTCTGCCCGGTATCGGCGCGCGAGACACGCATCTTCCAGATGATGACCGACACGTCAGGCGATCCGGATACCGACTACTGGGTCAAGGATGCGCTGCTGATCAACGACGAGGACAAGCCGATGGTCGAGGAGCAGCATCCCGAGGAACTGCCGCTCGATCTGACCGAGGAGATCCACGTGCCGTCGGATCGCATGTCGCTCGAATATCGCCGTGGGCTGGTCCGCAAATTTGGCCTTGGTGCGCCGATCGCGAGTTGATCCCGCAGCACATCGCAACTGCAGATATCAGGGAAAGACGATGCCGATCCGTTTCGAAACCTGCTTCCTTCACCAGGCCGTGTTTGGCGCCCGACCAGGACAGCTCGACGGCCAGGCAGCCCAGCAATAGAGGAGGGCGTCTTGACCATGGCGTTCACGAGAAACGGGCTCGCGCCCGCGGCACCGGTAGCCGATAACAGGCTGCGGCTACAGATCGCACGCAAGTGGACCTCTGCCGAGGGCATCGTCGCAATCGACCTCGTTGCAGCGGATGGCGCGCCCTTGCCGGCGTTTACGGCGGGGTCCCACATCGACCTGTTCCTGCCCGGCGGCCTGACGCGTCAATACTCGCTCCGCAACGATCCGCGCGAGCGTCACCGCTATGCAATCGGCGTGCTGCGCGAGCCTGGCGGCCGTGGCGGATCGGCATATGTCCACGACAGGCTGGACGTTGGCGATGCCTTGGAGACGAGCAGGCCGCGCAACGCCTTCGAACTCGATGAGACAGCGCCGTTTTCGCTGCTGCTGGCCGGCGGCATCGGCGCAACACCGATCCTGGCCATGGCCCACAGGCTGTCTGCGCTCGGGCGGGATTTCGAGTTCCACTATTGTGCCCGCAGTGCAGGCCGTCTGGCCTTTCGCGACGAAATCGAGGCCTCGCCCTTTGCCGGCAAGGTCAGGTTCCATCTCGATGACGGCCCTGCGGCGCAGCTTCTGAGCCTGAACAGGTTGCTGGCCTATCGGCCGGAAGGCGCGCATCTCTACGCCTGTGGTCCTTCAGGTTTTCTCGACGCCGTGGTCTCCAGGGCCAAGCCAGGCTGGCCGGCGGATGCCGTGCATCGCGAGTATTTCGCCAACGCGGCACCAAAGGCGCAATCCGATCAGCCGTTCAGGATCACGCTGGCGAGTACCGGCCACAGCTTCGACGTCGCGCCGGGGCGAAGCATCGTCGAGGTGCTGGCCGACAACGGCATCGACATTCCGGTGTCGTGCGAACAGGGCATCTGCGGCACCTGCGTGACGCGGGTGGTTTCGGGCGAGCCGGACCATCGCGATCTCGTTCTGACCGACAGGCAGCGTGCCGACCACATGACGCTGTGCTGCTCGCGCGCCCTGAGCGCCGAGCTGATCCTCGATCTCTAGGCCGGAAGGGTGTTTTCCATGCGGCACTGAAGGTTCACCAGGCAGCGAAGCGCGAGGGCCGCAGGCCCGAGAAGGAAAGCCACCAAGGGAAAGATGATGCAACTGGAACAATTCGTGCGGAACCTGCCCAAGGCAGAGCTTCATCTGCATCTGGCCGGTGCGGTCAAGGCCAGGACGTTCCTCAAGCTGGCGCGCAAGAACAATGTCGCGCTGCCTGATTTCGACGAGGTCGAGGACCTTTACCGCTACGACAATCTGGTCGATTTCCTCGAAGTCTACGATCTCGTCGCGCGCTCCGTCGTCGACGCAGACGATTTCCACTTGATCGCCTATGAGGCGCTGGAACATGTCGCCAAAGCCGGCGGCCGCTACACCGAATTCTTCTTCAGCCCGCAGGTGCATCAGGATGCGGGCATCAGCTACCAGACCATGTTTTCCGGCATCCTCCAGGCCATGGACGACGCCGAGCGCGACTTTGGCCTGGTGTCGCGGCTCATTCCGGCGATCAATCGCGAGTTGAGCCTCGATCGAAGCTTCGAGTTCCTCGACCTGATCCTGCCGTTCCGCTCCGACAAGGTCATCGGCATCGGCCTCGACTATGACGAGGAGCCGTTCCCGCCGGCGCCGTTCAAGCCGGTCTACGACAAGGCGAAGAAGGCAGGCATGCGGCTCACCGCCCATGCGGGTGAGGGCGGCCCGGCTGCCAATGTGCGCGACGCGCTCGACCTGCTCGGCGTCGAGCGGATCGACCATGGCTACCGCGTCATGGAAGATCCCGATCTTGTCGCGCGCTGCATCGCCGAGGACATCGCCTTCACCGTCTGCCCGAGCTCGACAGTCATCCTCACACATTGGCGCGACCTTACCGCTGCCGACCACCCGATCCGGACAATGCTCGATGCCGGTCTCAAGCTGGTGGTCGATACCGACGATCCGCCAATGCTGCAGACCGACCTTGCCAAGGAATACAGTCTGCTCGCCGAGACAATGTCGCTCGATCGGGCGACCCTTGCCGCACTGGCGCTGAACTCGCTCGATGCGGCCTGGCTCGACGACAGCACGAAGCGTAGCTGGCGCGCCGCGTGGACGAAGGACATCGACTTGTTGATGGCGGAGCCGCAGGAGGTGCACACCCCCATTTGAGACCAGGCCGCCTCGAGGAGAAGGCGGGTCCACGACAATAAGAACAGACGGGATAGAACCCAGACGATGACACCAGAGGGAAAGGTAAATCCTATGTTCGAACATCTCGCCAGAAGACTGGCGGTCTTAGCGATGCTTGTCATCGCAGCCATGACAGGCAGTCCCGAGCGCTCAGTGGCAGCCGAGCCCAGCAAGCTCAACATCGCCGTCATCCTGTCGGCCGGCATCGAGAGCGCCTGGGACGGCACTTTGATCGAGGCGCTTGAACGCGCCAAGACGGCAAAGCCGCACGGGCTCGACATCACCTGGAAATACACCGATCCGCTCTGGGGCGACGATGCCGGAGATGCCATGCGCCTGTTCGCCGAAAGCGGCGAATATGACGTCATCTGGGCCCACAGCACCTATTCCGATCAGGTCAAGAAGCTGCGGGACGAGTTTCCCGACATCCTCTTCGTCGTCGTCGGCTCAGGCAATGAAGGGCTCGGCGGCAACCAGTACTGGGTCTACAAGCGTGTGCATGAGCCGGCCTACCTGCTTGGTTATGCCGCCGGAAAGCTCACCAAGTCGAACAGGCTGGGGGCTGTCGGAACGTTCCCGGCTGATGACGTCAACGACGAGATCAATGCCTTCTTCGCCGGCGCCAAGGCGGCAAATCCTGCCGTCGAGCGCACGGTCGCCTTCATCGAGTCCTGGTACGATCCGGCCAAGGCTGGCGAATACACCAAGGCGCAGATCGCCACAGGCGCCGACCTGATTTTCCAGCTCACCGGCAATTTCAAGCCGTGCGAGGAAGCCAAAATCCTGTGCTTCGGCAATTTCCAGGACCAGAAGTCGTTCTCGCCTTCCACCGTCCTGTCGAGCGCCGTGGCGCAGTGGGATCCCGATGTCAGCTGGATCGTCGACGAATGGTGGGCGCACAAGGCCGAAGGCAAGCCTTATCGGGGCAATACCGACAAGCACTGGTTCCTGATGAAGGACGGCGGCTCGGCGGTGGCGCCCAATGCCGAGCTGCAAGGCAACGTGCCGGCCGCCGTCCAGACGGAACTCGACGATCTCAAGGCGAAGATGATGGCCGGCAGCTTCGAGGTGCCTGTCGACGTCTCCGATCCGAAGGCTAAGTAGTTCCTGTTGCAAGCCCGGCCGCGACGGGCGCCTCCGCCTGCCGCGGCCTTCGCTCACTCGAAATTTGGTGCCTCTCATGTCCACTGCCTTGCGTGTCGAAGGCCTGACCAAGCGGTTCGCCGGGGTTACCGCCAACGACGATGTCGACTTCGATCTTCGCTGCGGCGAGATCCACTGCCTGTTCGGCGAGAACGGTGCCGGCAAGTCGACGCTTTCGTCCTGCATCTTCGGCTTCTACCGGCCCGACAAGGGTGAGATCCTTTTGCGCGACCAACCCGTGCACATTGCCTCGCCGATGGACGCAATCCGCTACGGCATCGGCATGGTGCACCAGCATTTCGTGCTCGTTCCGGAATTCACCGTGCTCGAAAACATCATCGTCGGCACACAGCGGTCGGGCTGGCGGCTGAATGCCGCCGAGGCGCGCCAGAAGCTCAGGGGCATCTGCGACGGCTACGGCATTGATCTCGATCTCGATGCCTATGTCTGGGAACTGCCGGTCGGGCGTCAGCAATGGGTCGAAATCCTCAAGGCGCTCTATCTTGATGCGCAGATCCTGATCCTCGACGAGCCCACGGCGGTGCTGACGCCGGGCGAGTCGAAGGTGCTGTTCGACATCGTCCGCAAGATGTGCGCCCGCGGCATGTCGATCATCCTGATCACCCACAAGCTGGTCGAAGTGATGCAATCGGACCGGGTCACCGTCCTGCGCAAGGGCAAGGTGGTGGCGACGCTCGATACGCCCGACACCACGCCGGACGAGCTGGCCACGCTGATGGTCGGCCGCGACGTCTCCTTTACCGTCACCAAGCCCGAAATTGCGCCGGGCGAGACGATCCTGGCCGTCGAAGGCCTGTCGGCCCGCGGCTTCTGGGGCGATGCGGTGCTGAAGGATGTTTCCTTTTCGGTCGCGCGGCACCAGATCCTCGGCATTGCCGGGGTTGCCGGCAACGGCCAGAAGGAACTGTTCGAGGTGCTTTGCGGCGTGCGCAGGCCGGCCGCCGGTTCGATCATCTTCAAGGGCGAGGAGGTGGCCGGCATGTCGCCGCGGGCGATGATGGACCGCGGCGTCGGGCACATTCCCGACGATCGGTTCCGCGAGGGACTGGTGCCCGAGTTCAGCGTTGCCGAGAACGTCGTCCTCGGTTGGCAGCGCAGCCCGAAATACTGCAAGGGCCCGCTGATGGATCACGACGCGATCACTGGCCTGGCCCGGGAGATGATCGGCGAATACCAGATCGCCACGCGCGACGAGCATGTCGCGGCCGGCAAGCTCTCAGGCGGCAACGCCCAGAAGATCATCATCGCCCGCGAGTTCCTGCATGCATCGGGCTTGGTGCTCGCCAACCAGCCGACGCGCGGCCTCGACGTCGGCGTCATCGAATATGTGCAGACGCAACTGTTGAAGAAGCGCGCCGAAGGTTTTGCCATCGTGCTCGCCTCGGAAGAGCTCAGCGATCTGTTCAGCCTCGCCGACCGCATCGCCGTGATGTTCAAGGGCGAAATCATGGGCATCGTCGACCCCAGGACGGTCACGGTTGCCGAAGTCGGCGTCATGATGGCCGGCCGCCGTGGGGAAACCGCGGCCAGTAAGGAAAGGGTGTCGGCATGATCGTCTTCGAACGCAGGATGGAGGCGAACGCGCTCTGGACGCTCGCTTCCTTCATCATGGCCATTGTCGCGGGCCTGGCGGCTTCGGCAATTCTGATCGCATCGACGGGCGCCAATGTGCCTGATGTCTTCGGCGCCTTGCTGCAGGGTTCGGTCGGCTCGCCCAAGGCGCTGGCAACGACGCTGGTCAAGGCCGCCCCGCTGATCCTGACTGGACTGGCGACGGTCATCGCCTTCCGCGCCCAGATATGGAGCATCGGCCAGGAAGGGCAGGTCTTTGCCGGCGCCATGGGCGGTTATCTCGGCGCCCAGCTGCTTGCCGGCCTGCCGCCGCTGCTGTTTTTCCCCGGCGTGCTCGCCTTCGGCATGGCGGCCGGCATGGGTCTTGGCTGGATCGCTGCGGTGCTGCGCAACCGCTTTGCCGTCAACGAGATCATCTCGACGGTCATGCTCAACTATCTGGTCGTCTATCTGCTTTCATGGCTGCTGCAGGGTGGCCCATGGGGCGAGACCGGCGGCACGGTTGCCTACCACCAGTCGCCGATGCTGCCCGATGCGGCGTTCCTGCCGGCACTGTTCGGCAGCAGCCGTCTACATGCCGGGGTGCTGCTGCCTTTCCTGGCCGCCGCCATCTGCGCGCTCGTCATGTCGCGCACGCCTCTGGGCTATGAAATCCGTGGCCTGGGCTACAATCCGGAGGCCCTGCGCCACAAGGGCGTCGACATCGCCCGTACGGTGAGCGTCATCATGATGGCGAGTGCCGCGCTTGCAGCCCTTGCCGGCGCCATCGAGCTCTTTGGCGTCTCTCACCGCCTGCGCGCCGACAATCTCATCGGCCTTGGTTATGCCGGCATCATTGTCGGCATGATCGGCGGCCTGAGCCCGATAGGAACCGTGTTTGCCGGGCTGTTCTTCGGCGGCCTGGCGAGCGGTGCCGTCTATATGCGGGTGCTCGGCGACGTACCGGCCTCGCTGGTGCCGGCAATGCAAGGCATCACCTTGTTCTTCTTCCTCTGCGCCGGCGTCCTGGCGCGCTACCGAATCGTCATGAAGGTTGCCGTCCAATGAGCCAGCTGTTCCAGGAAGCGATCATCATCAGCATCCTCGCCTCGACAATACGCATCATGACGCCGCTGCTGTTCTCGGCGATGGGCGAGCTGATCACCCAGCGTGCCGGCATCTGGAACATGGGCGTCGAGGGCACGATGCTGACCGGAGCCTTTGCCGCCTATCTGGTTGCCACGATGACCGGTTCGCTGTGGCTGGCGGTGCTGGCGGCAATCGTTGCCGGTGCATTGATGGGCATCGTCATTGCCTTCATGACCGCGACCCTGCGGGTCGACCACTTCATCGCCGGTCTCGGCCTCAACCTGCTTGCCGGCGGGCTCACGCTCTACTGGTTCCAGAGCTACATCCAGGGCCGGGCACAGCCGATCTTCTCGGGCTTTCAGGACGTCGACATCCCGCTGCTTTCCGACATTCCCGTCATCGGCCCGGTGCTGTTTTCGCAGCGTGCCCTGACCTATGCCGCCCTGCTGCTGGTGCCGGTTGTCTGGTTCCTGCTCTATCGCAGCCGCTACGGGCTCGAACTGCGCTGCCTTGGTGAAAATCCCAAGGCGCTCGACGTCAAGGGCCTCAGCGTTTCGGCCCGGCAATATGCAGCCGTCATGCTGGGCAGTGCGATGACCGGCCTTGGCGGCGGCTTCCTCATGCTCGGCTTTTCCGACCGCTTCCTGGCCGATTTCACCGCCGGCCGTGGCTGGATCGTCATCGTAGCACTCATCGCCGGCAACTGGCGGCCGAAGGGCGTTCTCGTCGCGGTGACGGCGTTCGCTTTCCTGGAGTCGCTCGCCACCCACCTGCAGGTGGTCGGCGCACAGGTTCCGCACCAGCTGCTGCTCGCGCTGCCCTATCTCGCTTCGATCTGCCTGTTGATGGGACTGCGCTTCCGGTCCGGCCAGCCGGCGCGGCTGGGCATCCCCTACGCCAGGGAATGACCGGGCGCAGGCTCGACTGCGGTACCATTTCCAACAGGCGGCATGCTTCCGGCATGTCGCCTGTTTCGTCATTGAGATCAAAACGCCGTATTGCCCGGGTTCTCCAGCACATCGCTGGCAGGACGGTAGCCCTTGTTCGCGCGGATCTCGGTCGGCGTCATCGCAAAATTCTGCCTGATATGGCGCGAGAAATGAAACGGGTTCTTGTAGCCGCACTGATAGGCGATCTCGGAAACCGAAAGGCCGCTTTGCAGCAGCAGGGCCCGGCCGCGATTGGCCCGCATCTGCCAGAGATAGCGCATCGGCGTGACGCCAATGTGCTTGCGGAACGATGAAATCAGCTGTTGCGGCGACAGGTTTGCGATGGCCGCGAGCGCGCCGCCTGTGATGTCCTTGTCCATGTTTTCATCCATGTGTCGCTTCACCCTGAGGATCGGCCTGGGAACGAAGCGGTCGCGTTCGCTGAGCTGCGCCTCATGGAAGAAGGCGGTGTAGAGCGCGTAGCCAACGGCATTGCGCACGTCGTTGAGACCCGTGGTGGAGGAAAAGCCGAGCTCGACGCCGATGCGCTGCAGGGCGGCCAGCCTTTCGGTCAGGGCGACAACGGGCGAGGCGCCGGCGAGCGGAGAGGGGCCGCTTGCCCAGATCTTGCCGGGCACGCCTTCGCACCATCCCACCTGGTGCAGGATGTCGCGTTCCATCTCGATCAGGAACAGGCGGTCATTCTTGAAGAACGCGGCTTGCCCACCCGCAAGGGTCGTTTTCTCGTCGTCGCAGGTGACCCTGATCAACCCCTGATGGACGAAGATCAGGCTGACATACTGCCTCGACAAAGGTCCATAGACGCCGCCGCGGGAATAGGTCGCCTCGCCGAAGGCGAAACCGTGGCCGACGTCGACGATGGAGTCCATGCCAGCACACCCTCTGCCTTGTTCAGGTAAAGCAGAATAAGACCTCTGTTGGGTAAATTCCATCCCGGCTTTAATCAGGGATATGGATTGCCGTTGGCGCGGTATTCTCTTGATACCCCGTTGGCTGCACAGTCGGGCCACTCAAGTCAGGAGGAGAATGACAGTGCTGGACAAGGCTGAACTGGCGGGCAACGGAACACCGTTCCACGTCGCAAGCAGCGCCGAGATGCGGACCACCTGGTGGTATGCGTGGGACAAATACATCGTCCCCGACGTCTATACGAGCATGCCGCGGGAACTGGCGGCGATCCGCAACGCCGTTGCCATGATCGACATGTCGCCGCTGCCCAAGATGGAGCTGCGCGGCCCCGACGCGCATCGCCTCGTCGACCGGCTGATGACCCGCGACATGACGCGGCTCGACGTCGACCACGTGATGTACACGCCATGGTGCAACCGCGACGGCCTTCTCGTCGGCGACGGCCTGGTTTTTCGCCTCGCGGAGGACTGGTTCATCGTCTCGGGTGAAACGAGCCACGCATGGTTTGCCAGCCAGGCGACGGACCTTCAGGTCGAGATCCGCAACGCCTCCGACGACTATGGCATCCTTTCGCTGCAGGGGCCGCGCGCCTTCGAACTGATGCAGGCCGCGACCGGCCGCGACTGGTCCAGCCTCAAATTCTCGCAGATCGGACGCGCCGCCATTGCCGGCCATGAGATTCTGGTTGCCCGGCAGGGCTTCACCGGCGAACTCGGCTTCGAGCTCTGGGTGCCCAGGGCAGCAGGTGCCGCAGTGTGGAAAGAGCTCCAGTCCGTCGGCCAGCCATTTGGCGTGATGCCGGCAGGCGAATACGCTGTCGACGTGGCCCGCATCGAAGCCGGCCTGATCCTGGTCTCGGCCGATTACAACGGCGCCGGCCCGGACCCCCGCACCGCGCGCGTCGACGTCACAGACGATTTGAACATCACGCCGATCGAGGCCGGCCTCGGGCGGCTGATCGATTTCGGCAGCGATTTTGTCGGCAAGCAGGCGCTTCAGGCTGCAGCAGCCTCGACCGAGCCTGGACGGCGTTTTGTCGGGCTGCAATATGACGCAAGCGAGATCGTGACTGTGGCTGCCGAAAACAGCGCTTATGGCACCGCTCTTTCCCGGGTCTACTGGGGTTCCATGCCAGCCTTGCACGCCGGCAAGCCGGTGGGGCGTGCCTCAAGCCTTACCTTCAGCCCGACGCTGAAGCGCGCCATCAGCTTCGGTTTCCTGCCCGCCGGGCTGTCATCGCCGGGCACCAATGTCGATGTCGAACTGAAGGATGACGAGGGCGCAGGCATCGGGCTTGTCTCGGCCACTGTCGTGTCCTTGCCGTTCATCGAAATTCGCCGGTCGAAGGGCTGACAACGGCACACCCAGGCCACGGAGGAGAGCGACGTGAACATAGCTCACAGGCCCATGTCGTTTGACCTGGAAGACCGGCCCCTTGCCGGTCGGGCGCTCTCCTCCTGTTTGCCCACGGCATCGGATGCGGTCGTATCGAGCTTCCACATCCTGCTCCTGCCCGGTTTCTCCCAACTCTGCCTGGCATCGATGATCGAGCCGCTCAGGCTCGCCAATTCATTGTCGGGCAAAAGCCTGTTTCGATGGCAGCTGACGAGCCTCGACGGCCATTCGGTCGCCAGCGCCAGCGGCATGGCGCTGGAGGTCGCGGGCAACGTCTTTGCCGAGGAGGCGGCAGTCACCACCTGCGGCCACACGGCCGTGCTGGTCTGCGCCGGAGACGGCGTCGAGCACCGCAGCACGAGCGAGCTGCGCAGCTTCCTGCGCCGCATCCACCGCGCCGCCGTTCCGATTTATGCATTGGGCACCGCAACCTGGCTGCTCGCCGACGCGAAGCTGCTGGATGGGGCCCGCTGCACCATCCACTGGGGCAAGATGGCGGCGCTGCACGAGACCTTCTATGGCCTGTCCATCGCCGACGCGCTGTTCGTCCGCGATGGCTCCATCGTCACCTGCGCCGGTGAGTTCGCCGCCTTCGACCTCGCGATGGAACTGGTGGGGCAGCATTGCGAGATCGAGCTGGTGCGCCAGATCTGCCAGCATCTCGCGGCTGATCGCTGGCGCGACGGTGCGAGCGCCCAGTCGCTGCTGCCCGGATTGCGCTTCGGCAGCGCCGGCAAGAAGCTGTCACGTATCCTGCAATTGATGGGGAGGAACATCGAGGAGCCTTTGTCGCTCCAGGCGATCGCCCAAGAGGTTTCGTTGTCGCGGCGCCAGATCGAACGCCTGTTCGAGCGCCATTTGTCGACCACGCCACGGCAGCATTATCTGACACTCAAGCTTCGCCGCGCCCGCCAGCTCATCGAAATGACCGATATGTCGGTAACCGACATCGCCATCGCCTGCGGCTTCGACTCGGCGTCCTACTTCTCGAAAAGCTTCAAGGAACATTTCGGCATCCTGCCGAGCGTGCTGCGCGCACGGTGAGGGCAGGGGCAGGGCGATGCGCTGGGCGTGGGGCAGAGCCAGCAAGGCTGGCAGTGGTCGATACGATGTTCTGCACTACGGCGCGTGGGGTGCCCCCATACAGCCCGCCAGCGCCGTCAGTCGAACTCTATGGGCGCGCGGACATAATGTCCGTTACCTCACCCCTTGAAAACCTGCTCGCGATGATACCGCAGGAACTGTGAATGCGGTCGCTCATCCAGCCTCGCCGGGACGAGCAGCCGCCGCTCCGGATTGACAAGTCGGGTTATGGTGTCGGGCACGCCGCTGCCGGCAATGAGCAGGCTGTAGTCGTCATCGACCGAGATCAGGCCACGGTCGAACATCCAGTGCACGGTGCCGGAGAGTGCGAGCCCGTTTCGCACACTGTCGGGGCCGCCATCGGCCACCGGACGAATATGAGCCGCTTGCACTTCGGAGCGCCCTCCGCCGTTGATCAGCTTGAGGCCGGTGACGCCGCAGGTGTCATGGTAGGCGGTCTTGATCGCCGCGGAGAACGCCCGATCCCGGAAGGGGCGCTGCACGACCTGGGCGATGATCCGACGCTCGACACTGTCGATTTCATAGGGGGCCTGCGGATTGTCGCCAAATCCGATACGCGCCTCCTCGACCGGATCCGGCGTCGGCCTCTCGCGGTCGCGTTTCCCAAGGACATGCGCGAAGCCGGAAGTGAGGATCAGGTCATACTCGGAGTCGGAGATGTTTCGGACAGCACGACCGAACGCTCCCTTGTTCGTCGAGCCGTCCGCCTTGCGCAGGCCGTGCCCAAAATAGTCGTCAGCCTCTTTGAACGGGACGGCATGATCGAAAGGCAGGAAGTCCTCGATCAGCGCGTAGAAGTGATCGGGCCTCGAGCTGTCCGTAATGATGTCGGCAATTCGGGCCGTCGCGAAATAAGCCTGCCTGCCGCCGGCCTTCATCAGATCGCCGCTCGGACGCCTCGGTTCATAATAGACGATCCAGTCCCCACGCGCGGCTTCGACCTGACGCAGATAGGTGCGCGGGAAATGATAATGCTGCTCCGGCAGGTCCTTGTAGGACGACTCGGCCTTGATGGTCAAAATGGCCTTCGCCATCGGATGGACGTACTCTTTCGCTGGAAAACCGGGCTCTCCTGGACTTGCTACCAGGTGTCTTAGTGCTGCGAAAGAGCCTGAGTGAGTGTCTCTCAAGGGCGAGAAAATTTGGCTGGGGAACCTGGATTCGAACCAGGACTAACGGAGTCAGAGTCCGTGGGTCTACCGTTAACCTATTCCCCAGCAAGGCCGATCTGGTGTCGGCCGCGACGCTTGTTCAACGCCGCCGGTGCGCGCCTTTTAGCCGCCGCCGGGAAATAGTCAACCCCACAGGCGGCGGCAATTTCGCATTTCAGCGCTTGTCCGTGTTGCCGCTGCGTCCGAACTGCGAATGCTCGAAGGCAAGCACGGCGACGATGCCGAGGATGAGCGGAATGATGAGATAAAACAGGCGGAAAACCAGCAGGGCGGCCAGCACGGTTGCCGGGTCCATTTCCGGCAGGCCGGTGAGGAACACCACTTCGAGAACGCCGAGGCCGCCCGGCGCATGCGAGGCCTGCGCCACCGCAAACGAGACCAGGAAAATGCCGAGCACGATCAGGTAGCCGGGATTGTTCTCAGTGGGCAGGGCGAAATAGATGATCGCAGCCGCTGCCAGGATTTCCAGCGGGCCGATGATCAGCTGGCGCGCGACGATCGGCAGGGAGGGGTAATAGAGGCGGAAGCTGCGGATGGCGAGCGGCTTGAGATGCAGCCAGCTGCCAAAAACGTAAGCCGCGACCGAGGCGAGCATGGCAATGCCGAGCGCGATCCACCAGCCTTCATGACTGCCTTCGGTGTAGCGGTCGAGCAGGCCGGGCTCGAGCAGAATCACCACGGCGCCGACAAAGACGCTCGACAGCACGAAAGTGAACCAGCAGATGCCGACGAGGACGCCGACGTCCTGGCCGCTCAGCCCCTTGCTGGCATAGGCGCGATAGCGGATGACGGCGCCCGAAAACACCGAGCCGCCGATATTGTGCGACAGCGCATAGGTGGTGAAGGAGCAGGCGGTGACGAAGAACCACGACACGCGTTTGCGCAGGTGCAGAAGGGCGATGTGGTCATAGCCGGCAAGGGCGGCATAAGCGACGACGGAGCTCAGTGCCGACAGGATCCAGCCATGCAGAGGGATGGCGACAAGGCCGCTCCAGACGTCGTCGAGGGAGATTTCACGCCACTCATTGTAGAGCAGCCAGGCGGAAACGGCGACGGCGCCGAGCCCGATGACGGGCCAGATTAGGTCCTTGATTCTCATGCGGCTGCGCTTGCCTGCTCCTTTCGGTCTGGCGTTTCGATACCTCGTTTTGTGGCTATGCGTCCGCTCGCACGACCGGGTGGGGTTCCAGCTTTGCCCCATCAAAGCCGGCTATTCAACCCGAACCGGGGGGTTCCGTGCGGAAGCCCCGTGCTGCCCGGGCAAGGCGAGGGCAAATTTCGACGCAGGCGGCCTTGGTGATCCGCGCGCGCGCTGATAGTCTGGTTTCAACACAAGATGAGATGCGCGTGCAGCGTCCGAAAGGTTCGCGCGGCGCCAGAAGGAAGTTGCAAGGTGAAGGACCGCGAGCCCGGCGCTGACGCGTCGGATGCGGGTGTCTCCGGGGATGGGCCGTCGCGTCACAGCGCTGGCCGATCTCAAAAGGGCCGTCAGGCCGCCGCACGACCGGTCAACGGTCACGGCCAAGGGGACGCTGCGCAACACAAGACAAAGACCAGGAAAAGGCGCAAGCGCCGGCGCGGCCGCAAGGTTTTTGCCCGCGATGGCCTACAGCCGGTGGCCGGCGGCGGACAGGTTGAAACCGCCATCCCGCCGGCACAGCTGAAGCCGAACATGCCGCCGGCAAAACCTGCACCGAAGCTGGAGCAGGCCGAGCAGGTGCGCCGCGTGCCGACCGCGGAGCTGCCGGTCTTTGCCGCGCTCGACCTCGGCACCAACAATTGCCGCCTGCTTGTCGCCGTGCCAGGCCGGCCCGGACAGTTCCGCGTCATCGATGCCTTCTCGCGCATCGTGCGGCTGGGCGAGGGGTTGTCTGCCTCGGGGCGTCTCGGCCAGCCGGCGATGGACCGCGCGGTCGAGGCGCTCAAGGTCTGCAGCGACAAGCTGCGCAACCGCAAGATCAGGAATGCGCGGCTGATCGCCACCGAAGCCTGCCGCACGGCCGCAAACGGTGCGGAGTTCATCGACCGCGTCGAGCGTGAGGCGGGCCTCAAGCTCGAGATCATCGACCGCCAGACCGAGGCGCGGCTTGCCGTGTCCGGCTGCGGTTCCCTGGTCGAGCGCGACACCGACGGCGTCGTCCTGTTCGACATCGGCGGCGGCTCCTCCGAGATCGCGCTGATCGACGTCTCGCGCCATCGCTCGCCGCGCCTGGCGAATCACATCGTCTCATGGACCTCGCTGCCGGTCGGCGTGGTTTCCCTCGCCGAGCGTTTCGGCGGCCGCACGGTGACGCGGGAGATTTTTGCCGCCATGGTCGAGGATGTCGCGACGCGGCTGCGCTCGTTCGATGGGCGCGACCGGCTCAGCCACGTCGTGTCGGGTCCCAAATTCCATCTGCTGGGAACGTCGGGCACGGTGACCACGCTTGCCGGCGTGCATCTCGAACTCGACCGCTACGACCGTCGCCGCGTCGACGGCCTGTGGATGGACGGACTGAGCGTCGACCGCATGGTCGAAAAGGTGCTCGGCTGGGATTTCCAGCAGCGCGTGGCAAATCCCTGCATCGGCGCCGACCGGGCCGATCTCGTGCTTGCCGGCTGCGCCATTCTCGAGGCGATCCGGGCGGTGTGGCCGTCGGAAAGGCTGCGCGTCGCCGACAGGGGCTTGCGCGAAGGCATATTGAGCGAATTGATGGCCGACGACGGCGTGTGGCGCCGCAACTGGCGGAACGGACAGCTGAGATGACCAAGAAGCCGACAAAGCCGGAGGTGGCGGCAGGCGCGACACGCGTGGTGCGCACCAAGATCAAGAAGAAGCGTGGCCTCAAGGAGTCGTCGCGCCGCTGGCTCGAGCGCCACATGAACGACCCATATGTGCAGCGTTCAAAGGCTGACGGCTACCGATCCCGCGCCGCCTACAAGCTGATCGAGATCGACGACAAGCATCATCTGCTCAAGCCCGGCATGAAGGTCATCGACCTGGGCGCTGCGCCCGGCGGCTGGTGCCAGGTGGCGGCGGCTCGCACCGGCTCGACCGCCGAGAAGCCGCATGTCGTCGGCATCGATTATCTCGAAATGGATGCCGTGCCGGGCGCGCCCGTGCTGCTGATGGATTTTCTGGACGACGACGCGCCGGCGCGGCTTTCGGAGACGCTTGGCGGTGCACCCGACGTCGTGCTCTCCGACATGGCGGCGCCGACGACAGGTCACCGCCGCACCGACCACATCCGCACCATGCATCTGTGCGAGGTCGCTGCGGATTTTGCCATCTCGGTGCTCAAGCCGGGTGGTCATTTCCTGGCCAAGACCTTCCAGGGCGGCACCGAGGCCGACCTTTTGAACCTTCTCAAGCAGAATTTCCGCACCGTCCATCACGTCAAGCCGCCGGCCTCGCGTGACGAATCGGCCGAACTCTATCTGCTCGCCAAGGACTTCAAGGGCAGGGCAGTCCCCGACGCATCATAGCTGCTGCGGCTCCTCGGCGGTCCGCTCGGGCCCGCCATGGCCGGAGATCGTCCTGCCGGCATCGGGCGCCATCCGCGCAAACAGCAGGATCGGCAGTGCAGTGATCACGGCGATGACGAGGAAGGCGAAGGTAAAGCCCGCGCCGCCGATGGCCTGGCCAGTAAATACGCTCCACATCTCCAGTGCGCCGCCGCCGACGGCGACGCCGAGTGCGACTGTGATTTGCTGGGCCGCCGCCGAGATCGACGTTGCCTGGCCGCTCTGCGCCGGCTCGATATCGGCGAACACCAGAGCGTTGGTGGAGGTGAAGAACATCGAGCGCAGGAAGCCGGCGAGGAACAGCACCGACAGGATCACCAGGTAAGGCGTCTCGGCCGTGAAAAAGCCGTTGGCGGCGATCAGGCAAGCCGAGCCGCCCGCCGCCACGAGAAGCACGGTGCGGAAGCCGACAGTGCGCAGGATGCGCGGCGCCACGAACTTCATCGACAGCGCGCCCGCAGCGGTGGCGAAGGTGATCATGCCGGACTGAAACGGCGTGAGCCCGAAGCCGAGCTGGAACAGCAGCGGCAAGAGGAACGGCGTTGCGCCGACGCCGATGCGGAACAGCGATCCGCCGGCGATCGCCGTCCTGAAAACCGGATTGGAGAAAAGCTTGAGCTGCAGCAGCGGGTGCGCTGCGCGCCTGGCATGCCTGATGTAGAGCAGGGCGCTGATCACGCCGATGCCGATGGTCACCGCACCCACGACCGGTGGCAAGGCCGGCAGGCTGACGACCGACAGGCCGAAGACGATGCCGGACGCTGCTATCGCCGACAGGAAGAAGCCGGGCACGTCAAGCGGTCGCGTCGGCTCGGGTGGAATTTCGGGCAGGAACCGTCCCGACAGCCAGATCCCGATCGCGCCGATCGGAATGTTGATCAGGAAGATCCAGTGCCAGGCAAAGAAGGTGGTGATGAAGCCGCCGACCGGCGGGCCGATCAGCGGGCCAATGAGGGCAGGGATGGTCAGCGTCGCCATGGCCGACACCAGCCCGCTCTTCTCAGTTGTGCGCACCAGCACCAGGCGCGCCACCGGCGTCATCATCGATCCGCCCATGCCCTGCAGGAAGCGCGCCAGCACGAAGGCGCCGAGCGAATTGGACAGCGCACAGGCGACCGAGCCCAGCATGAACACGCCGATGGCGACGCGGAAGACCAGCTTGGCGCCGAAGCGATCGGCCATCCAGGCGCTGATCGGGATGAAGATGGCGAGCGAGACGAGATAGGCCGTCAGCGCCAGCTTGAGCGCGATCGGGCTCGTGCCGATGTCTGTGGCGATCGCCGGCAGGGACGTTGCGATGACCGTCGAGTCCATGTTCTCCATGAACAGGGCGACGGCAAGGATCAGCGGGGTGGTTCTGTTCACGCGGGGCAAGTCCGGGGGGCAGGAAGTCAGACGCAGGGCGGTCGCTGGTTCGACCGCAATCGAGCGTTATCACGGATGCCTTGATATGTCCGCAGCCAGCACCCTTTGCATTTCAGGGC
The DNA here is from genome assembly GCF_900445235.1 of Aminobacter aminovorans. Classification (NCBI taxonomy): domain Bacteria; kingdom Pseudomonadati; phylum Pseudomonadota; class Alphaproteobacteria; order Hyphomicrobiales; family Phyllobacteriaceae; genus Aminobacter; species Aminobacter aminovorans. Next base: position 3,779,631 of record NZ_UFSM01000001.1, on the reverse strand, counting down.
CAGCTACTTCGAGGCGCCGACCTGGCGGGCACAACGCAAGGTCTCGGCGATGCGTTCCGGTGTCGCCGGGTGTGTAGACAGGAAGTCGGTTTCATCCTTGTCGCCATATTTGTCGTGCAGGGCACGAGCCGGCCGATCTGCGCGGCGTGCAATTGGCCGTCATCATGCGCTTTTCATCGCTTCGAAGACGTGGTACCAGCCACCGCCAATCCTGAAAGGGAAAAGACGAGTCGACGCTGCATACCAACGGTTCCAGCGTCCCTTCATGCATTCCGAGGTTGGCCATGGCAAAAATCATCGAATCCTCCACCGGCGCTCTGGCGCTGACCTTTGACGACGTGCTGCTGCAGCCTGGACATTCCGAGGTCATGCCCGGCGAGACCGACATCAGCACCCGCATTGCCGGCGATATCGACCTTAACGTGCCGATCATTTCGGCGGCCATGGACACGGTGACCGAGGCGCGCCTTGCCATCGCCATGGCCCAGGCCGGCGGCATCGGTGTCATCCACCGCAATTTCACCCCGGTCGAGCAGGCCGAGCAGGTCCGCCAGGTCAAGAAGTTCGAATCCGGCATGGTGGTCAATCCCGTCACCATCGGCCCGGATGCCACGCTGGCCGACGCGCTCACCTTGATGCGCACGCATGGCATTTCAGGCATTCCGGTCGTCGAGAATGGCGGCACCGGCGGCCAGAAGACCGGCCGGCTGGTCGGCATCCTGACCAATCGCGACGTGCGTTTTGCCTCCGACCCGGCGCAGAAGGTCTACGAGCTGATGACGCGCGAGAACCTGATCACCGTCAAGGAGACGGTCGAGCAGGACGAAGCCAAGCGCCTGCTGCACCAGCACCGCATCGAAAAGCTGCTCGTCGTCGACAAGCATGGCAATTGTGTCGGCCTCATCACCGTCAAGGATATGGAGAAGTCGCAGCTCAACCCGAACGCTTCCAAGGATGCGCAGGGACGCCTCAGGGCGGCAGCGGCCACCAGCGTCGGTGATGACGGCTTCGAGCGTGCCGAACGGCTGATCGATGCCGGCGTCGACCTGCTCGTCATCGACACCGCGCATGGCCATTCGCAGCGCGTGCTCGACGCCGTGGCGCGCGCCAAGAAGATTTCCAACTCGGTCCGCATCATGGCCGGCAACGTCGCCACCGCCGACGGCGCCCAGGCGTTGATCGATGCAGGTGCCGACGCCGTCAAGGTCGGTATCGGACCAGGCTCGATCTGCACCACGCGCATCGTCGCAGGCGTCGGCGTGCCGCAGCTTTCGGCCATCATGTCGGCCGTCGAGGCTGCCCAGAAGTCCGGCGTCACGGTCGTGGCCGACGGCGGCATCAAATATTCGGGCGATCTGGCCAAGGCGCTTGCTGCCGGCGCCGGCGCTGCGATGATCGGCTCGCTGCTTGCCGGCACCGAGGAGAGCCCAGGCGAGGTCTACCTGCACCAGGGCCGCTCGTTCAAGGCCTATCGCGGCATGGGTTCGGTTGGGGCGATGGCGCGCGGCTCGGCCGACCGCTATTTCCAGGCCGAGGTTCGCGACACGCTCAAGCTGGTGCCCGAGGGCATCGAGGGCCAGGTTCCCTACAAGGGCCCGGTCGGCGGCGTGCTGCACCAACTGGCAGGCGGCCTCAAGGCTGCCATGGGTTATGTCGGTGGCCGCAATCTGGACGACTTCCGCGAGCGCGCCACCTTCGTGCGCATCTCCAATGCCGGCCTGCGCGAGAGCCATGCCCATGACGTGACCATCACCCGCGAAAGCCCGAACTACCCGGGCGGCATGTGATTTGATGGTCCTTCGGCTGCGGCGCCACGCCGCCGCGCTGGGTGTCGTCACGGCGGCGGTCTTTGCCGCCATGACGATGCTGGAATTCTTCTATTTCCGCAGCCTGAGCGGCGGCTTGCCGTCGCTCGATCTGCGTTTTCTGGGTTTCTCGGAAAGCGAAGCCTTTGCCTGGGTCGCGGCTTTGGGGCGGCCGGGCGCCGAGATCATTCTGGTCTGGCACTACCTGACCTTCGACCTGGTCTTTCCGGCATTGCTGTCGCTGACGCTGGTCAGTCTCGTCCTGAAATCAGGCGAGCATCTGCCGCGCTTCGCAGCCCTGTCAGAGACCATGCGCTCGGTCACGGCTTTGACCTTGGTGCTGCCCTACACGATATCAGACTATGCCCAGAACATCGTCGTCGCGCGCATCCTGTCCGACCCGCCGTCAGCCGGGGCGAAATCGATGTCTCTGGCCTCTGCGCTGGTCGTGACGAAGTTCGCGCTTCTGGCGGTACCGGTTGTCGTCATCGCAGCCTTTGCCCTGGCGGCGAGGCGCAACCGATCAGATTCAGCCGATATCGGAAGCCACAGGGCTGGCTGACAGGCTCGGAGCCGTCTCGAGACCTTCTCTTTCTTCCCGGAATCAACCGGGCTTCTCGGCATCGACCGGGCTTCTCGGAATCGACTGGGTCGGTGAACTCGAGGTCGCGGGCGAGCAAGCCGCGAACAGCCTCACCCCTGGACGGTGCGTCGCCGTCAATCCTCGTGTATCGCGTTCGCGGGCTTAGGTTTCCCGCCTGGATGACCGACGAGGCCGCTGAAGGCGATTGGCTGTTGCAGGGAGCATCATGTTTGGCCGATCATGGGACGATGCTTCATGCCCGGTCTCGCCCACGCCCGTAAATTCTCGATTGATCCGAATGACGTGCCATGGCGAATGACATTGTGATTGTTTGAATATTATTGAGGTAATGCTTATGAATCAGGCCGTCATTTTCTGGCCCCTGCTTGCTCAGGTCCTGCTGGTCTACATCGTCTATGCCGTGCTTTCGGCCCGTCGAAGGCATGCGGTTCGTTCGGGCGAAGCCCGTGTCAACCAGTTCAAGACGCGGTCGACCGAGCCTGAATCGAGCGTCACCGCTGCCAACAATGTCATCAATCAGTTCGAACTGCCGGTGCTGTTCTACGTCGTGAGCCTGTCGCTCTACGTGACTTCAGGCGTTTCTTACGTCGCGCTGTTGCTGGCATGGCTGTTCGTGGCGTTGCGTTATGTGCATGCCTGGTTCCACCTGACCAGCAACCGGGTCAAGTATCGCAGCACTGCCTTTATTGCAGGCGCGCTGCTTCTGGCACTGCTTTGGATCTGGTTCGCGCTGCATCTCGCCGGCGCGGCCTGAACCGCGCCGCAGGCTTTTCAGGCGTCGATCTCGAACACCGCGATCTTGCGCTTGTCGAAACGGATGGCGAGTTCGCCGCGCACCAGCTTCAGCGCGGCTTCGCCGAACACCGAGCGGCGCCAGCCCTGAAGGGCAGGGACGTCGGCAGCCTCGCCTTCGGCGGCAATGCGGTCGATGTCGTCGCCGGAAGCCAGCACCTTGGGAGCGACGCCTTCCTTTTCGGAAACGAGCCGCAGCAGGACCTTTAGCAACTCGGCGGCGGCACTCGAGCCCTCCGGCGGCTGGAAAGTCCTGGGCAGCTTGGGCAGCTGGTCGCGCGGGATTTCAAGCGCCGCATTGACGACGGCAAGCAGTGCCGTCGCCGATGACGAACGCTCCCAGCCCTTAGGCGTGGTGCGCAGCCGTGCGAGGGCCACGGCGTCGCGCGGCGCCTGCTGGGCGACTTCATAGATCGCGTCGTCCTTGAGCACACGCCCGCGCGGCACGTTGCGCTCGCGCGCCTCGCGCTCGCGCCAGGCCGCCACCGCCTGCACGATGGCCAGCTCCTGCGGCTTGCGCAGCCGCATCTTGAGCCGCTTCCAGGCATCTTCGGGAAGCGGGTCGTAGGTCTCGCGGGAGTTCAGGACCTCCATCTCTTCGTTCAGCCAGTGCGCGCGGTTCTCGCGCTCGAGCTCGGTAACGAGATGCTTGTAGACATCGATAAGGTGGGTGACGTCGGCCAGAGCGTAGTCGAGCTGCTTTTCCGACAGCGGCCGGTGGCGCCAGTCGGTGAAGCGCGACGACTTGTCGATGCGCCCGCCTGTGATCTTCTGGACGATCTGCTCGTAGGAGACGCTGTCGCCGAAGCCGCAGACCATCGCCGCGACCTGGGTGTCGAACACCGGGTGCGGGATCAGCGCGCCGAGATGGAAGATGATTTCGATGTCCTGGCGGGCGGCATGGAAAACCTTGGTCACCGCCTCATTGGCCATCAGCGCGAAGAACGGCTTGAGATCGAGGCCCGGGGCCAGAGGATCGACCAGCGCTGAAACGCCGGGTGCTGCCATCTGGATCAGGCAGAGCTCGGGCCAGAAAGTGGTTTCGCGAATGAACTCGGTGTCTACCGTGACGAAGTTGGATTTTTCGAGAGCGGCGACGACGGTTTCGAGTTCGTCCTGGGTCGTTATTACATGCATAATATTGCTTTTATCAGAACGCGTTATCTTTCCATTTCAGCCGGGCGCCCTTTCGTCAAGCACTTGCACGTCCGACGAGGATGTCTAGCCGTCATCAGTGCCGTTGGTGGGGCTGTTTCGGCCGGCAAGACGGGCGAAAATGGGTGACGTCCTCAACAAGGCGATGAAGCGGCCGCGATGGCCGGCTGGCACCGGCGAGCGCGAGCCCATGCGGTAGATGATGACGGCGACGAACACGACGTAGACGGCAGCACTGAAACTAAACAGCGCATGCGGGCCATATCGCTCCATCACCAGAGAGGCCACGAACGGACCCGCAATGGCGCCTACGGAGTAGAACAGCATCAGCGCCGCATTGATCAGCACGAACTCGCCCTTCTCGGCGCGGTCGTTGGCATGCGCCGCTGACAGCGAATAGAGCGGCATGGCGAATGAGCCGAAGATGAAGACGTAGATGAAATTGGCCAGCGGCGAGTCGCCTGCGAAGAACACCAGCATCAGCGCCGAGGCCATCGCACCCGCCGTGGTGACGAGCAGCACCATGCGGCGGTCCCATAGGTCGGACATGTAGCCGAGCGGGTACTGGATGAGCGCGCCGCCGATGATGCCGACGCTGACGAAGGTGACGACGTCGGTCACCGACAGGCCGATCTGCTCGGCATAGATCGGGCTCAGCGTGCGAAAGGCGCTGTTGGTGACGCCGACGAAGATGCAGCCGATGCTGCCGAGCGGCGAGATCTGCCAGGCGCGCCTGAGATCGAGCTTGACCTCTTCGGGCGGCGTCGGATTGGAACGGTCGCCAAGCGACACCGGCACCAGCGACAGCGTGATCATGATCGACATGATGGCGAAGATGGTGAAGCCGCCGGCGCCAAAGACCGGGATCATGAACTGTGCGCCGGTCACCGAGCCGATGTCGATGATGCGGTAGATCGCCAGAATGCGGGCGCGGTCATGATTGGAGACGCCCGAGTTGAGCCAGCTCTCCATTACCGTGAACAGCCCGGCGAAGCAGAAGCCTGTGGCAAAGCGGATCACCGACCACATCACCGGGTCGATGACGAGCACCAATGTCAGCGTCGCCGAGGCGGCGATGGCAGCGAGTGCCGCAAAGGCGCGGACGTGGCCGACGGCCTTCATGATGCGCGAGATGAAAAGGCAACCGAGCAGGAAGCCGACGAAGTAGCACGTCCCCATCAGGCCGATCGTCGACGCCGAAAATCCCTCCTGCGCGCCGCGCAGCGCAATCAAGGTGCTTTGCAGGCCGTTGCCGCCCAGCAGGATGCCGGCGGTGATCAGGAGCGGGATGAGGGGACGTATGGAGGACATCAGGCACGCGATACAAAAGCTGAGGTGGCTACAGTTTGTCTGATCGGTCAATGGCAGACAGCCGCTGGTGCGACATATTCCGTCGACTGCGCCAACGTCACCGCCGCGGAGGCGGCTGGCGTGCGCGGCCTTGGCCCGCCGGCTCGATTGCGAGGGACGCCCAACTGTGAGGGATGCCGGATTGTCAGGGATGCCCAATTGTCAGGGACCAATGAGGCCGCGATGACGACATTGACCGTGAGTACCACCATTGACGACGAGACGGCCAGCTTCATCGGCGAAGGGCTGAACGCCTACAATTTCGACACGGCCGGTCCGCACAACGACCAGGACCTGTGGGTCGTCGCCCGTGGTGACGACGGTTCGGTTGCAGGCGGTCTCAAGGGTTCGTCCGAATACACATGGCTGTTCGTCGAATGGCTGTGGATCAGCAGCGCTCACCGCGGCGAGGGCCTCGGCCAGCGGCTGCTCGCCCAGGCCGAGGCGGCGGCAAGGCAGCGCGGTTGCATCGGCGTTCACCTCGATTCGTACACATTCCAGGCGCCGGAATTCTACAAGCGCCTGGGATATGAGGAGTTCGGCCGGATCGACGATTGTCCGGCCGGGCACTCCAGGGTCTGGCTGAAGAAGCGCTTTTAAGCAGTCGGGGACACGGCCCGCGGTGGCTTTACCTTGACAAAACCGGGCACCCATGCGCTTTTCGCGCCAATTTTAGGCCCGGGCGCAGCTGTCGCCCCGGCGTGACGTCCAAACAGCCTGAACCGGAAAATTTGCCATGCATCGTTACCGCAGCCACACCTGCGCTCAGTTGAGGAAATCCGACGTCGGCTCCGCCGTTCGCCTGTCCGGCTGGGTGCATCGCGTAAGAGATCACGGCGGCCTGCTGTTCATCGATATGCGCGACCATTATGGCCTGACCCAGATCGTCGCCGATCCCGATTCGCCTGCCTTCAAGGTCGCCGAGACCGTGCGCGGCGAATGGGTCATCCGCGTCGACGGCGAGGTCAAGGCGCGCATGGCCGAGGCCGTCAACGGCAACCTGCCGACCGGCGAGATCGAAGTCTTCGCCAAGGAAATCGAGGTTCTGTCGGCCTCCAAGGAACTTCCGCTGCCGGTGTTCGGCGAGCCGGAATATCCAGAAGACATTCGCTTGAAGTACCGCTTCCTCGATCTGCGCCGCGAAACGCTGCACAAGAACATCGTCGCCCGCACCAAGATCATCGCCGAAATGCGCAATCGCATGACCGGCGAGGGCTTCACCGAATATTCGACGCCGATCCTGACGGCCTCGTCGCCGGAAGGCGCACGCGACTTCCTGGTGCCGTCGCGCATCCATCCGGGAAAGTTCTTCGCGCTGCCGCAGGCGCCGCAGCAGTACAAGCAGTTGCTGATGGTCGCCGGCTTCGACCGCTACTTCCAGATTGCACCCTGCTTCCGCGACGAAGACCCGCGTGCCGACCGCCTGCCGGGCGAATTCTACCAGCTCGACCTCGAAATGAGCTTCGTGACCCAGGAAGACGTCTGGAACACGATGGAGCCGGTGATGCGCGGCGTGTTCGAGAAGTTTGCCGACGGCAAGCCGGTCACCCAACAGTTCCGCCGCATTCCCTATGACACCGCGCTGCGCACCTATGGCACCGACAAGCCCGACCTGCGCAACCCGATCGAGATCCAGGAAGTCACCACCCATTTCGACGGCTCTGGCTTCAAGGTGTTCGCCGGCATGATCGCCTCGAACCCGAAGGTCGAGGTCTGGGCGATCCCGGCCAAGACGGGCGGCAGCCGTGCATTCTGTGACCGCATGAACGCCTGGGCGCAGGGCGAGGGGCAGCCGGGCCTCGGCTACATCTTCTGGCGCAAGGAAGGCGACAAGCTCGAGGGCGCTGGCCCGATTGCCAAGAACATCGGCGAAGAGCGTACCGAAGCAATCCGCCAGCAGCTTGGCCTGTCGGACGGCGACGCTGCATTCTTCGTTGCGGGTGACCCCAAGAAGTTCGTCTCCTTCGCCGGTGCTGCCCGCACCCGCGCAGGCGAAGAACTCAACCTCGTCGACCGCGATCGTTTCGAGCTCTGCTGGATCATCGACTTCCCGTTCTACGAATGGCTGGAAGAAGAAAAGAAGATCGACTTCGCCCACAACCCGTTCTCGATGCCGCAGGGCGGCCTGGATGCGCTGAACAACCAGGACCCGCTGACCATCAAGGCCTATCAGTACGACATGGTCTGCAACGGCTTCGAAATCGCCTCCGGTTCGATCCGCAACCAGCTGCCCGAGCTGATGGTCAAGGCGTTCGAGCTGACCGGCAAGACGCGCGAAGAGGTCGAGGAGCAGTTCGGCGGCCTCTACCGCGCTTTCCAGTACGGCGCCCCGCCGCATGGCGGCATGGCTGCCGGCGTCGATCGCGTCATCATGCTGCTCGTCGGTGCCAAGAACCTGCGTGAAGTGACGCTGTTCCCGATGAACCAGCAGGCGCAGGACCTTTTGATGAACGCGCCGTCGGAAGCCACGCCGCAGCAGCTGCGCGAGCTGTCGCTGCGCGTCGCGGTGGCGAAGAAAGAAGCTTAAGCAATCCGCGCAAGCGACTCTTTGGACTCAAAAATCTCGGCGACTTAGAAAAAAAAGCCCGGCAGCGATGCCGGGCTTTTTCATGTCCTGATCTAGCGACCAGGATCAGTCCTGGTTTGCCGTAACCGTCAGGCCGAGCGTCTTGGGCAGGTCCTTGGGGTTCGACATGCCGCTTGCGGCGAGCAGTGCGAACGGGACCGGCGAGGCTGGCTTGGCGGCGATCTCGATCGACTTGGGCGCGTCGAGATAGGCGTTGACAGCGGCCGTCACCTGGGTCGACAGCTCCGGATTGTTCAGTTCCATCATCAGGAACGGCACGATCGCCTTGGCCTGGTTGGCGATGTCCTTGGCCGTCATGTTCTGCTGCTTGGCGACGTATTCGAGAACCTTGTTGGTCACCGAATCGTCGTCGAAGCGGACAGTTGCGCCATTGAAGGTCAACTGCTGCATCAGCCCGAGCATGGCCATGCCCTGGGCCGAGTTGTCGGCGCCTTCCGGCTGGGCGGCCATCTTCTTCTGCAGTTCCTGTACCGATTTCAGGAATTCCACGGTGTAGCCGCCGAGGTCGAAGGTCATGCCGAGCGTGCCGGCATTGTCGACGGTGATGTCGTAGCTCGACAGCGCCATGCGGCCGTCGGTCGGCTGCCAGGTGCCTTCCATCTGGAAGTCGCCAGAGATGTTCTGGTAGCCGAGCGCTTCGATTGCAGCCTTCGACTGGGGGTCCTCGACCAGGGTCAGGTCGGCGGTGAACTTCTCGGCAGAACCGGTGAACTCCATCGCGTTGCCGTCGGCGGGAGGTGTCACCTCGGCCGCGAAGTTGGTCATCTGGAAGGCCTGCTTGTCGCCGATCTTGACGCTGACATTGTCGAGGTTGGCGGTCTCATACATCAGGAAAGACGCCAGCAAGTCGGTCGAATCGGTGGCCGGCAGACTGACATTGCCGAGGGTCAGCGGGCTGATCTCGACCTTGGTCGGGCCTTCGTTGAGGCTGTAGGGCTCGGTCGTGATCGTTTCGATCTTGAAGCCGCGATTCTCTTCGGTGATGCCGCTGAGCGTGAGCTTGCCAATCGACAGCGGCTTGCCTTCGCCTGCCATCTGGATGCTCGTTCCTTCGAGCACGGCTTCCGAGGCATCGCCCGTGACGCTGGTCCAGGCGAGCGTCAGGTTCTGGCCGGCCAACACCGACTTGAGCCGCTCGGCGACCGCGGTGGCATCCTGGGCGAATGCCGCATTGAGCGGCAGCGAGAACAGGAAGGTCGTGAGTGCGAGCTTGCGGAATGCAGAGCGGTGTTGCGTCATCATAGATCCCTGAGACTTTGAAATGATTCAGCCTTACGTCAGCCACGAACTGGACCGGAAGAAGGCGACGCAGCGACAATGGCCGCAATTCGCTCAAAAAGGCAATCACTGCTGAGCAACACGCGCAAAAATGGTGAATGACCGGCTGATCGCATGATTGCTACTTTAGCGAGCGGGCAGATTTGTCGCAGCGCCCGGCGGTCAGCTCTTGCATTTGGCGATAAGGCTTGTCGCGAATCGCCCGTTCCGCTAGTCCAAACCCATGGGAAAAGGGCTCTTGCCGCCTGGAAATGATGGCGGCGACAATATTGAACCGGTCGATCTGAAGAAGGCGCTCGAAGAGCGCTATCTCGCCTATGCGCTGTCGACCATCATGCACCGGGCATTGCCTGACGTTCGCGACGGGCTGAAGCCGGTCCACCGCCGCATCATGCACGCCATGCGGTTGCTCAGGCTCAACCCTGACCAGGGATTCGCCAAATGCGCCCGCATCGTCGGCGAGGTCATGGGTAAGTTCCACCCGCATGGCGACCAGTCGATCTACGACGCTTTGGTGCGCCTGGCGCAGGATTTCTCGGTCCGCTATCCGCTCGTCGACGGGCAGGGCAATTTCGGCAACATCGACGGCGATAGTGCCGCCGCCATGCGCTACACCGAAGCGCGCATGACCGAAGTGTCGGTGTCGCTGCTCGAGGGCATCACCGAGAATGCCGTCGACTATCGCCTGACCTATAACGAAGAGGACGAAGAGCCCGTCGTCCTGCCCGGCGCGTTTCCCAACTTGCTGGCCAACGGCTCGTCCGGCATCGCCGTCGGCATGGCGACCTCTATCCCGCCGCACAATGCAGCCGAGCTGTGCAGCGCTGCCCTTCACCTGATCGACAATCCGGACGCCTCGGTCACCGATCTGATGACCTCGCCGGGCGAATGGGAGCGTATCAAGGACGATCCCGAGCTTCGTCTCGACTGCAAGGTTCGCGGCCCCGATTTTCCGACCGGCGGCAGCGTCGATGATGACTGGGCTTCAATTGTCAATGCCTATGAGACCGGGCGTGGCGGCTTCCGCATGCGTGCCATGTGGCAGCAGGAAGACCAGGGCAGGGGTACGTGGAACCTCGTCGTCACCGAGATACCCTATGGTGTGCAGAAGTCGCGGCTGATCGAAAAGATCGCCGAGCTGCTGATCGCCCGCAAGCTGCCGCTGCTCGAAGACATCCGCGATGAGTCGGCCGAAGACATTCGCGTCGTTCTGGTGCCCAAGAGCCGCACCGTCGATCCGGGCCTGTTGATGGAATCGCTCTACAAGCTCACCGAGCTCGAAAGCCGCTTCCCGCTCAACATGAACGTGCTGTCGCGCGGCAAGGTGCCGAACGTGCTGTCGCTCAAGAGCGTGCTGCGCGAATGGCTCGACCACCGCCGCGAGGTGCTGGTGCGCCGCTCGAAGTTCCGTCTCGGCGAGATCGAAAAGCGCCTCGAAATCCTTTGCGGCTACCTGATCGCCTACCTCAACATCGACGAGGTGATCCGCATCATCCGCGAGGAGGATGAGCCAAAGCGCACCATGATGGCGCGCTGGGACCTGACCGACAACCAGGCTGAGGCCATCCTCAACATGCGCCTCAGGGCGCTGCGCAAGCTCGAGGAATTCGAGATCCGCAAGGAGCACGACGCGCTCAGCATCGAGAAGAAGCAGATCGAGGCGCTGCTGGCATCCGATGCCAAGCAGTGGGCAACGATCAAGTGGGAAGTGAGCGAGGTCCGCAAGCATTACGGTCCCGACACCGAGCTCGGCCGACGCCGCACCGTCTTTGCCGAAGCGCCGGATCACGACCTCACCGACATTCACCACGCCATGATCGAGAAGGAGCCGGTAACGGTCGTCGTCTCGGAAAAGGGCTGGCTGCGCGCAATGAAGGGGCATCTCGCCGACTTCTCGCAACTCACCTTCAAGGAAGGCGACAGCCTCAAGCTCGCCTTCCACGCCCAGACCACCGACAAGATCCTGGTCTTCACGACCGGCGGCAAGTTCTACACCATCGGCGCCGACCGCCTTCCGGGCGGGCGGGGTCATGGCGAGCCGATCCGCATCATCGTCGACATGGACAATGATCAGGACATCGTCACCGCCTTCGTCCACGAGCCCAAGCGCAAGCTCTTGCTGGTCAGCCATGAAGGCAACGGCTTCACCGTGCCGGAGGAGGAGGTCATCGCCAACACCCGCAAGGGCAAGCAGGTGATGAATATCAAGGCGCCAGACGAGGCCAAGCGCTGCATTCCGCTGCAGGGCGACCATCTCGCCATCGTCGGCGAGAACCGCAAGATGCTGGTCTTCCCGCTCGAGCAGATCCCTGAGATGACCCGCGGCAAGGGCGTCAGGCTGCAGAAGTACAAGGACGGCGGCGTGCTCGACGTGAAGACGTTTACGATGGCGAGCGGCCTGAGCTGGCTGGATTCGGCGGAGCGCACATTCACCCGGTCACGCGAGGAACTGCTCGAGTGGATCGGCACGCGCGCCACCGCCGGACGCATGGTTCCCAAGGGCTTTCCGCGTACCGGCCGGTTCAGCTAGGCCGGAATGGTGCAGATGAGCGCGTGCGGTGCGGCAAAGTTTTGGTGCGCGGCATCGCTTTAGGCTCTATGATCTCCCCACCGGCGCTGAACCGCGCGCCGGGCGTCAATCGGGTCCACTTCAGGGCCGAGGAGATCCAGGCTCTTGAACGTGACCAATCCCCGTAAGCCGGAGCGAGAGCAGAGGCTGTTCGGCCCTGCCCAGCCGATGCGTGCCGCTCTGGTGCCGCCACTTTCGGCGGCGCGCTGGCTGCTCGTCCTGATCGTCGCCGCGGGCATCTATTTCTTCCATGGCTTCCTGGTGCCGGTGCTGGCGGCACTGGTCATCGCCTTCGCCAGCTGGCCGCTTTACCGGCGTCTGCTCGTCGCCGTCGATGGCAACAGGACCATTGGCGCGACGCTTGCGCTGCTGTTCATCATCGCCTTCCTCGTCGTGCCGATCTCCTTTGCCGCGACTTATGCCGTCAACGAGATCCGCGACTGGGTCGGCTGGGCGGTGGAAACCAACCGCCACGGCGCGACGACGCCGCAATGGATCAACAACCTTCCGGTCGTCGGCGAATGGCTGAACGAACAGTGGACACGCTATGTCGGCCATCCCGGCGCCATTGGCGAACTGGCCCAGCTTCTCAGCGGAGCCAACATCGGCAGCATCTATCGCGGCGTGCTCGCTGCCGGCGGCAGTGCCTTCGGCATCCTTCTGACGCTGCTGTTCATGCTGATCGCCCTGTTCTTCACCTATCGTGACGGCGAATCCTTCGTCGGCCAGCTCGACCGGCTGGGCGAGCGCATCCTGCCGATGCGCTGGGAGCGCATTTCGCGCGTCGTGCCCAAGACGATAAGTGCCACCGTCACCGGCATGACGCTGATTGCCATCGGCGAGGGCGTGGTGCTTGGCCTTGCCTATTGGGTCGCGGGCGTGCCGTCGCCGGTGACGCTTGGCGTGCTCACCGGTTTCATGGCGCTGATCCCGGGTGGCGCGCCTTTGTCGTTCACGCTTGTCTCTGTCTATCTGGTTGCCAGCGGCTCGCCGATTGCCGGTGTCGCCCTGTTTGCCTGGGGCTCGATCGAGCTCTTCATCGTCGACAAGACCTTGCGCCCCAAGCTTGTCGGCGGCCCGATCAAGCTGCCATTCCTGCCGACCTTTTTCGGCCTCATCGGCGGCGTCAAGACGATGGGATTTCTCGGGCTGTTCATCGGCCCGGTGCTGATGGCGCTGCTTGTCGCGATCTGGCGCGAGTGGCTGCGGGAGGTCGAGTTGACCGACGAGGCAGCGATGCTGGCCGCAGCCAACGCCTTGCCGGAGAGCGACACGCCGCGCACCATCGAAGCCATCCGCAACGACGTGCCGACCAAACAGGCAGGCTAGGGGGCGAGCAGCCCCCCACTCTCGATCTTGAGTGGCTAAGCTGGTTGCCGTGCGAGGGTTGCCCGGCGCCTGCGCCCTTCCGACAGTTGCCAGGCCGAATGCGCGACCAGCGTGACGATCAGGATCGCGCCGCCGATCAGGCTGTTGCGGGTCGGCACCTCGGCGAAGATCATCCACACCCAGATCGGCGCCATCACCGTCTCGAGCAGGTAGAACATCGCGACCTCCGGTCCGGAGATGTATTTCGGGCCGTTGGCGAGGCAGAAGAACGAAATCGGCATGATCACCGCGCCGTTGAAGATGATCCACCACGGCGCCTCGACCTTGAACCCCGTCTTGGACACCATGAAGGCGGCGACCAGTCCGGGCAGCAGCACGCCGACCAGGGCGGTAAAGCCCATGTCCTTGCCGCTGGAGCGGGAAATGGTGATGGCCGAGGCGATGCAGAAGGCCGAGCATACCGCCATCAGGTCGCCGAACAGGTGGCCGGTTCCGATCGAACTGCCGACGATGATCGACACGCCGCCGACCATCGCCAGCATGGCAAGCAGGGTTGCCGGTCGTGGCCTTTCGCGCAGGAACATCCACGACAATACGGCCGAAAACACCGTGTTGAAGGCCAGGATGAACACCAGGTTGGCGGTCGAAGTGTTGTAGACGGCGGTGATGAACGAAATCGAACCGATGCCGTAGAGAGCGGCGACGACGAGGCCGGCACGACCGGGGATGAGTTGCGGCGCCTTCGGGCTCAGTGAGCGCCAGACCAGCCAGATCAGGATGGCGGCGACGAACGTCGTTCCGCTGCGCATCAGCAGGATCGACCAGTTGTTGCCGTCGGCGAGCTTGATCAGCGGAATGTCGACTGTCAGCGCCAGCCCGCCGATGCCTGTCAGCAGCAATCCCTTGGAGTGGTTCGATTGAGTGTCGGCCACGAATATCCCCCTGCCAGATGGTCGACGGCAGCGTGGAAACGGGCCGGACGGGCTCAGATGTCGCCTTCGAAACGCTCCCAGCCCTTCATGCCGAGATGCTCCTGAGGTGTGAAGCGTACCTTATAGTTCATCTTGCGCGAACCGTTGACCCAGTAGCCAAGATAGACGTGGGGCAGGCCCATGGCGCGCGCGCGGGCAATATGATCGAGGATCATGAAAGTGCCAAGCGAGCGTTCGTCCATTTCCGGATTGTAGTAGGAATAGACCATCGACAGGCCGTCCGACATCTGGTCGGTCAGCGCCACTGCCATCAATTCGCCCTGGCCCTGGCCGGTGATGAAAGTATCGGGGCCGCGGCGGCGATACTCGATCACCTTTGTGGTGACATGGGTGTCCTCGACCATCATGGCATAGTCGAGCACCGTCATGTCGGACATGCCGCCTCTGCGATGGCGGGCGTCGAGATAGGAGCGGAACAGCGAATACTGCTCCGTCGAGGGCTCGGCGTCGTGCATCGCCCCGACAAGGTCGGAGTTGCGTTCGATCACCCGGCGCATGTTGCGCGTTGCCTTGAACTCCTGGGCAAGGATGCGGACCGAAACGCAGGCGCGGCACGTCTCGCAGGCCGGGCGATAGGCGATGTTCTGCGAACGCCTGAAGCCACCCTGGGTCAGCAGGTCGTTCATCTCGGGGGCCTTGTCGCCGACGAGGTGGGTGAAGACCTTCCGCTCGAATTGACCCTCAAGATAGGGGCAGGGGGACGGCGCCGTCAGGAAGAACTGAGGAGAATGGGTCGGATGCTGCGTCATCGAGCGTCAGGAAGACTCCCAATCAATGTTCCCTAGCTTGGCGCTGCCTGCGAAAAATTCAACATGAATATGAAGGCAAGCCGATTCTTTGCCTTCACATTTTGGCGCAAGTGCCGGTTTTGACTCGCCGAATGGCAATTTTAGCTGTCGCTGCGGCTGACCACGGTGCCAAGCAGCAGATCATGCAGCGTGCGCTTGCGGTCGGAAAACAGCGAAACCAGCAGCACCAGCGGCGTCAAAACGACGTTGCCGGCCCAGAACAGCACCGAGTGAACCACCGCCAGAAGGCCATCGATCGGCCTGCCGTCGAGCCGGTCGAGCCGGATGCCCATCATGCGCATGCCCGTCGTGGCCTGGTTCGGCCCACCGAGCGTCATCCAGATGTAAAGCAGGGCAACTGCCGGAAACAGGACGCCGAACAGCGCCCAGCCAAGGCCGAGCGTCAGCACGCCGAGAAAGAAGATGACGATGGCGAAGGGGATCATCAGAAGGCCGACGATCAGATAGTCGATCAGGAACGCCAGGATGCGGCGAGTACGTACGCCGTCATAGGCGCGGCTGTCGTCGAGCCTGCTGTTGATGATTTCGCCGTCCAGAACGCGTGCGGTCATGACTTCCTCTATGGGCGGACGAGATTGCCCGCGCCGGAAACAAATGGGAATTGCGGCGGCGGATTCAAGAATCCCGGCGCCAGCTGGCGGAAATCCTCTTGGAGAGACGCTCGACCTCAGCCCTTCAGCATCTCAGCCACTTCGGGCGCGAAGTAGGTCAGGATGCCGTCGCAGCCGGCGCGCTTGAAGGCGAGCAGGCTTTCGAGCATCGCCTTTTCGCCGTCGATCCAGCCATTGGCGCCCGCTGCCTTGATCATCGAATATTCGCCTGACACCTGGTAGGCGAAGGTCGGCACGCGGAACTCGTCCTTCAGCCGGCGGATGATGTCGAGATAGGGCAGGCCGGGCTTGACCATCAGCATGTCGGCGCCCTCGGCGAGATCCTGCTCGGCCTCGCGTACCGCCTCGTCCGAGTTGGCGTGGTCGATGTAATAGGTCTTCTTGTCGCCCTTGAGCAGGCCCTGCGTGCCGATGGCCTCGCGGTAGGGGCCGTAGAAGGCCGAAGCGAACTTGGTCGCGTAAGACATGATCGCAACGTCATGGAAGCCGTTGTCGTCGAGCGCGTCGCGGATGGCGCCGATGCGACCGTCCATCATGTCGGAGGGCGCGATGATGTCGGAACCGGCTGCGGCCTGCAGCACGGCGGCGGCCGCCACCTGGGCAACCGTCTCGTCATTGACGATGACGCCGTCGCGCAGGATGCCGTCATGACCGTGGCTGGTGAACGGGTCGAGCGCGACGTCGGTGATGATGCCGATCTCCGGCACCGCCGCCTTGATGGCGCGGGTGGCGCGGTTGATGATGTTGTCGGGTTCGAGAATATGCGCCCCGGTCTGGTCGCGCAGGCCCATCTCGACATTGGGGAAGGTGGCAAGTGCGGGAATGCCGAGCTTTGCCGCCCGTTCCGCTTCCTTGACCGCGAGATCGACCGACATGCGATAAACGCCTGGCATCGCCGGTATGACTTCCCGACGGTTCTCGCCGTCGATGATGAAGATCGGCCAGATCAGGTCGTCCACCGTCAGGCGGTTTTCCTGGACGAGCCGGCGCGACCAGTCGGCCTTGCGCATGCGGCGCAGGCGGCGGCTGCCGGTAATTTCGTCGACGCTGCGGGCGCCGGCTGGCTTGGCTGGGGTGAACTTGTTCATCGGTATTCTCCGGCAATTGTGCAGTTTTTAGCATGCCGGTTTGCCCAAGACCAAGATGCAGGATGGGACCTGCGGCATTGACGCACCCATGCGCTCCACATTAGCTCTGCACACTCAGCCTGATGTGAGGGATTCCAGTGGACATGGACTTTGGCGGCGACGACGAAATCCGCTTCGAGCGCTCCGGAGCCGCCGGCATCGTCACGCTGACGCGACCGCAGGCGCTGAACGCACTGACCCACAAGATGGTCCTGGCACTGTCCAGGGCACTCACCGCATGGCAGGTCGACCCCAACGTCGCCATCGTCGTGGTCAAGGCCGAGGGCAGGGCATTTTGTGCCGGCGGCGATATCCTGCACGTCTATCACGCCGGCCTCGCCGGCCATGCGCCGGTGGACTTCTTCGCCGATGAATACCGGCTCAATACCCAGATCCAGCGCTATACCAAGCCATATGTTTCGTTCATCGACGGCATCGTCATGGGCGGTGGCGTCGGCATCTCCTTTCATGGCTCGCATCGGGTGCTGACCGAAAACGCGCAATTCGCCATGCCCGAAGTCGGTATCGGCTTCTTCCCCGACGTCGGCGGCAGCCATTTGCTGCCCGACCTCGGCGGCCATTTCGGCATGTACCTAGCGCTGACCGGCAACCGGATCCGTTATGGCGACGCGTTGTGGTCGGGCCTTGCGACACACACGATTTCGGCTGACGGGCAGATCGGGCTGCTGGAGCGCCTGTGCGAAACCGGCGAGCCGGAGGCGATGCTGCGCAACTTCTTCCGCCCGGCCAAGCGCGAGACCGAGCGCGAAACGCTTGAGGCGATCGCCAGGCATTTCTCCGCGCCGACACTGTCCGACGTCATCTCAAGCCTGGAAACGGATTCGAGCGAGTTCGCCCGGAAGACGCTCGCGACCATCCTGCAGCGTTCGCCCACCAGCCTGTCGGTTGCGTTCCGGCAGGTGAGGGCCGGCCTGACAATGTCGATGGAAGACTGCATGCGGATGGAGTTTCGCATCCTCAACCGCATGCTGGCCGGCCGCGACTTCTATGAAGGCATCCGCGCCGTGCTGGTCGACAAGGGGTCGACGCCGCAATGGCAACCGGCCCGGCTCGAGGATGTCGATCCGCTCGACATCGACCGCTATTTCGAAACGCTTGGCGACAGGGAACTTGCCCTGTGACCGACAGCGCAAGCCGCCTGCGCGAGATGCATCCGTCGGCGATAGAGAGCGCCTTCGCCTTGTTTCTGCGCGTGGTGGCAGGCTATTGCCTGCTGTTTGGCATCCTCTACTGGGTTCGCCTCATCGGCCTCTATGACGGCCCGCTCTGGCGTTTCGACCTGATGCCGATTCATTGGCAGGTCGCAGCGGTGACGCTATCGGTGTTTTTCCCCTTCGCCGCCATCGGCCTGTGGATGCTGTCGTCCTGGGGGCCGGTCATCTGGTTCATTTGCGCCGTGACCGAGATCGCCATGTATGCAGGTTTCCCCGAACTGTTCGGAAGCCGGCCGCTGATCGTCGCCTCCCACATTGCGGTGGCCTTGATCTACGCGGCCTTCCGCATCGTCCTGCACCTGAAGAGGCGCCGCGCCGCGCACTAGGCGTTTCCGCTCTTCTTCGCAGCGCGATCTCTCTGTCTTTTGTTTTTGCGCAATTCCGGACGGAAAGCCGCTTCAACGCTTTGCCCGGAATTGCCCCCAGCCAACGCTTTCAGTGCGTTGGCTGCAATCCCGTAAAATACAAGGTTAATTATTCTTACTCGAAGTGGGTTTCGTTAACCCTCTTTCGAAACCTGTCCCCGGTAAGCCCTTGTTAAGCCTGACGTTTAAGTCGAATTTTATGGGTATTCGATAAGTTCGCGATCAAGGTGACATCAAACAAAAAAGTCACCAGGCGAAAACAGAGAGGCAAAGACAATGATCAATTCGCGTCAGGTGGCCAAGCCCGCCATGGTTTCCGAGGACCGTAACGAAGCGATCCGTTCGCTTTACATGGAATCTCTGCAGCTTGTTGAAAGACTTCATCGTCGTCTTCTTGACGTTATCAAGGATGAGTTCGATCGCAACGGCCGCAGCGACATCAATGCGATCCAGGCTCTGCTGCTCTTCAACATCGGCAATGCAGAACTGACCGCCGGCGAATTGCGCTCACGCGGCTACTATCTGGGCTCGAACGTCTCCTACAACCTCAAGAAGCTTGTCGAGCTCGGTTTCATCAACCACCAGCGCTCGCGCATCGACCGCCGCTCGGTCCGTGTCAGCCTGACGCCGAAGGGCCAGGACGTCGCTGAGGTTGTTGCAGGTCTCTATGACCGCCATGTCGGTTCGATCGAGCATGTCGGCGGCATCAACACCGACGAGTTCAAGCAGATGAACCGTGCCCTGCAGCGCCTCGACCGCTTCTGGAACGACACCATCGCCTACCGGATGTAAGCGTGCAGGCAAGCGGGAACAGGGCAGTAAGGCAGCAGGGCGACAGGTCGACGTGACCCCAGGTGCCACGCTCCATTTCTGACGCCCTTCTGCCTTACGGCCCTGTTCCCATGCTTCCAAAGGAACGACCTCCAGTCGCAGGGCCGGTTGCAGAAATGCACCGGTCCTTCCTTTTTTAGCGCACCGACATTCAATGGAAGGCGCGGCAGCCATGTTGCCGCCATATTCGAATGACTATCGGGAAGCTGTGATGTGCCAGATCTGCCTGTTCGGCCGTCAGCAACCCGTGCGATGAAGTCGCGTTTCACGCCTTAGTGATGCCGGGTTATGGTTGGCTAATTGTTAAGTATGGCCGTCATATCGTCGCCGGAGATTTCCTGCCGGTTGTGTTGCGCGAATATGTCTGGAACGTCCATGAAAACGAACCGCCGTTTCTTTCTCTCCGGTGCCGGCGCAATCGCCATGGCAGCCTTGTCGGGCGCAGCCAGCGCTCAGGACGTGATCGGCGAAGTTCTCGGCTCGTCGCGCCGCGGCAATTGGGACGACCAGTTCGACGCCCGCGTCAGCCAGGGCGCCAAGGTTGCCAGCACGCTGCCGGTCTTCACCGCGCAGACGGCTGCTTTCACCCAGCAGGCGATTGCCCAGTACCAGAACATCGTCGCCCAGGGCGGTTGGCCGGTCGTACCGGCCGCCAAGAAACTCAGGCTCGGCGTCGAGGACCCCGATGTCCAGCTGCTGCGCAAGCGCCTGATGGTTTCGGGCGACCTGTCGCCGCGCGCTGGCCTTTCCGATTCCTTCGACACCTATGTCGACGCCGCCTTGAAGCGCTTCCAGGCACGCCACGGCCTGCCGGATGACGGCGTCATGGGCCAGTACACCTATGCGGCGATGAACATCAGCGCCCAGATTCGCCTCGGCCAGCTCGAGACCAACCTTGGCCGTATCCAGGCCCAGGCCGGCACGCTCGGCCAGCGCTATGTCAACGTCAACATTCCGGCTGCCCAGGTCGAAGCCGTCGAGAACGACCGCGTCGTGCTGCGCCATACCGCAATCGTCGGCAAGGTCGACCGCCAGTCGCCGATCGTCAATTCGAAGATCAACGAGATCGTCGTCAACCCCTACTGGAACGCACCGGTGTCGATCGTCCGCAAGGACATCATCCCGCTGATGCGCAAGAACCCGAACTACCTGACCGACAACAAGATCCGCCTGTTTGCGCCGGATGGCAGCGAAGTCGATCCGATGAATGTCGACTGGTCGACGGAAGAGGCGGCGAAGTACCGCTTCCGCCAGGATCCGGGCGCCAACAACGCCATGGCGTCGGTGAAGATCAACTTCCCCAGCCCGGATGGCGTCTACATGCACGATACGCCGCAGCAGAGCCTGTTCGGCAAGCTGATGCGCTTCGACTCCTCGGGCTGCGTGCGCGTCCAGAACGTGCGCGACCTCGTCACCTGGATCCTGCGTGACACGCCGGGCTGGAGCCGCTCGCATTTCGAGCAGGCCATCAAGTCGGGCGAAAATACCCCGGTCCCCGTCACCAATCCGGTGCCGGTCTATTTCACCTACGTCTCGGCATGGTCGACCGGCGATGGTGTCGTGCAGTTCCGCGACGACATCTATGGCCGCGATGGCGTCGACGAGCTGCAGATCACCTCGGCTCTCTGAGCCGCAGCGACAAGCCAAAAAAGCCGCCTTTCGGGGCGGCTTTTTTGTGCTTGCTGCGGGCATCGGCCGATGAGGTGGCGGCTGTCTTCTACTCGTCTGCCGAGAAGAAATGGACTTCCATCAGGACCGGTCCATCCGGACCGCGGAAGAACAACAGCTCGGCGTTTGACACTGTCCTGAACTCTTTGACAATTTCGGATGCGTCGTTGCGATCGAACTCCTGAAACTTGACGCCAAGAGAGTCCAGCAAGGTTCGGGCATCGGCAAGCGCAAGCCCGGGCTGGACGCGGTCCAGCTCCACCTTAATCCCGCGTGCGAGGCGGATGCGTGTCTTCTTGGGGGACGGTTCGCCTTCCGGCGTGTCCCAAAGTTCCACCCAGAACCTGGTCACGACAATCTGGTTGTCGCGCGCCTGAAGATTGATCTCGAAGTCAGCGTAACCAAGCTGGCACGAGAAGAAGCTTTCGTTCGCGAAGTCCCAGCGATCGGGTGTTCCGAGGAAGTACCCGATTTTCCCCAGCGTGTTGTCAGGCCAGAGCGGGCTTTGCTGCTCGCCGCGCAGCATCAATTCGAGCGATATCTTTTTCATGACGGTATTTTGCCGGGGGAACCTTGTGCGTCAAGTTCCTCGCAAGGAGTGCTTGCGTTATCCAGCAGGCTTTCCCGGGTCTGTTTTTTTGTTGCAGTGGCGGTTTGGTCCAAATGCGACCACGAAATTTCGCACCGCACGTGGCGACGCTGGGGCAAGTATGTTAATGGCCGCCGAACTTCCCCGATGCCCCTCCGGACCAGTCCCCGGAACAGCAAGGATCAGAACCGATGGCCGCTTCGAAACACCTCGAAACCTTCTTTGGAACCCCGCTCGAGGAGGCCGATCCCGAGATCTTCGGATCGATCCGCAACGAGCTCGGTCGCCAGCGTCACGAGATCGAGCTGATTGCCTCGGAAAACATCGTTTCCCGCGCCGTGCTCGAGGCGCAGGGCTCGATCATGACCAACAAATACGCCGAGGGTTATCCCGGCAAGCGCTATTATGGCGGCTGCCAGTTTGTCGACGTCGCCGAAGAGCTCGCCATCGAGCGCGCCAAGAAGCTGTTCGACTGCAGGTTCGCCAATGTCCAGCCGAACTCCGGCAGCCAGATGAACCAGGCGGTGTTCCTGGCGCTGCTGCAGCCAGGCGACACCTTCATGGGCCTCGACCTGAATTCGGGCGGTCACCTGACCCACGGCTCGCCGGTCAACATGTCCGGCAAGTGGTTCAAGGTCGTCTCCTATGGCGTGCGCAAGGACGACAACCTGCTCGACATGGACGAGGTCGCGCGCCTTGCCCGTGAGAACAAGCCCAAGCTGATCCTCGCCGGCGGCACCGCTTATTCCCGCATCTGGGACTGGAAGCGCTTCCGCGAAATCGCCGATGAAGTCGGCGCCTATCTGATGGTCGACATGGCCCACATCGCCGGCCTGGTTGCCGGCGGCGTGCATCCGTCGCCGCTGCCGCACGCCCATGTCGTCACCACCACCACGCACAAATCGTTGCGCGGCCCGCGCGGCGGCATGATCCTGACCAATGACGAGGACATCGCCAAGAAGATGAACTCGGCCGTGTTCCCCGGCCTGCAGGGTGGCCCGCTGATGCACGTCATCGCCGCCAAGGCCGTCGCCTTCGGCGAGGCGCTGAAGCCGGAGTTCAAGACCTATGCGGCCAATGTCGTCGCCAATGCCAAGACGCTGGCCGCGAGCCTCAAGGACACCGGCCTCGACATCGTTTCGGGCGGCACCGACAACCATCTGATGCTGGTCGACCTGCGACCCAAGAACGCCACCGGCAAGCGCGCCGAGGCAGCTTTGGGCCGCGCCAACATCACCTGCAACAAGAACGGCATTCCGTTTGATCCGGAAAAGCCCTTCGTCACCTCGGGCGTCCGTCTCGGCACGCCGGCAGGCACCACGCGCGGCTTCGGCGAGGCCGAGTTCCGCGAGATCGGCCAGCTGATCACCGAAGTGCTCGACGGTCTCAAGGTTGCCAATTCGGACGAGGGCAACGCTGCCGTCGAAGCGGCAGTCAAGCAGAAGGTCGTCAGCCTGACCGATCGCTTCCCACTCTATCCTTATCTCGGCTAGGCATCCCTAGCCTTGGTCGGGTCATAAAAGGGCCTTCACGTTTCGAAGCCCCATGCCGGTCGTCCCGGCATGGGGCTTCTGCTTTGCCGGATGATGCATTAAGCCTTTCCCCGTCGAGGATTCGAATGACAAGGCTGAACGATGCGTTGCCCATATTGCCAGTCTGAAGACACGCAGGTGAAGGACTCGCGTCCGGCCGAGGATGGTGCCGCGATCCGTCGCCGGCGAATCTGCCCGGTCTGCGGCGGCCGCTTCACCACCTTCGAGCGTGTCCAGCTGCGCGACCTCGTGGTGCTCAAGAAGACCGGCCGCAAGGTGCCGTTCGATCGCGACAAGCTGGCCCGTTCGGTCGAGATCGCCGTGCGCAAGCGCAATGTCGATCCCGAGCGCATCGAGCGTGCCGTCACCGGCATCGTCCGCCAGCTCGAAAGCTCCGGCGAAACCGAGATTCCGTCTGGCGAAATCGGCCGCCTGGTGATGGAGGCGTTGAAGACGCTCGACGACGTCGCTTATGTCAGGTTTGCTTCCGTCTACCGCAATTTCCGCGAGGCCAAGGACTTCCATGAGGTCCTGGGCGAACTGAAGGGCGACGAGGAAGCCAGCTGAACGATGGTCGAAAACAGTGCATCCGGGCAGGACAGGATTGATCGCCGCTACATGGCAGCTGCTCTCAGGCTGTCGCGCAAGCATCTCGGACTGACATCGACCAACCCGGCGGTCGGCACGCTCATCGTTCGCGACGACGGCAATGGACCCGTCATCGTCGGTCGCGGCGTCACCGCCATTGGCGGGCGGCCGCATGCGGAAGCCGAAGCGCTCGCCGAAGCGGGCGAGCTGGCGCGCGGCGCCACCGCCTATGTCACGCTCGAGCCCTGTGCCCACCACGGCCGCACGCCGCCTTGCGCCAATGCGCTGGTTACCTCAGGCATAAGCCGCGTCGTCGGCGCCGCCAGCGATCCGGATCCGCGTGTTTCCGGCAAGGGCTACGCGATCCTTCGCGGTGCCGGCATCGAGGTCAAGGAGGGCGTTCTGGCCCGGGAGGCCTCCGACCAGCTCGCCGGCTACATGAATCGCTCGATGAGAAAGCGCCCGGAAGTGATTCTGAAGCTTGCGCTTTCCGCCGACGGCATGATCGGCCGCCGCGGCGAGGGGCAGATCGGCATAACCGGCGAAATCGCCCGTCGCCAGGTCCATGTCATGCGCGCCGAATGCGATGCCATCCTGATCGGCATCGGCACGGCCATCGCAGACGATCCCGAACTCACCGTCAGGCTGCCCGGACTGCGGAGCCGCTCGCCGGCCCGCATCGTGCTCGACAGGCTGACACGTCTGCCTGCGACCTCGAAGCTTGCGCGTTCTGCATCCGACGTTCCTGTCATCGTCGCCGCCTGTTCGGACAGCCACGCCGCCAACCGGGCGGAACTGGAGCGCGCCGGGGTGAAATTCCTGGCGACCGAGACCTATGATGGCCGCGTCGCACTGCCGGAACTGCTCGAGGACCTGGGCAACCAGGGCATGTCGCGCATCATCGTCGAAGGCGGCGCCGACACCGCCCGGGCCTTCCTCGACGAGGCGCTGGTCGATCGCATCGCGCTGTTCTATGGCCCCGAAGCCATCGGCACCGACGGCATTGCAGCCCCCATCGGGCGCGACCATATACCGGCAGGGTTCAGCCTGGTGCGCGAGGCGCGCTATGGCGAAGACAGTTTTGCCGAATGGATAAGGGAAATCTGATGTTTACCGGGATCGTCACCGACGTGGCCACAGTCGCGTCCGCAGCCCAGCTCGACCAGGGCGTCCGCCTGCGCATCGACACCGCCTATGATCCGAAGAGCATCGACATCGGTGCATCGATTTCCTGCGCCGGCGTCTGCCTGACCGTGGTGACGCTGCCCGAGGCGACATCTAATGCCCGCTGGTTCGAGGTCGAGGCATGGGAAGAGGCGCTGCGCCTGACCACGGCGAGCAGCTGGAAGGCCGGGCAGAAGCTCAATCTCGAGCGGGCGCTGAAGATCGGCGACGAACTCGGCGGCCACATCGTTTCAGGTCACGTCGACGGCATGGCCGAGATCGTCTCGCGCGAGGACGAAGGCGAGGCGGTACGCTTCCGCCTCGAGGCGCCCCGCGATCTGGCCAGGTTCATCGCGCCAAAGGGCTCGGTTGCGCTCGACGGCACGTCGCTGACCGTCAACAAGGTCGAGGGCACCCGCTTCGATGTGCTGCTGATCCATCACTCGCTGCAGGTGACGACCTGGGGCGAGCGCAAGGTTGGCGACCGCGTCAATCTCGAGATCGACACCATGGCTCGCTACGCTGCGCGCCTTGCCGAGGCGGCCAGGGAAGGGCTCTGAGGCGACGCAAGGCGGCTTCTCGCTGGACAGCGGTTTCCTGCCACAG
Source organism: Aminobacter aminovorans (assembly GCF_900445235.1). Lineage (NCBI taxonomy): Bacteria > Pseudomonadati > Pseudomonadota > Alphaproteobacteria > Hyphomicrobiales > Phyllobacteriaceae > Aminobacter > Aminobacter aminovorans. The sequence goes on along the minus strand of NZ_UFSM01000001.1, from coordinate 3,754,045 downwards.
TGCTTAACACTTCGCTTGCGAACTCACCCGGTTCGGCCTAAGTCAGCCGCTCCTGCCGGAGATTTTACATGGCCAACGACAAGAAACTGAAGCTCCTCATCATCGAGGCGCGCTTCTACGACGACCTTTCGGACGCGCTGCTGGACGGCGCCAAGGCCGCGCTGGATGCTGCGGGTGCAGCTTACGACGTCGTGACCGTTCCAGGAGCGCTCGAAATCCCGGCCGTCATTTCGTTCGCGCTCGATGCAGCCGACGACGAAGGCACGCAGTATGACGGCTATGTCGCGCTCGGCACCGTCATCCGCGGCGAGACCTATCACTTCGATATCGTCGCCAACGAATCCTGCCGCGCAATCATGGATCTGTCGGTCGCGGAATCGATCGCGGTTGGCAACGGCATTCTGACTGTCGAAAACGACGATCAGGCTTGGGCGCGTGCGCGTCGTACCGAAGGTGACAAGGGTGGCTTTGCCGCCCGCGCCGCCCTCTCTATGATCGCCATACGCGAAAAACTCGGAGCAGCCCGCTCGTGACGTCTTCCGAAGATAACGGCCAGCCGCCCGTCCGCCACGCCAACAAGCGCGGCGCCGCCCGTCTGGCCGCCGTGCAGGCGCTCTATCAGATGGATGTGGCCGGCAGCGGCCTGCTCGAAATCACCGCCGAATACGAGGCGTTTCGCCTTGGCAAGGAAGTCGACGGCGCACTCTACCGCGAGGCAGATGCCCAGTGGTTCCGCGCCATTCTTGCCGGCGTCGTCGAAAACCAGAAGGTCGTCGATCCGGTCATCCGCCAGTCGCTGACCGAGGACTGGCCATTGTCGCGTCTCGACTCGACTTTGCGCGCCATCCTGCGCGCCGGCGTCTACGAGTTGATGAAGCGCCAGGACGTGCCGGTTGCGGTGATCGTGTCGGAATATGTCGACATCGCCAAGGCATTCTACGCCGAGGACGAGCCCAAGCTGGTTAACGCGGTACTGGATCGTGTCTCGCGCAAGCTGCGCGGTGAAGGCAAGGGCAAGGACGCATTATGATAGGTGGCGAACGCGAAGCGCGGCGAACAGCATATATTCTCGCCGCATCGCAAGCCATCATCGGTTCTGCCGCCCCGATAGCACTGTCCATCGGCGGACTCGCCGGTTTCTATCTGCTTGATACAGACAAGTCGCTGGCTACCGCGCCTGTCACCGGCTTCAGCGTCGGCATGGCGCTTGGCGCGTTGCCGGCGGCTGCGATCATTCGCGGACTTGGCCAGCGCGGCGGCTTCATGTTCGGCACGGCCGTCACCGCTGCCGGTGGCGCCGTTGCGACTCTCGCCTTGTTCCGCTCCGAATTCTGGCTGTTCGCCTTCGGCCTGCTGGTCATCGGCATCGGCAATGCGTTCGTGCAGCAGTTCCGTTTTGCCGCCGCCGACAACGCGCCGCCTGAATTCAAGGCAAATGCCATTTCGTTCGTCCTGGCCGGCGGCATCATTACCGCCATTTTGGGGCCGCAGATCGTCATCTTCACCCGCGAACTGTTTGCGCCGATCATGTTCGCCGGCTCCTTTGCCGCGATCATCGGGCTTTCGGCCGTCGGCGCCGTCATCCTGGCGTTCCTGCGCGTCAAGCCGAGCGCCGGCACCGCTGCCGCCGTCGACCAGTCGGATGTGCGCCCGTTGATGGAGATCGTCTCCCAGCCGCGATTTGCGGCCGCCCTGATCTGCGGTGTCGGCACCTACACGCTGATGAGCTTCGTCATGACCGGCGCGCCGCTGGCGATGGTCGGCTGCGGCTTCTCGCCCGACGAAGCGACCCTTGGCATTTCCTGGCACGTCATGGCGATGTTCGGCCCAAGCTTCTTCACCGGCCGGCTGATCCAGCGCTTCGGCGCCGAACGCATCGTGGCGCTCGGCCTGCTGCTCCTGATATTTTGTGCCGTCGTTGCCCTTTCAGGCATCGCACTATGGCAATTCTGGACCGCGCTGATCCTGCTCGGTCTTGGCTGGAATTTCGGCTTCATCGGCTCGACCGCGATCGTCGCCGATACCTATCGTCCGTCGGAGAAGGGTAAGGTCCAGGGCTTCCACGATTTCGTCCTGTTCGGTGCCGTCGCTTTCTCCTCGCTGATGTCGGGCGCGGTCTACAACGCCTATGGCTGGGAAATGCTCAACTGGATCGTCTTCCCGGTTTGCGCGGTCAGCCTTGGAGCGCTGGCGACTCTTTCACTGACACGTCGGCGCCAAGCCACCTGACAGTACGTTGTCGGCAGCATTCGCCGCCGATTTCTTCGAAGCACAAAAAAATATTGCGCATGCCCCGCGCATTGTGAAACCGTATGCCCCGACGAACGTTAGGTCGCCATGCTCTTATGCGGCCACCGAATTCCGGGAATGAAAAGGGGCTTCACCATGCGTCACACCACGACAATCGCCGCAGCGTTCATCGCGCTCGGCCTCGCCACCGGCGCCGCGAGCGCGCAGGTGGTGGTGTCTTCCAAGATCGACACCGAAGGCGGCGTGCTCGGCAACATCATCAAGGCCGTGCTCGATGCCAACAACATCGCCACCACCGACCGCATCCAGCTCGGTGCGACGCCTGTCGTGCGCAAGGCGATCACAGCTGGCGAGATCGACATCTATCCCGAATATACCGGCAATGCCGGCTTCTTCTTTGAAAAGGCCGATGACCCGCTCTGGAAGGACGCCGCCAAGGGTTTTGAGACCGCCAAGAAGCTCGATTACGACGCCAACAAGATCGTCTGGCTGTCACCGTCGCCGGCCAACAACACCTGGGCGATCGCGCTGCGCAAGGATGTGGCGGAAACCAACAAGCTCGCCTCGCTCAGCGACTTTGGCAAATATGTCGCCGGCGGCGGCACCGTCGTGCTGGCCGCGTCGTCCGAATTCGTCAATTCGGCAGCAGCACTGCCGGCGTTCCAGACCACCTACGGTTTCACGCTCAAGCCCGAGCAACTGATCACGCTCTCCGGCGGTGATACCGCTGCCACCATCGGCGCTGCCGCCAACCAGACCAACGGCGCCAATGCCGCCATGGTCTATGGCACCGACGGCGGTATCGCGCCGTCCGGCCTCGTCGTCCTCGACGACGACAAGGGCGTGCAGCCGGTCTACCAGCCGGCGCCGATCATCCGCGAAGCCGTGCTCAAGGAGCACCCGCAAATCGAGTCCCTGCTCAAGCCGGTGTTCGAGAAGCTCGATCTCGTCACGCTGCAGGAGCTCAATGGCCGCGTTCAGGTCGGCGGTGAGCCGGCCAAGGCGGTCGCTGAAGATTTCCTGAAGAAGAATGGCTTTCTGAAGTAAGCTTCCCCGGCGCGCCTCGCATACAGCACTGTGCGTCCCTTCCGGACGCGCAGTGCTGCAATATCGAGAATCCGTGCATGGCCTTTTCCGAGAATCGATTCCGATTTTCGGGGTCATGCAAGAGGGCGCGCGCCGACGGAACCGGGGACGCATCGAAGTCGTGGGCATCAGGTTCGACAAGCTTGGCGTGGTGATCGCCGCGATCGCCTGTTATGGCGCCTTGATCGCGCCATTTGCCACTTTCCGCGCCAACCGCATCGTGGCGGGCGAACCTCGTTCCATCATCGAGGCGTTGCCGCAGCCATTGGCTATGGCTCTACTGGCCATTCTGGTAGCCGCGGGCCTCGTTGCCTTGTTCAAGACACCTCTCGTTGCCCGGCTTGGCGCCAGCGTCGTGGCGCTTGTCGCACTCGCGTTGCTCATCGGCGTCGCCGGCAGCCACCTGACCCCTGAAGGCAACACCTTCGCCCGTATCTCGCCGGCCTCCGGTTTCTGGGTCTTGATCTTTGCCTTCACCTTGTTGCTCGCCGATGTCCTGACCCGGCTGCAGTTGTCGCCGACCGGGCGTGTTTTCGTGCTTGCAGTGGCCGCCGCGGCAGTCTGGCTGCTGCTTGCCTCAGGGCAATGGGACAGTCTGTCGATCCTCAAGGAATACGCCAATCGCGCCGACAGTTTCTGGAACGAGGCGAGGCGTCATGTCGAACTCGCGCTTGGCTCGCTGGTTGGTGCCGTTCTTGTCGGTCTGCCGCTCGGCATCCTTTGCCATCGTGTCGAGGCGCTGCGGGCCGGCGTGCTCAACGTGCTCAACATCATCCAGACCATTCCGAGCATTGCGCTGTTCGGCATCCTGATCGCGCCGCTCGGCTGGGTCGCAGCCAATGTTCCCGGTGCCTCAGCGCTCGGCATCCGCGGCATCGGTGCTGCGCCGGCCTTCGTTGCACTGTTTCTCTATTCGCTGCTGCCGGTGGTCGCCAACACCGTCGTCGGCCTTGCCGGCGTGCCGCGTGCAGCCAACGACGCGGCGCGCGGCATGGGCATGACCGGCTGGCAGCGGCTGAGGAACGTCGAGTTCCCGCTTGCCTTTCCGGTCATACTGACCGGTATCCGCATCGTCCTGGTCCAGAACATCGGCCTTGCCACCATTGCCGCGCTGATCGGCGGCGGCGGCTTCGGCGTCTTCGTCTTCCAGGGTGTCGGCCAGACGGCGATGGACCTCGTCCTGCTCGGTGCTGTGCCGACGGTGGCGCTGGCCTTTGCCGCCGCCATTATTCTCGACGCGGTGGTCGAAACCATCGCGACCCGCAAATCCACTGAAGTGGCTGCTGCATGATCGAAATCGAACACATCACCAAGCGTTATGGCGAGACAACGGTGGTCGACGACGTCTCGATGGTCATCGAGCCGCGCACGGTCACCGTGATCGTCGGCACCTCCGGTTCAGGCAAGACGACGCTGCTGCGCATGATCAACCGCCTGGTCGAGCCGACCTCCGGTACGATCAAGCTCGACGGTACGGACAACCGCTCGGTGCCTGGCCACCAGCTTCGCCGCAGCATCGGCTACGCCATCCAGGGCAATGGCCTGTTTCCGCACCGCACGGTGGCGCAGAACATCGCCACCGTGCCCGCGCTGCTCGGCTGGGATGCCGCCCGCATCAAGGCCCGGGTCGACGAGCTGCTGTCGTTGCTGCAGCTCGATCCCGCAGCCTTTGGGCCGCGCTATCCGCATGAGCTGTCGGGCGGCCAGCAGCAGCGCGTCGGCGTCGCCCGCGCGCTCGCCGCCGAACCCAACGTGCTGTTGATGGACGAGCCGTTCGGCGCGCTCGACCCGATCATCCGCACCAAGGCGCAGGAAGACCTGCTGGCGATCCAGAAACGCTTTGGCACCACCATAATCCTCGTTACCCACGACATGGAGGAAGCGGTCCATCTCGGCGACCGCATCGCCGTCATGGATGCCGGCCGTCTGATCCAGTATGCGACACCTGCCGAGATTCTTGCGCGACCCGCCAGCGACTTCGTCGAGACGTTGATCGGTGCCTCCGACCGTCCGTTCAAGCTTCTGTCGCTTGGCTCGGTCGCTGATGCGGTCGAGCCCGGCCAGGCTGCGGGCGAGGGGATACGCGCTGAGGCAAGCCAGCGCGACGCGCTGGCCGAATTGTTGTGGTCGGGCCGCGCCGCCATGCCGGTAATCGCCGAGAATGGCGCTGCCCTTGGCCGCGTGACGGTCGAAAGCCTGCTGAAACGTGCCGCGAGGCCGCAATGAAGGCCTGGATTCCGCTCCTGCTGCGCCTTTGCCTGCTGGCGCTGCTGGTTGCGTTCCTGACCAATCCGCTGTGGTTCGAGCCGCTGCTCAAGCCGCTCACCCAGAATGGCGCGCCGGCGGTCTACAACCAGGGCAGCCTGCTGTCGCTGGCGCTGCTGCATCTGCGCACCGTCGCGATTGCCACCGCGGCGGCGATTGTGGTTGCGGTCGCGCTCGCAATCCTGGTTACCCGACCTGTCGGCGCCGAGTTCCTGCCCCTGTCGCGCAGCCTGGTGAATATCGGCCAGACCTTCCCGCCGGTCGCTGTGCTGGCGCTTGCCGTTCCCGCCGTCGGTTTTGGCGAGAAGCCGACGCTGATCGCGCTGTTTCTCTACGGCCTGCTGCCGATCTTCGAAAACACGCTGACCGGCCTTACCACCACGCCGGCCAACATCGTCGAGGCGGCCCGAGGTGCCGGCATGACCGGTTGGCAACGCTTGCTCAAGGTCGAGCTGCCGCTCAGCGTGCCGGTCATGCTCGCCGGCATCCGGTTATCGGTTGTCATCAGTCTCGCCACCGCCACCATCGGCTCCACCGTTGCCGCCAAGACGCTCGGCGAGGTCATCATCGCCGGGCTGCAATCAAACAACCTGGCCTTCGTCCTGCAAGGCGGCCTGATCGTCGCGGCCCTTGCCGTTCTGATCTACGACGCGCTGTCGGCACTGGAGCGCATGGCGGCAAGGCGCATGGGGCAGGTGGCGCAGGCAGCCTAGTGCTACCGGCCACGGACGGGATAATCGAGCGTGATCTCAAGCCGGTGACCGGTTGTGCCGACGATCCACCGGCGGCGCAGCACCGCGAAATCATGGCCGGTGCCACCTGAGTGCACGGTGACCACATCGCCCGTCTGGCATTCGGGCGAAAGCGCCAGCGCCTTGAGCACGACGTCCAGGCCGGTCTTGCTGGCATGGATCCTGGCTGAACCTGTCAGTGTGACTTCGACCTTCTCAGCTGTTGCGCCGCTGCCGAGACTCGGTGATTGATCTGGCTGATGCCCCGGTCTGTCATTTGAAGGAGTTTTTGCCATGGTTTGGCGTCTCTCTAAGATCGTGATGTGTCTTTGTCTCGCAGCTTTCGCCTTTCTTGTGGCGTTCGGCAACATCACCGACTACGGCTCCAATTTCGCCTTCGTCCAGCATGTGCTGAGCATGGACACCACCTTCCCGGGCAATGCGTTGATGTATCGCTCGATCACCAGTCCGACACTGTGGACCGTCGGCTACTGGCTGATCATTTTCGGCGAGGGGCTCACCTGCGTGCTGTTCCTGATCGCCGCGCTGCAACTCTGGCAGGCGCGCAAGGGGTCAGGCAGGCAGTTCGACGACGCCAAGGGTTTTGTCGTCATCGGTGCCACAATGGGCTTCCTTGTCTGGTTCCTCGGCTTCATGGTCGTCGGCGGCGAATGGTTCGCCATGTGGCAGTCAAGCACATGGAACGGCCAGGAGGCCGCCTTCAAATTCTACATGACCATGTTGGCAGTGCTGATCTTCGTCAATCAGCCGGATCGCGATCTGGCCTGATCCCCCGAAAATCGGAATCGTTTTTTTGCAAAGCACGATGCGCAAATCTTGCCAGTTAAAGCGTGTTTTGTGCGTCCTGCCGGATGCACGGCGCGCTAAAACTGGACTGTCTGCAATAACGGGGCGGCGAAAGCCGAGAAACACCTTTTCGATATCTTGACGTGCGCTGCCCTGTTTCGGATTGTTCGCCAGGGGCCGGAAACCGCGTAATGGCTGCCGGTCTCGTTCACTAGCCCGGGGAGGGGAATTCCGGGCACAATCAGGGAAGAGAATTGGCAATGACAATGCTTTACGTCGTCATCGCCTGCGGCCTGCTATCTGTCCTTTACGCCATATGGGCGACTCAGTCGGTCCTCGCGGCCGACCAGGGCAATGCGCGCATGCAGGAAATCTCCGCCGCCATCCGAGAAGGTGCGCAGGCATATCTGGCGCGCCAATACACAACAATCGCCATCGTCGGCGTCGTCGTGTTCCTGCTCGCATGGTGGCTGCTTTCCGCGACCGCGGCGATCGGCTTTTTGATTGGTGCAGTGCTTTCGGGGGCAGCCGGCTTCATCGGCATGCATGTTTCGGTCCGGGCCAATGTGCGGACTGCACAGGCCGCCTCCAACAGCCTGGCCGCCGGCCTCGACATCGCCTTCAAGTCGGGTGCGATCACCGGCATGCTGGTTGCGGGCCTCGCCTTGCTTGGCGTTTCCGTCTACTACCTCGTTCTGACCGGACCGATGGGTCACGCGCCCGCCGACCGCATCGTCATCGATTCGCTGGTGGCGCTTGGCTTTGGTGCTTCCCTGATCTCGATTTTCGCCCGTCTCGGCGGCGGCATCTTCACCAAGGGTGCGGATGTCGGCGGCGATCTCGTCGGCAAGGTTGAAGCCGGCATCCCCGAGGATGATCCGCGCAACCCCGCCACCATCGCCGACAACGTCGGCGACAATGTCGGCGACTGCGCCGGCATGGCGGCCGACCTTTTCGAAACCTATGCCGTGACCGTCGTCGCCACCATGGTGCTCGGTGCCATCTTCTTCGGCGGAACCGAAGTTCTCTCCAACGTGATGCTCTACCCGCTCGCCATCTGCGGCGCCTGCATCATCACCTCGATCGTCGGCACCTTCTTCGTCAAGCTGGGCGCCAACGGCTCGATCATGGGCGCGCTCTACAAAGGCCTGATCGTCACCGGCCTGCTGTCCATCATCGGCCTGGGTGCGGCGACCTCGCTAACTGTCGGCTGGGGTGAAATCGGCACCGGGGGCGGTGTCGTGATCACCGGTCAGAACCTGTTCATCTGCGGCCTGATCGGCCTGGTGGTGACGGGGCTCATCGTCGTCATCACCGAATACTACACCGGCACCAACAAGCGTCCGGTCAATTCGATCGCCCAGGCGTCGGTCACCGGTCATGGCACCAATGTCATCCAGGGCCTGGCCGTGTCGCTCGAATCGACGGCACTTCCGGCTATCGTCATCGTCGGCGGCATCATCTCCACCTTCCAGCTTGCCGGCCTGTTCGGCACGGCAATCGCCGTCACCACCATGCTCGGCCTCGCCGGCATGATCGTGGCGCTCGATGCCTTCGGTCCGGTCACCGACAATGCCGGCGGCATTGCCGAGATGGCTGGCCTGCCCAAGGAAGTGCGTCATTCGACCGACGCGCTCGATGCGGTCGGCAACACCACCAAGGCCGTCACCAAAGGCTATGCCATCGGTTCGGCCGGTCTCGGCGCGCTGGTGCTGTTTGCCGCCTACAGCTACGACCTGCAGTACTTTGCCGCCAACAGCGCGCAGTTCCCGTACTTCGCCGACATCGGCACGGTGTCCTTCGACCTGTCCAACCCTTACGTCGTCGCCGGCCTGATCTTCGGCGGCCTCATTCCCTACTTGTTCGGCGGCATTGCCATGACCGCCGTCGGCCGTGCCGCGGGTTCGATCGTCGAGGAAGTGCGCAAGCAGTTCCGCGAGGATCCGGGCATCATGAAGGGCACCTCGAAGCCCAACTATGCCCGCGCCGTCGACATCCTGACCAAGGCGGCGATCAAGGAAATGATCATCCCGTCACTGCTGCCGGTGCTGGCACCGCTCGTCGTCTATTTCGGCGTGCTGCTGATCTCGGGTTCCAAGGCCTCGGCCTTCGCGGCCCTGGGTGCCTCATTGCTCGGCGTCATCGTCAACGGCCTGTTCGTTGCGATCTCGATGACGTCGGGCGGCGGCGCCTGGGACAACGCCAAGAAGTCGTTCGAGGACGGCTTCACCGACAAGGATGGCGTCAAGCACCTGAAGGGCTCGGAGGCGCACAAGGCGTCGGTGACTGGCGACACCGTGGGCGATCCGTACAAGGACACCGCCGGTCCGGCGGTGAACCCCGCGATCAAGATCACCAACATCGTCGCACTGCTGCTGCTTGCCGTGCTCGCGCATAGCGGCGGCTGATCCCGCCGGCATCCTTGCCTCTCCGAGGCAGAGATAAACGCCCCGTCCGCAACATCTGCGGGCGGGGTTTTTCGTTGCAGCCGTGCCGGCCAAAGAAAAACCCGCGGAATTGCTTCCGCGGGTCCTGTTGCCTGAGATTCTTGAACCCCAGTCGGCGGATCAGCCGCCGAAGATGCTGCTGGCAGCACTGGAACCCATCTTGCCCGCGCCCGAAAGCAACTGGCCGAGGAAGTTCTGGTCCTTGCCGCCTGTCGGCGTCGTGCGCGAGATGAAGTCGAACACCTTGCCTTCCTGCATGCCGTAATTGGCGATGTTGGAGACGCGGCCATCGGCGCCGAAATAGACGGCGAGCACGCGCTGTTCGATCAGCTTCGGCTTGGCGAAGGCGACTGCGCGCCTGCGCGTCTGGGAGATGTAGTAGAACACCTCATTGTCGAAGGTCGCTGTCGTCGACGGCGTGCCGAGAGCGAGCAGCACCTGCTCGCGGCTCGAGCCCACCGGCACGGAGTCGATCGACTGCTGGTCGATGACGTAGCCCTGGGTCAGCGTCTCGCTGGGGGTCAGGTCACCGAACGTCTTCGAGGTGTTGCATGCCGACAGCGCGGCAGCGGCCACGATCAGCGACACGGCGCCGGCCGGACGCAACGAAAATGGCATCTTGAATTTCAGCGAGTGCAACAACAACTCCATCCTGTCGTGCCAGAGCCCCTGCTTGCGCGAAGCCGCAAAACCGGTAAACCAGCTTGCGCGCCGATGCAACAAGGCCACTAAGCGAAACGGGTCCCCGGGAGACCGCCCTCAAAATGTTCCAGCGTCTGTTTGGCCGTGAACGCCAAGCCAATCGCGCCATCACCGAGGCGCTCTATACACGAATCGTGGCGGCCGCGCGGCAGGAACCATTTTATTCCGCATGGAATGTTCCCGACACGCCGCTTGGCCGTTTCGAGATGCTTTCGCTGCACATGTTCCTGTTCCAGCACCGTTTGCGCGGTGAGCCGGGGGCGCCTGCCGACATTGCCCAGCGTCTGATCGACGAGTTCTTCCTCGACGTCGACCATTCGCTGCGCGAACTCGGCATCAGCGACGTCGGCGTTCCCAAGCGCATGAAGAAGCTGGCCAAGATGTTCTACGGCCGCACCGAATCCTACAAGAACGCGCTCGAAGGCGACGATCATCCGGCACTTGCTGCGGCACTTTTGCGCAATGTCCGCCCCGAGGTGAAGGAGTGGCCGGAAGCCGTCGCACTCGCCGAATATGTCTTTGCGGCGAATCGCGCCCTTGCCGAGCAGCCGTCGGAAGACATATGTGCCGGCAAATTGTCATATCCGGCGCCGCTGGCAGCCTGAAGGAGGCCACCCATGATGCCTGACGAGACCCCGAGCCCGGTTTCATTCAAGGTCAATGTCGCCAGGCTGCCGCAGAAGGGCATGGCTGTAACAGTCGATGCCGATGCCGCCCATCGTGCCGCACTGGCCGAGGTGCATGGGCTGACCTCGGTCGAGCGCTACAAGGCGGACCTGCTTGTCACCAAATGGAAGCGCAACGGCGTCAAGGTTCGCGGCCGGGTCCAGGCAGAGATCACCCAGGCATGCGTCGTCACGCTCGAGCCCGTTGAATCGGTGATCGACGAGGATGTCGAGGGCGTCTTCCTGCCCGAGGATTCCAAGCTTGCCAGGCAAGGCTTCAACGCGGCAGGCGAGATCCTGCTCGATGCGGAGGGGCCCGACGCGCCCGAAACCTTCACTGGCGACACCATCGATGTCGGTGCGCTTGCCGAGGAGTTCTTTGGTCTCGCCATCGATCCTTATCCGCGCAAGACCGGCGTCGCAGTCGCCAGCACCGATGACGATGTCGTCGAGCCGGTCGAGAGCGAATTCCAGAAAAAGCTCCGTCTAATATCCAAGAAGCTTTGAAAACGCCCGCCGTTTCGCGTAATCCCGGTTGTGCGGTTATCCAAAACCGTTACTTTCGCCGGACTTTTGCGTGCCCAGCTACGCCAACAGTGAGATGACCGACGCGTGATCAAGATTTCCATTGATGCCATGGGCGGCGATCACGGTCCTTCCGTGATCATTCCTGCCCTGGCCAAGGTCGCCACCAGGCGCACCGATATTCGCTTCATCATCTATGGCCGCGAAGAAGTGGTCCGTCCCGAGCTTGCCAAGCAGCCCAAGCTTGCTGCCGTCAGCGAGTTCGTGCACTGCGAGGTCGCCGTGCGCATGGACGACAAGCCGAGCCAGGCGCTGCGCCAGGGCCGCTGGAAGTCGTCGATGTGGAAGGCGATCGAAGCGGTCAAGTCGGGCACGTCAGATGCCTGCGTCTCCGCCGGCAACACCGGCGCGCTGATGGCGATGTCGAAATTCTGCCTGCGCACAATGGCGACGATCGATCGCCCCGCCATCGCTGCCCTGTGGCCGACGGCGCGCGGCGAGAGCGTCGTGCTCGACGTTGGCGCCACCATCGGCGCGGATGCGCACCAGCTCACCGATTTCGCCATCCTGGGCACCGGCATGGCGCGGGCGCTGTTCGGCATCGACCGGCCGACTGTCGGCCTGCTCAATGTCGGCGTCGAGGAGATCAAGGGCCAGGAAGAGGTCAAGGAAGCCGGGCGCATGTTGCGCGAGGCCAACATGGCCTCGATGAATTACCAGGGCTTTGTCGAGGGCGACGACATCGGCAAGGGCACCACCGACGTGGTCGTTACCGAAGGCTTTTCCGGCAACATCGCCCTTAAGACCGCCGAAGGCACGGCGCGCCAGATCGCCGGCTATCTGCGTGAAGCGATGAGCCGCACGCTGATGGCCAAGATCGGCTACATTTTCGCCAAGGGCGCCTTCGACCGCCTGCGCGAGAAGATGGACGTGCGTCGCGCCAATGGCGGCGTGTTCCTCGGCCTCAATGGCATCGTGGTGAAAAGCCATGGCGGCGCCGACGCCGACGGCTTCGCCGCTGCCATCGAAATGGCCTATGATATGGTCCGGAATCGGCTGCTCGACCGCATCGAAGCCGACCTCGACCTGTTTCACGCACGCAACCCGCATGCTGCAATGGGCCGCCCCGCGGCCGCGGTCGAAGATCAGGAATAGGATTTTTTCAACGTGATCAGATCAGTTGTGCGCGGCATTGGTTCAGCGCTGCCCCGCCGCATCATGAAGAACGCCGATTTCGAAGGCATGGTCGAGACCTCGGACGAGTGGATCGCCCAGCGCACTGGCATCCGTCAGCGCCACATCGCCGCCGACGACGAGACGACAGCCTCGCTCGGCGAGGCTGCCGCCCGTGCAGCGCTCGACAATGCCGGCCTGACGCCCGATGATATCGACCTGATCGTGCTCGCCACCTCGACGCCGAACAACACCTTTCCCGCCACCGCAGTCGAGATCCAGAACCGGCTCGGCATGCGCCATGGCTTCGCCTTCGACATGCAGGCGGTGTGCAGCGGCTTCGTCTACGCCGTCACCACCGCCGACCTTTACATCAAGGGTGGCCTTGCCAAGCGTGTGCTGGTGATCGGTTCCGAGACGTTCTCGCGCATTCTCGACTGGAGCGACCGCTCGACCTGCGTGCTGTTCGGCGATGGCGCCGGCGCGCTGGTGCTGGAAGCCCAGCAAGGCGAGGGCACTGTTGCCGACCGCGGCGTGCTCGCCGCCAGCCTGCGCTCCGACGGAACCCACAAGGACAAGCTCTATGTCGACGGTGGGCCGTCCACCACCGGCACCGTCGGCCATCTCAAGATGGAAGGCCGCGAGGTCTTCAAGCATGCCGTCGGCATGATCACCGACGTCATCGAGGACGTCTTCGCCCAGACGGGCGTTTCCGCCGACACGCTGGATTGGTTCGTGCCGCACCAGGCCAACAAGCGCATCATCGACGCTTCGGCCAAGAAGCTCGGCATTGCGGAGGAAAAGGCTGTTGTAACCGTGCATCTGCATGGCAACACCTCGGCTGCGTCTGTGCCGCTGGCGCTGTCGGCGGCGGTTGCCGACGGACGCATCAAGAAGGGCGACCTTGTGATGCTCGAGGCGATGGGCGGCGGTTTCACCTGGGGCGCCGTGCTCGTGAGGTGGTGATCGCGCGGGCTCAAGCCTTCGCGCAGCGTCTTGAAAAGGTCATGGGATCGGTCCTTGACCTTGACGGATCAATTACTTAACCTCCGGCGCGTTGCTGGATTTCAGATATTGAGGATGGGGCCCGTCGCATGGGGGGAAAGACACTGACACGTGCCGACCTCGCTGAATCCGTCTATCGGAAAGTCGGCCTCTCGCGCACGGAATCGGCGCAACTGGTCGAAACCGTTCTCGACGAAATCTGCGAAGCAATCGTGCGCGGCGAGACGGTCAAATTGTCGTCTTTCGCCACGTTCCACGTTCGCGACAAGAACGAACGTGTTGGCCGCAACCCCAAGACCGGCGAAGAAGTGCCGATCCTGCCGCGCCGGGTGATGACCTTCAAGGCATCCAACGTGCTCAAGAGCCGGATTCTGCGTGCTCACCAGAACGGCAAGTCCAAGGCCGCCAAGTAGGCTGCGAGCTTTCGACTATCCGGTTGATAGCCTGGTGCGTGATTCGCGCCGGGCTTGAATGTTGTTGCCCAAAGCGCTGAAATGGATCACGAATCGTTTTTTGCGAAAGTGGCGACCATGGACAAGAGCCCCGACGCCTTCCGCACCATCAGTGAAGTGGCCGAAGACCTTGATTTGCCGCAGCACGTGCTGCGCTTCTGGGAAACCCGCTTCACCCAGATCAAGCCGATGAAGCGTGGTGGCGGCCGGCGATACTACAGGCCGCAGGATGTCGAACTGATCAAGGGCATCCGCCATATGCTCTATGAGCAGGGATACACCATCAAGGGCGTGCAGAAACTGTTGCGCGACAATGGCAACCAGTTCCTGGTTGCCATCGGCAGCGGCGACATGAAGGCCGTCGAGGCCATCGCCCAGCGCAAGCAGGCCGAAGCGCCCCTGACGCCGGCAGCGCAGCCGCGCGGTCCTGATGAGGAGATGCTGGTGGGCGAGGCGCGCGCCAAGCCCAGCCGCCGCTTCTTCGGCCTGGGCAAGGGTGACGACGAGGGGCCGGTGGCAGCTGATTCCGGCAAGCTGTCGCGCGACAACCGGGCCTTGCTGCAGGAGGCGCTGTTCGACCTGCTCGAATGCAAGCGCCTGTTGGACCAGGTTCGCTGATCTCCGTCGGCTACTAAAATATTCCTGGAATGAAGAAGTTTGGCGGGAAAGCCGCCGAATTGGGTTGACCGAAGCGGCAATATCAAGATACATCGCGACCGGTCCGGAGTGTAGCGCAGCCCGGTAGCGCACTTGACTGGGGGTCAAGGGGTCGTCGGTTCGAATCCGGCCACTCCGACCATTAAAACAAAGACTTAACCGCTATCCCCCAGATTGCGGTTTGCCGATTTCCCCACCGTTTACATTTTTCGTTCTTGCCTCGGCCTTTCGACCGACGATCGAGCGGTAGAGAACGCCATCGCCTGTCAGGCGCCTGTTTCGGCTGTTACGGCGGGCGGGGTTGCCGTCGACTGCGGTCTGGCGGAGAGAGCGGCGGCAGGCGATCAGGATTGGCTCTCGGCGTCAGTCAGCATTTGAAGCGCTTCGCGGTAGCGATCCAGATATTGCTGCCCAAGTCCGGCGGCCCGCACGCGTTCGGGGGTGGTGTTGTCAAGGATGTCGGCGATCTTGACGCGTCGCGCTATCTCGTTGGAGCGCGCCCGATTGATGAAATCGGGATAGGGCTCATCGTCCCGGCGCGTGAGGGCGTCAACCGCTTCGACAACCCCGGCAGGGAACCCCCTGGTTCGTAGATCGCCCAAAGTGAATTCAGTGTCTTCGACAACGTCATGCAGGACGGCGGCCATCCGTTCTCCGTCACTGTCGACCGCCAGCATGACTCTAAGCGGATGCAGGATATAGGGCTGCTTGGCCTTGTCGATTTGGGTGCGCGTTTGCCGCAACAAGAATCGCAGTCGTAAGGTCGCTCATCGCTTGTCCTGCTGTCGCGTGGCGGTACTCCTTTGAGCGTATCAGAGGCGTTTCGGGTTTACAGCAGGCCTCGGCAAAAACCGGGTCGTCGGTTCGACCCCGGGCTCGACTGCTTTCTTCTGGCACCTGAACTTCGAACTGCCGGCTGCTGCGAAGGCAGTGGCCTCTGCTCCATGCTTCTTTTACCGAAACGAGGAACGCCACGGACGCTGGTGGCGTCCATGGCGTTGTCTGTAGGGGTGGGAACTGACGCGTGATGTTACGTGGCCGAACCCACCATGACGGATTCGATCTTGGCGCCGTTGTCATGCTGGTCGATTGCCACCCGCTTGCCGGGAGCCAGTTGCGGCGGGATTGCGACGTCGCGCGGGATGGTGAAGCTCTCGCCATTGGTGAGCGTGATGACGCGGACCGCCGGGTTGAACTTGGCAACGACGCCATCGACTTCGGTAGCAAGGGCTGCGCCCGACATGAGGGCAAGAGCGGATGCGGCAAGGATGAGCTTTCTCATTATACTTCTCCTATTGCTCTATGACCAAGGGTTGGATCCGGGAGGGAGATGCCAATTGCTTGGTGCGGAGAAGAAACGCCCTGCCGTTAGTTTGGTTCGGTAAACAACAAACACAAATAGATCACGCGCTTTTGCTGCTGTCACGGTGTCGCACCGTCTTGAATTGTCGGCCGCCAGGTCAGCTTCAGGCCGAGCCTGGCAGCGGTCGGGCCGGGCGCGCAAAAGCCATGGGAGTGGCGCGCCCATGGCTTCAGGCCTTTTCGCTGTAACTGCGTTACATCATCTGCGGGCCGGCCAGCACATTGCGGACGACGTCGCCTTCGTCGTTGAAGAGGATCGAGACCTTCTCGCCGACCCTGACCGATGGCAGGGCGACATCGCGCGGAATGGTGTAGCTGGCGCCGCCCTGGAGCGTGATGACGCGGGTGTCGGCGTTGAAGCGGGTGACGACGCCGCTGGCGTCGGAGGCGAGGGCGGAGCCGGAGAAGAGTGCGAATGCGGCTGCAGCCAGAATGAGCTTGTTCATGATCGTTCTCCTGATGGGGTTATGCGAGGTGCTGCTTGTTGCGGGACACCTTGCTGACACCATCAACTACGATCCGACGTCGGTGCTTGTTACGCGCCAACAGGTAAACTCTAGACACGTTTTGATCACGTGAACTTGCCGCGCGGCGGTGAAACTCTGGTGGCGAGTTGCCGTTCGCGCGGGGCATTTTCAATGCCGATGATTTGGCATCGCCATGTCCTGGAACGCAAAAAAGCCATGGGTGGGAGGGCCCATGGCTTTTTGTCGAGGTGAGGCCGGCTTGGGGTAAGTCGGACCATCAATGCTGATCCGCCTTAGCGGAGAACGGCATTGACCTTGTCGCCTTCGCCGTTGAGCTGGATCGATACCTTTTCGCCAGCCTGGATCGCCGGGATGGCGACATCACGCGGAACGGTGTAGCTCTGGCCGCTCTCGAGCGTAATGACGCGTGCCTGTTCGTTGAACTTGGCAACAACGCCATTTGCAGACGAAGCAAATGCAGCGCCAGACATCATGGCGATAGCCGAAGCGGCAAGGATGATCTTCTTCATTGTTTTGGTCCTTTCAATGTTCGGTAGCGGATCGACGGTTTGTTGTTTTGTCGTTTCGCTTACCACTTATAGATAGGCACCTATCTTTCGAATTTCCATAGGCTGGGTGGTCACTCTGAGTCACAAAGCGGTCACGCTGAGTTGAGCCGGCAAACGGGTGTCGGACCGTTCACAAATCGGCACAACTGTGCGCAACGGCCCGGCCGGGAAAACGAATCTGCTCGCGGCGGTGAGACGCGAGCCCGCTTCATCGTGGAGGATAGTGAAAGTGTGCAGGAGCGAGCCTGCATCTGGATGCAGGTCGGTTGCTCGATCGCGCTGGCTGGGCAATGCGGCGTTGGATGGAGCGCGGGGCGCCTTGTGGAGCCGACGGCGGATTGCCAAATGTGCGCTGCGTCACAAACGAAAAAAGCCACGGGTGGGAGGGCCCGTGGCTTTTTCGGAGGTAAAGGCAGTTGAAGGGTATGGCGGTTCCGCTTAGCGGAGGACGCCCTGGACCTTGTCGCCTTCGTCGTTGAGCTGGATCGATACCTTCTCGCCGGTCTGGATCGACGGGATAGCAACGTCACGCGGAACCGAATAGCTCTGGCCGCTTTCGAGCGTAATGACGCGGACGGCTGGGTCAAACTTGGCAACAACACCTTCAGCCGATGAAGCAAATGCTGCACCAGACATCAGAGCGATTGCAGAAGCTGCGAGGATGATCTTATTCATTGGAGTAGTCCTTTCATTATTCGGTAGCGAGGCGGCGGTTTTTGTTTTGTCGTCTCGCTGACCACTGTGAGATAGGCGCCTACCTTTCCGATTGCCATAGACGGATCGGTCACTCTGATTCACAAAGCGGTCACGCTGAGTTGAGCCGGCAAACCGGTGCCGGACCGTTCACAAAACGGGAATCTTGTGTGCAACGGCGGCCAGTCGCCGGCGAGTCAGAAGGTCGGCGAGGCCAAGGCGCGCTGGTGGCGGGCCTCAAGGGCGATCGAGCCCCAGATCAGGCCGAGCAGCAGGTAGAAGTGACGCCAGTGGTCGGTGTCGATGACCGTGCCCAGCGCGATATGTCCGAGGAAAACGACATAGGCCGACAGCAGATAGGGCTGCCAGGGCCTGTTGCGCAGCAGGATGCGGAACCCCGCGGCGACGGTCCAGACGATCAGCGTCAGGTAGCTGGCAAAGCCGAGCCAGCCATAATCCATCAGCGTCTTCAGCCAGATGTTGTGGGTGTCTTCGCCATAGATCTGGCCGAACACCAGCGCTCCGATGCCGAAAGGTTTCTCCGTCGCCAGGAGGAAGCCGATGCCGTAGCGGGCGAAGCGGCCGAGGCGCGCCCCGTCATAGTCCTGGACGAGCTGGGCGCGCGTGGTGAACAGTTCGGCGATGCTGGGGATCTGCAGCACGATCAGCAGCGCCACGGTCAGCAGCGCTATCGCAGCGATGCTCATCATCACGATCCGCAGCCGGAACTTGCCGCTGTCGCTTTGCAGGAACAGGAAGCCGGTGAGCAGGATGGCCGAGGCGCCAAACAGTCCCCACGCGCCACGTGAGAACGACAGGAAGATGCCGCCGGTGACAATGAGCAACGGGACGGCGTAGATCGCCATCTTGAGCGGATTGCCCGTCAGCACGCGGTAGAGCAGGTAGATGCCGGGCAAGGTGAGGAAGGGGCCGAAGACGTTCGGATCCTGGAAGGCGCCTGCGGCACGACCGAACTTGGTGAACATCTCGGCTCCCGGTATCGCACCGAAATAGCCCAACATGCCAAGCACCGAGGTGACCACGGCTGATGCCACCCAGGACAGGAAGATCACCCTGAACAGTCTGGGGTCGGCTTCCGTGACCGCGGCGAAGAAGATGGCGGTGAAGCCGAGGAACAGGGATACCGCGAGATAGAGCGGGGTGTTCATCAGCTCCGCCATCTGCGTCATCGCAATCATCCCGCCGATGTTGAACATGACGATGAGCACGAGCAACGGGGTGATGGCACGCGAGATACGCAGGCCGAAGAGCGACCAAACCGCGATCAGCCCGGCCATATAGAGTTCGTAAGGTGCGGGCTCGCGGATGACGAAGCCCGACAGCAGCACGCCCAGCGCAATGGCGCCGGTGGAAACGAGCGCGATCAGCTTGGCGTTGATCGCGGCTCGCGGCAGATCATAGCTGATCGCGCTCAATAGGCGTTTTCCGTGTCGAGCAAGCGGATCGGCGTCAGGAACAGGATCTTGATGTCGAACCAGAGCGACCAGTTCTCGATGTAATAGAGGTCGAACTCGGTGCGCTTGCGGATCTTCTCGTCCGTGTCCATCTCCCCGCGCCAGCCATTGATCTGGGCCCAGCCGGTAACGCCGGGCTTGACCTTGTGGCGGGCGAAGTAGCCGTCGACCACCTCGTTATAGAGCAGGTTGTGCGACTGTGCGGCGATGGCGTGTGGGCGTGGACCGACCAAGGACAGGCTGCCGAACAGGGAATTGAAGAACTGCGGCAGCTCGTCGATCGAGGTCTTGCGGATGATGCGGCCGACGCGGGTGACGCGGGGGTCGTTCTTGGTCACGGTCTTTTTCGCCGAGGGATCGGACAGCTCGGTGAACATCGAGCGGAACTTGTAGACCTCGACCACCTCGTTGTTGAAGCCGTGGCGCTTCTGCTTGAACAGCACCGGGCCCTTGCTGTCGAGCTTGATGGCGATGGCGGTCGCCAGCATGACGGGCGAAAAGACGACGATGCCGAACAGGCTGAAGATGATGTCGAAGGCTCGCTTGGCGACCGAATCCCAGTCGTTGATCGGCTTGTCGAAAATGTCGAGCATCGGCACTGCGCCGATGTAGGAATAGGAGCGCGGTCGGAACTGCAGCTGGTTGGAGTGCGCCGACAGCCGGATGTCGACGGGCAGCACCCACAGCTTCTTGAGCAGCTGAAGCACGCGGGTTTCGGCGGTCAGCGGCAGCGACACGATCAGCATGTCGATGCGTGCGATGCGTGCGAACTCGAGCAATTCGGAGACAGTGCCGAGCTTGGGATAGCCGGCGACGATCGGCGGCGAGCGCTTGTCGTCGCGGTCGTCGAAGATGCCGCAGATACGAATGTCATTGTAGGGCTGCTGCTCGATCGAGCGGATCAGCACCTCTGCTGCCTTGCCGCCGCCGACGATGACGGCCCGGCGTTCCATGCGTCCGTTGCGGGCCCAAAGCCGGATGAAGCGCGCCAGGATCAGGCGCAGGCAAACGACCAGCGCCAGCCCGATGACGAACCAGCCACCGAACAGCAGGCGGGAGAATTCTGCCGAAACCTTCATGAAGAAGGCGGTAACCGCCATCAGGGCGAAGGTGGTTGCCCAGCAAAGCGCCATTCGTCCCAGCGAGACGCCCGGCCGCATCATGGACTGCAGCTGATAGCAGTCCATGATCTCGAAAAGGACGGTCGCAGCCACGGAGGCTGCCAGAATGACCAGCGGATATTGCCAGCCGAGATGGCCCAGAAATCCGACGTGATAGGCGTAAAGCGCCAGACCGGTGACAAAAAGCAAGCCGAATTCGGTCAGGCGTAAAATGCCGCTGAGCATGACAGGGGACATGGTGTCGCGACGGTACTGGGCTGCCACCTCTTGCGCGACATTGCTCAGCTTGGCCTTGTCGGATGGCTTGCCGTCGCCGTCAGCTGCCTTGACGGCGTCCGGGGTGAAGCGGCGCTTTGGGTCGAAGTTGTTCATCGTCGTCGATCTGTTGGCTGGTCGCCCGTTTGCCAGATTGACATATCAAAGATGAGCTAAGAAACCCTTGAACAACAAACTTGTCTTTGCCGCAGTTCAGACGCGGCGAGATGGCAGCGCCGAGAAATAGGCTTTCTCGACTTCGCTGGCCATCACTTCTACACCGAAACGTGCTTTCAGCTCGGTGATGTCGGGCATCGCCGCGGCATAGGCTGCAGGCGACTGAAACGCCTCGATCATCTTCCGGCCTATTTCGCCGGCATCAGGGTTTACCAGGGCAGGAGACTGCGCCCCGAGAATTTCCGGAATGCCGCCGACTGAGGTGGCCACGATCGGCTTGCCGGCGGCGAGTGTCTCCAGAACGATGTAGGGCATGGCTTCCGCACGCGACGGCACGACGACGAAGCGGGCAAGGGCAAAGGCCTGGCGTGCCGGCATTGGCGCCAGGAAACGGATCTTGCCGTCGAGTTCGAGCCTTGCGACCTGTGCGTGGTAGCGCGGCAGATCCTCGCCGTCGCCGACCATCACCGCGGTGACGTCGCGGTCGAGCTTTTGCCGCGCCGCGCTGATGGCGTCGATGAACATGTCGGGACCCTTCAGGTCGCGCATCATGCCGATATAGAGAAAGTCGGCGGCATCAGGCTGTGCTGCCACCGGTTCGAATTCCGCGTCGCGCAGGCCGTTATAGACCAGGCTGTTGGGCACGCGCGGTTCGCCGACCTTGCGGATAAAGGTGCGGCGCTCGTACTCAGAGACGAAAAGCAGATGATCGGTGAAGCGCTCCATCAGGCGTTCGAGCCCGAAGAACAGCTTTCCGGTCATCGTCCTCTCATCATAGTGCAGAGAGCCGCCATGCGGCGAATAGAGGCGGGCCACGCAATACCTTGAAACCCGCAACAGTGAGCCGAACGCACGCGCATAGGCACCACCTTTGGCGCCGTGCCCATGCAGCACGTCCGGCCGCAATTCCTTGATGATCTTGTACGTGCGCCAGCCGGCGGCGATGTCGCCGGGCCCGATATGGCGCTGCATCGACGTGCGCTTGATGCCAAGCGCCAGCATCGGGCGGATCGCCTCGAACAGGCGTTCCTCATGTTCCCCGCCGGTGGTTGAGTCGCAGATGATGCCGACCTGATGGCCTGCTGCCACCTGGGCTTCGGTCAGGTCGCGCACATGCCTGAAGATGCCGCCGACCGGCGACCTGAAGCAGTGAACGATCCTGAGCTGGCGGGGCGGGGTCTGCTGCACGGCGGCTTAGAACAGCCGCTCGCGGACATAGATCGTGTCGCCGGGCAGAAGCGGGTCGGTGGTCAGCACGCGGCCGGTCATCACCTTGCCATTGATGTCGCGGGTAATGTCGACATTGCCCTGGTTGGCGCGGGCGCTGTAGCCGCCTGCCATCGCCACGGCTTTCTGCACGGTCAGGCCGGGCACATAGGAATATTGACCGGCAGCACCCACTTCGCCCATGACGAAGATCGGCCGGTAGCGATCGACCTCGACCGATACGTCGGGGTCGCGCAGGTAACCCTGCCGCAATTTGGCGGCCAAGGCCTTCTCGACTTCCTGTGCGGTAAAACCGCGGGCCGGCACGCCGCCGACGAGCGGGAAGGAGATGTAGCCCGACTGGTCGACACTATAGGTGTTGGTCAGGCCTTCCTGCTCGAAGACGGTGACGCGGATGCGGTCGCCCGCGCCGAGACGGTAGGGCTGGTCGAGCACTTCATGAAAGGCGGCAGGCGCAGGGCGATAGCTCGAGCAACCGCTTACGACCAGCATGGCGGCGAGAAGCGCATGGCAGATGGGAAGGGAGCTTTTCATTTCTGCAGACACACCTTCGACGGCTTGCCGCCACGCAGCGGAATATTGGTTCGCGCCAGTTATCGACTTGTTAGGGTTAATGCCCGGTAAAGGACGTACTCGTCTTGCCCGGCTCAGCTTGTATGCCGTGCGGCAATGTTAACGCATGGGTTACCATGTTTGTTTACCGTGCAGTCTGCTCAGCCTCGGAGTAGGAACTGCATGTCTGGCGTCCAATCCACTGCCGGTGATGTCGATGTCGATCTGCGCCAGCTCTTCGCCAGTCTTGCGAGGAACTGGCTGCGCCTGGTGCTGTTTGCTGTTGCCGTCACCGCGCTTGCCTTCGTGCTGGCCTCGCTGGCGACGCCGAAGTATCGCGCCGAGACCCGGCTTCTGATCGAAACGCGCGAGTCGGTCTTCACACGGCCCGACGGCAGCGGCGAAAACGAGCGGCCGATCCTCGACGAGGAAGGGGTGACGAGCCAGGTCGAGGTCATCGGCTCGACTGATATCCTCAAGCAGGTTGCCAAGAAGCTCGATCTCGCCAGCCTGCCGGAGTTCGATGCCGCTTCGGAAATGTCGGCGATTTCGCGCCTGCTGGTCATTGCCGGGCTGAAGAGCGATCCCGGCGAGCTACCGCCCGAAGAGCGTGTGCTCAAGGCATTCCGCGAAAAGCTGACCGTCTACCGCGTCGAGAAATCGCGCGTCATCGTCATCCAGTTCTCTTCGGCCGATCCCAAGCTTGCCGCAGCCGTGCCGAACGCGATCGCTCAGGCCTATCTCGATTTCCAGCGCGGCTCCAAGCTTGAGTCGAGCACCGAGGCGACCGACTGGCTGAAGCCGGAGATCGCCGACCTCAACAAGCGCGTCAAGGATGCCGAGGCGAAGGTCGCCAGCTTCCGCTCGCAGTCCGACCTGCTCGTCGGGCAGAACAATTCCGCGCTCGCCACCCAGCAGCTGTCCGAACTCTCCAGCGAGCTGTCGCGGGTCCGTGCTAGCCGGTCGGCCGCCGAAGCCACGGCCCAGAGCGTGCGCCAGGCTTTGAAGGGCGGCGGGTCGATCGACGCCATTCCGGAAGTGCTGTCGTCCGGCCTCATCCAGCGCCTGCGCGAACGCCAGATCCAGCTGCGGACCGACATTGCCGACCTTTCGACGACGCTTTTGCCCAACCATCCCCGCATCAAGGCACTCAACTCGCAGCTCGCCGACCTCGACACGCAAATCCGGTCGGAGGCAGAAAAGGTACTTGTCGGATTGGTCAACGAGGCGAATGGCGCCGACCTTCGCGAAAAGCAGCTTGTCGCCGACCTCAACAGGTTGAAGGTGGAATCCGGGCGCGTTTCGGAAGAAGAGGTCGAACTGCGTGCCCTTGAGCGCGAGGCAGCCGCCCAGCGGGCGTTGCTCGAATCCTATCTTACCCGCTACCGCGAAGCGGCCTCGCGTCAGGACCGCAACTATCTGCCGGTCGACGCGCGGGTGTTTTCGACCGCGATCGTTCCTTCCGAAGCCTATTTCCCCAAGATCGTTCCGATTGTCGGCGCAGCCTTTGTCGGCTCGCTGCTCCTGATGGCGATCTTCACGCTGCTGCAGGAGTTGTTTTCCGGCCGCGCCATGCGACCCGCAGCCGGCGCTCGCGTCACCCCGGTCACGCAGGTGGAGATGCCGGTGCGCCGCGTCGCCGGCCTGCCGCAAGATGACGCGGCCCAGGCCTGGGCCGAAGCGGAAGAGCCGGCAGTCGCCGTGCAGCTCGACACCGCCGACGCCGATGGCGAGCCACGGACACTCGTCGATGCGCAGCACGACCTGGCTGTCGCCGCCGATGAGCAGCCCTTTGAAACGGCGCTCGCGCCGGCACATGGCGGCATCAGCATCGAGACGGCAGCAGAAAAGCTCATAACGAGTGGTGCTGCCCGCGCCATCTTCGTTTCACCCGAAGGCGATGATGCCGCCGCGACTGCCGTGCTGGTTGCACGCGAAGTCGCCGATTCCGGCCTGCGCGTGTTGTTGCTCGACCTCACCGCCTCGGGTGCCGCGGCTGGCCCGATGCTCGACGGCGGCCGTTATCCCGGCATCACGAATCTTCTGGCATCCGAAGCCCAGTTCACCGACGTCATCCGCGCTGACCATTATTCGGATTGCGATGTCATGCCGGTCGGTACGGCCGATCCGGCACGTGCCATGCGTGCCGCCGACCGCCTGCCGATCATCATGGAATCGCTGACGACCGCCTATGATCTCGTCGTCGTTGAATGCGGTCCCGCCGATGCCGGCGAAATTGCGCGGCTTGTTGGCGATGGCACGGAGGTGCTGGTCAGCTTCCTTCACCATGACGATGAGATTGCCTATGTCGCCGACGATCTGCGTGCCGGCGGCTATGAGGACGTCATGTTGGTGACCCCGGTCGGCCATGACTTGCCGACAAGGCCTGAGCCGACACGGTCGGCTGCCTGAGCCGGAGCTATCCCAGGAAAAGCGTGCAGAGGTAATCCGTCCGGGATCGCGCAAAAGCAGGGTGATAGAGAGAGTCTGCGATTCGAAGAAAAGCTGAAACGCCCTAGTCTTCTTCGGCTGCTGTCGCCGCCGGCTTGCCGCGCAAGACCGACCGCAATCGCTTGATCAGCGCCCACAGCCTGTCGTTGTTCTTGACCGTGGCTTTGACACGCGACAGCGACCTCAGGCCGAGCGCATAGAGGCGGCCTTTGGTCGTCAGCGGCACCAGCACATCGGCATGCTGGATCTCAAGGTCGCACCACTGCCGCTTGTAAGGCTCATCCCCGACACTGAAATCGTAGATATCGAAACCCTGGTCGCTGGCCTCGGCAATGTTGTCGAAGAACAGGTATTCGCCAGGGCTGGCATAGGCCAGTTCGTCGTCGGCAATTGCGCCGAATTCGCAGACAAGCCGGTTCCCCGCTCGGCTCGAGCCGGTGACCGCGCGATATTTGCCGCCGACCTCGAGCCCGTGCAGCACGAAGGCGCGATCTTCCCGCGCAAGCGCATCGACGAACAGCTTGCGAAAGAAGCTGCGCACGCTGGCATCGGCGAACACATCGGTGATGCCCATGGCACCGAACCGCTGTTCCTTCATGGCGTAAAACGCGTCGAGCATGGCGTTGGCCTCGGCCGTGGTCGTTGCCATGATACGCCGTGCGCCGCCGACGGCTTCGTATTTTCGCTCCTGGCTGCGATGTCGCTTGCGTTTCTTCTTGCCGCTGGTTCGCGTCAGCACCTGCTCGAAGCCGCCGTCGAGATCGACGGCAAGCGCGACATTGGGGCTCTGTGCCGACGGCAGCTTGAGCAAAGGATTGGGCAGGCCCTTGAAGTCGCCGATCAGGCGGTCGAACGCGACAAGATCGATATCGGGCCGGGCTTTGCCGATTGCGCGGACGAGTACGCCGATGTCTTGGGCATTGGCCGCTACCAGCCAGTTCTTGTCGGAGGCCGGAAAATTTCCGTTGGCGTGCTTGCCGCCCAGGAACCTGGCGATGCGGAACGGCCCTTCGCGGCCGACCTCGAGGGCGACCGACAGCACCGGTCGCCCATTGGTGCTCAAGGTGGCGAGCATCGCGTCGGGCTTGTTGGCGTCGATCCAGGTCGACACCCATTCCGGGCTCTGGGCCGGCGCGTAGATGCTGGTGAACTTGCCGTAGGCGCTCAACACATCGCGCGACACCGGCAGGGCAATTGCCGTTGTCGCGTCGCCGGTGGTGGCAGCGTGACGAAGCAATGTGTTGTTTTCGCTGGGGGCAGTAGCGTCAACCATACTTCAATCCTTGCCGGCTATTGATCGGCACATATTGAGCATTCCTCGCTATGCTCGATGCCACCGAGCCTAAGCGCCAAAGGTGAAGGAATGATCGACATAGCCCGGAAGCTGGCTTTCCTGCTGATCGGATATGGCGGTCTTGGCGCGCTGGCCAAGCCGTTGGTGGGCAGCGTCGGTGTCATCCTGATGCTGCACCGGGTCAGTGCGTTGCTTGACCGGCCTGACGGTCCCAATCGCCATCTGACGATCACGCCCGCGTTCCTCGACCTGATTGTCGGCGAGATGAAGCGGCTCGGCTACGCCTTCGTCTCGATGGATGAGGTCGTCGCTCGCCTGCGCTCCGGCCGGAGCAGCGGCCCGTTCGCAGCACTCACCGCCGACGATGCCTACCGTGACAATCTCGTCGAGGCCTTGCCGGTTCTCGAAAGCCATGGCGCGCCCATCACCATCTATGTCGCGCCGGGGCTCACCTCGGGTGCCGCCGACCTGTGGTGGGAGGTTCTCGACGCGATCGTCGAGGCGGGCAAGCCGGTGACGGCAACGATTGCGGGCAAGCGGCGAACGTTCGAATGCTCGACGCCGGCTGGCCGCAAAGGCGCTTTCCTCGCACTGTCCGATTGGCTGACGTCGGAAGTGTTGGAAGAAGATCATCGCCAGGTGCTGCGCGGCTTGGCCGAACAGGCCGGCGTCGACGCCTCGGCTCCAAACCGGGAGCTGTTGATGGATTGGACCGAAGTCAGGCGTGCGGCGAGCCATCCGTTGGTCACGATCGGCGCCCATACTGTCCATCACTGCAATCTCAAGCGCCTCGAGGCCGGCAAGGCACTGCGTGAGATGCATCGCTCGCGCAGCATGATCGAGGCCGAACTGGGCGAGGCGCCGCAGCATTTCGCCTATCCCTATGGTTACGAAGCCGCGGCCGGCATGCGCGAGACCCATCTGGCGCGCGAGGCGGGTTTCGTGTCGGCCGTCACGACCCGGCACGGTGTCCTGGTACCGGGCCATGCCGCGCATCTGCATGCGCTACCGCGGATTTCGGTCAATGGCCGCCATCAGGATCTTGCCGCCATCCGCGCCATGCTGTCCGGCGCGACCACGCTGATGACCAATGGCGGTCGCAGGCTGGTGACTGTGTAGCTTCCAGAGCAATTCCGGGAAAACTGTCAGCGGTTTTCCGTCCGGAATTGCGGAGACAAAAAAGTTAGAGCGATTCCGCAACTAGGAGAAAAGTGGCAGCGCTCTAGTGGCCCGCGGTCTTGGATGGCTTGACCATCCATTTGATGATCCACATCGCCGGCAGGATCCAGAGAAGGCCGCTGAGGAAGAAGAACAGCAGATGGGCCACCGGGCCGGACTGCGACAGCTGAGCGACCGCCACCATGGTGGCAACCAGCGCGTATACGATGACCAGCAGCACCAGCAGCACGGTTCCGATCAGCTTCTTGACGCGCACGGGCATTTCTTCATCCTTTGTCCAGGCTTCGCATAGTCGCTCTGGCCAGCCGGTGCAACCGGGTAGGGTGGTCGGCGCGACTGCGTGTCGCGTGGGCTGAACTTGCCAGCGGGGCCGCCATGGTCCACCAGTTCCGCGGTTTCGATGAGCCGGGAAAGATTGCCGGGAAAGATTGCTATGTCAGCCATGACCAACACTGCCGCACCGCTTGCCGAGCGCAACAGGGAACTGCGCAACCGTACGCTGGTCCGCGGCTGGCTTTATCTCGTCCTGCTGGTGCTGTTTGCGCTCGTCATGGTCGGCGGCGCAACCCGCATGACCGGCTCCGGGCTCTCCATCACCGAATGGAAGCCGATCCACGGCGTCATTCCGCCGCTCAATCAGGCCGAATGGCAGGAGGAGTTCGAAAAATACCAGCAGATCCCGCAATATGAGCAGATCAACAAGGGAATGACCGTTGACGAGTTCAAGGGCATCTTCTGGTGGGAATGGGGCCACCGCCTGCTCGCACGCGGCGTAGGTTTCCTCGTCGCCATTCCACTTGCCTTCTTCTGGATCTCAGGCCGCCTCGAGCGAAGGCTGAAGCCGCGGCTTGTCGGCCTGCTGGCGCTGGGTGGTCTGCAAGGCTTCATCGGCTGGTGGATGGTCGCCTCGGGGCTCTCGGAGCGCGTGTCGGTCAGCCAGTACCGGCTGGCGATCCATCTTACCTTTGCCTGCATCATCGTCACGGCTGTCGCCTATATAGCGCGCGGCCTTGCGACCTATTCGGAGGTGCCGGCGGACCGCCGGATCCAGCGCTTCTCCGGCGTCATGGTGCTGCTGGTGCTGTTCCAGATCTATCTCGGCGCGCTGGTTGCCGGCTTGCATGCCGGGCTCAGCTACAACACCTGGCCGCTGATGGACGGCGCCATCATCCCCGGCGACCTGCTGGTGATCGAACCGGTCTGGCGCAATTTCTTCGAAAGTCCGAAGACCGTGCAGTTCGTCCACCGCATGTTCGCCTATACGGTGTTGATCGTGGCACTTTGGCACGCCTTTGCGACCATGACCCTGGCACCGCGCAGGACCCATGCGCGCCGCGCCTTGCTGCTGGCTCTTCTGATCGTGGTCCAGGCGGCCATCGGCGTCGGCACTCTGCTGATGCAGGCGCATATGCACTGGGCGCTGCTGCATCAGGGCTTTGCGCTGATCGTGCTGATCTTTGCCACCGCGCACTGGCGCGCGACCAAGGGGGCTTATCCCCTGGAAAACGACGTCGCCGTCAGAAGCTAGCGCGTACCGCCCTGACAGCCGCCACGACGGACAACTCGCTCGCCTCGTCCTCGCCGTTGTCGTCCTCGGCATGCCAGGACGACGACAGGCAGCCCCAGGCAATGGCGTGATCCAGCATGGTGTCAGGGCGCTGGCCCAGCGTTTTGGCGAAAGCTTCCGCCATATAGGCGATGCGCTGCGGATCGATGCAGAGGTCGTCGTGTCGGTCGAGCGGGTTGTAGAAGAAGTTCGCCGCGTCGAAGCCGGGATCGCCAATTATGCCCTTGGGATCGATGACCAGCCAGCCGCGTTCGCCGAGCAGGAGGTTGTCGTGGTGCAGGTCGCCATGCAGCACGCGCAACTCGTGCGGATTCGAAAGCAGCCGTTCCGCAATGACGGCAGCGTCCCGATAAGGGCTTTCCAGCCCGGCATCGCGATCCAGCTCGGCTTTGTTGAATAGGCTGGCAAAGCGCGCCCGCAGCGGCTGCAGATCGGCGGGAGGAGTCACGTCGGACGGCGAAAACAGCCTGGCCATCACCTCGTTGGCGATGTCGGTGGCGTGGCGGTCGCCATGCTCGTTCAATTCGTCGACAAGCAGCCGGTCGCCGGCATATTCGAGCAGCATATCGTGCCCCTCGAAGCCGAGCAGGCGCACGGCTCCAACGCCGTCGCGCCAGCTCAGATAATGTGCGCCGCGCAATTCGTCGGCGACATCGTCGAACGGCTTGAGCGCCTTGACCACCGCCGGCTTGCCGTCGGTCAGGCGCACCTTCCAGATGCGGCTGGAAAAGGTCTCGGCAATGAGCTGCGGATCACTGACATTCCACCGCGCAGGCCAGCGATCTGGCCCGGCATCTGGCCCGTGATCTGGCCCGGGATCTGGAATGACAGCCTGATCCATCCTAGTGCTTGAGCCCGAGCATCAGGTCCATGTTCTGGACGGCGGCACCCGAGGCGCCCTTGCCGAGGTTGTCGAGCAGTGCCACCAGGTTGACCTGACCCTGGCCTTCCGTGCCAAAGACATAGAGCTGCATCCGGTCAGTGTCGGCAAGCTCGGTCGGGTCAAGCCGGTCGAGCTTGGAGCTGACCGCCAGCGGCACGACCTCGACGATGTCCTGTCCGGCATAATGCGCGGCAAGCGTGGCGTGGATGTCGCCGATCGAGGCCGAGCCATTGAGGTCGGCGAGATGCAGCGGCACCTGGACGATCATGCCCTGGGCAAAACGGCCGACCGACGGCGCGAAGATCGGACGCCGCTCGAGCAGGCCATGCTGCTTCATCTCGGCGACGTGCTTGTGCATCAGTGGCAGGCCATAGAGGAAATGCGGCGAAGCGATGTGGTCGGGGCGGGAGGCGTCCTCCATCTGGCCGATCATCTGCTTGCCGCCGCCGGTGTAGCCGGAAACGGCGTTGACGCTGACCGGATAGTCGGCGGGGAGGGTGCCGGCCGCCACAAGCGGACGGATCAGCGAGATCGCGCCGGTCGGATAGCAGCCGGGGTTGGCGACCAGCCGGGCATCGGCGATGCGCTTGCGCTGGGCAGCGTCCATCTCGGCAAAGCCGTAGGCCCAGTCGGGGTGGACGCGATGCGCCGTCGACGTGTCGATGATGCGGGTCGAATTGTTGCCCTCGAGGATGCGCACAGCTTCCTTCGAGGCATCGTCGGGCAGGCAAAGGATGGCGACATCAGCCTCATGCAGGCGCTCGGCCCTGAGGTCGACGTTGCGGCGTTCTGCTTCCGGGATCGACAACACGTCGAGGTCGTCGCGGGCAGCGAGACGCGTGCGGATCTGGAGGCCGGTGGTGCCGTGTTCGCCGTCGATGAATATTTTCGGTGTCATTGTTCTGCCGTCCGTCGAAAAATTCGTTATTTCAGTCAGTTATGGCCAAATTCGGACTCAGGTCCGCAGGCTCTTGATTCAGTCCCTCAGGCCTTGTCGCGCGCCTTCCTCTCGGCCAGCAGACCAAGATAATGCATCGCGACCGTCGAGCCGGCGATTGCCGTAATATCGGCATGGTCATAGGCCGGCGCAACCTCGACGACGTCGGCGCCGACGATGTCGATCTGGGTCATCTGGCGCAGCACCGACAGGATCCTGGCCGAGGACGGCCCGCCCGCCACCGGCGTGCCGGTTCCCGGCGCATAGGCCGGGTCGAGACAGTCGATGTCGAAGGTGACATAGGTCTTCTTGCCGCCGGTGCGTTCGGCGATCGCATAGGCGATGTCGGCGGCGCGCATCTCCTCGACCTCGTGGCCGTAGAGGATCTTGATGCCGCAGTCGTCGGGTGCATGCGTGCGAATGCCGATCTGGATCGAGCGGTCGGGGTCGATGATGCCGTCCTTGACGGCACGGGCCACGAACGAGCCATGGTCGATGCGCTTGCCGTCGTCAGGCCAGGTGTCCTGGTGGGCGTCGAACTGCACCAGCGCCATCGGGCCGTGGATCGCCGCATGCGCCTTCAGCACCGGCCAGGTCACGAAATGGTCGCCGCCAAGCGTCAAAAGGAAAGCGCCCGATTTCAGGATCTTGGCCGCCTCGCGTTCGATCGTTGCCGGTGTCTTCTGGTGATTGCCGCTGTCGAGCAGGCAGTCGCCATAGTCGATGACGGCGAGGTCGTCGAACAGGTCGCGGCTGAACGGGTATTGCGGATCGCAATCGAAGATCGCCGAGGCGCGGCGGATGGCCTGTGGGCCGAAGCGCGCGCCCGGCCGGTTGGTGACGGCGGCGTCGAAGGGGATGCCCCAGACGACCGCGTCGGCGCCGGCGACGTTCTTCGAGTATTTGCGGCGCATGAAGGACAATGCCCCTGCATAGGTCGGATCACCCGAGCGCCCCTTGGGGGTGCGTGCGGTAAAGGCGTGATCGATCGACGAAGAGGGCATGGGCAGTCTCCTTGTTCGGTCTTTCGGAATTTCGAGGCGCAAGAACTACAGAAGCCTGCCACAACATGCCAGCCCCATGGCGAATTGCGTGTGACAGCTGCATTCATCGCCCTGTCATCGACCTTTCACGCCCATGTCATCGCCGCCTTCTAGGTCGTTCCCAGCATCTTCAGCCATGGAGCGATTCCCATGCGGGCAGTTCTGGGAGGCGCAGTCTCGGTCTTGCTGACCCTCGGTCTGGCGACATCCGGCCATGCCGGTTCTCGTTCCGAAGAGATTCTCGCGCGCTTCGAAAATGCCAATCAGTGGCGCGACCATGTGATGGTCGTGGCGCACAGGGCAGGTGGCCTGCAGGACGGCAAGCGGCGCTTTGCCGAAAACTCCATCGCCGCCCTGCATGATGCGATCTCGCTCGGTGCCGAGATGGTCGAGATCGACATCCGCCGCTCAGCCGACGGCGAGCTGATCGTCATGCATGACAGCTGGCTCGACCGCACCACCGACTGCAAGGGCGAAGTCGTCACCCGTGCGATGGACGAACTCAGGAAATGCCGGCTGGTCGTCGAGGGTACCGGCAACGTCACCGCCGAGCCGGTGCCGACCCTGAGGGAATATCTCTCGGTTGCCAGGGGCAAGATCCTGGTCAATCTCGACAACAAGCTCGAAACCGCCGATCTCGTCGACATGGTTGCGCTGGCGCGCGCCATGGAGATGGAAGAGCAGGTGGTGGTCAAGGCGAACCTCTGGAATGCCGAGCGTGTCGCTACCGTCAAGGCTGTGATGGCGCGGGTGGGGCAGGGCTTCCAGTTCATGCCGATCATGGCCGACGATGCGGTGCGTGACCCGGCTTTCGTTGAGGCATCGGGCAAGGCTTTCGCCGCCAATGCCTTGGAGATGATTGCCTGGCGCGGCGACGCCGAAAGCATGACCGTGTCTGGCGGGCCGTTGTTTTCGGTCAAGGTCAAGGCTGCGGCCGTTCGTGGCGACTGGCACATCTGGGTCGACACCCATGCCATCGTCAACAAGCCGGGCGGCTATCTTGCCGGCGGCCGCGGCGACGAACTGGCGGTTGCTGCCGGCTTCCCCAACGAGGTGTTCGGCTTCTGGGTCGAACGTGGCGCGACGATGATCCAGACCGACGAGCCGCGTGCAGCCATCAACTGGCTGGCCGCCAATGGCTATCGCGTGCCTTATGCCGAGGTCGAGAAACCCGTGGCCTCTGTCGCAGGGACGGGCGCCTCTCAGCTGCCGACCAACTGACGTCGCGGGAAGGGGCTAATACGCTCTCGAGCCCCGTAGCGCCTTGCGCCGGTCCTTGAGCGAATATTTCGAGCCGCCCTCCTTAAGAAGCTGCTTGCCCTTTTTCCTGCAGTGACTGTCTGCTTTGCCTGCGGCCTTTCGTGCGTCGGCACCCTTTTCGATCGCCTTGTCGTAGGCGCGCATCCAGCAGCTGTCGAACGAGGTTGCCCGCTTGAGAAACTTGTTCGAAGCGGCCTCGGCTGGGGCTGCGACGAAGGATATGGCTAATGCCAGTGCGAGCATGCGGAGCATGGCGGTCTCCCCGGGCGGCCTGAAGTTTGCGCTTCCAAGCATAAGCCAGGCACGCCGGAACGACATGCAGAAAAGAAAAAGGCCGCCCGAAGGCGGCCTTTTCCAAAATCCGGACTGCGAAACGCTTAGCGCTTCGAGAACTGGAACGAACGGCGGGCCTTGGCCTTACCGTACTTCTTACGCTCGACGACACGGCTGTCGCGGGTCAGGAAGCCGCCCTTCTTGAGCACGCCGCGCAGCGTCGGCTCGTAGTAGGTCAGCGCCTTGGAGACGCCGTGACGAACAGCGCCGGCCTGGCCCGAGAGACCGCCGCCAACGACGGTGGCGATGACGTCGTACTGGCCGACGCGGGCAGCCGCGACGATCGGCTGGTTCAGGATCATCTGCAGCACGGGGCGCGCGAAGTAAGTCGCGAATTCCTTGCCGTTGACGATGATCTTGCCGGTGCCTGGCTTGATCCAGACGCGAGCAATGGCGTTCTTGCGCTTGCCGGTGGCATAGGCGCGGCCGCTCTTGTCGAGCTTCTGGACGTGGACCGGAGCTGCCGGCTGTGCGGCTGCAGCGACGGTGCCGAGTTCTGCGAGCGAGCTGAGATCAGCCATGATTACGAGGCCTTCTTGTTCTTGACGTTCATCGCGCCGACGTCGAGCGTCACTGGCTGCTGAGCGACATGCGGATGTTCGGCGCCTGCATAGACGCGGAGATTCTTCATCTGGCGACGGCCGAGCGGACCACGCGGGATCATGCGCTCAACGGCCTTCTCCAGGACGCGCTCGGGGAAACGGCCCTCGAGCAGCTGGCGCGCGGTGCGCTCCTTGATGCCGCCTGGGTGACCGGTGTGCCAGTAGTACACCTTGTCGGTGAACTTCTTGCCGGTGAAGGCGACCTTGTCGGCGTTGATGATGATGACATTGTCACCGTCGTCGACGTGAGGCGTGAAGGTAGGCTTGTTCTTGCCGCGGAGGATGTTGGCGACGATGGTGGCGAGACGGCCGACGACGAGACCTTCGGCGTCGATCAGCACCCACTTCTTCACCACGTCCGCAGGCTTCTGCGAAAAGGTTGTCATGGTCATATGCTTTCGGTTCGGACCTTCAGGAGAAGGCGTTTCTTGTTGCTTTCATTGACGAAAAACCGGAATTCGCCGCCAATAACAAAACCGCGGCCATTGCGGGCCGCTGCTTTGGATGGGCTTATAGGCGAGGGTCGTTGATGCGTCAAGCGGACGAAGCCGGAAGTCGTGGCAAAAAGATAAACGAAAACAATAGCATATATATGTGGTATTATTTTACCGCATGCCTGCGGCTGGGATGAGGCCGCGTTTTGCGCCGCCGGGCATAGTCGCAGCTGACTCGGCGCCGGCCTCAGTG
Organism: Aminobacter aminovorans; assembly: GCF_900445235.1. NCBI lineage: Bacteria > Pseudomonadati > Pseudomonadota > Alphaproteobacteria > Hyphomicrobiales > Phyllobacteriaceae > Aminobacter > Aminobacter aminovorans. Next base: position 3,719,146 of record NZ_UFSM01000001.1, on the reverse strand, counting down.
TCGAAGCGCTGCTGTGCAGCCAGCACGGCCTCGACGTTGGTTTCAGCCCATTCGGCAATGATCGAGATCTTCTCGGAAAGCGTCCGGCCGAGCGGGGTGATCGAATATTCCACCGTCACCGGCACGGTCGCAAACACCTCGCGGTTTATCAGGCCGTCGCGGCCGAGCCGCTTCAGTGTCTGCGACAGCACCTTGGTCGAAATACCCTCGACGTCGCGGCGCAGTTGGTTGAAGCGCACCGGTCCTTCGGAAATCTTCCACAGCACCAGCGACGTCCATTTGTCGGCGATGTGGTCGAGCAGCATCCTGGTCGGGCAATTCTTGGCGTAGACGTCGTAGACGGGCATCGCGGCATTCCCGAAGGGTGATTTCCTGGAGGTAAGCTGGTGGCGTCATAGGCCACCTCATTACCGGAAAGTGCCTTCTTTTTACCCATGTAACGTTTCGCTATCAAGCAGCCATTGGAAACTCACTTTCCAAGGGAAAGCACATATTCCCTGAAGAAAGCACATGTTCCCCGAAGAAAGCACATGGAGCTTGATATGCCTGAAGGAAAGATCCTCGTCCTTGCAGCCACCGGCAATGTTGGCGCACCGCTGGTCTCCGAACTGTTGCGCCGGGGAGAGAAGGTCATGGCCGCCAGTCGTAGTGTTGCGTCGCTCGCAACCGGTGCCGAGGCCGTACGGCTCGACCTTTCCGATCCGCGGAACCTCGCTGTGGCACTGGAAGGCGTGGACCGCATCTTTGCCTTGTCGCCGACCGGCTATCTCGATCCCGTCGGCCTGCTCGCGCCCGTACTCGAGGCGGCAGCAGCGCGCGACATCAAGATCGTGCTGCAGACGGCCCTTGGCGTTGACGCCAATGATGCCATCCCGCTCAGACAGCTGGAACTAAAGCTGCAGGCCTCGGCTGCGCCACATGTCATCCTGCGTCCCAACTGGTTCAGCGACAACTTCGCCACCTACTGGGCGAACGATGTCAGGCGCGGCGAAATCCGCGTGCCGGCAGGCGAGGGCAGGTCGAGTTTCGTCGATGCCCGCGATGTGGCCGCCGCTGCTGCCGGTGCGCTGACCAGCCACCAGCACGACGGCAAGGCCTTCGCGCTGACCGGTCCGGTGGCCTACAGCTATGCCGAAGCGGCGAGGCTCCTGTCCGCGGCCCTTGGACGTCCTGTCGGCTATACGCCGATCGACGATCGCACCTTTGTTGCGGAAGTGGTCGCGGCCGGGCTGACGCCAGGCTACGCCGAGCTCCTGGCGGCTATCTTCCAGCCCGTTGCCGAGGGCTGGACGTCAGGCGTAACCGACGCCGTCGAAGTGCTGTCGGGCAAGGTGCCGCGCTCGCTGGAGCAGTCGATCGGCGACATAGCCGTGCGCCTCGACGCCTGAACCATACCCATAAGCAAGCGTCCTGCCAGCGCGCTCAGCGCTTCGGCGGGATCGAATAGGTGCCGGTTGCGTGCGCCACTGTCTGCCGGTCCGGGCCGGCGACGATATCGATGTCGAAAACCATCAGGCTCTTGCCGAGCTTGAGGATGCGGCAGTGGCCGTCGATCGGTCCGGCTTCGGCCTTGCGCATGAAGTTAATGTTGAGATTGGTCGTCACCGACAGCGCGTCGGGGCCGGCGTGGCTCAGCACGCAGACATATCCGCCAATGTCGGCGAGCGTGAAAAGCGATGGGCCCGAGACTGTGCCGCCGGGCCGGAGATGGCGTTCGTCGGCATTGAGGCGAACGGTGCAGCCGCCCGGAAAGACCTCGGTCACCCGGTAGAAATCATGATGCTCGTTGAGCTGGGGGTAGACCTGCCTCAGAAGGTCGTTGACCTCGGTTGCCGTCATCTTCGGCTTCAATCCGTGCTGCTCGGGCATTAGCTCTTTCCATCGACTTTCCGGTTGCGCGCTCAGGCCTCATTTTTCGTCGGAACGCATGAACCTTTGGTGGTGCTGCAATCACCTAGTTGGGAACCAAGTTTGTGTGCAAACGTATATGGCTGAGGCTCACTTTGGCGATTCGTCTTCGCCGCGCTGAACTCACTTTGGGGACACCATGGCAGAAATAGTCGCCATCAAGCGTAGCACACCGGAAGGTCCGGTTTGGGCCAGCCTCGACAAGGGCGTGCTGCGTCTCGTGCTCTCCAATCCGCCGGCCAACGTACTCTCGATCGCGACGATGGCGGCCCTTCAGGCCCAGCTCGACGGCGCCCAGGACGACGAGGCGGTCCGCGTCATCGTGATCGCTGCGCAAGGCAACGTGTTCTGTGCCGGTCATGATCTCAAGGAGCTGACGGCGCGCCGCAGCGACGCCGATCGTGGTCGCGCCTTCTTCGAACTCACAATGTCGCGCTGTTCGGCGCTGATGCAGAGCATCGTGCGCCACCCCAAGCCTGTCGTAGCCGAGGTCGATGGCCTCGCCACCGCCGCCGGCCTGCAACTCGTCGCCAGTTGCGACCTGGCCATTGCCTCCGACCAGTCCGCCTTCTGCACGCCTGGCGTCAATATCGGTCTGTTCTGTTCGACGCCGATGGTTGCCCTGTCGCGCAACGTTTCGCGCAAGCAGGCGATGGAGATGCTTTTGACCGGCGAGACCATCGACGCCACGACGGCGCGCGACTTCGGCTTGATCAACCGCGTCGTGCCGCGCGAATACCTGAATCACATTGTTGGAAAATATACGCAAACCATTGTTTCAAAATCACCTTTGACGCTGAAAATCGGCAAGGAGGCATTCTATGCCCAGGCCGAGATGGGGCTCGCCGAGGCCTATGATCATGCGGCACGCGTGATGGTCGACAACATGCTGGCAAAGGATGCCGAGGAGGGTATTGGCGCCTTTATCGAAAAGCGCCAGGCCAACTGGACAGGAGAATAGGTTTGGAACAGCGCCTTTCGCTTGTAACCCTTGGAGTGGACGATCTCGGCCGTGCCGTGCGCTTCTACGAAGCGATGGGGCTGAAGCGAAACCAGTCGGTCACCGAAGGCGTCGCCTTCTTCCAGATGGGAGGGATCGTGCTCGGTCTCTGGGGGCGCGAACAACTGGCATCCGACGCCGGGGTTCCCAACGGCAAGGGAGGCTTCTCGGGCGTGTCCATTGCCTACAACACCCGTTCCGAGGCGGAGGTCGACGAGATCCTGGCGACTGCCGAGAAAGCCGGCGGCCGCATCGTCAAGCCGGCGCAACGGGCCTTCTGGGGCGGCTGGTACGGCTACTTCGCAGACACCGAAGGCCATCTGTGGGAAGTGGCCCACAATCCCGATTTCCCTATAGCGGAGGATGGCAGCATCTTGCTGCCGTAAGGGGCGATAGGTTTGCAGGCCCTGCCGAAAGCCGGTATCGAGGAGCCGTCGAACGAGGCCGCCATGAACCACGACAGCTACGACAATGACTATATCGCCGGCATCCTGAATTCGGTGAAGACGATCGCGGTCGTAGGCGCCTCGGCCAATGAGGTGAGGCCGAGCTATTTCGTCACAAAATACCTGATCGACAAGGGCTATGAAGTCTTTCCGGTCAATCCGGGGCATGCCGGCAAGGACATCCTCGGCCGCATGGCATATGCCAGCCTTTCCGACATCCCAGCCTCAATCGACATGGTCGACGTCTTCCGCGCCTCGGCGGCTGTGCCTGGTATCGTCGACGAGGTGCTCAGGCTCGATCCGCTGCCCAAGGTCATCTGGATGCAACTCACCGTTCGCCATGACGAGGCTGCTGCGCGTGCCGAGGCCGCCGGCATCAAGGTCGTCATGAACCGCTGCCCCAAGATCGAATATGCGCGGCTTGCCGGAGAAATCGGCTGGAACGGCGTCAATTCCGGTATGCTCTCCGCGAAGCGCCCGGTGATGCGCGAGGGTTTCCAGAGTTTTGGCATCCGCGCAAGATAATCCGGCATCCGTGCGCGTTTTTGCAATGCCGCGCAAATAATCTCTGCCTGCTCCGGCAGATGTGAAATTTTCGTCTTTGCTTTCCGCCGCAGCCTTGGCCAAAGATGCCAGCTGATTTGACGAACCTATTCTTTGGAGGAAAAAGATGTCCCAGCGCGCCCCTGGTTTCAACACGCTTGCCGTCCACGCCGGCGCAAAGCCCGATCCGGCGACCGGCGCTCGCGCCACGCCGATCTACCAGACGACGTCATACGTCTTCGACGACGCCGATCATGCCGCCTCGCTTTTCGGGCTCAAGGCTTTCGGCAATATCTACACCCGCATCATGAACCCGACCCAGGCGGTTCTCGAGGAGCGCATCGCAGCCCTTGAAGGCGGCACCGCAGCGCTTGCCACCGCCTCCGGCCATGCCGCGCAACTGCTGGTGTTCCACAATCTGATGCGCCCGGGCGACAATTTCGTCGCCGCGACCCGGCTCTATGGCGGCTCTATCAACCAGTTCGGCCATGCCTTCAAGAATTTCGGCTGGGAAGCGCGCTGGGCCGACACCAACGACATTGCGAGCTTCGACAAGCAGATCGACGGCAAGACCAAGGCGATCTTCATCGAGAGCCTGGCCAATCCCGGCGGCACCTTCGTCGACATCGAGAAGGTCGCCGACATCGCCCGCAAGCACGGCCTGCCGCTGATCGTCGACAACACGCTGGCAAGCCCTTATCTGATACGCCCGATCGAGCATGGTGCCGACATCGTCGTCCATTCGCTGACCAAGTTCATCGGCGGCCACGGCAATTCGATCGGCGGCGTCATCGTCGATGGCGGCACCTTCGACTGGTCGAAGTCGGGCAAGTACCCGATGCTGTCGGAGCCGCGGCCTGAATATGGCGGCGTCGTGCTGCACGAGACCTTCGGCAATTTCGCTTTCGCCATTGCCGCCCGCGTGCTCGGCCTGCGCGATCTTGGCCCGGCGATTTCGCCGTTCAACTCGTTCCTGATTCTGACCGGCCTCGAGACCTTGCCGCTGCGCATGCAGCGCCATTGCGACAATGCGCTGACCGTCGCCGGCTGGCTCTCCGACCATCCCAAGGTCGAATGGGTGGCTTATCCCGGCCTCAAGAGCGACAAGAACCATGCGCTGATGAAGAAGTACTCGCCCAAGGGCGCGGGCGCCGTCTTCACCTTCGGCCTCAAGGGCGGCTACGAGTCAGGCGTCAAGTTCGTCGAGGGCCTGGAACTGTTCTCGCACCTTGCCAATATCGGCGACACCAAGTCGCTGGTCATCCACCCGGCTTCGACCACCCACCGCCAGCTCTCCGACGAGCAGAAGATCGCGGCGGGCGCCGGGCCTGATGTCGTGCGACTGTCAGTCGGCATCGAGGATGTCAGCGACATCATCGCCGACCTCGAACAGGCGCTGGCCAAGGCCTGATCGGCCGTGCAAGACTTGGCCCCGGCAGATTGCGCTGCCGGGGCCTTTTGCTGTTTGGGAGTTCGATCTTGCCGAGATTTCTTACCATCGACGTCAATGGCATCGAGCCGGAAGCGGGCGCGCCGGCCAGCGACCGGCTGATTTCGGGCGACCCGAAATTCAGCACCTGGAATGCCGAGGAGGCCGACGGCGGCCTCTATGCCGGCATCTGGCAGTCGACGCCGGGCAAATGGCGCATCGATTATGACGAATGGGAGTTCTGCCACATCCTGTCGGGTGTCTCTGTCATCGCGGAGGAGGGTGGCGAAGCCCGCACTGTGCGGGCCGGCGACAGCTTCGTCCTCAGGCCCGGCTTCAAAGGAAGCTGGGAAGTGCTTGAAACGACTCGCAAGGAATATGTGATCCGCCTCTGAGCGTCAGCTTTTTCCCGTGTCGAATTTTTCCGCTGCCTCTTCCAGCGCGTCGATCTCGTTGGCGCAGAGGAGCGGCTTCAGCGCCTCGAACTTCTCCGCAGGCCATCCGTAGACCTTGAGCCCCAGCAATTTGTCGACAACGGCTTGCGGAAAGCGCGTCTTGATCGGCACGGCCGGATTTCCAGCAACGATGGTGTAGGGCGCCACGTTCTTGGTGACGATCGCACCGGAAGCAATGATGGCGCCTTCGCCGATGTTCACGCCGGGCATGATCATGGCGCGCATGCCGATCCAGGCGCCATCGCCGATGATCGTGTCGCCCTTGCCGGCATAGGCATCCAGAATGAACTCCGGGAAGGGATAAAGGCTGAACCAGTCCGTGCGGTGCGTATGGTTGCCGCCAAGCAGGATCACCGCCTCGGCGCCGATGCAGACATAGTCGCCGATATGGAGCTGGTCGATCGGCCAGGCGGGCTGCCAAGCCTTGAGGCTGTATTCGTCGCCATAGAGATAGCGCACCACGCTGTCTTCGAACGACCCCGACCACGCGTCGCTGTAATAGCTGTGTGTGCCGCGAACATGGATGTTCGGGTTTGTCACGGTCTCGTGCAGCAGTTCCACCTTGGACCAGTGCTTGGCGTCGTTTTTCATTGCTTTAGATCCTCGGGGCGCACCCCAGCCACTCAGGCTTTGGTGGCGAATACATGAAGCCAGTTGGTTGGCTGGCGGTCGTAGCCGCTGCCTCTGCGGCTGGTGATTTCGATTTGCCCGTTCCAGCCGCGGTCGCCATATGCGCCTGCCAGCCATTCCGGGGAAGGGTAGTTATAGTACCTTCCGAAGCGGTCACGCCCCTCGGCCTCGCCAGCCTTGAAGCTTGCATAAAACACCCCTCCGCGGACCAGCGCCCGCTGAACACGGGAAATGACTGCCGGTAGATGTTCGCGCGGCACATGCAGCAGGCAGGCATTGGCCCACACGCCGTCATAGGCGTCGACTTCGTCGATGTCGTCAAACAGAAGGACCTTGACGGTTCGGCCAAGGCGTCTCGCGGCCGCCGCCGCGATTGCCTCCGTACCATCTGACGGCGTTACGTCGAAGCCCTCGGCAAGCATGGCCTCGCTGTCTTGTCCCGCGCCGCATCCGAGTTCCAGCACGCGGCCGCCGGCGGGCAGGCGGGCCATGAAGTCGTGGAGATGGTGCCTGCTCGCCGGCTGGCCCCTTGCCGTGTAGGTTTCTGCCTCGTTCGAGTAGAACCGGATCGTTTCCTGGTCTTTGGCTTCCCTCACGATCGCTCCGATAGCTGGTGTCCGCAAAACAGGCCATCGAGATCGTCATCAAGCCCGCATATCCGCTCAACCGACAGCCGAGCGTCATTTGAGAGGAGCCACTACCGCAGCAGGCATGGAAAGTTCCAGTACCGAGCATTGAGCCAGCTGTCGCAGCGAAAGTTAGCAATAGCTGAAATCATGGGTGTTCACCGGCCTTGCGCAATGGTGAGGCGGCATCCTATTTACAGGGCAAAGCCTCTGAACCGATTCTGCCCGTCCGGCGCCGGAATCCCCTCACGATAAAGGGATAGTCGATGAAGAACCCCGTCGAAACATACATGAACCTCGTTCCGATGGTGGTCGAGCAGACCAACCGCGGCGAGCGCGCCTACGATATCTTCTCGCGCCTGCTCAAAGAGCGCATCATCTTCATCACCGGTCCGGTCGAAGACGGCATGGCGACGCTGGTCTGTGCCCAGCTGCTGTTCCTCGAAGCCGAGAACCCGAAGAAAGAGATCAACCTCTACATCAACTCGCCCGGCGGCGTGGTTACCTCGGGCATGGCGATCTACGACACCATGCAGTTCATCAAGCCGGCGGTTTCGACGCTGTGCATCGGCCAGGCCGCTTCGATGGGCTCGCTGCTGCTCTGCGCCGGCCACAAGGACATGCGTTTCGCGACGCCGAACGCCCGCATCATGGTGCACCAGCCTTCTGGCGGCTTCCAGGGGCAGGCCTCCGACATCGAGCGTCACGCCCAGGACATCGTCAAGCTCAAGCGCCGTCTCAACGAGATCTATGTCAAGCATACCGGCAAGGACTACGAGACCATTGAAAAGACGCTCGACCGCGACCATTTCATGACCGCGGACGAGGCTCGCGACTTCGGATTGATCGACAAGGTCATCGAAAGCCGCGACGTCGCCGAGGGTGCCACGGCTTCGTGATTGGATGCTTCGACCTGCCTGCAGGGCAACATCTCGCATTTTTGAGGTGCCCTGCGGCATTTCGGACACATTTTGCTGTTCCCTCGGTGGAAGCGTCGGCCTACGTTAAGGTGGCGTTGAGCTTCGACGGCTTAGCGTTGTTCAAGGGTGCCGCGACTCGTTGCAGCGACTTCTGGAATGTGAGTGTACGGAGCTCGTTGCGGCGGCCATGGGATGGCGGTGGCGGCGTCCGTCGTTAGATTGCATATGCGCCCCGGAGCCAGACCTTCGGCCGGGCGGCAGTGAAAGGACTTGGACAAGATGAGCAAGGTCAGCAACGGCGGCGGCGACTCCAAGAACACGCTCTATTGCTCGTTCTGCGGCAAGAGCCAGCATGAGGTACGCAAACTCATCGCCGGCCCGACCGTCTTCATCTGCGATGAGTGCGTCGAACTGTGCATGGACATCATCCGCGAGGAGAACAAGACCTCGATGGTGAAGTCGCGCGAGGGCGTGCCGACCCCGCAGGAAATCCTCAAGGTTCTGGACGACTACGTCATTGGTCAGCCTTACGCCAAGCGCGTGCTGTCGGTGGCCGTCCACAATCACTACAAGCGCCTGGCACACGCCTCCAAGAGCAATGACGTCGAGTTGGCGAAGTCCAACATCCTGCTGATCGGCCCGACCGGCTGCGGCAAGACGCTGCTCGCCCAGACGCTGGCCCGCATCATCGACGTGCCGTTCACCATGGCGGATGCGACGACGCTGACCGAAGCCGGTTATGTCGGCGAGGATGTCGAGAACATCATCCTCAAGCTGTTGCAGTCGGCCGACTACAATGTCGAACGCGCCCAGCGCGGCATTGTCTATATCGACGAAATCGACAAGATCAGCCGCAAGTCTGACAATCCTTCGATCACCCGCGACGTCAGCGGCGAGGGCGTGCAGCAGGCGCTGCTGAAGATCATGGAAGGCACCGTCGCTTCCGTGCCGCCCCAGGGTGGCCGCAAGCACCCGCAGCAGGAATTCCTGCAGGTCGACACCGCCAACATCCTGTTCATCTGCGGCGGCGCCTTTGCCGGCCTCGACAAGATCATCTCGGATCGCGGCCGCAAGACATCGATCGGCTTCGGCGCCACCGTCGCTTCGCCGGAAGACCGTCGCAGCGGTGAGGTGTTCCGTCTGGTTGAACCGGAGGATCTGCTGAAGTTCGGCCTGATCCCCGAGTTCGTCGGCCGTCTGCCTGTGCTGGCGACGCTCGAGGACCTCGATGAGCCTGCGCTGATCCAGATCCTGACCGAGCCGAAGAACGCGCTGGTCAAGCAGTACCAGCGCCTGTTCGAGATGGAAAATGTCGACCTGACCTTCCACGAGAACGCGCTGTCGGCGATCGCCAAGCGCGCCATCGAGCGCAAGACCGGCGCTCGCGGCCTGCGTTCGATCATGGAAGCGATCCTGCTCGACACCATGTTCGAGCTTCCGGCGCTGGAAGGCGTGCAGGAAGTGGTTATCTCGGAAGAGGTGGTGACCGGCAGCGCCCGGCCGCTCTACATCTACTCCGAGCAGAAGGAAAAGAAGGGCAACGTCAGCGCCTGAGGCCTGGCCGTTTCCCTTGGAACCGCTCCAGCGAACGGCGCCCCAGCGGCGCCGTTGGCATTTTGGAGCCTCGTCGGTTCGGGCCGGCAAACGCTACAGCGCCGTGCGTCCCTGGATGCGCAAAGGACGCTGTGGAGGTTTGAAGCGGTGCATGATCCTTTCCGAAAATCGATTCCGATTTTCGGGGTCGTGCACAAGCGTGATTGGCCTTGATGTTTACCCGGCGAAGCTCCAACTAACGGAAGAAGAGGCGATGGGTGGGTTTTCGTGCTGTAATGCCGCGCGGTAATCGGCGGTAGGCGGAACCGTCCATGGTCGTTAATATGAGATTCGCGGTTGGCGCTCGCGCGGCTGCGAAATGAAAGGTTGGACAATGGCCAAAATATCCCGCTCTTCCAGCGAAGGTACCTTCGCAGTCCTGCCGTTGCGCGACATCGTCGTGTTCCCGCACATGATCGTCCCGCTGTTCGTGGGACGTGAAAAGTCGATCAAGGCCCTGGAAGAGGTGATGGGTCAGGAAAAGCAGATCCTGCTTGCGACCCAGATGAATGCCGCCGACGACGATCCCGAGCCCGATGCGATCTACGACATCGGCACGCTCGCCAACGTGTTGCAGCTGCTGAAGCTCCCTGATGGCACCGTCAAGGTGCTGGTCGAAGGCACGACGCGTGCCAAGATCCAGTCCTTCACCGACAAGACCGACTTCCACGAGGCCCACGCTCTCATCCTGAGCGAGCCTGAAGAGGAAGAGGTCGAGGTTGAGGCGCTGGCGCGTTCGGTGGTTTCCGACTTCGAAAACTACGTCAAGCTGAACAAGAAGATTTCGCCCGAAGTGGTTGGTGCCGCCAGCCAGATCGAGGACTATTCCAAGCTTGCCGACACGGTGGCATCGCACCTCGCGATCAAGATTACCGAGAAGCAGGAGATGCTCGGCACGCTGTCCGTCAAGGAGCGGCTCGAAAAGGCGATGGGCTTCATGGAAGCCGAAATCTCCGTCCTGCAGGTGGAAAAGCGCATCCGCAGCCGCGTCAAGCGGCAGATGGAGAAGACCCAGCGCGAGTACTATCTCAACGAGCAGATGAAGGCGATCCAGAAGGAACTCGGCGAAGGCGAAGACGGCCGTGACGAGTCCGCCGAGATCGAGGCGCGCATCAAGAAGACCAAGCTGTCGAAGGAGGCCCGCGAAAAGGCGGATGCCGAGCTCAAGAAGCTGCGTTCGATGTCGCCCATGTCGGCTGAAGCCACCGTCGTGCGCAACTATCTCGACTGGATCCTGTCGATCCCGTGGGGCAAGAACTCCAAGGTCAAGCAGGACCTGAACTTCGCCCAGGAGGTGCTCGACACCGACCACTACGGCCTCGACAAGGTAAAGGACCGCATCGTCGAGTATCTCGCCGTGCAGAGCCGCCAGAAGAAGCTGAAGGGGCCGATCCTGTGCCTCGTCGGTCCTCCCGGCGTCGGCAAGACCTCGCTCGGAAAGTCGATCGCCAAGGCGACCGGCCGAGAGTTCGTGCGCATGGCGCTCGGCGGCGTGCGTGACGAGGCCGAGATCCGCGGTCACCGCCGCACCTATATCGGCTCGATGCCCGGCAAGGTCATCCAGTCGATGAAGAAGGCGAAGAAGTCCAATCCGCTCTTCCTGCTCGACGAGATCGACAAGATGGGCCAGGACTTCCGCGGCGATCCGTCGTCGGCGCTGCTCGAGGTGCTCGATCCGGAACAGAACGCAACGTTCATGGACCACTATCTCGAGGTCGAATACGACCTGTCGAGCGTGATGTTCGTGACGACGGCAAACACGCTGAACATCCCTGCGCCCCTCATGGACCGCATGGAGATCATCCGCATCGCCGGCTACACCGAGGACGAGAAGGTCGAGATCGCCAAGCGGCACCTGATGCCTAAGGTTGTTCGCGACCACGCGCTTCAGCCCAAGGAATTCTCGGTTTCCGAGGATGCCATCCGTGCCGTGATCCAGACCTACACCCGTGAAGCGGGCGTGCGCAGCCTCGAGCGCGAGCTGATGAAGCTCGGGCGCAAGGCCGTCACCGAGATCATCAAGACCAAGAAGAAGTCGGTGAAGGTCACCGCCGCCAATTTGGACGATTATCTCGGCGTGCAGCGTTATCGCTTCGGCCAGGTCGAAGGCGAAGATCAGGTCGGCGTCGTCACCGGGCTTGCCTGGACCGAGGTCGGCGGCGAGTTGCTGACGATCGAAGGCGTGATGATGCCCGGCAAGGGCAAGATGACGGTCACCGGCAATCTGCGCGACGTCATGAAGGAATCGATTTCTGCGGCGGCATCCTATGTCCGCAGCAGAGCGCTTGATTTCGGTGTCGAGCCACCTCTGTTCGACAAGCGTGACATCCACGTGCACCTGCCCGAGGGCGCCACGCCGAAGGACGGTCCGTCCGCAGGTGCCGCCATGGCGACTGCGATTGTTTCGATCCTGACCGGCATTCCGGTCAGGGCCGATGTGGCGATGACCGGCGAGATCACGCTTCGCGGCCGTATCTTGCCGATCGGTGGCCTGAAGGAGAAACTCCTCGCAGCGCTGCGGGGCGGCATCAAGAAGGTGCTGATTCCGGAAGACAACGCCAAGGATCTGGCGGAGATTCCGGAAAACGTGAAGAGCGGCATGGAGATCATCCCGGTTTCCCGGGTCGGTGAAGTGCTGCGTCATGCACTGGTCAGGATGCCTGAGCCGATTGAGTGGACCGAGCCGGTCGACGTCCCGGCCTCCAAGCCGGATGCCGGCGAGGATGCCGGCAAGGGTTTCGCTCATTAGTTGTATCTAAAGTCACCGCCAAAACAAAAAGCCGGGCTCATGCCCGGCTTTTTCATGTGAAGAAACCGCGGAATTCTGGGCTTTTTGCGCCTTTTCGACTTGGTTGTGCCCGCACTTTTTCCTAAAGTCCGTGTCCTACCGGCTGAGTCTATGTCCCGGTTTTCTCATGGAAGGGAATTTGAATGAACAAGAACGAACTAGTGTCCGCCGTCGCCGAGGCTTCCAAGCTCTCGAAGGGTGACGCGCAGTCCGCTGTCGACGCTGTTTTTTCCGTCATCACCGGCGAACTGAAGAACGGCGGCGATGTCCGGCTCGTCGGTTTCGGAAATTTCACCGTGTCAAAACGCGCGGAGTCGACTGGCCGTAACCCGCAGACGGGTGCGGAAGTCAAGATCCCGGCTCGCACGGTCCCGAAGTTCTCGGCCGGCAAGGGCCTCAAGGACGCGGTCAACTGATCGCTTTCTTGCCGACATCATGACTGAAAAGCCGGGCTTGCCCGGCTTTTCTTTTGCCTCGGAATGGAGGCGTAACGGCGGCCCTACGGCTCAGTAGACCTGAGTTTTCGACCGGCTGATGAAGAAGCCGTGGCCATCATCGCGGACGCAGCTCAATCCGGCCTTGTCGGACGTGCAGCTGAAGGGGCCCTTTTTCCAGCTGTTGCCATATTCAAGCCTATGCGAGCCGTCGCAGCATCCGGTGTCGCCAACATTCTGATAACGCTTGGCTTTTCCTGATTTTCCGAGGACAAACCTGAGATAGGTCGGCTCGATACGGTCGCAGCCAAGTTCCGGCCCGCCATCTTCGGGTTTGTAGACCTCCGAGCCGCCCGCAGGCGTGTACTGGCAGCCGACATTGCCCGACGGCATATTGAAATAGATGACGCCGCCGTCGGCCGGGAAGCTCTGTTCTACGGCGCGTGCATCGATCGAGATCAGGGCGAACACCCCACGAGCAAAGAACGCACAACCCCTCCAGCACAATTCCACGGTTTCGCGAGTGCCAGGATAGCACCGGAACGCAAACTTGGGGCAACAGAACGGGGGGCGAAAGCGCCAACAAAAAGGGCCGCTGCTGCGGCCCTTTTCCGTGTTCGACTGGTTCGGTGAAGGTCTACGCCTTGACCAGAAATGCCTCGCGCGGCAGGTCGGACAACACCTCGGCGCGGTTGCCGCGCAGGATGACAATCTCCTCGAGGCGCAGGCCGAAGCGGCCCTGCAGATAGATGCCGGGCTCGATCGAGAACACATTGCCTTCCTGCAGGATCGTCTCCGACGTGCCGGTGATGTAGGGCTGCTCGTGGATGTCGATGCCGAGGCCGTGGCCGGTGCGGTGCAGGAAGTTCGGGCCGTAGCCGGCGGCGGTGATGACGTCGCGGGCAGCCTTGTCGACTTCCTTGGCGGCAACGCCGGGCTTTGCGGCGGCAATCGCAGCCTGCACCGCACGTTCTAGGACGCCATGCACCTCGTCGAACCCTTCCGGCTTGTCGCCGAACACACCGACGCGGGTCATGTCGGAGGGATAGCCGTCCTTGCGGCCGCCGATGTCGATCAGCACGGCCTCGTTGGCCTTAAGCTTGCGGTTGCCGGTGTGATGGTGCGGGAAGGCACCGTTCTCGCCGAAGCAGACGCTGACGAATTCGCCGGTCGCGCCATTGGCCGCATAGAAGTCACGGATGGCCTTGCCGACCTCGAGCTCGGTCACGCCTTCCTTCAGCGCGGCGAAGCCTGCCTTCATGGCGCCGTCATTGAGCACCGCGTTCATCTTGAGCAGGGCGTACTCGGCCTCGTCCTTCTTGCCGCGCAGGAAGCTCACCGTATCGTTCAGGAAGCTGCGCTTGGCGCCGGGCAGGGCATCGAGCGCGAGCAGCGCGAAATCGGCGCGCATGGTCTCGTCGAGGGCAACCGAGACGGTGCCGCCATCAACGCCACGATTGATGCCGCAATCGGCGAGCAGCTGCGACAGGGCCGCCTGCGGGCCGTCGGCATCGGCCCAGGGATAGAAGGGCAGCTTGGTGAAGGGGCGCTGGCTGTCGGCGTTCAGCACCGGCATCAGGAAGCCCGCATGCTTCTGCGACACGATCAGCAATACCGGGCGTTCGTCGCCATGGGGCGACATGCCGGCGAGCCAGACAAGGTGCGAGGAGGGGCCAACGACCACAAGGTCGGTTCCCGTCTCAGCCATGCGCTCGCGCAACCGCGCCATCCGCTCTTCGTACATCGTCTCTGCCTTCTCGGAGTTGGGGAGGGGGGTAATGTTTGGGAGGGGGTAATGTTTGGGGAGTGGGTAATGTGTCAGGTAAGGGCGATGGGACCGCCGCAATGGGCGGTCCCTGCCAGGCCGGCTCGTCAGTTCTTCTTGACGAGACGGTAATAGACGAAGTCGGACGTCGCGCCGTTGACGTAGCCCTCGACGTTCTTGGCACGCGCAACCTGGGTCGCGGCCTGGAACATGATGACGATCGGCGACTTCTCCTGCACCTTCTTCTGCAGGTCGACATACATCGCGCTGCGCTTGGCCGGGTCGGCCTCGGCGAGAGCTGCCTTGGTCTCGTTGTTCAGCTCTTCCGGAACGGCCCAGCCGTTACGCCACGTGGTGGTCGACTGGTAGTTTCCGTCCGAGTTGTCGGTGTTGTAGGCGAAGGCCTTGGCGTTGGAGTGCGGGTCCATGAAATCAGGGCCCCAGTACAGCAGCATCGCCTCATGCGTGCGGGCGCGGTACTTGGTGATCACCTGCGAACCGGTGCCCGGCACGATGTCGAAGTTGATGCCGGCTTCGGCGAAGCTTGCCTGCAGCGACTGCGCCATGTCGGTGAACGGCGTCGAGTTGATGACGTCGAGCGTCACTTTGATCGGCGTCTTGATGCCGGCGTCAGCCAGGATCTGCTTGGCCTTGGCGGGATCGTAGCTGTAGGGCGTCTCGTCGAGCGAACCCGGGAAACCCTTCGGCCAGAAAGCCTGGTGCGTCTGCATCTGGCCCTTGAGGAAGGTGTCGGTCATGCCCTGGTAGTTGACCAGGTAACGGGCGGCGTCCCAGACGGCCGGCGGCGTCAGCGTTTCGGTCTTCTGGTTGAACGACAGGAAGTGCACGGCCGCCTGCGGATAGGTCTCGGTCGTCACCTTGTCGTTGCCGGCAAGCGTCGCGATCTGGTCCGAGGTCAGGTTCTTGGCCATGTCGACATCGCCCGACTGCAGCAGCAGCTGCTGGGTCGCGGCTTCGGCGACGTGGCGGATGATGACGCCCTTGATCGCGGGCGCGCCGTTGAAATAGTCGGGGTTGGCGGTCAGGTTGATCAGCTCGCCGGGGCGGAAAGCCTTGAGCACGAACGGGCCGGTGCCAGCCGAGTTCGACTTCAGCCAGGCATTGCCCATGTCGCCATTGGCCTCGTTGGCCTGCAGCGTCACCGCATCGACGATCGAGCCCGGACGGGCGGCCAGCACGTTGAGCACGAAGGCCGAAGCGAAGTCGCCCGCATACTTGATGACGACCTTGTTGCCGTCGGCCTTGACCATCGAATCGAAATTCTCGGGCGTCCAGCCGAGCTGGGTCAGGATGAAGGCCGGCGCCTTGTTCAGTACGATGACGCGCTTGAACGAATAGACCACGTCCTCCGCGCGCAGCGGGTTGCCCGAGGTGAACTTGACGCCGTCGCGCAGCGTGAAAGTGATTGTCTTGTTGGCGTCGTCGACGGCCCATTCCTTGGCGAGGCCAGCGGCCAGCGTCTTGGTGTCGGCGGCGTCGTACTGGACGAGACGGTCATAGGTCTGGGAGACATATTCGCCCGACGAGAACTCGTAGGCCTCGGCCGGGTCGATGCTGACGATGTCGTCGATGTTCTGCGCCACCACGAGCACGCCTGCGGGCGTGGCTGCAAGGCTGATAGCGGGCGTCATCGGCATCGCCAGCGCCGCGGCGAGCAGCGCGGCTTTGAACAGTTTCATCATTTTCTCTCCTTTTTGGTTCCCGTTGTCTTCTCTTCGGCCCTTGAACCGCGCAGGGCCGGATGCTCCGTGCGCGACCTGAACATCGGCAAGGTGCCGGTCCAGAGCATGCGCGCGAACTGTTGGGTGTCGTTCGACCAGGAATGCGGACGATTGCCGCGGAAGTGCAGGCTGTCGCCGGGCGAAAGCACCATCTCTTCGTCCTCGAGGCGCTGGGTGATCGAACCCTCGAGGATGAACAGGATTTCCTCGCCTTCATGGCTGACCGTCTCGGAGCGGTAGCCTGGCGGGACGTTGAGGACGAAGGACGACAGCACGTTGCCGGTGAAGTCGGCAGCGATGCGCTCGTAGACGATCGACGAGCCGTCGACCGAGAATCGGTTGCGCTCGGCCGCCCGCGTCAGTCCGTCTTCCGCGCTGGGCGTGGCGATGAAGTAATACACACCCACGTCGAGGCTGCGGGCGATCTGGGCGAGGGTGCCAAGCGAGGGGGTGGCGTGATCGCGTTCGACCTGGCTGAGGTAGCCGACCGAAATGCCTGCGGCATCACACAATTCCTGCAACGTCATCGACAGCTGGCGACGGCGGGCACGGATCAGCGCGCCAACCTTGGGCTGGCTCGACGGCGTGTTTTTGCTGGCCTCCGAGGACACGCTTTTTTTGCTCCCATCAAATTTTTTTTGATCTAAGCAAAATTATTTGTATAGTCCAAGCAGAATTTTGCTCGACAGAAAACATCCGTGCCGCATCCGCGACGCGGCCAATGTGGTAGGAACAAAGACCGCGTGGCATCAGAAATCGACTCCGCCGCTAAGGCGCTTCCAACAGGGCCTGGCGGCTCGTCGCGCAATGCGCGGCACGCCTGGAAGACAGTGAAGGGCGTGCTTGGCGTCATCGTCGCCGTCGCCTTCACCTTCCTCGGCCTCCTCGCCATCACCTTCTTCATCGGCCGGGTCGTACCGATCGATCCGGTCCTCGCCGTCGTCGGCGACCGTGCCCCGCGCGCCGTCTACGAGGCCGTCCGCATCGAGATGGGCCTGGACAAGCCGCTGATCGTCCAGTTCTTCCACTATGTCGGCAACGTGCTGACGGGTGACCTCGGCATGTCGGTCTCGACGGGCCGGCCCGTCGCCGAGGATCTGGCCCGCGTCTTTCCCGCAACGCTGGAGATGGCGACGATCGGCATCATCATCGGCGTGCTGATGGGCGTGCCGATGGGCGTCTATGCCGCCAGCCGTCAGGGCAGTCTCGTCGACCAGGTCATCCGCGTCGTCGGCCTGCTCGGCTATTCGGTGCCGGCGTTCTGGCTCGGCCTAGTCGGTCTGGCGCTGTTTTATGCCAAGCTGCAATGGGTCGGCGGTCCCGGCCGCATCGACATCTTCTATGATGGCCTCGTCGAGCCGGTTACCGGCTTGCTTTTGATCGACAGCCTGCTTGCCGGCGACACCGAGATCTTCGTCAACGCGCTGACCCATATCGCGCTGCCGGCAGCGGTGCTCGGCTTCTTCAGCCTTGCCTACATCGCCCGCATGACGCGTTCCTTCATGCTCGACCAACTGGCGCAGGAATATGTCACTACCGCCCGGGTCAAGGGCGTGTCGGAGCGGCTGGTGCTGTGGCGCCACGCCTTCCGGCCGATCCTCGTGCCGCTGATCACCGTCATCGGCCTGTCCTATGCCGGCCTGCTCGAAGGGTCGGTGATGATCGAGACCGTGTTCTCCTGGCCGGGCATCGGCAACTACCTGACGACGGCGCTGCTCAACGCCGACATGAATGCCGTTCTGGGCGCGACGCTGGTCATCGGCGCCGTCTTCATCGGCATCAACAAGATTTCGGACGTGCTCTACCGCGTCCTCGACCCGAGGGCACGCTGATGGCTACGACACGTGACTGGCTTCTTGACGATTCGCCGTCCTCGCGCCTGCAGGCCCGGCTTGGCCGCAGCTACCGGCTGAGCCGCGCGCTGGCGCGCAACCCGCTGGCCATGGTCGGTGCGGTCATTGTGCTGACGCTGATCCTGGTGGCGCTGTTTGCGCCGTGGATCGCCACCCATTCGCCTGTTGGCCAGGACCTCGCCATGCGGCTCAAGCCGCCGAGCTGGGACAACTGGATGGGCACGGACGAGCTCGGCCGCGACATCTGGAGCCGGGTGGTCTACGGCGCGCGCATTACGCTGATGATCGTGGCGCTGGTGGCCGTGCTTGCCGCGCCCGTCGGCCTGATCATCGGCGCTGTCGCCGGTTATTTCGGCGGCTGGGTCGATCGCATCCTGATGGGCATCACCGACATCTTCCTGTCGATGCCGAAGCTGATCCTGGCGCTGGCTTTCGTGGCAGCACTCGGACCCGGCATCCAGAACGCGATCATCGCCATCGCGATTGCGACCTGGCCCGGTTATGCCCGCATCGCCCGAGCCGAAACCCTGACCATCCGTAACTCGGAGTTCGTCTCGGCCGTCGAGTTGCAGGGCGCCTCGTCGTTCCGTGTCATCGTCAACCACATCTTGCCGCTCTGCACGTCCTCGATGATCATCCGGGTCACGCTCGACATGGCCGGCATCATCCTGACGGCCGCCGGCCTCGGCTTCATCGGGCTCGGCGCCCAGCCGCCGCTGCCGGAATGGGGCGCGATGATCTCGCGCGGCCGCTCCTTCATCCTCGACCAGTGGTGGGTGGCGACGATGCCCGGCTTTGCCATCGTCATCGTCAGCCTCGGCTTCTGTTTCCTCGGAGACGGTCTGCGCGATGTGCTCGACCCCAAGCATGGAGATCGGCAATGAACCCGCTGCTTGAAATACGCAACCTGAAGGTCACGTTCCCGACGGCGCGTGGTCCGGTCGACGTGGTCAAGGGCCTGTCGCTGACGCTTGGCCGCGAACGCCTCGGCATCGTCGGCGAGAGCGGCTCAGGAAAGTCGATGACCGGCCGCTCGATCCTGCGGCTGATCCGGTCGCCAGGCCGGGTCACCGCAGACGAGATGAGCTTCAATGGCACCGATCTTCTGTCGCTGTCGGAAAAGCAGATGCGCTCGATCCGCGGCGCGCGCATTTCTATGGTCATGCAGGACCCCAAGTTCTCGCTCAACCCGGTCATGACCATCGGCGATCAGATCGCCGAAGCATTGCTGACCCACCAGAGGCTGGGCCGCAGCGATATCCGCAGCCGCACGCTTGCCATGCTGGAAGCCGTGCGCATCAACGATCCGGAGCGCGTGCTCGGCCTCTACCCGCACGAGGTCTCGGGCGGCATGGGCCAGCGCGTCATGATCGCCATGATGCTCATCCCGGAGCCCGATCTTCTGATCGCCGACGAGCCGACCTCGGCGCTCGACGTTTCCGTCCAGGCCCAGGTGCTCGAGATCATTGACGACCTGGTCAAGCGCAAGGGCATGGGGCTGATCCTGATCAGCCACGACCTCGACCTCGTCTCGGCCTATTGCGATCGCATCCTGGTGATGCGCAGCGGCGAGGTGGTCGAGGAATGCGATGCCGGCGAACTCAGGAACGCCAAGCATCCCTATACGCAGGGCCTGCTCGCCTCGATCCCGCGCCTCGACGAAAGCCGCGACGAGCTTCCTGTCCTCGAACGTACTGGGGCTTCGACATGAACGCGCTGGCGATCGACAACCTCGACATCTCCTACGGCGATTCGAAGGTCACCCACGGCATCGGCTTCGAGGTCGCACAAGGCGAGAGCTTCGCGCTTGTCGGCGAAAGCGGCTCGGGCAAGACCACGGTGCTCAAGGCCATTGCCGGCATGGCCAAAAGCTGGACCGGCTCGATCTCGGTCTTTGGCGAGCCGCGCACCCATGGCATCGACCGTGCTTTTGCCAAGCAATGCCAGATGGTGTTCCAGGACCCTTACGGCTCGCTGCATCCGCGCAAGACTGTCGATGCGACGCTGAGCGAGCCGCTGACCATCCACGGCATCGGCAACAGCGGCGAGCGCGTCGACGAAGTCATGCAGTGGGTCGGCCTCGACCGCCGCTTCCGGTTCCGCTTCCCGCACCAGCTTTCGGGTGGCCAGCGCCAGCGCGTAGCCATTGCGCGCGCATTGATTCTCAAGCCGAGGATGCTGTTGCTCGACGAGCCGACGTCGGCGCTCGACGTCTCGGTGCAGGCGGAAATCCTCAATTTGCTCAAGCGCTTGCGCCGCGAGCAGGGGCTGACCTATCTGATGGTAACGCACAATCTGCCGGTCGTTTCGTTCCTGTGCGACCGCCTTGCGGTGATGCGCCATGGCCGCGTCGTCGAGGTAGCCAGTGTCGACCAGCTCAAGCGCGGCCAACTCGTCGATGCCTATTCGCGCGAACTGACCAGGTTCAGCGCGTCTCTACCCAAGACTTGAAATAGAGGTACACCATGACAGAGACCAATTTCGCCGAGGCGCTGGCCGCCTTTGATGCCGCCATTGCGACCACATCGGAGGTCGAAGGCGTGTGGGCGGCGCTGCAGGCTCTGGCCGACGTCGTCGTCGGCGCCAAGCTGTTCACCGTGATGAAGCTCGACTGGGCCACCGAGGTCTCCGGCCGCACCTATACCAGCCATCCCGATGCCTATCCCGTCTCGGGCACCAAGCCGATCAACCGCACCCACTGGTTCGAGACGATTCATGTCCAGCGCCAGCCCTTCGTCGCCAACACCATCAAGGACATTGCCGACGTCTTCCCCGATCACGAGCTGATCTGGTCGCTCGGCTGCGGTTCGGTGCTCAATTGGCCGGTCTTCGTCGGCGACATCATGCTCGGCACGGTCAACATGCTGCACGAGGAGCATTATTACACGCCGGCCCGTGTCGATTCCGCCAAGCAGCTGTCGCTGGCAGCCAAGGCTGCCTTCCTCGCAGTCGAGCACCTTGAACGCCGCTAAGGCGTCATTCGTCGCTTCGTGTCAGCCTGAAACCCACCGGCGTGTCTTTTGCGCCGGTGGCGGTCGCCACTCCGCCCCTCCAGCTTCCTTGCGCTAGGAAACAGCAAGGATCTCGGCAAGGGGGCTGCCTGCCGGCGGATGGAGTGTTGGTGAGATCGAGTTGTTGTACAGGTGGATCGCGTAGGTTCTCGGTGTCGTGATGTCCTTGATCGATAGCTTGCTGTCGAACAGAAGATCGGTCATCTTTTGATGGACCGGGTAGAATGCGTCCATGGGGAGCGCCTTGTCTGCCAGGTCATATTCCTTGATGAAATGGGTGAGGAGCCGAGGGCCGGTCGTGCCCCATTTGGTCCGCTTGATGTCGCGTCCAATCCCGAGTTTCTGAAGCTGACCGTAGGCCGCCTTCTTTCTCGGCGACCACCATGGGGCGATGAAATGCCGGCCAGTGGTGCTCTTGACGAGGCTTTTCACCAACTCGCTGTCGGCTGGTGCCTTCAACACGGCATTATTGATCACGCCATTCGTCTCCCAGCCAAATAGCCAGTCTTGTCGGGGAAACGGCTTCAGGCAGTAGACGTCGCAGTCGGCATAAAGGCCAAGCCCGGCGCCCAGCAGCCTGTAGCGGTAGATGTTCGCCGTCAGTGCCAGGCTCTTCTCACGTCTGTAGGCAACGATCTCATGCCTTGACAGCAGTTGCGAGGCGTCGAAAATTTCGACGCCGTCAGGGGTGTCGCCGGGTGCGTCGAACGTGTGCAACACCGGGCGATAGCCGTGCCGCTGAAACGAGCGGATGCATGCTGCATGCAATCCGCCAAGCCTGTCACCGATCCATATGAAATTGACAGCTTCCCCGGTGTTGCCTTGCATGCAGTCCCGATGATCCTTCCGTCTGCGCCAAGCTGTGATGCTACTTGTGTGGGAAATTTAGCGGCGTTGCAATTACCGAGAGCCGGCATGCGATTGCATTGCCTGCCGAGGTCTGGTCATGAACGCCCGCAGAAGCTTTGTCCCCGGAGGAATGCTGCTAGTGACTGCTGACCAGTGCCGGGATCGGAAGCCTGGCACTGGCCTCGTCCAGTATCGAGAAGCTGTAGCGGCCGGCCTGGTCGCGCTCGACCGAATAGCTCAGCCGGTCGGCGATGCGGTTGTCCTTGTCGAAGGTCAGCACGCGCGGCTTGAGCGCGGTGATCTCGCTTTCGTTCACATATACCGAATTGCAGATGATGACCTGGTCGCCGGCCTGGCAGGTGCGGGCGGCGGCACCGTTGAGGATACAGCAACGCGAGCCGCGTTCGCCGAGGATGACATAGGTCGAAATCCGCGCGCCGGAGCTCTTGTTCCAGATCTCGACGAACTCCATCGGCAGGATGCCGGCTTCTTCGCAATGGTCGGGGTCGAGCGTGATCGAGCCGTGATAGTTGAGGTTGGCTTCGGTGACGTGGATGCCATGCAGCTTGCCCGCTACGATCTTGCGCATTGTTCCTCCCTGATACGCCAGCCGGCGCGAAGCTATATTCCAACCACCAGCGCACCGCCGGTGAGACCCGCGCCGGCTGCCGAAAGCAGCAGCTTTTCGCCGCGCTGGAACGGCGCTTTCAGATGCGCCAGCGACAATGACAGTGGGATCGTGGCGGCCGATGAATTGCCGTAGTCGGCGATCGTCTTGACGATCCTGTCGTCGGCGATGCCGAGCGACTTGCCCACTGCATTGAAGATGCGGGCATTGGCCTGGTGCGGCACGAAGCGGTTGATGGCAGACGTTTCCAGGCCAGCCGCGGCGAGCGCCTCCGTGGAGCAACGGCTCATCATCTCGACCGCCTTGGCGAAAACCGCCCGCCCATCTGCGATGGTCATGCGCGTTTCGGCGATGTCGAGTTCGTCTGAGAAAGGCCGGTTGCTGCCGCCGGCCGGAATCTGGATCAGGCCGTAGCCGCCGCCATCGGCCGCGACCGAGGCGCCGAGAATACCGTGGCCGGGGTCGTCGGCGGGCGTGAGCACGACTGCCCCTGCGGCGTCGGCGAACAGCACCGCACTTGCCCGCTCGGCGGGATTGATGCGGCGGCTGAGGATGTTGGCGGCAATGACGATGGCAGGCTTGTTGTGTAGTCGCACGAAGCCGTCGGCGAAGGTCAGCGCATAGATGAAGCCGGCGCAGGCCCCGGCGAGATCGATGCCGCCCGACCTGGCAAGGCCGAGCTTGTGGGCGACCAGCGGCGCGCTTGGTGGCAGCAGGTGGTCGGGTGTCGACGTGGCGAGCAGCAGCAGGCCGATATCGTCGCGTGCGATGCCGGCCTGCTGCAGCGCCATCTCGCCTGCCTTGGCGGCGAGGTCGGAAAGCGTATCCCGAGGCTCGGCCCAGTAGCGCGAGCGAATGCCGGTGCGGCCTTCGATCCAGCCGGCGTCGAGCCCGAGGCTCGCCTCGATCTCGGCGTTGCCGACCTTGCGGCCCGGCACATGGTGCCCGAAGCCGGCGATTCGCGCAGTGCCGTTCATCCGACGCCGCCAGCAAGTTCTGCGGCCTCGTCGACGGCGTCATAGAGCCGGTCGAGTTCGCCTGCCGTCACGCAATAGGGCGGCAATAGGTAGACGACATTGCCGAGTGGCCGGACCAGCAGCCCGCGCTCGAGGAAGAACGCCCGCAGCTTCGGCCCGACATCGGCGAGATAGCCCGCCTTGCCGACACGCAGGTCGAGCGCGGCAATCGTGCCGGCCGTGCGCACATTCTCGAAGCGCGAGTCGTCGCGGAAGCGCGCGACCTTCTCCGCCTGCATCTTCGCCAATGCCGTCACGCGCTCGGCCACCGGCTCGTCTTGCCAGATCCCGACATTGGCAAGGGCAGCGGCGCAAGCGATGGGGTTCGCCGTATAGGAGCTTGAATGAAAGAAGGTCTTGGCGCGGTCGGTCGAAAAATGCGCCCGGAAGATTGCGTCGGTCGCAAGTGTCGCCGCCAGCGGCATCGAGCCGCCGGTCAAGCCCTTGGAGGTGCAGAGGATGTCGGGCGAGATGCCTGCCTGCTCGCAGGCAAACATGGTGCCGGTGCGGCCCCATCCGGTCATCACCTCGTCGGCGATGAACAGCGTGCCGGACTTTTCGGCGATGCGCTTCAGCTCGGTCAGCACCTGGGCCGGATACATCAGCATGCCGCCCGCACCGAGCACCAGCGGCTCGACGATTAAGGCAGCAGCCTTGCCCTCGCGGGTCAGCGCCTCGAAGCGGTCGAGCGTTTCCTGCTCGCGACCGGGCGCGGGGAAGGGGATGGTGTCGACCTCGAACAGCAACGGGTCGTAGGCGGCGTTGAACACCCCACGCGCGCCGACGCTCATCGTGCCGATGGTGTCGCCATGGTAGCTGTGCTCCATCACGACCAGGCGCGTACGAGCGGCGCCATTGTTGCGGTGGAAGCCGAGCGCCATCTTCAGCGCCACCTCGACGCTGGTCGAGCCGCTGTCGGAATAAAACACCCAGTCGAGGCCTGAAGGCGCCATCCCTACCAGTGCCGACGCCAGCCGTTCCGCCGGCTCATGGGTCAGGCCGGCGAAGATGACCTGGTCGAGCGTTTCGGTGGCGTTGCGGATCGCATTGACGATTTTCGGGTGGCGGTGGCCGTGGGTGATGACCCACCAGGACGAGATCGCGTCGAGGATGCGCTTGCCGTCAGCTGTCTCGACATAGGCCCCCTCAGTGCGCGCGATGACGGGCGGCACGGGCTCGGTGGCGTGCTGGGTGAAGGGATGCCAGACCGACGAACGGCTCATGACTTTGCCTCGAATAACTGGGCCTCGAAGAACCGGCCCTCCAGGAAGTCGGCCGCGTTGAAGTGCGTCCGCATGGCCTCGGCAAGCGTTTCGGGCGTCAGCGGGGCGAGCCGGGGCAGGCGGCCAAGCACGCGCACATTGCCCATCTCGGCGATGGTGCGTTGAGTGTCTGCCATCTCGTCGCCGATGAAGGCGACGCCCAGCAGCGGGACCGAGCGGGCGCGCAACGCCTCGATGGACAGCAGCGTGTGGTTGATCGTGCCGAGCCCGGTACGGGCGCAGAGCACAACGGGTGCCGACCAGCGGGCGAAGACGTCGATATAGAGCGTGCGCCGGTTGATCGGCACCATCAGCCCGCCGGCGCCCTCGACGATCAGCGGCCGTGCGGCGGCGGGCAGGGCGAGCGCGTCGGCATCGATCTCGACGCCGTCGCGCTCGGCGGCGCGGTGCGGCGACAGCGGCTCCTTCAGCCGCCAGGCTTCAGCCAGCACACGCTCCGGCGCAAGGCCGGTTAGGCGGGCGACGATCTCGCTGTCGGTCTCTTCCTCGATGCCTGACTGCACTGGCTTCCAGTAGACGCCGTCGAGCAGGGCGGTCAGGCCAGCGGCGAACACGGTCTTGCCGATGCCGGTGTCGGTGCCGGTCACGACGATCTTCGCCAACTTCTGTGCCGTCATCGCGAGCACTCCTCGGAAAGGGCGTCGAACAGCGCCGCTAGATCTTCTTCGCCGACATTGAGCGTCAGCGAAATCCTCAGCCGCGCGGTACCCTCGGGCACGGTCGGCGGGCGGATGCCGCGCACGTCGAAGCCGCGTGCCTGCAGCGCTTCGGCAAGTTGCATGGCGCGCGCATTGTCGCCGATGATGATGGGCAGGATCTGCGAGCCGCTCGGCGCGAAGCCCAGTGTTCCGGCCTTCTCGCCTGCCAGCTTCACCAGCCTGGCCAGCTGGTCGCGGCGGTCGGGCTCGTCGCCGACGATGTCGAGCGCTGTAGCCGACGCCACCGCCATCAGCGGCGAGGGGGCTGTGGCGTAGATGAAGGGCCGGCAGCGGTTGACGAGATAGTCGCACAACAGGGCTGGCGCCGTGACCAGCGCGCCCGAAGCGCCCAGTGCCTTGCCGCACGTGTGCAGAACGACGACATTGTCGCGGCCTTCGAGATGATGCGCCAGTCCGCGGCCATCGGGACCATAGACGCCAGTCGCATGCGCCTCGTCGACGAACAGGAAGGCGTCGTGCCGGTCGGCGACGGCGGCGAGGTCGTCCAGCGGCGCGCGGTCCCCGTCCATCGAATAGAGGCTTTCAGTGATGATCCAGGCACGTCCGGTGCCACCGTCCGCGCGCCAGGTCTTGACGGCGTCTTCCACTGCATTGGCGTCGTTGTGTCTGGCTTCCACCACCTCGGCGCGGCCGGCACGGGCGCCCTCATGGGCGCTGGCATGGATCAACTCGTCGAGCACGATCAGATCGCCCTTCTGGGGCAGGGTGGTGAGCACGGCAAAGTTGGCGACATAGCCGCCGCCGAAGAACAGCGCCCGTTCTGCGCCGAAGAAGCTGGCGGCTTTTGCTTCCAGCGCCTCATGCTCGGGGTCGTTGCCGCGCAGCAGGCGCGAGCCGGTGGCGCCGACGGGCGTACCATTGGCCAGAGCGGTGGCGACCGCGTCGGCCATGCGCTTGCTGCCCGCCAGGCCGAGATAATCATTCGAAGCGAAATCGAGCCCGGCGCGGCCGCTGAGTGCACGCAGCCGGCTCTTGCGGGCCAGCCCGCTCAGGCTGGCCCGGTAGCGGTCGAGCAGGGCTCGTCCGCTCACTAGAGCGCCGCGCGTCCTGCGGGACGCGCAAAGGACGCTCTGGCACTTTCAGTCTGCGCATCGTGCTCACCCAGAATCGGTTCCGATTCTCGGGCCGATGCGCAGGTGTCGAGCTCCATCGGCTGGATGCCGAGACGACGGAACAGCGCCGTGTCCTTGTCTTCGCCGGGATTTTCGGCGGTCAGAAGCGTGTCGCCGACAAAGATCGAATTGGCACCGGCAAAGAAGCACAGCGCCTGCATCTCGTCGCTCATCGCCGTGCGGCCGGCCGACAGGCGCACATGCGACTTCGGCATCATGATACGGGCAAGTGCGATGGTACGCACGAACTCGATCGGCTCGATCGGGTCTGCTTCACCCAGCGGCGTGCCCTCGATCGGGATCAGCATGTTGATCGGCACGCTGTCAGGATGCTCGGGCAGGTTGGCGAGCGTCACCAGCATGTCGACCCGGTCGGCCTTCTCCTCGCCCATGCCGACGATGCCGCCGCAGCAGACCTTGATGCCGCTGTCGCGGACATTGGCGAGTGTATCCAGCCGGTCGGCAAAGGTGCGGGTGGTGATGATCTCGTTGTAGTAGCGCTCGGAGGTGTCGATGTTGTGGTTGTAGTAGTCGAGGCCGGCCTGCTTCAGCCGCTGCGCCTGGCCGAGATCGAGCATGCCGAGCGTCATGCAGGTTTCCATGCCGAGTTCCTTGACGCCCTCGATCATGGCGACAACGGCATCCATGTCGCGCTCCTTGGGGCTGCGCCAGGCTGCACCCATGCAATAGCGCGTGGCGCCGGCGTCCTTCGCCTTCCTGGCCTCAGCCATAACACGCTGCACCTCCATCAGCTTGGAGGCCTTGAGGCCGGATTCATGACGCGACGACTGGCTGCAATAGCCGCAATCCTCGGGGCAGCCGCCTGTCTTGATCGACAGCAGGCGCGACATCTGCACCCGGTTGGGGTCGAAATTCTCGCGATGGACAGTCTGTGCCCGAAACAGCAGGTCGTTGAAGGGCGAATCGTAGATCGCCTGGGCTTCCGCGCGGCTCCACTGCGGCAGCGCGGCATCGATCTCGGTTGCGGCTGCGTTCAGGTGCAAATCGGCGTTCATGCGCTCTCCATTGCCAAGACGTGTCCTTGCCATCCCCACTCGGGGCGGGACCATTGCCCCGGTCAGGGGGGCGTGTCCAGTCCTATATCGAGGATCGGCGCGCTGTGCGTCAGCCAGCCGACGGAAATGAGGTCGACACCGCTGGCGGCAATGGCGGCGGCGGTGGTGAGGTTGACCCGGCCCGAGGCTTCGGTGATCGCCCGTCCGGCGACCATTCGGACTGCCGTCGTCAGGGTTTCCGGAGACATGTTGTCGAGCAGGACGGCGTCGACGCCGAGCTTAAGCACTTCGTCCAGCTGTTCCAGTCTGTCGACCTCGACCTCGATCTTCACCAGATGGCCGACATTGGCCCGGGCGCGCTCGATGGCCGGGCGAACACCGCCCGAAATGGCGATGTGGTTGTCCTTGATCAGCACCGCGTCGTCGAGGCCGAAGCGATGGTTGGAGCCGCCGCCGCAGCGCACCGCGTATTTCTCCAGCGCGCGCAGGCCGGGCGTCGTTTTCCGTGTGCAGACGATGCGCGCCTTGTGGCCGGCAACAGCATCGACGATGCCAGCGGTGGCGGTGGCGATGCCGCTGAGATGGGACAGGAAGTTCAGTGCCACGCGCTCGCCGGTCAGCAAGCCACGCGCAGGCCCGCTGAGTGTGGCGATGACATCGCCCGGGACCAGGCGGCTGCCGTCGGGTTTCTCGACCTTCATCTCGATTGCGGGCTCGATCAGGCTGAAGGCAAGCGCTGCCAGGTCGAGACCAGCGACGACACCCTGCTGGCGCGAGGCGAGCACGACTGACGCCCGGTGGTCCGCCGGCACGATGGCATCTGTGGTGATGTCGCCGGCGCGGCCGAGGTCTTCCAGCAGGGCTGCACGCACCAGCGGCTCGAGCATGATCCGCGGCAGGGGTGTGAGGTGCATCGTCAGGCGCTCCGGGCAATGGGCAAGAAATCGAGCGAAGCTGCGGCCTGCAGCGCTGCATCGAGTGTGATGTGCGACCGGCGCGCGACCGCGCTTCGCAAGGGAAAGTCGCTGCGGCAATGGGCGCCGCGGCTTTCCTCGCGGCCGAGTGCCGAAATGGCCATCATCAGCGCGACAGCGGCTGGATCGGCTGCCGGCGAATTGCCGCTGGCAATCGGCAGCAGTGCCGTCGCCGCCTGGCGCAGGCTCTCGCCGTCGCGCAGGACGCCGAGCGAAGACGAGACGATCTTGCATGCATCGCGTGGATCGGGATGCATTGGTGCTGGCGGCAAGGCGGTTGTCATGCGGCTCGTGTCCCGAGTGGCGGCGACGCTCCGTGCCACCCAGCCGGCCATGACGACGGCTTCGGTGAGGGAGTTGCTGGCAAGGCGGTTGGCGCCATGCAGCCCGGTCGAGGCGACTTCGCCGCAGGCCCACAAGCCAGATACGGTGCTGCGGCCCTCGCGGTCTACCGCGACGCCGCCCATGTGATAATGGGCGGCAGGCCGTACCGGAATCGGGTCTTGCGCGGGGTCGATCCCTGCTTCGTGGCAGTAGCCGGCAATTGTCGGAAAGCGGTCAGCGAAGCTTTTGCCCAGGCAGGCTCGGGCGTCGAGAAACACCCGGTGGCCGCGGGCGAGATGGCGATGGACGCCGCGTGCAACCGCGTCGCGGGTGCCAAGTTCGGCACCGGGCAGGTCGGCGAGGAAGCGCCGTCCGGTTTCGTCGATCAGCACGGCACCTTCGCCGCGCACCGCCTCGCTTACCAGCCGCATCGGCCGCAGCAGGCCGTCGAGTGCGGTCGGGTGAAACTGGACGAATTCGAGGTCGGCAAAGGCCGCGCCTGCGCGGGCGGCGAGTGCCAGCCCCTGGCCGAAGCAGCCGAGCGGGTTCGTCGTGTCGCGAAACAGCCCGCCGACGCCACCCGTGGCGATCACGACGCGGCTGCTGGCAAACACCGTGCTGCCGAAGCCGTCTTCAGCGAGCACACCGGCTATCGCATCGTCCTCGACGAGCAGCCGGCGCGCCGCGAACCCTTCGACGACCGTTATCGAAGCCCTGTTGCGGACAGCGGCCACGAGCGCGCGCATCAGTTCGCGCCCGGTTGCAGCACCCGCCGCGTGGACGATGCGCCTGCGGGAATGGGCAGCCTCGAGCCCCAGCGACAAGACGCTGTTGGCGTCGCGGTCGAAGGCGACGCCAAGTTCCGCGAGCCTCTCGATGGCCAATGGCGCTGCCTCGACGATGCGCCGGACGACTGTTTCGTCGCACAGGCCATCGCCGGCAGCCAGCGTGTCGGCGAGATGCAGTTCGGGCGAGTCGTCGTTGCCGATCGCCGCCGCAAGCCCGCCTTGCGCGAGTGCGCTTGAGGCTTCGCCACCCAGCGGAGTTGCCGACAGCAGCACGACCGGCTCCGGTGCCAGTTCGAGCGCCGTCATCAGGCCTGCGAGCCCGCCGCCGATGATGACGGGGCGGCCGGCCAGGCGAACGATGTCGTTCATACCGCGAGCATCCGCTCGACGGCGAGGCGCGCGCGCACCGCGACGGCTGGGTCGATGGTCACGGCGTGTTCGTTGCGTTCCAGGGCGGAGCGGATGTTGCCGAGCGTGATCAGCTTCATGTGCGGGCACAGATTGCAGGGGCGAATGAACTCGACATCGGGATGGTCGACCGCGACATTGTCGCTCATCGAGCATTCCGTCACCAAAACGACGCGGGCCGGCTTCACCCGGCCGACATAGTCGGACATTGCGGCCGTCGAGCCGGCGAAATCGGCTTCGGCAACGACCTCCGGCGGGCATTCGGGATGGGCCAGCACGGTGACGCCGGGATGGGCGGCGCGCATCTCGCGGATATCCTCGGGCGTGAAGCGCTCATGCACCTCGCAATGGCCCTTCCAGGCGATGATCTCGACATCGGTCTGGGCAGCGATGTTCTGCGCCAGATACTCGTCCGGCAGCATCAGCACGCGCGGCACGCCGAGCGATTCCACGACCGCCTTGGCATTGCCCGAGGTGCAGCAGATGTCCGATTCCGCCTTCACCGCAGCCGAAGTGTTGACATAGGTGACGACGGGCACGCCGGGATAGCGCTGGCGCAGCAGGCGGATGTCTTCGGGCGTGATCGAATCGGCGAGCGAGCAGCCGGCGCCCATGTCGGGGATCAGCACCGTCTTGGACGGGTTCAGCAGCTTGGCCGTCTCGGCCATGAAATGCACGCCGGCGAGCACGATCACGTCGGCCTCGACCTCCATCGCCTTGCGGGCGAGCGCCAGGCTGTCGCCGACGATATCGGCCACGCAATGGAAGATCTCCGGGGTCTGGTAGTTATGCGCCAGGATGACGGCGTTGCGCTCGCGCTTGAGCCTCAGTATGGCGTCGATGTCATCGGAGAATACCGGCCACTCGATGGCGGGAATGACGCGCTGGACGCGGTCATAGAGCGAGGCGGCGGAAGGGGTCATGCCAGACATCGTTACTCCTATTATGCTCGCAGTGAGTATAATTGGGACATATGCTTAGCATGAGCATAACCTCTGTCAACCCACGATTTCGCTTATTTGGTTCCGGCGATCAGACGTTCGTCGAGCACGGCGTGGCGGAAACGGAACAGTTTCGCCGGGCGTCCACCGGTGTCGGCGCTCATTTCGCCGGTTTCCTCGACCAGGTCCTGCTGCTCGATAAGGCGGCGGAAATTCTGCTTGTGCACGGTAACGCCTGCCAGTGCTTCGACCGCGCGCTGCAGCTGCAGCAGCGTGAAGGCCGGCGGCATCAGCTCGAACACCACGGGGCGATATTTGATCTTGGTCCGGAGGCGGCCGATGCCGGTGGCGAGGATTCGCCTGTGATCGCCGGTCATGGTTCGGCCCGGCACGGATGAAACGGCAGCCTCGCCTTTGGCGCGCACCGCCTCTTCGACCAGACCTGCCTCGAACAGCAACTCGTAGCGCTGCAGCACCAGCTCTTCGTTCCAGTGACGGTCGTCGAAGCCGAAAGCGCCGGCGGCGCGGCGCAGACGGTTCTGCCGCTTGTCCTCTTGCTCGGCAGCATCGGCCCACTGACGCAGGCGCGGCACGATGATGTCGTCGAGGATTGCGGGCGCGCCCGTACGATGGTCCTCCCAGGGGAAGAATTCGTACCAGTTGCGCCAGCTGCCCGGCGGCGTGCGATGCGAGGGCTCTTCGCGCGTCAGGCCGAGATAGCTGATCGAAATCACCCGACGGGTGGCTTCCTCGATGCTGCGGTCGCGGTCGGCGAAGGTGTAGAGCTGCTCGATGTATCCAAGCGGGTGGCCGGTCTGCTGCTCCACCCAATCGCGCAGACCTGATTGCAGCGAACGGTGACCAAGCGCGAACGGGCCGGAGGGCAGGGTGGTGCCTTCCTTGACCGTCAGGACGACAGGATTTCCGTTGGGTGCAGCGACAAGCACCGCAATCAGATCCGCGCTGATCGCACGACGCTCAGCTGCACCTTCCTTGTCCGCCCCTGATGTCTTCAGCATCTTGCCCTTCGTCGATTTCCGGCTGCAATCGGAAAGCCAGATGGATCAAAGGTCAACACCCAATCGCCTGCCGCCGACCTTCATCACATCAAGTGTTTGATGGCTATTGGCCTGTAAAGCCAAGAAAATCCACATGCCGAGGGGGATTACAGCGTGACGATGGGTAAAGCTGTCTCGCCGGGCTGGCAAGAAGCGGACGCGTGTGTGGGGAAATGCTGACCAGCCCCGGAAGCAGCATCGATACCAAGGACATCGGTTTGCTTGACCGCGAGGTCTTCTACGTCGGCAGCCACGCTGCAACTGCCTGACGCCAGTCGCTCAGCGAGAGCCTGGCCACTGCTGCCGGGGCTGCAGGCCCCGTCGCGCATCCTGGTCGAATGCGCGTCCCGGTACCACCCGCCCCGGGACGCGTGTCTCCTCTGGCTACTAGTCCGTCGGCATCTTGCAGTCGGCGGCATAGCTGTCGCTATGCGCCGTCAGCACCTTGGCCTCGGTCTTGAGCACCATCTTGCCGTCAGCGCCTTTTTCCGCCTTGAGCGAATACCAGTCCTGCACCGGGTGCTGGTTGGGGCCGAACTTGAACGAACCGCGCACCGACGGAATTTCCGACGTCAGCAGCGCCTTGCGGAAGGCCGGCAGGTCGTCGACATTTGCCTTTTCAAGGCCGGTGCCGATCAAAAGTGCTGCGTCATAGCCTTGGGCGGCATAATAGGTGATCGGACGGTCGCCGAACTTGGCCTTCCAAGCCGCGACGAAGTCCTTGTTCACAGGATTGTCGAAGTCGTCGTTCCAGTGGCTGGTGACCTTCACGCCGAGCGCGGCGTCGCCGACGGCACCGACGATGACCTGGTCGAGGGACGCCGGATGGACGACCATCGGGATGTCCTTGAGTAGGCCGGCCTGCTGGTACTGGCGCATGAAGGCGATGCCGAGGCCGCCCGGCTCGAACTCGTAGACGACGTCGGGCTTGGCGGCGCGGATCTGTGCCATCTCGGCGGCGAAGTCGGTCTGGTCGAGGCCGGTATAGGTCTCGCCGACGACCTCTCCCTTGTAGAAGCGCTTGAAGGCGCCCATCGTTTCCTTGCCGGCCTGGTAGTTCGGCGCGATCAGGAAGGCCTTCTTGTAGCCGAGAGATTGGGCCAGCGCGCCGGCGCTCTCGCCCTGGCTGTCGTCCTGCCAGGAGCTGACGAAGTAGTTCGGGTGGCATTCCTTGCCGGCGAAGGTGGCCGATGCCGTGTTGGCGCTGATATAGATCGCATCGCCGTCGAGAATGTCGGGCAGGGCGGCGAAGGCGACGTTGGCGAACACCATGCCGGTGAACAGCTTGATGCCTTGCTCAGACAGCATCTTGTCGGCGATCTGCTTGGCGTTGCCCGGCTTCAGGCTGTCGTCCTCGACAACCAGTTCGACGGCCTTGCCGCCAAGCTGTCCTTTGTTGGAGTCGATGGCCAACTGGAAGCCGTCGCGGATGTCCTGGCCAAGATAGCCGGCCGGCCCCGAAAGCGTCGTGATCATGCCGATCTTGAGCGGGTCTTCGGCATAAGCCGCGCTGACCGACAGTGCCATGACGGCGGCCGACAAGATTCCCTTGAAATGCATCAGATTTATTCCTCTTCCCCAAAATTCGCCGCCGCTCCGGCGCGTTTTGCTTGCCATTGCAGCGGACATTTCAAAGGGAGGTGCAGCGGGGCAGGCGGCGCGCTTCCACGGGGCTGGGGCATCAACGCGCCAGCTTTCCGGGGCAGAGACCGTCAGGCAACAGCTGCTCCTCCGCAGTGTTGTCCAATCGGCCAAGCTTGGCCCAACCAGCATTCCGGTAAATGGAAAACTCGTCATCCAGCCATGACGGCCGGGAATATCAATCGTGCAGCGATTACTTATACGTCATGGCGCGCCAGGTCGGCGGCGGTCCGTCGCAGCGTTTCCACCAGCACTTCGGCAGCCGGCGACAGCCTCGCATTGGTCCGGGTGGTGATGCCCATCGGCATGGCCGTGGCGCGCAAGGTCACCGGCAGTATGACGATGGCGCCGGCGGCGGCCTCGCGGCGCGCGACCTGGGCGGGAAACACGCCGAGATAGTCGGCGTCGATCAACAGCGCCCTGTTGGTCAGTAGCGAGACGGAATCCACCGCATGCGACGGCGGCTCCAGCCCTTCCTCGCGGAAGGCGATGTCGATCTGTCGGCGCAGGCTGGTTTCCTGCGGCGGCAGGATCCATTCCCAGCCGATCAGGTCGGCGAGGTTGAGCTCGCTGCGCTCGGCCAGCGGATGGCCGCGACGCGCCACGACACAGGCGATGTCGTCCATCAGCACCTCCTGGACGACATTCAGCCGGTCGCGCTGTTCGGACAGGCGCCCGACCACCATGTCCAGTTCGCCGGCGCGCAATGCCGGGATCAAGACGTCATTGGTGCCCTCGACGATCTTGACCACGAGCTTGGGCCGCTCCTTGCGCAGGCGGGCGATGGCCGTCGGCAGCAATTCGGCCGACGCCGACAGCAAGGTGCCGATGGCGACGCGCCCACCGGTGCCGTCGCGCAGGTCGGCGAGATGTTCCTCGGCATGCGCCAGCTGGGTGATGACGAGGCGCGCGTGCTCGGCCAGCGTGTCGCCGAACATCGTCGGCACGACGCCACGATTGGTGCGGTCGAACAGCCTCGCCTTGGTCAACGCCTCGATTTCCTGCAGCGCCTTGGTCACCGCCGACTGGGTCATGTTCAGGCGCTTGGCGGCGCGCACCAGATTGCCCTCTTCGACGATTGCCACGACCATGCGCAGATGGCGGATGGTGAGACGGCTGGTGACGAGTTTCATCGGAGCCTTGCCTTCAAGTCGTTGCGTCCAAGTTGATATTCCAAATCCTCATAGGAATTTCCAGAGAATTCACTTGTCTGAATGTCCAATCACTGGAAACTTGCCGTCAGGAGGCGTGTTGGCGGTGCGGGGCGTTGCCAGCACGCGGAGGCATTTCGGCTCGAGTCGCCTCGTTGCGGCCGGGCCCCAGACGTCGGCAGGATTTGCCGCACGGGGAGGACAATCCAGACATGACCGAGAAAACCGGAGCCGGGCGCCACGCGGAGATCGCAGGCGCTGGAATTGGCGGCCTGACCACGGCTGCCGCATTGGCCCAGCGTGGCTGGTCGGTGACAGTGCACGAGCGCGCGCCGAACCTGCGCACCTTTGGCGCCGGCATCTACATCTGGAGCAACGGCCTGCGCGTGCTGAAGGCGATCGGCGCCTATGAGCAGGCCGTCGTCGGCGCCCATATCGGACCGCAGTTCCATACTCGCGACCACCACAACACCACGATGGAGGAAATCCCCATCAACGCTCAGGGCGACGCCAGGCTGATCACCATCCTGCGCGAGCAGCTGATCAATTCACTGGTCGACACCTGCCGCCGCAGCGGTGTCGAGATCATGACCAATTCGGAAGCGGTGGGCGCGACGCCAGAGGGCGAGTTGCTGCTGGCCGACGGTGCGCGACGCAAGGCCGACCTCGTCGTCGGCGCCGATGGCATCAACTCAAAGGTGCGCGACTCGCTCGACCTGATGATGTACCGCAAGCATCTCGGCTATGGCGCGATCCGCATGCTGATCGGCCGCGACGATGCCGACGTGCCGGCAGAGGACCGCGACCGCTACATCGAATATTTCACCGGCACCCGTCGCATTCTCTACACCCCGGCCAGCGCCACCGACCTCTATGTTGCGCTGTGCTGCGCCGCCGATGACGCTGCCGCGCTCAAGGTTCCGGCCGACCGGGCGCTGTGGACCGAATCCTTCCCGCATCTCGCCCACCTTGTCTCGCGTTTCGGAGACGCCGGTCGTTGGGATGCCTTCGAGGTGGTCAAGCTCAAGAAGTGGAGCAAGGGCCGCGCGGCGATCCTGGGCGATGCAGCGCATGCCATGCCGCCTTATCTCGGGCAGGGCGGCGGCTGCGCGCTGATGAACGGCCTTGGGCTCGCCGCCGCCGTTGCAAATGCGGCCGACATCGAGCAGGCGCTGGCTGCCTGGGAAGAGCGCGAACGGCCGATCACCGAGCACACCCAGGACACCGCCGAACGCCTCGGGGACATGAATTTCTGGCCTGACGATCTGCGCTCGCAAGTGATGAAGATTACCGGCAAGAGCCGCGAACTCGGCGCTGAGCGCATGAAGACTGCTCGTCATGCGCCGACCGCCACCGAGCCGCTCGCCTGACCAAGGGAACATAGGGTGCGATGCGCCCCAGAATTCGGAGACATCAGATGAAATCCATCGAGATCGGCGCCAACATGCTTTCTTATGACGAGGCCGGCGAGGGCGAGGTGCTGCTGCTTCTGTCGGGCTGGTGCCAGGACCACCGCCTGTTCAAGACGCTGGCGCCCGAGCTTGCCAGGACCCATCGCGTCATCCGCCTGGACTGGCGCGGCCATGGCGAGAACCGAGAACATGACGGCGACTTCACCGTCGACGACCAGGCGTCCGACGTCGTCGCCTTCCTCGACAAGATGAACATCGACAGGCTGGTGCCGGTGTCGACCTCGCATGGCGGCTGGGCCAACATCGAGGTGACCGACCGTCTTGATGTGGCGCGCATCCCGCGTACCGTCGTCATCGACTGGATCCAGACCACGCCGAACGAAGACTTCTTCCGCATGATCGACCACATCCAGGATCGCACAAACTGGGAGAATGGCCGCGGCGATTTCTTCAACTACTGGATCGGCGACACCGAGAACCAGGACATCGTCAATCACGTCAACAACGAGATGGCCAAATACAGCTTCGAAATGTGGGCGCGGTCCGGCCGCGAGATCGGCAAGGCCTATCGCAAATGGGGCAATCCGATGCAGCGCATGGCAGCACTCAAGGACAAGCGTCCGATCACCCACATCTATTCGCAGCCCTTCGAGCCCGAATATGCCCAGGCGCAGCTCGATTTCGCCGCCGGCAACGACTGGTACCAGCCCAACAAGCTGCCCGGCAGGACGCACTTCCCGACGCTCGAGCAGCCCAAGGTGGTGGCCGACACCATCCGTGCCTTCGTCGCCTGACAGGAGGTGCGCATGAGCGTGCTTGCCGAAGAAGCCAACTGGCCGCGTGACGTCCTCGACCGCGACTATGGCGCGCGGGCTTCCGTGACGCCTGAGGTCTTCGAGGCGGCGATGCGTGACTACCGAAGCCGCTCCGAGGAGATGCGGGACCATGCCACGCATCTCGACGTCGTCTATGACGAGCAGAGCGGCCAGACGATCGATATCTATGGCACCTCGGGCGAGCCGCGGCCGGTCTTCGTCTTCGTCCATGGCGGCTACTGGCGCATGCTGTCCAAGCATGATTCCGCCTTCATGGCGGCGATGCTGGCCAAGAACGGCATCGCCACCGCCGTGGTCGATTACCGGCTGGCGCCCGAGGCGTCGCTCGACGAGATCGTGCGCGAGGTGAGGGCGGCGATCGGCTTCTTGTGGAAGAACGGTCGCGAGTTCGGCATCGATCCCGAACGCATTCATGTCGGCGGCAGCTCCGCCGGCGGGCACCTGACGGGGGCCGTGCTCTCGGGCGGCTGGCACGTCGAGGCTGGCGTGCCGGAAGACGTCATCAAGGGGGCGCTGCCGATCAGCGGCCTGTTCCATCTTGCGCCGATTGCAAGATCGTTCGTGCAGGACTGGATCAAGCTTGACGAGGCGGCGGTCGAACGGCTGAGCCCGGCGGCGAACCTGCCACGGATCGGCTGCCAGATCGTCGTTGCCTATGCCGATGGCGAGCCTGACGGCTTCCGGCGGCAGTCGACCGCCTATGACCAGATGTGGCGCGAGGCGGGCTTCGCCTCGCAGCTGATGGAAATCCCCGGCCGCAACCATTTCGACGTGCTGCTCGACCTTGCCTCCGAGGATAGTGTCCTGTCGCAGGCGTTGCTCCGCCTGATCAAGGGCTGAGCAATTCCAGGACAAGTGCGCAGCGGTTTTCCGTCCGGAACCGCGCAAAAACAGGAACATGGAGTTGTTCCGCGATTCGAAGAAAAGCGTAGCCGCTCTATGCGTCAGTTGGCTTCGCGTGGCGTCAGTTGCTGGGCATAGCGGCGCACGACGCCGGCAAAGGCCGAGACGGCAGGCGACACCGAGCGCCCGGTGGCGTGGATCAGCGACACCTCGCGCGAGATGGTGGGCTCGGCCAAGGGCTTGCCGGCGACCTTCCTGAAACGCGCCGCCGCCAGAGCATAGGTGGGCAGGACGGCAATGCCGAGGCCTGCCTCGACAAGGGCGATGGCCGTCGTCACCTGCGTCACCTCATAGGCCGGCTTGAACGGGATCTGCGCCATCTCGAAGCCGACTTCGACGAGCAGCCGGATGCCGCTGTCGCGCGTCAGCGTGATCAACGGCTGTTCCGCCAGAGCGGCCCATTTGACGGTCTCCGCCCCATGAAACGGGCTGTCGTGGTCGCAGAACAGCATCAGGCTGTCGCGCACCAGAGACAGCCGCTCGATGCCGTCCTCAGCAGGTGAGAAGGTGCCGAGGCCGCAATCGGCCTGGCCGCTGCGCACGCTTTCGACGATCTGCTCGGTGCCGACGTCGGCGAGTTGCACCGATATGCCGGGATAACTCCTCTGGAACTCGGCGATGGCCTGCGGCAGCACGACCGAGGCGAGCAGCGGCGGGGCGGCGATGCGCAGGCGTCCGCGCCGGCGTTCGGCCAGCATGTGCACGCCCTCGACCGCATGCTCCAACTCCTCGATCACCTTGGTTGCCGAGTTCTGGAACTCTCGTCCCGCATCGGTCAGTTCGACCCGGCGCGTGGTGCGGTCGAACAGGCGCACCGACAATTCCGCTTCGAGATCACGGATTGCCTGCGACAGCGCCGGTTGCGCGGTTCCAAGCCGCTTCGAGGCGCGCGAAAAACTGCCGAGCTCGGCGACCGCCAGGAACTGCTGGATTTGCTTGATCGTGATCTTCACGGCGGTCTCCGCGGCGCAGGCTTGGACGGCCTGGCCATTTCATCGCTAACTTATACAGAAAACAGTCTTAATTTATCAGATAAATCCATCTTGTCGATATAATGGTTTCCGCCGATGTTGGCACCAAGACGGCACGGGCCGATGCCCGGCACTGTCGAATTTAATGCCAATTGCGAAGCCGAGGCGCCCGATGTCCAACTACCCCGATCTCCAGCTCTATATCGGTGGCGCCTGGCGGCGGACTGCGGAAACGCTGCCCGTCATCAACCCGGCCGACGAGAGCGTGATCGGCGCCGTTCCGGTGGCCTCCACCGGAGATCTGGATGCGGCCCTCGAAGCCGCCGAGCGCGGCTTTGCCGTCTGGCGCAAGACCTCGCCCGCCCGCCGCGCCGAGGTGCTGCGCAAGGCGGCAGCGCTTCTGCGCGAGCGCATCGACGAGGTCGCCAGGGATATCACTCGCGAGCACGGCAAGCCGTTCCAACAGGCCCGGCTCGAAGTCATTCGCGGCGCCGAGTTCTTCGAATGGGACGCCGGCGAAGCCCAGCGCACCTATGGCCGCGTCATCCCGAGCGAGCCGGGCATCCGCTACATCGTCCATCACCAGCCGATCGGCACGGTAGCGGCGTTTTCGCCGTGGAACTTCCCGATGAGCCAGCCGGCGCGCAAGATCGCCGGTGCCTTGGCCGCCGGCTGCTCGATCATCATCAAGGCGGCGGAAGAGACGCCTGCCGGCTGCCTGCACATTGCGCGGGCCTTCCATGATGCCGGCCTTCCCGCCGGCGTGCTCAACCTCGTCTTCGGCATTCCGGCGCAGATTTCCGAGTATCTCATCCCGCAGGAGCAGGTTCGCCTGATCGCCTTCACCGGCTCGACCGCCGTCGGCAGGACCTTGACCGGCCTTGCCTCCCGCTACGTGAAGCCGACGCTGATGGAACTCGGCGGCCATGCCCCGGTGCTCGTTTGCGACGACGCCGATCCGGTGAAGGCCGGCATCGCCTCGGCCATCCGCAAAGTGCGCAATTCCGGCCAGGTCTGCACCTCGCCGACCCGCTTCTTCGTCCATGAGAGCGTCTACAAGTCGTTCACCGAAGCCTTCATCGAGCGTGCCCGCGCCGTAAGGGTCGGCAATGGTCTGGAAGAGGGTGTCGAGATGGGCCCGGTGGCCAATCATCGCCGCGTCGAGGCAATGGAAATGCTGGTCGCCGACGCCGTCTCGAAGGGCGCCAAGCTGCTGCTCGGCGGCGAACGGCCCCGCAACAGCGGCTATTTCTATCCGCCGACGATCCTCGCCGATCTGCCCGACGATGCCCGCGTCATGCGCGAAGAGCCGTTCGGCCCGCTGGCGGTGATCAATCCCGTATCCTCGCTCGAGGAGGCGATCGAGAAGGCCAACGGCGTGCCTTTCGGCCTCGCTGCCTATGCCTTCACCAACTCGGCCGCCAATGTCGACCAGATCACCGACGATCTGGAAGCGGGCAACGTCTCGATCAACACGCTTGAGGCCTCGGTCGCCGAGACGCCATTCGGCGGCGTCAAGGAGAGCGGTTTCGGTCGCGAAGGCGGTGTCGAAGGCATCCTGCACTACATGGTGGCCAAGAACGTCTCGCACCGCATGGCAATCTAGCCGAAGCCTGCAATCGCCTCGTAAAGGTTCGCAATTCGATGAAATACGACAAGAAGAATGCCAAGGCCCATTCGAGGGCAACGATGAAGGGCATCTGGGCTGCCGCCCTGATGCCGTTCAAGGATGATCTTTCGATCGACGAGGACGGTTTCCGCAGCAATGTCGACCACTGGATCGGCGACCTCGGCATCGACGGCTTTTTCATCGCCGGCAAGCAGGGCGAGTTCTTCTCGATGTCGCTTGACGAGCGCAAGCGCAGCTTCGACCTCGCCGTCGACGCCTGCGCCGGTCGCGCCCAGACCATCATGTCCTGCTCCGACCAGAACATGGACGTGGTCATCGATCTGGCAAAACATGCCCAGAAGTGCGGCGCCGACTACATCGTCGTGCACGCGCCGATCCTGCACTTCTTCAAGGAGCAGGACGAGACGCTGCTCAACTACTACCGCACCATCGCCGACAAGGTGGACATCGGCATAGCACTCTGGAGCCATCCCGACAGCGGCTACCTGATGAGCCCCGGTCTTTGCAACAAGCTCGCCGACATCGAGAACGTCGTCGCCATCAAGTATTCTGTGCCGCGTCCGATGTACAAGGAACTGACGGAACTTGCCGGCGACCGCATCCTCGTCAGCACGGCCTCCGAGGAAGAATGGCTCGACAACATTC
The DNA here is from genome assembly GCF_900445235.1 of Aminobacter aminovorans. Classification (NCBI taxonomy): domain Bacteria; kingdom Pseudomonadati; phylum Pseudomonadota; class Alphaproteobacteria; order Hyphomicrobiales; family Phyllobacteriaceae; genus Aminobacter; species Aminobacter aminovorans. Next base: position 3,677,698 of record NZ_UFSM01000001.1, on the reverse strand, counting down.
TCGAGCTCAACTGGCAGCTCTATCTCTGCTCGTCGCCGCCCTATCTGATCCAGACCAGGCACGACAAGCGCATGCGCGAATACACCGACCTTGCCTTATCAGGAAAAGCCGAAGAGGCGCGCCGCATCAGCGCCAGCCTCGACCCGGTACGTTCAGCGCTCAAGAACACGCGCCCGGCCGAGAAGCCGCATTCGCACCAGAAGTATTGGCAGGAGCTTTTGGGGCAGGCGGGTGGACGCGTCCGCCCGCCGCTGCTGGAACTGACCGAGGCAGAGAAGCGCGCCACCCGTGCCGCATTCGAGGCCTGTGGCCTGAAGGCTTCGGCCTGACGATTTGGGCCTGACGACATTGGGCCAGACGACTGGGGCCTGACCGAACAATCCGACGCTTGCGCGCCGACCCAAAGGAGGAACGACAATGACCAGACGCCTTTCGGCCTTCAGCTTCTCGAAGTGGATCGACGAGCACGCCCACCTGCTCAAGCCGCCGGTCGGCAACCAGCAGATCTGGGAGGACGCCGACCTGATGGTGACTGTCGTCGGCGGGCCCAACAAGCGCACCGATTACCACGACGATCCGGTCGAGGAATTCTTCTACCAGCTCAAGGGCGACATGATGCTCAAGGTGGTGGACAACGGCAATTTCTACGACGTGCCGATCCGTGAGGGCGAGATCTTTCTTTTGCCGCCGCATGTGCGCCACTCGCCACAGCGCCCGCAGGAAGGCTCCATTGGCCTCGTCGTCGAGCCGAAGCGCAATGACGGTCTGCTCGACGCCTTCGAATGGTACTGCTTCGAGTGCAGTGGGCTGGTCAAGCGCGTCGAGGTCACCCTGAAGAGCATCGTCCGCGACCTGCCGCCGATCTACCAGGCGTTCTACGCTGACGAGAAGGCGCGCACCTGCCCGCAATGCGGCGCGCTTCATCCGGGCAAGACCCCGCCGGAAGGCTGGGTGAAGCTCTAATCCGTTCGCATTTCTGACTGTGGCTCGCCAGATGGCGTGCCGCTCCAACGCAGGAGCTTCCAAGGCATGAAACTGACGTCTTCGCTGGTCTCGCTCGTGGCCGGCTCGTTCTTCGCATCCGGTGCGCTTGCCCAAGAGCCGCTCAAGATCGGCATGATCACGACGCTTTCCGGACCGGCTGGCTATCTCGGCCAGGACGTGCGCGACGGTTTCCAGCTGGCGATCGACATGGAAGGTGGCAAGCTTGGTGGTGTGCCGGTCAAGGTGCTGGTGGAGGACGACGGCCTCAAGCCGGGCAATGGCCGGCAAATCGCCGAAAAGTTTCTGAACGACGAGGGCGTGAAGCTGTTCACCGGCATCGTCTTCTCGAACGTTGCCGGTGCCACCGTTCCCGAGATCGTCGACGCCGATGCGATTTTCGTCAGCCCCAATGCCGGCCCATCCGAATTTGCCGGCAAGGGCTGTCATCCAAACTATTTCGTCATGTCGTGGTTGACCGACACGATGCAGGGCAGCGCCGGCCAGAACGCCACCGATCTCGGCTACAAGAAGGCCTTCGTGCTGGCGCCGAATTACCAGGCCGGCAAGGACGCCATCGCGGGCTTCAAGCGCTACTTCAAGGGCGAGGTCGCAGGCGAGATCTATACGCGCCTCGATCAGACCGATTTCGCCGCCGAAATGGCACAGATCAAGGCCGCCAACCCTGACGTGGTTTTCCAGTTTCAGCCAGGTGGCCTGGGTATCGCATTTCTGCGCCAGTACCAGCAGTCCGGCCTGCTCGGCACGGTGCCGATGGTGATTGCCGAGCCGTCGATGGATCATGCCATCCTCAAGGCTGTTGGCGAAGCGGCTGCGGGTTTGAACGTATCGGGTTCATGGAACACCGACTTGGACAACGAGACCAATCGCGAGTTCGTCGCCAAGTTCGCAGACACCTACAAGCGCACGCCGACCATGTATGCGGCGCAGGGCTACGATACGGCGCTCGCCATCGCCTCGGCGCTCAAGCAGACGGAAGGCGATGTCGAGGACATCGAGGCCTTCCGTGCGGCGCTGCTCAAGACCGAGTTCAAGACCACACGCGGCAGCTTCAGCTTCGGCAAGAACCAGCATCCCGTGCAGGACTGGTACGCCATGCAGGTGGTCAAGGACGCCGCCGGCGAGATGACGCTCAAGACCCGCAAGAAGCTGCTGAGCGCGCATGGCGATCCCTTCGCCGGCGAATGCGACCTTTGAGGCGGCTTGCGGCATGAAGGTCACGCGTCGGCGCATAAGTGAACTCGACATCGAACTGGAGCAGCTGCACGCTGGCCCGGTTGTGGTGACCTGCATCCCTGACATGGCCAATGTCGCCTGGCCGGCAAAGGCGATCTTCGCGGGGCTTTCGCGCGAAGATCTGGAAGCTGCTTTCAGGCGTTCGCCCGAAGGCACCGTCGATCCCGCGGGTGAGACGGTGGCGCTCAGCTTCAACTGCTACGTCATCGAGACACCTGACTATGTCGCGCTGATCGACGGCGGCATCGGCGATGGCAAGGAGCGGCCGCACCGGCCGGCCTGGCATCGCCGCGAGACGATGTTCCTCGACACGCTCGCCGCGATCGGGATCTCGCCCGAGCGCGTCGACATCGTCATCAACACGCATCTGCACGCCGACCATGTCGGCTGGAACACAAGGCGGGAAGGCGAAACCTGGCGGCCGACCTTTCCCAATGCGCGCTATGTCGTCGCCGAAACCGAGCTGGCCCACTGGACCAAGGTCCATGAGGCCTCGGTCGACGGCAACACGCTGCATGGCGCCTTTGCGGATAGCGTGTTGCCCATCATCCGATCGGTCGGCTTCGAGGCGGTGGCTTCGGACGCCGAGGTGGCGGCAGGTTTGCGGCTGAAGCCGGCGCCGGGACATTCGCCCGGCATGGTGGTGGTCGCGCTCGACAGTGAAGAGGGCGAGGTACTATTCCTGGCCGACGCCGTGCATCATCCGCTGCAGCTCGGTGACGACGGCATCGTCTGCAACTTCTGCGAGGACCCGGTCCTGGCGCGCGCGACGCGGATCGGGCTGCTGGGTGCTGCGGCAGCCAGTGGCACCGTGCTCGCGCCCTACCATTTTCCCGCTCCTGTCTTCGGCCGGCTCAAGGCAGAGGCGGCTTCGTTCCGGTTCGTGCCTCTCGACATCGAGGCAACCGACCGGCTTGCGACCGACCTGGCAATCAACAATGCGCGCTGAAATGCGCCGATCAGAGGAGAACTGAGGATGAATGTGAGGACAACACTTCTTGCCGCATCGATCGCGGGCCTTGCGACGTTTCCGGCAATTGCTGCCGATCCCGTCAAGATCGGTATGATCACCACGCTGTCTGGCCCGGCCGGCTATCTCGGCCAGGACATCCGCGACGGCTTCATGCTGGCGCTGGAGGAGGGCAAGCTTGGCGGCGTGCCTGTCGAACTGGTGGTCGAAGATGACGGCCTGAAGCCCGGCCAGGGCAAGCAGATCGCCGAACGCTTCATGGGCGAAGAAGGCATAAAGCTGTTTACCGGCATCGTCTTCTCCAACGTCGCCGGCGCCACCGTGCCCGATATCGTCGACAACGATGCCTTCTATGTCAGCCCCAATGCCGCGCCGTCGAACATGGCCGGCAAGGAGTGCAACCCGAACTACTTCGTCGTCTCCTGGCAGAACGACAGCCTGCATGAGAGTGCCGGCCAGAACGCCACCAATCTCGGCTACAAGAAGGCCTTTGTCTTGGCGCCGAACTACCAGGCCGGCAAGGATGCCATCGCCGGCTTCAAGCGCTATTTCAAGGGCGAGATCGCAGGCGAAATCTATACCCGCCTCGACCAGACCGATTTCGCCGCCGAGCTCGCCCAGGTCCGCGCCGCCAAGCCGGACGTGGTGTTCCAGTTCCATCCGGGCGGCCTCGGCATCACCTTCCTGCGCCAGTACGAGCAGTCGGGCCTGATGAAGGAAATCCCGATGGTCGTGGCCGAGCCGTCGATGGATGGCGTCACTCTTGCCGCGGTTGGCGATGCCGCCATCGGCCTCAACGTGACCAGCCACTGGAACGCGGACTTCGACAACGCCGCCAACAAGAAGTTCATGGCAGCCTGGAACAAGGCCTACAACCGTCCCGTGACCTACTACGCCAGCCAGGGTTATGACGCTGCCCTTGCCTACGCCTCGGCGCTGAAGGCCACCGGCGGCAAGCTCGACGACGCCGACGCCTTCCGCGAAGCCCTGCGCAAGGCCGACTTCGAATCCGTGCGCGGCAAGTTCGCCTTCGGCCCCAACCAGCATCCGGTGCAAAACTGGTACGCGCTGAAGGTCGAGAAGGGCGATGACGGCAAGCCGATGCTGAAGACCGTCGGCGAGGTCCTCAAAGACCATGGCGACGCCTACGCTGCCGAGTGCAAGATGTAGGCCCGATCGATCAGCCATGGCGGGCGGCCACGATGCCGCTCGCCAGATTTCAAGTTTTTCCAATCGAAACGACAGGCGATGACGCTCTTCCTCGAACAAATGCTGAATGGCGTGCAATTCGGCGTCATGCTCTTCTTGCTGGCGGCCGGCCTGACGCTGATCTTTGGCATCATGGGCGTCATCAACCTGGCGCATGGCTCGATCTACATGATCGGCGCCTATGCCGGCACATGGGTCGCCGCCGAGACCGGCTCGTTCTGGCTAGGCATCCCGGCAGCGCTTGCTGCGGCTGCCGTCACCGGTGCTGCGATCGAGTTCCTCGTCGTGCGGCGGCTCTATGGCCGAGACCATCTCGATCAAGTGCTGGCGACCTTCGGCCTGATCCTGATCTTCAACCAGACGATAACCATCCTGTTCGGGCGCCAGCCGCTGTTCGTGTCGATGCCGGAAGTGCTCGGCGGTTCGGTCGAGCTGCTGCCGGGGCTGGTCTATCCGGTCTATCGCCTCGCAATCATCGCCGTCGGCCTGCTCGTGGCGCTCGGGCTCTATTTGCTGATCAACAAGACGCGCATCGGCATGCTGGTGCGCGCCGGCTCGACCAACCGTGAAATGGTGCGCGCGCTCGGCGTCGACATCCGGCTGCTCTACACGCTGGTCTTCGGCCTCGGTGCGCTTCTGGCGGGTCTTGCAGGCTTCATGGCCGGACCGATCCTCGCCGTCCAGGTCGGCATGGGCGAGCAGATCCTGATCACCACTTTCGTCGTCGTCGTCATTGGCGGCGTTGGGTCGATCCGTGGCGCCTTCTTCGCCAGCCTCATCCTCGGTGTCGTCGACACCGGTTTGCGCGCCTACCTGCCGGGCTTGCTGCGCCAGGTCATGGTCGGCCCGGAGGCCGACGCGCTCGGCGCCGGTATCTCCTCGATGGGCATCTATCTGTTGATGGCGATCGTCCTCCTCATCAGGCCGAAGGGCCTGTTCATCCGCAATTCCTGAACTAGGCGCTGACTGGCCCATGGAAAAGACACTCAAGCGACCCGTATTGCTTGCCGGCGTGCTGATCGCGCTGATCGCACTGCCTGCGGTCGCCGATGCAACCGGCTATGCGGCGTTGACGTCGCTCGCAACGCGCGTGCTGATCTACGGCATTGCCGCCGCCAGCCTCAACTTCGTGCTCGGCTATGGCGGCATGGTCAGCTTCGGCCACGCCGCGTTCTTCGGCATCGGCGGTTATGTCGTCGGCATCCTCTACCAGCATTATTCGCTGGGCGAGCCTTTGCTCGGCTTCATCCCGGGCACCAACCAACTGCTGATTACCATTCCGGTCGCGCTGATGGTCTCCGGCCTGATGGCGGCACTCATCGGCGCGCTGTCGCTGCGCACCGGCGGCGTGCAGTTCATCATGATCACGCTCGCCTTCGCCCAGATGCTGTTCTTCCTGTTCGTCTCGCTGAAGACCTACGGCGGCGACGACGGCCTGATCATTCGCCGCGCCAATGAATTGCCCGGGCTCAACATGCGCGACAAGCAGACAGTCTATTATGTCTGCCTGGCGATCACGGTGGCGTTCTTCTTCATCCTCTGGCGCATCGTCAATTCGCGCTTCGGCAACGTCATCGTCGGCCTGCGCCAGAGTGAAAAGCGCATGGCCGCCATCGGCCTGCCGGCCTACCGCTACAAGCTGATGGCCTTCGTCATCTCGGGAATGGGCTGCGGCCTTGCCGGCGCGCTGATGGCCAACTTCCTGCGTTATGCCAGCCCCGACATGATCCACTGGACCAAGTCGGGCGAACTGATGGTAATGGTCATCCTCGGCGGCGTCGGCACGCTGTTCGGCCCGCTGCTTGGCGCTGCCGCGTTCATCGTGCTTGAATCGATCCTCGCCTCATGGACGGAGAACTGGCAGCTCGGCCTCGGCCTGATCCTTTTGTTCGTGGTCCTCTACACCCAGGGCGGCGTCCAGGGCCTGGGTAGCAGGCTGCTCGGGAGGCGCGCATGACGCCGGTCCTCAACGTCAAGGGCATGGTCAAGCGTTTCGGCGGCCTGCTTGCCACCGATCATGTCGACCTCACCGTCAATCCAGGTGAGATCCACGCATTGATCGGCCCCAATGGCGCCGGCAAGACCACGTTGATTTCTCAGTTGATGGGCGAGCTCAGGCAGAACGAGGGCACGATCGAGCTCGACGGTGTGCCGATCACCAGCCTGCCGACCGCCAGGCGCGTGTCGATGGGGCTGGCACGCACCTTCCAGATCACCTGCCTGCTGCCCGACTACACGGTGCTCGACAACGTCGCCATCGCCATCCAGGTGCGCCAGGGTCACAGCTTCCGCTTCTGGGGCAACGTCCGCCACGAGCACCAGCTGCGCGCAAGCGCACGAAGTTTCCTCGATGCTGCGGGCCTGGCCGACCGGGCAAGCGAACTGGTCGCCAACCTGTCGCATGGCGAGCAGAAGCAGCTCGAGCTTGCCGTGGCGCTCGCCACCAGGCCGCGCCTGCTGCTGCTCGACGAGCCGATGGCAGGCCTTGGCCATGTCGAAAGCCAGCAGATGATCGAGATGCTGCGTGGTCTCAGGAACCAGGTCCCGATGCTGCTCGTCGAGCACGACATGGAGGCGGTGTTCGCGCTGGCCGACCGGATCTCGGTGCTGGTCTATGGTCGCATCATCGCCACCGGCACCGTCGACGAGATCAGGGACAATCCTGAGGTCCGCACAGCCTATCTGGGCGAGGGAGACGAGCTATGCTGAGCGTCGCCAGACTGCAGTCGGCCTATGGCCGCAGCCAGGTGCTTTTCGATGTCGCCCTCGAAATCGGCGATGGCGAGGTGGTGACGCTGCTCGGCCGCAACGGCATGGGCAAGACCACCACCGTCAAGTCGATCATGGGGCTGCTCAAGCCGCTGTCGGGTGAAATCAGCTTCACCGGCCGCGACGTGCGCGGCGCCACGCCCGAAACGGTGGCGCGGCTTGGCGTCGGTCTGGTGCCCGAGGGCCGCCAGACCTTCTCGACGCTCACCGTGCGCGAAAACCTCGTCGCCACCGCAGCCAATCGTCTCGGCCGCAAGGACCCGTGGACGCTGGAACGCGTCTATGCGCTGTTTCCGAGGCTCAAGGAGCGCGCCGGACAGGCTGCCGGAACCCTGTCGGGTGGCGAGCAGCAGATGCTTGTCGTCGGCCGCGCGCTGATGACCAATCCCAAGCTGCTCATCCTCGACGAGGCGACCGAGGGTCTGGCGCCGGTCATCCGTGCCGAAATCTGGGGCTGCATCGAGGCGCTCAAGGCGGAAGGGCAGTCGATCCTGTTGATCGACAAGAACCTCAACGTGCTGAAGCGTCTCGCCGACCGTCACTACATCCTCGAGAAGGGCCGCACCGTCTGGTCAGGCAGCGGCGAAGACCTGACCAACAACGCCGAACTGGTGCAGCGTTATGTCGGCCTCTGACAAGCGCAAGCGCCGTCTGCGGCTCTGCTTCGTCGGTTGGGGTGCCATCGCCTCACGGGTCGGCGAGTTGCTCGCCGAGCGGCAGCCGGCCGGCGTCGAGATCGTGGCCGTCGCCGTGCGCGATCCGGAACTCGAACGCCCCGGCTTGCCGGCGAGTGCCCGCCTGATCAGCGGGCCGCACGAACTGGCTGGGCTCGACATCGACATGGTGATCGAGGTGGCTGGCCGACCGGCAGTCGCCATCTGGGGCGAGGCGGCCCTGCGCCATGCCGCAAGCTTCGTGGTGTCCTCGGCAAGCGCGTTCACCGATGAAGCGCTGCTGGGCCTTCTCCTGGCCGTCGCCGAGGAAATGGGTAGCCGCGTAGTCGTGCCCTCGGGCGCGCTTGGCGATCTTGGCGCGCTCGCCGCCGCTGCCGTCCTGCCCGTCGACGAGGTCAGGCACACAATCGTCAAGCCGCCGCTTGCCTGGAAGGGCACCCGGGCTGCCGAGATGATCGACCTGGACAGGCTTGCCAGGCGCACGGAGTTCTTCGCCGGCACGGCGCGCCAGGCTGCGGAGGCGTTTCCGCAGAATGCAAACGTCGCCGTCATCTCGGCCTTGTCGGGCATCGGCCTGGACCGCACGCGCGTCGTGCTGGCCGCCGATCCCTCGGCCTCGCGCAACATCCACGAGATCAGTGCCGCCGGCGCTTTCGGCACGCTCGAGCTGAGGCTGGAGAACGAGGCGCTGAAGACCAATCCGAAATCCTCCGAGATGACCGCGCTCAGCCTCGTACGTCTCATCGAAAACGCGGTTGCGCCGCTGGTGCGCTGAGCGGTCTCCGTTCGTCCGAGCGACACGCAGCCCGAAACACACCGAACGACGATCGCAGTGCCAGATAAGTCACCTTGTGGCTCGTGCGGTCAGGATTGCGCAGCAATGCGCCATATACGGACTTTGATGGGCATCCCTGGAGCTTTCGTCGGATGGCCAATTCCGACCCTGGCGCGACCCCCGGGCTTTGTTCATCCATGCCTGGTTTCTTTATGAAGATTCTATTTTTCGTGGCTCAGCCCGGCATGGACCTTTTATGGCCATCTGGCCAACTATCGCATCAGGGCAGAGCGCTACAACGTCTACCACGCAGGTGGTGGCGAGGCGGACCTTGGATGTCATTCGGTCAACCACGTGTAGCGCGAGACGGCATGTTGTTGGACAGGAGTTGAGCCAATGGTGGATGCCAGTTCGAAGTCGCACCTGGAGGTCACACGGATGCCACCTGCTGATCCGCCGGCGAGCTCGGCGGATTCTCCGGCTGTGGTGGGCTACCTGGCTGCGTTGGTGATGACGGTCGTCGCCACGGTCCTGGCTGTCAGTGTCGATATAGGGGTAACGATCCCGAACCTCTCCCTGATCTTTGTAGTGCCGGTGGTCATCGCAGGCGCCAGCTTCGGCCTGGGTCCCTCGCTCTGCTCGGCCATACTCGGCGCGCTCGCGTACAACTTCTTCCTCACCGAGCCCCGCTACTCGCTCGCTGTCAGTGACCCGGCGAACATCTGGGCGATCGCACTGCTTTTCATCGTCGGACTTATCGTGAGTGGCGCTGCCTACACCTCGGGCCGGAGGGCCGCCGACTCGGCAAGTCTGAGGAGGCAGACGGATGTACTGCAAGGCTTCAGCCGCGATATCGTGGCGGCCGACAAACCGGAGGCAATCGTCGCGATTACGTCCGAAGCCCTGGCTGAGCTCTTCGAAGTTCCTGCTGTGGTGATGCTTGTCACGGACGATGCGGTTTCCGTGAAGCAAATTGTCGGGGCCGTCGAGCTTCAGGACACCGAGCTAAAGGCAGCACTTTCGTCGTTGGCGGCGCAGACTGCCGTGCGCGCCGGGGTCTACCCTGCTGTCACCTCGCGCTTTGACTTCTGGCCCGTGATAACGCCGAGCGGCCAAAGTGCGGTAATTGGGCTTGCTTTCGACCCCGAAGAGCGTCCGTCGAAACCCGAAACCTTGGTCAACATCGTTCGGGGTGTTCTGGAACTGGCGCTTGACCGCCAGCTTTCCCCGGCTGGCGGCAATGCCCGGCCCACAGGCTGAAGTCTCGATCGTTCGCGTCGCCTGTCGAGTTGCGGTCAGAGCCGCATCAAGTTGCCGGCCCGATGATCAGGGCCGCGCGATAGGCCGGTTCTCCGTACCAGGCCATGCGATCGAGCATGGCATCGCGGATCGGCAGGTCGACGACATCGGCGGCATTTTCGAGCGCATCGACCTCGAACCATGGATCGTTGACGAGGAAGTGCTCCTCGCTCACCGCATGGGCGACCACCCAATGCGGTGCGGTGCGGCCGTGGGTTTCCCTCTGGTCGATCAGAACCACGGCGATCGAACCGCCTGCCACGGCGCTACGTAGTTCGGCTATGGTGAAGGGGCGCGCTTCGACCTCGATGCCGGCTTCGAGCACACGGCTCTTGAAGTCGGCCTGGACGAATTTCATCAGGTCGCGCTTGGCTTCGGTATTGCCGCGATCGATGAGGATCGCTTCTGACGTGCTCATGAACACCTTCACTGCATGACCGCGCGAGTTTGCCGCAAGTGCGAGGCCGTAAGGGTCGCAGCCGCCAGGGCCGTCCATCGATACCACCGTCGTCGCCTCGCGCCACATCGCCAGTTCCAGAAGACGGTCCATGGCGGACGAAGGATCGAGGCCGGCAAAGGCCATCATCAGCGAGGCAGAGCCACAGGTGAACCCGGTTGTCTGGGTGTAGATCGGCGTCCTGGAGCTTGCCATTGGCCCGTCGTTCCGCAGTCGGCGCTCGGCATATGGTGCACCTTGCAGCGCGGCAGCGACGCCGGCAAGAGCTCTCAAGCCGGTGGAGATGACATCCTCCCCCGAGACCGCGGCGATGCGCCAGGTCAGGATATCGCTGTCGAGGGACAACTGCTCCAATGCCGATACCAGTTCGCTGCCGACGGCGTTGCAGTCGATGTCATCGGCATCGACCCAGAAATGGGACACCCGAAGCATCGTAGCCGTGCGCCGCCGACGCCCGATCAGCAACCCGACGATGGCATCGCCACGTTGCGCAATGAAGACGATACGGCCGCGCGCCGACTGTATTGCCGCAAGGTGCTCCGCCATGGCAGCCGGCAGCCCAAGCGGTGCTTCGTGGCCATCGAGAAGTTGCGTGACGTTGATGGGCTCGGCCATGTCAGATCCTTGGTGTTGCGAGATGGGCCAGGCAGTCGCCGCGCACGACCAGCGAGGGGTGCCGCTGGCACACGACGATGCCGGAGATGTCGAAATGCTGAGGTGTGGCAGGGCGCGCCGGATCGTCCACCGCATGGACCATGCCGCAGAGCGCGCCGGCCTCGATGCGATCTCCGAGATCGGTCATGGGCTCGAACACACCGTCCTCGGTCGCATAGACATAGTAGTCGCGGCCAAGCACTTCGAACTCGATCGCGGGAGGTGAGGGAGGGTCAAATGTCTGTTCCACCATGGCGAAATGGGCGAGGAGACGCTGGATGCCGTTTTCGATCAGCGCCAGGCCTTGCCGCGACACCGTCCCGCCGCCGCCGAACTCACCACCAAGCGAGATGATGCCCTGGCGATTCGACTCCGACGTCGAGAGCCGGGGATCGGGACTGTAGCCCCAGACCTGCAGGTGCGGGGCGCCGAAGGCCCGCGCGGCTTCCAAAGCGCGGCTGTCGAGGTCGGGATCGCCGCTGCGGCGGGTGGAAACGAACGGAAGATAGTTCAGCGACGAGCCGCCGGCATGGAAATCCTGATAGAAATCGGCAAGAGGCAGCAGCACGGAGCTGACATAATCGGCGATGGCTGCTGTCGGTCCGCCCAGGGGATCGCCCGGATAGGCGCGGTTGAGATTGCCGCCGTCGAGCGGGGACACACGGCTGCCGGCAAGGGCTGCCGGCGCATTGAGCATCGGCAGGACGATCAGCCGTCCGTTGATCGAGGCGGGATCGATGCTCTGCAGCAGCTTGGTCAGAGCGATCTGGCCTTCATATTCGTCGCCATGGGTGCCGGCGGTGAGCAGCATCGTCGGCCCCTTGCCGCCTGCGACGACCCCGACCGGGATGGTGATCGTGCCATAAGCGGAGCGATGAACCGAGTGTGGGAAATGCAGATTGCCGATCTGCTTGCCCGTTCGTTCATAGTCCAGCCGTGTCCAGATTTGCGTCGACATCTTCAGTTGCTGCTCATGCGGGAGTTGGAATTGGCGGCCGCCTGGCGGTAGAGCGCCAGCAGCCGGGTCGTTTTCGGCGCGTGCTGTGCGCCGGGTGCGTTTGCCTGAAAGGCGGGAATTTCCTGCCAGCGGTGGCAAGCCACCAGCCGCCCATCACCGCCAGGAGAAAGGGCCGGGATGTCCCGTCGGCAGCGCTCGATCGCAAACGGGCACCTTGGGTGGAAGCGACACCCCGAAGGTGGATCGAGCGGACTTGGCATGTCGCCGGCCAGCGCAACGCTGGCCTGGCGGGCGCCCGGCCGCGGCACAGGTGCGGCGGCTAGAAGCGCTCTGGTGTAGGGGTGCGACGGCTGGTCGAAGATCGCCGCCTTCGGCCCGATCTCGACGATATTGCCAAGATACATCACCGCAACGCGATGGCTGATGTGGCGGACGACGGACAGGCCGTGGGAAATGAACAGGTAGCTAAGGCCCAGGCGATCCTGAAGGCTTTGCAGGAGGTTGACGATCTGTGCCTGAACCGAGACATCGAGCGCGGAGACGGGCTCGTCGCAGACGATCAGCCTGGGTTCGACAGCAAGCGCGCGGGCGATGCCGATGCGCTGGCGCTGACCACCGGAGAATTCGTGCGGATAGCGCCCGGCATGCCGCTTTGCCAGGCCAACCAGGCCAAGCAGTTCGGCGACCCTGTCATTGGCGCTATTGCGGTCGGCCAGCCCATGCAGCAGCGCAGGCTCGGCGATCAGTTCGCCCACGGTCATGCGTGGGTTGAGCGAGCCGTAGGGGTCCTGGAAGATCAACTGGATACGCCGGCGCATGGCGCGCTGTTCGCTGGCGGTCTGTCCGGACAGTTCCTGGCCCTCGAACAGGATCCGGCCCGAGCTCGGCGCGGCCAGCCCGACCAACATGCGTCCGGCGGTCGACTTGCCGCAGCCGCTTTCGCCAACCAAAGACAGGGTTTCGCCCGGGGCGATGCCGAAGCTGATGTCATTGACGGCGCTCAGCGTCCGCTTCTGCCATGGCCAGGCGCCTGCGACGCTGAACGTCTTGCTCAGCCCTTCGACTTTCAGAAGTGGGGCAGATGCATCGGTGGGCGACGTCATTGTTGTCCTCCCTGGGTCAGGGTTTCCAGGAGAGGTGCGCGCCAGCATGCGGACAAATGGCCCGGCCTGACGGTCTCAAGCGGCGGCGCCTCCATCGCACAACGCTTGATGGCGAAGGGGCAGCGTGGCTGAAACCGGCAACCGGCGGGCAGCGCCAGCGGATCCGGCATGCTGCCTTCGATCGGCGTCAGCGTTTCGCTGTCGCCGTCGATCGAAGGCATCGAGCTGAGCAGCCCGATCGTGTAGGGGTGCTCCGGACCGTCGAAGAGATCGGTGACCGGCGCGATCTCGACGATGCGGCCGGCATACATCACAGCGACGCGGTCGGCCATCTCGGCAACCACGCCGAGATCATGGGTGATCAGGATGATCGCCGCACCGCTATTCGCCTTGAGCTCGCGCATCAGGTCCAGAATCTGGGCCTGCACGGTGACGTCGAGCGCGGTCGTCGGTTCGTCCGCGATCAGCAACTCCGGCCGGCAGGCCAGCGCCATGGCGATCATCGCGCGCTGGCGCATGCCGCCGCTGAGTTCATGCGGATAACTCTTCATCCGGGCACGGGGCGAGGGGATGCCGGTCAATTCCAGTACTTCGACCGCACGGGCGCGCGCTGCCGCCTTGCCGACCGCCTCGTGCAACTGGATCGCCTCGACGATCTGGTCGCCGATCGTCTGCACCGGATTGAGCGATGTGTTGGGCTCCTGGAAGATCATGCCGATACGGCCGCCGCGAATGTCACGCATCGCATGGGCTGGCTTGGTCAGCAGGTCATCGCCACGAAACAGGATCTCGCCTGTTGTGATTGCGCTTGGGACCAGTCGCAGCAGCGAAAGCGACATGACACTCTTGCCCGAGCCGGACTCGCCGACAATCGCCAGCGTTTCGCCGGCACGGACGCTGAAATCGACGTCGTCGACGGCAGCCACCGTGCCGCCCGCGGTATGGAAACCGACCCGCAAGCCGCGGACCGCGATGAGAGGTATGTCTTGGGTCATCGCTGCAGCTTCGGGTCGGTGAGGTCGCGGAACGCATCCCCCAGCAGGTTGCAGGAAAGCACGATCATGAAGATCAGCAGGCTAGCTGCAGTCGAGACATGCGGTGCCAGGAATATGAAGCTGCGGCCTTCGGCAGCGATGCTGCCGAGCTCAGCCGTCGGTGGCTGCAATCCAAGGCCGAGAAAGCCAAGGGCTGCGGCCAGAAGGATCGTCTCGCCGAATTGCAGCGAGCAGTAGACGACGATAGGGGCGGCACAGTTGCGCAACAGGTAACGCCGGATCAGGGCGCTGTCGGAAAGGCCGATCACGCGGCCGGCATCCATGTATTCGGCCTGCATCACCGAGGCGGCGGTGGCACGGGCAACGCGGGCGATGGGCGGCGCCGCAGACAGGCCGAGCGCAATCACCAGGCTGTCCATGCCAACACCCAGCATGGCCGCCAGAGCGAGGCCAAACAGGATCGACGGAAACGACAAAAGGATGTCGACCAGCCGCATCAGTGGTCCCTCGAGCCTGCGGTAGAAGGCGGCGGCCAGGCCGATGCTGGTGCCGATCAGGCTGCCGACGACGATGCTGGCAAAGCCAAGCGCAAGTGTCGTCCGGGCGCCGTAGAGCAGTCGGGTCAGCAGATCACGTCCCTGGGTGTCGGTGCCCAGGAGATGGTCGCCACCCGGCGGGCGGAGCCGCATCCTGAGATTGGTGTCGTAGGGATCGAACGGAGCCAGAACGGGTGCCAGAATGGCCGCAACGACAATCACGACCAGGAAGATCAGGGCGATGAGGGCGAGCGGATCGCGGGCGAGGCGCCGGAGCAGATGCGGTCGCGAAGCGCCGGCGGTATTTGCCGCCTGGAGGGCGGTGGTGTCAGTGCTCATCGGACCTTGCTCCGGATGCGGGGATCGAGCAGGCCGTAGAGCGCATCGACAACGAAGTTGACCACGATGAAACCGCAGGCCAGCACGAGGATGCAGCCCTGGGCCATCGGAAAGTCGCTGGAGACGATGGAGCCGACCGCCAGCCGGCCGATGCCGGGCCAGCCGAAGATGGTTTCGGCGATAACCGCGCCACCGAGCAGCGAGCCGATCTGCAGGCCGATCAGCGTCACGACAGGTATCAGCGCCGTGCGCAGCGCATGTCGTGTGACGACGCGGAACTCAGACGCCCCCTTGGCGCGGGCGGTGCGGATGAAGTCGGCACCCAGCACCTCGACAACCGCGGTGCGGGTCATCCGCGCCACCGGCCCGATGAAGATGAGCCCCAGCGTCAGCGCCGGCAGTGCGACATGGTGCAATCCGCTGAGCGTCCAAAGCGGCCCGCCCCGGCCTTGCAGTGGAAACAGCTGCCAGCGGAACGCGGCGAACTGCAACAGCAGAAGCCCGACCCAGAAAGCAGGGACGGAGACGCCTGCCACCGACAGCGCGGTGACGGCTCGGTCGAAGACCTGCCCACGGCGCATGGCGGCAAGCGTGCCCAGCAGGATGCCAAGCGGGACCGCCCAGATCAGACTTGCCACCATCAGTTCGATGGTCGGCCCAAGCGCCGTCATAAGCTCTCCGGCGACCGGCGCGTTGTTGATGATCGACCGTCCGAGATCGCCTTGCATGACGCGCAGCAGATAGAACCAGAACTGCATCATGATCGGGGCGTCGAGGCCGAGCTGGCGCCGGATGTCTTCGATTTCGGCAGCCGTACCCGACGGTCCGGCGATAATGGTGGCGGGGTCTGTCGGGATGACCTGAAGCATCAGGAAACCGACCAGAAGCACACCGAGCAGCACAGGTATCGAGGTCAACAAGCGCCAAAGGAGCTGTCGCGTCACGTTGTCTTCTCCCAAGCGGGCATCATTTCAAGGTTTCGGGGTTGGCCCGAATCCTGGCGTTCGAGCGGTCCACCGCACCGGCAGTCATGCCGGGCGCGGTGGACCGTCGCCGTCATTTTGCCAGCTTGAGGTCCAGCCCGTTGTATAGGGGCGCACCGCTGATGCCATGCGGCTTGAACGGCGCAACGCGCGACCCAGCCACCACGACCAGCTTCTCGTTGACCAGAGGCTTCCACAACACGGCGTCGTGGATGATCGCTCCGGCCTCGGCGAAGGCGGCAAAGCGCGCTTCCACTGAGGTCGCGCGGTTGCCGGCGTCGATCAGTTGATCGGTCTTGGGATCGTTCCAGTTCATCCGGTTGGGCGTCGGCATGTTCGACGACAGGAAGTACAGGTTCATGGCGTCGCCCGCGCTCAGATACGGATAGCTCATCTGATACAGGTCGAAATCCTGGGTCTTCAGCTTGCCCCATACGATCGTCGGATCGTAGAGCTCGACCTTCAGATCGACGCCGATCTTGCGCAGATCACCTTGGATGGTCTCGGCCATCTGCTTGTCTGAATCGCCGGTGAAGCCATAGAAGATCAACGACAGAGGCTTGCCGTCCTTCATGCGGACGCCGCCGTCCTTGGAGACCCAGCCTGCCTCGTCGAGCAGCGCCTTGGCCTTTTCTGGATCATAGCCGAATGCGTCCAGCTTCATGTCGGGATTGAAGTCGCGCGCGGCCTCGGAATAATAGGACTTGGCCGCCTCGGCCTCGCCGAAGAAGATCGCGTCGGCGATGGCACTCTGGTCGATTGCCAGGCTTAGCGCTTCGCGGACGCGTTTGTCGCCCAGATCGGGGCGTGTGATCTTCATACCGACATAGTGCGTGCGGAAGCCCGCTTCGGGCCGCAGCAACTGGATCGAAGGTGTCGCCTGCAACTGTGAGATAGCCCAGGCGGGCACCGCGAAGGACACGTCGCCTTCGCCGGTCTGCAAGGCGGCGGCAAGGGTCGCCTCTTCCGGAACGATCTTCCAGACGATTTTCGCCACCTCTGCCGGTCCGGGATTGGTCATGAAGGAAGGCCCCCAGCGATAGCCCTCGTGCCGGGTCAAAACGGTCTGGGTGCGCGGGGTCCAGGACTGGAAGCAGAACGCTCCGGTGCCGTTGAAGGCGGCGACGCCGAAGTCGTCCTTCAGTGCGGTCGCCTGGTCCGGATCGATGATGATGAAGTTGAACTGCGTCATCTGGTACAGCAGTTCCGAATAGGGCTCCTTCAACTTGTATTCGACGGTGTAGTCGTCGAGCGCCTTTACGCTTTCGACCTTGCCGGCCTTCCATTTGCTGACGCCCGGGAAATCCGGATTGAGCCAGCGATCCATCGTGCCGACCACTGCCTTTGCGGTGAAAGGCTTGGCATCGCAGAAGCTTACGTCGCGGCGCAGGTGAAAGGTGTAGGTGAGGCCGTCGGCGCTGACCTCCCAACGCTCGGCCAGGCCGGGGCGGAGGGTCTTGAGATCACGGTCGAGCGTCACCAGCGTTTCGCCGACCATGTAGAGGATTTCGGCTGCAGCGAGCGCTGTGGAGCGCTGCGGGTCGTAGCGGTCCGCATCGCTGATGCGCAGGACCACAGCCGTGTCAGGCTCCTGCGCCATGGCGGCCGTCGTTGCCAATGCGAGCGAAAGCATGCATCCGGCCGCTCGTTTTCCGATCATTCCCATTAACTCACTCCCCGTTGTCGTTGGACGCCGTTCCGGCAAAGCTTCGGTCAGCGCCAAGCCGCTTCCCTGGAAGGAACGGCCTGGCGTCAAAACCGAGATCGAAAATGTCCGGCGTCGTGAGCTGAAGAGTAGAGTGGCCGGCGACGGTCGTTCAAACGATAAGATCGCGTCAAATCATTCCTCTACGGAATGAACTGTCGTTTCGGGTCGACGTGGTGCCTGGTCGCCAATGGTGGGTGGCCGTTTGGACGCCACCACCTCGTCCAAGAGCCACTGCCTGAAGGCCTGCACCGCCGGCAAATAGCTTTTCCGTTCCGGACAGACGAGGAAATAGGATTCCGGACTTTTCATCGGTCGGCCGAACGGCGCGACCAGCGTGCCGTCGGCCAGCTCGACCTCGATCATGAACTTTGGGACGATCGCCATGCCCATGCCGCTGATGGTTGCCTGGATGATCATTTCGAACTGTTCGAAGCGGACACCGTGGAAAGGATTGACCGAGGTATCATCGGCTCTTTGCAGCCAGTCCTTCCAGGCGCGTGGCCGGGCTCGATGATGCAAAAGGGCGACCCGTCCGAGATCGGCAATGCTGCTCACCGGTCCGTTCGGCGCCATCAGCGAGGGCGCGCAGACCGGAACGACCTCTTCCTCCATCAGCCGGTCGGAAATGCCGCCGGGCCATGGTTTTTCGCCGAAATAGATGGCGACGTCGATGTTTTCCTCGACCAGGTCGAACGGCCATGTTCGTGCCGTCAGGTTGAGCGCGATCCTGGGGTGACGCTCCCTGAAGCGGCCGATCCTGGAGGCGAGCCAGCGCGAGCCGAAGGTCGGCAGCGTGGCGATGTTGAGCATGCCGCCGCCGCCCTGGAAGGCAAGTGCCTTCATCGTCGCCGATTCGAGGATCTCGAGGGCCTCGCGCACCCGGGCGAGATAGAGCTGCCCGGCCTCGGTCAAAACGATGCGCTGGCGGATGCGTTCGAACAGGCGCAGGCCGAGGAATGATTCGAGTGACTGGACCTGCTTGCTGACCGCGCTCTGCGACAGGTTCAGCTCCTCGGCGGCGCGGGTAAAGCTCGAATGACGCGCCGCCGCCTCAAAGATCGTCAGCGAGGGTAGCGAAGGCAAAACGCGGCGCATGACGATTCCGAACTGGGCACTGCAATGATGGCGGCGACTATGGAGCGCTTGTCGCTGCGCCGCAATCGGGCCAGCGAGATGGCGTTCCCGCGGTTCAAAGTACAATCTTTGCGAGGATCGCGGCGGCCGAACCTATGATCGACACCACCATGAATATGGCGGCGACGGTCTCGATGCCGGACGTGCTTACCCTTTGTGGCACGAACCGCTCGAACGGATCCCCCGATGAGAAGACCTGCAGTCGGTCGTACCACTGCAATCCGTGATCAATAACGCTGAGCCACATTTTCGTTCGCCACCCAATGGCGCCAACGCGTGGAGCGCCGGCTTGCGTGGCACCAATACGTCTCGCCACATAGGGTTTCGAGGTGACAGCGACGGCTGGAAAATCAAAATGTCATAAGGATTTGGCGGCAGGGGAGCGCTGGCCGTCCTCAATCAACGCGACCTAGGATATCCGGCGGCGGTAAGTGGCCATCGCACAAATGCACGAAGAATTCAGGTTCGCTGAGTGCCTGGGCGACGACTTTTCTTGCCAGCTATCTGGTGATGAGCGAATTACGTACCGGGATGGTGCGGCAAGGCGATGGAGACGAAGGACATCAGGGCGACGACTGCAAACATGGCCTAGAGATAGGAATCGGGGGCAGCGTTGCGAGGGCGGAGGCGAATTATGGGCGTGTCGGTCACGGCAATATACGTGTGATGTCTGGTTTTCCTGGATCGCAGCCGTCGTTGCAGGCTCTTAAGGCCTCCTTGTCAAAGGGCAGCTGGTGCTGGAATTTCAGCGAGAAACTCCATCAGCGCATCGCAGACCTCACGAGGCCTGTCCACTGTCAGCGTATGTCCGGCTCGCGCCAACAGCGCAACTTTGCAGGCTGGCGCATTCGCGCGAATACGCGCCGCTGCTTTGTTTACATCGTAAAGGGCATCATCCTGCCCCAACAGAAATAGGGTTCGCGCCGGCATGCGTTGCAGATCGTCTGCTGACATCCTTGGCGGCGGCGGTGGGCTTTGCCGTTGCGACCGCCAACGTGTGACGAAATCCTGCATGACCAGCCCAGTCGGCTGCGGTGCATGCGGCGATGAGACAAGGCGATAAAAGCTGCGAATTCGTGAGTCGGTTGGAGCCATGGTCGCCAGAACCGCCCTCAGCATAAAGCTCAAACGCAGCGGCTCGATATGGGGCGGCGCGAGCAATGCCAATCCTCGCACGCGTTCCGGGTATTTGAGCGCAAAATCGGCAGCGAGCCATGAGCCGAAAGATGTGCCGGCAAGTGCCGTTTGTTCAAGGCCGAGGCCATCGAGTACCTGAGCCAGCCAACGCACGTGGCCGCCGGATGCATAGGCTGGTCGCGCGCCCGTGCTCCTGCCGACGTCGCCAATGATATCAAGAGCATAGACGCGAAACGTCGCAGCGAGCTCAGCGATGTTGTGAATCCACATCGTCGCATTGCCACCCCCGCCATGCAGCAATACCAGCTGAGACGCCGTCGGATTGCCGGAAACGATGAGATGGGCCTTGCCGAAATCGGTATCGATGAAGCGGCTTTCATAAGATACCGGCCATCGCGCCAGCAGCGCATCATAGTCATCAAGAACCCTGTCCCTTGCCGCATCGGATTTGAATGGTGACTGAGCTGGCATCAGAAATTCTCCCAAAGCTTGCTGTGGCAGCCAAAGCTGCTTCATGCTGTCGAGTTGTTCGAGGGCGCAAAACGGCGTCAATTTGCTCATATGGCGCTATCAACATTGCGAGTTCATTGCAGTTCATGCTTTGCCAACTGCAGATGCACACAACGTGGATTGTGAAATGCACCTTCCGCGGACGAAGCGAATGCGCCCGGCTAGGTTCAAGGATATGCAGCGGCTATTGCTGGTTTGACATGGGCGCGAGTTTCGTTCGTGCCTCATAGTCGAGAGGCTGATCAATCAGACGGGCAGTCACTTGGCAGAGAAAGCCGCGTTTCGTAGAGACGCTGCCAGCCTTCTAATGTCCCGGAGATGGTTTTTGCTGTCGGCTATTAGGCTGCCTTGCCCAGTGCCTTGCGCGCGTCCTCGACCAGCCAGGCCGGGGCGCTGACGCCGGGCTTTTCTGGCAGATAAACAAGCTGGATCGGCCCGCCTTCTTCAAGCTCTACCCATTTGCTGCCGGACACTGTGGCCGCCCGGCGATGCTCGACCCCGTCAGCCGCGACATAGGAAAAGGCGATCCGGCGCCCCATCGATCCAGCATTACCCGCGCCGGTGCGAAATTTCCTGATCACTATCCCCGTCACCGGCAAGCCATGGCGCGCCAGCTCGCCAAACTGCATCCCACGCCACACCAGCGCGCCGACAATAGCCAGGGTGATGATGATTGCCGGCAGGAAGGCGTAGAGGAGAAAGCCCATGGCGGCAGTTTAGCGCGGTGTTTGGGGGAGGCAATTGCAGATGTCTCGATGCATTTGGAGATCCAGATGGCGCGGTGTCACGCCTGGAGACGGCCCGGCTCAATTCCTGACCGTATCGGTGGATAGGGGCAATTCCGGCATTCCAGCCCTTCAGATCCGCTGAACCTGTAGGGCACTTCGCAAATCCAGCCGTCAGGCCGGAAATCATAATAAAATCTGAGGAAAAATGGTGGGCGATGACGGGCTCGAACCGCCGACATCTTCGGTGTAAACGAAGCGCTCTACCAACTGAGCTAATCGCCCCAACCGCGCGGACCAATAAGCGGTTCGCCTGTGATCCGCAAGTTCAAATGCATGCCGCTGGGGCAGGTGAAGCGGTCAGAAAGCCGGGTTTTGTGGACATCGAAAAATAGACGACAAAGTTTGTCGATTATCTCTTCGATGTCGCTTGACACTCCCCATCGAACCCCGTAATTCACCGCCAACGACGCGGCGCCCAGCGCCAACGTCCAGAGCGCGGGTGTAGCTCAGTCGGTTAGAGTGCCGGCCTGTCACGCCGGAGGTCGCGGGTTCGAGCCCCGTCACTCGCGCCAGTTTTTCAAAGGCTTAGCCTTTGCCGACTGATCCTGTAGATTAAGTTTTCCACGAGCGCCTGATGGTGCTGGGAAACACAGATTTTTCCAAATCTCCAAACATGTTCGTGCTGTCATTGTTCGCAGCATGCAGGCGCGAATCGTGCTGACGGAAAAGTCCGCCTTTGATGATTCGTGCTCGCGGGCGAAGCCTCCTGCGGGGCGTCTGCCACCTTTTGTTCGCGCGCTGTGTTGCAGAATGATTCCGGCATCACGCAGATTCGCAGAGCGTCCTGCGTTCCAGAACATGCGATGTGCGCGACAGATGTCCGAACCTGTGGATGACAGTTCCCGGACGTCGCCTCTGGCCGCGTGGCTCAGAGGTACTGCCCGAGCTTCTTGCCGGTCTTGATGAAGCGAAGCGGGTCGACCGCCTCGCCGTCGCGCCGCACCTCGTAGTGCAGGTGCGGGCCGGTCGAGCGTCCACTGCTGCCAACTTCGCCGATTTCGTCGCCAACCGCGATCTTCTGATCGGGGGCGACAAGGATTTTGCTGAGATGGGCGTAGCGCGTGGTGAAGCCGCCGCCATGGTCGATCTCGACCATGCGGCCATAGCCGCCGTTCCAGCCCGCCTTGATGACCGTACCGGCAGCCGTAGCGCGCGCGGGCGAGCCGTAGGGGGCGCGGAAATCCATGCCCGAATGCAACGCCGGCGTGCCGATCAGCGGATCGGTGCGGACCCCGAACGTGCTCGAGATCGAACGGCCGGCGGCGGGATTGGCGAGCGGCAGCTTGCGCGCCTCCTTCTTCAGCCGGTCGAGCGTGTCGAGCGCCTCGTCGAGCTCCTTGACCTTGCTGTCGAAGGCCATCGGGTTGTCGAGCGG
This sequence comes from Aminobacter aminovorans, assembly GCF_900445235.1. Classification (NCBI taxonomy): domain Bacteria; kingdom Pseudomonadati; phylum Pseudomonadota; class Alphaproteobacteria; order Hyphomicrobiales; family Phyllobacteriaceae; genus Aminobacter; species Aminobacter aminovorans. Next base: position 3,655,087 of record NZ_UFSM01000001.1, on the reverse strand, counting down.
CACCAGCGGGCCGCCAACGCCCGACTTGCCGAAATCCGCGGAGACGGGAAGGCCGGCATTCTCGAGCGCGTCGGTGATGGCGCCTGCGGTCTGATAGGCATTGTCGGCCAGTGCATCGATGCGCTCGACCTGGTCGTCCTCGATGCTGCGCAGCGACTTGTTGATGGCGACGAACAACTTGTCGGCGCGGTCGGCCCGGCTTTCGCCGTCGGGCTCGGCCGACCTTGTCGACCAGAATGAGAATGGGCGCACGGCCGCGGCGTCAGCCGCCGCATAGGCGAGCGGCTGCCCTGTTGGAACGGAGATGTCGGCGCGCTCGTCGGCTGCCTTACCCTCAGAAGCGGGTTCCGCCACTTCGGACGCTTGCGCCTTGTCGAGGATCGGGCCGAGCCTGCCATTGCGCTGGCTGAGCTGTGATTGCCGCTCCAGCAATTCGCTGACCTTGGTTTCCATCAATTGCTGGTCGAGCAATTGCCGGCTGGTGATGCGGTCGACCTGGGCACGCAGTGCCGAGATGCGGTCTTCATAGGCGTGCTGCATACGTGCCTGGCGCGCGGTCGCAGCGCCGATCAGGTCGTCACGCAACACGAGATATGATGTGGCAAGGAGATAACCGATGGCGACGGCAGCGAGCGCCGAACCGGCTGCAGCGGCGACCCAGGGGCGCACGGTGAAGTGACGGATCTCGTTGCCGCGTGCGATGATGACGGTATGGGGCTCTTTTCGCCTGCCGAACACGGCGGCCTGACTTGCTGCTTTCACCGGACCCAACTCTCATCACGAGACAGCGACGATCCGATTACACATTATTAGGGTTAACAAAGCTTTGCCCGGATTGGAGCCGCGAGCTGGTTCTGGGGTGATCAGGGCATGAAAAACCCGCCACAGTAATATATGGCGGGCTCTTGGCTGTCCAAGTCATGCTACGAAAGTCTGGCGGCATCTTGGATAACGCGAGAATATACGCGGGCCGAGTTTTCTTCAGCTGTTGTCGAATGATCACGAATTAACGTAGGAAAAGCCAGAGCAGGATGATGATAGGGATGGGAATGCCAAGCATCCAGAGGATGACGCTGCGGAACATCTTTATTCTCCCGTTGATGGTCGTTGGGTGAGAAACGTCGAGAGAGGGCATCGGTTCCGCAGCGGGCGATTTTCGCTAGAGGACTTTCACCGCCTCCAGCACTTCGGCGGCGTGGCCCGGTACCTTCACCTTGCGCCAGATCCTGGCGATCTTGCCGTCAGCGTCGATCAGGAATGTCGAACGCTCGACGCCCATGTACTTGCGGCCATACATAGATTTTTCGGTCCACACGCCATAGGCCTCAAGCGCCTTTCGCTCTTCGTCGGCGACGAGGTCGATGCCAATTTGGTGCTTGGCCTTGAATTTGTCGTGTTTCTTGGCGCTGTCGGGCGAAACGCCGATGACGACCGCTCCAGCCTTTTCGAATTGAGGTTTGAGCTGGGTGAAGTCGATCGCCTGGGCGGTGCAGCCGGATGTATCGTCCTTGGGATAGAAATAGAGGACAACAGGTTTGCCGCCGAAGTCGGAAAGCGTCAGAATACCCCCGCCGTCGCGCGGCAACGTGAATTGCGGGGCGGTTTGGCCTGTCTCGAGTTCAGACATATCGATACCCTTGTTTGAAGTTACGGGGTGAGCCGGCAAGGATGTCAGGTTAATAATGCCGGACTTGGATTCGTCCACGACCGAAACGACTACGGGACATAGCGTGGATCAGGAAGTGCCCCGGCACGAGAAAATCCGGTTCAGGCGCGATGAGATTACCGATCTCGGCGCCATGCCGTCGGCTGCGGGCCAGGAACTGCCGCGTCCACGTACCTCCGTGAGGCGGCGTGCCGGCCATTGCTTGCTTGCCGCGGTGGCCGTGCTCGGCTCGCTGGTGCTTCTGGCAATCATCGCCATCGAAGCGCTCAGCTATTCCGGTTTTGGCCAGGACAGGCTGCGCGCCGAGGCCGAGCATGCCATCGAGGGCCTCGCCGGCGTCGATGTCGACGTCTCGATGGGGCAGGCGCGGCTGACGCTCGATGGCCTCAGGCTGATTGCGGTCGAGGTTCCCGACGTCAAGCTCACACGCACTGACGGCTCGCCCATGGCAGAAGCCGGCCTGATGCGCTTCGGTATCAGGCTTTTGCCATTGCTTACCGGCAATGTCCGGCTCGGCAATGCCAGCATTTCCGACGCCCGGATCGTCGTCGATGCGATGCCGGCCGGTGGCGGTTCGGACTGGAGTGCGGCCCTGCGCAATCAGGACGGTCTCGTCGACCCGCAGAAGCTGCTTGACGAGACGTTCCGGGGTATTCGCCGCGGCTTTGACGCTGTCCAGTTCGATGCCATGCGCGAAATCGCGCTCGGCAACGTCGATTTCGTCCTGCCATCGGGCGGTGAGGTCAAGATCGTGCGCGTCATCGATGCCGCGCTCGCCAAGACACGATCAGGGGAGTTGCGTGTCACAGCCAATTTCGACGTCGATGGCCGCGATGTCGAACTGGCCGCCGCGACAAGGCGCGAGGATGGCGCCAATCGGATCGCAGCACTGGATGCGACAGTATCGATGAGCGATCCGTTCGCCGGAAAGACCGACATCCCGGCAGCCAAGGCAAGTCGCATCGGCTCGGCCGAACTGACCATCACGGGCCAAGAGGGCGTCAACGGTGACGGCTCCGAACTGATCGCCAGGGGATCGATCGGCAAGTCGACGCTGGATCTCAAGGAGCGCGGTCAGCTTGTCGGCGACGTTACCGTCGACCTGCGCCTCGCCAGTGGCGAGAACAAGCTCGACATTCGCAAGTTGCTCGTTGCGACCAGCCGTTCGACGTTCGATTTCGCTGGTGCTTTGGGGCCGCGCCCGGCGACCGGCAATGCAGGCGACAATCCGGCCTACCGCTTCGAGCTGATCAGCCGCGAATCGCGCCTGGCACCCGATGAATCGCCGGAGCCTGCACTCAATTTCCTGGCGCGTGTCGCGGGCGCATATGACGTGGTCACCAACACGCTTTTGGCCGAACAGATCGGCCTGAAGTCCGGGCCGGGCGGCGAGGCGCTTGGAAAGGCGTCGGTCCAGTTCGTCGAAGGCAAGGCTCCAGGCATTTTTGTCGCCTTCAACGTCCACGACATGTCGGTCGCGCATGTCAAGCAGCTGTGGCCGTGGTTTTCGGCGCGAAATGCCCGGCTTTGGGTACTGCATAATCTCTATGGCGGCCGGGTCGTCGACGGCAACGTCCAGTTCGATGTCAGGCCCGACCGTCTCGGCAACGGCGTGCCGCTCAATGCGCAGGAAGTGTTCGGCCGTTTCGAGATCGATGGCTCGCGCTTCGATACGGCGGGCCGCATTCCGCCGATCCGCGATGCCAGGGGCATTGTCGAGTTCCATGGCAACGACGTCGACGTGTCGCTGTCCCAGGGCACAGTCTTCATGCCGAGTGGCCGCACGGTTGCCGCGAGCAACGGCAAGCTGAAGGTCGTCAAGGCCAATGTCATGCCGGTCCTCGGTTCGCTCGACATCGATGTCGAGGGCAGTGCCGATGCGATCGCCGAACTGGCTTCCTACGAACCGATCAATGCCATGCGCCATGTCGGCATCCTGCCCGAGGAACTGACCGGTGACGTGATCGGCAACGTCAAGGCCGACATCCCGCTGACCAGCGGCATCGACACCAGCAAGCTCGATTGGAAGGTGGCGCTCGACTATGACGGCCTGGCGGTGGCCAAGGAGTTCGACGGCCAAAAGCTGTCCGAGGCCGACGGCAACATCACCGTGACGCCCGACAAGGCCGTCATCGTTGCCAAGGGAAAGCTTAACGGAGTTCCGGCGGAACTCGACCTCGTAGAGCCGTTGCGGGACAACGGCATCGACAAGGAGCGCAACGTCCAGTTCGTGCTCGACGACAAGGCGCGCAACGCCCTCGTTCCCGGCCTGTCCGACATGCTCTCCGGCACGATCAAGGTCGATGTCGAGCAGCCCGAGCCGGGCAAGCGCAGCATCACCGCCGACCTGACCGCGGCCAAACTCGATCTTCCCTGGGTAGGCTGGAGCAAGGGGCCGGGTATCGCTGCCGAGGTGTCATTCACCATGACGTCAGATGGCGAGCGGTCGACGCTGTCCGATTTCAGTCTCGACGGAAAGACATTCACCATCAAGGGCGACGTCACGCTTGCCAATGGCAGCCTGTCATCTGCCCGCTTCAACCAGGTTCAGCTCAACCGCGGCGACGATGTCGCGGTCAACATCAAGCGTTCCGGCAAGGGATTTGCGGTCCAGGTCAAGGGCAATTCGCTCGATGCGCGCGCGCTGATCAAGCAGTTCATGTCCGACGTCGACAGCGCGACCAAGTCGACGGGATCGAATTCCATATCTGTCACCGCCAATGTCGACACACTGGTGGGCTTCAGTGGCGAAAAGCTGTCGAATGTCAGCCTGGAATATTCGGGTTCCGGTTCGAAGGTCGGCGGGCTTCAGGTTAATGCCGCGGCCAGCTCCGGCGGGCTGATTACCGTCAGCAACGTGCTGCAAGGCGGCGGGCGCCGCCTTGACGTCAGGTCCGCCGATGCCGGTGCGATCCTGCGCTTCCTCGACGTTTATGCCCGCATGCAGGGCGGGTCGCTGGCGCTTGCGCTGGAATCGGCTGGCGATGGGCCGCTCAAGGGCCAGGTCGACGTGCGTGAGTTCGTCGTCGTCGACGAACCGCGGTTGGCGTCGATCGTCTCCAGCAAGCCGGCCGGCGACAATCGCAGCCTCAACCAGGCGGTGCGCAAGGACATCGACACGTCGCGTGTCGTCTTCGAGCGGGGCTTCGCGCAGATCGACAAGCGATCGAAATATCTGGCCCTGGAAAACGGCGTCCTGCGCGGGCCGCTGATCGGCACGACATTCCAGGGCGTGCTCTATGACCAGCAGGGCCAGATGAACATGACCGGCACCTTCATGCCGGCCTATGGCCTCAACCGCATCTTCGGCGAGCTGCCGCTCGTCGGCGTCATCCTGGGCAATGGCCGCGACCGCGGCCTGATCGGCGTCACCTACAAGCTGTCGGGCGACGCCAACGCGCCCAAGCTGCACGTCAATCCGCTGTCGGTCATCGCACCCGGCATCTTCCGCGCGATCTTCGAGTACTGAGCGCGCAACGCGGCCCGCATCTCCGGATATGAAAATGGCCGGCAGTGCCGGCCATTTTCAGTACCTGCGGGGTGCTGCCAGCTAGGCCGGGCGCACCAGGATGTGCTTCTTCTTGCCGAGCGACAGCTTGACCACGCCTTCCGGCGTCAGGTCGGCCGTCGTCACCGCGCGGCGCTCGTCATTGACCGACTGGTCGTTGATGCGTACAGCGCCACCCTGGACGTGACGGCGTGCTTCGCCGTTGGACGCTGCAAGCCCGGCGCGAACGACCAGCGACAGCAGTCCGATGCCGGCCTTAAGCTCGTCGCCTGGTACCTCTACCGTCGGCAGCGTGTCGGCAAGCGCGCCTTCCTCGAACGTCTTGCGCGCCGTCTCGGCCGCCTGCTCGGCAGCAGTGCGGCCATGCAGCATCGCGGTCACTTCGGTCGCCAGCACCTTCTTGGCGTCGTTGATCTCCGCCCCGCCGAGAGCTGCCAGGCGCGCAATCTCGTCGAGCGGCATCGCCGTGTAGAGCTTCAGGAAGCGCTCGACATCGGCGTCCTCGGTGTTGCGCCAATACTGCCAGAAATCATAGGGCGACAACATGTCGGCATTGAGCCAGACGGCACCGTTCATCGACTTGCCCATCTTGGCGCCGGAAGAGGTCGTCAGCAACGGCGAGGTCAGGGCGTAGAGCTGCGGCGTGCCGAGGCGGTGGCCAAGGTCGATGCCGTTGACGATGTTGCCCCACTGGTCGGAGCCGCCCATCTGCAGGCGCAGGCCGTAGCGCTTGTTGAGTTCGACGAAGTCGTAGGCCTGCAGGATCATGTAGTTGAATTCGAGGAACGACAGCGACTGCTCGCGGTCGAGACGCTGCTTGACGGAATCGAAGCTCAGCATCCGGTTGACCGAGAAGTGCTGGCCGACATCGCGCAGGAATTCGAGATAGTTGAGCGGCATGAGCCACTCGGCGTTGTTGACCATCATTGCATCGCGCGGACCGTCGCCGAAGGTCAGGTAGTTCGAAAACACCTGCTTGATGCCGTCGATGTTGGACTGGATCAACTCGGGCGTCATCAGCTTGCGCGCCTCGTCCTTGAACGACGGGTCGCCGACCATGCCGGTACCGCCGCCCATCAGCGGCACGGGGCGATGGCCGGTCTTCTGCATCCAGTACAGCATCATGATCTGGATCAGGCCGCCGGCGTGCAGGCTCGAAGCCGTCGGGTCGAAGCCGATATAGGCCGACACGGTTTCCTTGCAGAAGAGATCGTCGAGGCCGGCGTCATCCGAGGTCTGGTGGATGAAGCCGCGCTCGGAAAGGGTGCGCAGGAAATCGGACTTGAAGGCGGACATGGTTTCTCTCTCGGCGGACGATTGGCATGGCAGATCGTGCATGTGATCGGCGACGCGAGCGCTTTAGCATCTGAAGCGCAGGAATCACAAGGATTGCCAACCGACAGGAGCGTCCCTTGTGATGCCGGAAACGAATGAGGGCGCGGATGGACGGCAACATGACAGATGAAACGGTTCTCGAAACACCACGGCTGTTGCTCCGGACCTGGCGCGACACGGACCTGGACGATCTCGTCTGGCTGCATTCGCACGTGCAGGCGTCGCGATATCTGTCAATCACCGGCCAGCCTTGGACACGTGACGAGGCTGCCGGCCGAATGACGGGCTGGGCCGAAGAATACCGGCTGCACGGTGTCACCAAGTTCAAGCTGCAGCGGCGCGATGAGGGGCGCTTCATCGGCCGCGCCGGTTTCTCGATCTTCGCCGCCACCGGCCAGTTCGAGCTCGGCTATGCCATTGCCCCGCAGTTCTGGGGGCAGGGCTATGCCACCGAGATAGCAGGGGCCTTGGCCAACTTCTCTTTCGAGCGCAAGATAGGCGATCACTTCATCGCCTTTGCCCATGTCGACAACACGGCGTCGCTGAATGTGCTGCAAAAGATCGGCATGCGCTTTCAGCACACTGGTCCGATGAACGGGCTTCAGGCCCATGTCTACACCATGAACAGCAGCGACCGGCGCAGTCGGTAGGCGGCCCCTGCCGTCCGGCATCCGGGGACTTCATTAAAGTTTCACCCAGGCGTCACCCGCCCGACATGGCGTGGACCTAGCTGGAGGGCGTTCCTTCAACCAATCGGGGTCCACCATGCGACGCTCTCTCTATCTGGCTGCGGCTGTTCTCGCGCTCACCACCGCCTCCGCCTTCGCGGATGAGACGGAATTCAAGGCAACGCTCGCCGGTCACGCGATCCTGCCGGCGAACACCATCATCGCAGCTCCCGAAAATGCGCCCGAACACCTGCGCACGTCGGGCAAGTTCACCACTCCCGACCGCAAGCGCGCCGAAGGCCTCGGCACCGTTCCCGGCAAGGATGGCGTGCGCCTGACCGGCCTGTCGCTGCCATTCGACGGCCAGCCCGTCCAGGGCTTCTCAGGCATCAAGGCTGTCGGTGACGGCACGTTCTGGTCGCTGTCGGACAACGGCTTCGGCAACAAGCTGAACTCCACCGATGCCGCCTTGATGTTGCATCACATCTCGTTCGACTGGGACAAGGGGACGATGAACCGCATCAAGACCCTGTTCCTGACCGATCCCGAGCGCAAGGCACCGTTCCCGATCGTGCTCGAAGGCTCCGACACCCGCTTCCTCACCGGCGGTGATTTCGACGTCGAGTCGATCCAGCCGGTTGCCGACGGCTTCTGGGTCGGCGAGGAGTTCGGCCCCTATCTGCTGAAGTTCGATCTCGACGGCAAGCTGACCGACGTCGTCGGCACCGTCGTCGATGGCAAGCCGGTCAAGTCGCCCGACCATCCGACGCTGACGCTGCAGGCCAACCCGTCGCTGCCGATGCCGGCCTTCAACCTCAAGCGCTCCGGCGGCTATGAGGGCCTCGCCCAGTCGAAGGACGGCTCCAAGCTCTACGGCCTGCTCGAAGGCGCGCTGTTCAAGGAAGACGGCACCATGGAGCAGGCCGAAGGCAACCGTGCGCTGCGCGTCATCGAGTTCGACGTCGCCAAAAAGGAATGGACCGGCCGCAGCTGGCTCTATCCGTTGTCGGCCGGCGGCGATGCCATCGGCGACTTCAACATGATCGATGCCACCACAGCCCTCGTCATCGAGCGCGACCAGGGTGCAGGTGTCGCCGCCAAGAAATGCGCCGATGCCAAGAACCCGCAGCCGGACTGCTTCGCCAACCCGGCTCTGTTCAAGCGGATCTACAAGATCGAGATGTCCGACGCCAATGTCGGCGGCGCGGTCCGCAAGATTGGCTACATCGACCTGATGAACATCGCCGATCCCGACAACAAGAAGCGCCAGGGCGGCGGCGAGGGCTTCTACGACATGCCTTTCAACACCATCGAGAACGTCGATCTCGTCGACGACACCCACATCGTCGTCGGCGACGATAACAACCTGCCGTTCTCGGCCGGCCGCGCGCTCGACAAGGCTGACGACAACGAGTTCGTCCTGCTCGAGGTCGGCGAGTTCCTGAAGGCCAAGTAAGGCGCTGGCTTCACGACAATATCCGGGCCGTCCTTGCGGCCCGGATTCTTTTTATGAATTCCCGGCGCGAAGTGGCTTGCTATAAAACAGGAATCCGTCTTCCCGCTCCGCGGTCTGACGGACAAAGCCGCAGCTTTCTACACTGGCGATCGAGGCGAAATTGTCGTTGTGGACATGGCCGTCTACATGCGTTTAGCGGCTGCCTAAAAGCGCGACGAAGGCGGCGAGTGCGCGCTTGCCGACCCCTCGGCCGCGTTGCGCCGGGTCGAGCACGATCAGCAGGCTGATGCCGCCATCGGGCTCATCGTCATATTGCAGCACGGCAAGCATTGCGTCGTTCGTTGCGCTGGTGGCCACGACCGCATGGGCCGGACTTGCGGGATCCATGACATGGGCGACCCGGTCGGCATTGGGGACGTCGATGCGCCGTACCACCTCGGTGTCGTCGAACCATGCCGCATAGGCGAGAAGGTCCTCGCGGCGAAACGGCCGGAGGCTGATCCCGTCCATGACGCCTCAGGATGCCTGCGACAGGTGCAGCAGCGGGAAAGGCTTTCCCTGGCCGTCTAGTTCGGAGCGCCCGACCTGTTTGAAGCCGCATTTGAGATAGAACGCGACACCGCCCGGGTTCTGCTCGTTGACGTCGACAGCAAGCGGGCCTTTCAGTCGCCCGACATGCTCGATCAGCGCCTTGCCGATGCCTTTGCCATGCTGGCTGGTGCTGACGAACAGCATTTCGACTTTTGGGCCATCCAGGCCGATGAAGCCGACCGGCTCGCCGTCGGCATCCTCCGCCACCAATACCTCGACCGCAGGCAGGTAGTCGTCGCGGACGAGGGGGCGGAAGAACTGGATGTCGTCTTCGCTGAGGAAGTCATGCGTGGCGCGCACGGCATCCTCCCAGATGGCAACGAGCACGGCGTTGTCGGCCGCGATGCCGGGACGGATGTTCATGAGAGAGGCTCCAGGTCGGAAGGGCTATTCGCCCGCGAGCCCGCCATATTGGCGGACCAGTTGCGCCATGCCGCCGGCCGGCTTCTGCTCGGCGGCGATGCCTTCGGCCACGCCGATGCGGTCGCCGACGGGCCGGTTCTGGCTGACCTTCCACTTGCCGTCGATGGCGGTGATGTCGATTTCGAGCCCGATGATGCCCTTGATCTGGGCCGCGATGTAGGCATCGGGCGCGTCGGAGACCTGCCATGGCTCGGTCCGCCCGGCTTCCTGGCTGGCGGTGAGCTCGGCGATCTGGCCGGCAAGCCAGTCCTTGTCGTCGATGACGCGTGCCATGCCGCGCACCTGCACGGTCGCATAGTTCCAGGTCGGAACCACCTTGCCGGTTTCGCGCTTGGTCTCATACCAGGACGGGGTGACGTAGCTGTCCTCGCCGTGGAACACCACCAGCACTGGCAGGTCGGGCGTTTCGGCCAGCAACTGCCATTGCGGGTTGGCGCGGGCGAGATGCGCTCGCAGCAGTCCATTCGGGCCGATGTCGGCGTCGAGCAGGAATGGCAACGGATTGGCCACCGGGCCTTCCGATCCGTTGCAGATCAGAAGGCCGAGCGGATGGTTGCGGATCAGCGCATGCAGAACGTCCAGCCTGGTCTCGCGAAACAGCGGCGGCTGGTACATGCGCGTAACTCCTCTTAGCGCAGGCGCTTCGGACGCGGGTCCGAAAGCTCGCCGGCGAGACGGCGGTCGAGATACTCGGCGCACTCGTCGATCACCAGCTCCGGGTCGTTGCCGAAGAAGTGGTTGGCGCCGGGGAGCGTCTTCTGGGTGATGGTGATGCCCTTCTGCGTGTGCAGCTTGTCGACCAGGCCCTGCACATCCTTCGGCGGCGCCACCTTGTCGGCGTCACCATGGATGATCAGGCCCGACGACGGGCAGGGCGCCAGGAACGAGAAGTCGTAGGTGTTGGGCTGCGGCGCAACAGAGATGAAGCCTTCGATCTCCGGGCGGCGCATCAGAAGCTGCATGCCGATCCAGGCGCCGAAGGAATAGCCGGCGACCCAGCAGCTCTTCGAGTCGGGATGCAGCGACTGCACCCAGTCGAGTGCGGCAGCCGCATCCGACAGCTCGCCCGTGCCATGGTCGAACTCACCCTGGCTGCGGCCGATGCCGCGGAAGTTGAAGCGCAGCGTGGTGAAATCGCGCTTCTGGAACATGTAGAAGAGGTCGTACACGATCTTGTTGTTCATCGTGCCGCCAAACTGCGGGTGCGGATGCAGTATGATGGCAATCGGCGCGTTCTTTTCCTTGGACGGCTGATAACGACCTTCCAGGCGACCCGCCGGACCGGTAAAAATGACCTCTGGCATAAACTACTCCACTTGACGCAAGGCCGATTAAACAATCCTGTGCCCAGCCTTGACGCGAGGGACGCGCCTTCTTAGAAGCTAGTTTAGAACTGTTCAAAACTGGGTGGCGAAACCGCCCATTTGGCAAAGCGGGTAGATAGGACGGCTGGCCTTGGAATTTCAAGGAAATTGCGCGTCCTCCCATCCGAACATGATTTGACAGGGCAAAAACCAGGAAAATGGCCGGACCGCGCGCCTATCTCGACTACAATGCCAGTGCGCCGCTGCTGCCCGCAGCGCGTGCGGCCGTGGTCGCTGCGCTCGATGTCGCGGCCAACCCGTCGTCGGTTCACAGCGAGGGTAGGGCCGCCCGCAAGATCATCGAGGATGCCAGGCGCGATGTCGCCGCCCTCGTTGGCGCCAGGCCTGAACATGTCGTCTTCACCTCTGGCGCCACCGAAGCCGCGACCACGCTTTTGTCGCCCGACTGGCGCATGGGGCGCGGCGCTGTGCGCATGTCGCGCCTCTATGTCACCGAGGCCGATCATCCTTGCGTGCTGAATGGCGGCCGTTTCCCGGCGGAGCGGGTTGCCCGTCTTGGCGTCGATGGCAACGGCATCGTCGACTTTGCTGCCCTGGAAGCCGCACTCGCTGCCCACGACAAGTCGGAAGGCCTGCCGCTGGTGGCGATCCACGCCGCCAACAACGAGACCGGTGTCATCCAGCCCATCCGCGCCATTTCCGAACTGGTGAAGGCTTCAGGCGGCGTGCTGGTACTCGATGCAGTCCAGGCTGCGGGCCGCATTCCTCTCGATATGTCAGAGGGTTATGCCGACTACCTGATTCTCTCCTCGCACAAGATCGGCGGCCCCAAGGGTGCAGGCGCGATCGTCGCCCAAGCCGACCTGATGATGTCCACACCTCTTGTGACGGGCGGCGGTCAGGAAAAGGGCCATCGTGGCGGCACCGAGAACCTGCCGGCGATATCTGGATTTGGCGCTGCCGCGCGCGCCGCTCTGGACGGGCTGGCCGGGATCGGCGAGGTCCGGGCCATGCGCGATCGCCTCGAAGAGACCGTTCTGCGGCTGGTTTCCGACGCCGAAATCTTCGGAAAGGCAGTCGAACGGCTTGCCAATACGACATTCTTCGCTATTCCGGGCGTCAAGGCCGAGACGGCACAGATCGCCTTCGATCTCGCAGGCGTTGCGCTCTCGGCAGGTTCCGCGTGCTCGTCGGGCAAGGTCGGCCCCAGCCATGTGCTGAAGGCGATGGGCTTTGCCGACAATCTGGGCGCGCTGCGCGTGTCGATTGGCCGGCTGACGTCCGAGGCGGACGTGGAAAAATTCGAAACGGCTCTTGCAGCGCTTCTTTCGCGCCGCGCGGACCGTACGAAAGCCGCCTGATCGGCGGGAAATTTGGCCCAAGGGCCAGTGAACGGGTGTGTCAGGGACGCCGAAGGCGTTCTTCCGGGTGAATTCCCGGCAAAAGCACACTATATGGAACTTACGCCGCTCCAGCGGTGCCATAGTTTGAAAACTGTCGGGCCTTGACCCCGGCGTGGATGGAGAACGCTTATGCCTGCTGTGCAGGAAACGATCGAGCAGGTCCGCAAGATCGACGTCGACCAATACAAATACGGCTTCGAATCGTTCATCGAGATGGACAAGGCTCCGAAGGGCCTGAGCGAGGACATCGTCCGCTTCATCTCGGCCAAGAAGGGCGAACCGGAGTGGATGCTCGAATGGCGCCTCGGTGCCTATCGCCGCTGGCTGACGCTTGAAGAGCCGAACTGGGCGCGCGTCGACTATCCCAAGATCGACTTCCAGGACATCTACTTCTACGCCGCTCCCAAGAGCACGCCCGGGCCGACCTCGCTCGATGAAGTCGATCCCGAGATTCTGAAGGTCTACGAGAAGCTCGGCATTCCGCTGCGCGAGCAGGAGATCCTCGCCGGCGTCCAGAAGCAAGCGGCGCCGGTCGACGGCCTGTCCGATGAAGAAGTTGGCGACAATGTCTACAAATCGGGCCGCGTCGCCGTCGACGCCGTGTTCGATTCGGTTTCCGTCGTCACCACCTTCAAGGACGAGCTGGCCAAGGCCGGCGTCATCTTCTGCTCGATCTCGGAAGCTATCCGCGAGCACCCCGAACTGGTGAAGAAGTATCTCGGCTCGGTCGTGCCGACCTCCGACAACTATTATGCGACGCTGAATTCGGCCGTCTTTACCGACGGTTCGTTCGTCTTCGTGCCCAAGGGCGTTCGCTGCCCGATGGAGCTGTCGACCTACTTCCGCATCAACGAGAAGAACACCGGCCAGTTCGAGCGCACGCTGATCATCGCCGAGGAAGGCGCTTACGTCTCCTATCTTGAAGGTTGCACCGCACCCCAGCGCGACGAGAACCAGCTCCACGCTGCAGTCGTCGAGCTCGTGGCCCTCGACGATGCCGAGATCAAGTATTCGACCGTGCAGAACTGGTACCCGGGCGATGCCCAGGGCAAGGGCGGCATCTACAATTTTGTCACCAAGCGCGGCGACTGCCGTGGCGACCGCTCGAAGATCTCGTGGACCCAGGTCGAAACCGGTTCGGCCATCACCTGGAAGTACCCGTCCTGCATCCTGCGCGGCGACGACAGCCGTGGCGAGTTCTATTCGATCGCGGTTTCGAACGGGTATCAGCAGGTCGACAGCGGCACCAAGATGATCCACCTCGGCAAGAACACGTCGAGCCGTATTATCTCCAAGGGCATCGCCGCCGGCTTCTCGCAGAACACCTATCGCGGCCAGGTCTCGGCCCACCGCAAGGCGACCAATGCGCGCAACTTCACCCAGTGCGACTCGTTGCTGATCGGCAACCAGTGCGGCGCGCATACCGTGCCCTATATCGAGGCAAAGAATTCGTCGGCTCAGTTCGAGCATGAAGCGACGACCTCGAAGATTTCCGACGACCAGAAGTTCTACGTCATGCAGCGCGGCATTCCCGAAGAAGAAGCAATCGCGCTGATCGTGAACGGCTTCGTCAAGGAAGTGATCCAGGAACTGCCGATGGAGTTTGCCGTCGAGGCGCAGAAGCTCATCGGCATCAGCCTTGAAGGAAGCGTCGGCTGATGGATCCGGTCACGATGGTCTTCTACGCGGTCGTTTGCGGCGGTCTTGCCGCAGCAGCGCCGTCGTTCCAGTCGCGCGCCGCGCGGCTTGCGTTGGGAACCATCACCGGCATCGTTGCCGCAAGCCTTTTGCCGTTGCTGCGCCGCGCACTGGGAATCTGAGAGACCCGCGCGCCAGCATCGTCGTGGACAGGAATTGCGCCGCCCGCCTCGGCGCCAGATATGAAGAAAGCTGAAAAAAGATGCTTGAGATCAAGAACCTGCATGCCCGTATCGCCGAGAGCGGCACCGAAATCATCCGCGGCCTGAACCTGACGGTGAAGGCCGGCGAAGTCGCAGCCATCATGGGCCCGAACGGCTCTGGCAAGTCGACCTTGTCCTACATCCTCGCCGGCCGCGACGACTACGAGGTGACCGAGGGCGAGATCCTCTACAATGGCGAGTCGATCCTGGAGATGGACCCTGCCGAGCGCGCCGCCAAGGGTCTGTTCCTGGCGTTCCAGTATCCGATGGAGATACCCGGCGTTGCCACGATGGAGTTCCTCAAGGTCGCAATGAATTCGCAGCGAAAGGCGCGCGGCGAGGAGCCGCTGAAGGTTCCTGATTTCATCAAGCGTGTGAAGGACGCCGCCGGTACGCTGGAGATGGACTTCAACATGCTCAAGCGCCCGGTCAATGTCGGCTTCTCCGGTGGCGAGAAGAAGCGCGCGGAGATCCTGCAGATGAAGCTGCTGGAGCCGAAGCTGTGTGTGCTCGACGAAACCGACTCCGGCCTCGACATCGATGCGCTCAAGATCGTCTCCGACGGTGTCAACGCGCTGCGTTCGCCCGACCGCGCCATCATCGTCATCACCCACTACCAGCGCCTGCTCGATCATATCGTGCCGGACACTGTCCACGTGCTCTACAAGGGCCAGGTCATCAAGTCCGGTGACAAGTCGCTGGCGCTCGAACTCGAAGAGAACGGCTATGCCGGGATCATCGAAGAGGCTGCTTGAGGTGTCGACGATGAACATCCGTGCTGAAATCCAGCGTACCCCGGCGGAGGCGGCGATCATCGACGCTTTCGGCGAGCGGCTTTCGCTCCTGCCCGGCGATGGCGCAGTCATGATCAAGCGCGACAACGCGATCGAGCAGATCAAGGCTGGCCTGCCGACCCGTCGTGTCGAGTCCTGGCATTACACCGACCTGCGTCGCCTTCTTGCATCCGTGCCGGCCTTCGATGCCAGCGCTGCTGCCAAGACCATAGCGCCTCTGCTCGAAGGCTCGACCCTGCTGCCGATCGTCAACGGCGTGTCGGCGACGACGCCTTCCGTCGAAGGTGTCACCTTCCAGCGCCTCGGCGACAAGCTGGTCGACGGCAGCTATGCGCCGGCGCTCGTCACTTACGGCAGCGATGACACTGTCGGTGCGTTGAATACCGCCTTTGTCGGCGACGGCTATTTTGTCGACATCGAAGACGGCGCCCAGGTCGAAAAGCCGATCGAGCTGCAGAATATCCAGGCCGGTGGCCAGGTCCATGTCCGCCTGCCGGTTCGTGTCGGCGCTGGCGCCAGGGTAACCATCGTCGAGCGCCAGACGGGCGAGGGCGCTGGTCTCGTCAGCTCCGTCAGCCAGCTTTTGCTCGGCGACGACGCCGAGGTACTGTGGCTGATCGTCCAGGACCAGCCTGAGACGGCGACCCATCTCGCCCAGTTCAAGGCCGAGCTCGGCAAGAACGCCAAGCTGACCCTGTTCGTCATGAACGCCGGCGGAAAGCTTGTGCGCCAGGAAGTCATCGTCAAGGCGACAGGCGAAGGCGCCGACTTCAAGCTGCGCGGCGTCAACCTGCTCGCCGGCGACTGCCATGTCGACGTCACCATGGTGCTCGATCACGCCGTGCCTCATACGTCTTCGACCGAGGTCGTGCGCAACGTCGTCACCGGGCGCGCCAAGGGCGTGTTCCAGGGCCGCATCAACGTGCACCAGATCGCCCAGAAGACCGACGCCCGCATGGCCTGCAACACGCTGTTGCTGTCCGACGACGGCGAGTTCTCGACCAAGCCCGAGCTCGAAATCTTCGCCGACGACGTCGCCTGCGGCCATGGCGCCACCGTCACCGAGATCGACCGCAACCATCTGTTCTACCTGATGGCGCGCGGCATCGACGAAAAGTCCGCCCGCGGCCTTCTCGTTCGTGCGTTCCTGGCCGAGGTCATCGAGGAGCTTGAGGACGAGACGGTCGTCGAACCGCTGGAAGAACTGCTGAACAGCTGGTTTGCGGCGCACGCCTGACCGGGATTTTCTCCCCGTTCGCGGGGAGACGCCGCCGACAGGCGAATGAAGGCATGGGAATTTGTTGATGGATCAGAAGGTCGAAGACAGCACCTATGACGTCGAGGCCATCCGCCGCGACTTCCCGATCCTGTCGCGCGAGGTCTATGGCAAGCCGCTCGTCTATCTCGACAACGGCGCCTCGGCCCAGAAGCCGCAGGTCGTCATCGATGCCATCGCCAACGCCTATTCCAACGAATACGCCAACGTCCATCGCGGCCTGCATTTCTTGTCCAATGCGGCGACCGACGCCTATGAGAAGGCGCGCGAGAGCGTGCGCCGCTTTCTCAATGCGCCTGATGTCAATCAGGTCATCTTCACCTCCAACGCCACCTCGGCGATCAACACCGTCGCCTATGGTTACGGCATGCCGAACATCGGCGAGGGCGACGAGATCGTGCTCTCGATCATGGAGCACCACTCCAACATCGTGCCGTGGCATTTCATCAGGGAACGCCAGGGCGCCAAGCTGGTCTGGGTGCCGGTCGACGACCTCGGCACTTTCCACATCGAGGAATTCGAGAAGCGCCTGACCGACCGGACAAAACTGGTCGCGATCACCCATATGTCGAACGCGCTCGGCACGGTGACGCCGATCAAGGAGATCTGCCGCATTGCGCATGCGCGCGGCATCCCGGTTCTTGTCGACGGTAGCCAGAGTGCTGTTCACATGCCCATCGACGTGCAGGACCTCGACTGCGACTTCTTCGTCATGACCGGCCACAAGCTCTACGGACCCTCTGGTATCGGCGTGCTCTATGGCAAGCGCGAGCTGCTCGAGCGCATGCGCCCGTTCCACGGCGGCGGCGAGATGATCGTCGAGGTGACCGAGGACATCGTCACCTACAATGAGCCGCCGCACCGCTTCGAGGCCGGCACGCCGCCGATCGTCCAGGCCATCGGCCTCGGTGCCGCACTCGACTACATCGACGGCATCGGCCGCGAGCGCATAGCAGCGCATGAGGCGATGCTGCGTGACTACGCCCATGAGCGACTGCGCTCGATCAATTCGCTGCGCATCTTCGGAGATGCGCCAGGCAAGGGCGCCATCGTCTCGTTCGAGCTACAGGGCATCCACGCCCACGACGTGTCGATGGTCATCGACCGCCAGGGCGTCGCAGTGCGTGCCGGCACGCACTGCGCCCAGCCGCTGTTGAAACGCTTCGGCGTAACCTCCACATGCAGGGCGTCGTTCGGCATGTACAACACGAAGGCCGAAATTGACATTTTGGCCGAAGCGCTTGAAAAAGCGCGTAAATTCTTCGGGTGAGCACCATGGAAGACGCTATCGCCGCCACAGTTGACGACACTGCGCCGGAAACGGCGGGCAAGGCTCTCGTTTCGGCTTCGGCCATCCCGGCCGACGAGCTTGCGCGGCTGACCGACGACATCGTCTCGGCTCTGAAGACGGTCTATGACCCGGAAATCCCTGCCGACATCTATGAACTCGGCCTGATCTACAAGATCGACATCGAAGACGACCGCACCGTCAAGATCGACATGACGCTGACAGCTCCAGGCTGCCCAGTGGCCGGCGAGATGCCCGGCTGGGTCCAGAACGCCGTCGGCGCCGTCGAAGGCGTGTCTGGCGTCGAGGTTGCCATGACCTTCGATCCGCCGTGGACACCCGACCGCATGTCAGAAGAGGCCCAGGTGGCGGTTGGTTGGTATTGATGAGCGAGCCGGCAGCCGGGAACAGCGTGTTCGTCGGCTGCTATGTTCGTGTCTTGTCGCTGCCGGCGGACGTATTCCGCTATGGCTCTGACGAGGAAGCGCTTCGGAAAACTGCGATCGGTCGCATATGTCGAATCGTGAAGCCGTATGAGGGTACGTCGGACGACGGGCTTCGCATCAGTACGGGAGAGTTTCGCGCCCACTACGCCATTTTGTCTCGCTATGGAATAGAGGGGTACTCGCTCTATCTAGGCCCCGGCGACATGCAAATCGTCGCTCCGACCGAGGAGATGCTGCTCCTCTATAGCGATGACATTTGGCAGTTGGTTGCTCGATACGGCGAAACGCAACACACGCCTACTTACGACAAGCTGGTCGCCGCTTTCGGACTGGTGGAGCCATCATACTCATCAGCTGCTGGCTGAGAGGTTGCACGCAACAGGAATGTTCACCATCTTAGGTGAGAGAGTCATCCGGCAGGCCTTGAACCTGCAAGGAATGGAGCAGGAAGAAAAATGGGACGCTTCGCCGTCATCTCAATGACCGACCGGGCCGCCGAGCGCGTGCGCGAGATCATGGCCACCCGTGACAATGCCCTGGGCATCCGCCTCGGCATCAAGAAGGGCGGCTGCGCCGGCATGGAATACACCGTCGATCTGGTGACCGAGCCGAACCCCAAGGACGACCACATCGAGCACGACGGTGCCCATGTCTATGTCGCGCCCGAGGCCGCACTGTTCCTGTTCGGCACGCAGATGGATTTCGAGACGACCACGCTGCGCACCGGTTTCACCTTCAACAATCCGAACCAGAGCTCGGCCTGCGGCTGTGGCGAGTCGGTCGAGCTGAAGCCCGCCGACCTCAAGGCGCTCGCAGAGGCGCGCGCGCAGGCCTGATCCACAGCGATCGAGAGGCATCCACCCGCAAGGCATCGGCGCGAGGCATCGGCCCGAAAGGCATCGCAAATGAGTGACGAAGCCATTCGTGAGACCTTCTCCGGCCTCGGCGATGTCACCATCCGCAAGATGTTCGGCGGCAAGGGCATCTATCATGACGCGTTGATCGTCGGCGTAGAGGTGCGCGGCGAAATCCTGCTCAAGGCCGATGCGGTGAGCGCGCCAGATTTCGAGGCGGCAGGTGCCAAGCGCTGGACCGACGCCGGCGGACGGCCGGTCAACATGCCTTACTGGACGATCCCCGAAAGCGCTGTCGACGATCCCGACGAAATGGCGGTATGGGCGCGCAAGGCCTTCGAAGCGGCGCTGCGCAGCAAGAAATAGCCCTACATCGCATCTGGCGGCACGAAGAAGCAGTTCTCGTGTTCTTCGGTCGGATGCAGGCAGATGTGATAGTCGCCGTCGCCCGAGGGGATTTCCGAACCATAGGGCACGAAATAGCGATTGCGGTGCGTCACCTTACGGTGATCTCCGGGTTCCAGCACGATCGACCAGCCGCCGCCATGCTCCTCCACCGCCTTTTCGGGAATGGCCTGGCACTCGCCGTGCTCGATGTCGCCGTGACAGCAGGCCGGCGGATATCTCCAGCCAGAGGCTGTTCGATGCGCCGATGCAGGGGAAATGGTGACGAAAAGTAACGGCAGCGCGAGCAGGGCCGCGCAACGGCGTGCGAACGGCTGTACCTCAGTGTATCGGCAACGTCCGTCACCGCCGGACATCATTAAGCTCCGATGATGCCGCCGGGCAATTCCGGACGGCAGGCTGGCCGCGCCGCAGCTTAAGCCTGCCTGTCCAGAATGTATATTATTGAGTTCTAATATTGATGTGAAGGCGGTTCACGCCTTGGCCAGCGCGATCGCCACCTTGGCCGCCAGCCGGGCATTGTTCTCGACCAGCGCGATATTGGTCTTGAGGCTGGCACCGTTGGTCAGTTCCAGGATCTTGGCGAGCAGGAACGGCGTCACCGCTTTGCCCGATATGTTCTGGGCTTCGGCGGCCTTCTGCGCCGCCTCGATGTAGCCGGCCATCTTGTCGGCAGGAATCTCGTCGCTCTCGGGCACGGGATTGGCCACCAAAAGGCCACCGTCGAGGCCGAGTGCGCCACGGGTGGTGTGCAGGCGGGCGATTTTGTCAGGTGCATCGAGGCGCAGCGGTGCCGAATAAGGCGACTTGCGCGACCAGAAGGCAGGCACGATGTCGGAACCATAGGCCACCACCGGCACGCCACGCGTCTCCAGCACTTCGAGCGTCTTTTCGATGTCGAGGATGGCCTTGGCGCCGGCCGAGACCACGATGACAGGCGTACGCGCCAATTCGTCGAGGTCGGCCGAGATGTCGAAGCTCTTTTCGGCGCCCTTGTGCACGCCGCCGATACCGCCGGTGGCGAACACCTTGATGCCGGCGAGGTGCGCTGCGATCATCGTCGCCGCCACCGTCGTTCCGCCGGTGCGGCTTTCGGCGACCGCATAGGCGATGTCGGCGCGCGACAACTTCATCGCACCGCCGGTCATGGCAAGCGATTCGCGCTCGCCGTCGGACAGGCCGATCTTGATGCGGCCACCGATGACCGCGATCGTCGCCGGAATGGCGCCTTCGTCCGAGATGATCTTCTCGACATTGGCCGCCATCGCCGAATTGTCGGGATAGGGCATGCCGTGGGTGATGATGGTGCTTTCGAGCGCGACGACAGGCTTGCCGGCGGCAAGGGCTGCAGCGACAGGCGCATGGATGTCGATGAACGGACGGGCGGTTTCAGGCGTCATGTTGGTCTCCTTAAGCCGCGTCATGCCATTTCCCGGGCTTGCGGCACAAGAGCCAGCGCCGCGTCAAAATCTGCCTGTGCCAGCTCCGGCACCGCCGACGCACTTTCTATGGCCAGTACGGCAGCGGCAATGCCCTCGCGCAGCGCGTGCTCCAGTGGCAGGCCGCGCATCAGCGCCACAGTCGTTGCACCCGCCAGCGCATCGCCGGCTCCGGTCACATCGACGATCCAGCGCGGGGCAGGTGGGGTGATCTCGATCAGGCCCGCAGCATCATAGGCAAAGACGGAGCTGCCGCCTGCGGTGACGACGCCGCGCCTGAGCCCTGCCTCGCGCAGGCCGCGAGCTATCGCATCAGGGGTGGAATCGGCTGCGATATCAGCCAGCACCGCCGCCTCGCGCCGGTTCATGTAGAGGCAGGCGAGTTTGCCGAGGACAGGCACCAGCCGCACCGCCTTGGCCGGCGAGATTGCGATGGCGAACAGCGGTTTGCCGGAAATCTCGCCGAGCCTGGCCAGCGCCGCCTCGGGCAGGTTGGCGTCGCACAAAACGGCGTCGGCTGCCGCCACCGCCTCGCGTGCCTTGGCGCGCCTGAGTTGCTTGGCGAAGGCAAGCTCATACAGCCCCATGTCGGCCAATGCAGCCACCACGTCGCCGTCGCGGTCGAGCAGGGCGGTGTAGCTAGGCGTTGCCCGATCGAGAAAAATGGCCGACAGGTCCTCGATGCCGTTGGCCACGATCTCCGACGCCACGGTTTCGCCTGCCGCATCGCCGCCGCGCACCGACATCAGGGCGCCGGCTGCCCCGCGGCGAACCGCGCCTCGCAACGCGTTGAAGGCGCCGCCGCCGACCTCCTCGCTCATCGAACCGGGGATAGAGGCGCCCGGCACGAATGGCGCCGTCATGCGTCCGCGCCGGTCGACATGGGCGCCTCCGATGGCGAGGATCTTGGGTGAGTTCATGCTGAGGCTGTCCGGTGTGCGTTTAAGGCGGCGAACTTAGTGTTCCACGCGGGAGGCGGCAACCGCCAGCGATTCGCCAAGACCCGTTCTGCCGAGGAACGGGCTGTCAGGTCGAGACGGCATCCGATTATGCACAGTTTGCAAACAAAAAAAGAACATGTGCAGGAAAGTCATTTTATTTCAACAATTTGACTGCTCTTGCCAAATGTGAACAAAACCAGTACAAAATTATATCGGCGTCGGACGGTCCGGCCTTCATTGACGACTACGGGGTGATGTATCATGGCTCAGAATTCATTGCGGCTTGTAGAGGAAAATTCGGTGGACAAATCCAAGGCTCTGGACGCGGCGCTGTCGCAGATCGAACGCGCCTTCGGCAAGGGCTCGATCATGCGCCTGGGCGCCAATGAGCAGGTTGTCGAGATCGGAACTGTCTCTACCGGCTCGCTCGGCCTTGATATCGCGCTCGGTGTCGGCGGCCTGCCGCGCGGACGCATCATTGAAATCTACGGCCCGGAAAGCTCGGGCAAGACGACGCTCGCCCTCCACACCGTGGCCGAAGCCCAGAAGAAGGGCGGCATCTGCGCCTTCGTCGACGCCGAACACGCGCTCGACCCGGTCTATGCCCGCAAGCTCGGTGTCGATCTCGAGAACCTGCTGATCTCGCAGCCCGACACGGGCGAGCAGGCGCTTGAGATCTGCGACACGCTGGTTCGCTCCGGTGCCATCGACGTGCTGGTCGTCGACTCGGTGGCGGCGCTCACCCCGCGTGCCGAAATCGAAGGCGAGATGGGCGAGTCGCTGCCCGGCCTGCAGGCCCGACTGATGAGCCAGGCGCTGCGCAAGCTGACGGCTTCGATCTCGCGCTCCAACACAATGGTCATCTTCATCAACCAGATCCGCATGAAGATCGGCGTCATGTACGGCTCGCCGGAGACCACCACCGGCGGCAACGCGCTCAAGTTCTATGCTTCGGTCCGCCTCGACATCCGCCGCATCGGCTCGGTCAAGGACCGCGACGAGGTCGTCGGCAACCAGACCCGCGTCAAGGTGGTCAAGAACAAGCTGGCCCCGCCCTTCAAGCAGGTCGAGTTCGACATCATGTATGGTGAAGGCGTTTCCAAGACCGGCGAGCTCGTCGATCTCGGCGTCAAGGCCGGCGTGGTGGAGAAGTCGGGCGCCTGGTTCTCTTACAATTCGCAGCGCCTCGGCCAGGGACGCGAGAACGCAAAACTGTTCTTGCGTAACAATCCCGACGCGGCACGCGAAATCGAACAGCTGCTCAGGCAGAATGCCGGGTTGATCGCCGAGAAGTTCCTTGAGAACGGCTCGCGCGAGGAAGACGACGGCGACGAAGCGAGTGCGATGTAGGCACTTGGGAGGGCGGTCCTGCGGTTGCTGGACCGGACCCGATACAGACGATCTGAGCGACCGCCGGCCCTTGCGCCGGCGGTTTGCGTTTGTGAAGACGGCTTCGGTGATCGGGGCGGCGGGATTGCGGGCTTTTGCCGGTCCGGTGTTTCTGGACAGGGTTAAGGTGGGCCGCTAAAAGGCCAGTTCCAATTTCCGCCTGCAAAGGGCGGGGTGCATCTGTTCAGGGCGGCGATCAAAGGCGGCAATATGAGTGGCGTGAACGAGATCCGGTCGACATTTCTCGACTACTTCAAGAAGAACGGACACGAGGTCGTGGCCTCCAGCCCGCTCGTTCCGCGCAACGACCCGACCTTGATGTTTACCAATGCCGGCATGGTGCAGTTCAAGAACGTCTTCACTGGCCTCGAGACGCGTTCCTATTCGCGCGCAGCGACCGCGCAGAAGAGCGTGCGCGCCGGCGGCAAGCACAACGACCTCGACAATGTCGGCTACACCGCGCGCCATCTCACCTTCTTCGAGATGCTCGGCAATTTCTCCTTTGGCGACTACTTCAAGGAGCAGGCGATCGAACTCGCCTGGAACCTGATCACCAAGGAGTACGGACTCAACAAGGACAAGCTGCTCGTCACCGTCTATCACACCGACGACGAGGCGGCGGACCACTGGAAGAAGATCGCCGGCTTCAGCGACGACCGCATCATCCGCATCGCTACTTCTGACAATTTCTGGGCGATGGGCGACACCGGTCCGTGCGGCCCGTGCTCGGAGATCTTCATCGACCGTGGCGAGCACATCTGGGGTGGCCCTCCCGGCAGCCCCGAAGAGGATGGCGATCGCTTCCTCGAGTTCTGGAACCTCGTCTTCATGCAGTACGAGCAGGTGACGAAGGACGAGCGCATCTCGCTGCCGCGCCCGTCCATCGACACCGGCATGGGCCTCGAGCGCATGGCTTCGATCCTCCAGGGGGTCGAGACTGTTTTCGAGACCGACCTGTTCCGCCATCTGATCGATGCTGCCTCCTCGGCCATCGGCCGTGGCCCGGACGCTGACAACGTCGGCTCGTATCGGGTAATCGCGGATCACCTGCGTTCGTCCTGCTTCCTCGTCGCCGATGGCGTGCTGCCGTCGAACGAAGGCCGCGGCTACGTGCTCCGCCGCATCATGCGCCGCGCCATGCGCCACGCCCAGCTTCTCGGTGCCAGCGAGCCGTTGATGTGGAAGCTGGTTCCGGCGCTGATCCGCGAGATGGCCCAGGCCTATCCGGAGCTCGGACGCGGCGAGGCGCTCATCACCGAGACGCTCAAGCTTGAGGAAACACGCTTCCGCAAGACGCTCGCTCGCGGCCTCGGCCTGCTTGCCGATGCCACCGAGACGCTGGGCGCCGGCGACATGCTCGATGGCGAGACGGCCTTCAAGCTCTATGACACCTATGGTTTCCCGCTCGACCTGACGCAGGACGCTTTGCGTCAGCGCAGCATTTCGGTCGATCTGGCAGGCTTCACCGATGCGATGGAGCGGCAGAAGGCCGAGGCGCGCGCCAATTGGGCTGGATCAGGCGAGGCGGCGACGGAAGTCGTCTGGTTCTCGGTCCGTGAAAAGGCCGGCGCCACCGAGTTCCTCGGCTATGAAACCGAGCAGGCCGAAGGCGTGATCCTGTCGCTGCTCAAGGACGGTGCCGTCGTCGACGCGGTGAATGAAGGTGACGCCGTTGCCATCGTCGTCAACCAGACGCCGTTCTACGGCGAGTCGGGCGGTCAGATGGGCGACACCGGCACCATTTCGGGTGAAGGTTTTGCCATCGAGGTGACCGACACCCAGAAGAAGGCCGACGGCCTGTTCGTCCACTACGGCAAGGTCACCAAGGGCAAGCTCAAGACCGGCGCTGCGGTCGAGCTGAAGGTCGATCACAACAGACGCACGCGCCTGCGCTCGAACCATTCGGCAACCCACCTGATCCACGAGGCCCTGCGCGAGGTGCTCGGCACCCATGTCGCGCAGAAAGGCTCACTGGTGGCGCCTGAGCGCCTGCGCTTCGACATCTCGCACAACAAGCCGATCTCGGCCGAGGAGCTCGAGGACGTCGAGCGTATGTCGAACGAGATCGTGGTGCAGAACAGTCCTGTCACCACGCGCCTGATGAGCGTCGACGACGCCATCGCCGAGGGCGCGATGGCGCTGTTCGGCGAGAAGTATGGTGACGAGGTCCGTGTCGTCTCGATGGGAACCGGTCTGCATGGCGCCAAGGCCAATCGGCCCTATTCGGTCGAGCTCTGCGGCGGCACCCATGTGCGTTCCACCGGCGACATCGGCCTTGTGCGCATCGTCTCCGACAGCGCTGTCGCTGCCGGCGTCCGCCGTATCGAGGCGCTGACCGGCGAGGCGGCTCGCCGTCACCTCGACGAGCAGGACCGTCGCCTGAAGATGGTGGCGGCGACGCTGAAGGTGTCGCCCTCCGACGTGCTGGCGCGTGTCGAGACGCTTGTCGACGAACGCAAGAAGCTCGAACGCGAGCTCACCGAGGCGCGCAAGCGGCTCGCCATGGGTGGCGGGCAGGGCGGATCAGTCGATGCGGTGCGCGAAATTGCCGGCGTGAAGTATCTCGGCAAGGTCGTCTCCGGCGTCGATCCCAAGGATCTCAAGGGCCTGGCCGATGAAAGCAAGGCTGGCCTGGGTTCGGGTGTGGTGACGCTGATCGGCGTGTCGGAAGATGGCAAGGCAAGTGCAGTCGTGGCTGTCACGGCAGACCTCGTCGGGCGCCTGAGCGCCGTCGATCTGGTGCGCGTCGCATCCGCTGCCCTCGGCGGCAAGGGTGGCGGCGGCCGCCCCGATATGGCGCAGGCCGGTGGCCCCGACGCCACGAAGGCCGACGAAGCGGTCGAGGCTGTCGCCCAGGCGATGGCCGGCTGAGCCGATATCAGTTGCTGGAATTGTGAGGGCGGGGGCTTTGGCTCCCGCCTTTTTCGTTTTCGATGTCTCGTGGCCCAGTCAACGGGACTAGTCAGCCGAGGCGGCCACGAACTCGACTTTGATCCGATCCGGATCCTCGATGAACAGCGCGTAATAGTCGATTCCGCCGTTGGCGAAGGGGTAGCGCTCGTCATAGAGGCAGGAGACATCGTTCTCGCGGCAGAACTGCCTGAGCCTGTCGACGGTCTCCCTGTCCTTCACGCGAAATGCCAGGTGATTGAGGCCAACGCCCGACCGGTGATAGTGCCGATGGGCGTGTTTTTCGGCAACTTGCACGAAAGTCAGATAGGCGTCGTCCTCATGCGCGAGTGTGAACCCGTCGCCCCAGCGATCGCTTTCCTCATAGCCGATCTGAGCCAGAAGAGAGGCCCAGAAGGCATGTGAGGCATCCAAGTTCGAAACATAGATCTCGACATGATGCAGCATCGGCTGTCCCCGAAATGGTCGCGTCGCAGTCCCTGGCTTTCTATCGCGTTCAACCCGTCGCTGCCATCTGGTGCGGCTGAAGTCTGCTTGAGCGGTAAACTTGAGGTCAGCAGGATTTGTCAAATCGGGCTATGGTTATGTCCGGCCGATCGATTTGCAAGAGGTTTGGCATGAACGGTGAAACGGCATGGGCAGTCTATGAAACCCGCCTGAGAAGGGTTTCGGCCCACATCCACGCGCATCTCGACGAGGAGCTGGATATGGACCGCCTGGCCGACATCGCCTGCATGTCGAGCTACCACTGGCACAGGATCTACCGCGCCATCTACGGTGAAACGGCTGCCGCCACGGTCAAGCGCCTCAGGCTGCACCGCGCCGCAGGTGACATCGTCGGAACGGATCTGACTGTCCTGGAGATTGCAAAGCGGTCTGGCTATCCCAACGTCCAGTCGTTCAACCGCATCTTCAAGGCCGCCTACGGCATGCCGCCAGCGCGCTACCGGAGGGAGGGAAGCCACAAGCTCTTCGAAACCCATAGAGGAAAGGCTTCCCACATGTTCGACGTTCATATCCGCAACATTCCCGACACCAGTCTCGTCGGCGTCGCCCATCAGGGCTCCTACATGCAGATCGGCAAGGCCTTCGAGCAACTGTTCGGCACGCTCTACGCCCGCGGTCAGGCTCGGCCCGACATGCGCATGATCGGCATCTATCTCGACGATCCCGATATCGTCTCCGAGGACAAGCTGCGCTCCGTCGCCTGCGTCAGTGCCGATGCGGCAGCACCCGCAGCAGCGCCGCTCGAGCGGCACGCAATCTCGGGCTGCGAGTACGCCGTGCTGCGCCACAAGGGGCCTTATGCAGAGATGCACCTGGCCTACAAATGGCTCTATGCCGAATGGCTGCCGAAATCGGGTCGCCAGCTGCGCGATGCGCTGATGTTCGAGGAGTACCTCAACAACCCGCGCGACGTAGCGCCGTCAGAGCTCCTGACCGACATCCACCTGCCGCTGGCTTGAGGCGGGCAGATCCCAAATCAAAAAGGCCCCGGATCGCTCCGGGGCCTTCTTGTTTCGGTGCCTATGGCAGATCAGCCCATCGCCTTCTGCAGGTTCTCGTCGATCTTGTCGAGGAAACCGGTGGTCGACAGCCAGGGCTGGTCGGGACCGATCAGCAGCGACAGGTCCTTGGTCATGAAGCCGCTTTCGACCGTCTGGATGCAGACGCGCTCCAGCGTCTCGGAGAAACGCTTCAGATCGGCGTTGTCGTCGAGCTTGGCGCGGTGCGCGAGGCCACGGGTCCAGGCGAAGATCGAGGCGATCGAGTTGGTCGAAGTTTCCTCGCCCTTCTGGTGCTGGCGGTAGTGGCGGGTCACGGTGCCGTGGGCAGCTTCCGCTTCCACCGTCTTGCCGTCAGGCGTCATCAGCACCGAGGTCATCAGGCCGAGCGAGCCGAAGCCCTGGGCCACGGTGTCCGACTGCACGTCGCCGTCATAGTTCTTGCACGCCCAGACATAACCGCCCGACCACTTCAGGCTCGAAGCCACCATGTCGTCGATGAGGCGGTGTTCGTACCAGAGCTTGCGCGCCTTGAACTCGGCCTCGAATTCCTTTTCGTAGACGTCCTGGAAGATGTCCTTGAAGCGGCCGTCATAGGCCTTGAGGATGGTGTTCTTGGTCGACAGGTAGACCGGGTAGTTGCGCAGCAGGCCGTAGTTCAGCGAGGCGCGGGCGAATTCGCGGATCGACTCGTCGAGATTGTACATGGCCATCGCCACGCCGGCGCCCGGTGCGTCGAACACGTCGTGCTCGATCACCTGGCCGTCGTCGCCGACGAACTTGATCGACAGCTTGCCCTTGCCCGGGAATTTGAAATCGGTTGCCTTGTACTGGTCGCCGAAGGCATGACGGCCGACGATGATCGGCTTGGTCCAGCCCGGAACCAGGCGCGGCACGTTCTTCATGATGATCGGCTCGCGGAAGATGGTGCCGCCGAGGATGTTGCGGATCGTGCCGTTGGGCGACTTCCACATCTTCTTGAGCTTGAACTCCTCGACGCGCTGCTCGTCGGGCGTGATGGTGGCGCACTTGACGCCGACGCCGTGCTTGTTGATGGCGTTGGCGGCGTCGATCGTCACCTGGTCGTTGGTGGCGTCGCGGTGTTCGATGCCGAGGTCGTAATATTCGAGGTCGATGTCGAGATAGGGGTGGATCAGCTTGTCCTTGATGAACTGCCAGATGATGCGGGTCATCTCGTCGCCGTCGAGTTCGACGACGGGCTTGGCCACCTTGATCTTCGCCATAGGAAATTGCCTCTTTTTGCCTGGAACCAGCCGGTCCCGGAGGGTTCACGATTGGGAGTGCGGCCCCTATACCAAAGCGAACCGGGTGGCGCAAATGATTGCGATTGCGACCTTCGGCCTGTCCGCTGACATTGTATGAAATGCGTGGCTGCGACACCGGCCGTCGCGGCTGCCACAGGTCATTTCCGCCTGGCTGTGGCCGTCTTCGGCGGCATCGGCCCGACGAAGCGCGAAGCCATGGCGATCCAGCCCTCGATCGTCCTGTCGTCGAGCTTATCCGCTGCAACCATGATGAAACCTTTCATCTCGCGGCCAGTGAAATCCATCCGCCTCGCGCCTGGCAAAGCGAGGGCTGACGGCTCCTGGGTCTCGCCGACGCGCACGAGCAAGGCGCCATTCTTCAGTGTCCCGACCATCATGTTGCCGTTGAGCGTGAAGCAGGTGCCGCCGAACATGCGGATTTCGCCGACATTGGGATCGTCGCCGACAAAGGCCCGGATCTGCTCTGCGAGATCGTCCGCCATGGCTGGCTCTTACCGGAACTTCATTTTCGCGCGCGAATATGTCAGGGACGCGCAAAAGGCGCAATTCTCGGTTCAATCGCAACGATGTCAGAAAACCCCATGCAAACTGCGGCCCCAGTGATCATCCTCGTCGAGCCGCAGCTCGGCGAGAACATCGGCATGGTGGCGCGCGCAATGGCCAATTTCGGCCTCGGTGAACTGCGCCTGGTCAATCCACGCGACGGCTGGCCGAACGAGAAGGCGCGTTCCGCCGCCAGCAACGCCGATCACGTCATCGACGGCGTCGTGGTTTTCCCCGACCTCGCATCCGCCGTGACTGATCTGAATTTCGTCTTCGCCACCACTGCGCGCGAACGGGACGGTTTCAAGGAAGTGCGTGGCCCTGTCGAAGCCGGCCGCATGCTGCGTGGCCGCGCTGCATCAGGGCTTCGCACCGGCATTTTGTTCGGACGCGAGCGTTTCGGCCTCTACAACGAGGAGGTGAGCCTTGCCGACGAGATCGTCACCTTCCCCGTCGATCCCAGGTTCGCCTCGCTCAACATCGCCCAAGCGGTGCTGTTGATGTCCTATGAGTGGATGAAGTCGGGCCTGGAAGACGAGACCCAGACCAATTTCTCAGGCCCTGAAATGGCGCCGGCAACCAAGGATCAGCTGCACGGCCTGTTCAATCATCTTGAAGCAGCGCTCGACGCGCGCGGTTATTTCCGCCCGGCGGCCAAGAAACCCAAGATGGTCGACAATCTGCGCTCGGTGCTGACGCGGCCTGGCTTCTTCGCGCCGGAGCTCAAGGTTCTGCGCGGCGTCGTTGCCTCGCTCGACTATTTCTCGCCCAAGGAGCCGCGAGGCGCCGGCTACCCCGATCGCAAGGCGAAAGTCGACCACGCTGCCCATTCCGGCAGTGCAGGCAGCGATGAGGACGACACGCCGCCGGTCGGCGGCAGGGGGCTCGACAATGACTGACCGCCCGATCCTGATGTTCGATTCGGGCATTGGCGGCCTGACCGTGCTGCGCGAGGCGCGCGTACTGATGCCCGAGCGTCGCTTCGTCTACGTCGCCGACGATGCGGCATTTCCCTACGGTGCCTGGGAAGAGCCGGCGCTGAAGGCGCGCATCCTCGATCTGTTCGGCCGCCTGCTCGAGCGCTTCGATCCCGAAATCTCGGTCATTCCGTGCAATACGGCATCGACGCTTGTGATCGATGCGTTGCGTCAGGCTTTTCCCGGCCATCCCTTCGTCGGCACCGTGCCGGCGGTCAAGCCGGCTGCAGAGCGCACGCGCTCGGGGCTGGTGTCGGTGCTGGCGACGCCAGGTACGGTCAAGCGGCAATACACACGCGACCTGATCACCCAGTGGGCGACCAAATGCCATGTCCGGCTGGTCGGCAGCGACAGGCTGGCGCAAATGGCCGAAATCTACATGCGCGACGGCTTCGTCGACGAGCAGGCGGTCAAGGACGAGATCGCACCTTGCTTCATCGAGCAGGACGGCCGGCGCACCGACATCGTCGTGCTCGCCTGCACGCATTACCCATTCCTGGTCAACCGAATGCGCAAGACAGCACCCTGGCCGGTCGACTGGATCGATCCCGCCGAGGCTATCGCGCGCCGCGCGCTGTCATTGCTCGACGGTTTGCGCGAGTGGCGCGACGACGCCGGCCGCGACATCGCCGTCTTCACCTCGAAGCGCACCGATTTTGCCACGCGCCGATTGATGCAGGGCTTTGGACTGACAGTCGAAGGAACATGACGGCCCGGCAGGCGTTTTCCAAAGCCGAGAGGTCCAAAGGCCCAGAGCTAAGGAGAAACGCCATGCCAGCCGTATCCAAAGCCCAGCAGAAAGCCGCTGGAGCAGCCCTTGCCGCCAAGCGCGGCGAGATCAAGAAGAGCGAACTCGTCGGCGCATCGAAGGAAATGTACGAATCGATGACCGAAAAGGAGCTCGAAGAGTTCGCCGAGACCAGCCACAAGGGGCTGCCGGAGCACAAGACAAGCCACTGAGCCTTTGGGCACCGAGCCTTGGGGGCACTGAGCCCCGGCGTGCCGGTCAGTAGCCTACGGTGAAGCGCTTGCCCGTATGCTGGGGCGCTTCGGCTTCGTTCACGATGGCGACGGCCAGGTCTTCCACCGAGATGTGGCTTTCGCCTTTGGCATCGAACACCGGCTGGTCGCCGCCGGTGCGGAACTGGCCGGTGCGTTCGCCTGGCGCCATCATGATCGCCGGCGACAGGAACGACCATTCCAGACCGGTCTCGCTGCGCAGGGCCGCGAGTGCATCGCGCGCGGCGCGCGCGCCATCCTTGTAGGCTTCGGGGAAATGCGGGCCGTCGACGAGTTGCTTGCCGTCGATTTCGAGGCTGCCGGCGCCGCCGACGACGATGACGCGCTTGCCGGCGGCCTTGGCGGCCGCAACGATCGCCTTTGAGCCGGCGAGGTGCTTGGCGTAAATGTCAGGATCGCCCCAGCCGCCGTTGAAGGCGGAGACGACGACGTCGCTGCCTGAGATCGCGGCCTTCAGTGCCTCGATATCGTTGACGTCGGCGTTCACAGCAGTGACGCCGTCGATAGCTGCGACCTTGGACGGGGTGCGTACGATGGCCGTTACCTTGTGGCCGCGCGAGGCAGCTTCCTTGAGCACCGCATTGCCGACGAAGCCGGATGCACCGATGAGAGCGAGTTTCATGATCTTCTCCATGTTCGCCCTGCTTTGCTATTTCAGCAGAAAGCAGGTATGATCTGTAATCAGGTTACCAACGATAACTATATAGATCGAACCTAAGGACGCGAAAAGAACGCATGATTTCGTGCCCAGGTTACGTCAGAGGAACCACATGAACGCCTCGACAAGACCCGCAACCGCGGGGCCGCTGCTGCACACCACACCAGGCTTCAATACCGATGGTCGCGACACATGCCCCATTCGCGAGGTGCTCGACCGTGTCGGCGACACCTGGAGCATTCTCGTCATCATCAACCTCCAGGCGCAACCAGTGCGCTTCAACGCGCTGAAGCGCTCGATCGAAGGCATTTCGCAACGCATGCTGACGGTCACCTTGCGCTCCCTGGAGCGGGACGGGCTGGTCACCCGCACCGTGCGGCCGACAACGCCGCCGGAGGTCGAGTATGGACTGACCGAACTCGGTCAGTCGATCGCCGTGCCGATCGCATCACTCGGCAACTGGGCTGCGAGCAATCGCGACCGCATGCGCCAGGCGCGGGAGGCGTTCGATCTCGACGCCTGATCGTTGCCGCGCAGGAATCGGAATGCGGCCTCCAACCTGAGGGCATAGCGTCTGCCTCCTATCGTTATGGAGTGCCGTTATGAATGCAGACACCATCGTTTCGAGCCTGGACTGGCCGCGAATCCTCAGTGAGCTCGATGAGTTCGGTGTCGCGCCGACCGGCCCGCTGCTCGATCGCCAGACCTGCATCGCGTTGCGCGAGCTCTATGATTGCGACGCGCATTTCCGCAGCCGCATCGTCATGCAGCGTCACGGATTTGGTTCGGGAGAGTACAAATACTTCGCCAACCCGCTTCCCCAGGTCATATCTGGCCTTCGCCACGCCTTCTATAAGCGCCTTGCGCCCTTCGCCACCGGCTGGAGCGAACGCATGGGGTTCGACAGGCGTTATCCGTCCGAACTCATCGCCTTCCTTGCCGAATGCCACGCCGACGGGCAGACCAGGCCGACGCCGCTTCTCTTGAAATACGGCGCCGGCGACTACAACTGCCTGCATCAGGACGTCTATGGCGAGCACCTCTTTCCGGTCCAGCTGGTGATTCTGCTCTCCGAGCCCCGATCCGAATTTGCTGGCGGCGAGTTCGTCATGACCGAGCAGCGTCCGCGCATGCAGTCGCGCGCCGAGGTGGTTCCGCTCGGCATCGGCCATGGGGCGCTGTTCGCCGTCAACGACCGGCCAAAGGCTGGTTCACGCGGCGATTACCGGGTAAAGATGCGCCACGGCGTCAGCCGCATCCGCTCCGGCGAGCGCTTCACCCTCGGCATCATCTTCCACGATGCGACGTGAGCCGGCTCCCTGCGAAGCGTTGACATTGCACCCGGTTTCGCCTAGTTACCCGCCAACGCCGGGCCGAAACGCCCGGTGTTTCATTTGACGTGTCCCGTGGACCTTTCCGCAATGCGTGCGTGGAAGATCCTGTCAGGCTCCGAAAACGGGGGCCAGAGGAGGGCGCGTTTCCTTCACTCGAAACACGAGGTTTCGGGTGTATCGTTCTGAAAGGGAATGCGATGAGCAAGCGCGAATCCGCGAAATACAAAATCGATCGCCGTCTTGGTGAGAACATCTGGGGCCGCCCGAAGTCCCCGGTCAACAAGCGTGAATACGGCCCCGGTCAGCACGGCCAGCGTCGCAAGGGCAAGCTCTCGGACTTCGGTCTGCAGCTGCGCGCCAAGCAGAAGCTGAAGGGTCACTACGGCGACGTTTCGGAAAAGCAGTTCCGCAAGACCTATGAAGAGGCAAACCGCCGCAAGGGCGACACCTCCGAGAACCTGATCGGCCTGCTCGAGTCGCGTCTGGATGCGGTCGTCTACCGCGCCAAGTTCGTGCCGACCATTTTCGCGGCCCGTCAGTTCGTCAACCACGGCCACGTCAACGTCAACGGCAAGCGCACCAACATCTCGTCCTACCGCTGCAAGGCTGGCGATGTGATCGAAGTCCGCGAGAAGTCGAAGCAGCTGGTCATCGTGCTTGAGGCCGTTGGCCTCGCCGAGCGCGACGTTCCGGACTACATCGAAGTCGATCACAACAAGATGGTTGCGACCTTCGCTCGCGTTCCCGGCCTGTCGGACGTTCCGTACGCAGTGCAGATGGAACCGAACCTCGTCGTCGAATTCTATTCGCGCTGATCCCCAGAGCGCGGTGCTTCGCGCCGCGTTCAATCTCGCGGCCTTGGGCGCATCTTGGCGATGCGCCGGGGTAGCATCGAATTTCAAAGGGCGGCCGGCAACGGCCGCTCTTTTCGTTTGGGGCGCATGTCTTGCGCGACGCCCAGAATTGCGGAATACCGCTGGCGGCAGCGCTGTCCCGCATCTGCGCGCCGTGGATTGAAGGACCAGACCGATGGGCATTCACGAACAGGACGCGCTGGCCGAGTCTGCGGAGGGCGCATTCCCGCTCTATCGCGACGCCCCGTCCTCGGTTGAGTTCAACAAGCTGCGCAAGCGCCTGCTGCGCCAGACGCGCCAGGCCATCGAAGACTACGCCATGGCCAGGCCAGGCGAGCGTTGGCTGGTGGCGCTGTCGGGCGGCAAGGATTCATATGGCCTGCTCGCGGTCCTGATGGATCTCAAATGGCGCGGCCTGCTGCCGGTAGAGCTGCTCGCCTGCAATCTCGACCAGGGCCAGCCGAACTTCCCCAAGAACGTGCTGCCCGATTATCTCAATGCCAATGGCATCGCGCATCGCATCGAGTACCGCGACACCTATTCCGTCGTCACCGAGAAGCTGCCGGAGGGCAGCACCTATTGTTCGCTGTGCTCGCGGCTCAGGCGAGGGCACCTCTACCGCATCGCGCGTGAGGAGGGTTGTTCATCGCTGGTGCTCGGCCATCATCGCGAGGACATCCTCGAGACCTTCTTCATGAACCTGTTCCATGGCGGCCGCCTTGCCGCCATGCCGCCGAAGCTTCTCAATGACGAGGGCGACGTCATGGTGCTGAGGCCGTTGGCCTTCTGCGCCGAGGCCGACATGGCCAAATTCGCCGAGGGCATGAAGTTTCCGATCATCCCCTGCGACCTCTGCGGTAGTCAGGAAGGCCTGCAGCGCAACGCCATGAAGGCGATGCTGGACGATATTGAAAAGCGCATGCCGGGCCGCAAGGACACCATGCTGCGGGCGCTGTCCAACACTCGACCGTCGCATCTGCTCGATCGCAAGCTGTTCGATTTCACCAGCCTGATGGCTGGCTGAGGTCGACAGGGTCACCAAAACGAACAGCCCGAAACCTTGAGGTTTCGGGCTGTTCTGTTTCAGAGGCTGTACGTCGCCGACGCTCTTGTTAGTGGATCTCGGCAGGGGCCGGCTTGGGATCGTGGTGGCCGCGGAACAGCTTGCCCTTCTCGGCAATCAGCACCATCACCAGGCCAATCGAGGCCACACCGCAGAAACCGATCGCCAGCGGCACCGTCGTGCCATCGAAGGACTGGCCGATGGCCGCACCGATCATGCCGCCGCCCAGGGTCTGCATGAAACCCTGCACCGAGGATGCCGTACCGGCGATATGGCCGAGCGGCTCCATCGAGATCGAGTTGAAGTTCGAGCCGATCCAGCCGAACTGGAACATCGCCAGAGCAAACAGCACGATGAAGGCTGGAAACGGCACCGGCCCGGTCAGCGACCAGACGAGCCAGATCGCACTCACCAGCAGGAAGCCGATCAGGGCGCCGTGCGACAGCTTGCGCATGCCGAACTTGACGACCAGGCGCGAATTCAGGAACGACGACACCGACATCATGCCGGCGATGGCCGCAAACACTGCCGGGAACCACACGCCGAGCCCGTAGAGGCCGACATAGACCTGCTGCGCCGAGTTGATGAAGCCGAACAGCGCGCCGAAGATCGTCATCGAGGCTAGCGTGTACCACAGCGACATCCGCGTGGTCAGCACGGTGCGGAAGCCCCTGGCGATCGACAGCACCGACAGCGGCCGCCGGTCCTCGGGATGCATCGTCTCGGGCAGGCGGATTGCCGCCCATAGCGTGATCGCCAGCGCCGACACCGCCATGACGATGAAAATCATGTGCCATTCCGAAAACAGCATGACGATCTGTCCCATCGCGGGCGCCACGACCGGCACGACCATGAACACCATGAAGATCAACGACATGATCTCGGCCATCTGCCGGCCGCCGAAGCGGTCGCGCACCACCGACACCGCAATGACGCGCGTCGAAGCAGCGCCGATCCCCTGGACGAAGCGCAGCAACAGCAACGTTTCGAAGCTCGGTGCAAAAGCCGCAGCGAAGGCCGCGAGCACATAGATGCCGAGGCCGACCAGCAGCGGCTTGCGCCGGCCGAACTGGTCGGAGATCGGGCCATAGGCAAGCAACGCCAGCGCGAGGCCGGCGAAATAGGCGGTAATCACATACTGGCGGTGGTTCTCGCTCTCGACATTGAGGGCAGCGCCGATCTGCTGCAGCGCCGGCAGCATGATGTCGACGGCGAGCGCGTTGACGGCCATCAAAGCGGCGGCCAGCGCGATGAATTCCCAACGCGGAATCGGGAATGCGTCCTGACGGACGCTCGGGGAGGCTTTCTGTTCCATTCGGAATCCAATTCAAACGGAAATGCGCCGGGCAAGCCGGCGCATTTGCCACAAACGGGACCCCGGAACAGGCCGGAGCCGGTAATTCTCAGGTCAGGCGGCGCCCTTGACGCTCACGCCCTTCTCTTCCAGGAACGACTGCAATTCGCCGGCCTGGAACATCTCGCGGATAATGTCGCAACCGCCGACGAACTCACCCTTGACGTAGAGCTGTGGGATGGTCGGCCAATTGGAATAATCCTTGATGCCTTGGCGAAGCTCGTTCGAGGTCAGGACGTTGACGCCCTTGTAGTCGACCCCGAGGTAATCGAGGATCTGGACGACCTGGCCGGAAAAGCCGCACTGCGGAAAGCCGGGCGTGCCCTTCATGAAAACCACGACATCCTGACTCTTCACTTCGCTATCGATGTATTCGTTGATTCCGCTCATGGCGCCCTAAACCTCAGATCTGGCCGGCGGACCGGCAATGTTCGTTAGACTGCTAGCATCTGCCACTATGTGGTTGCAACAGTCGAGCATTCCAAGCATCGGGTCGACCCGAAATCCGGAAATGTGACCTTTTTGCCGTGCAGCACCTGCGTTGCGGCGTCAGTCAGCTGCTGCGACGCGCCTTCGAGCGCGAGCGTACCGTGCGCTTGCGGCTGGTCTGCTTCTTGGCTGGCCTCAAAAGCTTCTCGATCTGGCGCAGCGTGGCCGAACTCGTCGTCGACGTCGTCCGCTTGCGGCGGCGCGTTCGCTTCGACGTGCTCGACGGCTTCTTCAGAATGTCCTTCAGCACACCGTCGACGACGCCTTGGACCAGGTCGTTGATCAATGACATGAGCGGCGATTTCCTGTTCTGTGGATTTTCCCCGATAAAAGATCGGGCAATCGATGTCGAGAGCTTCTGCCTTCTGGTCTACTTGATCGCCCGAATGCAGATGAACCCGGGCGAATGGCTGAGTTCGGCAAAATGCTCGGGGTCGACGACCGCCATCTCGGCCACCGGCAACGGCTCGACAAAGCGGTCGAGGCGCCAGCCGGCATCGCTCAGCCCGTTCAGTATGTCCTGCAGCGGCCGCCGGTAGGATTCGACATATGGTCTGGGCTCGCCAAAGCCGCTCCAGGACAGGCCCCAGCGGTTGGTCGTGAAGTAGTCGGCGTCGCCGCGTGCGCGGGGATCGGCCCAGTCACGCATCGGGTGGCCCATCGAGAAGACCAACCGGCCTACCGGCCGCGTGATGCGATGGAACTCGGCGAAAACCGGGTGGAGGTCCTCGACATAGTCGAGCGCCAGCGAACACAGGATCGCGTCGGTGCTGCCACTCGCCAGCCAATCCAGCGGATTGGCCAGATCGCCTTGGTGGAAAGCGACGTCTAGACCGGCACAGCGCTTGCGCGCCAGTTCCAGCATTTCAGGCGTGATGTCGAAGCCCCTGACGCGGGCGCCGCCGCGCGCCAGCTTTTCCGAGCAGATGCCCGAGCCGCAGCCGGCATCGACAACGTCGAGCCCGGCGACATCGCCAAGCAGGGCCAGCGAAGCCGGCCGCTCGTACAGTGCGTTGTGGGGCTTGGTGGGGGCTGCCGCGTCGTAGCGCTCGGCAAAAGTCGAGTAGGCGCGGCGCCCTATGTGATTGTCATCCGGGCGCCGCGTCATGGGAGCGTAGACCCTTATTCGGGAATGCTGGTCTGCAGGGCGAGTGCGTGCAGCACGCCGCCCATGTTGCCCTTCAGCGCGTCGTAGACCATCTGGTGCTGCTGCACGCGGGTTTTGCCGCGGAAGCTTTCCGAGACGACCTCGGCGGCGTAGTGGTCGCCATCGCCGGCGAGATCGCGGATGGTCACCCGGGCATCCGGAATGCCGTCCTTGATCATCCGCTCGATGTCGTGTGCGTCCATTGCCATGTTGTCGTTCCCGCTCAGTTGTCCATGAAGCGAGGGAACCAGGATTCGTGAGCCGTGGTCAACTCGTCGATCGCCACGGCCCGTGCCTCGCCCAGCTTCAGTTCCTTGCCGCCGGTCGTTCCGATCCACGGGGCGTGGATGCCGAGCGCCTTGGCTTCGTTCCACAATTCCTGCATCTCAGCCGACTTGGGGTCAAGCTTGACGGTGACCAGATAGCGGCCCTGATCCTCGCCGAAGAACACCGGGATCGGGTCGGTGCCGCTGAGGCCCGGAACAGTGGCACCGATGCCGGAGGTCATCGCCATTTCGGCGAGAGCCACGGCGAGACCGCCATCCGACAGGTCGTGTACGGCAGTGGCCGTGCCGCTGCGGATCAGCTTGCGGACGAAGTCGCCGACCTTCTTCTCGTGCTCGAGGTCGACCGCCGGCGGCGGGCCGTCGGTGCGGCCGTGAACGTCGCGCATGTAGATCGACTGGGCGAGGTGGCTGCCCCACTGGGCCGGGCCGCCGACCAGCAGGATCACCTCGTCCTCCTTGGCAAAGCAGGCCTTGGCCATCTTCGACCAGTCATCGATCAGGCCGACGCCGCCGATTGTCGGCGTGGGCAGGATGCCCTGGCCGTTGGTCTCGTTGTAGAGCGACACGTTGCCCGAAACGATCGGGAAGCCAAGCGCGCGGCAGGCATCGCCGATGCCGGTCACGGCACGCACGAACTGCCCCATGATCTCGGGGCGCTCGGGATTGCCGAAATTGAGGTTGTCGGTGGCGGCGAGCGGCAGTGCGCCGGTCGCGGTCAGATTACGCCAGCATTCGGCCACCGCCTGCTTGCCACCCTCATAGGGATCGGCCTCGCAGTAGCGCGGCGTCACGTCGGACGAAAACGCCAGTGCCTTGGTCTCGTGGCCTTCGACGCGGACGACGCCGGCATCGCCGCCGGGGCGCTGCAGCGTGTTGCCCTGGATCATCGTGTCATACTGCTCGTAGACCCACCGGCGCGACGACAGGTCGGGACCACCGAGCATCTTGAGCAGGGCGTCGGCGACATCGGCCTGCGGTACGTCGTCGGCAGCGAGCGCCGTGCGCTTGGCCGGCTCGACCCACGGGCGGTCATATTCGGGTGCCTCGTCGCCGAGTTCCTTGATCGGCAGATTGGCAACCTCGACACCCCCGTGGATGACGCGGAAGCGCAGGTCGTCGGTGGTCTTGCCGACGATCGCGAAGTCGAGGCCCCACTTGACGAAGATCGCCTCGGCTTCCTTCTCCTTCTCGGGGCGCAGCACCATGAGCATGCGCTCCTGGCTTTCCGACAGCATCATCTCATAGGCGCTCATGCGCTCTTCGCGGACCGGCACTTTGTCGAGGTCGAGTTCGATGCCGAGGTCGCCCTTGGCGCCCATTTCGACGGCCGAGCAGGTCAGCCCGGCAGCACCCATGTCCTGGATGGCGATGACTGCGCCCGAAGCCATGAGCTCAAGGCAGGCTTCAAGCAGGCATTTTTCGGTGAACGGATCACCGACCTGAACGGTCGGGCGCTTCTCGTCGATCTTGTCGTCGAACTCGGCCGACGCCATGGTCGCGCCGCCGACGCCATCACGACCGGTCTTGGCGCCGAGATAGACGACCGGCAAGCCGACGCCCTTGGCCTGCGACAGGAAGATGCCATCGGTCTTGGCGAGGCCGGCGGCGAAGGCGTTGACCAGGATGTTGCCATTGTAGCGGGCGTCGAAATTGACTTCACCGCCGACGGTCGGCACGCCGAAGGCATTGCCATAGCCGCCGACGCCGGCAACCACGCCCGACACCAGGTGGCGGGTCTTGGGGTGGTCGGGCGCACCGAAGCGCAGGGCGTTCATCGAGGCGACGGGGCGGGCGCCCATCGTGAAGACGTCGCGCAGGATGCCGCCGACGCCGGTCGCAGCCCCCTGGTAAGGCTCGATATAGGAAGGGTGGTTGTGGCTCTCCATCTTGAAGACCACGCAGTCGCCGTCGCCGATATCGACGACACCGGCGTTCTCGCCAGGGCCCTGGATGACGACATCACCCTTGGTCGGCAGCGTGCGCAGCCACTTCTTCGACGACTTGTAGGAGCAGTGCTCGTTCCACATCGCCGAGAAGATGCCGAGTTCGGTAAAGCTCGGCTCGCGTCCGACAAGGTCGAGGATACGCTGGTATTCGTCCGGCTTGAGCCCGTGCGCGGCGATGAGCTCGCCGGTGATCTTCACGTCATTCTGAATGGTCATCGTAGATCGCAGAATCCGTTGGGGGAGGCGTTGGTGGCTCCATAGCGCATGATTGCGCTGGGATATACCGCCAAAGGCCAGAAAGTCACCCTTTATGGCACGGAAACGGCCATCTGCCTGAGATCTGCCGGCTTTCAGCCGAAGCTGTCGTAGCCGGCGTCACCCTCGTCGAGCAGGCGGCGCAGCTTGATCAGCCCGCCTTCGACCTCGGCGCGTGAGCGCGGCGCCGAAATGCCGATCCGGACACGATGGAAAACCTGGTCGGAGCGCCCGGCCTTGAACTCGTCCTCGTCATCGACCAGCACGCCCTGGCCATAGGCGGCATTCTTGAATGTCCCGGAGTTCCAGGGCTCCGGCAGGGCAAGCCAGACGAAGGGGATGTTGGCGGCGATGTTGAAGTCGCCTCCTGCGAGTGTCTTGCGCACGATGTCGAGACGCGCATTGATCTCGGCGATCGAGCGGGCGCGAATGGCCGCGGCCTCGCCTGATAGCACCAGTTGCGCGCACAGTTCAGCCAGCAGGAAGGGCATGCCGCCGGTGACCATCTTGTGGGCGACGCGGATGCTGTGTCGGAAATGCGCCGGGCAGGAGAGCCAGCCGCCGCGTACGCCGGCGGCGACCGATTTCGACAGGCCGCCGACCACGAAGACCCGCTCCGGTGCAAATTCCGCCAGCAGCGGGGTACGGTCGTCGGTCAAGGCGCCATACAGGTCGTCCTCGATCAGCAGGACATTGTACCTGCGCGCGACTTCGGCGATTGCGGCGCGCCGCTCGGCCGGCATGGTCGCGCCGGTCGGATTCTGCCCAGTCGGCATCAGGAAGGCCACCTTCGGATGCTTCTGTGCGCAGACGGCCTCGAAATCGTCGGGGTCGATGCCATGGGGGTCTGACCGGACAAGCGCCATGCGCCGCCCGATCAGTCCGGCGCTGCGCGCCACCTGCGTATAGGTCAGGTGCTCGAACACGATGAAATCGCCGGGTTGCGTCACCGCTGCGATGATCGAAACGATCGCCGCATGCGCGCCAAGCGTCGGCACAATCGTGTCGGGCGAGGGGGCAAAGCCGTTGCGCGACAGCCAGGCGCTGCCGGCCCTGAACCAGTGCTCGGGGAAGTTCCGGGCGTAACTCGCAACGTCGTCGGGATAATCGCGGCAGATCGCCGAGGTGATTGTCTCGATTGCACTGTTCTGCCCGACATTGGGCGCAGCCGTGCTGTCGAAATGCAGCTTGCCCGCTGGCGCCTCCACCGACCGCGATCCTTCATGGGGCAGGGGAGTCGGCTCGATGATGGATGGCTGGATGCCGTTGCGTTCCAACACATAGGTGCCGCGGCCGACCTCGCCGCTCACCAGTCCGCGTTCGCGCAGCAGCGCATAGGCGCGACCGACCGTGCCGATGGTCACGCCGATGTCGTAGGCCAGGTCACGCTGCGGCGGCAGCTTGGCACCGGAGGCGAGTATGCCGTTGTCGATGTCGTTCTCGATACGCTCGGCCAACCTGAGATAGAGCGGGCCGGAGCCTGATGTAAGGTTTGGAAGCCAAATTGTCATGGTGACAATTCCTAAATTGCTATCGTCCGTGAGTCAATTCATAGGATCAATCGTTACCAATAGACACAATGCGGACAATGGATATGAGTACAATTGATGCAATTGGTGGAGTTGCCACGGCTGCATCTCCGCACAGGAAGCGTGGCGGGCTTCGCGGCTTCGTGCGCTGGCTGGCATTTTGCATGGAGCGGCGGCGCACCAGGCTGGCACTGTTGGAGCTGACCGACGACCAGCTCGCCGATATCGGAATTTCACGCTGCGACGCTTATCGCGAAGGGCTGCGCCCCTTCTACGATTGACCACTCCCATGGTCGCGAGCCGTCACGACCCACGGACGGTTCGGTTTAGGTGGAGGCGCGCCCCTGGTGCCTCCACCTCTTTTGCCCCGAAGGCACAAGAGGCGGGCAAACGGCGAGTTGTCAGTCCGGAGTGATCAGGCGGCCGCGCCGCAGGATGCGTCGCCGCTGCGCCAGCGATTGATATCAGAGCCGATGCGGGCGCCGAGCGCTTCGCTCATCAGCGGACCGAACACCTGGACCTGGCTCGAATTGCCTTGCGCCTGCACGACAAGCAGTGGGCGCGCGCCATACTGCTTGGCGGGAACAAGCAGGAACCGCGGCGTGCCGCCGAAATTGTTGAGCTCGTTGGCCATCTGGTACTTCTTGAAGGCCGGGTCCTTGCTGGCGAACCAGCATTTGTGGGCAGCAATCGCCACCTGTTCCATCGAACGCAGCGATGCGCTCTTGCCGGACGGCGACGGAGGCGGCGTCTTCGGGTCGGAATTGCAGGCGGCGAGGCCGATGACTGCGGCCGTTGCCGCCAGAATCCGCAGAGACTTCATGCGCCGATGTCCGCCTTTTTTCAGATGGTGAGGGAGGAGGTTGGCTCAGGCTGCCTTGGGCAGCCCGAGTGCGCTCTCGAA
This sequence comes from Aminobacter aminovorans, assembly GCF_900445235.1. Classification (NCBI taxonomy): domain Bacteria; kingdom Pseudomonadati; phylum Pseudomonadota; class Alphaproteobacteria; order Hyphomicrobiales; family Phyllobacteriaceae; genus Aminobacter; species Aminobacter aminovorans. The sequence continues at coordinate 3,611,918 of NZ_UFSM01000001.1, read as the reverse complement.
CAGCGCGCGGCCGTCATTGCCGCCATGCGCTGCCTCGATCAGATTTTCCGGGTGCGGCATCAGGCCAAGCACATTGCCCTTGTCGTTGATGATGCCGGCAATGTCGTTGATCGAGCCATTCGGGTTGGTGCCCTCGGCGTAGCGGACCACGACCTGGCCTTCGCCCTCGATGCGCGCCAACGTCTCGGGATCGGCAAAATAGTTGCCGTCGTGATGCGCCACCGGGCAACGGATGATCTGGCCGGCAGTGTAGTTGCGGGTGAAGGCGGTGTTGGCGTTGGCGATCTCGAGCTTCACTTCGCGACAGACGAACTTCAGCGAGGCGTTGCGCATCAAGGCGCCGGGCAGCAGGCCGGCTTCGACGAGGATCTGGAAGCCGTTGCAGACGCCGACGACCTGCACCCCCTTGGCGGCCTTCTCGGCCACCGCACGCATCACCGGCATGCGGGCGGCGATCGCGCCGCAACGCAGGTAGTCGCCGAAGGAGAAGCCACCGGGAATGGCAATCAGGTCGACATCGGGGATTTCCGTGTCGGTCTGCCAGACGGTGACGGGCGCCTTGCCCGAAATCTTGGTCAGCGCCGCGATCATGTCGCGGTCGCGGTTGAGGCCGGGGAGGAGAACGACTGCTGATTTCACGTCAGGCAATCTCCACTGCGTAATTCTCGATCACCGTATTCGCCAGAAGCTTCTCGCACATGGCGTTGAGGTCGGCTTCCGCCTTGGCCTTGTCGGCGCCTTCGATTTCGACGTCGAAGACCTTGCCCTGGCGCACCGAGCCGACGCCGCCGAAGCCGAGGCCGTCGAGCGCATGTTCGATTGCCTTGCCTTGGGGGTCGAGCACGCCGTTCTTGAGGGTGACGGTGACGCGGGCCTTGATCACGGGCATTTCACTCCGGAGCAGAATTGGAAAACAGTCGGGCGCGAAGTTACTCGCGCCCGTGCTTGGATTTTGTCAGTGCTTGACGAGGACCGGCCCGGTCGGGCGGGGCGTCTCGTTCTCGTTCATGATGCCGAGACGGCGCGCCACTTCCTGGTAGGCCTCGACCAGCCCGCCCATGTCGCGGCGGAAGCGGTCCTTGTCGAGCTTGTCCTGGGTGGCGACGTCCCACAGGCGGCAGCTGTCGGGCGAAATCTCGTCGGCGACCACGATGCGCATCATGTCGCCTTCGAACAGGCGGCCACATTCGATCTTGAAGTCGACGAGCTGGATGCCGACGCCCATGAACAGGCCGGAGAGGAAGTCGTTGACGCGGATGGCCAGCGCCATGATGTCGTCGATTTCCTGCGGGCTCGCCCAGCCAAAGGCGGTGACGTGTTCTTCCGAGACCATCGGATCGTCGAGCGCGTCGGCCTTGTAGTAGAACTCGATGATCGAGCGCGGCAGCACGGTGCCTTCCTCGATACCGAGGCGCTTGGCCAGCGAGCCGGCTGCGACGTTGCGGACAACGACCTCAAGCGGGATGATCTCGACTTCCTTGATCAGCTGCTCGCGCATGTTGAGGCGGCGGATGAAGTGGGTCGGAATGCCCATGCGGTTCAGATGGTTGAAGATGTGCTCGGAAATGCGGTTGTTGAGCACGCCCTTGCCGTCGACGACTTCATGCTTCTTCTTGTTGAAGGCGGTGGCGTCGTCCTTGAAGAACTGGATCAGGGTGCCCGGCTCGGGGCCTTCATAAAGGATCTTGGCCTTGCCTTCGTAGATGCGGCGGCGATTCTTCATTTGAATGATTCTCTGGTTGGAAGGGTGGACGGCAAGTTACCGGTCCCTTTCTCACGCCGCAAAGCCGCGGCGGCTGTGGGTTTCAAGGCCGGTCTCTATCTTAATCGGGCCAATTGCTCAATCATCATTTCCCGCCAATCAACGCCTTTTGCTGCGGAAATGCCGCACCGCACATGCAAATGGTGCAAAAGAGAGATATTGACCGGGCGGCGGGCTTTTGGTTTGAGGAAGTCGATATCATATGCACCGGAAGTCGAATCGATTTCCCACGCCTTGGAGGATTGCCATGAGCAACATGAAGGACCGCGAAGAAGGTTTTGAGCGCAAGTTCGTCTTCGACGAAGAGCTGCGCTTCAAGGCAAATGCGCGGCGCAACAAGGCCCTCGGCCTCTGGGCTGCCGAAAAGCTCGGCAAGTCGGGCGCCGATGCCGACGCTTATGCCAAGGAAGTCGTGGTTTCCGACATCGAGGAAGCCGGCGACCATGACGTTTTCCGCAAGATCCGCGCCGATTTCGACGCTGCCGGCGTCGACCAATCCGACCACCAGATCCGCCGTACCATGGACGAGCTGATGGCGCAGGCGATCGACCAGATCAAGAACACCTGATCCAGCCCCATTTCTGGATACCGGGCGGCTGGTTTCGGCTGCCTGGACCAACGAACCGCCCGCATTCCGGGCGGTTTTTGTTTGCGCCGACGCCAGCTTCCGGTTGAAATGGCTACGACCTGAGGAGAGAAGAATGTCGCTTGCCGAGAGACTGCACGCCAACGAGACCATCATCACCGCCTGGTCTGGCGTGCCGGACGCATTGACTGTCGAAATCCTTGCCGGGCAGGGTTTCGATGCCGTTACCCTCGACATGCAGCATGGCGGCCACAATGAAGACAGCGTGCTGCGCTCGATCGCGCCCGTGCTGCGGGCCGGCAAGCATTCGCTCGTCCGCGTCCCGGTTGGCCGCTTCGACATGGCGAGCCGCGCACTCGACTTCGGCGCCGAGGCAGTCATCGCGCCGATGGTCAATTCGGTCGAGGATGCCAGGCGCTTTGCCGCCGCGATGAAGTATCCGCCGCTGGGCGAGCGCTCCTGGGGTCCGACCTTCGCGGCACCCCGTCACGGCAGCAAGGATTCGGTCAAATGGCTGAAGGAGAGCAACGCCCGTACCGTCTCCTTCGCCATGGTCGAGACGCACGCGGCGGTTGCCGTGCTCGACGGCATCCTGGATACGCCTGGCATCGACGGCATTTTCCTTGGGCCTGGCGATTTCTCCATAGCCTGGACCAAGGGCGAGACGATCAATTCGACGCTCGAGGCGATGATGGAAACGGTCGCCGATGTCGGCAGGAGGACCCGTGCTGCCGGCAAGCATGCCGGCATCTACGTCACTGATCCAAAGATCGCGGGGCGTTTCGTCGACATGGGCTACCAGCTGCTGGCGACAGGCTCCGAGCACCAGCTGATCGCTGCCGGTGCAGCGGGCCTTCTGGCGGATCTCAAGAAGTCGCTCGGCTAACCTTCCAGCCGCGACAGGAACTGCGCGAACACCATCGATCCCTCAGGCCATGGCCCGTGGCCTGAATCGGCGTTGATGTGGCCGGAATCACCGGCGTCGATGAACAGCGAGCCCCAGGCCGCCGCGATATCCTCGGCGACGTCGAGTGAGCAATAGGGGTCGTTGCGGCTGGCGACCACCACGGACGGAAACGGCAGCGGATTGCGCGGGTAGGGGCCGAAGGTCATCAGGTGCTTCGGCTTGAGGGCCGGGTTGGACACATCGGGCGGCGCCACGAAGAAGCCGCCGGCCACGAACTTCTTGAAGCCTGGAATGGCGTGGATGACCGTCGGAATGCCGAGCGAGTGGGCAACAAGCACCACTGGCCGCTCGGCCGCGTTCACCGCCTTGATGACCTTGTCCGTCCAGTCCTCGCGGACGGGCTTCGACCACTCGTCCTGCTCGACACGGCGCGCGGTCGACAGCTTCTCTTCCCAGCGGCTCTGCCAGTGGGCGGCCCCCGAATTGGTGTATCCGGGCACGATGATGATATCGGCGTCTTTTACCTTCATGTCGCGGATGTAGCGATCCGATCTTGCTGGTGCAAGGCGGTGCAGCTCAGAGCTCCATGTGCACGATCTCGATCGGGTCACCACCGACGCCGTGGGAGAAATAGCCGCGCTCGACCGCGCGGAAGCCGTGGCGGCGATAGAAGCCCTCGGCATTGACTGTCGATTCTACCCGGATCGGCCCTTCGTGGTCCTGTCGAGCATTCCGGATGCCGATTTCGAGCAGCATTTTGCCGAGGCCTGAACCTGCCACATCGGCAAGGAGGAATAGCCGCGTCACCTCGCCTGGCTCGGAATCGACGAAGCCGACGATCCTGTCGCCTTGCTCGGCAACGACCATCAGCCCTTTGGCTATAAGGGCTTCGTAAGTGTCCGGCGTCCGATCGCCCATCCATCCGGCAATCTGTTCGGCGGAGTAGTGCTCCTTCGCCAGCTCACGCACGGAATGTCGCGTCACGTCAAACACCGCTCGTCCGTCCCCGCTCCGTGCCGGCCTGAGCGTTGTTGTATGTTCATTGTCGTTCATGACGTGCACCAGGATCGCATTTATGAGCCGGACAGGTAGCCGGCCGGAGATAGGATTGTCTCCGGTGATTGCCGACTGGCACAACGGAACTTTTGCCGACGATCTAAGTCTCGGTCGTGCAATCTTCCAATTGATATCGAATCGTTGAACGACGTGTTCGGTCTTTGCTGACTTGTGTGAACGATGCGCTCAGCCGATCTATGGCTGGAGAAAAACAGCCGTGTTGGCGGAGAGTGGATTTTGGAACTGACACGACGCAAACTGGTTGGCAGCGCGGCACTCCTCGCATTGGGTGCCGGAGTGCGGGCCGGCCACACGGAGCCCAGGATGAGCAACATTCCCTTTGCCGCGACGACCCCGATCAGCGTTTCCCGCGTCGGCCTCAAGGCTCGCGATGCGAATACGCTGGCCGGTTTCTACCGTGACGTCGTCGGCCTGCAGGAGCTCAAGCGCGACGGCGAGACGATCACGCTCGGCGCCGGCAGTCGCGCCTTGCTCGACATCGAGGCCGACAAGGCAGCCAAACCCGACGATCCCCGCAGCGCCGGCCTTTTCCACACCGCATTCCTGCTGCCCAGCCGCACCGATCTCGGCCGCTGGATCAAGCATGCCATCGACAGGCACATTCCGGTCGACGGCGCCTCCGACCATCTGGTCAGCGAGGCGCTCTATCTCACTGACCCGGAAGGCAACGGCATCGAGATCTACTCCGACCGTGCGCATGATGGCTGGAAGTGGAATGGCGCGCAGGTCGAGATGGCGACCAGGCAGCTCGACATCGGCTCGATCGTATCGGAAGTGCCCGAGGGCGACGCCGGCTGGCAGGGCGCGCCCGAAAACAGCATCGTCGGCCATGTCCACCTGCGCGTCGGCGATCCCGCTGCGGCCGCCCGGTGGTGGCACAGCCAGTTCGGCTTCGACAAGGTTGCGGAATACGGCAACAGCGCTGTCTTCCTGTCCTCGGGCGGTTATCACCACCACATCGGCGCCAATTCCTGGCAGAGCCCGGGTGCGGGCAAGCGCGACGCCTCGCTGACCGGCCTTGCCTGGGTCGAGATGCGCTCGGCTGAAGCCAAGACTGCCTCGACCTACGAAGATCCTTGGGGCACCGTCATCCGTGCGGTTCCCGGCCAACCGGGCTGAGTTCCTCCTGACAGCAACTGGCCAAGGCCTGTGCTAAGCCGATGGCCGAACCTGCCGAGCCGGCGGTTCGGCCATTGAGAATGCAGGACCGGGACAAACATGCTGAAAGTCATAGCTCAGGATTTTATCAAGCCTGAGTTCATCGAGATGGTGCGGCCGCTCTATGCCGAGCTGGTGGAGAAGACGCGGCAGGAGCCGCTCTGCCTGTCCTACGATCTGTTCGTCGATCAGAAGGATCCAGGACATTTCGTCTTCGTCGAACAATGGCCAGATCGGGCGGCTCTCGACATCCACTGCGCGTCCGAGCATTTCCGGCGGCTGGTACCGCTGATCAACAAGCACCAGCGCCGGGACCCTACCTTCATCCTGATGGATGCATTCGCAGCATAATAGGGGCAAGGCGCGTTTCGGGCCTGCGCCCTCTCAGCTCCGCTTGCCCGCGTAGCCGGTCAACAAGCCATGGCTCCAACTGGCGAAGCCCGTAGCCTCGGCGCGCTGCGCAGCCTCACTCCAGTCGTAGGCTATGGCATGATGGACAAAGGTCCACTCGCCCTTCTCCAGGGTGGCGATGGCAAAGCGCGCATGCGGGCTACCTGTCACCGTCAGCCCTGGGAAGGCCTGCACGCCGACGCTGCCCGGATTGAGAACTGCCCAGCCGGAAATCAGGGCGATACGCGGCGTATGCGTATGGCCACACAGGATCAGGCGGGCATCGATCTTGCCCAGCTTCCGGGCAATCTGCGCTTCGTCCGACGGATAGAAGTGGTCGCCGCCGTCCTCCTCGAGCAGGAAAACCTCGTCGTCTTCAGGGCTGCCATGGCAAAGCAGGATTTCTGGCGGCAGGCTCAAGCTGGCCGGAAGGGCCGAAATCCACTGACGTGATGCTGCCGACAGGCATTGGTGCGTGAAGCCGTCGACCTTTTCCGGATCGGGCACCGACGTTTCGGTCAGGGCCCGGTCGTGGTTGCCGCGCACCGTCGGCCAGTTCTCGGCCATCAGGTATTGGGCGGTCTCTTCCGGCCACAGCGGGCCGGAGAGACAGTCCCCCAGATTGACTGTCAGGTCGGGGGAACTGTCCTTGATGCGCGCATGGACGGCTTCCAGCGCGCGAATGTTTCCGTGGATGTCTGAGACGACAGCCAGGCGCATGCAGATCCTTATCCAAAAACGCGGCGGAAGATCGTGTCGACGTGCTTGGTGTGATAGCCGAGGTCGAATTTTTCACGAATTTCCGCTTCCGGCAAGGCAGCGGTCACGTCCTTGTCGGCAAGAAGTTCCTCAAGGAAATCCTTGCCTTCTTCCCAAACCTTCATGGCGTTGCGCTGAACAAGACGGTAGGCGTCCTCGCGCGAAACGCCGGCCTGGGTGAGGGCCAGCAGCACCCGCTGCGAATGCACCAGGCCGCGGAACTTGTTCATGTTCTTCAGCATGTTGTCGGGATAGACGAGGAGCTTGTCGATGACATTGGTCAGGCGGGCCAGCGCGAAGTCGAGGGTGACCGTGGCATCCGGGCCGATCATGCGTTCGACCGACGAGTGCGAGATGTCGCGCTCATGCCACAGTGCCACGTTCTCCATCGCCGGTGCGGCATAGGAACGGACCATGCGGGCGAGGCCGGTCAGGTTTTCGGTCAGCACGGGGTTGCGCTTGTGCGGCATTGCCGACGAGCCCTTCTGGCCCGGCGAGAAGTACTCTTCCGCTTCCAGCACCTCGGTGCGCTGCAGATGGCGGATTTCGGTGGCCAGGCGCTCGATCGACGAGGCAATGACGCCAAGCGTCGCAAAGAACATGGCGTGGCGGTCGCGCGGGATGACCTGCGTCGACACGGGCTCCGGCTTCAGGCCGAGCTTGGCGGCGACATGCTCCTCGACGCGCGGGTCGATGTTGGCGAAGGTACCGACGGCGCCCGAGATGGCACAGGTGGCGATGTCCTCGCGGGCATGCACCAGACGCTCGCGGCAGCGGGTGAACTCGGCGAAGGCCAGCGCCAGCTTGACGCCGAAGGTCGTCGGCTCGGCGTGGATGCCATGGCTGCGGCCGATAGTGACGGTATCCTTGTGCTCGAAGGCGCGGCGCTTGAGAGCGGCCAGAAGCGCGTCGAGGTCGCCGAGCAGAATGTCGGTGGCGCGCACCAGCTGCACCGAAAGGCAGGTGTCGAGCACGTCGGACGAGGTCATGCCCTGGTGGATGAAACGCGAATCCGGGCCGACGAATTCGGCGAGATGGGTCAGGAAGGCGATGACGTCATGCTTGGTGACGCGTTCGATCTCGTCGATGCGCTCGACGTCGAAGGTGGCGGCACCGCCCTTTTCCCAGATCGTCTTCGCGGCTTCCTTGGGGATGACACCGATTTCGGCCAGCGCGTCACAGGCATGGGCCTCGATCTCGAACCAGATCCGGAACCGGGTTTCGGGAGACCAGATGGCGACCATCTCGGGCCGGGAATAGCGAGGGATCATGGCGGGGCTCGTCCAGCTGTGGTTTCGTTGCGGCTCCCCTAACAGAGGTAGCAGCAATGCTCAACGCGAACGGCTGGCAAACCACGAAGCTGCGGCGAAAAGGGCGACGAATCCGCCGGGAAAATAGAGGCGCAGGCCCAGAACGGCGAATTGATAGAGCGCGACAAGCCCGGTGAAAACGAACTGGAACGCCCAGGTAATGGTGAAGGGCGCAGCATGCCACTCGGCATAATAGGCCCGGTACTGCAGCGCGTAGAACAAGGCGGTCAGGCCGACTGTCACCACGCCGAGCGATACGAACGCAGCCGCGAACGCGGTCTCGCGGCTGCGACGGCATGACAAAAGGCGTGCGAGCGTCCAGCCGATGGGGAAGGCGATGGCGCCGGCGAGCGCGAATAGCAGCACGACCGCGCGGATGCGAACCGGCGTTTCCCAATGGTCGAACAGAAGTGTCAGGAACGCGCTGGCGCCCATTGCAAAGCCCCACACCGCGGCGCCGAGAACGGCTAGCTGCAGCGACGGCAGCGCCTGGCCCAGCTTGCGGCGTAGGCGCATAAGTACTTTGGCCTTGGAACGAGCCGGGCCCACGGCAATCGTGTCGCTCAAAGCCGCCCCGTCACGGCGATCCAGCGGTGGTCCGGTCCCTCGAAGCCATGGCGGATGACGGTGACCAGCACGGCATAGGCAGCTGTGCCGCCATCACCGAAGAAGGTCTGCACGCCGCCGATGCGGTAGCCGGTCGGGCAACCGCGACTCTGCGGCACATCCTTGTCTTCCTGCAATACGTCGGTCTTTCCGCCGTCACCGACACGGACCAGCTTGAAACCCTTGACCGGACCGAGGCCGGCGCAGCGTTCGATCTCGCCGAAGGAAATCTCCTCGAGCTTGAACGCGAGCTGCGGGTCGATGGGTGGGAACACCGGGCGTGGGTTGACCGTCATGCTGAATGGATCGGCGCTTGTCTCGGTCACCGCGTTGAAGCCGGCGAGGCGGCCGCGATTGGCGGCGAGTTCATCCTCCTTGACGACCTTGTCGCCGCGCTTGCGTGCTTCCGCGCGCGCCGCATCGAGGCCGATGCTTTCGTCCTCCATCTGCACGCGCACCGGCGTGCCGGGCAGGAACGCGTCCGACGTGGTGTCGATGTAGAAGCGGTTGGCATAGGCGAAGCCCGAACCGTCCTGGATGCCGTATTCTTCGAAGGCGAACACCTTGCCGTCGGCGCTGAAGCCGAGCACGTTGAGTTCGGCGGCGTCGCCCGCCAGTGCCACCTGCGAGGCGGTGCACAGCGACAGGGCTGCGAAACAAAGAAGCTTCATCACTTTCATGGCGGTGGCCCCTCTCTGCAGTTGAATCATTTTTTCAATCGAAGGCGCTAACATACAGACATCAAAGGATTTTGGCTCAGCCTTTGCGCGTCGTCCACACCGGCATGATGTCGCCTGACATGGCAGTCGCCGCAAATACGCCCCGCGCAATCGCGCGCGCCATGGTCGAGGCGGCGGCGGCGAAGAAGTCGATGACTTCGGCCTGCCCGACCTCGATTCCACTTGCACCGGTGGCGAGCGCGAACACCAGATCGCCGTCGAAAGGCGTGTGAACCGGCCAGATGGCGCGGGTGAAACCGTCATGCGCCGAGATTGCCATCCGCTTGGCGGCAGCCTTGCTCAGCACCGCGTCGGTGGCGATGACGGCAATGGTGGTATTGGCAACCGCGCTGTTGTCTTCCTCGTATTTCTTGAACACGCGCGAAGCGTTCGCTGGCATCGGCGAAGGAAAACCCAGCCCGCCGAACTCGCCGTCCAGCTCGAACGGTGCCGCCCAGAAATGCCTGGTGCGCCCGACGGTCACAGATCCCGTCGCGTTGACCGCGACAAGCGCGCCGACTGTCACGCCATTGGGCAAGACAGTAGAGGCCGAGCCCAGGCCGCCCTTGAGGCCGGCGGTCAGAGCGCCGGTGCCGGCGCCCGCAGTGCCCAGCGCGAATTCGGGCGCCGCGGCCTGCACCGCCTCGTAGCCAAGCTCGCGATAGGGCGGATAGCGGCCCCAGTCCTTGTCGCCGCCATTCAGCATGTCGAACAGGATCGCCGCCGGCACGATCGGGATCACCTGGTCGCGCATGGCAAAGCCGACGCCTTGTTCGCGCAGCGCCGCCTGGACGCCCGACGCAGCATCCAGGCCGAAGGCCGAGCCGCCCGAGAGTGCAATAGCGTTGATCGTTTCGACGGTGTTATGCGCTTCGAGCAGGTCGGTCTCGCGCGTTCCCGGCGCGCCGCCCAGCACCTGGCAAGCTGCGGTGGCGGGAGTGTCGCAGGCCACTACCGTGACGCCCGACTTCAGCTTTTGATCGGTGGCGTTGCCGACGCGCAGGCCGGCGACGTCGGTGATCAGGTTCAGAGGTCCGGCTCTTAACGTGGCTGGCGGCATCACTGGGTCTCTGCAGGCAGGTAATTGGTTCCGTCGAAACGAAACAGCCGAAACGGGCTTTCCACGAGGTCGCCCTTGGCGTCGAAGCGGATGTTGCCGATGGCGCTGTCGAAGTCCTGACCCGTCAGCATGTCCGCGACAGGCTTGCCGCTTGACGCGGCAAGCCGCGCCGCAGCACCGGCAACCTCTACCGCGGCATAGCCGGGCAAAGTGTAGCCGTCGGTCATCGTCTTGGCCGCTTCGAACGCCGAACGCACTTCCGGCTTCGCGACATCAGACCATTCGGGCGGTGCGATCATCAACGTGCCTGTTGCGGGCGGCACCGTGCGGTCGGCGACACGCAGCGTCTCGCCGCCGGCGAAAGTGATGTCGACGCCGAGTGTGGCGGCGTCACGGCCCATCACCGCGATGTCCTCACCGTCGCCGCCGACGAAGACATGCGTGGCGCCGGCCTTGCGCAGCCGGCCGATCAGCGCGACCTGGTTGTCGAGCTGTGGCCTGTAAGTGTCGAAGAACACCGGCTTCAAGCCGGCCTGTTCGGCGCTGGCGCGAAAGCTCTCGGCCAGCTCGCGGCCATAGATCGTGCCGTCGTCAACGATGGCAAACAGCTCGTCGTTCCAGAGACGCGTCAGCATCGAAGCTGTCGCGTTGCGCTCTCCGTCGCCGCGCGGACCCAGGCGAAACACCAGCCAACCTGTCTTGTCGTGCTGGTCAGTGAGGCTGTCGGTGCGCACGCCGACAGTGATGACAGGGATATTGGCGGCCTTGAGCACGGGCAGCGCGGCCTCGACCGCCTCGGTGCAGAGAAAGCCTGTGGCGACCGACACTTTGGCGTCGACGAAGCTTTGGGCCGCCTTGGCGCCGCCTTCGGCGGTGCAGCCGTCATCGGCTACCACCAGCGAGGCTTCATTTTGGGTCGCAGCAAGCTGCGCGCCGGCACTGACCTGTTCGCCAAGGATCGCCGACGGGCCCGACAACGGTGCTGCAAGCCCGAGCTTCACCGGTTCGGCATGGGCGGCAAGCGCCGCAAGCGAGGCGACGAACAAGGTGGTGATGGCCGTTGCGGCTCGCATTCGCTCCGAAAAATCCTCTCTGCGGCCAAGTTTGCGCGGTTTACCTGACCTACTGCCTGGCCAGGCCAAGCGCAACGTGCTTGTGCCATGTCAGCTTGTGACCCGGACGATGCGGCCATATATAGCGGGTATGTCTCGTTGCAGGAAAATGCGGTGTTGAAGAAGTTTGAAGTCGGGCCGCAGGCCTACCGGGACGCGATGAGCCATTTTGCCGGCGCGGTGCATCTGGTGACCACCGACGGTCCGGCGGGAAAACGTGGTGCCACCGTCATCGCCGCATGTTCGGTATCGGACACTCCGCCGATGGTGCTTGTCTGCGTCAACCGTGAGAACCCCAACAACGACCTGTTCGTCAGGAACGGCAACTTCGCCCTCAACACGCTCGCCGCCAGGCACGAGCCTCTGGCCGTGGCCTTCTCCGGTGTCACGGGCCTCTTGCCCGAACAGCGCTTCGCGCTTGGCGAGTGGGAGGTGCTGGCATCAGGCGCGCCGGTCCTCATCGGCGCTGTTGCCGTGTTCGACTGCGAGCTCGTCGACGCCAAGGAACTGGCCACCCATCGTGTCATGTTTGGCAAGGTGACAGGCCTGCGCATCGGCGATAACCTTCGCCCGCTGATCTATCACGGCCGCAGCTACCACGTGCTGTAGGCCGCCTCTCCGGAAACGCCATGACCGACACGCCTCGTCCAGTTCCGCAGACCATCGACGAGACGCTGACAATGCTCGCCGGCGCGGACTACGTCGCCGACAGGGCGCTGGCGACGGTGCTGTTCTTGTCCCTGCGCATGAACCGGCCCTTGTTCCTCGAAGGTGAGGCGGGCGTCGGCAAGACCGAGATCGCCAAGGTTCTGGCCAGCGCGCTCGGACGCCGCCTGATCCGGCTGCAATGTTACGAAGGCCTCGACGTTTCCTCCGCCGTCTATGAGTGGAACTATGCGGCGCAGATGATCGAGATTCGCATGGAGGAAGCTGTCGGCAAGGTCGACCGCTCCGACATGGAAAAGAACGTCTTCTCCGAAAAATATCTGATCCGGCGCCCGGTGCTGGATGCGTTGACCGGCAAGGCGGGTGCGGCGCCCGTCTTCCTCATCGACGAGCTCGACCGTACCGACGAGGCCTTCGAGGCCTTCCTGCTCGAAATCCTTTCCGACTACCAGGTCACCGTTCCAGAACTTGGCACCATCAGGGCGGAAGAACCGCCGATCGTCATCATCACCACCAACCGCACCCGCGAGATCCACGACGCGCTGAAGCGCCGCTGCCTTTATCACTGGGTCGACTATCCCAACGCCGAGCGCGAGCTCGAAATCGTCAGCCGCAAGGTGCCACAAGCCAACAGGCGGCTGTCCTCGGAGGTCGTCCGTTTCATCCAGAAGCTCCGCGAGATTGAGCTGTTCAAGGTGCCCGGCGTCGCCGAGACCATCGACTGGGCTTCAGCGCTGACCGAACTCGACAAGGTCGCGCTCGATCCAGAGACGATTTCGGACACCATCGGCGTGCTGCTCAAATACCAGGACGACATTGCACGCATCCAGCAAGGCGAGGGCCGCCGCATCCTCAACGAGGTGAAGGCGGAGCTGGCTGCGGCGGAGTAGGTGCGGTGACATGACGCCCAGCAGTGCTACATCAGACGGGCGCATCGCCGACAACATCGTCTATTTCGCGCGCGCTCTGCGCAAGGCCGGCATGCGTGTCGGCCCGGCTTCGGTGATCGATGCGATCGAGGCGGTGCTGGCCGCGGGCATCGGCTCGCGCGACGACTTCTACTGGACGCTGCACGCGGTGCTGGTCAGCCGCCACGAGGATCACGCCACCTTCGACGAGGCCTTCCGGCTGTTCTGGAAATCGCGCGAACTGATCGAAAAGATGCTGGCGATGTTTTCGCCCGTGGCACCCGACCGCCGCGAGAAGCAGAAGCCACGCGCCGCCGAAAACCGGGTCAGCCAGGCGATGTTCGAGGGCCACCAGAACAGCCAGCCGCCGCGCGAAATCCCCGAGATCGAAGTTGATGCCCGCTTTACCGTATCGGGCAATGAGATGCTGCGCGGCAAGGATTTTGCCCAGATGACAGCGGCCGAGATCGGCGATGCGCGGCGTGAGATCGCTGCGCTCAGGCTGCCGTTGGACACCGTGCGCACCCGCCGCTTCAAGCCGGACCCGCATGGCGGCAAGGTCGATCCGCGCGCCATGATGCGGGCGGCCGCCCGCACCGGCGGCCAGCTGATCCTGCCAAGATTCCGCTCCGTACGCGAGGTGCATCCGCCCCTGGTCGTGCTTGCCGACATCTCAGGTTCGATGAGCCAGTATACCCGCATCTTCCTGCATTTCCTGCATGCGCTGACCGAAAAGCGCAGGCGCACACACACCTTCGTCTTTGGCACCCGGCTGACCAACCTGACCCGGCAGATGCGGCACCGCGACCCTGACGCCGCACTTGCCGACTGTTCCGCCGCGGTCAGGGACTGGTCCGGCGGCACCCGCATCGGCGACACGTTGGGCGAGTTCAACCGGCTGTGGTCGCGCCGTGTTCTGGGCCAGGGCGCGGTGGTGCTGCTGATCACCGATGGACTTGAACGCGACGATATTGCCGGGTTGAGCGAGGAGATGGAGCGGCTGAAGAAGTCCTGCCGCCGCCTGATCTGGCTCAACCCGCTACTGCGCTTCGATGGTTTCGAGGCCCGCGCACGCGGTGTGCGCGCCATGCTGCCTTATGTCGACGAGTTCCGCCCGGTGCACAATCTCAACGCCCTTGGCGATCTCTGTGCCTCGCTCGGGGCGCCTGTCGCGCGCGACACCGACCCCAGATTGTGGATGATCGAAGGCCAGCGCCGGGCGGCGTAAGGTCGCAAAGGGAGGTACCATGCCAAGCACGTTTCTCGATGAGGCCCGCGACCCGCTGATCATCGCCGAAGGCTGGATGAAGAACGGCAAGGACGTCGCCATCGCCACCGTGGTCGAGACATGGGGCTCGGCGCCGCGCCCCGTCGGCAGCCATCTCGTCATCGACGCCGAAGGCACCTTCCACGGCTCGGTCTCCGGCGGCTGTGTCGAAGGGGCTGTGATCTCTGAGGCCCTCGATGTCATCGGCAGCGGCAAGCCGAAGATGCTGGAGTTCGGTGTCGCCGACGAGACGGCGTGGCAGGTCGGCCTGTCCTGCGGCGGCAAGATCAGAGTTTATGTCGAGCGGTTGGGCTGATCGATGGATCCTTATGTTCTGAAAACGCTGAATGCCGAGCGTCGCGCCCGCCGCGCCGCGATACTCGTCACCGACATCGGGGATGGCCGCGACCGCGTCGTCAGGGAAGGCGATGCCGTCGCAGGCGACCTTGGCCAGGCGATCGCAAGGGCATTTCGCAGCGGCCTGTCCGGCCTGGTCGAGGCCGAAGGCCGCAATTTCTTCCTCAACGTGCACCTGCCGCAACCGCGGCTGGTGGTGATAGGCGCTGTCCATATCAGTCAGGCGCTGGCGCCGATGGCCAAGATCGCCGGCTTTCCGCTGGAGATTATCGACCCGCGCACGGCATTCACCAGCGACGAGCGCTTTCCCGATGTCATCCACAAGGCCGAATGGCCCGAGGATGTGCTGAAGCATTGTCCGCTCGACCCTTATGCGGCGCTTGCGGCCATCACCCACGATCCCAAGATCGACGACTGGCCACTCAAATCCGCCCTCGATGCCGGGTGTTTTTATGTCGGCGCGCTCGGCAGCAGAAAAACCCACGCCAGGCGGGTGGAGCGCCTGCTGGCGATGGGCGTGACCTCGGAGCAGATCGAGCGCATCAACGCCCCGATCGGGCTCGACATCGGTGCGTCCAACCCTGCCGAGATTGCTGTTGCCATCCTCGCGCAGGTCATCTCAGCGTTCCGCGCGCGCGGGCTTGGCACCAAGGCAAGGGGCGATGCGGCGTGAGGTTCGGCGCGATCCCCGTCGGCCAGGCCAAGGGTGCGGTGCTTGCGCATTCCACCAGCGCCGGCGACCATCGCTACCGCAAAGGCCATGTACTTGCCGCCGAAGACATCGCCATCCTCGCGGCCGAGGGGCTGCGTGAAATCGTCGTCGCCGTGCCGGAGACCGGCGATCTCGGCGAGGATCAGGCGGCGGAGGCGATCGCCGCAAGCATGCGGCACCGCCATGTCGAGGTGCAACCTGCGGCGACCGGTCGGGTCAATCTGCATGCGCGTGAAGCCGGCGTCTTTACCGTCGATGCCGGCCTGGTCGATGCTATCAACGCCATCGACCCGTCGATCACAGTCGCGACGCTCGCCCGTCACGCCACCGTCGAAAGAGGCCAGATGGTCGCGACGGTCAAGATCATTCCCTTCGCCGTTGCCGGGGAGCTGGTGCTGCGGGCGACCGAGCTGTCCGCCAGTGGCGAAATCTTCGCCGTCAATGCGTTCGCGGCCAAGCGGGTCGGCGTCATCCAGACCGTGCTGCCGAGCGTCAAAGCAAGCGTGCTCGACAAGACGAGCCGCTTGACCGAGCAGCGGCTGGCGCGCTCGGGCAGCAGGCTCGTCGCTGAGCGGCGTACCGCACACGAAGCTGACGCAGTGGCCGAGGCCGCAACGCAGCTTGCCCGCGACAACGACCTCGTGGTCATTTTCGGCGCCTCAGCGCTGGCTGATTTCGATGATGTCATCCCGACAGCCATCCGTGCCGCCGGCGGCACCGTCGTCCGCTCCGGCATGCCGGTCGATCCCGGCAATCTTCTGGTGCTCGGCCATATCGGCAAGACCGCCGTCCTCGGCGCGCCTGGTTGCGCCCGCAGTCCCAAGGAGAACGGCTTCGACTGGGTGCTCGATCGGCTGATGGCGGGGCTCGACGTGACGGCGGCGGACATTGCCGGCATGGGCGTCGGCGGCTTGCTGATGGAAATTCCGACGCGACCGCAGCCGCGCGACCTTTCCGCCCTTCCGCCCATCGCAAGAGTGCATGCCGTGCTGCTCGCCGCCGGTCGCTCCAGCCGAATGGGCGGGCCCAACAAGCTTTTGGCGCTGTTCCAGGACAAGCCGCTGGTGCGTCGCACCGCCGAGCGCGTGCTTGCCTCGAAAGCCGAGAGCATCGTCGCCGTCACCGGCCACCAGGCCAGCCGCATCAGCGACGCGCTCGCCGGTCTCGACATCCCTGTCGCCCACAATGCCGACTTTGCCTCAGGCCTTGCCAGTTCGCTCAAGGCGGGCGTTTCGGCGCTTCCTGAAGACGCAGCCGGCGCGCTGATCGTTCTTGGCGACATGCCCGAGGTGCTGCCGGCGGACCTCGACCGCCTGATCGAGGCGTTCGAGCGGGCCAGTGGCCGCGCCGTCGTCCGTGCCACCCATGACGGCAAGCGCGGCAACCCCGTCATCCTTCCGCGGTCCCTGTTTGCGGCTGTCGCACATCTCGAAGGTGACACCGGCGCGCGTCACCTGATTGAGAGCGAAGGCGTCGATGTCATCGACATCGAAATCGGGGCAGGGGCGGCTGTCGATGTCGACACCCCCGAGATGCTAGAGGGTGCTGGCGGGGTGCTGCAGGATTGAAGATTGGCGGGTGATGATCGCGGGGCTGCTTACCACTTCCTTCCTGCTGTTTTGGCTGGTGACGGTGCTGCTGCTCGTCGTTGTGGTCGCAAGGTTATCACGCCGACGGGAGCTTGAACGCCTGACGAAATGGCGTTTTTTCTCCGGTGCTTCCAGTTCCGAGCAAATGTTCGAGGCCGCCAACTCCCGAGATTTGATCTTCTTCGAAGAAGCACGCGGCTATCTCGCCTCCGGAATCGGCAAGGCGCACGGCATGGTCTGGGGTGCTCTGCTTCTTGCAACGATTGGCTTGGGGCTCTCGTTCGCTGCTTTGAAAATGTGAGTGCGCCGTTGACAGACCACCCTGTCGGACCGCAGTCATGCGCCGTCCTTGCAACGGGAGCCGACACGTGACGCTTGCTCGCCTTCGACGCCTTGCCTTGTCTAGCCTGATGGCCGTGGCCTGCGCCTATCCCGCTTCGGCCCAGTCCCTCGCGCCCTACAAGGACGATCTCTTCGCCTATCCCGGCATGCTCTCGTCAGAGGGCGAGACCTACCGCGTCGTCGACTACCAGGAGATGCGCGACATCAATGAACGCGACCAGGTGCCGGAGCGGCGGGTTCAGGGCAAATACGTCTCGACGGGCGTCCGCAAGGCCCAGCAGGACCTGGTGCTGAAGCTTGATGCCGGCGACGTCAGGCACTTCGCCGTCGGCACGACCGAGGGCGCTTCAGTCATCGTGCTTTATCTTCATGGCCAGGGCGGTAGCCGCAAGCAGGGTGTCGACGACTTCACCTTCGGCGGCAATTTCAATCGCATCAAGAACCTGATGGCCGCCAATGGCGGGCTTTACCTGTCGCCCGACTTCACTGATTTTGGCGACAAGGGCGTTTCCGAAATGGCCGCGCTGATCGACCATTACGCTGCGCAATCTCCCGGCGCCAGGATCGTCGTCGCCTGCGGTTCGATGGGTGGTCAGCTGTGCTGGGGACTGGCGCGCGACGCCAAGGCAGCCAGGAAGCTGGGCGGGCTGATGTTGCTCGGCTCGCTGTGGGACAACGCTTTCCTCAAATCACCGGCTTTCGCGGCCAAGGTGCCGGTGTTCTTCGGCCAGGGCAGCAAGGATCCTGTTTTCCCCGCCGACAAGCAGGAGGCGTTCTTCCGCTCGATCCTGGCCAAGAACAAAAGCTATCCGACGCGCTTCGTCCGCTTCGAGACCGGAACCCACGGCACGCCGATCCGCATGACCGACTGGCGCGAGACGCTCAACTGGATGCTGTCTGCGAAATAGCCTCAAGGCGCCGAATTGTAGTCGAGCACGGTCTCGGGGTTGATCTCGCCGTCATAGGACGCGTCGACGTCGTAGCGGACCAGCGCAAACGCGCCGTCGCGGAACAGCCAGTTGCCGTCGGAGGACGCATCGCCGACGCCGCGCCACTTGGCATGCGAGGTAATCGTCAAAGTCTTCTCGTCAAAGGACGAGTTGACCAGCGCGTTTTCGGAGCGGTAGCCGATGACGTTGACGCTCTCGAGCTTGCCGTCGGGATTGTCGCCTTCGTAGTGGATGTCGAGTTCGGGCGCTGCGAAATGCTGCTCGTTCAGGCCGTCTGCTTCGTTCCAGAGATAATAGACGTGGGTCTCGTTGTAGGCGCCCATCTGGCAGAAGAAGCGGAACAGCCGGGCTTCGCTCGCCGGCGTGTCGGCGGCGTCTGATTTGTTATGGTAGGAGATCTTGTAGCTCTGGATCGCCCCTTCACCCTTGCGGGCGATGTCGCACTGGGCCTTGTGGCTCGCTGCGAATGTCTTGGTGGCAAGGTCGAGCACGGCGTCGGTTTCTTCAGGCGGGGCATCGCCGCACTGCTTGGGCAGCGCATCGCTCAGATTGCCTTCGGCTGGCTTGAGCGCACCTTTCTCAAGCTGAATGGGAGTGAAGGGCGGCTCCTGGATGGCGCCGTTGACCTGCCGGGCGGTGTAGCAGCCGGCGAAAACCTTCTCGGTGCCGTCCTTGTCGACGGCGCGGATGGCGACGGGGATGCTGTAGAAGATAGAGCCCGCAGCACCATCCGAGCTTACCGCCCCGGTCTCGACTTCGACGCGCTCGGTTGCCTCATAGCCCTTGGCGAATTCGGCAAAGTCCTTGGCTGGCTTGGCCTCGCCGAAATAGTCCCAGGCGCGGGCATATTCCTTGCGGCTGACCGCATTGTAGAGCGAGCGCACCACGGCGGCCGCGTCGGATCGATCATCGAGATAGGGCAGATCGGCGGCCAGTGCCTGGAACGACCAGAGGCTGGTAAGAGCGGCGGCGGCTGCGGCCCGTTTCGAAAAAGTCCTCATTGCGAATCTCCTGCCTGCCGCAATGATGCATCATCGATTGCGGCAGCGCAGTGACGCGCGGGACCCTCATGCCTGGCGCGACGACATTTCGCGGGCGATGCGGGGGAAGTCGGCAGGCTTGATGCCGATGTCGGCCCGGTCGGCCGAGTTCATCGCGTTCAGCAGGGCAAGCGCCGCACGATAGCGGACCTGTTCCTTGGGGCGAGGGCGGGCGAACAATTCGGTATAGAAACCCATCTCTCAGGCTCCGGTTGGTCCTCCCGAAACGATATATAGGTGATTCCAGTTCGATTGTGCAGTGCAGCATAGGCATGGCTGCCATGCGCTGCTTGGAAATCTTTTCCGCAAAGGCCGCAACAAGCCGGTCCCCGGTTGCGTATCTGAAATACCGGCACTGCCGGCTTTCCTCGCCGAAAGGCGACTTCGGGCCGCATATTTCCCCCATGCGGCCCGATCTTTTTTGACGACACTTCTAAGATTCCGCCGACGCCTCGAAACGATTTTTAACCGAGGCTGATTATGGTTCCGGCAAATATTGCCGTATCATGCCGTTTCGTGCGGAGGGCCTTGCATGGGCACCGAGATCAATCGCGACTTTGCTTCGTTGCTCGACGACCTGTTCGTCGCGACCGAGCCTGGCGAGATTGCGCCCGCACCGACCATCCCTTTCGACTATCTTGCCGTTGCCGAAGAACTGCATTCCGGCCGCATCCGCGTTTCGGGCGAGACTGTGGCCGCAGGCTACCGCGAGGCGGGCGAGGCGCTCGAGGACGAGTTCGTCTCGCTGCTCGACATGGTCAGGGCCAAGGCCGTCGCCGATGCAGTCGAAGCCGCGTCGGAACCTTTGGAGCCCGCCGCGCCCGAACCGCCGTCGATCGACCCGGACGCGATCGCCGCCGAGCTCGGCCTGGCCGAAGCCAAACCGGCCGATCTTGCCAGGCTGCGCCGCATCTTTGCGCTGGCCAACCACCCCGACCGCGTGGCGCCGCATCTGCGCCAACGCGCCATGGTCCGCATGCAACTCGCCAACATGATGATCGACGACGCCAAGCGCCGCGCCGCCAAGAAAAAGAGCTGACCCCAACTTCAGCCCGAGACTAACCGGCCAGTGCCCCGCTTGGCCGATGCAGCGAGACGTCCTATCTGTGAGACGCTGCATCGTACCGCCGGGAGGCCCCATGCTCAGAGTCCAGAAGATACCGCTCGACGACATCTACGTGCCCGCGGCGCGCAAGAAGACGCTGCATCCCGAAACGGTGCGGCACCTCGCCGAGGACATCGTCGAGAACGGCATGAAGACGCCGATCCAGGTGCGGCACGACGGCAAGCGCTACGTGCTGGTCGAGGGGCTGCATCGGCTCGAGGCGGCGCGCTGGCTCGGCGAGACCAGCATCGATTCCTATCTCGTGCAGGCGCGGAAACATTAGCCAGATTTTTTCCGGCGGGCTGTCGGATCGAGCGCGGCTGGCTCGTCCTAGGTCCGAAAGCTGATTTCAACGAGGAGACTGCAATGACCTCTTCCAATGACCGCGAACTGGTTCTGACCCGCATCATCGACGCGCCGCGCGAGAAGCTCTATCGCTGCTGGACCGACGCCGAGCTGCTCCCGAAATGGTTCGCGCCGCTGCCCTGGACGACGGCCAGCGCCAAGCTCGACGTGCGCGCCGGCGGCACCAGCGCCATCACCATGCGCAGCCCCGAGGGCGTCGATTATCCAAGCTCCGGCGTCTATCTCGAGGTCGTGCCGAACGAAAGGCTGGTCTTCACCGACGCCTTCAGCGAAGCCTGGATGCCGTCCGAAAAACCGTTCATGGCGGCGACCGTGACTTTCGAGGACATTGGCGGCGGCAAGACCCGTTACACCGCCACCGCCCGTCACTGGAGCGTCGAGGACCGCGAAGCGCACGAAAAGATGGGTTTCCACGAAGGCTGGGGTCAGTGCGCGGATCAGCTCGAGGCGCTCGCCAAGACGCTCTGAGGATCTTGCCTGATTGCGAAAGGCCAGGTCGGCGGACCTGGCCTTTTCGATTCCTGGGGGACGGCGGCGGCCTCGTGAGGATGGTCTGACGTTGCCCCACGAAGCCAATCTTCGGAGTACTGATCCTTCGCACCCCTCTGGCCGGCAGAGGGGGTGGGAAGGATCGCGGCGTGGCAAGTCACTGCAAAAATTCATCCTCCCATGGAAAATTTCTCCCACCATGTCGGCATGCGGTCGCCTCGCTCGTCCTAGAGGCAGGAGCGACGAGGCTCTGGCAGAGAGGACGAGGACATGAACAAGCGCAGTTTCATCACCATGCTGGCGGCGGCGGCATTTGCAGTTGTGACGGGAGGTGCGGCGATGGCCGAGACGACCAAAACCACCGATGCTAGCGTCAAGGCCGGGCATGCCGAGATCAACGGCGTGAACTATTACTATGAGATCAGCGGCGAGGGCGAGCCGTTGCTTCTGCTGCATGGCGGGTTGGGCTCGATCGACATGTTCGGGCCGGTGCTGCCGGCATTGTCGAAGAACCGGCAGGTGATTGCGGTCGATCTCTACGGACATGGCCGCACTGCGCTGACCGATCGCAAGATGAGCATGATCGACATGGGCGACGACATGGCCGGGCTGGTCAAGAAGCTCGGCTACGACAAGGTCGACGCGCTCGGCTATTCTTTTGGCTCGGGCGTCGCCTTCCGAATGGCCGTGCAGCATCCCGAGGCGGTGCGCAGGCTGGTACTGGTCTCGGCGGCCTATGCCCAGGATGGCTTCTATCCCGAAATGTTGCCGATGCAGGCGCAGGTGGGCGCCGGCATGGCCGAAATGATGAAGCAGACGCCGATGTACCAGACCTATGCGGCGGTGGCGCCCAAGGTCGAGGATTTCCCGAAACTGCTCGACCGGATGGGCGAGTTCATGCGCCAGCCCTATGACTGGGCCGAAGACGTCAAGACGCTGAAGATGCCGGTCATGCTGGTCTATGGCGACAGCGACATGTACCGGCCCGAGCACATCGTGAAGTTCTACCAACTGCTCGGCGGCGGACTGAAGGATGCCGGCTGGATGCGCGAGAACATGTCTGGGAACCGGCTGGCGATCATCCCCAACCGCACCCACTATGACGTGTTTTTCGCACCTGAACTGGCAACGACGGTGCTGCCTTTTCTCAATGGCGAGACCAAGGTCAAGACCTGGGACGAGCAGGTCAAGGAATCGCAATAGGCTCATGGCCGGGCGCCTGCCGGAATTCGGCTGCGCCCGGCCAATTTCCTTGCCGGACCATAGCTTCGGATGGTATCGTCCAGACACGCTGAGAATGCCCCTTGCAGGGCGTCGGAGATGCGGCCAGCAAACTGATCGAAAATGAGCTGGCGATGATGCGGCCCGATTTGCCGCGCGGCACTCGATGCCGCTTTTTATATGCAGGCCGCAGTGACGCGATGATGCCACGAAAGGAAGTGGTCATGGCTATCTCATTGACGATGCAGGAATATCTGGAAGACAACCACATACGCTACGATGCCGCCAAACATGCACGCACCGGCTGCTCGATGATGACGGCGCAGGCGAGCCACGTGCCAGGCAGCGCGCTGGCCAAAGGCGTGGTGCTGAAATGGGAGGACGGCTACGTGCTGGCCGTGCTGCCGGCGACCCGCCATGTCGATCTGGCCCGGATGCGCGAGATCATCGGTGACAAGGTGCGGCTCGCCACCGAAGACGAGGCAAGCTCGCTGTTTCCCGATTGCGACGAAGGTGCGGTGCCGATCCTCGGCGTGCCCTACAGGGTGGCGTGCGTGGTCGACGAGCAACTGCGCCGCGGCAGCGACGTCTATTTCGAGGGCGGTGATCACCGCACCCTCGTGCATGTCACCGGCGACGAGTTTTCGCGGCTGATGTATGGCATGCCGCAGGCCCGCATAAGCTGGTGAAAAGCTGAGACGGCGTGAAGGGGCGGGGCGCGCGCCTTTGACGCAAGCCATTGGATGACAAGGCCTATTGCCGCTTGAGCCGTTGCGCGGGAGCGGCGTACCGAATGACCTGCGGGTGGTTCGGTCGACAGCGAGAAGTTTTTTCGCCGTTCGGGAAAATACCTGCTTCGTGTCACTGATCCGCCATTCGGCGGTCATGGTTCGGGGCTATGTTGAGCGATGTCGAAATGGTCACGGATGGAGGCGACTATGGACGACCAGCATGAACTGACACTGGAAGACCTGCTGCAGGATCCGATCATCCTGAAGGTCATGGAGAGCGATGGCTATTGCCCCGACGACATCCGCCTTCTGGCGCGCCATGCGACTTCGGGCGCCCAGGTCTGGGAAAGCGTATCTTCGAGGGCAAGCGCCCGTAGGCAGAGCCGTCTGGCTTTTCGCACGGCCAATGCGTCGTGCACGTCGCTTTGCGCGTGACGCCGCAATCTGCGATGTGACTGCCGGCTGAGGCAGTCACCCCATCTTTTTTCATCGACAATCGATAGTGCCGCGCCTTATGCCTGATGCCATTGACAGCGGTATCTCGGGTGAGGGGCTTTGCCATGGTGCAACGATATGAAGGCGGCTGCCTGTGCGGGGCCGTGCGTTACGTCGTCGACGCCGAGCCGCTGAATGAACGCATCTGCCATTGCCGCAGATGCCAGAAGGCGGTGGGTGCGGCGTTCAATGCGCGGCTGATGTTCCGTGCCGAGCAGGTGGCGATGAGCGGGCCGGTGAAGACGGCATTTTCGTCGCCAGGGGTGAAGCGCGGCTTCTGCGCCGAATGCGGCACCACCGTGCTGTCGGGGCGCGAGTCTGCCGGCGTGCTGGCCGTGACGTCAGGCTCGCTCGACGAGCCCGCCCTGTTTCAGCCGACAATGCATATCTGGGTGTCGTCGAAGCAGCCTTGGCTCAAGCTCGATGACGGCCTGCAGCAGTTTGCCGAGGCCGCCCCGGCTTAGCCTGGTTGCGCGTGATCTAGACGCAAATCTCGACACCGCTGGCGCGCAACCGGGAGAGCAGACGCTCGTCCGGCAGCATGTCGGTGACGAGCGTTTGGATGTCATGGAGCGAGCCGAGGCGCACCAGGGCACGGCGGCCGAATTTCGAGCTGTCGACGGCCATGATGGTGCGCGCGGACTGGCCCATGGCGGCGGAGACGGCAGCGACTTCGGCATGATCGTCGTCGCCGATGTCGCCGTCAAGGTCGACGCCGCTGACCGAGATGA
The DNA here is from genome assembly GCF_900445235.1 of Aminobacter aminovorans. Taxonomy (NCBI): domain Bacteria; kingdom Pseudomonadati; phylum Pseudomonadota; class Alphaproteobacteria; order Hyphomicrobiales; family Phyllobacteriaceae; genus Aminobacter; species Aminobacter aminovorans. The sequence goes on along the minus strand of NZ_UFSM01000001.1, from coordinate 3,587,503 downwards.
TGGCGACATCGAACTTGAAGCGCCTGATGTACTCCGACGTTTCCTCGCGAAAGACCCCGCCGTCGACCTGGCGCACGAAGCCGCCGGGCACGGCGATAGCGAAATTGGTGCTTTCGCTGAGCGTCGTTGCGACACGCAGCGAATAGGTGACGACGCGCAGGTCGCGGCGTTTTACCAGCGCACGCGCCACCGCCTCGCAAGTCGTGCCGGTGTCGATGAAAACGGCGGCGCCATCGGGCACCAGTTCGGCGGTCAGGCTGCCGATGCGCTCCTTGGCGGCGGCGTTTTCGACACGGCGCTGGCGCAGCACCGCGGGATCGACCGGTGCTGAAATCGTCGCCCCGCCATGCAGGCGCCGCACCTTGCCGCCCTGTTCGAGCGCCATGATGTCGCGACGCGCGGTCTGCGTCGTCACACCGTAGAGCGTGGTGATCTCTTCGATCGAGACATAGTGGTTCTTCTCGAGATAGCCGAGCAGCTGCGCCTGACGGGCCGATTTCTTGTTGTCCGTGTCCATGCCAGGTCCGTCGGTTTGGGGCATCTGCGATCCGCTCTCCACGATCCTAGCTAGCAAAATAGTCGGGCGGTTTCATCCGCCATGCCAGTCGCAGCGCGGTTCATTTCAGCAATCGTGTCCAAATCCAAAAATGTTGTAAAAGTGACATCTATCATCATTAATGTCCGTTTTCGTACTTTTTAAGTGACCGCAACATGTCATTCGCACGCTGGCCCTGGCGGATTTGTGACAATGCGCGGTCGCATCGCAAAAACGGAGTAACGCGATGACGACGATCCACAACGGCGTGACGGAGCTGCCGGCCGCCACCCACGGCCAGCACCAGAGGCGCTTGCACGCGCTAGCCGCCGCACTTTTGTGCGGCACGACCTTGGCGATGTCAGCGATGGCAGCGCAGGCGGCGGAGGATTCGATCAGGATACTCACGCTGAACACCTGGCTCGACCGCTTCAAGCCCAACCCCGCGGTCGCAGCCGACTTCTTCATCAAGGGCAATTACGACGTCCTGACCTTCCAGGAATTCCGCGCCAACAGTACCTATGCCCGCGATCTGCCCGGCCTGATGCAGGCTGCCGGTCTCGGCACCTACGGCACACGCCAGGACAGCGACGTCGGCGTCTTCTCGCGCCTGCCGGGTACGTTCGGCGCCTTCACCTCGGGTGCGGTTGCGACCTACACCAAGGTTGACGGCACGGCGAAGCGGCCGCAGACGATCGTCGGCACCACCCATCTCAACTATTATGACGAGCCGACCAACCGCATCAGCCAGGCCAAGGCCTTGAACAACTGGGCGATGTCGCAGACCGGGCCGGTGATCCTGACCGGCGATTTCAACGCAGGCGACGTCTCCGAGCGCGGCCTGCACTCGATCAGCCAGCAGGAGCGGCTGCTCAAGATCTACACCAAGAACCCGACCAACGCGTTTTATCTCAATCTGCTCAAGCAATACGCCAAGGATCAGACCCAGCTCGACGCCTTCATCGCCCAGTGGAAGGGCAAGCCCGGATCGCAGATCGACGCGGCGACGGTGCCGTCCGGCCTGTTCGCCGACGAGATGTATCCTGTGGCCGGCAACCTGCCGCAGACGATGAATATCCTGAAAAAGCAATACCAGCTGCTGCAGCTACCGGGCGAACGCGAGCAGTTCACGCCGCATGGGCTGAATGACGGCTCTGTGACCTGGCCTTCGCATGGTGAGGACGCGACCAACACCTGGGGCAGCTGGCATCGGGTCAAGATCGACCATTTCCTCGCGTCGCGCCCCTTTGGCAAATGGTGGGCGATCAATGACGATCCGGCCGATCCCTATCTCGGCGTCATCACCGACGTCAGCTACGTGACCAATCCTGATGGTTCCAAGACGCCGATGTCCGACCACGAGCCGGTGGCGCATACGCTGCGTTGGGTCGGGCCGCAGCTCGAGACCTATGATGACAATGGCACGGCCAGGACGCGACTTGAGTGGGGCAAGGATGCCTCGACCTTCGGCGAGAAAGGCAAGGAGTTCTTCCTGTCGCGCAATAACATGCGCAACGACGTCTATCTCGGCCAGATCTCCGACGACAACGGCATGCCGATCCTGGCCGGTCTGACGGACGCCGAGAAAAAGACGCTGCTCGACTGCAAGAGCACCGATGCACGCTTTCAGCAGGCGATCCGCGACTATTGCATCGATGACCACAGCTTCATCGGCGAAACGAGGGTCGCCGATGGCGGCACTGTCATCGTCGAGGAGGATGCGGCGCTCGGCGGCGAACAGGCGAAGCTCAGGCTTGATGGCGGCAGCTTGAGGGTTGCCGGCACCGACATGCATGTGCTCGGCCGCAGCGTCGTGCTGGAGGTGGGCGGCGGCTCGCTTGACATTGCCGACGCAAGCAACGTGGTTGGCATCAACAAGGCGATTTCGGGCACAGGCAACCTGACCAAGCTCGGCCTCGGCACGCTGCTGCTCGACGGCACCCACAGCTACACCGGCGAGACCATCGTCAAGGCGGGTGCGCTTTCGGTGCAGGGCTCGATCGCTTCGTCGAAGCTGGTAACCATTGGTGCCGGCGGCATGCTGGGTGGCATCGGTACGCTCGGCAACACCGTGGTTGCCTCCGGCGGCACGCTTTCGCCCGGCAATTCGATCGGCACCATCAATGTCGCAGGCGACCTTACCTTCGAGGCGGGATCGAAATTCGAGGTCGAGGCCAACGACAAGGGTGAAAGCGACAGGGTTGCTGCCACGGGCAAGGCGAACCTTAAGGGTGGATCGGTGCTGACCCTGGCGAGCGGCAATGCCTATGCGCCGCAGACGCTCTACAAGATCGTCACTGCCGATGGTGGCGTGACCGGCACGTTTGCCTATGTCAGTTCTAACCTTGCCTTCCTCGATCCGTCGCTGGCCTATGGCGCCAACGATGTGACGCTGACGCTCAACCGCAATGACATCACATTTGCCGATGTCGGCACGACGCCGAACCAGAAGGCGGCCGCCGCGGCGCTCGAAAGCACCGGTTTCGACAATGCGGCTTATACTGCCGTCGTTAATCTCGACGAGGCAGGCGCACAGCTGGCGTTTGGCCAGCTCTCGGGTGAGGTGCACGCATCGGCACAAGGGGTGATGATGCAGGACGGCGGTATCTTGCTCGATGCCGCCACCAGCCGTATCGACCAGGCGTTCGGCGATGCGCCTGCTGCCGCCATGCCCGTGATGGCTTATGGCGATGGCGGGCTCGAGATCGCGGCTGCCGATACCGATCGCTTCGCTCTGTGGAGCCGCGCCTTCGGTTCATGGGGGAGCGCCGACGGCGACGGCAACGCGATGGGCTTCGAGCGCAGCAGCGGCGGCATTGTCGGCGGCGCCGACGCGATGGTCGGCGACAGCTGGCGCGTCGGTGTGCTTGCCGGCTACAGCCGGTCGTCCTTCGACGTGGCGGACGGCTCGTCCAGTGGCCGCAGTGACAACTACCATCTCGGCATCAATGCCGGTACGCGGCTTGGCGCTTTCGGGCTGACGGCCGGTGCGACCTACAGCTGGCACCGTTTCGACACCGCACGCTCGGTTGCGTTTACCGGCTTCTCTGATGCTCTGACCGCGAAGTATGACGGCGGCACGGCACAACTGTTCGGTGAGGCGAGCTACAAGGTCGATGCAGGTCGCTTGGCCATCGAAGGCTTCTCCAGCCTGTCCTACGTCAACCTGCGCACCGACGCCTTCACCGAGATGGGCGGGGCGGCAGCGCTGTCGAGCCAGGCCGCGCGTAACGACGTCACCTTCACGACACTAGGCGTTCGCGGCTCGACAGATGTCGCGCTCGGCGCAGTCAATGCCACTGTGCGCGGCACGATCGGCTGGCGCCACGCCTTCGGCGACGTCACGCCGGTCTCGTCGGTTGCCTTCGCTGGCTCCGAGGGTTTCGAGGTGGCGGGCACGCCGATCGCCAGGAATGCGGCGGTTCTGGGCGCCGGCATCGACTTTGCCATCGCGCCGAAGGCAAAACTCGGCATCAGCTACACCGGCCAGCTGAGCAATGGTGCCTCCGACCACGGCATCGACGCCAAGCTTGCAGTCAATTTCTAGAAACTGCGAACTCTGTCCTGCCGGCGATCATGTGCCGGCAGGGTGAGGACCGAGAAGCCACTGGCGTCGAACAAGGCATCCGCGGCCATGGGGCCGTGGCCGCGGATGCTGGACTTGCCCGATCTGATGGCCCTGCAGGATGCGCTCGACAGGTGCCCAGCCGGTGTAGCGCGGCTGGGTCCAGCCTTCGGCGGATTCAAGTGCTTCGACGGCGCGGATGTCGTCGATGCGAACCTCGTCCCAGGCATGGACGATGCGACCGTCGCAAAGGCAAAGCCCGACATGGCCATAGTTGGTTGTGACGTCGAACAGCTCGCCGGTCATGTCGAAGAAGACGAAGGCGCCGCGCGGCAGCTCGACGGGCGGGATGGCTCCGGAAATTCCTGACATGTCGACAATCATGGGCATGCGCGACATTTCCGCGAGGATGACGATGCCAGCATTGTGTCCGCCGAAGCGGATCAGTCGTGGACGCCGCCGCTCCTGACCAGCGCCAGGAATTCGCGCGCGGCGCGGGTGGCGTAACGCTCCTTGTGGCGGAGCACGAAGAAACTGCGCTTAGGCAAAGCGAAGTCGATGGCGACAAGCGTGCCTGCCTTGAGCGAGGCGTGTGCCACGAGGCGCGACATGATGGCGACCCCGGCACCTGCTTCCACCGCCGCGCGCACCGATTCGTTCGATGGCAGCTCGAGCGCGACGTCGAGGCTGCCGGTCGCGACGCCGCGCAACGCCCGTATCGCTTCGAAATGGGCGCGCGTGCCCGAACCTTGCTCGCGCACGACCCAGCGCTGCGACTTCAGCTCTTCGGCAGAGGAGGGTGGCGTGACGGTCCATGGATGACCCGTGACGGCGACCAGCACCAGCTCGTCTTCGGCGACCGGTTCGATGGCAAGTGCCGGATCGTCGACTTCGCCCTCGACAAAGCCGAGATCGGCCGAGCCGTCATGGATCTGCGCTGCGACCGTCTCGGTGTTGCCGATGGCAATGCCGAGCGCTATGCCGGGAAAGCGCTGTTGGAAACGATGCGCGATCGATGGCAGCCAGTAATTGGCGACCGTCTGGCTGCCGGCCAGCTTGAGCGAGCCGCGCTTGAGGCCGGCGAGATCGGCGAGCACGACTTCGGCGGAAACGGCGCGGGCCAGAACGGCGCGCGCCTCGGACAGGAAGATGCGGCCGGCGTCGGTCAGCACGATGCGGCGGCCGACGCGGTCGAACAGCTTCGTCTGGTAACGCGCCTCCAGCGCCGACACCGCGGCACTGGTGGCCGATTGCGTCAGGTTCAGCGCTTGGGCGGCCTGGGTAACGTGTTCGCGTTCGGCGACCGCAACGAAGATCCGGAGCTGTTCGAGGGTCACGGCTTTCCTTTCGGTCTCAGTCCAGAAGCTTGACCAGCATTAGAGAGAAAGTCGCGATGAAAAGGAACGCGGCGAGGCCAAGAAAGAGTGGACGGAGCCCCTTGGCCCTGAGCTTGCGGATGTCGGTTTCCAGCCCCATGGCGGCGAGCGCCATGGTCAGCAGGAAGGTGGTTGACGTAACGGTCCAGGACTTTGCCTCGATAGGAATGTCGATGACGCTGTTGACGCCGACCATGGCGATGAAGCCGAGCACGAACCAGGGCATCGGGGCTGGAGGGCTGCTGTGGGCCACGCGCGACGACCGCGCGCGCTGGCGGGCGGCAAGGCCAAGCGCTATCACAACAGGCGCCAGCATCATCACGCGGGTGAGCTTGGCCACCGTGCCGAACTCGCCTGCCTGCTGGCCGTCCTGGAAGGCGGCTGCGACGACCTGGGCGATCTCGTGGATCGACGCGCCAGCCCACAGCCCATAGGCATGCGGACCAAGCTGGAACAACCCGGGCAGAAGCGGATAGACAAACATCGCGATCGAGCCGAAGACGGTGACGCACGCAACCGCATAGGCGACGTCCTCGTCGGGCGCCTTGGTCACCGTGTTGGTGGCGATGACGGCGGAAGCACCACAGATCGAGGTGCCGGCGGCGATCAGCTCGGCAAGCTTGGCGTCGACACCGATCAGCCGGCCGAGCCACAGCGTGAAAGCGAAGGTAGCGACAAGTGTGGTGGCGATGATCGCGACCCCAGTGACGCCGACATCGGCGACCTGGCTGGCGGTCAGTTGCAGTCCAAGCAGGATGATGGCGAAACGCAGCACCTTGCGCATCGAGAACGCCACGCCCGATTTGGCGCCCACGGGCGTGCCAAAGAGATTGTGAAAGGCGATGCCCAGGATGATCGCAATGATCATCGGGCTGAAGCTGGAAAGGCCGGGCAGGTTGCGCAGCGCGAAGGCGAGCCCGGCGATGCCTGCCGCAAGCAGCAGCCCGGGCACCAGCTTGGCGCTGTCGTAACCAGGTCGCAGCTTGTGGCGCCCTGCCTGCTTGCGGGTGGTGGGAATTGCAGTTTCGGTTCGGGCAAGAGCATGCATGGGCTTGGACCTGTCGATTTCAGGTTCAAGCTATGCGCCGGCTCTTGATCAATCCAACGCGTTATTTCGCTTGAATCGTTCGAGGGAAGCGATTGGTTGGGTCGTAGGCTCTGGGCGCTTTGGTTGCTGCCGCAGCGCTTAGGTTTCGCCAGAGCGTGTCTTAAACAAGATTGCCTTGAAGCGAGCCCGGACCGCTCGGCGAAACCGCTTCCAAGGCGATTGATATGGACCCTCCGCCAACGGCATGGGTGGCCAGGGCGGTTCGCGAAAACTGAAATCGCCAGGCAATGCAGCATGCAGGGCGGCCAGCACCGGTTCGGAGTGGCGCGCGTCTATATGCACGTTGTCATCGGAAAATTCCGGGATGATCGAGCCGTCAGGCAAGCTGTAGCCTTCGCGGAAGTCGACGAACGGAACGCCCATCGCTGCCATGCGGGCGTTCATCCGGTCACGGATCGCCTTCACATCGACGCGGCACTCATCGTCGCTGCCGTACCATTGTGGCTCCAGAAACGCGGCATTGAATGGCACGATGCATGACAGGGCGACGATCGCCGGGCATGTTGCCAGAAAGTGCCGTAGCGCTTCTTCGAAGCGATCGAGCAGGAGGTCGGTTTCTTCCGAAGTCGGACGGCCGTTGGCGCGGGCAAGGCGAGGAATGTGCGTCCTGCTGTCGATCTCTCCGAAGGAGAGGATGAGCACGTCACCTGACTTGGGGCGACAGTTCCTGGGAATCAAGGAAGCGATGCCATCCCGGGCGGCTCTGTGCATGGTAACTGGGCCACGCCAGTACATCTTCGCGTTGGCCACGCCTGCAAAACTGAACAGCGAATGGCTGTCGCCCAGCGTCATCAAGGTCATGCGTCTGCAACGTGTTCGAGATGAGAAAGACGATACGTGGCATGGGGTCGGGGCTTGCCTGCCTCCTTTGACAGCGCCATGGCAATCGCTCCGGTCAGTTCGAGCATATCAGGCAGAGACCTGGTCCTCTACGTCCTGGTGGATGCGGTAGCCCAGCAGTTTTGTCGACGCCTTGGCCGGGCGGCCTGCCATATATGCAAGGACGGTCAGGAGCGACTGGTCCTGGCGATGATTGCTGCGGTCGGAGCCCTTGGGGGCGATGCAGTCTTCGATCAGGGACAGATTTGCCCATCGCTCAAGCAGGTCGACGGCTGTGGGGTTGCGGGCGTCGAAGGCGATGCATGCCCCATTCAGGTTCGCCGCGTCCGCCCTCCAACCAGCCGGCAGGCCGAGATAGCGGAGCATGCCAGGATGCGTCCATGCGCCAAGCGTTCCGGAGGAGCTGGCGCTGTAGTAGCCGAAACGCGCGGTCTCCCGGCGTAGCTGGAGCAGCGGCTCGGCAATTATGTTGCCGGCGTCCATCCAGCAGACGATGCCGGGCCTTTCCCGGGCAACGGTGCTGATGATCTGCGGTTTCCACGCATATTGGCCGGCCGATTTACGGATGTCGACGAAGGCGGGGTAGCTGGCGAAATCGAACTGCCTGAGCTCGCAACCGAGGCTCGTGACGGACAATGCCTGGTCTGGCGTCAGGCCGAGGTCGTAGACGATGGCTGACACCGTGGGTTCATGCCGGCGCGCGCTGGCCAGAAGATTGAGCAATGAGCAGGCATGGCTGCTGTCACTGGCGGTAACCAATATCATGCTGGAAGCAGATCTACCCAATATTTCGATAAGCTTATTTAGCATTCTCGAAAACGGCCTTTCCAAACGTCAGTAAAGCCGGAGCGGCCTGCTTGATTCCCGGTGGCTTACATAGATTGAGCTTCCACATTGCGCCAGTCTGTCCAATCGGAGCAAGGCATGGGTTCGGCGACAATTGTCAGGAGAGGGCTGCCGCTTGCCCGGCGTGCGGTCCAGGGCGGATTTCATGCCATCTTCGCCTCTGGTATCTCTCGGCCTTTCGTTCCTCTTGCATGCCGAGTCGCCGATGCCTGTTTACGAGATTGCAGCACTGGGTGCCGCGACATGCTGGGCCGTTACCGGGCTGATCTCGGCTGGGCCAGCCGGCCATCTCGGCGCGCCGGCGTTCAATCGGCTGCGCCAGCTCTTCGTCACCGGGTTGCTGGCTGTCTATGTGCTGGCGACCGGCACATGGCGCGAGCTTGACGCCAGCGTTGCCGGACCGCTGCTTTTGTCGGGCCTGATCGGCATCTTTGCCGGCGACACGCTGCTGTTTGCGGCGCTGAACCGGCTCGGCCCGCGCCGCTCCGGCATCCTGTTTGCGCTCAATGCGCCGATTGCCGCAGTGCTTGGCTGGATGGTGCTGGGCGAGGATCTTTCCGCCAAGGCCGCCGCCGGCATCGGGCTGACCTGCGCCGGCGTGCTGCTGGCGATTCTGTTCGGCAAGCGCCGCGACCAACTGCATGCCTGGGAGACGGTGAAGGGGCCACTGTGGATCGGCGTGGCGCTTGGCCTCGGGGCCGCGACCGGCCAGGCGATCGGCTCGATCATTGCGCGACCGGTGATGGCGACTGGCATCGACCCGTTCCTGGCATCGATGATGCGCGTCGGCATTGCCGCCTTCTGCCTGACCGTTCTGTTGCAACTGCCGATCCCCGCTGTGAAGCCGAAGGGGCCGCTGACCTGGAGGGTAGCGGTACTCACGGCGCTGACCGGTGTCATCGCGCTCGCCATCGGCATGACGCTGCTGCTGTTTGCGCTGTCGGGCGGCAAGGTCGGCATCGTCTCGACGCTGTCGGCGACGTCGCCCGTGATCATACTGCCGATGCTGTGGGCCAAGACAGGCGAGCGTCCGGCCGGCGGCGCCTGGGCAGGCGCAGCACTGGTGGTCGCCGGCATGGCGCTGCTGTTCATGAAGTGAAGCAGGCAGGCGGTGCGAACGCCTGGTGTTCAGCAGGATTTGTCAATTCGGATCATGCCATCCTCATACGGCAGGGAGCACGCGATGATGCACCGGGCCGACGTGATGGATCGTCTTCAGGCTGACACCGCAATGCCCGGGGCGGTGGCAGCGGCTTTCGCTGCCTTTCCTGCGCCGGTGCGCGGGCGTCTGCTTGAGGTTCGCTCGCTGATCCTGTCGACGGCGGCAGAGACTTCGGGCGTCGGGCCACTGACGGAAACACTGAAATGGGGCGAGCCGGCCTATCTGACCGAAGCCAGTGGCAGCGGCACCACCATCCGGCTCGGCTGGCCGAGACCGGGCGGCCAGACATGCGCGGTGTATTTCAACTGCCGCACCACGCTGGTCGACAGTTTTCGCACGCATTTCCGCGATGTCTTTGCCTATCAGGGCAACAGGGCGATCCTGCTCGAAGTCGCCGCCCCCCTGCCTGAGGCTCCGCTGAAGATCTGCCTGGCGACGGCGCTGACCTATCATCGGCGGCAGAACTGACGCTTTCGGGTCAGTGCAGTTTCGTCACCAGCCGCACCAGCCAATTGGTCAGCCCCTTGTAGGGCGGGCGGATCAGATCGCTGGCCGAGGGCTCATATTTGCGCAATACCGGCATCGCCTTGGAGAAGGTGAGAAACCCCTCGCGGCCGTGATAGTGGCCCATTCCCGAGGCACCGACGCCACCGAAGGGCAGGTCCGCGCAGGCGAACTGGTAAAGCGTGTCGTTGACGCAGACGCCGCCGGCGACGATGCTCTGCAGCATCGCCTCAATCTCGGCCTTGTCGTCGCCGAAGCAATAGAGCGCCAGCGGGCGGTCGCGTTCCCCGACATAGGCGATGGCCTCGTCGAGCGAGATGTAGCCGACGACGGGCAGGATCGGCCCAAAGATCTCGTCGCGCATGACGGCGCTGTCGGAGGCAGGGTCCAGCACCGCTGTCGGTGCCAGCAGTCGCTCCCGGCCGGCGGGTAGTGAGGCCGGGTCGAGCAGCGGAACCCGCTCATGGCCACGCGCCGCTGCGTCTTCCAGCAGGCCGTTCAAGCGGGCGAATTGGGCTTCATTTACGATGGATGTGTAGTCGTCAAAACCTTGCTTGTCGTTGTAGCGGGCGCTGACCTCCTGCTTGATGAGGCGGACAAGCTCGTCGCGCTTTTCCCGCGACACCAGCACATAGTCGGGCGCGATGCAGGTCTGGCCGGCATTGAAGAATTTTCCGGTGGCAATGCGCCGGGCGGCGCGTTCGAGATTGGCACTCGGGGAAACGATCGCCGGCGACTTGCCGCCGAGTTCGAGCGTCACTGGCGTCAGGTTGCGGGCGGCAGCGGCCATTACCTTGCGGCCAACCGCGGTCGAGCCGGTGAAGAACAGATGGTCGAAGGGCAGCTCGGAAAATGCCGCCGACAGCTCGGCGCCGCCTTGCGCTACGGCCACTCGCGATGGCGGAAAAACCTCTGACAGCAGCGATTGCAGAAAGGCTGCCGTGCGCGGCGTGTGCTCGGAGGGCTTGAGGAAGACGTGGTTGCCGGCAGCGATGGCTGCGACAAGTGGCGCCAGCGCCAGGTTCACCGGGTAGTTCCACGGCGCGATGATGCCGACGACGCCAAGCGGTATGTGGCGGATCTCGGCGCTGGCGGGCAAAAGCTTCCAGCCGGCCGAGCGGCGCTCGGGTTTCATCCAGGATTTCAGCTTGCGCAGCGTGTGTTTGATCTCCGACAACACGACGCTGCCTTCGCCGAGCAGGCTTTCATGACGGGATCGATGGCCGAAATCGGCGCTGATCGCCTCGACCATCTCGTCCAGACGTTTGCCGAAGGCGCGCTGCAGGCGCTTGAGGTCGTCGACGCGCTGGTCAGCGGACGGTCGCGTCTCGAGCCACGCTGCGCGCAGCGTGTCGAAGGTCGCCTTGAGGTCGGGCTGGCTGTCGTCAGGCTTGAGCATCGTTTTCCGTCGAGCGGGCAAAGAGATACTGCGCGGCATAATAGGTGCCGAGCACCCAGATTGCATTGTAGGGAATGTTCCAGCGGAAGCGGCCATAAGCAAGCACCGTGTCGCTGACCATGAAGAACAGGCCGCCGAGCGCTGCAAGACGTGCCGCCCGCTGCCCTGGCGTGCCTGCCAGCTGGCGGTCGCGCGACAGCGCTTGCGCTGCCATGGCGGCAAGCACCAGTGCGTAGATCGCAACCGGAACGCGCATGGGGCTGGGCAGGTGCGACCACAGGCCGGCGAAGACCGCTGCAGCCAGTATCGCGAAGAGCGCGAAGATGGCGAGGTTGCCGCCGAAGCTGGAATCGCGGGTCAGCGCCCAGATATAGGCGCAGTGGGTGAGCAGGAAACAGACGAGGCCGGCAAGGAAATAGTCGCCCGGCAGCATCAGGAAGAAATCACCCGCTGCGGCGAAGCCCAGGCCTATGGCAATCGGCAGCCCATAGGCACGCGAGCCCATGCCGCGCAGTACCGCGACGAGCAGAAGAAGCGTCGCCGTCGGCTTGGTGAGGTAATGCAACCAGCGCCAGGGCGAGCTGTTGTCGGGCGCGATGAGGCTGCCCAGGATGGCCAGCACCGCGCAGATGGTGAACAGCCAATAGAGCGCCTTGTTCCTTGATGTCGAATGCATTGTGCCCACGCCGCGCGCTCCCCTCGTGCTGCCAGTGTCAGGATAAGCCAATGTTTTCGACGGTTTGTCCAGTTACCGGAACGTAAGGTGCGGGAAGGTGCGGTTGCCTCTGGCCGTATGGACGAATTGGCTCGAAGGCGGAGCCAGGAGCGGCGAATCCTGCGGAATTGCCGAGGCGCAGGCGCGGTGTCGTCGCGCAAAGGAGACACATCAGGCGTATTGCAGGCTGTAAGGCGAATTGCAGTTTACGTTTCGTTCACCATCGCCTACACCGCGACCTCCCTGAAGTCCCGCCGGTGATTTGCGCCCCAGATGCAGAACAAATCCATCCGTTTCCGCGCCCGTTCGTTCGTTGCCTTTGCGCTTGTGCCCGAGGCGCCGCTGGAGCAATGGCTGCAGGATCTTGATCGCTGGATCGAGAATTCTCCCGGCTTTTTCAAGGGCCGGCCGGTGGTGCTCGACCTCAATGTGCTGAAGCCGCAGGCCGGCGAAATCGGCGCGCTGGTGGCATTGATCGCCGAGCGCGGCATCAGGACTTATGCGATCGAGGCCGATTACGTCGATTCGCTCGGCGACGAGTTGCCGCCCAAACTGGCCGGTGCCAGGAAGACGATGATCGAGGAAGAACAGGCGGACGCCGAGGCGCTGGCAAAGGCCGAGCAGCCGGCGGAACCCTCGCTGTCGAAGACGCTGATCGTCGAGCAGCCGGTGCGCTCCGGCCAGTCGATCGTGCATCCGCATGGCGACGTGATCGTCATGGGCTCGGCCAGTTTCGGCTCTGAAATCCTCGCCGGCGGCTCGATCCACGTCTACGGCACGCTGCGCGGCCGCGCCTTTGCCGGCGCATGGGGCGACCGCAGTGCGCGCATCTTCTGCCGCAGGAACGAGGCCGAGCTTCTGGCGGTCGACGGTTGGTACCGCACCGCCGAGGATATGGAACCGTCGATGCGCGGCAAGGCGATCCAGGTTCACCTGGACGACAACGCCATCCAGGTCGCGCCCCTCAATTGACAAACGGAGACAACAACATGGGCAAGGTAGTGGTCGTCACATCTGGCAAGGGCGGCGTCGGCAAGACGACCTCGACGGCCGCCCTCGGCGCCGTGCTCGCCCAGTCCGGCAAGAAGGTGGTGCTGATCGATTTCGACGTTGGCCTGCGCAATCTCGACCTGGTGATGGGCGCCGAGCGCCGCGTCGTCTTTGACCTCGTCAACGTCACCCAGGGCCAGGCCAAGCTGGCGCAGGCCCTGATCCGCGACAAGCGCGTCGAATCGTTGTTCCTGCTGCCGGCTTCGCAGACCCGCGACAAGGACGCGCTGACCGAAGAGGGCGTCGCCGGCGTCATCAATACGCTGCGCGAAAAGTTCGACTACGTGCTGTGTGACAGCCCGGCCGGCATCGAGCGCGGCGCCCAGCTGGCGATGCGCTTTGCCGACGAAGCGGTCATCGTCACCAATCCGGAAGTAAGCTCGGTGCGCGATTCCGACCGCATCATCGGCTTGCTCGATTCCAAGACGCTGAAGGCCGAGCAGGGCGAGAGCGTCACCAAGCATGTGCTGGTGACCCGCTACGACGCCGGTCGCGCGGCACGCGGCGAGATGCTCAGCATCGACGACGTGCTGGAAATCCTGTCGGTGCCGTTGCTCGGCATCATCCCGGAGAGCCAGGGCGTGCTGCGCGCCTCCAATGTCGGCTCGCCGGTCACGCTGAACGAGCCGACAAATGCGGCCGCCCGCGCCTATGCAGACGCCGCCAAGCGGCTGCAGGGCGAGGAGGTGCCGATGGTCACGCCGGTCGAGAAGAAAGGTCTCCTTAACCGTCTTCTGGGAAGGAGGGTCGCATGAAGCTTCTCGACTTCTTCAAGCGTGGCGGCAGTGCGCCGGTGGCGCGCGAGCGCCTTCAGGTGCTGCTCGCCTATGAGCGCAACAACCGCAACCAGCCTGACCTCGTCGCCGTGCTGCGCGAGGAGATCATTGCGGTGATCGCCAAGCACGTCCAGGTCAACCAGGACGACGTCAAGATCACCATGGATCGCGGCGCCACCACCTCGACGCTGGAAATCGACATCCATATTCCCAACGCCGGCATAAAGGCCGCCGCGGCGATCTGAACGAAATATGCACGGCGCCGCCAGGCGCCGTGTCTGCGCAGTGAAAGCGGGTGCGGATGGCTAGGCTGGCGGGAGCTCGAACAGCAGGGCGCCATGCTGCCGGCCACGTTCGACATAGCCGATGATGCGGAACCAGCGTGTGACCTCCGGGCGATCGAGCCAACCGCGCGAGCGGATCGGGACGTTGCCGGCGAGCTGCTGGATCCGACGGATGTGGCGCTTGCAGAAGCGCACGGTGGGGGCGGCGAAGAATTCGTCCTGGGCGGCAAACAGCGTTTCGGCTGCGTCCGAATTCTCATGCCAGGCAATGATCGCCACCGGGCGATCGCCTTCGACGAGCGCATGGGCTCGTCCTTCCTTCAGGTTCATCATCAGATTGTCATAGGCGCTTTTGGCGTCCTTGCCTGCGGCGGCATACTCGTCGGACATTCGCTTCGACAGGTCGTGGAAGACCACTTCGAGGTCCCCGACGGTAGCTGTTCTTGCGCGCATATCTCCTCCTTCGCACCCCAGGAGACAGTTTGCCCCAGGGGCTAGCGATGTCCAGTGAAGAAATTTTTACCCGGCCCGGTCTTTGAGGAATGATTTTCCAGAAGTACAGCGCGCCTTTCTTACAGGAGATTTTTACGCAGTCGGCTGGTTTGTTGTGTCGACGCAATCGACAAGCGAACGCAGCCGACAAAACAGCGCTCGCTTCTTGGTGATGCCTGCGGCCAGAGTAGCGTTGCTTAACGATGAACCGTGCGTTCTGGATCGCGGCATGCGTTGCGGACGCGAGCCGCCTTTCTCGCGCCGATGGTTCACGCCGGCAGGTGGTTGTCGATCCAGGCTGACATGTCGGCAATGACGCCTTCTTTGCCGTAGTCGTTGAGCAGATCGTGATAGTGCCCCTCATAGAGCTTTAGCGTCTTGTCCTCGGAGCCGACGGTCTCGAAGAAGAATTCGCTGCCGTGGCAGACGGTGGCCTTGTCTTCTGTGCCGTGCATGATCAGCACCGGCAGCGTGATCTGTGGGAATTCCTCGCGCAGCCGCTCGTCGGCGCGGACAAGCGCGGCGACCGTCAGCGCCGGCTGGACCTCGTGGGCGATCAGCGGATCGTTGTTGAGCGCGGCCACCGCCTCCGGGTCGCGGGAGAAATCCTCGTTCTTGAGCTTCAGTACCGGCAGGCGCGGCGCGATGTGGCTGAGCCCCTTGATGGCGGCCAGGGCAAAGCCCGGAGCCGGCACCTGGAAGGCAAAGCTCTCGCAGATGAAGCCCGCAAGCTCGGACTGGTTTTCCAGCGTGTAGACGGACGAAACGACGCCGCCGGCGCTGTGACCGAGAAGGAAGACCGGCAGACCGGAGTTGTGCGACTTGGCGATTTTCACGGCACCGGTGAGGTCGCTCACATAGTCGGCCACGTCCTCGACGAAGAAGCGCTCGCCCTCCGATTTGCCACGCCCGCGCAAATCGAGCGCGAAGACAGCGAAACCTTGCGCTGTGAACTGTTCCGCCGCCCAGCCATATTGGCCGCCATGGGAGTTGACGCCGTGGCAGATGACGATCACCGCGCGCGCCTTGCCTTCGGGCTGCCGGGATCTGAGGAAGATCTTCAGTCCTCCCTTGCCCTCGAATGTTTCTTCAGTCGAACCCGTTCCCCATGCCTGTGTCATAGCCATCCCCCTGAAAGCCTCACCGCGAGGCGGCGGGAAGTGTGACCGTGTCGGGCTCGGCACGCAAGCAGCGGCATCGCAGGCCACATCGCCGATCATGCGTATTCCTTTCCTGCATAGGTCGTTCCGCTGTGTCCAAGACGCGGCATTCCATCGCCATTAGAGGTGGGCGATGGCGGTCGTTCGGCCAGCCATGCTGCCGGCATGTGTCGGTCGGCGCGAGGAGGTTGGCGAATGGCTGGTACAAGGTACATGACGCAGGCGCGTTCGATCTGCATGGTGGTGCAGGCCGCGGCGATGTCGCTGACATTGATGGCCTGCACGACGGCCACCGAGTCGAGCTTCGAAGGTCCCGATTTTTCCGATGACACGCGCAACCTCGAAAAGCAGATGATGGCGGAGGCCGCCGCCCTGGGCACCGCGCAAGGCGTGGCGGGTGCGGCAGCCTCGATGATACCGATGGGTGCCGGCAGTCTCGTCACCACTGCGGCGGGCAGGGCCGCCCGCGACGCGATGATCATCCGCCACGACAAGCTGATGCGCGCACAGATCGAACGCGACAATGCCGAATTCTACAAGCGCTACGGCATCACAGATGCGGACGCCGGGCCGGCGCTGGCAGACCAGAGCGTGCGCGGCGGCTCGAAGCGCTGCGCGAGGCGAGGCGGGGTAAGGCGGTGTTGAAAGGGGCGGCTACCGATCTGGTAATGCTCGCCCTCTCACCCGCCGTATTCCGGGTTTGAGAATGGCTCTTCTGCGCTGTCAGCTATGCCTTGCTTTCAAACCAGGCTGCCAAGCAACTGAGCGACGCCGGTTGCCAAACCTACCAACAGCAGCACGAGCAGGACATTCACCGATCGCTTGATGGTGTAATACAGTGGCCGATTGGTCGACTTCAGTCCCTTGATGCGCGCCAGCAAGGGCGAAAGCCAAGCAAAGGTCCTGTTGGCCAAGCCACGATGGTCTTCCGGCGTGTTGGGCACGACCGAGGCGCGCGTTATGCCCTGGTAGAGGAAGTTGAACAGTGCCCCGATCGGATTGAGCGGGCGCTTGACGTCGCACATGAGGATGAGGCGGTCGCTATCGGTGTCGTTGCGGACGTAGTGCAAATAGGTCTCGTCGAACATCAGCACCTCGCCATCGCGCCAGCTCTGGTTTTGGCCATCGACGTTGATGAAGCAGGCGTCGGAGTTGGGTGTGGCAAGGCCGAGGTGATAGCGCAGGGACACAGCGAGCGGGTCGGCATGCCGACTAAGCTGCGCGCGCGCCGGCAAGAAGGCGAACATGGCTCCATGCACCGCTGGAACCTGTCGCAACAGTTCTACCGTCCTTGGGCAGAGCCGCATCGCGGAGTGGTGTGTGTAGCCGTACCAATAGATGTAGAACCTGCTCCAGCCATATTTGAAGAACGTCCGAAAGCCGACATCGTAGGAGCCAGCCGTGCCCGGACGTTTGGTGGCGTCGAATTAGCCCTGGCGCACAAGCTCCAGCCCTTCGTCGCGGATAGCCTGCCAGTTCTGGCGCAACAGGTGAGTTTCCGGGAACTCGGCTGGGTCGAGTACGGCCTTTGACCCGCGTCGCAGCGTGGTCATGAACAGCACGCAATTGAAGGGCGTGAAGATCGGCCAGCCTTTGCGAATGTACTCGGTCAGATTTTTGTAACGAGCTTCACCCCTGAAGCGGTAGACGTACAAGATACTTGCGGCACAAAACGCCAAAATGATCGCGGAAACTTGCATAAGTTCTCCTTCGCAAACCTTCCGCGCGACGGAGTAGACATGGCAGATTGCCGCAGCATTGCGCGGCTGCTCCTTGCTTGGCGGCGCCGATCGGCTTTGGCAGAGACCTCGAATGAGGCTTGGGCTGGCTATGGCAAGTGGTGCTCGGTCGAAGCCGGCATCCTCCCGATCGTTCCGGCCAGTCTGAAATCTGACGATCTTGCGACACGGCCAGTGTTCGATCCGCATCAAATGTGGTCGAATGCGGCTGTTACCATCGGGAAGGCTCATAGGTGGAAGACAGGGACACGCGCCGGCTCGAGATGGTCGTGCTGATGACGCCCGAGATGGCGAATTTTAGTGGCAAGGTGCATGGCGGCGCCTTGCTCAATCTCCTCGACCGTGTCGCGTTTTCATGTGCGTCTCGCTATTCCAACAAATATGCCGTCACGCTGTCGGTCGACCAGGTGGTGTTCCGGGAACCGATCGATGTCGGCGAACTTGTCACCTTCCGGGCTTCGGTCAATTTTGCCGGCCGCACCTCGATGGAAATCGGTATCCACGTCGAGGCCGAAAACATCCGCTCCGGCCAGCGGCGCCATACCAACTCCTGCTATTTCACCATGGTGGCAGTGGATGAGGATGGCCGCCCGACTGAGATTCCGCCTTTCGTGCCGTCGACCGACATCGACAGGCGTCGCCATCACGCAGCCGAACTACGCCGCGAGCTGAGGCGGGAGTTCGAGGGGCGCTTTAAGGCTGCGGCGAACGCCATCCAAGAGTAGCAGGCCTTTGCGCTGGGTGGTGCACCCCGTCGCCTCTGTCTCTTGGCCGTGGCGATGGCGTGAACAAGAGCCGCGCTCAAACTTTCGAGCCTGAGCTCTACGTGACGGCACCCACTCGCAAGAGCGGCCCGCTTGGAGTTACCAAGTCGGGCCGTCTGCATTGCGCGGTGGGCGTTGGGGTGGGGCAGCCGACGCAATACTCACACCTAGGATTTAAGGCACCGCGTCGGCGCACTACCCCACCTTCCCAAACTCAAATCCTACGCTTGTAGGGGGTACAGAGACAATTAGCTCATTGGGTGGGTTGATATAGTCTGTTCGTCTTATGGAGCGGCTGGGGGCCGATCTCGTTCGTGAATGGGCGCAGCCGATGGGCTTGGGCACTGCCCCCGTGGTCATTGCGGCCTGAGCTTCGAGACGGGTGACCATACCAGCTCTTGCTACTTCTCAGATGGTGGCAGCGGACAAGGACGGCCGACCGACGCGGATTCCGCCTTTCGTGCCGTCGACCGGCAACGACCGGCGCCGCCATCGCGCAGCCGAACTGCGCCGCGAACTGAGGCGGGAGTTTGAGGGGGTGCTTTTGGGCCGTAGCGACGCGGGCGAAGATTAGCGGCGCCAGCGCTGTGTGGAGCAGCCACCGACCAACATCCCTTGCTCTTGGGCGACCTATCAAACATAGGCTGTCGTCGGCTGGATTGCGCAAAGCAGTGCGGCGAAGTCGCGACAGAGGATGATCCGATGCTTGAAAGAATAAATCCCGATGCCCGCTGGAGCGACGCCGTCGTCGTCGGCAACCTGATATTCGTCGCCGGCCACACCGCCGAGAAGACGCGTGGCCAATCGGTGCGCGAACAGACGGAAGAGGTCCTTCAGTTGCTGGACGAGACGCTGGTGCAGGCCGGAGTGACAAAGAGGAACCTCGCCATGGTGCAGATCTATCTGGCTGACATGTCGAACTTCGACCAGATGAACGAGGCCTGGGACAGCTGGGTCGTTCCCGGCGAGGCGCCGGCGAGGGCGACGGTCGAATCCAGGCTCGCTTATCCTGATCTCGACGTGGAAATCACTGCGGTAGCCGCTCGGTAGAGGGGCGGGAACGCGGGGGGCGAGCGCGGCCTCTCCGCTTCGTCATCCCAGAGGCTTGACCCTAGGATGACGAGAAGGCGGGCGTTCTGAACCGTTTGAGCACTGCCGCAATGCTATGGATGGCCTGAATCTCAGGGTCTCCGCGACGTCGCTTTGCTGCTTCGCCCTGGAATGACGAAGAGCGGCTATGTTTGCGTCGTTACAAACTGGCGGCGAACGTTTCCGAGATTGGCCTCCGCCTGCTTGCGGGTGGGCGAACTAGTATTGCCAGCCCTGATAGCTGGCTCGGTATTGCTACCAAGGAATGAGCTCGTCTTAGCGGAGTGCACGATCCACATGCGCCTCTCAACAGAATAGGCCGCACTGAGGCGGCCTATTTGCGATCTCAATGAATGGCGGCGTGGGCCAAACTCAGCTGCAGCCGCTCGTTGCGCCGCAGGTGTCGCACTTCTCGCAGGTGCCGTTGCGGACCATGGTGAAGTTCTGGCACTCCGAGCAGGAGTTGCCGGTGTAGCCCTGCAGCATCGACTTGGCGCGGCGGTCGGCGGCGACTTTCTTGGCGTCGGCGGCTTCCTGGGCGGCGGCGTCGGTGAACAGCGACGAGGTGGTGACCGTTTCCTCCATGGTCTCCTCGATCGCGATTTCCTCGACCAGTTCCTTGGCGCGCTCCTCGTAGTCACGCTTGTAGGCGGTCGATTCTTCCATCGAGATGGCGGCCTTGGGGGCCAGCGACAGCACGTTGGAGCCGGAGAAGGCGGTTACCGGCGCAGCGCGTGCCGGGATGGTGGTCCCGGAGGGAGCCGCTGCCATGCCCTTCGGATCGTTGCCGGCAACGCCGGAGACGACCTTGAGTGGGGAGGCGCCGCGGGTCAGGCCCCTGGAGAAGGGCAGGGCCTTGCCTTCGGTGATGCCCTTGCCGAGTGCCGTCTTGTCGAAGTCCGACTGGTCGACATGGGCGAGGTCGTGGCGGCCGAGATAGCTGACGGCGAGCTCGCGGAAGACGTAGTCGAGGATCGAGGTGGCGTTCTTGATGGCATCGTTGCCGATGACCATGCCGGCCGGCTCGAACTTGGTGAAGGTGAAGGCCTCGACATATTCGTCGAGCGGCACGCCGTACTGCAGGCCGAGCGAGATCGAGATGGCGAAGTTGTTCATCATCGCGCGGAAGGCAGCACCTTCCTTGTGCATGTCGATGAAGATCTCGCCCAGGCGGCCGTCGTCGAACTCGCCGGTACGGAGATAGACCTTGTGGCCGCCGACGACGGCCTTCTGGGTGTAGCCCTTGCGGCGGTTCGGCAGCTTTTCGCGCTCACGGTAAAGCCGCTCGATGACGCGCTCGACGATCTTTTCGGTGACCTGCACCGCCTTGGCGGCGGCGGGGGCTGCGATCAGCGCCTCGACGACCTCGTCTTCATCCTCGTCCCCGTCGGCGATCAGCGAAGCATTCAGCGGCTGCGACAGTTTGGAGCCGTCGCGGTAGAGCGCGTTGGCCTTGAGCGCCAGCTTCCACGACAGCATGTAGGCGCTCTTGCAGTCCTCGACCGTCGCCTCGTTGGGCATGTTGATGGTCTTGGAGATGGCACCCGAGATGAAGGGCTGGGCCGCCGCCATCATGCGGATATGGCTGTCGACCGAGAGGTAGCGCTTGCCGATCTTGCCGCACGGATTGGCGCAGTCGAACACGGCAAGGTGCTCGTCCTTGAGGAACGGCGCGCCTTCGAGGGTCATGGCGCCGCAGACATGGATGTTGGCGGCTTCGATGTCTTTCCTGGAGAAGCCGATTGCCGGCAGGATTTCGAACGAGAAGTCGTTCAGCTGCGCGTCGGTGAAGCCGAAGGTCTCCTTCACCCAGTCGGCACCCAGCGTCCACTGGTTGAACACGAACTTGATGTCGAAGGCGCTCTTGAGCGCTGCATTCAGCGCTTCGATCTTCTCGTCGGTGAAGCCCTTGGCCTTCAAAGAGCCCGGGTTGATGCCGGGGGCCTGGTTGAGATTGCCATGGCCGACGGCATAGGCCTCGATCTCGGCGATCTGGGCCTCGGTGTAGCCGAGCGTGCGCAGTGCCTCAGGCACGGCGCGGTTGATGATCTTGAAGTAGCCGCCGCCGGCGAGCTTCTTGAACTTGACCAGTGCGAAGTCGGGCTCGATGCCGGTCGTGTCGCAGTCCATGACGAGGCCGATCGTGCCGGTCGGCGCGATCACGGTTGCCTGGGCGTTGCGGTAGCCGTGCTTTTCGCCGAGCGCGATGGCCTGGTCCCAGGCGGCGCGGGCGTGGCTGACCAGCTCCTGCTGCTTGAGGTCGGAGGCGACCAGCGGCACCGGGTTGACCGACAGCTGTTCGTAGCCGGTCGCCTCGCCATAGGCAGCACGGCGGTGGTTGCGCATGACGCGCAGCATGTTTGCGGCGTTGCGGTCGTAGTCGGGGAAGGCGCCGAGTTCGGAGGCCATCTCGGCCGAGGTGGCGTATGCAACGCCGGTCATGATCGCGGTCAGCGCACCGCCGATGGCGCGGCCCTCGTCGGAGTCATAAGGAATGCCGGAGGTCATCAGCAGGCCGCCGATATTGGCGTAGCCGAGGCCAAGCGTGCGGTACTCGTAGGACAGCTTGGCGATTTCCTTGGACGGGAACTGCGCCATCATGACCGAGATTTCGAGCACGACGGTCCACAGGCGCACCGTGTGCTCGTAGGCCGCGATGTCGATGGTGCCGTCACGGTTGCGGTAGGGCAAGAGGTTGATCGAGGCGAGGTTGCAGGCCGTGTCGTCGAGGAACATATATTCCGAGCACGGGTTCGACGCACGGATGGCACCCGCCGAGGCGCAGGTGTGCCAATCGTTCATCGTGGTGTTGAAGTGCAGGCCCGGATCGGCCGAAGCCCAGGCGGCGTAGCCGATCTTTTCCCAGAGGTCGCGCGCCTTCAGCGTCTTCAGCACCTTGCCGTCCTTGCGGGCGGTCAGGTGCCAGTCGCCATCCTGCTCGACGGCGCGCAGGAAGTCGTCCTTGAGCGAGACCGAGTTGTTGGAGTTCTGGCCGGAGACGGTGAGGTAGGCTTCCGAATCCCAATCGGTGTCGTAGGTCTTGAACTCGATCGAAGTGTAGCCCTGCTTGGCGAACTGGATGACGCGGTAGATGTAGTTCTCCGGCACCGAATTCTTCTTGGCGGCCTTGATCTCGCGCTTCAGCGCGGTGTTGATCGCCGGATCGAAACAATCGTCATCCTGGCCTTCGCAGTTGACGCAGGCAGCCATGATCTTGGCGAGGTGCTGCTTGACGATCTTGGAGCCGGTGACGAGAGCCGCGACTTTCTGCTCTTCCTTCACCTTCCAGTCGATATAGGCCTCGATGTCGGGGTGGTCGGCGTCGACGACGACCATCTTTGCGGCGCGGCGGGTGGTGCCGCCCGACTTGATGGCGCCGGCGGCGCGGTCGCCGATCTTGAGGAAGCTCATCAGGCCGGACGAACGGCCGCCGCCGGACAGCTTTTCACCTTCGCCGCGCAGGTGCGAGAAGTTCGAGCCGGTGCCAGAGCCATATTTGAACAGGCGCGCCTCGCGCACCCACAGATCCATGATGCCGCCCTCGTTGACGAGGTCGTCGGCGACCGACTGGATGAAGCAGGCGTGCGGCTGCGGGTGCTCATAAGCCGACTTGGACTTGGTCAGCTTGCCGGTGAAGGGGTCGACATAGAAGTGGCCCTGGCCGGGGCCGTCGATGCCATAGGCCCAGTGCAGGCCGGTGTTGAACCACTGTGGCGAGTTCGGCGCGACGCGCTGGGTGGCGAGCATGTAGGACAGCTCGTCCTTGAAGGCGCGGGCGTCGCCCTCTGACTTGAAATAGCCGCCCTTCCAGCCCCAGTAGGTCCAGGTGCCGGCGAGGCGGTCGAAAACCTGACGGGCGTCGGTCTCGGAGCCGTAGCGTTCGTTCTCGGGCAGCTTTTCCAATTCGGCTTCGTCGGGAACCGAGCGCCACAGGAAGGAGGGGACGTCGTTCTCCTCGACCTTCTTCAGGCGGGCAGGCACGCCGGCCTTGCGGAAATACTTCTGCGCCAGGATGTCGGCCGCGACCTGGCTGAACTGCGCCGGGACGTCGATGTTGTCGAGCCGGAAGACCACCGAGCCATCCGGATTCTTGATCTCGGAGAGCGCCTTGCGGAATTCGATCTCCGCATAGGCCGATTGTCCATCCTTGGTGAAACGCCGCTCGATGCGCATCGGTCGATTTCCTTTTGTCTATATATAGCGTCTTTCGCGGGAAATTTCCCGTTGCCGATGCGAAAGACACAAGCCCTTTTGATCCGGTTGCCTGGGCAGCCGGTTGCCATTTTCCGGGTTAGCCGCCGCTTGACTGGAGAATCCCCTTGCGGGGACTGCTTCCTCAAGCCTGCGGCCCGCACCGGACCCGTCGAACTGAAACTTTGATTGCGACTCCCTCATGGAGGGATAACTCACACTATCTAGCGTTCAGGCTGCCTGCAAACACTAAATATAGTGTTAACAGAAGATTTCCGCCAGTCCCCAATTTTTACCCGCAACCTCTTGGACACCTCGGAACCGCGCGCCAGAATGCCCCGCCTGAGCGGGTGCAAATGCGAGCGGGAACTCACTAAATCTGGAGAAAAGGACCGGCCTCAGAACTTTCCGGTCACGTGCTCAACAAGCGCGCTTGAGTCATAAAAAGCGACTCGGCCTTTAACGTCAAGAAGTCGTTTATGCAGATTTTGTGACCCCAACATCTTGTGTGTCACTTGTGTGGATAACGGGGAGAACCGGCCGCGTGAACGAAGCCGGCGAAAGAGCGGTCGGGATGGGCCGCAAGCCCGGGCGGGCCCGGGCGGGCGCTTGCTCAGGCGGCGAATTTTCCGTGCGCGGCGCCGAAGGACGCGATCAGCCGGCAAAGATCGGGTTCGTTGACCATGCGTGCCGCCTCGCCTGGAGAGACCCACTTGCGCGTGCGCTGCCGTCGCTCTTTCCACTTCTCGGCGACCTTGCGCACCTCGAGCGGATACACGAGCACCTCGCAGGCGACCTGCTCGCCGCTGGACAGTTCCTTGAGATAGAAGTAGCGGCCGGCTTCGTGGGTGTCGACCGAACCGCTGAGGCCGGCTTCCTCGCTCGCTTCGCGCGCCGCGGTCTCGCACAGCCGTTCGGCTGGTTCCGGCCAGCCCTTGGGCAGGACCCAGCGGCCGGTGTCGCGGCTGGTGATGAGCATGATCTCGATGCCGGTGGAGATACGGTGCCAGGGCAGGGCGGCGACCTGGAGCCTGCAGGCCGGAGCACCGAAAAGCCGGCGAATGCGCTCGACCAGATGGTTGTGATAGACAGGCTTCATCAGCATCGGCAGCCCCTACTCGACCTGTAGAATCATGCGCCGCGTCACAAATTGTAGGGTTAATACTCCGTAACAAAAGTAAATAGATTGATAACGAAAACGCCTGGCGCGCACCGACCCGAAAACCGAATTCGATTCTCGCAAAAGCATGATGCGGAACCAGGGTTGCCAGAGCGTCCGTTGCGCGTCCAAACAGGACGCGCGGCGCTCGGACGGCAGGGCTTCGAAAACTGCTTTGACGGTGCCGGACGGAAGGTCAGCCCATGTGGTCTTCGGCGATCGGCTTCTGGTAAGTGAAGCCGAGATCCCATGGGAAATAAATCCAGGTATCCTGCGACACTTCGGTGACGAATGTGTCGACCAGCGGCCGGCCTTTTGGCTTGGCGTAGACGGTGGCGAAATGCGCCTTGGGCATCATCGCACGAACGATCGCCGCTGTCTTGCCGGTGTCGGTCAAGTCGTCGACGATCAGCACGTTTTCACCTTCGCCTTCGAGCAGCGACGGCGTGATCTCCTTCAGCACCTGCAACTGACCCTGTGAGGTGTAGTCGTGATAAGAGGCGATGCAGATCGTCTCGATCAGCCGGATGCCGAGTTCGCGCGAGATGATCGCCGCCGGCACCAGGCCGCCACGGGTGATGCAGACGATCGCCTTCCACTGCGGATTGACGCCGGCGAGGCGCCAGGCGAGCGCACGCGCGTCGCGATGGAACTGGTCCCAGGATACGGGAAAGGCTTTTTCGGGAAGGGACATTTGACGCGCACTCCGGCTCGGCGCGCCAGATGGCGCGGAAATAGGGGAATGCAGGCGGAATTAGCCGGAAAGCCCCGTCCTTGGCAAGGGCGGGGCGGCAGGAGATGTACGGTAATCTTACCGCGACAGCAGGATCGCTGTGTCGCCGGCTTGCAGGATGTTGCGGGTGATGCCGCCAAACAGGAACTCGCGGATCCAGGAATGACTATAGGCGCCCATTACAAGGAGGTCTGCGCCGGTTTCGACAACCTTGTTGTGGATGACCGCGTCGACGGTGTGGCCGCGCGACTGCTCGACGCTGACCGAGACCTTGGCGCCATGGCGGGCAAAGGCCGAGGCGATTTCGGCGCCGGCCGCATCCATGCTCTGGGCGGCGGTTTCGACCGGGTCGATGACCAGGATTTCGGTGGCATCGGCCTCGATGACGAAGGGCAAGGCATCGAAGGCGGCGCGCGTGGCTTCGCGGCTGCCGTTCCAGGCAACCAGGATGCGGCGGAACGTCGAGATCAGCGGCGCCGAATGCGGCACGACCAACACCGGCCGGCCGGCCTCGTAGATCAGCGAGTCGATGTCGGCGGCAACCGAATCCCTTGCCTCGGGTGACGCCTGGGCGACGATGACGATATCGGCACAACGCGCGCTTTCGACCCCTGACAGCGCGCTATCGCCGGAAAAGCTCTCGAAGCTGCGCCATTCGAACGACACGCCAGACGTTTCGATGCGCGACAGGAACGCCTGCTGCACCTTTTCGGCGCGCTCCTTGCAGAGGTCGGCATTGGCCTGGATGAACTCGGTGTCGGGAAAACCGACAGCCGTCGTGTAGGGCATAGCCAGCGCCTCGGCGTGGACGCCGATCAGGTGGCTTTCGTGCCGCTCGGCAAACGGGATCGCCACGTCGAGAACGCGGCTGACGTCGCGTTCGCTCTGGATGATGGCAACGATTGTCTTGAACGGCATGAAACCCTCCTTCGTGCGCAGGAATCTGCTCAGCAAAGAAACACTATCATGCCGGTACTTGTTCCAATGTGACCTGTATCAAGTCTTTGGGACCAAGTCTGGGGAGACCAAGTCTGGGGAGATCAGGCTTTCGCGGCGGCCGCTGTTGCTATGTCGGCAAGCATCGCCTCGATGGCGATGCGGGCGGCGTCCATGGCTTGCTCGGAGCGCGCGCGCACGACGAGTTCGGTCCAGAAGGTGCCGTCGAGATATTTCGGATAGGAGCCGATGATGGTGTCGGGATGCGCCTTCTGGATCTCGCCGAGCGGGCCGCCGATCGTGCCTTCGCCATAGGGGCATTGCACGGTTGTCGACAACAGCTTGGTGCCGGTCCTGAGCGTCGGCATGACATTGTCGAGCATCGCCTGGAAGATCGACGGCACGCCGGCCATGACATGGACGTTGCCGATGCGGAAGCCGGGCGCCACCGAGACCGGGTTCTCGATCAGGTCGGCGCCACGCGGGGTGCGCGCCATGCGCTTGCGCGCCTCGGAGAATTCGAGGCCGCGCGAGGCGTAGTTGGCTTCCAGCATGGCATAGGCGCGTGGCTCGTATTCGCATGGCACGCCGAATGCCTTGGAGATCGAGTCGGCGGTGATGTCGTCATGCGTCGGGCCGATGCCGCCTGTGGTGAAGACGTAGTCGTAGCGGGCACGCACCGCATTGACCGCCGCGACGATCTCATCCTCGTCGTCAGGAACGACGCGCACTTCCCGGAGGTCGATGCCCGCGGCGGTCATCATGTCGGCGAGGTGGCCGATATTCTTGTCCTTGGTGCGGCCGGACAGGATCTCGTCGCCGATGACGACCATTGCTGCGGTGACGATGTCGGCCATTTCAAATGCTCCGTTCAAGGCAACAGTGAGATACAGCCGCCAGCACAAGCGGGCAATGGTCGCTGTTTGGTGAACGATGCGTCACGTATTGGGGCGCTTTCATTGAACGCCTATTGCATTACATCTCTCACCAGCCGCCGACCCAAGACGGCGCAACGAGATTTCCCGTTTGGAGAGATGAAATGGCTAAGATTCTTGTTCTCTACTATTCGAGCTGGGGCCACATGGAGCAGATGGCCAAGGCCGCTGCCGAAGGCGCCCGTGCCGCCGGCGCCGACGTGACGATCAAGCGCGTTCCCGAGCTGGTGCCCGAGGCTGTCGCCAAGGCTGCCTACTACAAGCTCGACCAGGAAGCGCCGATCGCCGACCCGCTCGAACTGGCCGACTATGACGGCATCATCATCGGTACCGCCACCCGCTACGGCACCATGGCGTCGCAGATGAAGAACTTCCTCGACCAGACCGGCCCGCTCTGGGCCAAGGGCGCACTGCTCGACAAGGTCGGCTCGGTGATGGTCTCGACCGCGACCCAGCATGGCGGCGCCGAACTGGCGCTCATCAACGCCCAGATCCACCTGCAGCACCACGGCATGGTCATCGTGCCGCTGTCCTATGCCTATCAGGGCCAGATGGGCAACGACGTCGTCCGCGGCGGCGCGCCTTACGGCATGACCACCACGTCGGACGGCGACGGTTCGCGCCAGCCTTCGGCACAGGAGCTCGAAGGCGCGCACTTCCAGGGCAAGCGCGTGGCCGAGATCGCCATCCGCCTGCATGGCAAGGGTTCGAACGCCGTCAAGGAAGTCGCATAATGGGAAGTTGCACAACGGCGACGTTGCGTGACAGGGAAGCTGCATAACAGCTTCGGATCGTTATGATTGTTGTAAACGGGTGGCCGAAAGGCCGCCCGTTTTGCGTTGGGCGTGTTTGAGCCTTGCGCCCCGGACGGCTAAGCTGGCGGCATCGCTTTGCAGGAGGTTCGATGGCGACGACGATTCTCGGCTGGGTGGCCAGCATCGCCTTTCTCGCTGTTGTTCTTGTCGGCGGCTATTTCGTGCTGGCGACGCGCAGGATTTCGGTGCAGGCCGAACGCGCCGTGCCAGCCAGCGGCAGCTTCATGCAGCTTGGCCGTCACAACATCCATTATGTCGACCAGGGGCAGGGCCGCCCGATCCTGTTCATCCACGGCCTCGGCGCGCAATTGCACCATTTCCGCCACCCGCTGTTTCCCGAACTGGCCGATTTCAGGTGTGTCGCGCTCGACCGGCCGGGCTCGGGCTATTCCGGACGACCAGCCGGCTTTGCCGGTGGCCTCGTCGAGCAGGCGGAGTTGATCGCAGGCTTCATTGCCAAGCTTGGGCTCGAGCGGCCGCTTGTCGTCGGTCATTCGCTCGGCGGTGCCGTGGCGTTGGCCTTGGCTGAAAACCATCCGGAGGCGGTTTCGGGGCTGGCGCTGCTCTCGCCGCTGACACATATGGAGGACGAGCTGCGGCCCGAATTCCGTTCGCTCTACATCAAGTCGTCGCTGAAGCGCCGGCTGATAGCCGAGACAGTGGCCATACCGACGAGCCTGAAATACGCGCCGCAGACTTTGGCCTTCCTGTTTTCGCCGCAGGCGGCACCGAAGGACTATGGCACGGCGGGTGGCGGCTTTGCCGGGCTGCGGCCGAGCCATTTCTACGCCTCCTCGGCTGACATGGTGGCGATCGAGCGGGACCTCGGTGCGATCGAGGCGCGTTATGGCGAACTGGATCTGCCCGTCGCCGTCATATTCGGCACCGCCGATCGGGTGCTCGACTACCGGCTGCACGGCGAACCGCTGGCCGGCAGGATCAAGGGCCTGGAACTCGACCTCGTCCAGGGCCTCGGCCACATGCCGCAATTCGTCGAGCCGCAACGGGTGGCGGCGATGATCCGGCGCGTTGCCGCCAAGGCATTCGCGACGGAACGGACCGAAAATCAGTAGCCGCAGGAATTGCTCATCCACTTGCGGTGGGCCCAGCCCTCAAAACCGTCACTGCCGACGAAGTACCAGCTGCCGCGCTTGTCGGTGATCTCGACCTTGTCGCCGTTGAACAACTGGTGGACCATGGGCGCCGAGGCGCTTGGGCCGACGCGCACGGCCAAGAAGCCGGTGCCGCGGGCCAGATCATAGCTGCGCGACAGGCCATGCACGGTGCCTTCGCAATATTGCGCCTGCGCTGGCGTTGCAGCGCCGATCGATAGCGTTGCTGCAACGGTGGCAAGCACTGCCGCCGAGAGCACCGCCTTGGCTGGAAATGCTGGTTTGCCTGCAAATACTGACATGAGCGACATGGTTCGGCCTCCGCTGAGCTGTCCGGCGTCTGGCCGGCTGCTCATGAGTGTCGCCGACTTGGCAAAAGGTTCAGGCAGTTCCTTGCATGTGGCTAGTCGGAGACCTCGGTCTCCGGCCTGTCGTCGCCCTTGGCGAGTTCGTCGTGCCAGCGGCCGTCCGCATCCTCATACTGGATGCCGTCGGTCGAGCCGGCGACGCGCTGTTCGGCAGCCGCGGTCTCTGCTGCCTGCAGGGCGTGATCGTGGGTGGGGAAGGTCTCGGAGAAGGTGTCGCCGACCTTGTAGGCCCAGCCACCATCGTGCTGGACTATTTCATAGACGAGCTTGGCCATGGTTTCCTCGTTTGGGTGGGATGTCGTTGTGCATCAGAGCCTCGAGGTGCCGTGCTGCCGCAAGGAGTGTTCGCGCGCCGCAGTAGGGAACGCCTGACGGCCGTCCCGGCGTGTCCGGTATGTATGGCAGATAATGCGAGCGGTGGGCGACCCAGTGGCGGGCACAAAGGTTCTGGCTGTCAGGCGACAACAGGGGGTCGTCTGGCGCGGAGGTGCAACAGATGCCGGGCGCGCAATGGATTCATATGCGACCATGCCCGCTCAAACGTTGCCGGGCGCAAATGGTTGCATGCCGTCAAACGGCGTTTTTGGACGGCGCTATCTGGTCTGGTTCAGAGAGGGACGATGGAAAACACGACCCAGGCACCGCAAACGGCGGCGGCAAGTCCAAGGCAGGCGCTACGGTGTTTTTCCCAGAAATATGGTGCACGTTCCCAATTGTAATGCATGTACGCTACTCCCCACTCACGCCCCCACGCGGTGAAGTTGTATTTCACTCTGAAATAATCCGCAATTTTCCGGTGTGGTTGTGCAGTGAGGAAAGAGTGCGAGCGTGGCAATTATGTCACGCTAATATACAGCGCCATATGCTTGGCGAGTGCGGCGCGATTCGTCGGTGCGGGGCAGTGGAAAGTTCTGGTGCGGACGGCGGGGCTCGAACCCGCATAGCCGAGGCTGAGAGATTTTAAGTCTCTTGCGTCTACCAGTTTCGCCACGTCCGCTTGGGCGGAACTGGTAAAGCAGCCGGGCGATATTGCAAGTCCCGGCAAGCCCTTGCGGCTACTTCGTTCCGTTGAAATCGAGCAACGGGGACTCGGCCCCAGCACCAGATTTCGGCGCTTTGCGCGGGGCTTTCTTGCCCGGCTTCCTGGCGGTGTCTTTTGTCGCAACCGCTGCTGCTTCCGGCGGCGCCGCAACTGGCGATACCGCCTTGGCAGGCGCCGGTTTTGCCGCGGCCGGGGCCGCCTTTTCAGTGAACTTGATTGCCATGCTTGATTTCCGCCATTTCCGCGTGCCGCGAGTCAGCGGCCTCGCCCTCCATACACGATTTGTTCCGCGAAGGGGGCGATGAAGCGCATCGCCCGCGCCGA
Organism: Aminobacter aminovorans; assembly: GCF_900445235.1. NCBI lineage: Bacteria > Pseudomonadati > Pseudomonadota > Alphaproteobacteria > Hyphomicrobiales > Phyllobacteriaceae > Aminobacter > Aminobacter aminovorans. The sequence goes on along the minus strand of NZ_UFSM01000001.1, from coordinate 3,556,484 downwards.
TGATTGCAGGCAGGCCGCCCAGCTGTCTTGGGACGCGGACGCATCGCCTGCTCCGGTTGCCGACGAAAACGGAACAGGCGAGGGTGGCTGGAAGCCCTATTTCTGGTCGATGAACTCCAGCACCGACTTGTTGTATTCGTCCGGCGCCTGCAGCATGGCGAAATGGCTGGCGTCGGGCAGGATGATCAACTCGGCGCCAGGGATGATCGAGGCCATGTATTCGGTGTGTTTGCGCGTCACCGCCTCGTCATGGTCGCCGAGCACGATCGCCGTCGGCACCATGATCTTCGCCAGCTCTTCCTTGCTCCAGTTCGGCTGCGTCTTCCACATCTCGCTGATCTGGCCGACGAAGGCCTCGTACTGATCGGGCGTCTTCGACATCCTGGCGTAGTCCTTGCCGGAGCGTTCGATATAGGCGCCGAAGGTCTTGTTGGTCTCGACACCGGGATCGACGCCGTCTGTGGTGACGTTGGCTGCCTGGGCGTAGAGCCGGGTCAGGCGTTCAGGGTGTTTCATGGCGATATCGATGCCGACGATGCCGCCGTCGCTCCAGCCGACGATCGCGGTCTTGTCGATCTTGAGATGGTCGAGCAGCGCCAGATAGTCGGATGCCATCAGTTCATAACCGAAGGGCTCCGTGGTGCGGCTCGAGCGGCCGTGGCCGCGGCTGTCGGCGACGACTACCTTGTGGGTCTTGGACAGTTCAGCCACCTGGCTCGCCCAGATGTCTGCATGGCCGAGGCCGCCATGGATCAAGAGGATAGGATCGCCGGCACCGTAGACGGCATAATACATGTCGATGCCGTTGACCTTGGCATAGCCGGTCTCGGTCGATGCCGGCATGGCGGCCGGTTCCGGCAAGGTCAGCCAGCGTTCTTCGGCACTTGCCGATGCCAAGGCAAACAGTGAAACAAAAGCAACAACAACAGCAGTCCAGAAAGAACGCATGCCCGCCTCCGCCCGTTTTGAGCGGCAAGTGACGGCCAATGCGCCGGAAAAGTCAACGGGCGGAGAATCCGCCCGTTGGTTTTGCTCCAAGTTGCTGGCTTCTGATCAGGCGTCTTCCTCGACGAAGACCTCGTCGCGCTTCTTGCGCACCGCCGGGAGCAGCACCACGATCAGCACGCCTGCTGCCAGAGCCAGAAGGATGGCGCTGATCGGACGGGTGATGAAGGTGGTCGGGTCGCCACGCGACAGGATCATGGCGCGACGCAGGTTTTCTTCGAGCAGCGGCCCGAGCACGAAGCCGAGCAGCAATGGCGCCGGTTCGCAGCGCAGCTTGACCAGCACGTAGCCGATGAAGCCGAAGAAGGCGACGGCATAAAGGTCGAAGACGTTGGAGTTGACGCTGTAGACGCCGATGGCACAGAACGCCATGATGATCGGGAACAGCACGTAATAGGGCACCGTCAAAAGCTTCACCCACAGGCCGATGAGCGGCAGGTTGAGGATGATCAGCATCAGGTTGCCGATCCACATCGACGCGATGATGCCCCAGAACAGCGCCGGCTGCTCGGTCGCGACGTTGGGGCCGGGCACGATGCCCTGGATGATCATCGCGCCGATCATCAGCGCCATCACGGGATTGGCCGGGATGCCGAGCGTCAGCATCGGGATGAAAGAGGTCTGGGCACCGGCATTGTTGGCCGATTCCGGACCGGCGACACCGGCCACAGCACCCTTGCCGAACTCCTCCGGGTTCTTGGAAACGCGCTTTTCCACCGTATAGGAGGCGAAGGCGGCGAGGATGGCGCCGCCGCCGGGCAGGATGCCGAGTGCCGAGCCGATCGCCGTGCCGCGCAGGATGGGTGCCGCCATGGCGTGGAAATCCTCGCGCGTCGGCAACAGGCCCGAAACCTTGGCCATCAGCACTTCGCGCGTCTTTTCGCTTTCGAGGTTGCGCAGGATTTCGGCGATGCCGAAGACGCCGACGGCGACCGCGACGAAGTTGAGCCCGTCCGCATATTCGCGAATGCCCAGCGTGAAGCGCGGCGTGCCGGTATAGATGTCGGTGCCGACGAGGCCGAGCAGCAGGCCGAGCACGACCATCGCAAGTGCCTTGACGATCGAGCCATGGGCAAGGGCGATGGACGAGACCAGGCCGACGACCATCAGCGAGAAGTACTCGGCAGCACCGAACTGAAGCGCAATTGCCGTCAGCGGCGGCGCGAAGACGGCAACGAGGAACGTCGAAACGGTGCCGGCGAAAAACGAGCCGATGGCGGCAATGGCGAGTGCAGCACCTGCGCGCCCCTTGCGTGCCATCTGGTAACCGTCGATGGCGGTCACCGCGGACGAGGATTCGCCCGGCATGTTGATCAGGATCGCGGTGGTCGAGCCGCCATATTGCGCGCCGTAGTAGATCCCGGAGAGCATGATGAGCGAGGAGACGGGATCGCCGATCTGAAAAGTGATCGGCAACAGCATGGCGATGGTGGCGGTGGCGCCGATGCCGGGCAGCACACCGATGAGCGTGCCGAGCAGGACGCCGATCAGGCAGAAACCCAGATTGGCGAGCGTCGTGGCGGTCGAGAAGCCGAGCGCGAGATTGTCGAAGAGTTCCATCTCATCCCCCTCAGAATGGCAGCCAGGGGCCGAAGCGCTGGAACGGCAGTCCCAGCGCGTAGCTGAAGACGATGACCGAGAACAGCGTTACCCCGGCGGAGAGGATGATTGCGCCGAGCGGCTTCATCCGCGTCGAGGCGAAGGCAGCGATCAGACAGGTCAGGAAGATCGACGGAACGAAGCCAAGCCCGCGTACCGTAAGACCGAAGAAGACCGGTGCCGGCAGGATGAAGGCCATGCCACGCCAGGCGATCGGGCCAATCGGCTCACCTGCTACCCTGGTGGCCTGGACGACGACGATGAGGCCGAGCACGATCAATGCAAGGGCGAGGGCGAGCGGGAAGTAACCCGGCCCCATGCGGAAGGTGGTGCCGAGTTCGAGGCCGAGCGACTGGATGGCGAAGAAGGCGCCGGTGGCGACAAAGATCGCGCCGCAGGCACCGTTGGTGGGATCGATGGAAAGCTTGTTCATGGTTTCCCTCTTTGAGGTTCCATACTGCCATGTCCCTCATCAGGCCTTGCGGCCACTTTATCCCAGCGAGGGAGAAGAGGAAGGCTGAGGCGGTGCCGATCTCCTCGCCCGACGGGAGAGGTTGACCGAGCGGAGCTGGGGCCCGATTGAGGGCAAGCCTTCGCCCCCAATCGGCACCGGTGCTCAAGACGTCAGTCGGCGAACTGGCCGGCGGACTCGATGATCGGCTTCCAGCGGGCGATCTCGCTTTCGAGCTTGGCCTTCAGCGCGGCCGGCGTGGCATCCGCTTCCGATGACGGGATGGTGCCGAGTTCGGCGAAGCGGGCAACCACGTTTGGATCCTTCAGCGCCTTCTGCAGCGACTGCGACAGGCGCTCGGTCACTTCGGCCGGCGTGCCCTTGGGCGCGTAGACGCCGTGCCAGATGCCGACTTCCATGCCGTCGACGCCGCCTTCCTTGGTGGTCGGAACGTCAGGCAGGACGTCAAGGCGTGCGGGCGAGGTTACCGCATAAGCCTTGATGGTGCCGCCCTTGATCTGCTTGGTGGTGTTGGTGGTCTGGTCGCACATGATGTCGACCTGGCCGCCGAGCAGATCGGTCATGGCAGGGCCGGTGCCCTTGTAGGGAACCGTGACCAAAGGCGTGCCAATGGCGCTCATGAACAGCATGCCGCAGAGATGGGAGGCCGCACCGATGCCGGCATTGGCAACCGTGACGGTGTCCTTGTTGGCCTTGGCGTATTCGACCAGGCCCTTGAGGTCGCTCGGCGCCAGATCCTTCTTGGCAACGATCGTCATCGGCACTTCGGTGACGAGGCCGACATATTCGAAGGCGTTCAGCGTGTCGTAGGCGAGCTTGCGGTACAGCGTAGCGCTGGTGGCCATGCCGATGTGGTGCAGCAACAGCGTGTAGCCGTCCGGATCTGCGGCAGCGACGCGGCCGGCACCGAGCGTACCGCCGGCACCGCCGACGTTTTCGACGATGACCTGCTGGCCGAGGTCCTTCGACATCGATTCAGCAACGAGCCGGGTGACGGTGTCGGTCGGGCCACCGGCCGCGAACGGCACGACGACGGTAATGGTGCGCTCGGGATAGCCGGCAGCGTTGGCAGCAAGCGGGAAAATGGCAACGGCGGCAGCCGTCGCCAGCGAGGCGATAAGTTTCTTCATGTGATCCTCCCGGAAACCGTTTTATCTGTCCACCCGCGCCTGGTGCCTCCCTGCGCCGGCGGTGGACGTACGCATTAGGACCGGCGGGGCAGGCTCGCTGCAATGGATACGTCGGCCTGCAGGTGGCAAAAAATGCCTGGCAGTTGGGGTAATGGGTGGAAACGGTAACATCGCCCTGTTGGCGTGTGTGCGTTTCCACACATTGGCAGCTCGATCAGTCGTCGGCGGTCTCGGAAGCGCCCAGGCGATTCTTGTCGAGGCCGTAGCGCTGCATCTTTTCGTAGAGCGTCTTCCGCGAGATCCCAAGCTGCTCGTAGACCGGCTTGAGGCTGCCGCCATGAGCGAGCAAGGCTGCCGAGATCGCATTCTTCTCGAAGTCGGCGACACGTTCGGCCAGGCGGTCGCCGCCGCCATTGGTGCCCGCCGGCCCGTCGGGCAGCTGCAGGCCGAGGCCAAGCACGAACCGGTCGGCGGCATTGCGCAACTCACGCACATTGCCCGGCCAGTCGCGGCGGGAGACTTCCGCGATGGCCTGCGGAGGCACCTCGACGTCGTCGCGGCGGTAGCGCGCGGCGGCTTCGCGCGCCAGCTGGAGAAACAGCAACGGGACATCGTCGCGCCGCGACGACAATGCCGGCATGCGCAACGTCACCACATTCAGCCGGTAGAGCAGGTCGGCGCGGAAACGGCCTGCAGCGACCTCGGCGTCGAGGTCGACCTTGCTGGTCGCGATAAAGCGGACATCGAGCGCGATCGGTTCGTTGGAGCCTAGGCGGGTGATCACGCGCTCCTGGATGACACGCAGCAACTTGACCTGCAGGTCCGCCGGCATCGAGCCGATCTCGTCGAGCAGCACCGTGCCGCCACGCGCATGTTCGAACTTGCCGAAGCGGGGCCTCAGCGCACCGGCAAAGGCGCCGGCTTCGTGGCCGAACAATTCGCTCTCGATCAGCGTTTCGGGCAGGGCGGCGCAGTTGATGGCGACGAATGGTTTTGTCGCCCGGCCGCTGATGTCGTGCAAAGCGCGTGCGGTCACTTCCTTGCCGGTGCCGGTGTCGCCGATGATCAGCACGTCGGCATCGGTAGCAGCGATGGCGCGCAGCTTGTAGCGCAGGTCGACCATCATCTGGCTGCGGCCGGGCAGACGCGCTTCGATATCGTCGCGCTTGCCGGCGACGGCGCGCAGCTCGCGATTTTCCAGGACAAGGCTGCGGCGGTCGATGGCACGCGCGGCCATCTCGGTCAGATGCTGGGTGACGAAGGGTTTTTCGACGAAATCATATGCGCCTTCGCGCATCGCGCGTACGGCGAGCTGTACGTCGCCATGACCGGTGACAAGGATCACCGGGATGTCGGCGTCAATCTCGCGGATGCGGCTCATCAAGGTCATGCCGTCGATGCCCGGCATCCGGATGTCCGAGATGACGACGCCGTTGAAGCCTTGGGTGATGAAGTCGAGCGCGCGCTCGCCGGACGGGAAATCCTCGACGGTGAAGCCGGCAAGGTCGAGCGACTGGGCCGTCGAGCGGCGCAGTTCGTCTTCGTCGTCGACAAGAAGGACGATCGGCGGCTTCATTCGGCCGCCTCGCGGATCGCAGCGCGGGCCGCATCGAGCTCAATGGTGAACAAAGCGCCGCCTTCCGGGTGATTCAATATGCCAAGACTCCCACCGAAGTCCTTGACGATATTATAGGAAATCGAAAGCCCAAGACCTAGGCCCTTGCCCACGCCCTTGGTCGAGAAGAACGGATCGAAGATGCGCTCGGCAATTGCCGGCGGCACGCCGGGGCCATGGTCGCGGACTGATATGGTGACCTTGGAGCCCTTGCGCCGCGCGACAAGTTCGATGCGCCGGTCGGATCTGCCTTCGACCGCATCGGCGGCGTTGGTTACGATGTTGACCAGCACCTGCTGCAGACGCACCGAGCCGGCCTTGACGGCAGGCGGCGTCGGTCCGAGGTCGACCGACAGTGACGCATCGGCGGCCTTGAGACGCCACGCCACGATCTCCTCGGTGTCGTGGACAACTTCGTCGAGCGCAACGGCTCCCAGCTTCTGGTTTGGCTTGCGGGCAAAGTTCCTGAGGTGACGGCTGATCGAGGCCATGCGGTCGGCGAGGCTCGAAATGCGCGAAACGTTGTCGCGCGCTTCCTCGATGCGCGCGCGGTCGATCAGCGTCGCTGCATTTTCGGCATAGGTCTTCACCGCGGCGAGCGGCTGGTTGAATTCGTGTGACAGTGCTGCCGACATCTGGCCAAGGGCTGCGAGCTTGCCGGCTTGAATCAAATCCGCCTGGGTCTGGCGCAATTGCTGTTCGGCGGTACGTCGCTCGGCTACCTCTGTTTCCAGCCGGCTGTTGACCAGGGCGAGGTCGGCGGTGCGCTCGTCGACCCGGCGCTCGAGTTCGACCTGCGCGCTCTGCTGCATCTGCATACGCTCGGCAAGACGGGCGCGGCGCTGCAGGACGACGGCGCCGCCGAGCGCGGCGAGGCCGAGCGCCAGCAGCGCCGAGATGACCGCCGTCAGCGCCTGCGCATGGGCGGACGCGGTATCCGCCAGGACACGTACGGTCCAGCGCGCTTCGGGCATCTCTTCGGCCAGTTCGAGGAATTCGCGCGACTTGCCGTCCTCGGCAATGCGCAACAAGGGCTGGCCGTCATCGGCGGCACTTCGTATCACCGGCAATTCGCGCAGCATCGCATCGGCATAGCGGCGCGACGTTTCGGTGCGAGCGCGCCGTTCGTCGGTAAGCGGCGTGAGGCTGGCGTAGAGCCAGTCGGGCCGGCCGCTCATGAAGATGATGCCTTCGGGGTCTGTGACGATGATTTCGTGGTCGCCGCCTTTCCACGAGGCCTCGATCGCGTCGATGTCGACCTTGAACACGACCACGCCACGGATCTCCATGCCGACGCGGATCGGCGAGGAGAAGTAGTAGCCGCGCTTGAGCGAGGTCGTGCCGAGCGCAAAGAAGCGCCCGAGATTGCCGCGAATGGCATCCTGGTAGTAGGGGCGGTAGGAGAAATTCTCACCGACAAAGCTGATCGCCAGGTCGTGGTTGGAGGCGGCGATCGTCTCGCCGCCGGGGATCAAAACATATATGTCGGAGGACTTCAGCAGCGCGTTGATTTCCTTGAGGTAATCGTTGGCACGTGCGCGCAGAACCGGATTGTCCGGATCGCTGACAAGCTCCTTGATGTCCTCGTGGTCGGCGATAAGCTCGGGCAAGGGCTCGAAGCGGTTCATCTGGCCGGCAAGAGCGGCGACAGCGAGCCTGAGCGTGGTCTGGCCGCGCGCCGCCGCCTCGTCGAGATAGGCGCGGTTGGCCAAGGCGCCGCCGAAAAAGACGATCGCCGCGGCCAGCACCGCAACCGCGATGCCGGGCCAGAGCCAACGTCGTCCTTCGAAAAACTGCGGCATCGATGCGCCCGAACCCGATTGATGTCGGCAAGTATAGCGGTCGGCCGCGCTCAAACAACCAAGGCCCTGTTTTCCGGCTCGGCTTTCGTTACAGTCGGGCAAAGCAGACAGGATTCCCAGCATGCCCAACAAGACCGCCTTCGCCAAGCCGCGCCCCTGGACCGAGACCGCCCCTGAACTGGTCGACGTCGCAATGGGTCGCAAGCCGGCCGACCTCGTTATCCGCAACGGCCGCTGGGTGAACGTGCATTCGGGCGAGATCATCGCGGGCACCGACCTGGCAATCGTTGCCGGGCGCTTCGCCTATTGCGGGCCGAACGCCAGCCACGCCATCGGCCAGGGTACCAAGGTCGTCGATGCCGGCGGGCGCTATCTCGTGCCCGGCCTGTGCGACGCGCATATGCATGTCGAGAGCGGCATGGTGACCGTCACCGAATTCTCCCGCGCGGTCATCCCGCATGGCACCACCTCGATGTTCATCGACCCGCACGAGATCGCCAATGTGCTCGGCCTCAAAGGCGTCAGGCTGATGCATGACGAGGCGCTCGCCATGCCGATCAACGTGCATGTGCAGATGCCGTCCTGCGTGCCGTCGGCGCCGGGGCTGGAGAATGCCGGTGCGGTGCTGACCGTCGAGGACGTTGCCGAGGCGATGACCTGGGAGAACATCATCGGCCTCGGCGAAGTGATGAATTTTCCCGGCGTCGCCGCCAACAATCCGGTTATGTCAGGCGAAATTGCCGAGACCGTGAAGGCCGGCAAGACCGTTGGCGGCCACTATGCCTCGCCTGACCTCGGCTTGCCGTTCCACGGCTATGTCGCCGGCGGCCCCGAGGATGACCACGAGGGCACCCGCGCCGAGGACGCCATCGCGCGTGTCCGCCAGGGCATGAAGGCGATGCTCCGGCTGGGCTCGGCCTGGTACGACGTCGCCAGCCAGATCAAGGCGGTGACAGAGATGGGCATCGACCCGCGCAACTTCATCCTCTGCACCGATGACAGCCATTCCGGCACACTGGTGCATGAGGGGCATATGGACCGCGTCGTGCGCCATGCCATCCAGCAGGGGTTGAAGCCTGTGACCGCGATCCAGATGGCGACGATCAACACCGCGCAGCACTTCCGCCTCGAGCACGAGCTTGGCTCGATCACGCCGGGCCGGCTGGCCGACGTGCTGATCGTCTCGGACCTGGCCGAGATGAGGATCGACGAGGTCTATGCCCGCGGCGTACGTGTCGCCAAGGCCGGCAAGCTCGACATCGACATTCCTGCCTATGCCTATCCCGCCGAAGCCAAGAACACGGTCAAGCTCGGCAAGCAGTTGGGTGCCGCCGACTTCGACATCAAGGCGCCGGAAGGCGCCAATGAGGTCCGCGTGCGCGTCATCGGCGTGATCGAGAACCAGGCGCCGACGCGTGCGCTGGAGGCTGACCTGCCGGTCGAGGACGGGCTGGTCGGAATGGACCGCCGCAACGACGTCTGCCAGATCGCGCTCGTCGAGCGCCACCGCGCCACCGGGCAGGTGACCAACGCCTTTGTATCGGGCTTCGGCTACATGAAGGACTGTGCGCTGGCCTCGACAGTTGCGCATGACAGCCACCACATGATCGTCGTCGGCACCAACAAGGCCGACATGGCGCTGGCCGCCAACCGGCTCGGGCAGGTCGGCGGCGGCGTGGTGCTGTTCTCCCAGGGCAAGGAACTGGCGCTGGTCGAGATGCCGATCGCCGGCCTGATGTCGGACGAGCGCGCCGAGATCGTCGCCGCCAAGGCCGACAAGCTTGTGCAGGCGATGCGCGACATGGGCTGCAGCCTCAACAACGCCTACATGCAGCACTCGCTGCTGGCGCTGGTGGTCATCCCCGAACTGCGTATATCTGATGTCGGTCTGGTCGACGTCAGGACCTTCGAGAAGGTCGACCTGTTCATCTGAGCGGGAGCGCCACGACCAAGGACAAAAGAAAGGGCGCCCGAGGCGCCCTTTTTCGTTCCGGAGTGTGCGCCCCTACTGCAGCCCGCCAAGCATGTTGATGCGGTCGGTGACCTCGCGGTCGCTGGCGAAGCCGTCGTCGGCGCGCAGGCGTTGGCCGAGCAGCTTCACCATTTGCGGGTTGTCGGCGAACTTGGTGTGGTTGAAGCTGTCGGCGCCCTTGGCATCCGACAGGTCGACGACGATGACGCCATATTCGGCGAGATCGGCGGCGTTCTTGTAGTCGCCAAGGCGCGGCTTGGAACCGGCCAGGATTCCCGACAGCTTGAGCGCGCGGTCGTCGCCCGAGGTCATCAGGAAGAACGGCTTGGTCGGCTTGCCGTAGCGGCGCATCTGGCTCTTGAACACGTCGACGTCGATATCGGGAGAGGCGAGCACCACGTCGCCGAGCTTTCCACCAAGGTCACGGTCGCCGGTGAGCGCGAGCTGCCGCAGTGCTTCCATGGTCACCCAGGTGCCCATCGAATGCGCTACGATGTCGATGCGGCGCGCGCCCGACTGGGCGAGCATGCGCAGCGTCACCTCGAGCTGGTCGCGTGCGGCCGCAGCACTTTCCCTGTCATAGACATAGTCGGTCGTGTTGCCGCCGGACGCCCAGGAAAACAATACCGGCGTGCCGGTATAGCCCGAGTCATGTGCGATCTGGGTGGCGCGATAGACGCCGGCGTCGAACGAGGTGTTGTAGCCGTGTACGAACAGCATGGCGCGGCCGCCGCGCGCAGCGATGTCGGCGCTGAGCGCCTTGGAGAATTCGGGCTGCGTCTGGTAGCCGACTGCGTTGGTTGCGGTGAAGTACTTTGTCGGATCGGGATCCTTGCGGTTGCGCAGCTCGATCTGGCCGGTCTTGTGGATTTTGGGAACGGTCACGTCGACGCGCGCGAAATTCAGTATCGCCGAACGGTCCCGATCGAAGACCTCCTTGTTGTCGGCGGCGTACTGGCGCGTCGAGGCGACGAAAATCGCATGGTTGCCGGCGATCTCCTGGACCGGGACATTGACCACGGCACCTGTCAAAAGCGCGCCGGACGGCTGCCCGATGCAACCGGACAGAAGGAGGGCGGCGATGACAAGGCAGTATTTCGACGGCGACACTTTGATGATCTCTCTGACGGGCAGTGCGTTCAGCATGCCTTCCTCCCGACCGGCTGATAGTGGCGGAAGTAAGTCGGGTCCAGCCGAAACTATCAGCTTCAGCGGAAGTCGGTGGACGAGTGTTGCCGGATTGCCGAAATTGTGGCGAAAACAAGGGTTTCCGCACCAGAGTTCACAGAGTTAGCGACCCCAGAAAGTTGGCGTGAAGATCACCAGGACGGCCAGGATTTCGAGACGACCCAGCAGCATCGCCGCCGAGCAGATCCACTTGGCGGCGTCAGGCAGCGAGGAGAAATTGCCGACCGGGCCGATAGTCGGGCCGAGGCCTGGACCGACATTGGTGAGTGAGGTCAGCGAGCCGGTGACGGCTGTGATGAAATCGAGCCCGGTGGCGCTGAGCAATACGATGGTGATGGCCCAGAGCACCATGAAGGAGGCGATAAACAGCACCACCGCGCTCTGCATCTCGGGTGCCACCGTGCGGTCGCCATAGCGCACAGGAGTCACCGTATTGGGGTAGATCAGGCGGCGCAGACCGTTGGACAACAGCTCGAACAGGATGAGGAAGCGGTAGGCCTTGATGCCGCCGGTGGTCGAGCCGGAGCAGCCGCCGAGGAAGGTGGCCACGAAGATGCAACCGATGGCGAACGGCCCCCACTGATTGTAGTCGTCGCTGGCAAAGCCGGCGGTAGTGATGATCGACATCAGGTTGAACGTCGAGTGGGTCAGCGCTGTAAAGAACGGCATTCCCATGTTGACGCGCAGGTAAATGGCGACGGCGACGGCAAAGACGATGCAGTAGCCGGCATAGACGCGGATCTGCGGGTCGCGCAGTGCATCGAGCCGTCCACGCACGGCAAACAGGATCATGATCGAAAACGGCAGGCCGCCGATGAACATGAAGATGATGCCGGTCCACAGGATGGCAGGGTTGTCGGCATAGCGCAGGAACGAGGTGTCGTGGGTGGAGAAACCGCCTGTCGCGACCGTCGACATGGCGTGGTTGACGGCGTGGAAACCCTCCATGCCGGCGGCGACATAGGAGATAGTGCAGGCGACGACCAGCACCGTGTAGATGCCGATCAGCGAGACGGTGAAGGTCTGGAAACGTTCGAACGGGCGGTCCTCGATGTCGGAGGATTCGATCTTGAAGTAGGACACGCCGCCGATGTTGAGGAACGGCAAGAGGAACAGGCCGAGGGCGATGACGCCGAGACCGCCCATGAAGCTGAGCAGCGAGCGCCACAGCAGGATGCCGGGCGGTGCCGTGTCCAGGCCATTGATGACTGTCGAGCCGGTGGTGGTGACGCCCGACACCGATTCGAAGAAGGAATCGGTGACGCTCAGGCCGAGCGACGAGGTCATGAACGGTACGGCCCCGGCGATCGCCAGCGTGATCCAGAGGAAATTGACCAGAAGGAAGCCGAAGCGGGTGTTGGCCGGCGGCACGCGGCCCTGCGTGGCGAGCGCGATCGCCAGCGAAAGCCCGCCCATGAACAGGGCCGTGAAGGCGAAGGAACGCCAGTCGTCATTGCCGTAGTAGAGGTCGACAGCCGCCGGCAGGAGCATCGCAACAGACAGGTAGATGGCAAAGACGGCTGCGATGTGGATCGCGGCGCGGACGGCAATTCTGTTCACCGAGACGTATCCCCAATGTATCGCGGCGAGCCAATCTGTCGGCCTGAACCTGGCGGCGGGAGCCGGACAGTGGCTTCACGGCGCCGAATATGCAATAGCGCGGGGGCGCGGGCCACAGCATTTGCCCGGTCGATTTCAGGAGTGCCCAAGCCATGACCAGTTTTGCCGAAAGGGTTGTGCTGGCAGCCGGGGCGGTGAGGCAGCTGTTTCCCGAAACGCCGCTGCAGGAGAACGACTATCTCTCGCGCAAGACTGGCGCGCGCGTGCTGCTGAAGCGCGAAGACCTGACCCCGGTGCGCTCCTACAAGATTCGCGGCGCGTTGAATTTCTTCCGCAAGACACTTGCCGCCGGCAACGAGGCCGAACTGTTCGTCTGTGCTTCGGCCGGCAATCACGCCCAGGGCTTTGCCTTCGTCTGTCGGCATTTCGGCAAGCGCGGCGTGGTGTTCATGCCTGTGACCACGCCGCAGCAGAAGATCGACAAGACAAGGCTGTTCGGCGGCGAGTTCGTCGAGATCAAGCTGGTCGGCGACTTCTTCGACGACTGCTATCGCGCCGCCCTGGAGTTCTGCGAAAGCTCTGGCGGTCACATGGTGCCGCCATTCGACCACAAGGACATCATCGAAGGGCAGGCGACCGTCGCGCTCGAGATCGCCGCGCAGATGCCGAACGGGCGTGCCCCCGACATGGTGCTGTTGCCTGTCGGCGGCGGCGGATTGTCGGCCGGCGTGACGCGCTACTTCGCCGAAACAGGTGCTAAGCCCCGCTTCGTCTTCTGTGAGCCCGCCGGCGCGCCGAGCCTGCGCGACAGCCTCGCAACCGGCAAGCGGGTGAAGCTCGCCAAGGTCGACAATTTCGTCGACGGCGCTGCCGTGGGCGAACTCGGTCGCGAGCCGCTGCGGCTGCTCAAGGATTTTCCGGCCGATAGCGTCCATCTGGTTCCGGAGAACCGGCTCTGCGCCACGATGATCGAGATGCTCAATATCGAGGGCGTGGTGCTGGAACCGGCAGGCGCTTTGGCGATCGACACGCTCAAGGACTTTTCGAAGAAGGAGCTCAAGGGCAAGACCGTGGTGGCGGTTGTGTCGGGCGGCAATTTCGACTTCGAGCGCCTGCCCGACGTCAAGGAGCGGGCGCTGCGGTTCGAGGGGCTGAAGAAGTACTTCATCATTCGCTTTCCCCAGCGCCCCGGTGCGTTGCGCGACTTCCTCGAGCTCATGGGGCCGGACGACGACATCACACGCTTCGAATATCTCAAGAAATCGGCGCGGAACTTCGGCTCGGTGCTGATCGGCATCGAGACCAAGGACCGGCGGAATTTCGACCTGCTCAAGGCACGCTTCGATGTCGAGGGCGTGCAGTACCAGGACATCACCGACAACGAGACGCTGGGCGGCTTCATCATATGAGCGTGTTCGTCGCGCTGTTTTCCGGCATCAATGTCGGCGGCAACCGCATCGTCAAGATGGCTGAACTCCGCGCATTCTACACTGAACTCGGCTTTGCCGATGTTGCGACCTACATCCAGAGCGGCAATGTGGTGTTCAGGGCCGAGGCTGCCCATGCCGGCGCCCTGACCGATGGGATCGAGACGGCTTTCGAAAAGCGCTGGGGCTTTCGTTCGCGCCTCATGGTGCGCGACCTCGACTGGCTCGAGGCGCTGGTGGCGAACAATCCATATCCCGAAGTGGCCGGGGATCACACCAAGCTGCATGCGAGTGCGCTGGAGCGTGAGCCGACCGCCGAAGAGATCGCGCGGCTGGCGGAGCGCTGCACCGGTCCTGAAAGCTTCGCGGTCAAGGGCGACGTGCTCTACCTTCACGCGCCCGATGGTCTCGGCAAATCGAAATTCGCCGAAGTGCTGCCGCGCACCCTCAAGGTGCCGGGCACGATGCGCAACTGGCGCACCGTGCTGACCTTGCTTGACATGGCCCAGAAGGCCTGAGGGCTTTCCCCCCGGTATGTCGTGCTTTCGAAAGCCGGTCCCGGTTTTGGCCGGCGCTGTTACCAACTGCCGATGTTGGGCATCGACAGCCAGGGTTCCGCCGGTGCCTGGCGGTCGCCCTTCTGCAGCAGCTCGATCGAGATGCCGTCGGGCGACTTGATGAAGGCCATGTTGCCGTCGCGCGGCGGCCGGTTGATGGTGACGCCCTTGTTCATCAGGTCCTGGCAGGTGGCGTAGATGTCGTCGACCTCATAGGCGAGGTGACCGAAATTGCGCCCGCCCTGATAGTCTTCCGTATCCCAGTTGAAGGTCAGTTCGAGCAGCGGCGCCTGCGACGAGGTACCCGTGCTCTCGTCTTCGGAGGCGGCGAGGAAGATCAGCGTGTAGCGGCCCTTCTCGTTGGTGGAACGACGGACCTCCTTCATGCCGAACTTGTTGCAGTAGAAGTCCAGTGAGGCGTCGATGTCTTTGACGCGGACCATGGTGTGCAGATAGCGCATCGCTGTTCCTTGAGTTGGGGTTCGGCGCGATACATAGGGCGGGGCCTGCACGCTCGGCAACCATGGCCGTGCGTTTTCTGCGGAACTGGCGCGAAGCTTGTGTCTATCCGGGGGGCAAGTCGAAAAATGGCCGGTCGGCCCTTGCGTAAGACCAAAACGGAAGTGTTAATCTTATCTCAAGAATCAGTAATGGCGTTTGCAAGGAAAGGGGGCGTTCTGATGGGGGAAAAGGCCTCTCTCGTGGTGCAGAACGGCACTGGCCGTGACGCTTTCGAGATCGACGACAGCAACGACGGTGTCGGTCTGGTCGAGCTTTCAGGCGCCATCAAATGGTTCGACGTGGCCAAGGGCTACGGCTTCATTCTTCCCGACAACGGAATTGGCAGCGACGTGCTGCTGCATGTCACCTGCCTGCGCCGCGACGGCTTCCAGACGGCGCTCGAAGGCGCGCGCGTCGTTTGCCTGGTCAAGCAGGGCGACCGCGGCCTGCAGGCCTTCCGCGTCCTCTCCATCGACAATTCGACCGCCGTGCATCCCGCCGAAATGCAGGAACAGCGCACTCATGTCTCGGTCACGCCGGAAAGTGGGCTCGAGCGCGCGCTGGTCAAGTGGTTCAACCGTACCAAGGGTTTTGGCTTCCTGACGCGCGGTGAAGGCACCGAGGACATCTTCGTCCACATGGAAACGCTGCGTCGCTTCGGCGTCACCGAGCTTCGGCCGGGGCAGGTGGTGCTGGTTCGTTTCGGCAAGGGCGACAAAGGCCTTATGGCTGCCGAAATTCACCCCGATCTAGGGACCTTGCCGGTTTCGCACTAGCTCTCAGGTGAGGCGGCCTGCAAATGGCGGTTTTCGGCGCTTTCGGCATCACGGAATCGGGTGTCCGTTCCGGTTCTTGAAATCCACCATTTTCGGATCGGCCTGACCAGAAACGCCAACGCGCCCCGATGATGGATTTGATGATCATACGAAAATCGTTGCTGGCTGGAGCCTTCGGCGCTGCGCTGCTTGCGGTCGCTTTCGTCGTTTCATTTGCTCTGACTGGACCAGTTGCCGCACAACAGGCGATGGCGCTGCCCGTCGATGCCGAGCCGCTGATCGCCGCGACCGCCAAAGGCGACGTGTCTTTCCGCATCGAGATTGCCGACGAACCGGGCGAACGCTCGATGGGGCTGATGTTCCGCAAGGACCTCGCCGACGACCAGGGCATGCTGTTCGTGTTCGAACAGACCCAGCCGGTCGGCTTCTGGATGAAGAACACGCCGCTGCCGCTCGACCTGGTCTTTGTTGGTTCCGACGGCAAGGTGCTCGACATCTTGCCCGGCACGCCGTTTTCCGAGGCCGTGATCGCGCCCGACGAGCCGGCGCGCTTCGTGCTCGAGCTTAAGGCAGGCACTGCCGCCAGGACCGGCATCGCCGACGGCGTTATGCTCAAGCATCGGGCGATAGCGGCGGCGGCCGGCAATCCGGGCTGACGCCAGACCTCGGCCAAAGACCATTCGGAGCAACGATGGCACTCGAGCATTTTTCCCATGAAGGTTTCGACCTGGCATATCTCGACCTGCCGCCGACCGGCGCCGGCAGCGGCGATCCGGTGCTGATGATCCATGGCTTTGCCTCCAGCCACTTCGTCAACTGGGTGTCGCCGGGCTGGTTCAAGACGCTGACCGAAGCGGGATACCGTGCCATCGCCTTCGACCATCGTGGTCATGGCGGCTCGACCAAGAGCTACAACGAGGCCGACTATACGCCGAACAAGATGGCCGGCGATGCCGTGGCGCTCCTCGACCATCTCGGCATCGAGCGGGCCCATGTCATGGGGTATTCGATGGGTGCTCGCGTCTCGGCATTCATGGCGCTTGAAGCTCCCGACCGGGTGGCGACGTTGGTGTTCGGCGGCCTTGGCATCGGCATGGTCGACGGTGTCGGTGAGTGGGACCCGATCGCGGCCGCATTGCTGGCCGAGGATCCCGCCGCCATCACGCAGCCACGGGCCAAGATGTTCCGTGCCTTCGCCGATCAGACACGCAGCGACAGGAAGGCGCTCGCCGCCTGCATCTCAACTTCGCGCGAACTGGTGCCCGACAACGACATCCGGCGGATCATGCAGCCGGCCCTGGTTGCCGTCGGCACCAAGGACGATATCGCCGGATCGCCTGATGAACTGGCGCGCCTGATGCCGCATGGCGAGAGTTTCGACATCGAGGGCCGCGACCACATGCTGGCCGTCGGCGACAGGACGTTCAAGAAGCGTGTGCTGGAGTTCTACGCAGAGCATCCGATCTGAGGGTCAGCTGCCCAGTTTTGCCAGCGAGCGCTTAATATTGGCCCGCGCCTGAGCTTCGAAGCGGTCCACGAAGATGTCGGTGTGGAAGATGCGCGGCCGCGCCAGGAAGTTTCGCAGCACGGCCCCGCGTCCGGCGCGCCAATCCGTATCCCTGACCCAGCCATATTCGCGCCTGACGGCGTCTTCATAGGCATCGAAGTTGTCTGCCGGGGCGCCGAGGATCGATAGATCCATATCGAGCAGCAAGGCTGCGTCGCTTTTCGCTGTCGCCTCTTCGAAGGCAGGCACCTCATGGGTGGCGGTGGCTTCGATCGTCTTGATGATGCGGCCAAGGCGAGGGGCGTCAACCTGACCTTTGAGCTTTTCGGCGGCAAGCGCAGCACTTTGCGCCTCGTTGTCCTTGGCGCGACTGTCGTAGACGGCGTCATGGAACCAGATTGCGGCCTCGATCGCGTCGGGGTCGGCGAACTGGGAACGGTATTCTGCAAGCAGGCGCAAAAGCGCCTCGATGTGCCTGATGCCGTGGTAGTGGCGGTCGTCGGCGAGATAGAGGGCGGACAGTTCCGCCCTGATGGCGTCGTTTATCAAAGACATCTCACCGCCCCCTGAATACGGGTGTGCGCCGGCTGGCAAAGGCGGCGCGGCCCTCGGCATAGTCGTCGCTCAGGAAGGTGGCGTCGCCGGCGGACTGGGCGACGGCAACTTCGCCGGCATCGTGGCTCAATGCGGCGCGGATGGCGGCCTTGGAGGCGCGCACCGACAGCGGCGCGTTTTCGGCGATTGTCCGGGCGATTTCGCCGATGCGGGTTTCGAAGCGCTCGGCTTCGACGATTTCGAGCAGGAAGCCGGCCGAAAGCGCTGTCTGAGCCTCTATGCGGCCGGCGGTGTAGGTGAGATATCTCGCCATCTGCGGGCCGGCGGCCCAGACGATATCGCCCATCGCATCCTGCGGGTAGGCAAGGCCAAGGCGCGCCGCAGGCACGGCAAACAGGGCGTCCGATGTGGCGATCCGCAGGTCGCAGGCGGCCGCCAGGCCGAAACCGCCGCCAAAGCAGATACCACGGATCGCGGCGATGACCGGAACAGTGCTGTTGCGAAGGGCGGCAAAGGCGGCTGAGTTGGTCGCCTCATAGCCACGCGCGCTGTCGGCGTCGCCACGCAGCGTATCGAACTCGGAGATGTCGGCGCCGGCGGAAAAATCCTGGCCTGCGCCGCGCAGGACGATGACGTGGACGTCAGGCCCGGACGAGAGCCGGAGCACGTGATCGGCCAGGTCGATCCACATGGTCTGGGTGATGGCGTTCTTGCGCGCCGGTCGGTTGATGACGATCGTGGCTACGCCGTCGGCCGTCGAGACCAGCAAGGGTTCAGTTTCCATGGCGCCTTGAATATCCGCGAACCAAATCCACTTGATCGAGCACTAAGGAAAATTGAGTTCAATCGTGCTAACATCTGGCTTATATGTCCCGCGCGGGATTGCACAAGCCGGCAGTGAACGGAGACCGTCGATGAACACCATATCCGCAGCGCGCCCAAGCTCGCTGAAGCCGGTCGATCCGATCTGGCGATCGGTGCGCGACGAGGCGACGGATGCCGTGGCGGGTGATCCGCTGCTCGCGGCGTTTCTTTATGCCACTATCCTGAACCAGGACACGCTCGAGGAGGCGGTGATCCATCGCCTGGCCGAACGCCTGGCTCATCAGGATCTTGGCGCCGATCTCATCCGCCAGACATTCTATGCCATGCTCGAAGACAGGCCGGAGTGGAGCGACACCGTGCGCACCGACATCCAGGCCTATTACGACCGCGATCCCGCCTGCGACCGCTATCTGATGCCGGTGCTGTACTTCAAGGGTTTCCATGCCATCCAGACGCATCGCCTGGCCCACTGGCTGTGGAACCGCGGCCGCAGGGATTTTGCGCTCTACCTGCAAAGCCGCTCGTCCTCGGTATTCCAGACCGACATCAACCCCGCCGCGCGCATGGGCAAGGGCATCTTCATCGACCATGCTACCGGCCTCGTCGTTGGTGAAACGGCCGTCATCGAAGACGACGTCTCGATCCTGCATGGCGTTACTCTGGGCGGCACCGGCAAGGCCGGCGGCGACCGCCATCCCAAGATCCGCTACGGCGTGCTGATCGGCGCCGGCGCCAAAATCCTCGGCAACATCGAAATCGGCCATTGCTCCAAGATCGCTGCCGGTTCGGTGGTGCTGTCGCCCGTGCCTCACAACAAGACGGTGGCGGGCGTTCCGGCGCGCGTCGTCGGCGAAACCGGCTGTGACCGCCCGTCGAGCCAGATGGACCAGCTGCTGCCGTCGCAGACGATGGATCACGTCGTCAGCTTCGACATCTGAGGTTGGGTGCTGACGCCCATGACGGGCGCTGGCGCGATTTGCGCGGGGGTAAGCGAAGCCTCGCCTTTACAGCGCCATGGTTGGCGTGTCAGAAGCGCGTCTCTTAACGACAAGCCGGAGAAGCCAGTTGAAGCCGGAAGAAATCCGAAAACTCGACGCTTATTTCAAGCGCCAGTTCCAGAACCCCAACCTTCAGGTCAAGGCACGTCCGCGCAAGGACGACTCGGCCGAAGTCTATATCGGCGACGAATTCCTCGGCATCGTTTTCAAGGACGAGGACGACGGCGACTACAATTTCTCGATGGCGATTCTCGACGTCGATCTGGCCTGATCTATCGGTCGGCCCCTGCGCCGCGCGGCGACGTTCGCGCGGCCTCTACTTCACGTGCAGCATGGCATTCGCCTTCCCGGTCACCGCCCGGTCCAGCTCACGCCACTCTCCCAGAAGTTCCCGCGGAAATCTGTAGGTCAGGCTCAGGTCCTTGCCGACGAAGACGTCGCGCTCGCAAGGCGCCAGAGATTCTTCGGCTTCGGCGCCGCTGAGGCAGCGCGCGACAAAAGGCGGCTCGCCGTTGCGCGAGGCAACCGCCAGCACCTCATTCAGATAACCGGAATTTTCGGTGAAACCGAACAGTGTCATGCCCTCCGGGCCGGGTACACCCGGCTTGACGGTGAGTTCGCTGTAGATCGGCGCGAGGCGGCCGCTCATGTCGCGGGCCATCATGCGCGGCTCGAGGCTGAGGAAGACGATGCGCTTGTGGCCGTCGAGATTGTTGAATGCCAGTCGTGCCGCCTCGCTGTAGCCGTCCATTTCGGGCCAGCGCAGATAGAGGTCGAGGCGCCCGGCAATGCCGTCGCGGCGGGCTTTCTCGAACCGGATCATATTGGCAGGGGCGGAAATGACGTCGTTGCCGATGACGATTTCGCGTGGTGCGACCTCGTCGGTATAGCCGGCCAGGGCGATGGTGTGGCCGAACCAGCGGCCGCCCAGGCTGATTGCCACCGACAGCACCGCCAGCACCGCCAGCACCGCAAAGCCATAGAAGACCTTCATCATCAGCGCCGAATCGACGACGTCGAAACCGGAACTTTCGGTCGCCTCTTGCTTCATCTGATGTCTCCAGAGCAGCGGCGGCTCGTATGCGGGTTCGCACAGTCGGCCTTGCCGGGTCGGTAACCTTCGCTCCGTTGCTTCCAGGAGCCCGATATCGCACCGACATTGCGTGCGTATGGTTAACGGCGCGTTAAGGCCGTGCTGCACGCTTGCCTTGTGGCGATGCCCTCCATAGTTTGCGCGCGCAAACGAAGAGGATTTGACGATGCCGCTTTACGCTCTCGACGGGGTCGAGCCGCAGTTCGAGGACCGCTCCACCAACTGGATCGCACCCGACGCGACGGTGGTTGGCGATGTCCGGATCGGGCGCGACGTCGGCATCTGGTTCGGCACAGCCATCCGCGGCGACCGTGAGCCGATCACCATCGGCGCCCGCAGCAATGTCCAGGAACATACGGTGATGCACACCGATCCGGGCTTTCCGCTCATAATCGGCGAGGGCTGCACAATCGGCCACAGGGCTATCCTGCATGGCTGCACGGTCGGCGACAATTCGTTGATCGGCATGGGCGCGATCGTGCTCAATGGCGCGAGGATCGGCAGGAACTGCCTCGTGGGTGCCGGTGCGCTGGTGACCGAAGGAAAGGAATTTCCCGACAATTCGCTGATCGTCGGCTCGCCCGCCAAGGTGATCCGTACACTCGATGACGCAGCCGCCGACCGGTTGCGCAAGTCGGCAGATGATTATGTCGCCAACCAGCGCCGGTTTGCCGCCGGGGTGAAGAAGGTGGCGGACTAGGCGACGTAGCCTATCGCGAAGGCGGTGGCGATCAGCACTGCGATGCCTAGACTCTGAAGCAAGCCGCTAGGCTTTGGCGTCTTCTGCGCCAGGGCGAGGCCGCCGATGGAAATTCGTCCAGCGAGATGCCTGTTGAATCTGACCACTTTGCCTGGCGGCATGGCTGACGCTCCCTGGCTTGCCTGAAAAGGCGGAGCCGGCCCGGGGATTGGGCCGGCTCCTAGACCCGGTCGTTGGGGACGGGGAGGGTGGGGACGCGACCGGGGTTCTCGCCAGCGCATGCCCTCGAAAAACCGGAACCGGATTTCCGAAGGCAGGCACCGATTCCAAGTGCTCCAGCGGCCTTGGCGCGCCTCTGATGGGCGCGCCCGGGGCTGCAGCGCCTAGCGAACCGACGCCACCGCGTCGGCGCGGCCGTCGTTGATCGCAATCCAGACGCCCGAGTTTCGCTCCGACTGGCGCTTGAGATAGGTGTATTCGGTCTCGTCCCAGGCCAGAACCCGCGTATCGAGATTGTCGAGGATGTATTCGCCGAGGCTGGTGCGCACGGTGAGCACCGCATGGCCGTCGCCATTGGGCTGGCGAACGACGGTGATCAGCAGGTTGCCGGCGGGGACGCCCAGTTCCATCAGCTTGCGGCGCTTCTCCAACACATAGTCCTCGCAGTCGCCGGCACCGTTGTCGGGATAGGACCAGACTTCTTCCTGGCCCCACATTTCCATGTCGGTGCGTGGCGCGACGTCGGTGTTGACCTTGTCGTTGATGGCGATCATCGCCTTCCACAGGCTGCGGGTCAGCTCTACCGGCTTGTTGCTGGCGGTCTTTTCGTTGCACTCGATCGGCGAGCGCTTGCACAGCTCGTAATGGCCGACCGGCTGGGTGGTGCGGCCGTTGGTCTGCATGACGGCCGGTGTCGCCATGGCGGCGCTGACGGCGCCTGCCTGAATTGTCGTGGCCAGAAGCAGAAGCCATCCCCGACGCATGTTCATTTTCTTGTCTCCCCGTTTGAGGTGACAATGACAGGCGTGGATTTATTTGACGCAAAACTACGAAGTAGATGTTGAGTAAAAACAAGAGAGAAATTACGGAAACAAAGAATAGAATAATAATAAAATCTGCAGAGAATTTGATTGCAATTTTACCGAATTGGCAGCAGGCCTTGCTCGGTGGCTTGGCTGGCGAACGCCGGTGACTGTTTGGCTGTCTGTTCTGCGGGTGCTGCGACGCTTGGTCGTCACGGCATGGATGGCCGGCTTCCGCAGTTCGCTTCGCTCCTGCTCCGCCCGAGGATGACGAAGGGGTGGGCCGTCGCCAGGTGGGTTCAACTGCGGGGCGTGCGCTTATGTGGCAGGCCTTGCGCGCAACCTTGCCGCGAATAATCTCTCGCGATGACCGGATGGAGAACTTCGACATCCGCGACGCCATCCAGCGCGAGAAATCGCTCAAGCGCTGGCCACGCCAGTGGACGGTCGAACTGATCGAGAGGACCCATCCCGAATGGCACGAGTGTTTTGCGGGCTCGGGTGTGATTGCCCGGTTGCTGAGCACGGCCTCTACGTTTCGTCATCCGCGGGCAGAGCAGGAGCTCAGCGCACTGCTTAGACCCCGCCGATCCATGCCGTGGGGTTGGAGCGGTTATGACGGTCCAAGGTTCACCTGTACTGGAATGAAACGGCAGCCGGGCGGTCATTTCATTCCGGTGCGCAAGCGGGCGCGCGAAGTCCAGCCCAAAGCAAGCTGCCCGAGCTTCGGTGAAAGACCGGGCTGCGATACGGATGAACAGGCTGGGCGCGCCGTCAGGTGCGCGGGCGGTTGAACTCGGAGTCGAGCGATTCCGGGCGCTGGATGACGGCGAATTCGATGGCGACGCCGTCTTCAAAGTGGCGCACGACTTGGCCGCGCATGGTGCCGAGCGTAACCTGGACGCCGATTGCCGGCTTGACCTCGATCTCGAGGGCTGCGCCCGAAAGCGACAGGTCGATGATGCGGCAAGGATATTGCCTGCCGTCCATGAGCTGCAATGCGCTGATCGGGTTGCGCGGCGCGACGCGCTCGTGGCGGCGGTCTTCCGGCAGGTCGAGTTCGTGCTTGTTGGCAAGCCAGGTCAGCTGCGCCGCCAACTTGTCCTTCTTGCGCTCGGACGCGATCACGGTCATGGCGAAACCATCCGCAAGCGTGCGGGTGATGACGCCCTCGACGCGGCCAATATGGTCGATATAAGCGATGACCTTCTCGCCTGGCGCACCTGAACGGTCGGTGCGGAAGGCGACGTTGCCGGGCGACATGTCGACGACCTGGCCGGCATGCTCGGTACGATCCTCCAGCATGAAGCGGCCGTAGATCTTCACGCGGACGCGCTGGAAGTTGCGCCTCTCCGCCCGTGACGGCGCGTAGTCGATCGCCGCTGGCCTCATGTTACCCTCATATCTGCAAACTCCCACCGAACCGCATCGGGGAGCTATCGCGGGAAACTAGCGCCAAATAGGTTAACAAAACGCCTAGCAGCGGGCCGGGACAGCGGCCCGCCTGCGCTATTCTTCGCGTCCGCCTTCGAGAACGAACAGATGGCGTATGCGACGCGCGCCATCGAGCGGGTTCGGTTCGCCGGAAAGGGCTGTATCGCTGGGTGCGAGCGAGGGCACCGTGACGGCCGGACGGTTCCTGAGGAACATCGGCTCCAGGTCCGGATCGACGACGCGCACGCTTTCGATCGAGGCATCGGTGAGCGGGTCGGAGCCGAGCCAGAACGGCCGGTCGACGCTCGACAGAACGCCCAGGCTGCGCGGGTTCTCGACACCGCCGTCCAGCGGCAACAGCAGCATTTCGAAGCTTGTCGTACGCAGGCTCGAGGTGAAGCCTTCGAAATTGATCACGACAACTGATTTCTGCTGGAACACACCATACGCCAGGCGCGCCATCAGCCTTTGGTCCTTCTGACGCCAGAGCGAGGGGAAGGAAAAACCCTTGAGCTCGCGGCCAAAAGTGGCGCACAGCCGGGTGCCGGCGAGGCGGAAGACCGCTTCGCCGCGGGTGTCGCGTTCGAGGATGAAAGTGTCTGCAAGCAGGGCCTTGATCTCGGCCGGCTCGACCTCCGTACGTTTGGGTGCGGGTCGGCCGTCGCGAAGGCGGTTCCAATATTGGAACAGTGCCAGCGATCCTTTCTGTTTCATATTGCTCCGCTCCGAGCGCTTCTGTGCCTGATGTGCCATCTCTGGACAGAATCGCTTCATTCTTGAGGACTACATGAGGCGCGGAGCAGGACGCGTGCCAGTCTTGGTAACAGTTGTTAACGGGTCGGGGTCGTTAAGGTTAACAAATGGTTTACATTGCTGTGCCCGGGCATACGTGGCACGTTCAATTCACTCCATGAAGTGGCCGCGCAGGCGCGGTCGGCAGCACTTCAGTCAAGAGTCAATTTGGGGACGGGCAGGGGGGCTCGACCAGCCGTTCAGGGGTAACCCTGGACGGCTTTCTTTTTTGCGCTTTCGGCCGGGCTGTTCTAGATGGAACGAGGCTGGCGCATGCCGGACCGGAACCGGATCGGAAGTGCATGAGCGACCCAGCAAGCCACCACGACAACGCCGACGAAATCATTGAGACCGAGCCGCAGCACCGCGAACCGGTGTTCAACCTTCCCGGCATCGTCATAGCGATTATCGCTGCTTGCGTTGCGATCCATCTTATCCGCATCTACATCCTCACCACCGACCAGAATGTAGCCTTGTTGATACGGGCGGCTTTCATTCCAATCCGCTACTCCGGGCAATACGATCTCGAAATCTGGGCGTTCACCAGCCCGCTGACCTACGCCTTCCTGCATGGCGGCTTCGCCCATCTGATCATCAACATGGTGTGGTTGGCGGCCTTCGGCTCGCCGCTTGCCAATCGTCTCGGCAACATGCGCTTCTCCGCGTTCTTCGCGGTCACGACGCTTGCCGCGGTGGCGTTGCACTATGTGCTGCATTCGACCGATGCTGCACCGCTTGTCGGGGCATCGGGTGCGATTTCGGGCATGATGGGGGCTGCCGCGCGGTTCAGCTTCCAGGTCGACCGCTCGCAGGGGAAGTCGGCCTTCTCAGGTGCACCGCTGCCGATCCGCGATGTCTTCCGCTCAAAGACAGCAATGACGTTCCTTGGTGTGTGGATGGTCATCAACCTGGTTACCGGACTCGTCGGATTTACCCCCGGCGTCGACAGTCAGATCGCCTGGGAAGCCCATATCGGCGGCTTTCTGGCGGGCTTTCTCGGCATCAGGTTTTTCGACCGCAGGCGCGAGTTCGCCTGATCGCCTTTTACTTGAAATGCAGCCCGATGCGGCGCACGATGCAGTCGGCCCGGTGGGCCAGCATGGAGTGACTTGACTTATCGACAGCAGCAGGAGGCCACAATGACTGTGAAGGCAATTCTCGAGAAGAAGGGCCATGACGTTTTTACCATTGGGCCCAATGTACAGCTGTCGGAAGCGGTTCGCATTCTTGCCGAACACCGTATCGGTGCCCTTGTCGTGACCAATGGCGACCGCAAGATCGTCGGCATCCTTTCCGAACGCGACGTCGTGCGTATCATCGGCAAGGAAGGTGGCGCCGCCCTAGAAAAGGCGGTGCGCGACGTGATGACTCCCAAGGTCAAGATCTGCAACGAGAACCACACAGTGAACCAGGTCATGGAGATCATGACCGTCGGCCGATTCCGCCATCTGCCGGTCGAGCGCGACGGCTACCTCCATGGCATCGTCTCTATCGGCGACGTCGTCAAGCGCCGCATTGAAGATGTCGAGCGCGAAGCCGAGGAAATCAAGGCATACATCGCCACCGCCTGAGCCTGCAGGTAGGCAGAACCCTGACCTGAACGCATCGGGCGCCGTGCTGCCATTGGCAAGCACGACGCCCGAGCGCGGTTCGGCTATCTGTTGTCGAGTTCCGGGCGAACCAGCTTCAGGCCTACCCTGGTGATGCGGTAAGGCCCGCCTTGCGACGAGGCGACTGCCTTCTTTCGCTTCAGCTTCCGGAACAGCTCGAGATCGAAGCCGGGATAGCGCCAGCCCTCGCGGGTGAGGCAGATCACGTCCTCGATCCTGTTGTTGTCGTCTTTTTCGATTTCGATGCGCCCGCCCTGGGCGAGCAGATGCAGAATGCGCTGCTCTATGCGCGATATGTCCATTTTTGGATGAGTCCTGGAAAACCAGGCTGCGACAGCAAAGTCGCTGATGCAGCCAAAACAAAAAGCCGCCGCCACGATTTCTCGCGGCACGGGGTTTCAGGTTTTCATGCCCCGCCTTCTCAGGAAGGTCGGGGCCTTAGCGGGACTCAGCCAGATTAAACATCCACACTCCATCGGGATGCTGCTGATATAGCGGGCATTACCTGGAAATGCCAGTCCTGAGGCACGGACGCAGGGCGTTGATTGGTGGTCGCGCCGCAGCAGCGCCAAAGCTCCGCAACAAGACTTAACATTACTTCACACAGGTCGCGGTCCGAACTGGGATGAGTGGTGTCGCCGGGCTCATTGCCTGGCGGGCAGGGGGCCGCCCACATCATTCGGCTTCGGAGTGCGCATGTTCGCGAAAGCGGATGGCGATGTCCGATATAGGGTTCAGTTGCGGTCTTGCTATCCAGGACAACGACATGACGACCCAGCCAAAGCTAGGCGCGCGCATCCTGATCATCGAGGAAGATTCGAGATCGCCCGCATGCTCGGCGAAACGCCCGTCGAATGTGAAATGGTCGTCGAGATCGCCGAAATCGCTATCGAGATGGATGTCCTGCTGTGAGGCGAGAACGCCAACCGAGGCGTCTGCCGCGCAGGCAACGCTTGCCTCCAATGGCTGTTTGCACTAGCGAAGGCGCACACTAAACTATGCGTTCGCACCTTCTCGATCCGCATCTTCTCGATCCAATGACGCAGGCCGCCATGTCCATCATCGATACCCGCACGCCCGACGCCAAGCGCTTCATTTCCGGTGCCACCGGTGACTGGGAGGTCATCATCGGGCTGGAAGTGCATGCCCAGGTCACTTCGGAAGCCAAGCTGTTCTCCGGCGCCTCGACGGCGTTCGGCGCCGAGCCGAACGCTAATGTCAGCCTGGTCGACGCGGCAATGCCCGGCATGCTGCCCGTCATCAACGAGGAATGCGTCAAGCAGGCGATCCGCACCGGCCTCGGCCTCAAGGCGCAGATCAATCTGAAGTCGGTCTTCGATCGCAAGAACTACTTCTATCCCGATCTGCCGCAGGGCTATCAGATATCGCAGTTCAAGCAGCCCATCGTCGGCGAAGGCAAGATCACCATCTCCGTCGGCCCTGACAGGAAGGGCGAGTTCGAGGACATCGAGATCGGCATCGAACGTCTGCATCTCGAGCAGGATGCCGGCAAGTCGATCCACGACCAGCACCCGACCATGTCCTATGTCGACCTCAACCGTTCGGGCGTGGCACTGATGGAGATCGTCTCCAAGCCCGACATGCGCTCGTCGGACGAGGCCAAGGCCTATGTCACCAAGCTGCGCACCATCGTGCGTTATCTCGGCACCTGCGACGGCAACATGGACGAGGGATCGATGCGCGCCGACGTCAACGTCTCGGTGCGTCGTCCGGGTGGCGAGTTCGGCACGCGCTGCGAGATCAAGAACGTCAACTCGATCCGCTTCGTCGGCCAGGCCATCGAATATGAGGCACGTCGCCAGATCGCCATTCTCGAGGACGGCGGCAAGATCGACCAGGAAACCCGCCTGTTCGACCCGAACAAGGGCGAGACGCGTTCGATGCGCTCGAAGGAAGAGGCGCACGACTACCGCTACTTCCCCGATCCGGACCTTCTGCCGCTCGAATTCGATCAGGCCTATGTCGACGCGCTCGCCAAGGACCTCGTCGAACTGCCCGACGACAAGAAGGACCGCCTGGTCACCTCGCTCGGCCTGTCGGTCTATGATGCCTCGATCCTGGTTTCGGAAAAGTCGATCGCCGACTATTTCGAGAAGGTGGCGAGCGGCCGCGACGGCAAGGCGGCCGCCAACTGGGTCATCAACGATTTGCTCGGCGCGCTCAACAAGGCCGGCAAGGATATCGAAAACGCACCTGTTTCGCCGGATCAACTCGGCGCCATCATCGACCTGATCAAGGAAGGCACGATCTCCGGCAAGATCGCCAAGGACCTGTTCGAGATCGTCTGGAACGAGGGCGGCGACCCCAAGGAACTGGTCGAAAGCCGTGGCATGAAGCAGGTGACCGACACCGGCGCCATCGAAAAGGCAGTTGACGACGTCATCGCCGCCAACCCCGAAAAGGCCGACCAGGCCCGCGCGAAGCCGACAATGGCGGGCTGGTTTGTCGGCCAGGTGATGAAGGCGACTGGCGGCAAGGCCAACCCGCAGGCCGTCAACGACCTGGTCAAGGCCAAGCTCGGCATCGAGGAATAGAGCGATGTTTGTCCGTACGGCGAGCGAGCGCGACCTTGAAACGATCAAGGCGCTGCTCGCCGAGACGTGGCACGCGACCTACGATGCGATCTACGGTGTCGAGCGGGTCGATGAAATTACCGCCGAATGGCACTCGCTGGCGTCGCTCAAGGCGCGGCTGACACGGCCGAATTCCGAGTTCCTCGTCGCCGACGACGGCAGGGGGATTGCCGGCATGGCTTTTGCCGCCGCGACCAGCGATGGCAAGGTGCTGGTGCTGCACCAGCTCTACGTACGCCCCGGGAACCAGCGCGCGGGCATTGGCCGGTTGCTGCTTGACGAGGTCGAGCAGAGTTTTCCCGAAGCACGGACAATGCGTATAGAGGTTGAAGAAGCCAACACGCAGGCGCAGGCCTTCTATGCCGCCAGCGGCTTCTCGCGTATCGGCGAAACCGCCAATTGCGGTGCGGAGCAGTCCGGCATTCCAGCGCTGATCTTCGAGAAGAGGCTGGGCTAAAGGGCCAGGCTGGCCGCCACCTCGACATTGTCGATGAGCCGCGTCTTGCCGAGGCGGGCGGCGACCAGGACGCGGCCGTCGCGGTCCTTCTGCCATGGCGCCAGCGTCAGGCTTTCCCGTGCCTCGACATAGTCGACGACATCGAAGCCGGCATCAAGGATCTGCTGACGCGCTGTGGCCATCGTTGCGGCCTCGTCGGCGCCCCCTTCGAGCGCAGATGCGGCCTTGCGCAGCACTTTGTTGAGCTGGCGCGCGATATTAAGCTCGGCTGTGCTGAGATAGGCGTTGCGCGACGACATGGCGAGGCCTTCGCCGTCGCGGATCGTCGGCGAGGCGACCACCTCGACGGGCAGGTTCAGGTCCTGCACGAGCTTCTTCACGACGCAGATCTGCTGGTAATCCTTCTCGCCGAACACGGCGAGGTCGGGCTCCGACTGGATGAACAGCTTGCCGACGACGGTGGCGACGCCATCGAAAAAGGCCGGGCGGAAATCGGTTTCGAGCCCGGCCGACGGGCCGCCGACCGAGATAGAGGTGGCAAAGCCCTGCGGGTAGACCTCCTCGACGCCGGGCGTGAAGGCCAGGTGGACGCCAGCCTTCTCCAGCCTGTCGAGATCGAGCGCCAGTTGGCGTGGATATTTGTCGAGGTCTTCCGTCGGCGCGAACTGGCGTGGATTGACGAAGATCGAGACGACGCAACGGTCGGCGCGCTCGAGCGCCGCACGCATCAGCGAGACATGCCCATCATGCAGCGCGCCCATTGTCGGCACCAGCGCGACCCTCAGGCCTTCGGCTCGCCATGCCCGTACCTGGGCGCGTAGGGCGGCGATGGTTTCGGCGACGACGGTCATGCCTTGTCCTTGGTCAGAGAAAACAGGTGCTCGGGGCCAGGGAAGGCGCGGCTGCGGACGTCGCGGGCGTAAGCAGCTGCGGCATCGGCGACGACATCGCGCAAATGCGCGTACTCCTTGACGAATTTCGGAACGCGGTCGACGGTCAGGCCGATGGCGTCGTCGATGACAAGAACCTGGCCGTCGCAAGCCGGGCTGGCGCCGATGCCAACAGTGGGAATGGAGATGCGGCGGGTGATCTCGGCTGCCACCGGCTCGACGGTCCCCTCGATGACGACCGAAAAGGCGCCTGACGCCTCGACTGCCCTGGCGTCGGCGTAAAGCGCCTCGGCATTGGCCTCGGAGCGGCCCTTGATCTTGTAGCCGCCTTCCTTCTCCACCGATTGCGGCAACAGCCCGATATGGCCCATGACAGGGATGCCTGATGCGACGATCGCCGCGATCTGAGCGGCGATGGCCACGCCGCCTTCGAGCTTGACCGCATCGCAGCCGGTTTCACGCATGATACGGCTGGCAGAAGTGACGGCGTTGTCGACAGTGTCCTCATAGCTGCCTGCCGGCATGTCGACGACGACGCAGGCGTGGGAGGAGCCGCGCATCACCGCCTGGCCGTGGGCGATCATCATGTCCATCGTCGCGCCCAGCGTGTTTGGATGGCCATGCAGAACCATCGCAACGCTGTCACCGACGAGCAGCAGGTCGACATGCGGGTCGAGCAGACGGGCGATGGGATAGGTGTACGCAGTCAAACAGACGATGGGCTCCTTGCCCTTGCGGGCCAACAGAGCGGCGGGCGTGATGCGGCCGGCAGCCGCAGGCGCGTCAGAAGCCATGTCTTTTCCTCCCTCGAGGGTCCGGCTTCAGCCGATCCGAGAGCCCAACGGGCCGGAGTCCATTACGGACCGGCTAAGCATTTTGCAAGTGCGAGATGAAGGCGTGAGCAACTGCGAGATGGCATCGTCCATCAGGACGAGCGCGGCTGTGCCTCTTCCTGCGCCAGGCGCCTGATATAGACGGCAAACTCCGGATCCTCGCCGGGCAGCAGTTGGGGCAGGGCGTTGCGAAAATCCTCGCGTCGGCACCATTCGCGCATGAAGTCTTCCCAAGAGGCCCAGCGGCGGCGCTTGCGCTCGGACATGCCGGCCTCGTAGGCGACGAGATAGGCGCGTTCGAACAGGGAGATCAGGATGGCGAACATGGCGAGCAGCCGATCCTTTTGTTCAGCCGTCAGGTCCTGCGCTGCTGTCTGCGACTGCAGGTAAAGGTCGGAATGGTCGAGCGACAGCGTCAGGAAGTTCGTGTAGCCGTCGGACAGCATCTGATAGATTTCCTCCTCCTCGTTGACGCGTTGCTTGCGCTGTTCGAAGACGAAGATGAAGATCGCCAGAGGCAAGCCGAAGATCGTCACCAGCATGCTCAGCATTTCGAGGATCTGCATGAAGGGCATGGATGGGTCCATTCTGGTGCTCGCCGCCAACAGTAGGTGTTGATGGATCGTCTGCCAATCGTCGCAGGCGGCAAGATGGGGCTTCTAAACTCTTGCCTTCGCGCCAGCGTGACGCCATAAGCAGGAGACTTTCGACGCGCCTGCCGCGAGGATCCGATGAAGAAATTCCTTGTCCAGTTTTTCACCTGGTGGAACGGCCAGACCCTTGGCACGCGTTTCCACACTTGGCGCAAAGGCACCAAGGTGGGCCAGGACGAATTCGGCAACGTCTATTACGAAGGCGGCAAGGATTCGGAAGGCCGCACGCGCCGCTGGGTGATCTACAACGGTTATGCCGAAGCCTCGATGATTCCACCCGGCTGGCACGGCTGGATGCACCATCGCGTCGACGTTGCGCCGCCGAGCGACAACTACATTCCGCGCGACTGGCAGAAGCCGCATCAGCCAAACCTGACCGGTACTGGCGGCGCATACCGCCCGAAGGGTTCGGTTCTCGGCAATACGCATCGCCCGCAGGTCACCGGCGACTACGACGCCTGGACGCCCGGCGCATAACAAAGACGGCTTAACGGCGCGGACATTTGTCGCCACAATTGGCGGCTAACTCCTTGCCCATTGGCGTCAGGCGATTAGCCTTGGCGCGTGGGAATCAGCGAGTGGGACACACTCCGGGCGCAACGGCGGTAACGACTGAATGACATTTCCTGGCCGGATTCCGTCGAGCGGACGATCGAAGGCGAAAGCCCTGCTTGTTGCCGCGGCGCTGTGCGCAGGGCTTGGCCAGGCGATGGCCCAGGACAGCATCGAGCGGCTGCCACTCGACCAGCAGGTCGAACAAGGTGACGATCTCCCGGCCATCGACGTCCAACCTTTGCCGGGTGAGGGCCAGCCTGCGCCGGATCAGGCCCAGCCTGCTCCCAGCGAGACACAGCCAGCACCCAAGGTCGCGGCACCGCCCCAGCGCATCAAGAACGCGGTCGCCGAGTTTGCTGGCATCGACAAGATCACTGGCCGCATCATCACCTTCGACGTCTATGTCGATGAGACGGTGCAGTTCGGCGCGCTGCAGGTGACGCCGCGCGTCTGCTATTCCAGGCCCGAGAACGAAGAGCCGAAGACGGATTCCTTCGTCGAGGTCGACGAGATCACCCTCGATCGCAAGATCAGGCGTATCTTTACCGGCTGGATGTTTGCCGAAAGCCCGGGCCTCAACGCCGTCGAGCATGCCGTCTATGACGTCTGGCTGAAAGCCTGCAAGCAGAAGTCGGACGTTCCGGCGCCGCAAGCCGCCAAGACCAACTGATCCTTTTTCGGAACCGCATCGGGTCCCTGACGTTTGGCGTCGTGAGCAACGCCAACGGAGGATCGTGCCGTGACCGTCAACCGTGACGAACTGCTTGAGCTCGAACGGGAGTTCTGGACCGGCGACCAGAAGTTCTTTGCCGAAAACGCCGACAGGGAATGCCTTGTGGCATTTCCCGAAATGTCCGGCGTGATGAGCAATGCCGAACTCGCCGCAACCGCGACGAAGCCCCATCGCTGGCGCAACCTCGAGATGAAGGTGCAAGGTATCGTCGAGCCGGGCAGCGACATCGTCATGCTGACTTATGAGGCCAAGGCGATCCGCGACAATGGCGAGCCGTATCAGGCACTGGTGAGCACCGGTTATGTGCATCGCCTGCAAGGCTGGAAGATGATGTTCCATGCCCAGACGCCGATAGCGAACGCCGGCAAGACCAAGGGATAGCAGCGCCCCTCAGGGCATGAACGTGGCTTCGCCAATAAGCGCCTTGGCGAGCATCTTCTCGTACTTGTCGCGCGGTACGTCGACAGCACCGAAGCGCTTCAGGTGATCGGTGGTGAACTGCGTGTCGAGCAGCAGGAACCCGCGTTCCTGGAGCCGCTGCACCAGGTGGACGAGGCAGACCTTGGATGCGTCGGTTTCGCGCGAAAACATGCTTTCGCCGAAGAAGGCGCGACCCAGGGACACGCCGTAGAGTCCGCCGACCAGTTCGCCGTCGCGCCAGGCTTCGACGGAGTGAGCGTTGCCGACGCGATGAAGGTGGGTGTAGGCCTCGCGGATCGGCGCGTTGATCCAGGTCGACAGACGGCCTGCGCGCCGTTCGGCGCAGGCGTCGATGACGCCTTCGAAGTCGCTGTCGAAGCGAATCTCGAAATGGCCTTGCCGGATCGTCTTGGCGAGGCTGTGCGGCACATGAAAGCCGTCGAAGGGGATGATGCCGCGCGTCTCGGGCCGGACCCAGAAGACTTCCGGATCCGACGCGCTTTCTGCCATGGGAAAAACGCCCGACGCATAGGCCTTCAGAAGAAGGTCCGTGGGTATGCCATAGCCGGGCGCATAAGGTCGGGTCATGCGACCCTCATTCTACTCGCCTTTCGCGAGATGTTTTTCCAGCCAGTGGATGTCGTAGTCGCCATTTGCGATGTCGGGGTTACCGACAAGCTCGCGGAACAGCGGCAACGTCGTCTTGATACCATCTACCACGAATTCATCGAGCGCGCGCCGCAGACGCATCATGCATTCGACGCGGTTGCGGCCATGCACGATGAGCTTGCCGATCAGGCTGTCGTAGTAAGGCGGGATGCGGTAGCCGGAATAGACGCCCGAATCGACACGGATGCCCAAGCCGCCTGGCGTGTGGAAATGGGTGATCGTGCCGGGCGAGGGCACGAAGGTGCGTGGGTCCTCGGCATTGATGCGGCACTCGATGGCGTGACCGTGGAAGCGGATGTCGTTCTGGGTGACCGACAGGCCGCCGCCCGAGGCGACGCGGATCTGTTCATGCACGAGGTCGATGCCGGTGATCGCTTCGGTGATCGTGTGCTCGACCTGAAGGCGGGTGTTCATCTCGATGAAATAGAACTCGCCGTTCTCGTAGAGGAACTCGATCGTGCCGGCGCCGGAATAGCCGAGATTGGCCACCGCGTTGGCGCAGATGTCGCCGATGCGCGAGCGTTCTTCCGCGTTGAGGGCGGGCGAATTGGCCTCTTCCCAGACCTTCTGGTGGCGGCGCTGCAGCGAGCAGTCGCGTTCGCCGAGATGCACGCCCTTGCCGGCCCCGTCGCCGAAGATCTGCACTTCGATATGGCGCGGCTTCTGCAGGTATTTTTCGATGTAGACGGCGTCGTCGCCGAAGGCGGCGCCGGCTTCGGAGCGCGCCGTGGCGAGTGCGATTTCAAGATCGGCCTCGGTGAGCGCCACCTTCATGCCGCGGCCGCCGCCGCCGGCGGACGCCTTGATGATGACGGGATAGCCAATCTCGGCGGCGATACGCTTGGCTTCCTTCTCGTCGCTGACGGCGCCTTCCGAACCGGGCACGACCGGAATGCCCAGGCGCTTTGCGGTGCGCTTGGCTTCGATCTTGTCGCCCATGATGCGGATGTGGTCGCCCGAGGGACCGATGAAGGTGATGTTGTGCGCCGCCAGGATGTCGGCGAACTTGGCGTTCTCCGACAGGAAGCCGTAGCCCGGATGGACGGCGTCGGCGCCTGTGATCTCGCAGGCCGCGACGATCTGGTGGATGTTGAGATAGCTGTCGCGCGACGGCGGCGGGCCGATGCAGACGCTCTCGTCGGCGAGGCGCACATGCATGGCGTCGGCGTCGGCGGTGGAGTGAACGGCGACCGTCTGGATGCCGAGCTCCTTGGCCGCGCGCAGCACTCTGAGGGCGATTTCGCCGCGATTGGCGATCAGGATTTTCTGAAACATTGCGCGCAGCCTTCCGGCTTACTCGACGACGACGAGCGGCATGCCGTATTCGACAGGCTGCGCGTCTTCGATGAGGATCGCCTTGACCGTGCCGGAGCGCGGCGACGGAATCTGGTTCATCGTCTTCATCGCCTCGATGATCAGCAGTGTCTGGCCTTCCTTGACCACCGAGCCGACCTCGATGAACGGCTTGGCATCCGGTGATGGCGCGAGATAGGCGGTGCCGACCATCGGCGAGGGCACTGCGTTCTTGGAGGTGTCGACGGCAGCAGGAGCGGCAGCGGCAACCGGTGCAGCAGCTGCGACCGCCAGAGGCGCTGGGGCTGCATAGGTCTGGACAGCAGCCGCTGCCTGGCGCGACACGCGCACCTTAAGGTCGCCGAGCTCGACTTCGATCTCCGTCAGGTTGGTATCGTTCAGAATTCCTGCGAGGTCGCGGACGAGCTGCTGATCAACACCATCGGTCTTCTTCGTCGCCATTTTCTAGCCTTTTCTCTTCCTGTTTCCGGTCAGAGCCGGGCGGCCAGCGCCTGCAGCGCCAGCGTGTATCCGAGCGGCCCGAAGCCGCAGATCATGCCCACGGCCACCGGTGCCACCATCGATTTGTGGCGGAACGGCTCGCGGGCGTGGATGTTGGAAAGGTGCACCTCTGCGACCGGCAAGGGCGAAACGGCACGAATGGCGTCCTGCAGCGCGATCGACGTGTGGGTATAGGCGCCTGCATTGAGCACGATGCCGGCGGCTTTTTCGCCCGCCTCGTGAATCCAGTCGACCAGAACGCCTTCATGGTTCGATTGACGGAAATCGATCGCAAGTCCGAGCGATGCGGCTGCCGCCTGGCAGTCGGCTTCGATGTCGGCCAGGGTCTTGCCGCCATAAATGCCGGGTTCGCGTTTGCCCAGCATGTTAAGGTTCGGACCGTTGAGGACGTAAACCGTTTTCAAATTACAGACCTTTCCACCCGCCAGATCCTCTCTGGCGCGGCGGACCCTCTATAATCGGCATAAGCCGTCGCGGAAAGAGCGCAAGCGACTTCTTGCGCTGTCCACAACGGCTCGCGCTGAACAAAGCTTGCTCAGCAGGTGGAATTTGCCTGGCAGGCGGCTGCCGCGGCGATCTTTTCAGCCAGCACGTCCTGGCCGAGCGCGCCGAAGACGACCTCGTTGCCGACGACATAGGATGGCGTGCCGCTGATCTGTAGCTTGTTGGCAAGATCGTAGGTGCGGTTGAAGGCTTCGCCGATCTCGGGGTCCTTCATCGCCTCGCGCAGTTTGGCTTCGTCGGCGCCGAACTCTAGCGCGAGCTTGATGGCGCTGTCTTCGCCGGCGCGGCCTTCGCCGCCGATCAGCTTGTCGTGGAACTCGCCGTACTTCTCCGGCATCAGCTTACGGAAGGCCATCGACACGACATGGGCCTTCTGCGAATCCGGTCCAAGGATCGGGAATTCCTTGAGCACGAAGCGCAGATCGGGGTTGGCCTTGGTCAGCGCGTTCATGTCCGCCTGGGCGCGTTTGCAGTAACCGCAATTGTAGTCGTAGAACTCGACGATGGTGATCTTGCCGTTGGGATTGCCGACGATGCCGTCGAACTTCGAGCTGAAAATCTCGTCCTTGTTGTCCTTAATCACGCTCAGGCTGGCGATGCGCTGCTCTTCCTTCTGCTTGGCTTCGAGCGCGCCCTGCATTTCGAGCAGCAGTTCAGGGTTGTTGAGCAGATAGTCGCGTACGATCGTCTCGACTTGCTTCTTGTCGAGGGTAGCGGCAGCCGTTGTTTCCGCATGTGCGGCGTTTGGCGAACCGGCGAGGCCGAAGGCCAGCATGGCGAGGGCAACAGCGATGCCGGTCGTGGCGAGAAGAAGTGCTTTTTTCATAGTCCCTGGGTCTCCAGCCGCTTCGGCTTATGCATGCCCCCGAAAATCTGAAACGATTTTCGGAAAGGAGCATGCATGAGGTTTAAAGTTTCACAGCGTCGTTTGCGCGTCCAGAGAACGCGCGGCGCTGTGTGTGTCGCTGTCCATCGAAAGAAGGTTCACTTCTTTTTCTTGCTTGGCGCTTTGTAGTTGATGATGTCCTGCGCGCGCACCCAACCCGGCGAACCCGGCTTGAGCTTCTGCTGGGCTCGCATCGCGAAGATCTTGGCGTCCTGGTAGGCGCCGCTGTAATAATGGCCATCGGCGGTGGCAAGATCGGCGTCGGCGACGTCGCCGAGCATGCCGTAGGCCTGAGCGAGGTAGCGGTAGCCCGAGGCGTTCTCGCGGTCGCGGTCGAGGCCCTTGCGGATTTCGACGACAGCCTTCTTGAGCGCGTCCGGCGTGCCCATGGCAAGATAAGTCTGGCCGAGCTGGATTGGCAGGATTCCGGATTTCGCCTGGTCGAGCTTGACCGCCGTTGAATAGGCTTCCGCGGCCTGCGCAGGCTTGTTCGACTTCATCAGTATGTCGCCGCGCAATTCGTGGAAATAGGCGTTCTTGGGCTGCGACTTGATCAGTGCGTCGGTCTTGCTCAGCGCCGAGCGCAGGTCGCCGAACAGATAGGTCGATTGGGCGTCGCCATAGCGCGAGGCGAGGCCGTCGGTGCCGCGCAGCAGCCTCGAGGTGGCGGCCTGCCCTTGGGTGTAGGCGGCGATCTTGACGCGCATCATGTCGTGGCGCTGCTGCAGCGCCTCGGAATCCTTCTTGTCGAAATACGGACTTTCGCGGGCCAGCGTCTCGAGATTGGCGATGCGCTCGCGCGGCATAGGGTGGCTGACCTGATAGGGATCGACGCGCGCGCCCGACAGCGACAGTGCGTTCTGGAAGCGCTGGAATGTCTTCAGCATGCCCTGCGCCGACTGGCCGGTGGCATTGAGATAGGTGATCGCCGAACGGTCGGCGGTGACTTCTTCCGTGCGCTGGTAGCCGAGCAGGCTGCGCCGTGCCATTTCCGAACCGCCGGCGACGACGCCGGCGCCCGCAGCACCAAGGCCCTTTGCGTCACTCGCTGCACCCGCGACCATGGCACCGGCGCCAAGCAGGGCGGCGACGATCGCCATCGTCTGGGCGCGCGCCAGCTGGTCGCGCAGGCGTTCCTGGTGGCCGCCGGCGATGTGACCAGCCTCATGCGCGATGACGCCGATGATCTCGTTCGGCGTCTCGGCGGTCATCAATGCGCCGGTGTTGATGAACATGCGCCGCCCGGCGACGAAGGCATTGAACGCCGGGTCGTTGACGAGCACGATGTTGATGTTCGAGTTGGCAAGTCCTGCGGCCTTGAGGATCGGCCGGGCGTATTCGCGAACCAGGGCCTCGATCTCGGCGTCGCGGACGATCGGCACGCCCTGCGCATGCGTAGTTCCCGTCGAGCCGAGAGCAAGCCCGGCCGACAATGCAAGCGCGGTGACCGCGCGCGTTGATCTTGCGACGAAACGCGAAAGACTTGTGATGCTCTGCATGGCGGGGAACACTCGTAAACGAGCCGTCGGGCTGTGAAAAGGTTGGTTCAAAAAACTCATCAACTTGTGATCCCCATATCAATCAGGCATTTGTGCGGCACATTGCCTGGCGGGCGACAGTAGAAAGTGGACGAAGATGGCGGTTGCGATTTCACGGCGCGGCGAGGTCGAGCCCTTCCATGCGATGGACATCCTGGCCGAAGCCAACAGGCTCAAGGCGTTGGGCGCCCCGGTCATTTCGATGGCCGTCGGCCAGCCATCCGATCCGGCACCGCAGCGGGTGCGAGATGCCGCGGCCGCAGCGCTCAAGCACGGCCGTATCGGCTACACCGACGCGCTCGGGCTTGCCGATCTGCGCAAGGCGATCTCGGCGCACTATGCAGAACATTACCGCATCGACGTGCCGGTTTCGCGAATCGCCGTCACTACCGGCTCGTCCGCTGCGTTCAACCTCGCCTTCCTGGCGATGTTCGATGCAGGCGACCGCGTGGCGATCGCGGCTCCCGGTTATCCTGCCTATCGCAATATCATGGGGGCGCTCGGCCTCGAGGTGGTCGAGATCGAACTGGAGGGCGCCGCCTATCTGCATGCCGAGCACCTGCGTGCGGCACATGAACAGAAGGCGCTGACAGGCGTGCTGTTCGCCAGCCCCGCCAATCCGACCGGTGCAGTCGTGCCGGCAGGCGACCTCAAGGCACTCGTCGATACCGCCCGTGAACTTGGCATCGCAGTGATTTCCGACGAGATCTATCACAGGCTGGCCTATGGCGCGCCCGATGTGACGGCGCTCGCCTATGACCTTGATGTCACCGTCATCAACTCGTTTTCCAAATATTACTGCATGACTGGCTGGCGCATCGGCTGGATGGTGTTGCCGGAGCGGCTGGTCCGGCCGGTCGAGCGCATCGCGCAATCGCTTTACATCTCGGCGCCCGAGCTGTCGCAGGTGGCGGCCATCGAGGCGTTCAACGTCACCGACGAACTCGAAGTGATCAAGGCACGTTACGCCTGGAATCGCGAATTGCTGGCCAGAAGGCTGCCGGAACTGGGCTTCAGCTTCGCCGCCCCGATGGACGGCGCCTTCTACGCCTTCTGCGATGTCTCGCGGCTGACCAATGACAGCATGGAGTTTGCAAGCCGCATGCTCGCCGAGGCCCATGTCGCGGCAACGCCGGGCCGGGATTTCGACCCGCTGGCAGGGCACCGTTTCATGCGGTTTTCCTATGCCGGCAGCCATGACGAGATGATCGAGTCGATGGATCGCCTGGAACGTTGGCTGCGATAGAGGGCTTCAGCTTTCTCTTCGAATGGCGTACGCCCTCGATCTTCTTGTTCCTGCGCAATTCCGGACGGAAAACCGCTGAACACTTTTCCTGGAATTGCTGGAAAGGCAACCGCCCCGTCGGTCGTGCCGACGGGGCGGACAGGGGCAAAGGGGAGGATGGGCTTTGCCGCCTGAGCGCCGGAATGCCCATGCCCCCCAGCATGCATTCCGACATGAGTTCTAAGCGATCGGGTCAGGGCGCGAGTATTGCAGCGACCGCCTTGCCGGCATCGAGCAGGCCGGCGCCGAAGAAGTACGTCTTGCCCTTCGCCGGTTCGTTGTCCGCATTCATCGGGTCCTGTGTCAGCGGGGTCGAGCCTGGCTTGACCGAGGCATTCTGATCGCAGGCAGCGATGAGGTTGGCCTTGGACGCCATGCCGTCCAGCCTGGCCCCGGCACCATGCCTCGCCTTGTGGGCGCGTGCGGTGAGGGCAGCTACCCCGGCGACAAGAGCCGCAGCCCCCGAAGTTCCGCCGAAGGTGGTGTAATAGCCGCCGCCGATGCCCTGGTTATCCAGCGGCGGCAGGATAGCCGAGTAGGGATCGGAGCCGCCGGCGTAACCGAACGTGCCGGGCAAGTCGGTGGTCAGCAGCGAGAAATGGCTGTACGGAATGACCTTGCCCTTGCCCGGATGGTAGTAGTGCTGCTCGACCATCGGGTCGGTGCGGTCGACGCGCAACTGGTGCCGGTTGTAGATCTCGAAATCGTCCGACGGAGCGACAAGCGTCAGCTTGGCGCCGTAATTGCTGTAGCCTGAGCGGTACCCATGCGGCGTTACCGCGCCGACGGCAACGATGCCGTTGTTGGCAGCCGCGAGATTGGCCGGGTAGATCAGCTGGCTTTCGCCGTCATTGCCGGCCGCGCAGACGACGGGCACCTTTCGGCTGATGGCGACAATCAGCTTGGCCAGGGTGTTCCAGGCAATTTCGCGATTGCCGGTCTTGCCGACGGCGTGTGGCCTGATCTCGCTTGCCGGCGGCGT
Source organism: Aminobacter aminovorans (assembly GCF_900445235.1). NCBI lineage: Bacteria > Pseudomonadati > Pseudomonadota > Alphaproteobacteria > Hyphomicrobiales > Phyllobacteriaceae > Aminobacter > Aminobacter aminovorans. The sequence continues at coordinate 3,515,530 of NZ_UFSM01000001.1, read as the reverse complement.
CGCCTCCTCGAGACGGGCGAACAGGTCGGCACGCTCCCAGTTGGCGCGGTCGTCGAGATCCTGCGACAGCTCGGACTTGGCGTTCAGAACGCTGCGCACCGGGTCCGGAATGCCGCGTGGCAACAGGATGACGTCGGCGCCATTGGCAAAGGCGTAGAGGAACGCGGCGATGAACTGGTCCGGCTGCTGCTCGAAGCCGGTCCTGATCGAGATCAGCCGCGACAGCGGGTCGACGCCGAAATAGGGCAGCATGTTGCGGTTCGGGTTCGGCGCGGCACTGCCGTCGTCGGCGATCAGCACATCGGTCAGGGCAATCGTCGGATTTGGCGCAACGGTTACGGCGGGTTCGCCGACGACGAGGCCGGCCACGGCGGTGCCGTGACTGCCGAAGGTCTCGTCACCCTCGATCAGCGTGTGCAGCACGCCTTCGGATGCCGAGAGTTCGGCGATCAGGCTGCCGAGATAGGCTGTCTCGGGCCCGGTCAGGTTGAGTGTGCCCAGCCCTGCGGTGGAAATGCCGGTGAAGAAGGCGGCCTTGACCTCCGGGTCGTAGGGGCTGGCAGCGGGGGCAGCGACGTATTTTGCGCCACAGGGATGGCTCACCAGGTCAATCGACTTCACCGCGTCCAGCCGGCTCTTGAGATTGGGATGGCTGCGGCTGACGCCGACATCGATCAATGCGACGGTCGCGGGAGCCGTTGCAGCGGGGAAAGCCTCGGTGATGGCGTCCCAGACGGTGCCGTTGATGGTCGGCGAGGAATAATCGACCTCGCCGCCCGGGGTCAGCGGCCCGAAGGTGGCATCGATCACGCCGAGCGCTGCAAGGTGCCAGAGATAATAGTAGGACTGAGGATGCTGGAAGGAGAACTGCTGGTTGCCGTTTGCCATGGTCGCTCCCCTCAGAGCCATTCGCGCTGTGCGGCGAGATAGTTCGCCATGAAAGCGTCCCTGAGATAGGGCTGGAAGCGCTGCGCCAGCGCCCTACCGCCATTGGTGTCGCTCGGATAGTGCAGACCGGCCCATTCGCGATTTTCTGCAACCTTGCGGGCGATGCGCGACAGCTCCTCCGTCGCCGGGTGCTCCGGCAGGATGGCATTGAAGGCAAAGGCAATCGAGTGGCACTGGAACGAGTGGTTGCTCGGATAGGCCTGGTGCGCCGGATTGGGCAGCATCAGCCGCAAGCGTGGCTCGACCTGGTTGGGCCGGGTGCGGTTGAACTTTGCCTTGTAGATCAGCCCGACATATTCGCAGGCCGTCAGGATCGACTGGAACAGGCCCTCGGTCTGGTCGAAGCCGCTGATTCCGTCGATGCCCAGCGGCTTGGTGAAGTCGGAGACGTCAAGCGTCGCCTCGCGCTCGATGTCCTCCTTGCGACGCGAACGTTCGCGGTCACGGGCCTGGAGCGAAAGCATGACGGTGGTTTCGAGACGGGTCACGTCGGGGCCGGGCGGCAGCGGCATGTCGAGCTGCTCCCAGGTGAACTTGCGCGCTGCCGTAAAGGCGTGTGGCGAGGGCGACGTGTGCAGACGCCTGAGCTCGAAGGCCGGGATCAGGCTGCTCTGCGACCCGCTGCCCGAACCAGATTGAAGTGCGCCGCCTTTGTTCTTGTTTTTATTCTTGTTTTTGTTTTTGTTTTTGTTCTTGTTGAGCGAGGCCTTGTTGAGTACGCCGGCGCTCATGACGGCGCTGGCGACGCCTGCCGCCATCACCATTGCCTCGGCGCCGGATGCGAGCGTTTCCAGCACGATCGGAGGCCGGTCCGTGGCAGCACAAGGCAGCACGTCGTCGCCGGCGACCTTGAAACGGTACTGATCCATAAAGTGCGAAAAGCCGCCCTCAACAGGCGCGGAACTGTCGTTGCCAGACACTGAATTCCCCATTGAATTGATCAAAATTTGCGGTGCTCGGCGCGTCTGTCATGTTTTCTTGACGCCGGCCTTGATCAGGCCGGAAATCAGATTGGCGCCGCCCTCGGTGCGCATGATCGGATAGCGGGCGTCGATCAGCGAACTGATCGAGAAATTTGGTTCGACGACGTTCAGGCGGTCGAGCAGCGAGCGCGCGGCCCGGATGTCGCCGAGCTGGGCGTGGCTCGCTACCAGATAACGAAGCAGCGAGTTGAAATCGGGCCGTTCGCGCAGCGCCTGCTCGCCGGCTTCGATGGCGACACGGTGATTGCCGGCCAGTGTGGCGTTGATCAGCCGCGACGTGTCGAAATAGTAGCGATAGGGGCTGTAGGCACCGAGATGGCGCGCCCAGTTGGCTAGGCTGAGGCCCTTGCCCGGCTGACCGGCATAGGCATGCAGCATCGAATAGAGGTCCCAGCCGAGCACCTGGGTCGGATTGGCGCGGATGGCGCGCTCGAACAGACCCGATGCGTAGTCATATTCGCCGAACAGGAACGAATGCACATGACCGACGAGGGCCAAGGTGACCGAATTGCTGGAATCGAGTTCCAGCGCCTTGCGGGCGTAGTGCTGGGCCTGCTCGATGGCCACAGCGGAGTCGGAGAACCGCTGGCCGACCTGGAAAGTCATCAGGAAGGCGAGCCACGCATAGGCCTGCGACGACGGCCGTTGGGCAATGATGCGCCGAAGCGACGCCTCGGACATGACGAGGTCGTTGCGCGACAGCCGGAACATGGCGTTGACGGCAGCATAGAGGCTCTCTGCCTCGATGGCGTCGTCGGTCTGTTCCGAGCGTGCGATGAAGTATTTGCGCAACTCGTCCATCGCCTCGTTGATGAGCTGGTGCGCTGCCGAGGTTTCGCCGGCCTCGACGGCACGACGTTCGAGGGTGGCACCGCCCATCCACAGCAGGCTCCGGTCGGCGGTGCGATGGACGCTGACGCTGACATAGGCCTGGTGGGCCGAGAAGCGGTAGCGGACCTGAATGGCCAGCGCCACCGACCCGAATGTTGCGTCCGGTTCCTGTGCTGCTGAAAGATCCGGCCGCGACAGGTCGGAGACGGTAAGTTCGCCTCCTTCGAGCAGCGACCTCACCAGCAGTTCGGCGAACATGTCGGGCAGCGATTCCGCCTCGAAGGCATCGCCCGATATTGCCGGCGGCAGCAGCGCCACCGACCAGCCGGTCCGGGCGGCGTTCAGCGGCAGCGACTTGCGGTTTCCACCGTCGGAGGAGTTCGGCCCCGGCTTCTGGCCCTGGACCGGGATGAGTCCATTGCTGCGCCTGTCCTTGGGGCTGACGTCGCGCTGGCCAAGCGCGTTTTCGAGCCGGCCCTGCCAGACCTGCCGCTCGAGCATCAGCCATTCTTCGAATTCGGGGTCGCCGATGTCGAGGCCTTCGAGCAGTTCCGGCCAGGATTCGAGCTCGACTTCGCTGGGCACGGATTGGCGCGACAGGTCGAGCAGTTGCAGAGCGTCGACCGATACGCGGTTGAGGTCGAGCGAAATCGTGTGATTGTCGGAGATGATGATGCTGTCGGCGATCGGGCCAAGCGACTTGCGCACGTCGACGAGCGCCTGTCTCAGGCTCGCTGCGGCCTGTTCCTCGCCACGGTCGCTCCACAGCTTGTCGCGAAGCCAGATGCGCGAGCGGGCACCGCGCGGGGCGAGCGCCAGCATGGCCATGAGAGCACGCGATTTCTGCGCCTTGGGCGTGCACGACGCGCCGGCTGCGTCGGTGACGGCCAGCGCCCCGAACAGGTAGATATTGCAAAGAGTACTGGCGTCGTCACCAGCCATCGTGCGGACCTTCGCTGCAGGTCGTCCATGCCCCCGAAGAGGGTACCACAGGTCGAATCGCCTGTGCCCCTCGCAACTTGCATCGGGATCATACAACGACATTCCGGCAAGTGCGCGTGCTTGTATGCTTCTGGCACCGGGCAAAACCTGCAGCATTCCAGCGTTCCTCACCACTCTTGCCGGAGGTGATTCCGGCCTGATTTCGGAAGGACGTTAGGGTAGGCGGGGTGATTGCGGCGTGAGTGAAACGTCAAAGCAGCCGTGAAATGCTGTGTGACGGGCTATCGAATGGGATCTAACCACTTCGCGCGCCAATTGGTTCGGAATAATCGCCTCGGTGATCGCGACAGGCAGATCATGCCCCTGTCGCGTCGCCAGTGATGCTCAGCGCCCCGACGAACCGGTGCGGCGCGGGCCGGCGAGTTCCCTGCCGAGCGCGAGCGCTTCCTGCAGGTCGGTTGCATATTTGGCCGTATCTTCGAGGCCACCGAAATAATTGAGCCGGATGGTTTCGCCACGCTTGCTCATGACAACGCCGATGCTCCGCAGGCTCTCACGCACATCAGAAAAACGCATTTCGCAACGTCTCCGTTTGGTGGGTTGAACGAACATTAGGGGTTGCTTGTAACAGTGCCGTGTTGACGCAACGTGAGGGATACGTGAATCGCTGCTACAAAAGTTTCGCTTTCTGCACTTCTTTTGTAGATTCGGCTGCAACCAAGGCCGAAGCGCCAAGGTTCGTCCGGTTGGTTGATGAGGATGGATTGGGTGGCGGCGCGCACGACTTGTTGTAGAACGGCCTGCCGGTTCGAGCCGGTCGAAGAGCTTGCAGGAAGTGCCATGCCCAGCCTCCAGGATACGTTGAACGAGATCGTCGCCGAGATGGCAGCGCAGCCGGAGCGCGGCGAAGTTGCCTCCTACATTCCTGAGCTCGGCAAGGTCGATCCGGCCAGGTTTGCCATTGCCGTGGTCAAGAACGACGGCGAGGTGGCCGCGGCGGGCGACGCCGACGAGCCGTTTTCGATCCAGAGCATCTCAAAGGTGTTCACACTGGGGCTGGCGCTCGGCCGCGTCGGCGATCAACTGTGGAACCGCGTCGGGCGCGAACCCTCTGGTACGGCCTTTAACTCCATCGTCCAGCTCGAACTCGAGCATGGCATTCCGCGGAATCCCTTCATCAATGCCGGCGCGATCGTCGTCTCGGACGTGCTTTTGTCCGGACACCAGCCGCGCGAGGCGATCGGCGAGGTTCTGAGCTTCATGCGCACGGTGGCCGATGACGATTCGGTCATCATCGACCGCGACGTCGCCAATTCCGAGCGCGCCACCGGCTTCCGCAATTTCGCGCTGGCAAACTATCTCAAGGGTTTCGGCAATCTGAACCACGCGCCTGAGATGACGCTCGGGGTCTATTTCCACCATTGCGCCGTCGCCATGAGCTGCCTGCAACTGGCGAATGCCGGGCGGTTCCTGGCCAATGCCGGACGCATCGAGGAGACCGGGCACACGATCGTCTCGAGCGAGCGCGCCCGTCGTATCAACGCGCTGATGCTGACCTGCGGCCATTATGACGGTTCGGGCGAGTTCGCCTTCCGCGTCGGCATCCCAGGCAAGAGCGGCGTCGGCGGCGGTATCCTGGCGATCGTGCCTGGCGTGGCGTCGATCGCCGTATGGTCGCCGGGGCTCAATGCGCGCGGCAACTCGATGCTGGGCTCGATCGCCCTGGAACGGCTGACCAAGCGGATGAACTGGTCGATCTTCGCCTCGCGCTGAGGCGTTCCGTGCCACCCATGTCGCTGGCTGGCACAGGTGCTGACGGTACGGCCAGCGCGATCGCGGTGCGCAGATGCGCCGAGCGGCAAAGACTAGGAAAGAGGCCCCGCGGAGCTTGGTGGTCTCGACTGGCGGGACCGCCACAGCGCGGACAGGGACGAGCTGCAATTCCTCGACTCTCGGCGGCTCAGCTTGTCACTGCAGGATCGCGTAACGTGCGTCGGCGTTCACCTTGCTAGCCGAGCTGCCTGACTGCGGTGTCGAGGCGATGGCCACCGACGTGACGGCGCCATTCTCGTTCTAGGCGCAAATCTTGGCGTAGCCCTTGGTGACGGCATCGTCGTGTTTCGTCCGTTGCGAAACCCAACTGTCGGTCATGATCGAGTTGCCGTCGCCGTCATTCAGACTGAGCGGAATTCGACGTAATTGAGATTGGCCGAATTGGCGACTTCGCCGAATGGCTCGCGCTGGAAGAAGGGGAAGCGGTCCGTTCTCAAAGAATCAGCAGCATTGCCCTGTGGCGGCGAATCGCTGTCCGAATATCCGGCCAGCAGCAGCGTTAAGAATGCCCAGTGAAAGGATTCGCATCATCAAGCTCCGACCAATGACTTGTAGATATGGTTGCATATCTGGTGCGGACATATTGCAGGTTGCTTAAAGCGGGATGCGAACTTGGTTGAGATGTACAAGTAGAACGAATCGCCTGGGTGGCCATTGCGGCCATTGCGTGTGAGGCCGGTGAAGACTGGCGTGGACGCGGAATGGAGCCGGAAACCGTAAGGTCTGCGCGATTGTGGATGGCAGGCAGGCAGGAAGCGCGGCAATGCGAACCGCAGGGCGGCTTTAGACTTCAATGATTTTGAGAATGAAGTGGCTCCCCGGGCCGGATTCGAACCAGCGACCAACCGGTTAACAGCCGGTTGCTCTACCACTGAGCTACCGGGGAACAGCGCTCTTGTGTGAACGAGGCGGCGTATAGCAACGGTAATCCGATTTGCAAAGCGCTAATCGCAGCTTTTTGCGAGTTTTTCCCAGAGAGCTTTCTGGTAATCACCCCGGGACGGCCTCATATGTCCGCTTTACCAAGCCTTTCGCCGGCTTGGCGCGTCATTCGGGCGCACAGACTTCATCGAACTGATGCAGGGATAATGATCAGCGCCCCACACCAGCAACCACCCAGACGCAAGATTTCGATCTTCGGCCGCGAATTTTCCATGCCGCGTTCGCGCGGGGTGCGCATCGGTATTGGCGTCGCACTCTGCTTCTTCGGCCTGCTGGGCTTTCTGCCGGTGCTCGGTTTCTGGATGATTCCCCTGGGGCTTCTGGTCCTGTCGCACGAATTCCATGTCGTGCGCCGCGTACGCCGCAGGCTGATCATCTGGTGGGAACGGCGCAAGCGCCCGGCGAACTAGCTCGCAGGCGAGGAAGGATTCGCCCGGCATTGCACAGGGTGCCACAAGGGCTCGTTGCGAAGGGACGAATCCCGCCAGGCACAAAACGTGGGTCGGCGCGAGGATTCGCGCGGCATGAGCGTACGATCCGGCCCCTTGCTGCGGCTCCGTCAATCCTTTGCCGTGGCCGCGACCAAAACCCACGGAGAAAGAGTCTTCTCCCGCTTGACGGCGGAATCCTGGCAACCTATTGGAGCCGTGTAGACGCCCGAAGCGGCGAGGCCTCGTGGCGGAGTGGTTACGCAGAGGACTGCAAATCCTTGCACCCCGGTTCGATTCCGGGCGAGGCCTCCAGCTTCCTCGGCAACCGCCGCCGAGGACCCATTCGGGCAGTTAGCAGTTGCGCATCACGCGTCGAAGGCGGGCCAGTTGAACATGAACGCTGATTTTTCCGAACGTCGCGTGAAGATGGTGGACGGCCAGGTCCGCACCACCGATGTGACCGACGCCGCCATTCTCTCCGCCATGCTGTCGGTGCCGCGCGAGGAGTTCGTCGACAATGGCCAGCGCGAGCTTGCCTATATCGACGAGGACATGCGCTATGGTGCGACCGCCGATGGCGACCTCCCACGCTATCTCATGGAGCCGTCGCCATTCGCCAAGCTGGCGCAACTGGCAGAAATCCGTCCCGGCGACTTCGTTCTCGATGTCGGTTGCGGCACGGGCTATTCTTCGGCGGTGCTGTCGCGCCTCGCAAGCTCGGTGATCGCGCTCGAAAGCGATGCCACGCTTGCGGCTAGGGCAAGCTCGACGCTTTCGTCGCTCGGCTATGACAATGTCGTGGTGGTCACGGCGCCTCTCGCCGCCGGCTATCCGTCGCAGGCGCCCTATGACGTCATCTTCGTCGGCGGCAGCGTCGAGCAGGTGCCCGAGGCGCTGCTTGCCCAGCTCAAGGATGGTGGCCGACTGGTCGTCGTCGAGGGGCGCGGCAATGCCGGCGTCGCCAGCGTCTACCTCAAGGCCGGCTCCGTAGTGACCGCCCGCCGTGCCTTCAATGCGGCAGTTAAGCCACTACCTGGCTTCAATCGCACACACGAATTTGAGTTCTGATCTCCTTTTTCTTGCGGCGGGCAATGCGTCGTGATGATCTAAGGAGCGGACGAGGGTGATTGATTCTGGACTGTATTGGTCCAGATTGGTCGCTTGTTGTCGGATTCGGCGAGGGGCATTAGTAGCTGTCTTCAGGCAGCTCGCCGCAGAATGAATGAGGGACGCGCGTGTCGTTTTTCCGTAAAAGTGTGTTTGCCGTAGCCTTGGTTTCCGCGACGGCGCTTTCGCCGCTGTCGGCTTCCGCGGAAACGATCCTCGGAGCTTTGGCAAAGGCCTATCAGAACAATTCCCAGCTCAATTCGGCCCGCGCCGGCGTGCGCGTCACCGACGAAAGCGTCGCGATCGCCAAGTCCGGTTACCGGCCGACGATCAATGGCTCGGCCAGCATCGATTACTCGACGACACGTCGGAATTCCTCGACGAGCCATCTGACGACCGGCTCGTTCGGTGTCGAGATTCGTCAGTCGCTGTTCGATGGTTTCCAGACCAAGAACAATGTCGCGGCTGCGGAAGCCCGCGTTCGCGCATCGAACGAGAGCCTTCGTAACACGGAACAGAACATTCTGTTCAACGCGGCGAGTGCTTACATGGATGTCATCCGTGACCGCCAGATCGCCGCGCTGAGGGAACGCAATCTGCAGTTCCTCGGCGAACAGGTTCGCGCTGCGCGATCGCGCTTCGACGTGGGCGAGGGCACCCGCACCGACGTCGCGCAGGCCGACGCCTCGCGTTCGGCGGCGCTGGCACAGTTGGCCGCGGCCCGGGCGGCGGCGCTGTCGAGTGCTGCCATCTATCGCCAGATCGTCGGTGACGAACCGAAGAACCTCAAGGCGGCTGCGCCACTCGGCAAGCTGCTGCCCAGAAGCCTCGATAGCGCGGCAGCCCTCGCAGCCGACCAGCATCCGGCGATTCAGGCCACACAACATCTGGTCGACGCGGCCGGGTTCTCGGTGAAGTCTGCCGAGGGCGCGTTGCTGCCGCAGTTGTCGGCTTCAGCGGGCATTTCCCAGGTTCATCGCGACAACGCGCCGACCACCATCACCTCACCGGACGGCTGGACGACGTCGGCCAATATCGGTGCAACGCTGACCGTGCCGATCTACCAGGGCGGCCGTGCCTCGGCGACCGTGCGCCAATCCAAGGAATCGCTGGGTCAGGCCCGCATCGAAGTCGATGTCAGCCGCGACCAGGTCCGCGCTGCGGTGACTTCCGCCTGGACGCAATACACCGCTTCTCGCGAGGCAGTGGCCGCGAACCGCGAAGTGATCTCGGCAGCCCAGCTGGCGCTCAACGGCGTCATCGAGGAGCGCAATGTCGGTCAGCGCACGACGCTCGACGTGCTGAACGCCCAGCAAGACGTCATCGATGCGCAGATCAATCTGGCCAATGCCGAACGCGACGTCGTGGTAGCGAGCTATGCGATCCTGTCGGCTGCCGGCAATCTCTCGGTCGAGAGGCTTAACCTGCAGGTGACCAAGTACAAGCCGGAAGAGCACTACAACGCCGTCAAGGACAAGTGGATCGGTCTCCGGACGCCGGACGGCCGCTGAGCTTCAGCGAACCGGCTGCACGATCAGGCGGGCGCCTGCTCCATGTGGAGCTGGCGCCCGTTTTCGTTTGCCGGCGAGCGGCTGGGACACTGTATTCTGTTGAAATCGCCGGGGGTACCCGATTGGGGATTCTCGAAGGGGAATCAGTCAGCTACGCTTGGGCTCTGATTCGACGCCCGTTTCGGTGGGCGCATTTTGTATCCTGTCACAAAAGGCGGCGGATGTGACGATGGCCCAGGCTAGCAGCGCTCAGCGCGAACCTTCGATGGAAGAGATTCTCGCTTCCATCCGCAGGATCATCGAAGACAACGATACCGGACGCCGTCCGGCAGTTGATTTCGAGCAGTTGCGTCCTGAAGCGGAGGACGATCGCAGCGACCGCAACATCATCGAAGTCGAAGCTTTCCGGGCCGAGTTCCAGGCAGCCAAGGCAGCGCCGGCCGAGGCGAAGCCCGCAGAGGTTGCCCCTGTGGTCGAGAAGCAGGAAGCGCCGCGGCGTGACGAGCCGGCGAGGTGGCCCTCGTCAGAGCCGAAGGTCGCGACCGCGATGGCAAATCCGCTGCGGCCAACCGTTGCCGAAACGCCAGAGCCCGTCGTCGAGGTGTCTGCTGCAGCCCGTCCGGCCACCGCAAGCTGGGCGCCACAGTCGACATTAGCCGTGGAGCAGATGGAGCGCCTGGCGGGTCCGCGCGAAGCGGAGAAGCCGGCACCTCGGGTCGTGGCCCAGGCCGTGGTGACGACGCCGGAGCCTTCAGTAGCCGAAGAGCCGACGGCACCTAAGCCGGCGATTATCTCGGAACAGGCGGGCCGCCAGATATCAGCCGCTTTCGGCGAACTCAACGACGCCTACGCGGCGCGCAGCCGCAAGTCGTTCGACGACATCGCCACCGAGATGCTGCGGCCGATGCTGCAGGACTGGCTGGACAACAACCTGCCGACGCTGGTCGAACGCCTCGTACGCGAAGAGATCGAACGCGTGGCGCGCGGCGCGCAGTGATTTCGGCCTTGCCGACATGAAAGCGCCGCCTTCGGGCGGCGTTTTCGTTTCCGGCCGGTGTTTGCCGCGCTGTTGACTTGGCTGCACCCATCCGATTTACACCGGACCAACAGATCCGGACCAAAACGGAACCAATTCCGATGCTTGAGAAGACCTACGACGCCAAAACAGTCGAACCCAGGATTGCCAAGGCCTGGGAAGATGCCGATGCCTTCAAGGCGGGCGCCGGCGCGCCCGAGGGGGCCGAACCGTTCACCATTGTCATCCCGCCGCCGAACGTCACCGGTTCGCTGCATATGGGCCATGCGCTGAACAACACGCTGCAGGACATCCTCGTCCGTTTCGAGCGCATGCGTGGCAAGAACGTGCTGTGGCAGCCCGGCATGGACCATGCCGGCATCGCCACCCAGATGGTCGTCGAGCGCAAGCTGATGGAAAAGCAGATCCATCGCCGCGACCTGACCCGCGAGCAGTTCGTCGACAAGGTCTGGGAGTGGAAGGAAGAGTCCGGCGGCATGATCTTCAACCAGCTGAAGCGGCTGGGTGCCTCCTGCGACTGGTCGCGCGAGCGCTTCACCATGGATGAGGGCCTGTCCAAGGCCGTCATCGAGGTGTTCGTGACGCTGCACAAGCAGGGCCTGATCTACAAGGACAAGCGCCTTGTGAACTGGGATCCCAAGCTTCTGACGGCGATTTCCGACCTCGAGGTCGAGCAGCATGAGATCAACGGCAATCTCTGGCACTTCCGCTATCCGGTCGAAGGCGAGGTCTACGACCCGGAGAACCCGGCTACCTACATCACGGTTGCGACCACGCGGCCCGAGACGATGCTCGGCGACACCGCCGTTGCCGTCCATCCCGAAGACGAGCGCTACGCGGCACTCGTCGGCAGGAACGTCATCCTGCCGATCGTCGGTCGCAAGATCCCCATCGTCGCCGACGAATATTCCGATCCGGAAAAGGGCTCGGGCGCGGTCAAGATCACGCCGGCGCATGACTTCAACGACTTCGAGGTCGGCAAGCGCCACAACCTGCCGCAGATCAACATCCTGACCGTCGAAGCCAACATCAACATCGTCGACAACGACGAGTTCCTCGAAGGTCTCGATCGCACCGAGATACGCGAGGGTGTGTGGGCGCAGTTGCACGGCCTCGACCGGTTTGCGGCGCGCAAGCTGATCGTCCAGATCATGGAAGAGGGCGGTTTCCTCGACAAGATCGAGCCGCACAAGCACATGGTGCCGCATGGCGACCGCGGCGGCGTGCCGATCGAGCCGTTCCTGACCGACCAGTGGTATGTCAATGCCGCGGAGATGGCGAAGCCCGCCTTGCGCTCGGTGCGCGAGGGTCGCACCAACTTCGTGCCCAAGAACTGGGAAAAGACCTATTTCGACTGGATGGAAAACATCCAGCCCTGGTGCGTGTCGCGCCAGCTTTGGTGGGGGCACCAGATCCCGGCATGGTATGGCCCGGATGGCCAGGTATTCGTCGAGCGCAGCGAGGGAGAAGCGCTCGATGCGGCCGTGCAGCACTACCTTGCGCTCGAAGGCCCGTGGAAGGCATGGGTCGAGGAGCGCCTCGAGAATTTCGAGCCTGGCAAGATCCTGACCCGCGACGAGGATGTGCTCGACACCTGGTTCTCGTCGGCGCTGTGGCCGTTCTCGACGCTCGGCTGGCCCGACAAGACGCCGGAGCTCGACACCTACTACCAGACCGACGTGCTGGTGACCGGTTTCGATATCATCTTCTTCTGGGTTGCCCGCATGATGATGATGGGCCTGCATTTCATGGAAGAGGAGCCGTTCCACACGGTCTACGTCCATGCGCTGGTTCGCGACAAGAACGGCCAGAAGATGTCGAAGTCGAAGGGCAACGTCATCGACCCGCTGGAGCTGATCGACGAGTATGGCGCCGACGCCTTGCGTTTCACCCTGGCGATCATGGCAGCACAGGGGCGCGACGTGAAGCTCGATCCTGCACGCATCGCCGGCTACCGCAATTTCGGCACCAAGCTGTGGAACGCCACGCGCTTTGCAGAGATGAACGGTGTCGCGCGCAATGACGCGTTCTGGCTCAACGACGCCAAGCTGACCGTCAATCGCTGGATCCTGACCGAACTGACCCGCGCGACGCGCGAGGTGACGGCGGCGATCACCACATACCGCTTCAACGAGGCGGCGGGCGCGGCCTACCGCTTCGTCTGGAACACCTTCTGCGACTGGTACCTCGAACTGCTCAAGCCGATCTTCATGGGCGACGACGAGGCTGCCAAGGCCGAAAGCCAGGCGGTCGCGGCCTTCGTTCTCGACGAGATCTACAAGCTGCTGCATCCGATGATGCCGTTCATGACCGAGGAACTGTGGGCGCACACCGCAGGCGAGGGCAAGGAGCGCACGTCGCTGCTGTGCCATGCCGCCTGGCCGGCGCCTGACTTCGAGGACGTGGGCGCAGCTGCCGAGATCAACTGGCTCGTTGACCTCGTCAGCGGCATCCGCTCGGTTCGATCCGAAATGAACGTGCCGCCGGCGGCGATCGCGCCGCTGGTCTTCGTCGGAGCCAATGCCGAGACACTGGAGCGCCTGAAGCGCCACCAGTCGGCGATTGCGCGCCTCGCCCGCGTCGGCGAGATCACCCACGAGGCGACTGCACCCAAGGGCGCGGCCCAGATCGTCGCCGGCGAAGCCACGGCCTGTCTGCCGCTCGGCAGCCTGATCGACCTTTCCGCCGAGGCGGCGCGCCTGCAGAAGGAACTCGCCAAGACGACCGAGGAGATCGCCCGGCTGCACAAGAAGCTGTCGAACGAAAAGTTCGTCGCTTCGGCTCCGGAGGAGATCGTCGCCGCCGAGCGCGAGAAGCTCGAGGACTACCGCCGGACGCAGGAAAAGCTAGACACTGCGCTGTCGCGCGTGCGCGACGCCGGCTGACGATTCGAAGCTCAAAACCTGCCGCGCCATGTCCTTGCGGCAGGTTTTGCTTGTGCCGCCAGAAACGGCATGCCGCTGCGTAAATTGTGGCCAATGTAACTATTTTACGCCCGATTGTTGCCATAATGTAACAAGCCTTCAAAACAGCCCGATTTCGGGCTGTTTTTGCATTGGGGATCCGGATTTCCTTGGAGATTCAGGATCGATTGGCGTGGATTTGGCTAAAATTGACGTTTGCGTAAGCGGAAGGCGATGGCCCTTGCCATGCCACCGCCGCAGGGCGGTCATTGTTTGCAAAAAATCAATGTTGCGTGAGCAAGCTGAATTCGTTCAATTCTCGTCACGAGGCATTCGGGAGAGGACCACCATGAACATTTCGCGTCTCAAAGCGCTGCTGGGGGCAACAGCGCTGACGATCGTTGCGGCAGGCGCAGCACAGGCCGGCGGCTTTTCGCGCGGCACGGCCGATACGGATATCCTGTTTGAACAGGGCAATTTTAACCTGCGGACCAGCGTTGTCGTGGTAAAGCCGCACCGCGAATTCACGGTAAATGGCTACGCGGATGGTACCGGCTATAATTTCGCGGATACTTATGTCGTCCCGTCAGCTGCAGTTAAGTTCAAATTCTTTGACCAGCTTTCCTGCGCAGGGACAGTGAGCCAGCCTTATGGCGGCGGCGTGACCTATCGCTTCCCCGGCAATGGAACGCTGGCGAAGCTCGAAGAAGATTTTACGGTCACGGAATACGGCGCCACCTGCGCCTTCAAGTATGACCTGGGCAAGGGAAGCCTATCGTTCCTCGGCGGGCTTTTTGTCGAAAACGTCGACTACACTCTGCTTGGCGGTAGCGGTACTGTTTCAGTTAAGCTGAAGGACAACGATATCGGTTGGCGTGCTGGACTTGCATACGAAATTCCGGAAATCGCACTGCGCGCTCAGTTGATGTACCGCTCCGGTACCGATGTGGCAGCAGAGGGTACTACCAACGGAGCACCAGTTGCGCAGGGCTTTGCAGAGCTTCCCCAGAGCGTTGAGTTGAAGGTTCAGTCCGGCATCGCTCCAGGTTGGCTCGCATACGGTAGCGTGAAGTGGACAGACTGGTCGGTGAACGAGCGGCTCTTGCTGGTTCTCAACAAGTTCAATCCCGGTCCCACCACTCGGGTTAATACCTACAATTGGCAGGACGGCTGGACGGTCACGGGTGGTATTGGCCATGCTTTTACCGATGCTATTTCCGGCACTGTCTTTGCGACCTGGGATCGTGGCGTCGGCACGGGCTGGGATCTCCAGAGCGACACCTATACGGTCGGCGCCGGCGTCTCGATGAAAGACAAGATCGGTGGCGAACTGCGTGCCGGCGTTGGTCTGTCTTACCTCACCGCCGTTACCGAAGATAAGTACAGCCTTTCTGTGCCGGCCAACAACCCGGCATTCGGCTTCAACCGTGCCGTCGGTAATGATTGGTCCGTTGCCGTTTCAGCGGGCTACAGCGTGAAGTGGTAAGCTCCACAATCTGATCCAGAAGAAGCCGGGCCTCGTGCCCGGCTTTTTTTGTGCCCTGTCGCTGACCCGCGCGTTTCCGTTTTAGAAACCATGGCGCGGCAAGTCGGCAACAGTTGTGCTGATTCAGCAACACTTTTTAATCAAGCTATCGGCTAATGAACATGACGGGGACATTGCCAATTTCCCGCCATAAACCCGGCGCACCTCGAATGGGTCTTCGGACCAGCGCCCGGTCGCGGGACGTTGGCAATGGAACCAGAAGCAAGGCCGCGCTAGTGCGGCAGGAACAGAAATGAACGCCAAGGCGACCTTCAAGGCCAAGCTGCCCAGCCGTCGAAAGACGGAAGCATTGGCCTTTGGACGCCGCTTTTCCTGCCGTGCTCCGAGGTTTCGTCGCACCCGTGGAAGTATTGGGGCCGTCATACACTCCGAGGCGATGCCTGCGCAGTTGGCTGCCGATCACGATTTCTTGCAAGGCCTTGGCCGTAGTTTGGTCGAAAACAACGCGCACCTTGATGTGATCGATGTCGTGGACCTGGCGCATACAGCCACAGAGGCTGGTCTGGCGCAGTCCGACTGCGAAAGCGTGGAGAGGGCGAAACAGTGGAATCCGGGTCCGGCTGACCAGTCGGGCGCGATATGGAATTGTGCCCAAGCCACATGGCAACGGCACGGTCACCCATCGAGGTGGGCGAAAGAAACGAACTGCTATGCGCATATCTGAGTTGGTAAGAGCATCAGCCTTTTCGGCGCTTGTCGCGGCCTCCCTATTGGGCGCCGCAGGCGACGCGCTGGCGTTTGACGACAAGGTGTTCGACGACAAGACCGGCGTGAAGCCGGAATCAAGCCCGTGGGCGGTGTTCCAGTTCGGCTTTTCCGCCTACAAGAGCGGCCACAAGGATCAGGCAGTCGAGGCCTACCGCTACGCTGCCGAGAATGGCCAGATCGGTGCCACCTGGAAGCTCGCGCGCATGTATGCCGAAGGTGACGGCGTCGCCCAGAACGACTACGAAGCATTCAAGTTCTTCACCGAGATCGCCGAGCAGGACGTCGAGCCCGGCTCGCCTGAGGAGAGTTATGTCTCCGACGCGCTCGTGGCGCTCGGCGGCTACATGAAGGAAGGCATTCCGGGCAGCCCGGTGTCGGCCAACCCGGTCGCAGCGCAGGAGTATTACATGCGCGCCGCTGCCAATTACCGCAATGCCAATGCCCAGTACGAGATGGGCAAGATGTTCCTCAAGGGCGACGGTGGCGTGAAGGCTTCCGTCAAGCAGGCTGGCCGCTGGCTGCAGCTGGCGGCGGAAAAGGGCCATGCCGGCGCGCAGGCGACGCTTGGCAACCTGCTGTTCCAGAGCGGCAAGGTGGTGCGTGGCCTCGCCATGATGACCGCGGCCCTCGAACGCGCCCAGCCCTCCGACCAGCCCTGGATCCGCGGCATGCAGGAAGAGGCGTTTGCCCTCGCCGACGAATCCGATCGCCGCACCGCGATCTCGCTCGCCGAAGACATCCTGACCAAGGGCAACCAGTAGCCGGCGCGATTGCTGTTGCTGCTTTGCATGCGCCCGTCGGCGAGACCGCCATCGGCCGCCGCCCGTTAATTTCGCGAAGATGATGTCGTGAGCGTGCCAGAGCCGAAGCTCTGGCTGCGCCTCACGCTGCCTGAAGCTTGAGGTCGATGGCCACCGGCACGTGGTCGGACGGCTTTTCCCATGCACGCACATGCTTTTCGATCGAGGCCGAGGCGAAGCGGTTGGCGGCTTCCGGCGACAGCAGCAGATGATCGATGCGGATGCCGTTGTTCTTCTGCCAGGCGCCGGCCTGGTAATCCCAGAACGTATAGACATCGCGCTGGTCGGTGACCGAGCGCACGGCCTCAGTGAAGCCGAGATTCACCAGCCGGCGAAACGCCTGCCGCGTCTCGGGCTGGTACAGCGCGTCACCCAGCCACATCTCGATGTTGCGGGCGTCAATGGCTTCGGGGATGACGTTGTAGTCGCCGGCAAGCACCAGTGCCTCTTCCAGCGCCAGCCGCTCCGCTGCCCAGCGCTCGAGCCGCGCCATCCATGACAGCTTGTAGGGGAACTTTTCGGTGCCGACGGGATTGCCGTTGGGCAGATAGAGCGACACGACGCGCAACACGCCCTTGTCGGTCGAGAACACACCTTCGATGAAGCGCGCCTGCTCGTCGGCATCATTCCCGGGCAGGCCGCGATTGACCTCGTCGAAGCGCAGTTTGGACAGGATGGCAACGCCGTTGAAACCCTTCTGGCCGTGCGTTTCGACATTGTAGCCGAGCGCCTCGATTTCGAAGCGCGGAAACCCTTCATCGACCGTCTTGATTTCCTGGAGGCAGACGATGTCCGGGTCGCTTTCCCTAAGCCAATGCACCAGGTTTTCGATGCGGGCGCGGACACCGTTGATGTTCCAGGTCACGATCTTCATGAATTTCACGCGATGATTTCAAATAATTCTTGATAGCCTGCACGGCGGTTCCAGACGATCCTGCACCATCCCTAGGGAGAAGGGAACCGGTCCTCTTCGGCATTCTTCGGACCGGCTGGCAAAAGGGGAACAAATGCCATGCCCAACAGTACTCATCCTGTGGACGAGGTGCTTCCAGCGCCTCGCCTGGCAGCGCTCGGCATCCAGCACGTGCTGGTCATGTATGCCGGTGCTATCGCGGTGCCTCTCATCATCGGACGGGCCCTCAAGCTCGATCCGGAGCAGGTTGCCTTCCTGATCTCCGCCGATCTTTTTGTCTGCGGCCTCGTCACCATCATCCAGTCCTTCGGCGCGACACAGTGGTTCGGCATCAAGCTGCCGGTCATGATGGGCGTCACCTTCGCTGCCGTCGGCCCGATGGTTGCCATGGCCAACGCCAACCAGGGCCCCGACGGCGCCCGCATGATCTTTGGCGCCATCATCGGCGCCGGCGTCGTGGCATTCCTGATCGCGCCGCTGGTCAGCCGCATGCTCAGGTTCTTTCCGCCCGTCGTTACCGGCACCATCATCGTGGTCATCGGCGCATCCCTGATGCGCATCGGCATCAACTGGATCTTCGGCAATCCGGTGGGCCCGACCGCGCCCAGGCTCGTGGCGCCCGAGCATGCCGAATGGCTGAAAACGGTGACCGAGATGGCGGCCGCCACCGGCTCCGCCATCCCGCCGATCCCGGCCAAGCTGGCGCTCGCCGCAACCGCGCCGAACGCTGCCTATGCACCGCTCGTCAATGTCGGCATCTCGGCGGTCGTGCTGCTGTCGATCCTCGTCATCGCCAAGTTCGGCAAGGGGTTCGTGGCCAACATCGCCGTGCTGCTCGGCATCCTCATCGGCGGCGTGCTCACCGCGTCGCTCGGCATGATGCATTTCGACAAGGTGGCCTCCGCCGGCTGGTTCGAACTGATCACGCCGCTGCGCTTCGGCATGCCGATCTTCGACCCGATCCTGATCGTCACGATGGTGCTTGTGATGATCGTCGTCATGATCGAATCCACAGGCATGTTCCTGGCTCTCGGCGACATGACCGGCCGCAAGGTGAGTCAGCCGATGCTGTCGGCCGGCCTGCGCACCGACGGTCTCGGCACCATCATCGGCGGCCTGTTCAACACCTTCCCGTACACCTCCTTTTCGCAGAATGTCGGGCTCGTCGGCGTCACCGGGGTCAAGAGCCGCTTCGTCTGCGTCGCCGGCGGCGTGATCCTGCTGATCCTGGGACTGGTACCCAAGATGGGTGCATTGGTCGAAGCGCTGCCGACCGTGGTGCTGGGCGGTGCAGGACTGGTGATGTTCGGCATGGTCGCGGCGACAGGCATCCGCATCCTGTCCAATGTCGACTTCAAGACCAACCGGAACAATCTGTTCGTGGTCGCTGTTTCCATCGGCTTCGGCATGATCCCGCTCGTCGCCCCCGACTTCAAGATGTGGATGCCGCACGACATCCATCCGCTCATCGAGTCGGGCATCCTTCTGGCGTCGGTTTCGGCGGTTGTGCTGAACGCCTTCTTCAACGGTACCAAGGTCAACGAGGCCGAGATCCGCGAAGCGGCGATGGCATCGGAAGCTTGACGCTGGCTAAATCTGACAAGGCAAGGGCCCCTGCGTGGGCCCTCTGCTTTTCAGGCGTCCAGCCGGTGAACGTAGAACTTGGTGTCGATGAACACGACCGGGAAGCTCGCAGGTAGGTCGGATCTGGCGACTTCGGCAAAGCCGTTCTTCTCGTAGAAGCGATGGGCGGCAAGAAACCTGTTGGTCGTGCCGAGATAGACCGCGCGGATGCCGCGTTCGCGGGCTGTGGCAAGCAGTAGGCTCAACAGTCTCGCTGCGATTCCATGTTCGCGGCCACGCCATTCTGCGGCGACGAACATCTTGCGCAAGGCGGCGAGCCCATCACCGATGTCGACCAGACCGATCGTCCCTACGATCTTGCCGTCAACCTCGGCGACCCAGAAATCGCCAAAGCCGCGCTGATAGAATTCTGGAATGATCCGCAGGTCTGGCTGGTCGTCGACAGTGACGTCAAAGCCGAATTCGTCTCGCTGGATGGGCAGGATGACGTTCACCACGGCATCGAAGTCACGCGGTTCAAATCGACGGATCTGCATGCTGTTTCCCTTTTGCTCGGAATCTTTGAACGCCTGGGGGCAGCGGCGCATCGCGACGAGATGGAATGGTTCGAAGGAAGGCGCAAGCCTATCTGCGCTCGACAAGACCGATGGTGTTGCCTGCCGGATCCTTCAGGAATGCCATCCATTCGGATTCGCCAGCGGGCCCGAACTCGCCCGCCGCATCGCGATGGACGAGCGTGGGCGCGGTGGTAAACGCCACGCCATTGTCGGATGCTATTTCGTAGAAGGAGTCGAGGTCGTCTATGTCGAGATAAACTGTCGCCTGCGATATGCCGCCGGTGAAGAAAAGTCTGATGCCACCGACGACGATGAAGGCGATGCCGGGCGGGTCGTAGCGGGCGTGGACAGGAAGGCCGAAGACATCGAGCCAGAAGGCGAGCGTCGCATCGATGTCGCGACCGGCCGAAAGCGCCACCTGACGGAGCGCTTGCGGCCTGCGCATGGCTAAATGGAGAAACTGGTACCGCAGCCGCAGCCGGCGACCGCGTTGGGGTTCTTGATCTGGAACGACTGACCCATCAGGTCGTCGACGAAATCGACGACCGATCCGCCCATGTAGACGAGCGACAGATCGTCGACGAGCAAGGTCGCGCCGTCCCGCTCGATGGCGACGTCATCGTCATTGCGGCCTTCGACGAGGTCGAACTTGTAGGAAAAGCCCGAGCAGCCGCCGCCTTCGACCGAAATGCGCAGCGCGATCTTGCCCGGATCGCCAGCGACGATCTTGGCTATCCGCTTCGCAGCGGCTTCGGTCATGTCGAGCTTCATGGCAGTCTTGGCATCAGCGCCCATCGGCGTCACCTTGCTTTCGGTTTCTTATGATAGGTATGAAGCCACCTGGGGCAAGTCAACAGGTGGGGAGTATGGCAGGCGAACGGCAACTTGGCGATATCGGCTTCGGCTACCGGCCGCGCGCCGCCTATGCCTGCGATCCCGCGCATTCGCGTGGCCGCCTGTTCGACGAGGTCGAGAGCCCGACGCGCACGCCGTTCCAGCGCGACCGCGACCGCATCATCCATTCGACGGCCTTTCGCCGCCTCAAGCACAAGACGCAGGTGTTCGTGGCGCATGAGGGCGATCATTTCCGCACCCGACTGACGCACACGATCGAGGTGGCGCAGATCGCCCGCGCTCTGGCGCGCGCGCTGCGCTGCGACGAGGATCTCGCCGAAGCGATCGCGCTGGTGCACGACTTCGGCCACACGCCTTTCGGCCATACCGGCGAAGACGCGCTCAACGAAAAGATGGCGGCCTGGGGCGGTTTCGACCACAACGCCCAGTCGCTGCGCGTGGTGACGCGGCTGGAGAGCCGTTACGCCGAGTTCGATGGCCTCAACCTGACCTGGGAGACGCTTGAAGGGCTTGTCAAACACAACGGCCCGCTGACCGATGCCGCCGGCAAGGGGCTGAAGGGGCAGGTGCCGCAGGCCATCCGCGACTATTCCGAGCTGCATGACCTCGAGCTCGACCGCTTTGCCAGCCTGGAGGCTCAGTGTGCGGCGATCGCCGACGACATCGCCTACAACACGCATGACATCGATGACGGGCTCAGGGCAGGGCTGCTGACCCTTGAGATGCTCGACGACGTTCCGCTGCCGGCCTCGATCTTGCGCGGTGTTCGCGAGCGATATCCTGCGCTTGATCCGATGCGCACCGGTCACGAGTTGATGCGGCGCCAGATCACCATGTTCGTCGAGGACGTCATCTCGACAGCGACGGCCAGGATCGCGCGTCTGGCACCGCAAAGCGCCGATGAGGTGAGGAACGCGGGCGAGGTGATGGTGACGTTCTCGGACCAGATGACGGCTTCGGAGAAGGAGCTGAAGGCCTTTCTCTACCGTAACATGTATCGGCATTCCGAAGTGATGCGGGTGCGCGCCAATGCCGACCGCATTGTGCGCGACCTGTTCGACGCATACTACGCCGATCCCCGGGCCATGCCCGAGGGCTGGCGAGAGGGGCTCGACAGGGCTGAGGATCGCATCAAGGCGCGTGCCGTTGCCGATTTCCTGGCTGGCATGACCGACACCTACGCGGTCAAGGAACACCGACGCTTGTTTGACCATACGCCCGATTTGGTTTAGGCCGGGCAAAATCAACATTCAGTGGAATGTCACGTCAAAAGTGGCGTCGAAGCGTCCTATGAAAGCCCAGAAATGAACATTTTCGCCGATTTCAGCGAGCGGATTACCAAAGCCGTCGAAGCGCTTGATTTGACTCCCAAAGAAGGCGGCGCGCTCGACCTGACGCGCATTGCCGTCGAGCCGCCGCGCGATGCGACACATGGCGATCTGGCGACGAATGCGGCGATGGTGCTGGCCAAGCCGACCGGGCAGAACCCGCGCGCGCTGGCCGAACGGCTTGTGGCCGAGCTCTCCAAGGATGCCGACGTCGCCAAGGCAGAGGTTGCCGGCCCCGGCTTCGTCAATCTCAAGCTCCACGACGCCTTCTGGCAGAAGCACCTGGCAGACTTGCTGTCGCGCGGCACAGACTATGGCCGCTCCAGCTTCGGCAACAAGAAGCGCGTGAACGTCGAATACGTCTCGGCCAATCCGACCGGGCCGATGCATGTCGGCCATTGCCGCGGCGCGGTTGTCGGCGATGCGCTCGCCAACATCCTCGGCTTCGCCGGCTACGACGTGACCAAGGAATACTACATCAACGACGCCGGCGTGCAGATCGATGTGCTCGGCCGCTCGGTGATGCTGCGCTATCGCGAAGCGCTGGGTGATGAGATCGGCGAGATCCCTGCCGGCCTCTACCCGGGCGACTACCTCGTGCCGGTCGGCCAGGCGCTGGCCAAGGAATTCGGCCGCGACTTGCTGCAGAAGCCCGAGGACGAAGCGCTGGCACTGATCAAGGAGCGCACCATCGTTGCCATGATGGAGATGATCCGCGAGGATCTGGCGCTGCTCGACGTGCGCCACGAGGTGTTCTTCTCCGAGCGCACGCTGCACGCAGACAATGCCAAGGCGATCCGCTCGGCGATCAGCGACCTGACGCTGAAGGGACATGTCTACAAGGGCAAGCTGCCGCCGCCCAAGGGCGAGAAGCCCGACGACTGGGAGGATCGTGAGCAGACGCTGTTCCGCTCGACCGAGGTCGGCGACGACATGGATCGCGCTCTAGTGAAGTCTGACGGCGCCTTCACCTATTTCGCTGCCGACGTCGCCTATCTCAAGGACAAGGTCGATCGCGGCTTCGAAGAATTGGTATTCGTGCTCGGCGCCGACCATGGCGGCTACGTCAAGCGCATGGAAGCGCTGGCGCGGGCCGTCACCGATGGTGCCGTCAAGCTCGACGTCCTGCTGTGCCAACTGGTCAAGCTGTTCCGCGACGGCGAGCCGGTGCGCATGTCCAAGCGGAAGGGTGACTTCATTACGTTGCGCGAGGTCGTCGAGGAAGTTGGCCGCGATGCGATTCGCTTCATGATGCTCTATCGCAAGAGCGACGCGCCGCTCGATTTCGATTTTGCCAAGGTCACCGAGCAGTCGAAGGACAATCCGGTGTTCTACGTTCAGTACGCCTCCGCGCGCTGCCACTCTGTATTCAGGCAGGCAAAGGAGCAACTCGGCCAGGCGGAGTTCGCGCGCGCCGGTCTGATCGGTGCCGTCGAACGGCTGACGGATGAAGGCGAAATCGCGCTTATCAAGAAGCTCGCCGAGTATCCGCGCCTGATTGAGTCGGCTGCGCAGTCGATGGAGCCGCACAGACTGGCGTTCTATCTCTACGACCTCGCAAGCGCCTTCCACGGACACTGGAATCGCGGCACGGACAACCATGACTTACGGTTTGTTAAGGTTAACGATCCAGAATTGACCTATGCCAGACTCGGGCTGGTGCAGGCTGTTTCGGACGTTTTGACGTCAGGCCTGGCGTTGATCGGAGCGGATGCGCCGACCGAAATGCGCTAGGTTTTCCGGAGCTGAATGTCACCTTTTGCCCACATTGCGCTGGTAAGGGCCAACCTTACGCGACGTTCATTGCGTCCGAAAAAAGTGCGAGAGTTCGGGAAAAAGAATGGCAGACAGAACCCAGCTGAAGATCGCAGACAAGAATGACTTCGCCGACGAAGATCCCTTCGCCGAACTGACGAGGATCATGGGCTTCGATCCGCGCCAGCCTGTGGTGCGCCAGGATGTTGGCGCGCCCGCTGATCGCGTCGAGCCGACCGTCGACGACGACTTCGGCATTGATCTGGAAAAGGAGCTGCTTGGCGAACTGGCGGGCGACGATCTCGTCGCTGAGCCGGAGCGCATAGCCCACGATGCCTATATTTACGCAAACCAACCGGCAGCTTACGCGCCGGTAGAATCGCCTGTTGCTTATGCGCCGGCTGAAGAGCGTGCCCGTGAGCCGGAATTCGCCTCCGACGCTTCATTCGACGATGCCGTTGCCGCCAGCTTCGAGGACTTCTCGCTCGAGGACGAACTGCTTCGTCCCGAGGAGCCGGCTTACGCCGCCGTACCTGCCTACGATCAGGCGCCGGAAGTTGGCTTCGCTCCGGAACCCACTTTCGCTCCTGAGCCTGCTTTCGCGACCGAGCCGCCTTTTGCGCCCGAGCCCGATTTCGACGATGCGGTTGCTGCGTCCTTCGAGCAGGAATTCTCGATGGAAGACGAGCTTCTGGCGGCCGATGAGCCTGCCGCGCAGGTCGCCGCGCCGGTATCTTATGCGGCTTCGACCGAGGTTGATCTCGACGCCGAGTTCGACGTTGCCCTTGCCGATGTCGATATGGATTTCGCGGCAGTCGACGATGACAGCTACGCAGCCGAAGCCGTCGAGGACGACCATCTGACGCTGGGCGAGTACCAGGCGGCCGAGCCGGAAATCGCGTTCTCGCATGCCGATCTGGTCGACCAGCCGCAAGCGGTTGCAGCACCTGTGGCGCAGGCCGGGGACTATGACGAGTTCGAACGCCGCCTGCAGGATGCGCTGCGCGACGAAGAGCCAGCCTATGAGCCTGCGGTCGCTTATGCGGCGCCGGCAGTCGAGCCTGTGGTCGAAGCGCCGGTCCATGCGCCTGAGGTCGCCCAGGTCGCGGCTCCGGTGGCAGCTGTCGAAGACACCAGCCTCGAGGATGAACTGAACGCGCTGCTTGGCAATATGAGCAGCCAGGCCAAGGCGCTGTCCGAGCCGGTCCCGCTTCGTGTCGTCGAGCCGGTAGCAGTCGAGCCTGAGCCGACTTTTGCCAGCGCGCTTTGGGCGCCCGAACAGCCCGCCGAGGAGCCGACACAGGCTTACGAAGACACCGACTATGCAACGGCCTACGACGCGCCGGTCGAGGAGTTCGTGGCTGCCGATGAAGCAGCCCCCGTCCAGGCGGATGCCGGCTATTCCGAGCCGAGCTACGATCACCAGGCCGACATCGACGTCAGCTTCGATGACGACGCCTTCGATATGGCGCTTGAGCGCAGTGCCGCGGCTGAAGTCTCAGAGGTCGCAGCCCCGGCAATTGCCGCCGCCGCTGCTGCTGTGCCGATGCGTCCGCTTGCTGCCTCGCGTTATGAGCAGGCTCGCAACTGGGGTCTGGGCACGCCGGTGGCACCGCGCGCTGCCGCGCCTGTTGTAGCTGCCCAGTCGAGCTATCAGCCGGAAGCCATCCAGAAGCCGGATGCCTATATGCCGGTTGCGCCGACCTATGAGCCGCAGACCGAACCCGTTGCCTATGCGCCCGAAGCTTATGCCCCGCAGGCCGAACCAGAGGCATATGCGCCGGCAGAGCCCGCGGTCGATGATCTGGAAGCGGAGCTTTTCGCCGCCGTCTCGTCCTTTGACGATGCGCCCGATATTGAGACTGTCGATGTGCCGGAAAAGGCTGTTGCGCTCGCCGACGACCTCGACATCCCCGAATTGTCGTTCGAGGATGACGCGCCGCCGGCTCCGGCTTTTGACGATCTCGACGGTGAATTCTCGAACCTGATGAACGAGATGAACGCGCCGGAGGTTACCAAGCCGGCTGGATCGTCGAACTATGCGTCGAACCCCTATGCCGACGGCTTCGATCGCAAGACGCTGCGCGATGGTGATGCGTCGCAGCCGATCGAACTGGCAGGTGCGGCCGCAGCCGGTGCTGCTGCCATGTATGCCGGCCGCCAGGTCGACGACCGCTTGGGTGGCTTTGACCTCGGCGGCATGCAGCAGAGCCAGGCTAACGCGCCGCGCCAGCAGGCCCAGGCCGACGAGTTCGACTACGATCCTGATTTCGACGAGGCGATGGAAGCGCTGCCCGGCTCGCCGGCAGCCCGTCCGGTACGTCGCGGCATGATGATCGCCGCAATTGTCGGTGCGGTTGCCGTCGTCGGTGGTATCGGCGCCTTCGCGCTGTCGTTTGGCGGCGGCGAGGGTGCAGGCGCGCCCGTCATCGTCAAGGCCGACGAGAGCCCGATCAAGGTCAAGCCGGAAAATCCGGGTGGTGCTACGGTGCCGAACCAGGACAGCAAGGTCTATGACCGTGTCGCAGGCGGCTCGACCAACGGCGCCCCGGCCCAGGACAAGCTTGTCACTAACGCTGAAGAGCCGGTCGACCTCGCGGCACAGGAAGCCGAGGCGAACATGCCCGAAAACCTGCCGCTCAACGGAGACGACGTCGCCGCTGAACCGACTGCGAAGTCGGAAGAGCGTGTTGCGCAAGCGCCGCAGACCGATCAGCCCGATGCCAGCACCGAGACGGCTGCCGTCGCTCCGCGCAAGGTTCGCACCATGGTGGTGAGGCCGGATGGCACGCTGGTGCCGCGCGAAGAACCGGCTCCGGCCGTTGTAGCTGCTGCCGAGCCCACCGATCCGGCACCGCAGCGCGTTGCCGAGCCGGCAAGCGAAGCCACTGGCACCGTACCGGCCCAGCCGGCGCTTGCGCCTGTCGCCAAGCCTGCCCAGTCGGCCAACACGCCGTCGACGGCTCCGATTGCGCCACAGCGCCCATCCGAGCAGCCGGTCGATGTCGTCGGCGAGGTCAAGCCTGATCAGGTCGCGGCTGTCGCACCGACGGCACCGACAACGGCTGCCGCTTCCGGTGCCTGGGCTATGCAGATCGCCTCGCAGCCGAGCGAAGCAGCCGCGAAGTCGACTTATGCCGATCTTGCCCGCCGCTACGGCAGCGTGCTGAACGGCCGCGAAGTCAGCATCGTCAAGGCTGAGATCGCGGGCAAGGGCACGTTCTGGCGCGTTCGCGTGCCGGCCGGCACCCGCAACGATGCGGTCAGCCTCTGCGAAAGCTACAAGGCCGCCGGCGGCAACTGCTTCGTCTCGAAGTAAGCCAATCACACCAAGATCAGAAAACGGCGCAGCCTGGCTGCGCCGTTTTTGTTTTCGGGCCTTCGCAGCGGGCACGATTCTATCGCCGGCCAAAAGGCGCTAAGCTGTCGGCATGACCGAATCACCGCCTGACACGTTGGCGACGCGGCTTTCTGGGGATTACCGGGCAAACACCGCGGCAATCCTTGCGGCGGGAGCCGATCTTGTCCTTCACTGCAAAATCGCCGCCACGTTGCATGCGCTCGCTGAAGACGTGCCGCAGGCGGAATTCGGACATTATTTCGAGGCAGTTGCATAGCCTCGCAAGGAGAAGGCACGGATTTGGCGGAAGCATTGGAAAGCAAGGCGCAAAAGCCAGCACCGATGGACCGTCTGTGGGCTCAGAACGCTGACGACCGCATGACCGACGATCCGTCGCTGGTCGTCGACGTCGCCGGTTTCGAAGGCCCGCTCGATCTCCTGTTGCATCTGGCGCGCAGCCAGCGTGTCGACCTCTCCCGCATTTCGATCCTGGCGCTTGTCGAGCAGTACCTGACCTTCGTCTCGCAGGCGCGGGCGCTTCGGCTGGAGCTTGCCGCGGACTATCTGGTCATGGCGGCCTGGCTCGCTTTCCTCAAGTCTAAGCTGCTGATCCCCAAGCTGCCCGGCGACGAGGGTGAGAGCGGCGAAGAATTGGCCGCCGTCCTGCAGTTCCGGCTGAAGCGTCTGGAAGCCATGCGCGATGCCGCTGCCCGGCTGGTCAACCGCAACCGGCTCGGCCGCGACGTTTTCCAGCGCGGTGCGCCAGAACTGGTGATCGTCGACAAGCGCAACGAATACTCGGCCTCGCTGTTCGACCTGCTGAGCGCCTATGCCGGCCAGCGCCAGCGCCAGGCGATCACCAACGTGCAGATCGCCAAGCGCGGTGTCTGGTCGCTGAAGGCGGCGCGCGAGATACTGACCCGCATGGTCGGCGAACTGAAGGACTGGACGGCGCTCGATCATTTCCTGCTGCGTTACATGACCAGTCCGGAAGAGCGCGCAACGGCGATCGCCAGCTCATTTGCCGCAAGCCTGGAAATGGTCCGCGACGGAACCGTCGAAATCCGTCAGCACGAGCCGTTTGCGCCGATCTACCTGCGCGAGCGCCAGCCGGCGGCACCGCAGACCGAAGGTGCGTCATGACCGAAGGATCAAATGTGGTTCCGTTCAGCCTCGAAGATGAGGACGGCGACACCGTGGAGCACAACCCGGCGGCGCGCTTGCATCTGGCCGAAGCCGTGCGCATGGCGGAAGCCATCGTTTTTGCCAGCGCCGAGCCCGTGAGCGAGCGGCAACTGGTCGCGCGGCTGCCGGAAGGCATAGACGTTCCCGCCGCCATGGCAGAGTTGCAGCGCATCTATGAGCGTCGCGGCGTCAATCTGGTGAAAGTCGCCGATTCCTGGGCATTCCGCACGGCTGGCGACCTTGCCTTCCTGATGAGCCGCGACACCATCCAGCAGAAGAAGCTGTCGCGCGCCGCCCTCGAAGTGCTGTCGGTGATCGCCTACCACCAGCCGGTGACCCGCGCCGAGATCGAGGATATCCGCGGTGTCGAAACGTCGAAGGGCACGCTCGACACGCTGATGGAAACCGAATGGGTGCGCATGCGCGGCCGCCGCAAGACACCGGGCCGGCCCGTGACCTACGGCACGACCGACAAGTTTCTCGACCATTTCGGCCTCGAGGAGATACGCGACCTGCCCGGCATGGAAGAGCTCAAGGGGGCAGGGCTGTTGTCGTCGCGCATGCCGCCCGGCTTCTCGGTCCCGCTGCCGCCATCCGATCCGGACCTGCTCACCGACGACGAGGACCCGTTCACCGACATCGATCTCGAAGAGCTTGGCCTGTTGACACCCCGCGTCACAGATGATTGACCCGCGCCGGTGTGGAACCGGCAGCAGGAGGCCCATCCTGTGACGACAAATCAGGCCCAGACGGCATCGCGTGTTACCGCGGGTGTGACCTTTGCCGCGAGGTTGGCCTTCGAAGAGATTCGCCATTCCTTCGCCAATGGCTCCGAGACGCTGCGCGAGGTCAGCCTCGCCGCCGAGCCGGGCGAGGTGTTGTGCCTGCTCGGACCGTCCGGCTCAGGCAAGACAACGTTGCTTCGGATCGCCGCCGGCATCGAGGCACAGAGCTCGGGGCGTGTGCTGCTGAACGGCAAGGAGATTGCTGGTCCTCAGGTGTTTTTGCCGCCGGAACAGCGCTCGATTGGCCTGGTGTTCCAGGATTTCGCGTTGTTTCCGCATCTGACCATTCTCGACAACGTGCGCTTCGGACTGACCGCCTTGTCACGCGAGGAGAGCCGGAAGGAAGCGCTGATCGCGCTCGCCCGCGTCGGGCTCGAACATTACTCCGACAACTATCCGCATGCGCTCTCCGGTGGCGAACAGCAGCGCGTGGCGCTTGCCCGCGCGCTGGCGCCGCGACCGGCGGTTCTGCTGATGGACGAGCCGTTTTCCGGTCTTGATTCGCGGCTCAAGGATTCGGTGCGTGCCGAAACCCTGGCGATCCTGCGCGAAAGCCGCGCAACGGCCATCGTCGTTACCCATGACGCCGAAGAAGCCATGCGCATGGGCGACCGCATCGCGCTGCTGAAGGATGGCAAGCTGGTGCAGGCGGGCAGGGCGGAGGATCTCTACCTCAGGCCGGCAAATCTTTTCGTTGCCGGCTTCTTCTCCGAGCTCAACGTCTTTCCCGCCAAGGCTGTCGACGGTTATGCGATGACACCGGTGGGCGAGGTCGAAACCGACGCTTCGGAAGGCGCCGACGTGCTCGTGGCTGTGCGCCTGACCGGCATCGACGTCAGCGAGACATCAGGTGAAACCCAGGCCCGCATCATTTCCCGGCGCTATCTCGGCGTGGTCGAATTGCTCGAACTTGCGGTGCCAGGGGCCGAGACGCCGGTGAGGGCGCGCATACGCTGCGGCGCTTTGTCCGCAAAAGCACGTGATATATGGCTGTCGCTTCGGAAAGCGGATGTTCTAGTGTTTGAATCCGGAAGCGAAAGAGCCTAGATCAATCGCAGGGAAACTGTTCAAGAGAGAGTTCAATGGGTTCGTTTTCAATCTGGCACTGGCTGATCGTACTGGTCGTCGTGCTGCTGCTGTTTGGTCGTGGCAAGATCCCTGAGCTGATGGGCGACATGGCCAAGGGCATCAAGAGCTTCAAGAAGGGGATGTCGGACGACGAAGCCGATGACTCCAAGACGGTCGAGCATCGCAACGACGAGACTGTGAACTCGACCAAGGAAAAGGCCAGCAAGAGCTGACCCGCACCTCTTGCTAGCCGGATCGCACCGACATGTTTGAAATCGGCTGGACCGAAATGCTGGTGATCGCGGTCGTCATGATCGTGGTCGTCGGCCCTAAGGATTTGCCCAAGATGCTCCGCACCATGGGGCGGATGACGGCCAAGGCACGTTCCATGGCGGGCGATTTTCAGCGCCAGTTCAATGAGGCGCTGAAGGAAGCCGAGCTCGACGACGTCAAGAAGTCCGTCGACGAGTTGCGCGGCCTCAACCCCGCGCAGCAGATCAGGAAGCAGCTCAATCCCTTCGAGCAGGCCGCCTCCGATGTGCGCGCCGGGCTCGATGCTGCGATGAAGCCTTCGCAGCCGGCACCGCCGGCTGATCCCGCTTCGGACACTGCGCATCCCGCCGTACCGCTGAAGAATGGTGCAACCGTTATGCCAGGCGTTGCCGGTCCGGACGCAATGCCCGCGGCAACACCGGTGTTCCCGGCTGCCGAGGTCAATGCCACGCCGGTTCCCGTGTCGGCAGAGGCAGCAAAGGCCGAAAAGCCGAAAGCGGCGGCCAAGCCGAAGTCAGTAGCCGAAGCCAAGCCTGTCGCAAAGGCCAAGGCGCCGGCCGCAACGGCCAAGGCGCCTTTGACCAAGGCTGCGGTTGTGAAGGCGGCGCCGGCGAAAGCGCCTGTTGCAAAGGCTGCGCCGGCCAAGGCGGCTGTGCCCAAAAAGACCACCAAGACGACCAAAGCAGGAAAAGCCTCGTGAGCGCCGAAGACGACGAAATCGAGAAGTCATCGGCACCGCTGATCGAACATCTGATCGAACTGCGCACCCGGCTGATGTGGTCCATCGGCGGGTTCTTCATCGCCTTCCTCGTCTGCTTCTTCTTTGCCAAGCAGCTTTTCAACCTGCTGGTCATCCCGTTCAAATGGGCGACCAACTGGGCTGGCCTCGACCCGCACAAGGTCGAGCTGATCTACACCGCGCCGCAGGAATTCTTCTTCACCCAGATCAAGCTCGCCATGTTCGGCGGTCTGGTGATCGCGTTTCCTGTGATCGCCTCGCAGATCTACAAGTTCGTTGCACCGGGCCTCTACAAGAACGAGCGCGCGGCCTTCCTGCCGTTCCTGATTGCCTCGCCGGTGCTCTTTCTCATGGGCGCGTCGCTGGTCTACTTCTTCTTCACGCCGATGGTGATGTGGTTCTTCCTCGCCATGCAGCAGGCCGGCACCGACGACCAGGTGCAGATTTCGCTGTTGCCCAAGGTATCGGAATATCTCAGCCTGATCATGACGCTGATCTTCTCCTTCGGCCTGGTGTTCCAGCTGCCGGTCGTGACGACGCTGATGGCGCGGGTGGGCATGGTCACTTCGCAGGGGTTGGCCGACAAGCGCAAATGGGCGATCGTCATTGCCTTCGTGGTGGCAGCCGTACTGACCCCACCCGATCCGGTGAGCCAGATCGGCCTTGCCCTTCCCACGATCCTTCTTTACGAGATTTCCATCTGGACCGCCCGGATGATCGAAAAGAAGCGCGAGCAGGAACGCGTGGCGCGCGAAAAGCAGGATGCGGACGACAGCGCCGCCGACCCGCAATCGCAAGCAGCATCCACTTCGCTCGAAGGCACAGGCAGCGCCGACAAGGCCGGCTGACAGCCCGATCCGCCGGCGCGGTCGTTTCGACAACTGCCGCGACCGGAACCTTTTAAATGCTTGATATCAAATGGATTCGCGAGAACCCTGAAACTCTGATCGAAGCGCTGATGAAGCGCAGTCAGTCAGCGGATGCGGCGAAGTCGACGGTCGAGGATCTGATCGCCAAGGACGAGGCGCGTCGCGCCCACGTCTCGAAGCTGCAGGAGGCGCAAGAGCGCCGCAACGCCGCATCCAAAGAGATCGGCAATGCTATGCGCAACGGTGATTCCGCCCTTGCTGAGAAGCTGAAAGCCGAAGTCGCCGAGATCAAGGGCTTCATCCAGGACGGAGAAGGCCGCGAACGCGAGCTCGACAAGGCGCTCGACGCCGCGCTTGCCGTGATACCGAACGTGCCGCTGGAAGACGTGCCCGTCGGCAAGGACGAAACCGGCAATGTCGTTCTGCGCACTGTCGGCAAGGTGCTGCCGCGCCCGAACTGGGTTAAGGAGCATTTCGAGATCGGCGAGGCGCTCGGCCTGATGGACTTCGAGCGCGCCGCCAAGCTGTCAGGTGCGCGCTTCACCGTACTCAAGGGCCAGCTTGCCCGCCTTGAACGCGCGCTCGGCCAGTTCATGCTTGACCTGCACACGTCGGAACACGGCTACACCGAGGTGCAGCCGCCGCTTCTCGTGCGCGACGAGGTGCTGTTCGGCACCAACCAGTTGCCGAAGTTCGAGGAAGACCTGTTCTTCGTGCCGCATGGCGAGAGCCGGCTCGGCCTGATCCCGACCGCCGAGGTGCCGCTGACAAATCTGGTGCGCGAGGAAATCCTGGCCATTGAGCAACTGCCGCTGCGCATGACCGCGCTGACGCCTTGCTTCCGTTCGGAAGCTGGCTCGGCCGGCCGTGACACACGCGGCATGCTGCGCCAGCACCAGTTCTACAAGGTCGAGCTGGTCTCGATCACCGATGCCGACAGCGCGCTGGCCGAGCACGACCGCATGACCGAATGCGCCGAAGAGGTGCTGAAGCGCCTCGGCCTGCCGTTCCGCACCATGGTTCTGTGCACCGGTGACATGGGCTTCGGCGCGCGCAAGACACACGACATCGAGGTCTGGCTTCCCGGCCAGAACACCTACCGTGAAATCTCGTCCTGCTCGGTCTGCGGCGACTTCCAGGCGCGCCGCATGGATGCCCGCTACCGTCCGAAGGAAGAGAAGGGCACGCGTTTCGTGCACACGCTCAATGGTTCGGGCGTCGCCGTAGGCCGCGCGCTGATCGCCGTCATCGAGAATTACCAGAACGAGGATGGCAGCGTAACGATTCCTGAAGCGCTGCTGCCTTACATGGGTGGCCTGACCAAGATCGAAGCGAAGTGACATGCGCATTCTGCTGACCAACGACGACGGCATCCACGCTGAAGGCCTGGCTGTGCTGGAGCGGATCGCCAACCAGCTGTCGGACGACGTCTGGGTGGTGGCGCCGGAGACCGACCAGTCGGGTTATGCGCATTCGCTGTCGATCTCGGAGCCGCTCAGACTGCGCAAGATCAGCGACAAGCACTACGCGGTGAACGGAACGCCGACCGACTGCGTCATCATGGGCGCACGCAAGATCCTGCCTGGGCCGCCGGATCTGATTCTTTCGGGCATCAATTCGGGACTCAACGTTGCCGACGACGTGACCTATTCGGGCACGGTGGCGGGCGCCATGGAAGGCGCGCTGATCGGCATCCGCTCGATCGCGCTGAGCCAGGCCTACATCTATGAGAACGACGAGCGCATCGTGCCTTACGAGACGGCCGAGGCGCTGGCGCCTGCACTTCTGCGCAAGCTGATCGCAACCGAACTGCCGATCGGCGTGCTGCTCAACGTCAACTTTCCGAATTGCCCGCCAGATGAAGTCACCGGCCCCGTCGTCGCCAGCCAGGGCAAACTTGCCTATGGCATTTGGGTCGAGGAGCGCCGCGACGGTCGCAGCCTGCCATATTACTGGCTGCGCTTCGGTCGCGACGAGCCGGAAGTGAAGCCGGGGACCGACCTGCACGCCGTGCGCAACAAGCAGGTTTCGGTCACGCCGCTCAAGCTCGACATGACGGCGCATGAACTGCGCGATCAATTGGCCAAGGCTATTGCATGAACATGATGCCGGACGACCGTGAGGGCTTCGCTGCCTTTCTTCTTCGCCTGCGCGGCCGCGGTATCGTTCCGAAAAACCTGATCGCGGCGTTCGAGGCAACGCCTCGTCGCGACTTCCTTGCCGGCCAGTTCCATTCCATCGCCTGGTCGGACCGTATGCTGCCGATCGAATGCGGCGAGGCGATCGAGGGCGCCGATCTCCAGGCAGCGGTCATCTCCGCGCTCAACATCGAGCAGGGAAATCGTGTGCTCGAAGTCGGCACGGGTTCCGGCTATACGGCGGCCGTCATGGCGCGGCTTGCCGGTCGTGTCGTCACCGTCGAGCGATTCAAGACCCTGACCGAATTGGCGCGCCAGCGCTTCGAGATGCTCGGCCTTGGCAATGCCCTCGTTCGCCAGGCCGACGGTTCGAATGGTCTGCCGGGCGAGGGGCCGTTTGACCGCATCGTCGTATGGGCTGCTTTCGACAGCCATCCGCGCATGTTCGTCGACCAATTGTCGAGCGGCGGCACCATGATTGCGCCGATCGGCCCGGAAGAGGGCGAGCAGGTGCTATGCAAGCTGACCAAGATCGGAAGCCGCTTCGAGCGCGAAGATCTCGGTGTCGTCCGCCTGCAGCCGCTGGCCCGCGGCGTCGCCGCCGTCATCTAGGTCAACCCCGCCGACATCCAGAGCATTTTGCGTCCGCGCCGGGGGCTCCCATCCTGCCTGTGCGGGCGTCTCGTCGTCAGCTCGCGAAGCTTTTGATTTATTTGATCCTCTTAACCGACCAGTAACATTAACACGCTTTAATCAAGCCTAGTTGGTATCGGGTAAAGCGCGGGTCAGTGCGATGCGTTTCAGTATTTTGAAGGCGAATAAACGCTCTCTGGCGCGCGGTGGCGCCGTTCTGCTGGTTGCCGGCATGGCGGCGGGCTGCAGTTCCGGAGTGTCGCGATTTGGCGGCGGTGGTGTCGACGACATCTTCACCGCATCGACGCCGAACCAGCGTTCGATCATCAATCAGCAGCCGCAGCAGCAGCCATTCCCGGGTGATGCCCAGATGGCGACGCCGGTCGCGTCGGCCAGTGCCGGCTCCGTCAGCCGTGGTAGCCTCCAACCGGTATCATCGCAGCCTCTGCCCGCGCCTGTCGCCCAGGCTCCGGCGCTCGCGCCGGCCCCTGCTCGCATGGCCCAGGCTCCGGCCCAAGCCCCAGCATTGGCGCCCGCGCTGGATAATACGTCCACCGGCACGATAGCGCAGCCGCAGACGGCCCAGGAAAATACGCTCAAGGTACCGGGCAAAAATCCGCAGCCGGCTACCTTGCCGAGTAACAAGGTCGCAGTGCTGCCGCAGCAGCCCAAGACCAAGGAAACGGCAACTGCGCAGCTCGGCTCGCCGACCGACAGCAATGCCAAGCCGGTAGGTGCCGGCGGCGGCTACAAGGTCGTCGAAGGTGACACGCTCAATCGCATCGCCAAGAAGCTCGGCGTGACGACGACGGCGCTCAAGGAAGCCAACAGCCTTCAAGACGGCCGCATCCGCATCGGCCAGACGCTGAAGGTGCCGGCTGGCGGCGCGGCCTCGACCGTTGCCAAGGCCGCACCCGCCGTCGATCCGGTGGTGACCGCAACTGCCGCGACAGCCGCCCCGAAGCCGGCCGTTGCCGCAGCCAAGCCTGCGGCCGAGGCTCCGGCCGTTGCTGCCTACACACCGCCGAAGAAGGACAAGCTGGTGCAGCAGGCCGAGGAATCGGCTGAGGCAGCGCCGAATGCCACCGGCATCGACCGCATGCGTTGGCCGGTGCGTGGCCGGGTCGTTTCCAACTACGGCAAGGGCGGCGGCAAGTCGAATGACGGCATCGACATCTCCGTGCCGGAAGGCACGCCGGTGAAGGCAGCCGAAAATGGCGTCGTCATTTATGCCGGCGACGGGCTCAAGGAATTCGGCAACACCGTTCTGGTGCGTCACGAGAACGGTCTCGTCACCGTCTACGGTCACGCAAGCTCGCTGAAGGTCCAACGCGGCCAGAAGGTCAAGCGTGGCGACGAGATCGCGCTATCGGGCATGAGCGGCTCGACCGATGCGCCGAAGCTGCACTTCGAGGTTCGCAAGAATTCCACGCCGGTCGATCCGAGCGGCTACCTCGAATAGCCTAAAGTTTGCGCATCTTGCTTTCCGAAAATCGAACGTGATTTTCGGGCCCATGCGGTAGCGGGTCGCCTGACCTCCATCAGTCCCGCCAGATCAGCCCGTCCCGACAAGGGGCGGGCTTTTTCGTTTTGAGGCTTCAGTCTTTGAGCGGCCTGCCGAGGCGGCCGGCGAGATCCTGGATGAACTGCCATGCAACGCGCCCCGAGCGGCTGCCGCGGGTCGTCGCCCATTCCAGCGCCTCGGCGCGCAGCGTCTCCGGATCGTTGTCGAAGCCGTGGTAGCTGGCATAGCCGTTGACCATCTCGAGATATTCGTCCTGCGAGCATTTGTGGAAGCCGAGCCACAGGCCGAAGCGGTCGGACAAGGAGACCTTTTCCTCGACGGCTTCCGACGGATTGATCGCTGTCGAGCGCTCGTTGTCGATCATGTCGCGCGGCAGGAGGTGCCTGCGGTTCGACGTGGCGTAGAAGATGACATTCGCTGGCCTTCCTTCGACGCCGCCTTCGAGTGCTGCCTTGAGCGACTTGTAGGAGGTGTCATCATGGTCGAACGACAGGTCGTCGCAAAACAGGATGAAGCGAAAGGGGGCGGCCTTGAGCAGGCTCATCAGCTTTGGCAGCGTGTCGATGTCTTCGCGGTGGATCTCGATCAGCTTGAGCGGCGCCGCCGTCTTGCCCGAGGCATTGATCGTGGCATGGACCGCCTTGACCAGTGATGACTTGCCCATGCCGCGCGCGCCCCACAGAAGCACGTTGTTGGCGGGCAGGCCGGCAGCGAAGCGCTCGGTGTTGTCGACGAGGATGTCGCGCACACGGTCTACGCCCTTGATCAGGCCGATGTCGACGCGGTTGACCCGCTGTACGGGTTCGAGAAAGCCCGGATCGGCCGCCCAGACATAACAGTCGGCGGTGCCAATGTCGGTTTCGGGAACGGACGGAGGCGCAAGCCTGGATACCGCAGCGATCAAAAGATCCAGCTTGGAGTTGAGCGCTTCGATGGTCTTTTCCATGGCCAATCCCGTCAGTCTCTAGATAATACCTGTGCGCGACGCTGTAACACGCTCAAATTGCGCGGAAAAGCGCCGCTGCTTGGGCCAAGCGTAGTTGCATTGGTGGCATGAGCGACTATATTCCGCGCACATTTCCGGGGTCCCGATGTGCGGTATCCCGATACTTTCTCAGGAGACATTCATGTTCGTCACGCCGGCATACGCACAGGCCGCCACCGCAGGAGCGCCCGACGTTCTCGTCAGCATCTTGCCGTTTGTGCTGATCTTCGTGGTCATGTATTTTCTGATCATCCGCCCGCAGCGCACCCAGCTGAAGAAGCGTGGCGAGATGCTCTCGGCGATCCGTCGCGGCGATACCGTCGTCACCGGCGGTGGCTTCGTCGGCAAGGTGAGCAAGGTCATCGACGATCATGAGCTCGAGATCGATCTGGGCAATGGTCTCAAGGTGACGGCGCTGCGCGCGACGATTTCCGACGTTCGGGTCAAGGGCGAGCCGATCGCCAACCAGAACGCCAAGAAATAACCGCAGGCGGGGTGATACCCACCGCTTCCAAGCCTTAACGGACGAGGCCAAATGCTCTATTTCTCGCGCTGGAAGACCATCTCGATCTGGGCCGTCGTGCTCCTCGGGGTGCTCTTCACCATCCCGAACATGCTGACCCAGTCTCAGGTCAATTCCCTTCCGGGGTGGTTTCCCAAGCGCGCGCTGACGCTTGGCCTCGACTTGCAGGGCGGCTCGCACATCCTGCTTTCGATCGACAGGCAGGATCTTGTCGACGAACGCCTGCAGGCGACGCGCGACGACATCCGCACGCTGCTGCGCGATGCCAAGATCGGTTATACCGGTCTCACTGGTACCGGCACCACCGTCCAGGTGCGTATCAGCGATGTCAACGAGATCGATGCGGCAAAAACGGCGCTGGCAGCATTGGTTGCACCGATGTCGTCGAGCATGTTCGGCACCGGCACGGTCAGCGAACTGTCACTTGAGGAACCTGAGCCCGGGCTTCTGCGCTACACGCTGACCGAAGGCGGTATCGACTACCGCGTCAACAATGCCGTGACCCAGTCGATCGAGGTCATTGGCCGCCGTGTCAATGAGCTCGGCACCACCGAACCGATCATCCAGCGCGCAGGCGCCGACCGCATCCTGGTCCAGGTTCCGGGTCTTCAGGACCCGACCCGCCTCAAGGAAATTCTCGGCAAGACCGCCAAGCTGACCTTCCAGATGGTCGACCAGTCGATGTCGCCGCAGGATGCCCTGCAGGGTCGCCCGCCGGCAGGCTCGACTGTGATGTACTCGCAGGACGATCCGCCGGTTCCTTACCTGATCGAAAACCGCGTCATCGTCTCGGGTGAAAACTTGACTGACGCCCAGGCAACCTTCGACCAGCGTACTTCGGAAGCGGTTGTTTCCTTCCGCTTCGACGGCAAGGGCGCGTCGCGCTTCGGCCAGGCCACCCAGCAGAATGTCGGCCGCCTGTTTGCCATCATCCTCGACAACCAGGTGATCTCGGCACCACGTATCAACGAACCGATCCTTGGCGGTTCGGGTCAGATTTCAGGTAGCTTCACCGCCGAAAGCGCCAATGATCTCGCTGTGCTGCTGCGCGCCGGCGCGCTGCCCGCAGATCTCACCATCGTCGAGGAACGCACCGTCGGCCCGAGCCTTGGCGCCGACTCGATCGCTGCAGGCAAGTTCGCCTCGGTGATCGCCGGCATCCTCGTCGTCGGCTTCATGCTGGTCGCCTACGGCACGCTCGGCATCATCGCCAACATCGCCCTTGCCGCCAACGTGGCGCTGATCATCGCGATCCTGTCCATCCTGGGTGCTACGCTGACCATGCCCGGAATCGCCGGCATCGTGCTCACCGTGGGCATGGCCGTGGACTCTAACGTCATCATCTACGAGCGCGTGCGCGAGGAACGGCAACTCGGCCGCTCGCTCGTACAGTCGCTCGATTCAGGTTTTGCACGCGCGCTTGCGACGATCGTCGACGCCAATTTCACCACCTTTATCGCCGCCCTGATCCTGTTCTACCTGGGTTCGGGCCCGGTTCGCGGTTTCGCCGTCACGCTCGCCATCGGTATCGTGACGACTGTGTTCACCGCCTTCACCCTGACCCGCTGGCTGGTTTCGATCTGGCTGCGCCGCGTCAAGCCCAAGGAACTGCCGAAGGGCGTCCGCTTCGTGCCCGACAACACCAGCGCTCCGTTCATGTCGTGGCGGCGCTATGCCTTCACGCTGTCGGCGGCGGCATCGATCCTTGCAACCGTGCTGTTTTTCTCGGTGGAGATGAACTACGGCATCGACTTCCGCGGCGGTACCAGCATCGAGGTGCAGGCAAAGACCGGAACAGCCGATTCGGCCGCCGTTCGCGCACGGCTGAGCGAACTCAACCTGGGCGACGTCCAGGTGCAGGAGTTCGGTGCCAACAATACGCTGCTTATCCGCGTCGAAGGCCAGAACGCCGGCGACAATGCCGAGCAGAGCGTTGTCGAGAAGGTGCGCGGAGAGCTTTCAAGCGAGTATGATTTCCGGCGTGTTGAATCGGTCGGACCGACGGTATCGAGCGAACTTGCCTGGTCGGGAACGTTGGGCGTGCTCGCCGCCATGCTGGCGATGCTGATCTACATCTGGTTCCGCTTCGAATGGCAGTTCGCGCTCGGCGCGATCCTGGCAACGGTGCACGACGTGACGATGATGGTCGGGCTCTATGTCGTCACCGGGATCGAGTTCAATCTGACCAGTATCGCCGCCATCCTGACGGTCGTAGGCTATTCGATCAACGACACCGTCGTCGTCTACGATCGCGTGCGTGAAAACCTGCGCAAATACAAGAAGATGCCGATCGAGCAACTGCTTGACCTGTCGATGAACCAGACGCTGTCGCGTACTGTGCTGACTGGCGTTACGACACTGCTGGCGCTGATTTCGCTCTACCTGTTCGGCGGCGAGGTCATCCAGTCGTTCACACTGGCCATGATC
Organism: Aminobacter aminovorans; assembly: GCF_900445235.1. NCBI lineage: Bacteria > Pseudomonadati > Pseudomonadota > Alphaproteobacteria > Hyphomicrobiales > Phyllobacteriaceae > Aminobacter > Aminobacter aminovorans. The sequence continues at coordinate 3,475,527 of NZ_UFSM01000001.1, read as the reverse complement.
TTCGGCATTCTGGTCGGCACCTACTCGTCGATCTTTATCGCAGGTCCGCTGCTCATCCTGTTCAGGTTGCGGCCGGAGGGCGTCGACGACAAGGACAAGCCGGCAGTTCCGGCCGGCGCGCAGCCGACCAAGTCGTAAGTTATGGCAGGTCTGGTCATCCGCGAGGCGCATTTTCCGGGACGGGCGCCCGTCGACGCTTACGGCGACGGCGGCTTCCGTTTCGCCGATATGTCGCATCGCGGCTCGATCCTGTGCCTGCCGTCTGGCATCTATGGCTGGCAGCCTGTCGATCCGCAGGCGCTGCAGCCGTCCGATTTCGACAGGCTGTTCGCCGAGGCCGGGCAGGTGGAAATCCTGCTTGTCGGCATGGGCAAGGAATTGCGCCGCCTGCCGGAAGGATTGCGTGCGGCGCTGAAGGCCGCCGGGATTTCGGCTGACCCGATGTCGACGGGTGCAGCGGTGCGTACCTACAACGTGCTGCTTGCCGAAGATCGCGCTGTCGCCGCAGCCTTCATTGCTGTCGACTGACGTGCCCGGGGCAAACGACCCTAAGAAAGCCCTGTTGGATGCGGTTCGCGCTGCCGATCGCGACCGTTATCTCGCTGCCCTCTACGCGCCCGAGGACAAGCGCGCGGCGGTTCTGGCGCTCTACGCCTTCAACGCCGAGATTGCGGCCATCCGCGACCGCGTCAGCGAGCCGATGCCCGGCGAGATCAGGCTGCAATGGTGGCGCGACGTCATTGCGTCAGGCAACCGCGAGGCTGGACACCCAGTCGCCACAGCCCTGATCGCAGCGATCGAAACCTATCGTCTGCCTGTAGCTGCCTTCGACAACTATCTCGAAGCTCGCATCTTCGACCTCTATGACGACCCGATGCCGTCGCGGACTGATCTCGAAGGCTATTGCGGCGACACAGCCTCGGCGCTGATCCAACTGGCCGCACTGGTGCTCGATGCCGACGAGGCTCCGAAGCATGCGGAGCTTTCCGGCCATGCGGGTTGCGCTCAGTCGATTGCTGGATTGCTGCGCCTGCTGCCGGTGCATCGCGCGCGCGGGCAATGCTATGTGCCCCGAGACTTACTGGCTGCTGCTGGCCTGACGCCAGCAGAATTCGTCGCCGGCGACGATGCGAAATCGTCCGTTGCGATCCAGGCCATGATCGCCCTGGCACGTGAACATCTCCGAGCCTTCGAGCGTGGTGCCAAGGCGCTGCCGCAGACATTGCGGCCAGCCTTCCTGCCGGTGGCGCTCACGCCTGCCTATCTGGACCGCGTCGAGCGGGGTAAGGACGGCATGTCGGCGCTGCGCAAGCATCTCACCATGGTCGCCACCGCCTCCCGCGGGTGGCGTTAGACTATCGTTGACGTAAACGTCAACGATGCTAGTCTGCCACCGAAATAGCCCCAGAGGGCGGTTTCGGGAGGACATTTGTTATCATGAGTTTGCCAGTTCTGGTGGCGATGGTCGTCGTCGGCATATCAGCCGTGGTCGCCGCCGTGCATCTCAGCGGCGGTAGCGCCATGGCGCGATTGACGGGCACGGATCAGGCGCTCCAGCGATTTGTCGCGGACTTCCCTGATGTCACGGCCCGAGCGGTGGTCCTGACCGAGGATAGCGGCACGGCCTTCCTGCTGCTCGACAGCGGCTCTGTCGGCATCGTTCGCGGTATCGGCGACAAGTTCCTCACCCGCGTGGTGACCGCGGCCGATGTGGCTGACGTGATCACCCGAGATGACAGGATTATCTCGCTCCGCTTGCGCGACTTTACCTGGAAGGGGGGCGATTTCCGATTCGTGGATGCCGAGGCCGCTGACGCCATAACCGCTACACTTTCGGGAAAATCAGGCGCACTTGGCACCAGGGTAAAGGCGTGATGGAGAGCTACGATTTTCCCAAGGTCACCGAGCTTGCGATCCCGTTCTTCGTGGTCGCGATCCTGATCGAGCTCTGGCTGGTGCGCACCGGCAGGGCGAAGGGCGCCTTCGAAACGCGCGACACACTCACCAGCCTGATGATGGGCACCGGCAACGTGGTCGCCGGCCTGCTGCTCGGCGTCGTGTCCTACTGGGCGCTGCTCTGGGTCTGGCAATTCAGGGTCTTCGACCTTGGCCTGTCGCTATGGGTGTTCATCGCCGCCTTCCTGCTCGATGACCTCAGATACTACTGGTACCACCGCATTGCCCACCGCGTGCGCTGGGTCTGGGCCGAGCATGTGAACCACCATTCGAGCCAGCACTACAATCTGTCCACCGCGCTGAGGCAAAGCTGGACGGGGCTGTTCACCGGCATGTTTATGCTGCAGGTGCCGCTGGTGCTGCTCGGCTTTCACCCGGCGGTCATCGCCTTCGTCTTTGGCTTTAACCTCGTCTGGCAGTTCTGGATCCATACGGAGGCCATCGGCAGGATGTGGGCGTGGTTCGAATTCATCTTCAACACGCCGTCGCATCATCGGGTGCACCACGCCACCAACCCACGCTACCTCGACGCCAATTTTGCCGGCACGCTGATCATCTGGGACCGCATGTTCGGCACCTTCGTCGAGGAGCGGGAGGAGGATCTGCCGCGCTACGGCATCGTCCATAACATCGGCACCTTCAATCCGGTCCGCGTCGCCTTCCATGAATGGATCGGCATGTTCAAGGATGCGGCCGCACCCGGGCTCAACCTGCGCCAGCGCCTTGGCTACCTGTTCATGCCGCCGGGCTGGAGCCATGACGGTTCGCGCGAAACCTCGCAGAGCCTGAAAGCCGCCTATGTCAGGCGCAACCCCGAAGAAGCGGGCAAACCCGGATTGCCCGCGGCGCGGCCAATGCCCGGTGAGTGAGTTGGGTTCTATGCCGAGACGTGCTGCTCGCGTCGCGTGAAGAACAGGAAGCGATCAAGCCCGCGGGCGTTGACGTAAGAGCGGACGTCCTGGTGCAGTCGCCGGGCAACGCTTGCCGATGACGCATTGTCGGTGGCGACGATCGAGCCGATCAGGGGCTCGTTGGTCTCCGCGAAGCCGAAGGCCATGGCGGCACGGCCGGCTTCCAGCGCATAGCCGCGTCCGCGCGATTGCGGCGCTATGTGATAGCCGATTTCCAGCACGCGCATGCCGCCGGCATCCTGCCAGGTCGGGCCGCAGTCGCCGATCAGCGCGCCGCTTGCCTTGTCGATGACTGCCCACAGGCCAAAACCGTCGCTCGCGTAGCGAGCGCGGTTGCGCTCGATCCATTCGGCCGCCGCGACCTCGCTCGTCATCTCCGGATAAAATCGGCGGGCATAGTCGTCATCGAAGACCGCAAGGAGCGCGGCTGCGTCGCCGCGTTCCATTTCCCTGAGGACCAGCCGTGGCGTTTCCACAAGCGCCATGGCTGGATGCCTACTCCGCTGCCTGGGCTGCGGGAGCCATGCCAAGCCAGGCGCGACAATCGACGAGCGCGCGCGCCGTCATCGCCTTCTTCTTGGCAACCGTCTTTTCCTTGCCGCGCAGGCGCTTGCCTTCGACTTTCGGGGCTTCCATTACGGGGAACAGGCCGAAATTGACGTTCATCGGCTGGAACGAGCGCTTGCCTGGCTCATCGTCCGAGACGATATGGCCGCCGGTAATGTGATTGAGCAGCGCTCCGAAGGCGGTGGTGACAGGCGGCGCGCTGATCGCCTGGCCGAGGCGCTCGGCAGCGGCAAAGCGGCCGGCCAGCAGGCCTATGGCAGCACTTTCGACATATCCTTCGCAGCCGGTGATCTGGCCGGCGAAACGCAGGCCGGGTCGAGACTTGAGCTGTAGCGTCGAGTCGAGCAGGGTCGGCGAGTTAAGATAGGTGTTGCGGTGCAGGCCGCCAAGACGGGCGAACTCGGCGTTTTCCAGGCCCGGGATCATGCGCAGCACATTGACCTGCTCGCCATGCTTCAGTTTGGTCTGGAAACCGACCATGTTGTAGAGCGTGCCCAGCGCATTGTCCTGACGCAACTGGACAACCGCATAGGCCTTGACCGTCGGGTTATGCGCGTTGGTCAGGCCCATCGGCTTCATCGGACCATGGCGCAAGGTTTCGCGGCCGCGTTCCGCCATCACCTCGATCGGCAGGCAGCCATCGAAATAGGGCGTGCCTTCCCACTCCTTGAATTCGGTCTTCTGGCCGTCGAGCAGCGCCTGGACAAAGGCGTCGTACTGCTCCTTGTCCATCGGGCAGTTGATGTAGTCCTTGCCGGTGCCGCCGGGACCGACCTTGTCGTAGCGCGACTGGAACCAGCAGACACTCATGTCGATGCTGTCGAAATGGACGATCGGCGCAATTGCATCGAAGAAGGCGAGCGCGTCGGCGCCGGTGCTGGCGGCGATCGCCTCGGCGAGCGAAGGTGCTGTCAGCGGGCCGGTGGCGATGATCGTCTTGTCCCAGTCCTCAGGCGGCAGGCCGGTGATTTCCTCTCGGACGATTGATATCAGCGGATGCGCCTCGAGCCGTGCGGTGACGGCATTGGAGAAGCCGTCGCGATCAACGGCGAGCGCGCCGCCTGCAGGAACCTGGTTGGCGTCGCCGGCGCTCATGATCAGCGAACCTGCAAGCCGCATCTCTGCGTGCAGCAGGCCGACGGCGTTGGTTTCGGCATCGTCCGATCGGAACGAGTTGGAGCAGACCAGTTCGGCCAGGCCGTCGGTCTTGTGCGCGTCTGTGCCGCGCACGCCGCGCATTTCATGCAGGATGACAGGTACGCCGGCCGAAGCCACCTGCCATGCCGCTTCCGACCCGGCGAGACCGCCGCCGATGATGTGAATAGGTTTTGTGCTCATGGCGCCGGAATAATCCCTTGGCCGGGGGAATGCAACGATTGGGCGGCTTGCGAGTTGCGCCCGATGCGGGACAGTCACTAGGATATCGCCATGACGAGACGTACGATCATCCTTTTTGCTGGCCTCGTATCGATCATGGCCGGCGGTCCGGTCACGGAGGCCGTGGCCGCGCCGGCAAGAACCATCGACATCTGCCATGGTTATGGCTGCGCGTTTCGTTCGCGCCTCGTTCTTGGCACCAGTGACGACCGGAAGTTTGCAGCGATCATGGCCGCCGGCCGAGCCTCGCCGGAAGCCGAGCGCAAGGCGATCGCCCGGGCGGTCGGCTATTTCGAGAAGCGGGCGCAGCAGGTGACCGGCGTGCGCGACCAGCCACAGTCGGAGTTCGGCGCTTCGAAAATTCGCGGACAGATGGATTGCGTCGATGAGTCGACCAATACCGACGCGCTGCTGCGTTATCTCGCGCGTCGCGGCCTGCTCAAGCATCACAAGGTCGAAGCTAGGGATTCCAGGGGCTTCCTGCTCGACGGCCGCTATCCGCACTGGACGGCGGTGATCCGCGCACCCGACGCCGTCAAATGGGTTGTCGATTCCTGGTATGCGCCGATGGGCGGTGCGCCCGATATCATTCGGCTCGCCGACTGGAAGTCGCGTGGCGTGCTGGAGAGCGGCGCGCTGAACTAGGCGGCTATCTCACGAGATCGAAGGATGGCGCCCAAAACGACAACACCCGCCGGGGGAGGACCGGCGGGTGTTGGTTTTGGTGGTCAGCCTCAGGGAGGAAGAAGCTGACCTATTCGCCTTTGCCGGGGAGGAGGTCGGCGCAGGCTGAATTCTGTTCGCCAATCGAAGAGGGCGAAGCTCTCGGGGTAACAACACCTGCCGGGGGAGGAGGTCCGGCAGGTGTCGTTTTTGGTGGTCAGCTCATCGGGAGGAAGAAGCTGACCTATTCGCCTTTGCCGGGGAGGAGGTCGGCGCAGGCTGAATTCCGTTCGCCAATCGACGAGGGCGAAACTCTTGGGCTAACGACACCCGCCGGGGGAGGAGATCCGGCGGGTGTGTTAAGGTGGTCAGCTCAATGGGAGGAGAAAGCTGACCTGATCCATCTGGGTCGGGGAGGAGGTCGACCCGGACGGAAAGCTTGAATTAGATTGCGCGGCGGGCGATCGACTGGATCTCGCCACGATTGATGCCGAGATCGGCAAGCTGGCGGTTCGACAGACGGCCAAGCTCGTTCACCGTCTCGCGATATGCACGCCAGTTGCGGTAAGTGCGGAGCAAGTTCATTTCAGTTCTCTTTTCGGTTCGGACAGGTAGTTTGGGTAGATCGGCTTCGGTCAGATCGCCTTGCGAGCGACGAAGTGGATGTCGCTGCGGGTGATGCCGAGGTCGGTCAGTTCACGGTTCGACAGGCGGCTCAGCTCGGAGACAGTGTCACGGTAGCGGCGCCAGTTGCGGTAATTGCGGATCAGGTTCATCTTCGTTTTCCGTTCGTCTTCTTTTCTCTTCTGTGTACGGGGCGTAGATAGGACGCCCTTGCCTAAAATTGAAGCGCTATGCTCGCATGGCAGCAATGCGTTTTGTGCATTGCAACATTAATGAGCATTAAGCCTTCGGTCATAATTGTGACCGAATCTGAAATCCGCCATGATGACAACGGCTTGGCCCTGATGTGGTCGGCTCGGGCAGGGGGAAGCGACATATGGCGAGCTATGCCACAAAGGTGAAGAACGACATTGGCCGATGGGTCGCCAGCGGGCTCGTCGACCGCGCGACCGGCGATGCGCTGATCCGCGATGTCGAGGCCAACGAACGAAACGGGCTGAATTTCGGTTCGATCCTCGCCATGATGGCGGCACTGTTGTTCGCTGCGGCGATCCTGATCCTCATCGCCGCCAATTGGGAAGCGATACCGCGCGCGGGGCGCGTTGGTGCGCTGTTTGCCGTGATATTTGCGAGCTATGTCGGCGGAGCCCTGCTCAAGCAGCGTGACCATGGTGGCTTCGCCGAAGCCTTGTGGCTGATCGGGGCCGCGGCCTTCGGCGGCTCCATTGCGCTGATCGGCCAGATGTATCACTTCTCCGGTGACGAGGCGGCGGCGATCGTCACCTGGTCGATAGGCACAGCCATCGCCGCGGCAGCGCTGCGCTCGAATGCACTGACGGTCGCAGCAGTCGGCATCGCCGATGCGTGGCTGGTGACGAAGGGCTTCGAGCTGTTCCGCCGCTCGGAGTTCCCGCATCTCTTCATTGCATTCATGGCCGCGTATTGGGCGCTGTCGTTCTGGACGCAGAGCCGCTCTGCCCGGCATCTGATCGCGCTGTCGGTCATTCTTTATGCAGTGCTGCTCGGCTTTCACTACGAGTCGCTGGAGGTCGGGGTTGTGCTGGCGCTGGTCTCGGCAGCCCTGCTCGCCGTTGCAGCGCTCGCGCCGGCGGCTTCGGAACGTGTTGCCCAGCTTGGCGGGCGATTGTCGCTGCATGCACTGATCGGCTTCCTCTCCGGCATCGGCATGGTTCAACTCGACCAGATCGATGACGGAGGCTTTGTCATCGTTGCCGCCGTGGCGCTGGCGGTTATTGCGGCCGTGATCGTCTTCCTTGGCCGCGAGAGCCGCGGCTTGCGCTGGATCGCCTATATCGGCTTCGCCTTCGAGCTGGCCATCGTCTATATGGTGACGGTCGGCTCCATGCTGGGCACGGCGGGCTTCTTCTTCGCTGCTGCAATAATTCTCGCTGGCCTCGCTTATGCGATCATCCGCATCGAGCGAGGCATGAAATCACAGCCAGTGCAGGGAGCAGCATGATGGCCCGCTACAAGCTCGTTGTCGCCGCCATCGTTCTGGCACTGGCGCAGATCGGTTTTCTAGGCTCGATGATCGTGGGACGCGCAGCGATCCTGCGTGACGGCAAGGAAGTCCTGCTCAAGGTCGAACCCGTCGATCCGCGCGACCTGTTGCGCGGCGATTATGTCAGGTTGGGCTATGACATTTCACGCATAGAGGTGGAGAAGATCGCCAATTTGCCCCAGGGCGAACTGACGAGTGTGGAAGGACCTGTGGTCGTGCGCCTGAAGAAGGATCCCGACGGCTACTGGCGGGCGACATCGGCCTGGCTGGGGTCTGCGGAGACGCCTGCGCCGGGTGACGAGGTCGATATCCTCGGCCACATCTCCAATGGCTGGAGCCTGACGCCGGGCTCGACCGTCAGCGTCGACTATGGCATCGAGCGCTTCTACGTGCCCGAGGGCGAGGGGCTGGCAATCGAGGAGGAGATGCGCAAGCGCAACGCCGATGCCGAGCCCGAATTGCGCAGTTTTGGCATCAAGGTTGCGGTCGACAGCAGCGGCACCGGCCAGATCAAGGCACTGATGGATGGCGACACCATGCTGTTCGAGGAGCCGCTCTATTAGAACAGGACAGCGGTCCCACTGCATTACCAGGGGACGTGCAGCACCTCGATCTTGGGCAACCCGAGCGGCACGACGCCGAGATCGTTGGCAAGGGCGGCAAAGCCCTCGGTTTCGAGCAGGAACTTGTAGGGTATCTCCGGAAAGTTGAGGCCGCCGCGATGCAGCGCTGCGTCGACGAGCAGCATCGTCCCACCGACGCCGTCTAGATTGACGCTGTCGAGGTGACGCAGGTCGCTGAGGTAGAGCCTGGTGTTTTCCTTTGCCGGAGGCTGGTAGAGCCCGCCGCGCAGCGCGCGGTAGTAGCGGTAATCCTTCGGCTTGCGGAGGGTGGCAAAGCTGTTCATGTCGAAGCTGCCGCCGCCCGGCGCCACCGCGCAGTTGGGAACGACGATCCTGCCGCCTGAAGCGATCAGGCGCGAGATGGCGTCTGAGGGATAACGCCAGACGTCGATGTCGATCCACAGCGCCCAGTCGTCGCTGGCATCGAGCCCGTGGCGGATAAGATGGTTACGCACGGCCGCAATCGCTGCGCGGCGCTTGCGTTGAAGCTTGGGCTTCCAGCGCTTCGACCTTTCCATCTTGATGCCAAGGTCTTTCTTGAGCAGCACGACGTCGCGATAGGTACCCTTGAGCGTCGCGGTCGCCTGCGTCAGTCTTTGCCAGCTGTCGTCGCTGCTGTCGCCCTCGCAGAACACCAATTTAATGTGCTTCTTTGGATGATCGATCCGGGCGAGGGCGGCGAGGAATGGTGCGATGTGGTCGGCGGCATCGCGCAGCGGAACAAGTATCGCGATGTTGTTTCCCTGGGGGGGCGGACGTTTGAGGGCAGCAGGATCGACTGCCGCCTGCGCAGTAGTAACATCGAGTTGCTCGCCCTTGGTCAGGATATGCAGTGTTTGGTAATAGCTGTGCCGCAGACGTGCCAGCAGTGACGGTGGCCTGGGCTTGATCCACCATGTGCCGGCCCAGTGATGAACGGACAGTGTCGCGGGCGTCGCGACTTCCATCGAGCTGCCGCCACTGTCTGCCGGGCTGAAAAGTTCATGCGGATGGATCGCAAAGGCTGACTGGTCGGCGAAGCTGAGTTGCGCCGCCGTCAACAGGCACGGGCCGGTGGCATCGAGAACGTCCCGCGCATCCTTGACCAATGGCAAATAGGCGAGCAGGTGCGGCCAGAACGGGTGCCCCTTTGGGCTCGCCATCGTCCCATTGAAGAGAAGATGAGGCAGATTACGCAGGCGTGTCTGTGCGTCCGACTGACTTTTGGGTTCCTTGCACAGGATGACGCGGTTTTCGTCCAGCAGGCCATCGAACGGCGCGACGCATTCGCAATCGAGGTCGGCATAAACCCCGCCGAAATGGTGCAGCAGCATGTATCGTGCGGCATCGGCGCGTTGGACCCCGACACGGTAGCCGCAATAGGTATCGAGATATTCAGGATAATTTTCGGCGACGAAGTCGAGCAGCATTCTGTCGCTCCACAAGATGTGCCGCCAGCCCGGATTGTATTTCGTCCAACTCTTCGACCAGCCGAGGAATTCCTCGGGAATGCTGTCAGTCTTCCAGGTCTGATGAAGAATTTTGGGAATTGTCATGCAATGCCAATCAAACTCGTCTTTCAGTCATCCTGCGAGTCATGGCATTATTAGGCGAGGCTTATCAAGCCGTTATCGAGGGTTTCTCAGCTTACAAGAGGCTGGACCTTACGGCGCTTGCGATGGCTTCTGGACCGTAGCGGCTCGTGACCGTTTCGCGGGCACGAAGCCGCCGCGCCTGGAACCAGCCGGCGTCGTTGCATAGTGCTGCTGCACGCGCGGCGAGATCGTCGTCGGTTTCGGCAAAGTCGATGTCGACGCCGTCGACCAGGCCGAGACCTTCGGCGGCGAGCCTGGTGGCCACGACCGGCAGGCCCCAGGCCATCGCTTCCAGTATCTTCAGCCGCGTGCCGCCGCCGCTGACCAGCGGCACGATCGCCAGATGTGCGTGGCGGTAGAGCACCCCCAGATCGTCGGGATTTGCGATCAGTTCGACATCGGGCAGGGCAGCCACATCAGCCAGGCTGCGGTGGGGGCTGCGTCCGGCGATGATCAGCTTGGCGCCGCCGAGTGCCGTCTGCAGCTGTGGCAGGATCCGGGTGGCCAGCCGCCGCGCCGCTTCGAGGTTCGGGGGATAGTTGAGGTGGCCGACGAACAGTAGTGTCGGCTGGCCCTTGCTCATCGCGGGCTGGTCGGCCAATTGTTCTGGAATGAGGTCAAAGCGGGGGACGCCATTTGGGATGACGTCGGCGAGGGCCCGGCCGCCGGATAGGCTGTGCAGCCTGTCTCGATCCTGTTCCGAACAGACCCAGACCTTGTCCACCATGCGCAGCGACTGCAACTCCATGTCGCGCATGCGTCTGACATGGCGGGTCTTCTTTGAAAACAGCCCGGCCAGCCAGCCGGTTTTCGGCATCATCTGCCTGGCAAGGTCGGACTCGATGTTGTGCATGTCGAGCACGAGCGTCGGCGCCAGTGGGCGCAGGTGCTCGAGGAGAGGAAACAGCGGAATGCCCTCGACGACGATGGCATCGGGCTTGAAGTCGCGTGCCGCCGCCAGGAGGCGTGAAAGTGCTATTTGCGGGATGCGTGTGTCGATCGGGGTCCGGCGCTTGGCGAGACGCGGCGAGGTCGCGGCCTCGGCTGCATTGGCAAGGGCCAGTGTCGTTATCCTGTCGTCGTCGAGCGTCGCGGGTGCCGCCGGTGCATGAACCGATGCCGCCAGCACATCGCCCAGCCTGGCAAGCGCCTGGACATTCTGCCAGTTGCGCAGATCTCCACCCGAAACGGGTGGCCACACCGCATCGGAGGCAACGAGCAGGCTGCGTCGCGACCGGGCCGCGCCATTGCTGTCGGCCGTGGAGGTGGTACCTGAGGCATTTGTCGTTGCGTGCACGGCTGGATCACTCTCGATCAGAGGTTTCAGGTCCGCCGGGCAGAGCGTTTATGGTGCGGATGATAGGAGTCGAACCTACACGCCTCTCGGCACTGGAACCTAAATCCAGGGCGTCTACCAGTTCCGCCACATCCGCATGCGACCGCCAATCACATGTCGCCATCATTCTGTCAATCTCGGAGCGGAATTGACCTCGGCCGGGAGAAACCGCGAAGATAGTTGAAAATTGGCCACGCCTGTGACAAAAGGCCTGTCAAATAGGATGGGACGCAAAGGACCGTCTCTGAAAGATACGATAAGAAGTCGGAAAAACAATAACTTATCGGACTTTCGGAAGATGGCGGAGCCAAATGGGCCGCAACGGCGGGCCGGGATGCCGATTTGCGAACTTGAAGCCACCCCCGGCAAACGAATTCCGGCAGGCTGAACGGCAGGACGCCGTCCAAGCCGCGCCATACGTGAAAACAAAGGTTTGATGATGCAGGTCACCGAAACGCTCAACTCCGGCCTCAAGCGCGAGATCAAGGTCTCGGTCCCTGCCGGCGACATGGAAGCCCGTCTCGAGAAGCGGCTTTCGGCTGCCAAGGACAAGGTCCGCATCAACGGTTTCCGTCCTGGCAAGGTGCCGATGCAGCATATGCGCAAGATGTACGGCAAGTCCTTCATGGCTGAAGTGGTCAACGAGATCCTGACCGACTCGACCCGCACGATCATCGCCGAGCGCGGTGAAAAGGCCGCGATGCAGCCCGACGTCGTGATGACCGAGGACGAGAAGGAAGCCGAGAAGATCCTCGCCGGCGGCGCCGATTTCGAGTTCTCGCTGAGCTACGAAGTCATTCCGGCAATCGAGATCAAGGACTTCACCGACATCAAGGTGTTGCGCCCGGTCTACGACGTTCCGGAAAGCGAGATCGACGAGCAGGTCAACCGCGTCGCCGAATCGGCGCGCACCTATGAGCCGAAGACCGGCAAGGCCAGTGAAGGTGACCGCGTCACCATCGACTATGTCGGCAAGATCGACGGCGTTGCCTTCGACGGCGGTACGGGCGGCGACCAGCCGCTGGTGCTCGGCTCGAAGGAGTTCATCCCCGGCTTCGAGGACCAGCTGATTGGTGCCAAGGCCGGCGACGAGAAGCTCGTCACCGTGACCTTCCCGGAGAACTACCAGGCCGGACATCTGGCCGGCAAGGAAGCCACCTTCGACGTCACCGTCAAGGAAGTTGCTGCCCCCGGCAAGCTTGAGGTCAACGACGAGACCGCGAAGAACCTCGGCCTCGAGTCGCTCGAGAAGCTGCGTGACATCGTTCGCGGCCAGATCGAGAACCAGTTCGGCGCCATGACGCGCCAGAAGGTCAAGCGTCAGCTGCTCGACCAGCTCGATGGCGCCTACCAGTTCGAGGCTCCCTCCAAGCTCGTCGAAGCCGAGTTCGGCAACATCTGGAGCCAGGTGACCCGCGACCTCGAGATCGCCGGCCGCACCTTTGCCGACGAAGAGACGACGGAAGAAGAAGCCCGCGCCGAATACCAGCGCCTCGCCGAGCGCCGCGTGCGCCTCGGCCTGGTTCTCGCCGAGATCGGCGAGAAGTCCGGCGTGACGGTTTCCGACGAGGAGTTGCAGCGCGGCCTGTTCGACACGGTTCGCCGCTACCCGGCCAACCAGCAGCAGGAAGTGTTCGACTTCTATCGCAACAACCCGTCCGCGCTGGTCAACCTGCGCGCGCCGCTGTTCGAGGAAAAGGTCGTCGATCACCTGCTGTCGCAGATCTCCGTCACCGACAAGAAGGTGACCAAGGAAGAACTGCTCGCCGACGACGAGGACGAGACTTCTGCAAAGCCGGCCAAGAAGGCTTCGGCCAAGAAGGCAGACAAGGCTGAGAAGGCAGAGGGCGAAGAGCCCAAGAAGAAGGCCGCTCCGAAGAAGAAGGCCAAGGAAGCCGACGCCGAATAAGGCACTGCTCCTGGAATGAAATTCAAAAGGCCGTCGGCAATCCGGCGGCCTTTTCGATTCTCTCGTCCTTCGGGTGCAGTTCGGGCAGTGTAATTCGAGTCCAGCTGCTGCGCTGTCTAGATCAGCAGCAGGCCCTTCATGCTGGCAAAACCCTTCTTGCCGATGATGACGTGGTCGTGCACGGCGATGCCCAGCGGCTTGGCCGTGTCGATGATCGTCCTGGTCATGTCGATGTCGGCGCGCGACGGCGCGGGATCGCCCGACGGGTGATTGTGCACGAGGATGATTGCGGTGGCTGACAGTTCCAGCGCACGCTTGATCACCTCGCGTGGATAGACCGGCGTGTGATCGACGGTGCCCGTCTGCTGTACCTCGTCGGCAATAAGCACGTTCTTCTTGTCGAGGAACAGGATGCGGAACTGCTCGCGCTCTTCAAAGGCCATGGCCGCCCGGCAATAGTCGAGCACCTGGTTCCACGATGACAGCACCTCGCGACCGCTGATCTCGCCGCGCGTCATGCGTTTTGCCGCAGCTGCAACGATCTTGAGGTCCAGCGCGACCGCTGGTCCTATGCCCTTGACCTCTTGCAGCAGGTTGACAGGTGCGCCCAGCACTTCGGCGAAGGTGCCAAAACGGGCAAGCAGCGCCTTGGCTGCCGGCTTGGTGTCGGCGCGCGGGATCAGCCTGAACAGCAAAAGTTCGAGCAACTCGTAGTCGGCGAATGTGTCGCCGCCGGCTGTCGAGAAACGCTCGCGCAGCCGGTCGCGATGGCCGAGATAATGGGGTTTTTCCTGTGCGGTTTCGCGCTTGGGTTTCGGTAGCGACCGCTCGCCAAAGAAATCGCGCTCGTCGTGTTCTTCGGTCGCCATGCCCGGTATGCCGCCCCCGCCGGCCTCACAGCGCCGCGCGTTCGAACGAACGCACAAGATACGCTCTGACTCCCGGAATCGACACATCGTGCGTTCCGGCAATCGTTGCCGGTTTTCGCGCCGATGTTCGAGCCCGGTATGGCGATACTAAGCGGGCAGGCCCGGACGGTCGAGCCCCTTGGGCGACAGCGTGAAGATCTCGCAGCCGGTGGCCGTGACGCCGACAGTGTGCTCGTATTGGGCTGACAGCGAGCGGTCGCGGGTGACCGCCGTCCAGCCGTCTGACAACACCTTCACATGCGGCCGGCCAAGATTGATCATCGGCTCGATGGTAAAGATCATGCCCTGGCGCATCTCGACGCCTTCATTGGCGTTGCCATAGTGCAGGATGTTGGGCGCGTCGTGGAACAGCGCGCCGACGCCGTGGCCGCAGAAGTCGCGCACCACCGAGCAGCGCTCGGCTTCGGCAAAGGTCTGGATGGCCGCACCAATGGCGCCGGTACGCGCGCCCGGACGGACGGCGGCGATGCCGCGCATCAGGCACTCATGGGTGACTTCGAGCAGCCGCTCGGCGGCGCGCTTGATGGTGCCGACCGGATACATCCGGCTCGAATCGCCGTGCCAGCCGTCCAGAATATAGGTGACGTCGATGTTGACGACGTCGCCGTCCTTGAGCGGCTTGTTGTCGGGAATGCCGTGGCAGACGACGTGATTGATCGAGGTGCAGGACGACTTGGTGTAGCCACGATAGTTCAGCGTCGCCGGCAGCGCGCCGTGGTCCATGCCGTATTCGAAGACGAAGCGGTCGATGGCGTCGGTCGTAACCCCTGGTGCGACGCGGTCTACCAGCTCGTCGAGGCAACTGGCTGTGAGCTGGCATGCCTTGCGCATGCCTTCGAAAGCCTCGGCGCCGTAAAGACGAATCTGGCCGGTGTTCCTGAGGGGCGCCGTGGCGGCGTCGAGATAGCTGACCATTGACCTCTACCGGGTAACCTCTGTGTGCCCGCAACATCTGCGAGCCGAGCCGCAGATTTGGCACCGGACGCGTCCGGTTTCAACCGGCAAAGCCCCGTCAGGCGCGATATTGGTTGTTTAGGTAGCGAATTTGGGCGAGGTCAGCCGGGCGTGGTGGTGTTGGCGGTGTGGCCGAGGGTCTGTTTCGGGCGCGGAGCGGCAGGGTCTGCCGGCCGCAGCAACTCGCCATGCACCCAGCCCTTGCGCCCGGAGGCCGAGACCAGCGTCCATTTGCCGTCACGCGCGAACACTCGGACGCTCTCACCCTGCTTGAGGCTCGAAGTGACGGGGGCGGAAACGCTTGGACGCTGGCGCAGATAGACCGCGGTGCTGGTGTAGAGCACGTTGAGGGCGGCCGCACCGGCGCTCGCGGATTTGGGTGCTGCTTCGGCAGCGGTTGATTTCGGCCGTGGCAACGGCGTAGGCGGACGTGTGATCGAGGCGGTCTCGATCTCGCCGGCCGGCTTGCGCGGAGCACGTTCTCTGGCCGCAGGTGTTGCAGCTGCCACCTTTCGGGCCGGAATGTCGGCTTTGGGCTTCGGTACGGCAGCCAGCTTGCGCGGCGCGACATCAGCCTTCGGACGTGCCACGTCAGCTTGCGGGCGTGGCGCTACATTGACCTTCGGCCGTGTGACGGCGACATCCTTTCGCTCGGCGTTTTCCGTCTTGTACTTGTTTGCTGCCCGGGCCGGGCGATCGTCGAAGCGCGCTTTGCTGGGCAGATCCTGCGTCATGGCCCAACCGCCGGCGGCCAGTGCGCCGAGCACTAGCCATCTCAATTTGGGAAGGGCGAATCCAGACATGTCGTGAGTCTGGACTTCAGAGCTTAAAACCGCGTTGACGGAGCGCGGGGCGGTCGGCTCAGGCCTTCTTCACAAACTCGGTCCTCAGCACCAGCCCCTTGACCTGCTTGGTGTTGCATTCGATCTCACCAGCATTGCCGTTCAGGCGGATGTTCTTGACCAGCGTGCCGCGCTTTATCGTCTCGGACGTCCCCTTGACCTTCAGGTCCTTGATCAATGTGACGGAATCGCCCTCATTGAGCTGAGCGCCGTTGCTGTCTTTGACGATGATGTCGGACATGTCTCTTCCTTCCGTTGCCACGTCGCTGTGTCCGGTCGCAGTAGGTCGTCAAAGCGATGGCGTAAAGGGCCCCGTGCCTTTTAAGGCTTGGGCGCGGTGGCTGCTGCAGGATCGCAGGGTGGCTGGCCTTTGAAGTCGCGGGCCAGGCAGCCATATTTGTCGAATGTCTGGCCGCCGGTTCTTGCCGCTTTCGCCATGCCGCATGCCGTTACGGTCAGGCAGGCGAGCAGGGCGATCGTTACTCTTGTGGCATGCATCGCACTTCTTCCGGTTGGGCTGTTTAACGAATTAACGAATCGCAGGTCGCGGATGACTGTCGGCAACGGTATGGCAAAGCCCCTGCCGCCGCCACGAGCGAGGCTTGCAGTTGAACTGTAAGTGAATGGAAGATCCGGCGCACCAGGGGGAGCCAAGCGCTTAGAGCCAGCATCGAGCATTTCTGCTGTTTGCAGTCGTATGCCGTCGGTCGCGCCCCGGATCACTCGAACTGCAGATTTTCCTTGAGCAGGACTTCGATGCGGATGCGTTCCTGCGAGGCGAGGGGCTCGCGGTGGTCGGAGCGGGCGCGCATGATGCGCAGCGCGCTACGGACGGCATGGCCGGGATCCTGGGCGATCACGGCGTCGATACGATCGTCCATCAGCGCCTGTTCGCTGAACGGGGTGCGCTCGTGGGCGACGATGGTGAGCGCGCGGGCGCCTTGCGTGTTCCAGACCGCCGTCAGCGGCACGCGCGCTTCCGAACTCAGCACATAGACGGCGACTGTGTCGGGGTTGTGCTGCAGGTTACGCTTGATGATGAGGTCGGCACGCTTTTCGTCGCCGTAGGTTTCCAGCGACGGCAGCGTCTCGAGATGCGGGAACTGGGCATTGATGATGCTGTCGAAGCCGAGGCGGCGCTGAATGCTGTCGAGTGCCATCATTGTTTCGGCGACGACCATGATTTTGCCCGAGCGGCCGCCGATGAAGCGGCCGGCGATCTTGCCGGCGGTCGCACCCGCGGCAAAATTGTCGACGCCGACATAGTCGGCGCTCTCCAGTCGCTCCTGGCCCGACAGGAACTGCACGGCCTTGACGCCGCGCTCGACGAGCCGCACCAGCGCGTCACGCACCTGCGGCGATTCCGGAGCCATGACGGCGACGCCGTCCATCGTGTCGTGGTCGATGCCGGTGAGGTACTTCGCGACCTGGTGTGGGTCGCCCATCGCGATCTGGGCTACCTCGACCTCGGTGGAATCGGCGCGCAGCGCCTCCTTTGCCTCGGTGACGCGGGCGATGAGTTCGGCGAGATATTGATCCCCCGAGGTCGGAAGGACGAAGCGGAAGCGGTAGGTCTTGTTGCGAGCCAGAGCAACGGCAGCCGGGTTGCGCACGAAGCCGATGCGCTCGATGGCTTCCGCGACCTTTGTCGCCACCTTGTTGCTGACGTTCGGGCGCTCGTTCAACACGCGGTCGACAGTTGCCAGGCTGACGCCCGCGGCTTCCGCCAGGTCTTTTGTGGTTGGCCGCACGCTTTGATCCCGGTTTTCAATTCTGAACCAGATTTCTCCAACAAAAGCAGATTAAAAGCAAGTTTTGAGGTGCGCACCTCAAAAATCGCTTGCTTTGAGGTGCGCACCTCAATTATAACTCTGTTCGTGGTCGCTAGGAGGATTTGAGCGAGCCACGCAGGCGGCGCGGAGGAGACTGGCCCGCCGGGAAGATCATTCCGCGTCAGGTGCCCGACAAGGGCGTTTTCACCTTCCGATGGAGGTCGGAAGGATGGGAGGGAGGTCCCAGCCATGACATTTCGCCATGTTAGATCATTGGCTGCATTCGGCGCCGTTTTGGCCGCCGGCGTAGCCGCAACGAGCCAGGCCAGCGCAAAGGACCTGACTCTGTGCTGGGCCGCCTGGGATCCGGCCAACGCGCTCGTCGAGCTCAGCAAGGATTTCGAATCCAAGAGCGGCGTCAAGATGAAGTTCGAGTTCGTGCCGTGGCCGAATTTTGCCGACCGCATGCTCAACGAGCTGAATTCCGGCGGCAAGCTGTGCGATCTGATGATCGGTGACAGTCAGTGGATCGGCGGCGCCGCCGAGAACGGCCAATACGTAAAGCTCAACGATTTCTTCGACAAGGAAGGAATCAAGATGGACGACTTTATCCCGGCGACCGTCGTCGGTTACGCCGAATGGCCGAAGAATTCGCCGAATTACTGGGCGCTGCCGGCCTTTGGCGACGTGGTCGGCTGGAGCTACCGCAAGGACTGGTTCGCCCGCCCTGAACTGCAGGCTGAGTTCAAGCAGAAATACGGCCGCGACCTCGCGGTGCCGAAGACCTTCGCCGAACTCAAGGACATCGCTGAATTCTTCCAGAAGCGCGAGATCGATGGCAAGACTGTCTATGGCGCTGCGATCTACACCGAGCGCGGTTCCGAAGGCATCACCATGGGGGTGATGGATGTGCTCTACAGCTTCGGCTTCCAGTACGAGAACCCCGACAAGCCCTACGAGCTCGACGGCTTTGTGAACTCCGCCAAGGCGGTGCAGGGTCTGGAGTTCTACAAGCAGCTCTATGATTGCTGCACGCCGCCAGGTCATTCCGACGCTTACATGTCGGAGGACATCGACGCCTACAAGTCGGGCCAGGTCGCACTGCACATGAACTTCGCCTTTACCTGGCCCGGCATCAATGCCGATGCCAATGTCGGTGGCGACAAGTCAGGCTACTTCCCCAATCCGGCAGGCCCCGACGGCAAGGCCTTCGCCCAGCTTGGCGGGCAGGGCATCTCGGTTGTCTCCGCCTCGGAGAAGAAGGACGATGCGCTCGCCTATATCAAGTGGTTCGCCCAGCCCGAGATCCAGCAGAAATGGTGGCAGATGGGCGGCTATTCGGCGCTGCGCAAGGTCGTCGAAGACCCGGGTTTTGCCACCAGCCAGCCCTATGCGCAGACCTTCCTCGACTCCATGGCGATCGTGAAGGACTTCTGGGCCGAGCCGTCCTATGCCTCGTTGCTGCAGGCGGCACAGAAGCGCTTCCACGACTATGTCGTCGCCGGCCAGGGCTCTGCCCAGGATGCGCTCGACGGCCTCGCCAAGGATTGGACCCAGGTCTTCGACGACGAAGGCAAGTACTGACGGCCACAAAGGCGTGTCCCGCATCCTCCCAGCGGGCCATGGTACGGTACGGAGCCGGACGAAGCCGGCTCCGTCGCCGCACAGTTGATAATCAGGGGAATATCAATGCTGCATTCACCGGTGGATCGGGTCGCCGAAGCGACGCCGCACGCCATTGCCAGACGGTTCAGGGGCCTGTCCGATCGCGCGCTCGCCTGGCTTTTCGTCGCTCCCTCGATCGTGCTGCTGCTGGCGGTCAACATCTTTCCGCTGATCTGGACGATCCGGCTGAGCTTCACCAATTTCCGCGTCAACCGACCCAATGCCGAGGTCGAGTTCGTCGGCCTGAAAAACTACATCAGCATCCTGTCCGACAAGGACATCTGGCTGACCATGCAGGCGACGGCTCATTTCCTGATCTGGACGCTGGTGCTGCAGGTGCTGATCGGCTTCTCGCTCGCTTATCTGATCAACAAGAAGTTCCGCGGCAACGATCTCTGGACGACGATCATCGTGTTGCCGATGATGCTGAGCCCGGCGGTCGTCGGCAATTTCTGGACCTTCCTCTACCAGCCGCAGATCGGCCTGTTCAACTATTCCATAGGCTTCCTGACGGGTGCCGATCCGTCCAGCTTCTCGATGATCGGCGACGTGAAACTGGCGCCCTGGGCGATCGTCATCGTCGACACCTGGATGTGGACGCCCTTCGTCATGCTGATCTGCCTGGCCGGTCTGCGCTCCATCCCCGACAGCATCTATGAAGCGGCCGAATGCGACCGCGCCAGCAAATGGCGGCAATTCTGGACCATCACCATTCCGCTGGTGCTGCCGTTCCTGATGCTCGCCGTGCTTTTCCGCGGCATCGAGAACTTCAAGATGTTCGACCTCGTCGTCCAGCTCACCGGCGGCGGTCCGGGTTCGATCACCGAGCTCACCTCGATCAACCTCAAGCGCGAGGCCTTCGAGAAGTGGCGCACCGGCTATGCCTCTGCCTACGCCGTCATCCTCTTCGTGACCGTCTTCGGCCTGGCCTCGATCTACGTCAAAGCCCTGAACAAGGTGAAGCAGCGATGAGCAGCTATTCCGTCACCGAGCCGTCACGCCGGCAGAAATGGTTCGCCGGGGTGCTTGTCGTCCTCTACGCGCTGATCACAATCCTGCCGCTGGTCTGGATCATCGGCACCAGCTTCAAGTCCCCGTCCGACGCCATTGCCTATCCACCGAAGACGTTCTTCACGCCGACTGTCGAAGGCTATGTCAACGTCTTCACGACGCGCACTCGTCTCACCGAGGAGCAGTTGCAGCAGGTCGGCGAACCCCAGACCTGGTACGACCGGCTGGTGCGCAAGGACGGCCTGGTGATTTCGGGTCCGTCGCGCTTTGCCGAGCGCTTCACCAATTCGGTCATCATCGGCTTCGGCTCGACGGTGCTCTGCATCGTGCTGGGCACGGCAGCCGCCTATGCCTTTTCGCGTTTCAAGGTGCCGCTGAAGGACGACCTGCTGTTCTTCATCCTGTCGACGCGCATGATGCCGCCGATCGCGGTCGCCATCCCGATCTTCCTGATGTTCCGCTCGCTCGGCCTCAGCGACACCCATGCCGGCATGATCCTGCTTTATACCGCGGTGAACCTGTCGCTCTCGGTCTGGCTACTCAAGGGCTTCATCGACGAAATCCCGATCGAATATGAGGAGGCGGCGCTGATCGACGGCTACACGCGCTTTCAGGCCTTCTACAAGGTCGTGTTGCCCCAGGCGGCAACGGGCATCGCCTCGACTGCGATCTTCTGCCTGATCTTTGCCTGGAACGAATACGCCTTCGCCGTGCTGCTGACGTCAGGCAATGCCCAGACCGCGCCGCCCTTCATCCCGACCATCATCGGCGTCAGCGGCCAGGACTGGCCGGCTGTTGCCGCGGGCGCGACCCTGTTCCTCGTGCCGGTCATGGTCTTCACCATCCTCCTGCGCAAGCATCTCCTGCGTGGAATCACCTTCGGAGCGGTACGCAAATGACCAGGTTCTTCGACGGATTGCTTCATTTCCGGCGCGGCGCCTGGGAGATGCTGGCCTCGGTGCTGATTGCCGCCGGCGTCTTCATGCTCATGCAGCCCTTCGCCCTGGTGCTCTATTCCTGGTCTTTCCTCGTAACCCTGCTGGGCACGGTGATGTTCATCATCGTCAGCCATCTTCCGGAGTAGGCCCGTGGCGCAGATCAGAATCCAGAATGTGCGCAAGGAGTTCGGCGCCTTCACCGCAGTCCGCTCCTCGACCTTCACCATCGAGGACGGCGAGTTCTTCATGCTGCTCGGACCTTCCGGCTGCGGCAAGACGACGACGCTCAGAATGATGGCCGGGCTCGAACTTCCGACCTCGGGCGAGATCTTCATCGATGGCGAGGAGGTCGGCATGAAGCCGGCCAGCAAGCGCGACATCGCCTTCGTGTTCCAGATGTTTGCGCTCTACCCGCACATGAACGTGCGCAAGAACATCTCCTATCCGCTGGTCAGTCAGGGGATGAAACGCGAGGAGGTGAAGACGCGTGTCCAAGAGGTTGCCCGCATCCTCAAGATCGAGAATATCCTGGACAGGCCGGTGGGCGGGCTGTCGGGCGGCGACCGCCAGCGCGTGGCTCTGGGCCGGGCGATCGTGCGTCGTCCCAAGGCCTTCTTTATGGACGAGCCGCTCGGCGCACTCGATGCCGAGTTCCGCGAACACATGGCGGAGGAACTGCGCGCGCTGCACGACCGCATGGGCGCAACCACAGTCTATGTCACGCATGACCAGTTAGAGGCCATGCAGATGGGCGACAAGATCGTCGTCATGAACCATGGCGTTGTCGAGCAATTCGGCAAGCCGCAGCAGATCTACGACTGGCCGGCGACCAAGTTCGTCGCCCAGTTCATCGGCTCGCCATCCATGAACTTCCTCGACTTCGAGGGCATGATCGGCATTGGCGGCAAGTCGGTCGATCTCGGCGAAGCGAAGATCGAGGTGCCGGCCGCGCGGGAGGGCCGGGCCGGGAAGCTGACGCTTGGCGTACGGCCCGAGCATGTCAGCTTCGTCACCGAGTCGGCATACAGGGGACGGGTAAGCGCGGTCGAATATCTCGGCACCACCCAGATCGTGACGCTGCGCTCGAGCCACGGCGACCTCAAGGCGCGTATTCCATCGGACCAGTTGGTTCGCGAGGACGAGTTGGTCGGTCTCGAGTTCGACCCGAGGACGCTGTCGGTGTTCGACGCCGAAACCGGCAAGGCCCTGCGGTCGGACGCCAATGACGGAGTGCTGGGACATGGCTGAGATTGTCCTCGAAAACGTGACCAAGACCTTTGGCAGCGTGGCCGCACTCGACAATGTTTCGCTGACGATCCCCGACGGTTCCTTCGTCGTGCTGCTTGGCCCGACGGGTGCCGGCAAGACGACGACTTTACGGATGGTCTCCGGCCTCGATACTCCCGACAGCGGGGAAGTCTATATCAGCGGCCGGCCGATGAAGGGGCTGTCGCCGGCCGAGCGCAACGTGGCGATGGTCTTCCAGCAATACTCGCTCTATCCGCATCTGACCGTCCGGCAGAACCTCGAGTTTCCGCTGAAATCGCCACTGCTCAGGACACCGCGGGACCTGATCGACCGGACCGTCAAGGAGGTCGCCGAGGTCCTGCAGATCGCCCACAAGCTCGACAACAAGGCGACCGCCTTGTCAGGCGGCGAGATGCAGCGCGTCTCCATCGGCCGCGCACTCGTACGCAACCCGCAGATTTTCCTGATGGACGAGCCGCTGAGTTCGCTCGACGCCAAGCTTCGCGCCGACCTGCGCATCGAGTTGAAGCGTATCCAGGCGAAATTGGGGGCGACGCTACTCTATGTCACCCACGACCAGATCGAGGCGATGACGATGGCGACTCATGTCGGCGTGTTGAACGATGGCAAGCTTGTTCAGTTCGGCGCGCCGCGCGAAGTCTATGAGCATCCCGTCAGCGTCTACGCCGCGACTCGGCTCGGCCAGCCGCGCATTAATGTGCTGCCTGCCGATCTCTTCGCCGGTGCGCCGGCCGCCGCCAAGAGCATCGGACTTCGCCCCGAGCACATCGTGCAGGGCGAGGGAGAGGAGGCGCTGGTCAAGCGTGTCGAGCATCTCGGCGACCAGACGCGCCTGCATCTGACCTTGAAGCGGCACGACCTCGTTACCGTCACCGACGCCCACACACCTTTGCGGGGCGGTGAAACCATCAGAATCCAACCGTCGCGGCCGCTTTATTTCGATGCGGCCGGCATGCGTTTAGCTTAGGGAGCAAGAATCCATGGCGCAATTCATCAACCGGCGTGAGGACGTCGTCACCGAGGCCATCGACGGCGTGTTGGCGCTGTCGGGCGGCGCGCTCACCCGCCTCGACGGCTATCCGCATATCCGCGTCGTGCTGCGCAGCGACTGGGACAAGTCGAAAGTGGCGATCGTGTCGGGCGGCGGCTCAGGCCACGAACCGGCGCATGTCGGCTTCGTCGGCAAGGGCATGCTGACGGCTGCGGTCTGCGGCGACGTCTTTGCCTCGCCCAGCGTCGATGCCGTGCTCGCCGGCATCCTGGCGGTTACAGGGACGGCCGGATGCCTGCTGATCGTCAAGAACTACACCGGCGATCGGCTGAATTTTGGTCTCGCCGCCGAGCGGGCGCGCGCCTTCGGGCTCAATGTCTCGATGGTGATCGTCGGAGACGACATCGCATTGCCCGATTTGCCGCAAGCGCGTGGCGTCGCCGGAACCTTGTTCGTGCATAAGATTGCTGGCGCGCTCGCCGAACGCGGCGCCGACCTGGAAACGGTGACGGCGGCGGCGAAGCACGTCATTGCAGGCACCCGTTCCATAGGCATGTCGCTCGACACCTGCAGCGTACCGGGCTCGCCCAAGGAAGACCGGATCGCCGCAGGGAAAGCCGAGCTGGGCCTCGGCATCCACGGCGAAGCCGGCGTCGAGCAGATCGACTTTGCCGGCGCGCGCGCCTCCGTCGCCACCATGGTCGAGCGGCTGGCGGCCGTGATGGGCGAGGGGCCGCATGTCGCGCTCGTCAACAATCTCGGCGGCACCTCGGTGCTCGAAATGTCGGTGCTCGCCCATGACCTCCTCCAGTCGTCCATAGGCGAGAGGATCACCCATTCCATCGGGCCTTCGCCGGTGATGACCTCGCTCGACATGCAGGGCTTTTCCATCTCGGTCTTTCCAGCCGACACAGCCGAGTTGGAGCTTCTCAAGACGCCTGTCGCGATCCCTGCCTGGCCGGGCGTCTCGCGAGTGCGACCGATCACGGTTGCTCCCATGCCCGACGGCCTGACGCCGATCACGCCGATGCCGTCGAACCATGCGGCGACGCGCGCCTTCGTGATCAGCTGCTGCAACGTGCTGATCGCGGCCGAGCAGGATCTCAATGCGCTCGACGCCAAGTCGGGCGATGGCGACACCGGCTCGACGCTGGCGGGTGCCGCCCGTGCCCTGATCAACGCCATCGACCGCCTGCCGCTGTCGGATCACACCCAACTGCTGCGTGCCATAGGCCAAGAATTGAGCCAGACGATGGGCGGCTCCTCGGGCGTGCTGCTCGCCATCTTCTTCGCCGCCGCCGGCGACGGGGCATCTAGCGGCCTGCCGATGCGGGAGGCACTGCGGGCGGGGCTGGCGCGCATGCAGGAGATCGGCGGCGCCAAGATCGGCGACCGTACAATGGTAGATGCCCTTTCCCCAGCCCTCGTGGCTCTCGACGAGAGCCTCGCAGCCGCAGCCGCGGCGGCCCGCGGGGGCGCCAACTTCACCGCGACCCTGACCCGCGCCAAGGCCGGTCGCGCCGCCTATATCAACGCCAAGCAACTCGAAGGGCACGTTGACCCGGGCGCTGAAGCCGTAGCGCGGTTGTTCGAGCATCTGGCGCGCTGACGGTATTTGTTCCAGGCTGGATTTGACTCGGAAACGGGCCGGCATAAGATCGAAAAGCGTCGTGTCAATCTGCAGGCAGGTTCACCGAGGACCCAGAGACAGGACGTCTGAGAGGAAGCGGGGCGGTGGAAACACTGAGCCAGGACGCATGGGATGCGCCAGCTTTTGCCGAGGATTTCGGCGGGGGCGTCTTTGCCACGCAGCGACGGTTGCGTTCCCGGCTTCTTGACCGTGGGGTGATCCGCGACGTCCACGCACGCGATCTTGCAGCGCATATGCTTCTGCGTCTTGACGATCTGCCAGGCTGTTGGTCGATTGCCACCAATTGGCTACGTTCCGCGCTCGGATGCCAGCGTGTGGATGCCGGTTTCGGAATACGCGAGGCCAAAGACTACTTTCCCGGATTCGCCGAAGCCAAGGACGTGAATTACGACGTGCCGTCGTTCGGCTGCGGCAGGGCTGTCGATAATCGCGATGCCGCTATGCAGGCGATGTGGCTGGAGCCCCGCCCGCTGATCTTCGCCGATATCAAGCAGGACAGCCGCGTAACGATGCGGTTGCGGCAAAGGATGTCCGGGGCCAGGACGAAATCGAAACTCGCCTGGGCGCTGCGCACCGAACGTGGTGGTTACGGCCTGATCTGCGCCGATTGGACGGAGCACCTGGTGCCCTGGGAATCCGCTCTCTATGATTGCTTCGAGCAGACGGTGACGGATGTGCTGAGTCCGATCATCGCCGCGGCCAAGCAGATCACCGAACAAGACCTTCGGAGTGAGCCCGGGAAGTCGCTGGCGTCCCTTGCCCAGAACGCGCCTCTTTCGGGTACTGCCCCACTGGCAACGCTGACAGCTTCGGAGCTGGACGTAGCCCGGCTGGTTGCGAAGGGCATGAGCTACAAGGCAATCGCGCGGGTTCGCGACCGGTCTCTTTCGACGATCGATCATCAGCTTAGAAGCATCCGGCAGAAGACCGGCGCCGCGAGCACTTCGGCTTTGGTCAGTCTGCTTGCGCGGGCGGACCTGCTCTGAGCCGTGGGGTTGCCGCGCGGCGCGCGCCTGCCCTTTCTCGCGACTAGGCGCCATCGGACATTCAGCATTGTCAATTAGATATGCCGACGACATCATCCACCGTCGAACCTGATCGACATCGCGAATGTTCGCGATAGATGGCCCCCAACGTTTCTTCGTAGGCTCCCCTAGAGCTGAAGCACCCAGATGGGCGACCCGGCCGAGGGAGGAGACGAGATGACCAAACGATTGCTCGGGGCAACGGCGCTGTTGGCCTGCCTGCCAACGCTCGGCGCGGCCGAGGGCGTGGCCAAGCCTGCACTCGGATACGAGTGGGCCTTGCGAATGATTGCAGCTTGCTTTGCTGAACAGGCGGCTGCCGGCCACGCCAAGGTCAATGTCGTGGTGGTCGATGATGGCGGTCGCCTTGTCGCTGCCGCGCGACAGGATGGGGCCTGCAAGGCTTGCACCGAAATTGCCGAGAACAAGGCGATCACCTCTGCGCTCTATGCCGCTCCGACCCGGACCATGGCTGATCTGTCGTTTGGCGTGAAGCGCGATGGCGTGAATGCCGGATTGCCGGGCGCGGCGTTTGTCCCAGGCCTTGTCGCGTTTGCGGGCGGCCTGCCCATCAAGACAGCCGCTGGAGATGTCATCGGCGGGATCGGTGTCAGCGGCGCCAGCGAGAATCAGGACGAAAGCTGCGCGCAGGCCGGCCTCGCCGCTGTCTCGAAAAGCCTCGACTGAGGGCCTCACGATGATCGACAATCCGTTTTACGGCCCTGAAACGCAGGGCGCGTTCCAGCTTTACGATCTCGGAGACCTGATCCTGGAAAGTGGCGAAACGCTGCGGCGCGCAAAGCTCGCCTACCGCACCTTCGGTCAACTGAATGCGGAGAAGTCCAACGCCATCCTGGTGACCACCTGGTTCTCCGGCACAGGCAAGGTGATGGAGGATGTTTATGTCGGCCGCGATCATGCGCTGAACCCCGACGAGTACTTCATCATCGTCATCGACCAGATCGGCAGTGGCGTGTCGTCATCGCCGCAGAACACGCCGGCACCGCAATCCATGGCCAAGTTTCCTAAGGTGCGGATCGAAGACGACGTGCGAGCTCAGCACAGACTGATTATCGAGCATTTCGGCATCGAACGGCTTGCGCTGGTTGTCGGCGGGTCGATGGGTGGGCAGCAGGTCTATGAATGGTCAGTGCGCTACCCCGAGATGGTCGTTCGCGCCGCCCCGATCGCGGCAACGGCTCGCATCTCGCATCATCAGGTCATTTTCGTCGACGCCTGCGCCGAAGCGCTGATGTCCGACCCGGCCTGGAACGGCGGCTGGTATCAAAACAGCCACGATGTCCGCAACGGCATGGATCGGCTGTCCAGGATCGTTTCAACACAAGGCTGGTCTCCGCAGTTCTACCAGCAAGAACGCTGGAGGGCCGTGCTCGGCATGTCATCCATCGACGACTTCATCAATGGGGTGATGAAGGCGTATTTCGAGCCTATGGATCCCAACGTCCTGCTTTGCGAGATGTGGAAGTGGCAGCGGGCCGACGTTTCTCGGCACGTGGGTGGGGACCTCTCAGCGGCGCTCAAACGGATCACGGCAAAGACATACGTCATGCCGATCAGCCACGACATGTTTTTCCCGCCGCATGAATGCGAGGCCGATTGCGCGCTGATCGAGGGTGCAGAACTGAAAGTCATCCACTCGCCCGAAGGCCATATGGGGCTCAACGGATTTGAGCGCGGCTACATGCGCCAGGTGGACGAGCATTTGAGAGCTCTTCTGAGGAGCTGAGATCAACAACCGGGACGTACTCCTTGGCTCGCGCCGGTGGCGCGGGAACGGGAGTGGCATGTTCCAGACAGGGAGGAGGGGATGGGAGACCATACCCACGAGGCGCTGCGCATCCGCGGCGCGACCAAGACTTATGCAGCGCAATCAGGTGTGGTCCACGCGCTGCAGGACGTGGACATGATCGTCGAGGCTGGCGAGTTCATCTCTGTCGTCGGACCATCCGGCTGCGGCAAGACGACCTTGCTCTGGTCCATTGCTGGCCTCCACCAGCTGAGCGGCGGCCGGATCCACCTGGGCGACGATGAGATCAAGCAGCCGCATCCCAGCATCGGCATGATGTTCCAGGAAGCGAACCTGCTGCCCTGGCGCACCATCGACCAAAACATCTCATTGCCGTTCGAATTGCGCCGGATCAGGCCGGATAAGTACAGGGTCGAGACCTTGCTCGACCGTGTTGGCCTCGGCGGCTTCGGCGAGAAGATGCCGCGCGAGCTCTCCGGCGGCATGCAACAGCGCGCCTCGATCGTGCGCGCACTCGCCAGCAACCCTGACGTTCTCCTGATGGACGAGCCCTTCGGCGCGCTGGATGCCTTCACACGCGATGAGATGAACAAGCTTGTCGAGGAGATCTGGATCGAGGCGCGCAAGACAGTGATCCTGATCACGCACTCCATCGCCGAAGCGGTGTTTCTCTCCGACAAGGTCTACGTGATGAGCGCCCGCCCGGGACGCATCTCCAGGATTGTCGATGTTCCCTTCGAACGCCCGCGACCGCTGGAACTCATGGAGACGCGCGAGTTCTTTGATCTCGTCAATGACATCAAATCCGACATCAAGCATCAGGCGCCGCCCAAGCGCGACGCCTCTGCGAGGTAACCATGACAGATATGACCCACAGCACAAATCTGCCAACCGGAGGCACAAGCCTTTCCGGCGCGACGGGAATTGTCAGCGGTATGGGCGGGCAAGGTGCGCGCGAAATCATTGCGATCCTTGCCGTCGCGATCCTCGTCATCGGCGGCGGCGAATTTCTGCTGCGCTGGTTCAACGTACCCCAGTTCATCCTGCCAGCGCCGTCGACAATTGCCGCGGTCTTCGGCTCGCCCGAGATCGCAACAATCTCGCTGCACTATGGCTACACGCTGTTCGAGTTGTTTTCCGGTTACGCCATTGGCGCCTCGATCGGGTTGGTGCTTGCGGCCGTCATCACCCAATTCCCTTTCGTCGAGAAGGTGATCACCCCTTACATCTTGCTGCTGGTGACCACGCCGATGCTGGCGCTGGTACCGTTGCTGATCCTGAATTTCGGCTTCGGCTACACGCCGCGCGTCATTGCCGTCGCCCTGGCTTCAGGACCGATGGTGATGATCAATGCGGCGACAGGGTTCAGGCGGGTTGATACGGGCAAGATCGCGCTCGCGCGCTCCTATGGAGCCAACACGCTGCAAATCTTCACGAAGATCCGGATCCCGATGGCGATGCCGATGGTCATCGTCGGGCTGATGATCGGCGCGATCTTTGGCATGATCACCGCGGTTGGTGCTGAGATGTCGGGTGGCGGATTTGGCATTGGCAGCCGCCTGACCACCTATTCCTCGACGCTGCGCATGCCCGAGTTCTTCGCCTGTATCCTGATCCTCGCGGTCACGGGGATCGCGATCTACGCATTCTTCTTCTGGCTCGGCAGGAAACTCGCGGGCTGGGAAAGCTGATCGGCCGGGCGGGGAATGACCGCGCCCCGCCGGCGCTAGCTGAAAGCGGTCTTTCTGCGAAGGGAGGACATGCAATGACAACGACCAATATTTCGCGCCGCAGGCTGCTCCAAGTGGGGGCGGGCGGCCTGGTTACGAGCACAGTACTGGGAGGAAGCCTGTTCAAGCCAGGCATCGCGTTCGCCAAGCCTTATGGCTCGCCCTTTAACTGGATCTCGCCGCGCGGAACCATCGAAGTGATGGACGACTATCCCTATTGGGTGGCGAAGGAGATGGGCTACTTCGGCGATCCGGGCATAGAGACGGCGATGCAGCCAGGTCCATCTGACGGCACAGCCGTTGTGAAGTTCCTGGCCGTTGAACAGGCCGACATCGGTTTCCCTTCGCCGGGTGTGCTGTCCTATGCCGTCAACAGCGGGATGGATCTGGTCTCGGTTTTCGGAAGCGGCAATCTCGACCTCTTCAACTTTGCCTTCCGCAAAGGAGAGGGCGTCCAGGATCTTGCCAAGCTCGAGGGCAAGACGGTGCTGCTCGGGTCGGCCGCCTGGCAATCGATCTGCGACCCGATGTTTGCGGCTGTCGGCGTTGATCCGAAGTCGATCAAATATGTCGAGGCGGGCTGGCCGACCTGGACCACGGCGCTGGCGAGCGGGCAAGGCGATGCCTGTCTGGCTTGGGAAGGTTTGCGCGCCGACCTCTCGGCCAAGGGGCTCGACTTCGACTACTGGCTCGGCATGCGCGGCTCGCCATTGCCGTCCAATTCACTGGTCGTGCGGCGCGCCGACATCGAAGACCAGGATCGTCGCCGCTTCCTTGCCAACTATCTCAAGGGCTGGGCCATGGGCAGCGCGTTTGCCGACCGCAATCCGCGTGCCGCTGCCGACATCGTCTTCAAGGCACTGCCTACGACCAAGGCGAACTACGGCCCGCGCTATGGCACGGAGAGCCTCATGCAGATCCACCGCACCTTCAAGGGCTACATGGCAAAGCGGAAAGGATGGGGCGAGCACGACATTCCGAGCTGGGACAGCTTCTTCAAAATACTGAAGAAGATCGGTCAGTCCGCGATAGATATCGACACGGAACGATTTGTGACCAACGCCTTCATCGCCGATGCCAACAATTTCGATGTCGCGAAGGTGCATGCCGATGCCGACAAATATGCCTTGCCTGAGGATCTTGCCTCTATCGACATGACCAAGCTCGAGGCCAGCTTCTACGGCAACGTCATCAACTGATCTCGATTGAGCGCCCGCGGCGGCCCTGACCCGTGCCAGGGACGGCCGCGCCGCCTATTGCAAGCGCCAGGCAACTCGAAGGCCACATCGGCCCCGGAGCCGAGGCGGTGGCGCTGCTATTCGAGCATCTGGCGCACTGACGGCGCCGTGCGCCTTATGTCGGGCTGCGTTGGGAGGTTTCTGCGGCAGCCCGATTTGATTCTCGTCGTCCCAGCCACAACGGCTTTGCGCCTCAGCACGATCGCGAGAGGGCGAGGCCATAGCCATTCCCGGCCTGTCCGATTCTTGTTTCGGTAGCGGCGTAAAGTGAATGTCAGGCGGTCAGCCGGGCCTGACAGAAATACCGACATGTGCAGTTGCGCAGCGTCGAGGGCGACACCACGAGCGCAAGAAATGCAGCTGCAGCGTGCACCGGTACAGGCCCGAAACGCTCTGAAAATGTTGAGAAAACCTGGTACGCCCAAGGGGAATCGAACCCCTGTTACCGCCGTGAAAGGGCGGTGTCCTAACCGCTAGACGATGGGCGCGCTCAGGTGAGGCGGTGTATAATTGGCTTGTTCGCGACAGGCAACCCGTCTTTTTGCTGCGTCGCGAAATTTTTTCGACTTATCCACGGCGACGGCCGCAACGCCAGTTCCAGTCGCGTTCAGGGCCGACGTCGATGTGGACGGAATTGGTGTGGCAATAGGTGCCGACGCCGCCGCGGCCGGGCATGGCGCGCAGGTACGTCGCCAGTTCCCACTTGCCGACGCCGGGAATCTGGATGTCGGCTGCTGCGCAATACATATGCTGCGAATTCTTGGCGCCGCGGGCGCGACGGTTGCGTTCGGGATTGCGATAGCCCGACGTGACGACCATCTTCTTGCCGTAGTGCTGTTCGGCCGCCTTCAGGATGCGTACCAGCGACGGCTTCAGGCAGGCGACATCGACGCTTTCGGTCTGCTTGAGCAGGCCGTTCGGAGCGAGTCGCGCCATGCCCGCGGCGGATGCCAACTTGAGGCCAGGATCCTCGTCCTCGTGCAGATCGACGTCGCTGTCGTCGTTGAGGCCGGATTTGCGTTTGATCTCGAACAGGTCGGTGGTGCGCACGCCGGGCAGCGCCCAGTTCGAATCTCCACCCGACGAGCCGCCCAGCGACGCAAGCTCCACCGGCTTCGATTCGGCTTTCGCCGAGGCCAGCGTGATGATCGGCTTGGCTTTTTCCTCAGGGGCCTCCGGCTTGGCGTCGGAGGCTTCGTCGCCCATCGCGATCAGCGGCTTTGCCTTCTGTTCGGCTGGCGCAGGTGCTGCCTTGGCGGATGACGAGCCGAACAACGAGGCAAACAGCCCCTTCTTCTTGGGTGCTTCGGGCTCGGCTGCCGGACCGTTGGTCAGTATGAAGCCGGTGTCCTGCTGCACAGGCTGCTTGGCCGTTTTCGCCTCCGCGGTCTGGGGCGCTTCAGCTTCGGTCTTTGCTTGTTCTGCCGCTGTCGCAGGCTGCTGCGGCTGTTCAGCACTGGCGATGGCGACTTCCGCGGCGTTTTCGCTTCCCGGCTTGATCAGTGGAACATAACCGACCTGGTCGGGCAGGGCGGTGTCGCCTGTCGGGCTCATCGCTGCCTGGGCAACGGATGTGGCAGGGGCGCCTGCGGCGGTCGCGGATTGGGCAGTGGTTGTTTCGGTGGTCGTTGCGGCGTTGGCCGCGGGATTTGTCAGGTCGAAATTGGGCTCGCCCGTCGATGAACAGGACACACTAAGCAGCGAAACCAGCACGGTCAGCGCAACGCCGCATCGCCGGTCTGCGAATCGCAGTCGTCCTGACGTCAAAGCGGTCCCCTCTCATGCACTGCAGGCCAACGACTAGCTTGGCGATTGAAATCGAACGTTTACACAACCATGCTTCGATACGAGAAGCGGCACTCAAATTTGTGGCAATGATCCCCCATCTAGCGGGCTAGGCGCCAATTAAGGCGAGATCATGATAGGCGCCATGTTTTCGCCCTCTTGGTAAAAGGCGTCAATTCACTGCCTGTGACAGCTGGTTACACGCGCACCTTCACATAGCTGCCGGGGGCATCCTCTAGCACCCGCCCGCTTATGCCAGGCTTGCGTGCCGCAACGCGGGTATCGTCCTTGGCCTCGATCC
Organism: Aminobacter aminovorans; assembly: GCF_900445235.1. Lineage (NCBI taxonomy): Bacteria > Pseudomonadati > Pseudomonadota > Alphaproteobacteria > Hyphomicrobiales > Phyllobacteriaceae > Aminobacter > Aminobacter aminovorans. The sequence goes on along the minus strand of NZ_UFSM01000001.1, from coordinate 3,442,596 downwards.
AGCGCTGCCAGTGCGGCCACCACGAGCCAGGCGTCTCCGCAGCACCCTTGAGCCATTCGTCGAAATCGCCGACCGGCTTGCCTCCCGACCAGAACTGATACTTGCCGGCGGCGGGCGGATTGACCACGCCGGCGATATGTCCAGAGCCGCCGACGACATAGTCGACATCGCCGCCGAAATACTGGCAGCCGAGGAAGACCGAGCGGGCCGGGGCGATATGGTCCTCGCGCGCAGCGAGGTTGTAGACCGGGATGGTGACGTCGGCGAGCGAGATGGTTCGGCCGGCCAGCTCCATCCTGCCTTGCGACAGGTTGTTCTCCAGATAGCAGTTGCGCAGGTAGAAGGAGTGATTGGCTGCTGCCATGCGCGTCGAATCGGCATTCCAGTAGAGCAGGTCGAACGGCGTCGGCTCCTTGCCGCGCATGTAGTTGTTGATGACATAGGGCCAGATCAGGTCGCCCGAGCGCAGCATGTTGAAGGCCGTCGCCATCTTGGTGCCGTCGAGATAGCCCTTGTCCTTCATCGCTCCCTCGAGAGCCTTGATCTGATCCTCGTCGACGAACACCTTGAGGTCACCGGCATAGGTGAAATCGACCTGCGTCGTGAAGAAGGTGACCGACTGGATGCGGTGGTCACCTTCCTGTGCCAGCAGCGCCAGGGCTGCCGCCAGCAACGTGCCGCCAACGCAGTAGCCGATGGCGTTGACCTTGGTTTCTCCCGTCGCCTGCTCGACGGTGTCGAGCCCATATTGCAGGCCTTCGCGGATATAGGCTTCCCAATCCTTCAGGCCGTGGCGCTGGTCTGGATTGATCCAGGAGATGACGAAGACCGTGTGGCCCTGTTCGACGGCCCAGCGGATGAAGGACTTCTGCGGGTTGAGGTCGAGGATGTAGAACTTGTTGATCCATGGCGGGCAGATCAGCAGCGGCCGCTTCAGCACCTTGTCGGTGGTCGGCGTGTACTGGATGATTTCCGCGACGTCGCTGCGGCCGACGACCTTGCCCGGCGTGGTGGCGATGTTCTTGCCGATTTCAAAACCGCTATAGTCGGCCTGCCGGAGCTTGAGGTCGCCCTTGCCGGCCGAAATGTCCTCGGCAAACATCTTCATGCCGCGCACGAGGTTCTCGCCATTGCTGGCGACAGTTTCGCGAAACAGCTCCGGATTGGTCAGGATGAAATTGGACGGCGAGATCGCGTTGGCGACCTGCTTGACGTAGAAGCCGGCCTTATGGCGGGTGTGCTCGTCGAGGCCGTCGGCATGGTCGACGAGGTCGCCGGCCCAGCGCGCAGTCACCAGATAGGCCTGCTTGAGGAAATCGAAGAAGGCGTTGCGGCCCCATTCCGGGTCGAGGAAGCGCTTGTCGCCGCGTTCTGGCTTGACGGCGTCGTCGACCTCGTCGCCCCCCATGCGCTGGATCGACTTGCTCCACACGTCGAGATATCCGGAGAACAATCGGGTCTGCGCTTCCAGCGCGCGTTGCGGGTCGGACAGCCAGTATTCGCTAAGCTTTGAGAAGGTCTTGACCATGTCGGCCATCGGCTCGGCGACGGTGTCGCGCACCTCGCCCTTCTCGCGCGGTTCGGCCCAGGCGGAGGCTGCCTTCCCTGCCTGCTCGATCATGCGGGCCATGTTGAGCGCAAAACGTTCCGGATCTTTGACGAGGTACTGCTCGACGGAGGAGGGGGAATCGCCACTCGGCTTGTCCGAATCGTCTACCTTCGCCATGGTTCTTGCTGGTCCTCCCAAAGCGCCCATTGTTGACATAGTATCATGTGACGTCTTACCGGGTCCAACGCGCTCTACCGCGCCTGTCGGGGAAACTTTATGACATATAGTGTTGGTCGGAATGTTTTTTTCTGCTCCCGCGTGATGTTGTCAGCGGGTGTGCTGGCATTGGCACTTGCCGCCGGCGGCTGCACCAGCACGACCAGCGCCGACAGCACTGCTGCGCCGGTAACCGGGCGCGGCGCTCAGGACACCGGCACTTATCCCAATCTCAACATTGCGCCCAAGGTGGCCGCTGCCCAGTTCACCGAGGACCAGAAGGCCGCCAAGCTGGCCGAACTCCAGGCTGCCAAACAGCGCCAGGGCGCCAAGGCCGGGACCGGCGGTGGCAACTCGGCGGCTATGACCACGCTTGCCAGAAAGCACGGCGACGACACGCTCAAGGCCATCGAAGGCAAGTGCGAGACTATCGACCCCGCCTGCAATTGAGTGTATATCGCGCACGCATCGCCGAGCCCCCGTTTACCTGGAACTGACATGGAAGAATTTCACAAGGTCCGCCGCCTTCCGCCCTATGTCTTCGAGCAGGTCAATCGGCTGAAGGCCAGCGCCCGTTCGCGTGGCGCCGATATCATCGATCTCGGCATGGGCAATCCGGACCTGCCGACCCCGACCGCCATCGTCGACAAGCTGTGCGAAGTGGTTCGTGACCCGCGCACCCATCGCTACTCGTCGTCGCGCGGCATTCCCGGGCTGCGCCGCGCCCAGGCCAATTATTATGCCCGCCGCTTTGGCGTGAAGCTCAATCCCGATACCCAGGTCGTTGCGACACTGGGCTCGAAGGAAGGCTTCGCCAACATGGCGCAGGCGATCACCGCGCCTGGCGACGTCGTGCTGTGCCCGGATCCGACCTACCCGATCCACGCCTTCGGCTTCATCATGTCGGGCGGCGTCATTCGCTCGCTGCAGGCCAAGCCGGATGACGGCTTCATCCCGGCGCTCGAACGCGGCGTCCGCCATTCGATCCCGAAGCCCTTGGCACTGATCCTCAACTACCCGTCGAACCCGACGGCGCATGTCGCTTCGCTCGACTTCTACAAGGACGTCGTCGCCTTCGCGAAGAAGAACGACATCATCATCCTGTCGGACCTTGCCTATTCGGAGATCTACTTCGACGGCAATCCGCCGCCTTCGGTTCTTCAGGTGCCGGGAGCGATCGACGTCACTGTCGAATTCACCTCGATGTCGAAGACGTTCTCGATGCCGGGCTGGCGCATGGGCTTTGCCGTCGGCAACGAGCGCCTGATCGCTGCCTTGACCCGGGTGAAGTCGTATCTCGACTATGGCGCGTTCACGCCGATCCAGGTGGCCGCGACCGCAGCGCTGAACGGCGACGGCACCGACATCGCGGAAGTGCGCGAGGTCTACCACAAGCGCCGCGACGTGATGGTCGACTCGTTCACCCGAGCAGGCTGGGAAATCCCGGCGCCGGCGGCGACGATGTTTGCCTGGGCGCCGATACCTGAGCCGTTCAAGCATCTTGGTTCGCTCGAATTCTCCAAGCTGCTCATCGAGCATGCCGATGTGGCTGTCGCTCCGGGCGTCGGCTTCGGCGAACATGGCGACGATTATGTGCGTCTGGCGCTGGTCGAGAACGAGCACCGCATCCGCCAGGCTGCGCGCAGCATCAAGCGCTTCCTGCAGACCACCGCCAAACATCCCAACAACGTGGTTCCGCTCGCAGCCCATCGCTGAGCGGCGCCACGGCCACATTCCCAGAACGACTGAAGTAAGAGGCGCCGCGACCATGGCTGAAGCATTGCGTGTTGGAATTGCCGGTCTCGGCACGGTCGGTGCTTCGGTGGCGCGCGTGCTGCGCGACAAGGGTGCCGAACTCACCCGGCAGTGCGGCCGCGAGATCGTCGTCACGGCTGTTTCCGCCCGCGACCGAACGCGTGACCGCGGCGTCGACCTGAGCGGCGCCCAGTGGTTCGACGATCCGATCGAACTGGCCGAGAAAGCCGATATCGACGTCTTCATCGAGCTGATCGGTGGCGACGAGGGGGCCGCGCGCGCTTGCGTGCGTGCCGCCCTGGACGCCGGCCGTCACGTCGTGACCGCCAACAAGGCGCTGCTCGCCAAGCATGGCGTGGCACTGGCCGAGGTCGCCGAGAAGAAAGGCGTGCTGCTCAACTACGAAGCGGCGGTCGCCGGCGGCATCCCTGTCATCAAGACGATGCGCGAGGCGATGGCCGGCAATAGCGTCACCCGCGTCTTTGGCATTCTCAACGGCACCTGCAACTACATCTTGACGCGCATGGAAGCCGAGGGCTTGACCTTCGAGGCCTGCCTCGCCGACGCCCAGCGCCTGGGTTACGCCGAGGCCGACCCGACCTTCGACATCGAGGGCAACGACACGGCGCACAAGCTTGCCATCCTGACCAGCCTGGCATTCGGCTCGAAGATCGCGGCCGACGACATCTATCTCGAAGGCATTTCCAACATCACCCAGGCTGACATTCGCGCAGCGGCTGAGCTCGGCTACCGCATCAAGCTGCTTGGCGTTGCCCAGCGTACTGAAAGCGGCATCGAGCAGCGCGTGCACCCGACCATGGTGCCGACCGCCTCGGTCATCGCCCAGGTTCACGGGGTCACCAATGCAGTGGCGATCGAAACCGACATTCTGGGCGAATTGCTGCTGTCCGGCCCCGGCGCCGGCGGCAACGCCACGGCGTCGGCCGTCGTCGGCGACATTGCCGACATCGCCAAGAGCCGGCCAGGATTCCAGCATGGTCCGGTGTTCGGCCGCCCGGCCAAGGAGCTTAAGCCCTACAAGAAAGCGCAGATGCGCAGCCATGCCGGCGGCTACTTCATCCGCCTGACCGTGCATGATCGCATCGGCGTCTTCGCAGCGATCGCCAAGCGCATGGCCGACAACGACATTTCGCTGGAATCGATCGTCCAGCACGCCAATGGCACCGAAGGCGGCATCGCCCAGAAGACCGTCATCCTGGTGACTCACGAGACCACGGAAGCTGCCGTGCGCAAGGCCGTCGACGGCGTGACCAAGGATGGTCACCTGACCGACAAGCCGCAGGTCATCCGCATCGAGCGCGCCGGCTAAGCAGGCGCCTGTTCTAGGGGGCGCAAATGTGCCCCCGCCCAGGCAGTAAAGCGCCATTACCTTTCAATCGATTGATATTGTTTCGCTTTCGATAAAGCGGGCAACAGGTCTTGCCGTTGTCATGCGGGTTTGACAATAAGAGCCGGCCCGGTTTGGGCGCTCCGAACTCATCGACTTCAGGACCCAGTATTATGGCGAAAAGCGTTGTAGCCGGCCTCGACCGGATTCTCACCATGGAACTCGTGCGTGTCACCGAGCGGGCCGCCGTGGCTGCAGCCAGGCTGCGCGGACGTGGCGACGAGAAGGCCGCCGACCAGGTCGCGGTCGACGCCATGCGCCAGGAGCTGAACCGCCTCGCCATCAACGGCACCGTCGTCATCGGCGAAGGCGAACGCGACGAAGCCCCGATGCTCTACATCGGCGAGGAAGTAGGCTCTGGCGGCCCTGACGTGGACATCGCGCTCGACCCGCTTGAAGGCACCACCATCTGCGCCAAGAACCTGCCCAACGCGCTTGCCGTCATCGCTATTGCCGAAAAGGGCAGCCTGCTGTTTGCGCCCGACGTCTATATGGACAAGATCGCCGTCGGCCCGGGTTATCCCGAGGGCGTCATCGACATCGACGCTTCGCCGGCCGACAACATCGCCAGCGTTGCCAAGGCCAAGGGCGTGCCGGTTGAAGAAATCACCGCCTGCATCCTCGACCGTCCGCGCCATTCCAAGCTGATCGAGGCCGTGCGCGAGACCGGTGCTGCCATCCGCCTGATCGGCGACGGCGACGTTGCCGGTGTGATCCATACCACCGATCCCGAGGAAACCGGCATCGACATATATCTCGGCACCGGCGGTGCGCCCGAGGGCGTGCTGGCTGCGGCAGCGCTGCGCTGCACCGGCGGCCAGATGCTTGGCCGCCTGATGCTCGACACCCCCGAGAAGGTCGCGCGCGCCGCCACCATGGGCATCACCGACCCCAAGAAGGTCTACCGCGTCGAGGAAATGGCGCGCGGCGACGTGCTGTTCGCTGCCACCGGCGTCACCGACGGCAACATGCTTGCCGGCGTCAAGTTTGGCCGTGACTCGATCACCACCCACACGATCGTGCTGCGCTCGTCGTCCAAGACGGTGCGTGAGATCAAGGCACGTCACCAGGATCTGGAAAAATTCTGATTACGCGCCTGTTGCGGTCGCCTATTGTCGATCCGAAGCGGGTGGACCTCAACTGAATGGCGACTGAAAAGCGTAACTTTCTCGGCGTAAGGCGTTCGGCCACCGGTGTTTCCTGGGAGCATCGCCTGACCGAACGCCAGGACATGCTGGCGCTCGCCATCGCCCAGGGGCATGGCGTGCCCGACATCGTCGCCCGTGTGCTTGCCGGGCGCGGCGTGCTGCCCGAGGACACCGAGCGTTTCCTCGACCCGACGATCCGCGACCTGTTGCCCGATCCGGCCTCGCTGACCGACATGGACAAGGCGGCATCGCGCCTTACCGATGCCGTGCTGCGCAACGAGAAGGTGGCGATCTTCGGCGACTACGACGTCGACGGCGCCTGTTCGTCGGCGCTGGTAAAACGCTTTCTCACCCATTTCGGTATCGAGTCCGAGATCTACATTCCCGACCGCATCTTCGAAGGTTACGGCCCGAACCCTGATGCCATGCGTGAGCTTATCGGGCGCGGCGCGAGCCTGATCGTCACTGTCGACTGTGGCACCAACAGCGCCGCCTCCATCGACGCGGCCAACGAGGCCGGCGCCGATGTCGTGGTGCTCGACCATCACCAGGTTGGCGGGGCGCTGCCGAATGCCGTTGCCGTGGTCAATCCGAACCGCGACGACGATCTCTCCGGCCAGGGACATCTCTGCGCCGCCGGCGTCACCTTCCTGGCCCTGGTGCAGACGGCCAAGGTGATGCGCGAGGCAATGCCTGGCGCGCCGCGTCCCGATCTGCTCAAGCTGCTCGATCTCACAGCGCTTGCGACAGTTGCCGACGTCGTGCCGCTGACCGGCGTGAACAGGGCGTTCGTCGTCAAGGGTCTGCAGGCCATGCGCCAGCAGAACAATGTCGGGCTGACGGCACTTGCCCGGGTGGCACGCATAGGCGAGCCGCTCAACACTTTCCACCTGTCGTTCCTGCTCGGGCCGCGTATCAATGCCGGCGGGCGCATCGGCGATGCGGCCCTGGGCAGCAAGCTGCTTGCCACCGACGATCCGGTCGAAGCCGGAACGATTGCCGAAACGCTCGACCGCCTGAACCAGGAGCGGCAGACGATGGAAACGGAGATGCTGGCCGAGGCGCGCGCCGAGGCCGATGCCGAGATTGGCGCCGGGCCGGGGCCGGCTGTGCTTGTCACAGCGAACACCACATGGCACCCAGGCATCGTCGGCCTGCTGGCCTCGCGGCTCAAGGACCACGCGCGCCGCCCGGCTTTTGCAATTGCCTTCAACCCGAATGGCGTTGGCACAGGCTCCGGTCGCTCGGTTTCAGGGTTCGACCTTGGCCGACTGGTGCGCGAGGCCGTCGATGCCGGACTGTTGGTCAAGGGCGGCGGCCACGCCATGGCGGCCGGCATCACAGTCGAGCGCGCCAAGCTGGGCGAATTGCGCGCCTTCTTCGAGCAGCGCGCCGCAGCGGACGTGTTCCGCCTGCAGGATGAGGAAAGCCTGAAGATCGACGGTGCGCTGGCCGCGGAAGGCGCGACGCTGAACCTCGTCGACGCGCTGGAGAAGGCCGGACCGTTCGGGGCAGGGCATGTCCCGCCCGTTTTTGTTCTGCCAAGGCACCGCATCGCCGATGCCCGGCTGGTCGGCAACGCGCATATCCGCATCGATCTGCGTTCGGAAAGCGGCGGCAAGGTGCAGGCGATGGCGTTCAGAGCGGCGGAGACGCCGCTCGGCGATTTCCTGTTCCGGAACCGCGACCGTGCGATCCACGTCGCCGGCTCGATTTCGGTCAATCATTGGAATGGCAGTCGTACCGCCCAGTTCAGGATCGTCGACGCGTCGCTGGCCGGTCCTTGACCGAGAATTGGTCTTAGCCGAGAACCGCCTGAAGCCTCAGGATCTCTTCCATCTGCGCCTTGGTCGCCTCGTAACCGAGGCGGATGGCCTCGTCGGCGCGGTGGAACTCGGACAGGCCGATCAGGCCAAGCTTGGGCTGGATCGACAGATCAGGCGGATCGCCGGCGAGGCGTGCGCGGGAAATGCGATCCTGGATGATGTTGAAAGCTTCGACCATGACACCCGTAATGCCGAGCCGTGCCTCGCGCTCGCTTTGAGTGGAGTTCTCTCCCGGTGCTGCCGGACGCTCGACCACCAGTTCGCCAGCGCTGTGCTTGATCACTGCCGCGCGGCCGAACAGGTCGTAATGCAGGTTGACCGCAACGACCAAGGGTTGCTCGTTGGCACGGCAGACCGAAACCGGCACCGGATTGACGAGCGCGCCGTCGACGAGCACGCGGCCGTTGCAGGTGACAGGCTCGAACACACCGGGCAGGGCGTAGGACGCCCGCATCGCCTTGATCAGTGAACCGCTCGAAAGCCAGATTTCATGGCCGGTGCGGATCTCGGTCGCGACGCAGACGAAAGGCTTGGGCAAATCCTCGAAAGTGACGCTGCCCATATGCTGCTGCATACGCGAATCGAGCTTCATGCCGCCGAACAGCCCGCTGCCGCCGAGCTTGAAGTCGAACAGGCCGAAGATACGGCGCTTGGTCAGGCTGCGGGCGAATTCCTCGAGCTGGTCAAGCTTTCCGGCGAGATAGCAGCCACCGACCAGGGCGCCGATCGAAGTGCCGGCGATCATGTTGATGCGGATGCCGGCTTCATCAAGAGCGCGCAGCACGCCGATATGAGCCCAGCCGCGCGCCGCACCGCCGCCGAGCGCTAGTGAAATTCCGTTCTGCCTTGCTGGTTCAGGAACGTTCGAACTCGTGCCGGAAGAAAAGCCGTTGGCCTCCCGGACATTCTGGCGCGCATAAAACGACGCCCATTCGAGCATCACACACTCCCTGTTCCCAAATACAGACTACTCCCGACCCGTATTAAAATCGTGAATCTCTGTGTTCTGGAACAGGTAGCCGGTTCACGTTTTCTTGCGGTAGGTCTCGTCGACATCGAACAGTGGATTGCTGCCATCCGCACTGAGTATCGCTATGCCGTTTTCGTGCACCACTGTCCGATAGAAACAGGAACGCCTGCCGGTGTGACAGGTTGCGTCGTGGCCGCTGACTTTTACCTTGAGCCACACCGCGTCCTGGTCGCAGTCAGTGCGAATCTCCTGGACGTGCTGCAGATTTCCCGAAGTTTCGCCTTTTTTCCAAAGCGCGTTGCGCGAGCGCGACCAGTAATGGGCAATGCCGGTTTCGATGGTCAGGGCCAGCGCCTCGGCGTTCATGTGCGCGACCATCAGCAGCAGGCCATCGGCCGCATCGGTCACCACGGCGGTGACAAGGCCGTTGACGTCGAAACGCGGCGAGAACAACTCGCCCTCTTCGAGGGCGCGCTTGTCGTTGGAAGCTTCGGGAAACTGCAAGGTCATCGCCGGGGTCCTAAGTCGGGGCTCCGGCGAAGCGGGATCAGATCCCGCCGCCGCCGGCTCGCACCATGGTCACGAACCGGACCTGTTCTTCGGGGGTATCCCGGAAAACGCCGGTGAAAGTGGAGGTCAGGGTTGTCGAACCCTGCTTGCGGATGCCGCGCATGGCCATACACATATGCTCGGCCTCGATCATCACGGCGACACCGCGCGGATTTAGCACGTCCTGGATGACACCGGCAATCTGCGCCGTCATCGCTTCCTGCGTCTGCAGGCGGTGGGCGAAGATGTCGACGACGCGGGCGATCTTGGAAAGTCCGACAACCTTGCCATCCGGCAGATAGCCGACATGGGCCTTGCCGATGATCGGCACCATATGGTGCTCGCAATGGGAATGGAACTTGATGTCGCGAACGATGACCATATCGTCGTAGCCGGCTACTTCCTCGAACGTACGGCCAAGCTCGTCGGCCGGGCACATGTCGTAGCCATTGAACATTTCGCGGAAAGCCTTGGTCACGCGTTTGGGCGTGTCGATCAGGCCTTCGCGCTGTGGATCGTCGCCGGTCCAGCGCAGGAGGACCTTCACAGCGGCTTCGACCTCCGCTTCGGTCGGGCGGTCGGTCGCAGGCTTATCCATATAGGCTGATTGCGGCATCAGCTTCTTGGCAACGGCATCCATATCAGGCGTCTCCAGTAGTCCCTGTCAGAGCAGGGACGAGTTGAACGGACACAGCCACTTTAGGGACCACCGGAACGAGTGCCGTACCCAAAGCTGCTTATCTTGCTCTTCTCCCGATGTCTGTTCATCTGCCTTGTCGGGAGGCGAGCGCCCCCATTATATATGGGGGAAGACGACGATTGAAAGATGCGTCAGCGACAAGAGTTGTTCATCACATGCACTCAGAGTGAAAAAAGTTGATCGACGACATCTACAACACGAAAATTCTCGGTTTCGCCGGCAATATCGGCCGGCTCGGCCGGCTCGATCACCCCGATGCGACGGCCACGGCGCACTCGAAGTTGTGCGGGTCGACTGTCACGATCGACCTGGCGATGAAGGACGGCATCGTCACCGACTTCGCCCATGAGGTGAAAGCCTGCGCGCTGGGCCAGGCGTCATCGTCGATCATGGCCGAGCACGTCGTCGGTGCCAGCGCCGACGAATTGCGGGCCGTGCGTGACGCCATGCTGCGCATGCTAAAGGAAGGCGGGACGCCGCCGGAGGGCCGGTTCGGCGACCTGAAGTATCTCGAGCCGGTTCGCGACTACAAGGCGCGGCACGCCTCGACGATGCTGACTTTCGATGCCGTGGTCGATGCGATCGGTCAGATCGAGCGCAGGTAGGCGGCAGCGAGGCAATTGTCCAGGATATCAAGGCTTTCGGCGAACTCTGCCTTGATCCACTCAGCGAAACACTGCGCCGGCTCTGACAGCTTGGCCAGGTTCTTTGCCACCAGCCAGTAGCCTCCGCACACGACGTTGGTCTCGAACGGCTTGACCAGCGTTCCCGCCTGAAGCTCCTCATAGACCAGCAACAGGTCGCCAAGGGCGACGCCGTGGCCGAGCATCGCCGCCTGTTTCGACAATGCGGCATCCGCCAGTAATGGCCCTCGCTCCGGAACCGGAGCTTCGCCGGCACCCGCTGCTTCGAACCAGCGTGCCCAACCCTGACGATTTTCCTCATGCAGCAGCGTGTAGCGACGCAGATCGGCGGGGGATTGCAGGGGCGGGCCTGACGCCAGCAGCGCCGGTGACAAAACAGGTGAATCGACGACCATCCCCAACAGCTCCGACTCACTGCGTGGCCACGCGCTGTTGTGCGCGCTGAAGCGCAATGCGAGCTCGGCCTGGTCGCTGCGGAAGTCGATCAAACGCGGGTCGACATCGAGCGCGATTTCGATGTCGGGCCGCATCTCGCGAAACTTATTGAGACGCGGCAGAAGCCAGCTGGCGGCAAGCGCCGGTTCGGCGCTGACACTGACCATCGAAAGGGAGGGCCTTGTCGCCAGTTCAGAAAGCCGTCGGTCGATGTCGTCGAAGCTCTTGACCAGTTGTTGCAGCAGCTTCTGTCCCGGCTCGGTCAATTCGACGCGGCGGTGGTAGCGCACGAACAGCGGCTGGCGCAGGAAGCTCTCCAACTCGCGTATCTGGCGGCTGATGGCGGCCTGGGTGACGAACAGCTCGTCGGCTGCGCGGCTGAAACTCAGGTGCCGCCCGGCAGCCTCGAAACTTCTCAATGCCGTCAGCGGAAGCCGCCCGCGGTTCATTCGCATAATCTCAAGTTATCCAAACTGGACGTTATACTCGTTTGAAGGGGACGGCTAGAGGCGGTCTAATCCTCCCATCCAAGGAGGCAAGACCATGCCAACGCTCTTCAACGCATACGCCGAGATGTTCCGCATCGCGACCTTCCAGGCCGACCATGCCACCCAAAGAACAAAGCGCTGCGACGCCGACCGGCTTCAACTCGACGCTCCGCAACGGCGGTGCCCCCACCGCAGGACGAAGCTTGGCTGGCATGCGTGACACGGCGCCGCAGCGGCGAGGTCCTAGATGTCGAACATTGCGTCTGCATGGCGGAATGGACATCTATAGCGAATAGATTCCGATCCGGCGGAGATGATGGATCACGGACACGACCATCCACACGGCACAGCAGCGCGCAGCCGCAACTGGGCCGGACAGTGGCGCAAGACGCCGGGCCGACTGCTTGGTACATCCCTGGTCCGGCTCTACCAACTGACGCTTTCCGGCTTCATCGGCAATTCCTGCCGGCATATGCCGACCTGCTCGGAATATGCGCATGAGGCTATCGCGCGTCATGGCTTGTGGGCCGGTGGCTGGATGGGGCTGTTTCGCGTCCTGCGCTGCGGCCCATGGGGCACCCATGGCATCGACAGGGTGCCGGAGAGCCTTGGCGCAACTTATGTCTGGTACGTGCCGTGGCGCTATTGGCTGATCGGTCGCCGGCCATCGGGGCAATGAGCGGACGCGGTCCGTCTCGCCCAATGCGGCATATCAGTTAATGCCGATATTTTCCGGTTTACCGTTTGATCAGGCTAAGACAGCTCAGTCCAATTTGAGCCATATTCGAGACAATTGCCGTCCATAGTCCTTTGGCGCCAACCGACAGAGGATGTCATGACAGTGTTTGCTTCGTTTCGTCGATCTTCGATCTTCGCCATCTTTTCTTTGCTTGCCGCAACACCCTTTGCCCAGGCGCAGAGGGCCGCCAATGTTCCGGCACTTAAGCCGGTGTTCGAATGCACGCTGATCATCGATGCCCAGAGTGGCGCCACGCTGCGCCGAGACGGCACTTGCGACCGGCGTGTCAGCCCGGCATCGACCTTCAAGGTGCCGTTGGCGCTGATGGGCTACGATGCCGGCATCCTGACCGACGCGCACACGCCGCGCTGGGACTACAAGCCCGAGTTCAACGCCGTCAAGCGCGACCACAGGCCCGTCGACCCGACGATCTGGGAGAAGGATTCAGTCGTCTGGTATTCGCAGGAAATCACACGCAAGCTCGGCAACGAGCGTTTTGCCGGTTATGTCCAAGGCTTCGCCTATGGCAATGGCGACATTACGGGCAATCCGGGCAAGAAGGATGGTCTGACCCACTCCTGGCTGAGCTCGTCGCTGAAGATTTCCCCTGACGAGCAGGCCGCGTTCATCAAGCGTATTCTCGACCGCAAGCTGCCGCTTTCCACCAGGGCAAATGAGATGACCGGCGCGATCCTGCCGGCGTTCGACGCCGGCGACTGGAAGGTCCAGGGCAAGACCGGCACAGGTTGGTTGACCAACAAGGCCGGCGCCCAAAATCGCAACAGGCCGTTCGGCTGGTTCGTCGGCTGGGCCGAAAAGGACGGACGAAAGGTCATCTTTGCCCGGCTGTTCGTCAACGAGGGTAAGAGCCCGGTACTCCTCGGGCCCAAGGTACGCGCCAACTTCCTCGTCGACCTGCCGGGGCTGATTAAGCTAGCCAACTAGGCCCTACGCTGCTCTGATATGACAACAGCGGCGCTCGAAGCGCCGCTGTTTGGCTTTACGAGCCCGAAAACTCCCCCTAAAAGACCCCTCGCTGCCGGACGCTTCCGGTTTTTAACCACCCGCGCTCGTTTGCGGGACTGGATAGGAGAAGAGCTTTGTCGAATTCCGTTTCCCTGACATTTCCCGATGGTTCCGTCCGCGACTACGACGCGGCGATGACCGGTGCTGCACTCGCCGAGTCGATCTCGAAGTCGCTGGCCAAGAAGGCCGTGGCCTATGCCGTCGACGGCACCGTGCGCGACCTTTCCGACCCGCTCGGCAAGTCCGGCAAGGTCGAGATCGTGACCCGCGACGACCCGCGCGCGCTCGAGCTGATCCGCCACGACACCGCGCATGTGCTGGCGGAAGCCGTGCAGGAGCTGTGGCCCGGAACCCAGGTCACCATCGGCCCTGTCATTGACAACGGCTTTTATTACGATTTCGCCCGCAACGAGCCTTTCACGCCCGAGGATTTTCCGGCGATCGAAAAGAAGATGCGCGAGATCATCGGCCGCAACAAGCCGTTCACCAAACAGGTCTGGTCCCGCGACAAGGCCAAGCAGGTGTTCCGCGACAAGGGCGAGGCCTACAAGCTCGAACTGATCGATGCGATCCCTGAGGATCAGAACCTCAACATCTACGCCCAGGGCGATTGGTTCGATTTGTGCCGTGGCCCGCACATGGCCTCGACCGGCCAGATCGGCAGCGCCTTCAAGCTGATGAAGGTCGCCGGTGCCTATTGGCGTGGCGATTCCAACAACCCGATGCTGACGCGCATCTACGGCACGGCCTGGGCTGACCAGGCGCAGCTCGACCAGTATCTCCATATGCTGGAAGAGGCTGAGAAGCGCGACCACCGCCGCCTCGGCCGTGAGATGGACCTGTTCCACTTCCAGGAGGAAGGTCCGGGCGTCGTTTTCTGGCATGCCAAGGGCTGGAAGATGTTCCAGAACCTCGTCAGCTACATGCGCCGCCGGCTCGACCAGCAGGGCTATCAGGAGGTCAATGCGCCGCAGGTGCTCGACAAGAGCCTGTGGGAGACCTCGGGCCACTGGGGCTGGTATCGCGACGCGATGTTCAAGGTGACGGTTGCCGGTGACGACACCGACGACGACCGCGTTTTTGCGCTGAAGCCGATGAACTGCCCGGGCCACGTGCAGATATTCAAGCATGGGCTGAAGTCGTATCGCGACCTGCCGGTCAAGCTTGCCGAATTCGGCAATGTCCATCGCTATGAGCCGTCGGGCGCGCTGCACGGGCTGATGCGTGTGCGCGGCTTCACCCAGGACGACGCGCATATCTTCTGCACCGAGGAACAACTCGCCGCTGAGTGCCTGCGCATCAACGACCTGATCCTGTCGACCTATGCCGATTTCGGTTTCAACGAGATTTCGGTGAAGCTGTCGACAAGGCCCGACAAACGCGTCGGCTCCGACGAGGCATGGGATCACGCAGAAGAGATCATGGGCAACGTGCTCAAGACCATCGAAGCGCAGTCCGGCAACCGCATCAAGACGTCGATCAATCCGGGCGAGGGTGCCTTCTACGGCCCCAAGTTTGAATACGTCCTGCGTGATGCGATCGGCCGCGAATGGCAGTGCGGAACGACCCAGGTCGATTTCAACCTGCCCGAACGCTTCGGCGCCTTCTACATCGGCTCGGATTCCGAGAAGAAGCAGCCGGTCATGGTCCACCGCGCCATCTGTGGTTCGATGGAACGTTTCCTCGGCATCCTGATCGAGAACTATTCGGGCCACTTCCCGCTGTGGTTCGCGCCGCAGCAGGTGGTGGTGACGACGATCACCTCTGACGCCGACGACTATGCGCGTTCGGTCGCGGCCAAGCTCAAGGCTGCCGGCCTGTCGGCGGAGGTCGATCTGCGCAATGAGAAGATCAACTACAAGGTCCGCGAGCATTCGCTGGCCAAGGTCCCGGTCATTCTCGTCTGCGGAAAGCGCGAGGCTGAGGAGGCGACAGTCAATGTCCGCCGTCTCGGTTCGCGCGACCAGGTGTCGATGGGCCTCGACGAAGCCGTCGCAGCCCTCGTTGACGAGGCGATGACGCCGGACAGGCGCCGCGCGCTTACCGCCTGAGATAAACGGGCCTACAGCCTGAGACTAGCAAGAAGGGCGGCTCGATGCCGCCCTTTTCGGTTCAGAGGTCCGGAAGTCAGACGACTTGCTGAAGCCTAGTCGGCGCCTTCGTTGGGGTCGATCGCGGCATCTTCGGAGGCGACGACTTCGACGTCCTGGTTGCGGCCGGCAACGACGGTGAAGTCGCGCTGGTAGATGCGGTCGCGGTTCTTGGCGATGATGGTGTAGTCGCCTTCCGAGAGCACCATCGAGGCAAACGCGCCCACCGCTTCGCGCAGCGGGTCGCCGGATTCTGTCAGTACCGACCAGGATGTGTCGGCAATGGCCTCGCCGCCGGCTTCGCGCACCAGCTTGAAGGTCACGTCGGCGGCGCGGTGCTCGACCGTCGCTTCGGTCAGCTTGCCGGCTTCGACACGGATGTCGGAGCGGATGACGGCGTTGACGCTGCCATAGGTCGAGACGACGTGATAGGTGCCGGAATTGAGCCGTACCACCGAATTCGGCGCGACGTTGGGGATGATCAGCGCACGTTCGCCATCGCTGCCAGCGTCGGCCTCGAAGATCGAGAATTTGAGCTTGGCCGGCGGGATTCGAACGCCGCCGGAAAGGACAGCGTCGAGTTTGAGGCCGCCGGCATCGAGCACGAGGCTCTCGCGCTTGCCCTGCTTGCCGACGGTGATGCGCTTGGTGGCGCCGGCACGGCCGTAGGAGGCATGGACGAGGTAGCTGCCGGGCGGCAGTTGGAACATGCTGGTGCCGCCTTGGGCCGAGGCCACCAGAGGCAGCTTGCCGTCAGGTCCAGCCTCGGGGCTGAACACGCGCCAGACCAGGCCACGGCCGATGTCGCTGCCCTTGTCGGTCAGTTGCGCGGTCAGCGTGATTTCGCCAAGCGCACCCGTCGCCAGCGGCTCGTCGCCGCGCGGCGAGGCAAAACTCGATATGCCGGGAAGGCTCAGGCCATCGATGGCCGCGGCTCCGTCCTGCGCGAAAACGGCCGCAGGCTGCACTGTAAACAGCGCGGCAACCAGAATCGGCGCGAAAAAGCGGAAGCGTCCCCTAGACATCCCTTGTTTGAAGCCCAAGGCGGTGGCAATTTCAAGGCTATTCCGGCGCGATGGATTCTCAACCGCACTGCGCCGATGCCAGAGCAGCCACCATTTACGGACAGGCGCTTCAGCCCAACATTCAAGGAGTGCCCGCGCCGTGACATCGCCGATCATCGACTTCCTGCTCAACCGCAATTCCGCGCCGATCCCCGAACTGCGTGCACCGGCACCGTCCGACGCCGAGATCGCGATCATTCTGGCCGCCGCAAGCCGCGTGCCGGACCACGGCCGGCTGGAGCCCTGGCGCTTCATCCTCTATCGCGGCGATGCACGCATCGAGATCGGCCAGAAGCTGGCTGACTTGGCCGAGCGTCGGGAAGGGCCGCTGCCGGAAGGCCGGCGCAACCAGGAACTCGCCCGCTTTTCGCGCGCGCCGCTGGTCATCGGAGTCGTGTCGAGCCCCAAGGAGCATCCCAAGATCCCCGGGTGGGAAATGTTCCTGTCGGGTGGCATGGCCGCGATGAACCTGATCACTGCCGCCAACGCTCTGGGCTATGGCACCAACATGATCACCAACTGGTACTCGGATTGCGACGAGGGGCGGGCGCTGCTCGGGCTCGCGCCGCATGAGCGCGTCATTGGCTTCATCCACATCGGCTCTTATGACGGCGCCGGACAGGAGCGCCCGCGTCCTGACGTGGCGAAACTCACTTCCGACTATTCCGGGCCGTGGGAGGGCTAGCCCAGGTGTTCTACGAGCCGTCGAATGGCCACGGCCTGCCGCATGATCCATTCAAGGCGCTGGTGTCGCCGCGGCCGATAGGCTGGATTTCGACAATCGCGAAGGATGGGGCGGTCAACCTCGCCCCTTATTCGTTCTTCAATGCGCTGTCCGGCAAGCCGCCGCTGGTCTGGTTCTCCTCCGAGGGACAAAAGGACAGTGCAACCTTTGCCGGCGAAACCAGGGAGTTCGTCGCCAATCTCGTCGGGCGCGACCTTGCGGAGAAGATGAACAAGAGCTCGGTCAACGCGCCGCGCGGTGTCAACGAGTTCGACTATGCCGGGCTGACACCGGCGCCATCGCAGCTTGTCGCCCCGCCGCGCGTTGCTGAAGCGCCCGCGGCACTGGAATGCAAAGTCACCGAGATCTTCCGGCCCAAGGGCCTGAATGGCCAGGAGACCGGCGCCATCGTCGTCATAGGCGAGGTCGTCGGCATCCATATCGACGAAGCCTATCTGACCGACGGACTGTTCGATGTCGTCAGGGCCGGCAACGTCTCGCGCCTCGGCTACATGGATTATTCGACGATCGACGCTATCTTCTCGATGCGGCGGCCGCGGTGGGAAGACTGAGCCTCAGCCAATGACACCGGCGGCGCGCGCCCGGGCCAGCAGGCGCTGGGCGAGCCTCAGATGCGGCCTGTCGTACATCTTGCCGTTGATGCCGACCACGCCCGGATTGCCTGCCTCCTCGAAAGCGCTGACGACGGAAGCTGCACGGGTCACCGCCTCGGCGGTCGGCGTGAACGCCTCGTTGATGACCGCGACCTGGTCGGGGTGGATCGCCATCTTGGCGGTGAAGCCGTCACGTTCGGCGTCGAGGCACTCGGCGCGCAGGCCTTCGCCATCCCTGAAATTGACGAAGACGGTATCAATGGCGGCAACGTCGGCCGCTGCCGCACCCAGCACGGTCATGGCCCGCGCCAGTCGGAACACGTCGGTGTAGCGGCCGTCGCTGTCACGCGCTGCGCGCGCGCCGATGGCCGCCGAAAGGTCCTCCGCGCCCCAGGTCAGTCCGGCGACCCGGGCGCTCGCTCCGACGTAGCTTGCGGTCGCCAGCACGCCGCTTGCTGTTTCCGTGATGATCGGGATGATTCTGATGGCACCGTCCGGCAGG
This sequence comes from Aminobacter aminovorans, assembly GCF_900445235.1. Lineage (NCBI taxonomy): Bacteria > Pseudomonadati > Pseudomonadota > Alphaproteobacteria > Hyphomicrobiales > Phyllobacteriaceae > Aminobacter > Aminobacter aminovorans. Next base: position 3,424,149 of record NZ_UFSM01000001.1, on the reverse strand, counting down.
CCGTTTTCCGCCTCGTGCACACGAAGTTTGGTGGAGAGATGCTGGACGTCGGCGCCTGAATTCGATTTCGGCAGCATGATGCCGTCGGGTGCGATCGGCACGATCGCCCTGAGGTCGTCATCGGTGAGCCCGGTCGTGAGGTCGTTGACGCGAACGTAGATCGACGCTTGGGTCTCGTTGCGCTTGCTGGCGATGAAGTTGGCGGCGACGCCGCGCGCATGCGCCTTGTTGTCAGGTGAGACCGAATCCTCGAGATCGACGATGACGACGTCGGCGCCGGACGAAAAACCGCGTTCGAGCTTTTTTTCGGAATCGCCAGGAACGAACAGCAGCGAGCGCATCAGGCCGCCTTCTTCTTCATCATCGCCTGGCGCTGGCATTTGGCAACGAGCGCGCCGTCCTGATTATAGGCGCGATGCAGGAATTCGACGATCCCGCGATCGGTTTTCGATTTCGATTCGCGCACCGAAAGCACCTCCGTCTCGACGCGGATCGTGTCGCCGTGAAAGACCGGGTGCGGGAAGGTGGTCTCGGTCATGCCGAGATTGCCGATGGTGGTGCCGAGCGTGGTGTCGTGCACGGAAATGCCGATCATCAGGCCGAGCGTGAACAGCGAGTTGACCAGCGGCTTGCCCCATTCGCTCCGGGCGGCGAAATCGAAGTCGATATGCAGCGGCTGCGGGTTGAGCGTCATCGTCGAGAAGAACATGTTGTCGCTCTCGGTAACGGTCTTGGTAAGCTGATGCCGGATCACCTGGCCGACGACGAATTCTTCGAGATACAGTCCAGCCATCGGCAACTCCTCCTGTTGTGCGGATTTGATAGGCGCTGCCTCGCTGCCCGGCAAGCGGGTTAACGAACATGGTGAACCGTTCGTAAACCTTTTCTTCCTAGGGTCGTCACTGGGTTTGGGCGCTTGTGGCCAGGGGCGAAGAAGAGCGGATGGTCGTTTCGCATTTTCTGAAATGGATAGACACAGCCAAGGTGGGTGAACGGGCAGCCGCGGCTAGGGCCCTGGCGAGCGCCTATGTCAATCGCGAGATGCCGTTCGAAGATCGTTGTGCCGCCGAAGCGGCACTTACGCTGCTGCTCGATGATCCATCGTCGAAGGTGCGCCAGGCGTTGGCCGAGGCGCTTTCGATGAGCATCCACGCACCGCTCCAGATCATCGCAGCCTTGGCCGCCGACCAGCCGGACGTCGCGGGCGTGGTTCTTGCGCGTTCGCCCTTGCTGACCGACGCCGATCTCATCGACCGCGTCGCGTCGGGCTCAAGCGCCATCCAGAAACTCGTTGCCGACCGGTCGGTCGTGTCGATGTCGCTTTCGGCCGCGATCGCCGAAGTCGGCGAGGCGGAAGCCTGCGTCGTCCTCCTGCACAACTATGGCGCCGACATCGCCTCGTTGAGCTTCCGCCGCATGGCCGAGCGCTTTGGTCACGATCCCCGCGTGCGCGAAGCTCTGGTCGCCGATCCGCGCCTGCCGTCCGATTGCCGGCACCTGCTGCTGGTCAAGCTCGGCGAAGCCTTGAAGGCCTCGCCCTTTGTCATGGCATTGATGGGGGCCGCACGCGCCGAAAAGGTGACGCGCGACGCCTGCGTCAAGTCTTCGCTGACGCTGATCGAAGGTACCCGAGCCAACGAACATTTGGCGCTGGTAGAGCACCTCAGGCTGCGCGGTGACCTGACCGCGAGCTTCATCATCCGCATTCTTGCCCACGGCAAGGTCGATTTCTTCGGCGCGGCGCTGGTCGTCTTGACCGGTCGCGATGAGCCACGGGTGAGGGCGCTGCTGTCTGCCGGCCAGGATGTCGCGCTGACCGCCCTGTTCCGCTCCGCCGGCCTTGCCGATGCGACGCACGCGATCATCCTGCGGGCGCTGAAGATCTGGCGGGAGGTTGCCAATGGCCGCCGTGTTGCCGGCGCCCAGGAAGTCAGCTGGCTGATGCTCAAGGAACTGGGCGGCCAGGCAGCCGAAGGCGAGATGGCTGGGCTGGTGAAGTCGATCCACCTCGAAGCCCTGCGTGAAAACGCCCGCGGCCATGCTCTGGCGATAGCGGCAGCCTGAGGGGGGGCCGGTCTCGATCAAGAATTCGGATCAGATGTCGAGCGCGTCCGCAGTGGCGAATTCGGCGCGTTCCTGGATGAAGCGGAAGCGCAGCTCCGGCTTGGTGCCCATCAGCGCGTCGACGGCACTCTTGGTGTCATCTTCGCTCTCATTGACCTCGACACGCAGCAGCGTGCGCTTCTTCGGGTCCATCGTGGTTTCCTTGAGCTGCGCGGCCATCATCTCGCCAAGGCCCTTGAAGCGGCCGATCTCGATCTTGCCGCGCCCGGTGAATTCGCTCTTCAGCAACTCGTCCTTGTGGGCGTCGTCGCGGGCGTAAGCCACCTTGCCGCCTTGCCGGATCGAATAAAGCGGCGGCACCGCCATATAGAGGTGGCCGCCTCTAACGAGCGCCGGCATCTCCTGGTAGAAGAAGGTGATCAGCAGAGAGGCGATGTGGGCACCGTCGACGTCGGCGTCGGTCATGATGATGACGCGGTCGTAGCGAAGGTCTTCCTCACGGTATTTCGAGCGCGTACCGCAGCCGAGCGCCTGGATCAGGTCGCCGATCAGCTGGTTGGACGCCAGCTTGTCGTTGCCGGCGCTGGCAACGTTGAGAATCTTGCCGCGCAGCGGCAGGATCGCCTGCATCGAGCGGTCGCGTGCCTGCTTGGCCGAGCCACCTGCCGAGTCGCCCTCGACGATGAACAGTTCGGCACCTGCTGCCGCATTCTGCGTGCAGTCGGCCAGCTTGCCGGGAAGGCGCAGCTTGCGCACCGCGCTCTTGCGCGACACTTCCTTTTCCTGGCGGCGGCGCACACGCTCGTCGGCGCGGGCGATTACCCAGTCGAGCAGCTTGGAAGCTTCCTGTGGATTGTCGGCGAGCCAGTGATCAAACGGATCGCGGATCGCCGTTTCGACGATGCGCATCGCCTCGACGGTCGCCAGCTTGTCCTTGGTCTGGCCGACGAACTCCGGCTCGCGGATGAACACCGACAGCATGCCGGCAGCGGAGATCATCACGTCTTCGCTGGTGACGATCGAGGCGCGCTTGTTGCCGACGAGATCGGCATAGGCGCGCAGGCCGCGGGTCAGAATATTGCGGAAACCCATCTCATGGGTGCCGCCGTCACCGGTCGGGATGGTGTTGCAATAGGAATTGATGAAGCCGTCGCCGCCGAACCAGGTGACAGCCCATTCGACCGATCCGTGGCCGCTCTGCTTCTCGCTTTTGCCCGAGAAGATTTCGCGGGTGACCTGCATCTCGTTGCCGAGAGAGGCCTTGAGATAGTCGCCGAGACCGCCAGGGAAATGGAACACGGCCTTTGCAGGCGTTTCACCCTTTTCCTTGATGAGTGCCGGATCGCAGCTCCACCGGATTTCGACGCCGCCGAACAGATAGGCCTTGGAGCGCGCCATCTTGTAGATGCGGGCCGGCAGGAAATGCGCGCCCTTGCCGAAGATGTCGGGGTCGGGATGGAACCGCACTTTGGTGCCGCGCCTGTTTTGGACGTCGCCGAGGCTTTCCAGTCCGCCCTGCGGGACGCCGCGTGAAAAACGCTGACGGAACAGTTTGCGATTGCGCGCGACCTCGACTTCGAGCTGGTCGGAGAGCGCGTTGACGACGGAGACACCGACACCGTGCAGACCGCCCGAGGTCTCGTAGACCTTGGAGTCGAACTTGCCGCCGGCATGCAGCGTGGTCATGATGACCTCGAGCGCCGACTTGTTCTTGAACTTGGGGTGCGGATCGATCGGAATGCCGCGGCCGTTGTCGGTGACAGTGAGAAAACCCTCGGCGTCGAGCTCGACCTCGATAAAAGTCGCATGGCCGGCCACCGCCTCATCCATCGAGTTGTCGATGACTTCGGCGAAGAGATGGTGCAGCGCCTTTTCGTCGGTGCCGCCGATATACATACCTGGACGACGGCGGACGGGCTCCAGGCCTTCGAGAACCTCGATGTCGGACGCATTATAACTGTCGCTGGCGTCCTTTGTCGGAGCAGGCCGCTTCGCTGCCGCGGCCGCCGCGACCAGCGGGTCGACAGGGCGTGAAACGGGGCGCGCAGGCTGACTGCCGAGATTGCCGAAAAGGTCGCTGTTGTCGTCCATGCTCAATACGGTTTTTCCGCGCTGCGAATCACTTTGTCGAGTTTGCCAGTTTTGCCGGTCCGGCAACAGTTCCTGATCTGTTCGTACACTGCCAGTTCGATATGCCCGAATTGGCAGGGTTGGCGCAACCATTCGTAAACGCTATCCGAAGTCGCAGCGCTCAGGCGGCGATGGCGGCGGCTATGTAAGGTTGCGGCTAACCCGGAATGTCCAATATCTGCTGCCCGAACATTCGGACATCAGGAAGGCCGCGCCCCCGTGCTTGACTTCGGTTCCTTGTTGCTCGCCACGGCCCTGTCGGGTGCGTGTCTGAGCGGAACGCTCGTCGCGATCTGGCTGACGGCGCGTCAGTCCCGTTTCGTGCTCACGATGGCGGTGGGGATACTACTTCTCGTCAGCCATGTCATCGCCTTTTGGCTCTACGGCCAATATGCCTCGCCATGGCTTGGGCAGGGCATGCTGGCGCTGCTCGTCGCCGGCTTCTTCGTCGTCTTTACCTCCGCCGACCAGTATATCGAGCGTGGCTGGTCGAAACCGGCAGCCCTGCCAATTATCGCGATCATCGCCCTGACAGTCGTGGTCACCGCCGCCGGGTTCGACGGCGTCGGCTTCGTCATCGCCTATTCGGCAGTAACAGCCATCCTCGTCATGACCGCGACCGCGTTCTGGACAAGCACGGAGGTCGACCGCCGCGTGCTGGCCCCGGTCTCGCTGCTCACCGGCAGCAGCGCAATTTCCTTTGCCCTGTGTGCCTTCGTCATCGTGCAGCAGAAGCAGTGGGTGCTCGGCACGGTACCCAGGAACTGGGCCGAGGACGTCAACACGGTGGTCGTTGTTGCCTGCATGACGGCGCTTGGCGCGCTCACCATCTCGTTCCACCATTTGAGAACGCAAAGCAGGCTGACCGAGGAAACGCTTACCGACCCGCTGACGGGGCTGATGAACCGGCGCGCGCTCAGTTCCCTCCACGATGGCACCCGCTTCAGCCCTGGCATGGCACTGGCCATGGTCGACCTCGACCATTTCAAGCGCACCAACGACGTCTTCGGCCATGCCGTGGGCGACCGGGTGCTGCAGCGCTTTGCAGATGTCGTGCGGCGCCAGTCCCGGCACGGCGTCGAGGGCTTTCGCCTCGGCGGCGAGGAGTTCGCCATCGTCATGTCGGGAATGAGTGCGCTGGAGGTCTACGAGACACTGCGCAAGATCGGCGCGTCCTTTGGCGCCGAGGTCGTCGGCACCAAGCTTGGCCCGCTGAGGAGCACCGTCAGCGTCGGTGTCTGTTTCGGAGACGACGAGGCCAGAAGCCTGGAGCAACTGCTGCTCGGCGCCGACGCGGCTCTCTATGTGGCCAAGCGTGCAGGCCGCAACCGCGTCGCCACAGCCGAGACCGCCGACAACGGGGCCTACCGCGAGCCTGAGCTGCTGTTCGCCTGACCGAGTTGGCGACGCTTCGACCGCTTTACGATCTTGCAGATGCGAGTATATATTGTATCTTCCAGTAAGATTAGTGGTGATGGGTTTTTATTTATTGCGCACAATGGCATAGGAATTTTTATTGGTTTTCAATTGTTGCTTGTCGAGCCGGTAGAGTTGTCTTTGTGTATCTGTACGATGTAATTTGAGGGCCAGCTTGCACGTGGTACTAAAACGGCGAATCTGGCTGGCAATTATGCTGGCACCAGCAGCTGCACCAGTTCTTTACGGCGTCTGCATGCTTCTCGGCTCGGGCTATCCCTATTCCGGCCCCGGACACATGGAAAAGCATCTGCTCAGCATTCTGGTGCTGATGGTGATGAACTACCCCACAAGCATTGGCATCGGTATGCCGATCGTTGCTGTTCTTTACTTCAGACAAAAACTGACGGGGCTGAACTGCATCGCTTGGGCGCTGGTTGCGGGAGCGGCTGCCGGCGTCATTTTTCCCTGGGTCGTTGACCCAGCAGACCATGTGCCCGTGCTGTCGGTAAGTGTTGTGTTCTCCGCGATTTTCGCGGTGATAGGCGGTTTGACCGCATTGGTCTTTTGCCTGATCGCTGGCCTAGGAATAAGGCCGTCTCCGAGAGAAGCGTAGGGCACAGTCGCACAAACTAAATGCTATCGGCGGCGCCCGTGAGGTGCGCCGCCGAGGAAGGTGTTCGCCGGTCAGTTTACTCGGCGGCGCCGAGGTACTCGCTCAGCGGCGGGCAGGCGCAGACCAGGTTGCGGTCGCCCGCGACGTTGTCGATGCGCGACACCGGCGGCCAGTACTTGGCGACAGTGTCGGGATCGCCGCCGGGATAGGCCGCTTCCAGACGGGAGTAGGGATGCTTCCACTCGCCGGCCAGCGTCTCGGTCGCCGTGTGCGGCGCATTGACCAGCGGATTGTCGTCCTTCGGCCACTCGCCCTTTTCGACCTTTGCCGCTTCGTTGGCGATGGCGATCATCGCTTCGCAGAAACGGTCGATCTCGTGCTTCGGCTCGGACTCGGTCGGCTCGACCATCAGCGTCCCGGCCACCGGCCACGACATGGTCGGTGCATGGAAGCCGTAGTCGATCAGGCGCTTGGCGATGTCCTCGACCGATATGCCGGCACGCTCCTTGAGCACGCGGGTGTCGAGGATGCACTCATGCGCCACACGGCCGTTCTTGCCCTTGAACAGCACGGGATAGTGCGCCTCGAGTTTGCTGACGATGTAGTTTGCATTGAGGATCGCCGTTTCCGTCGCCTGCTTGAGGCCCGAAGCGCCCATCATCCGGATGTACATCCAGGTGATCGGCAGGATCGAGGCGCTGCCGAAGGGGGCCGCAGAGACAGCATGCGCGCTGCCGATTTCGACGTGGCCGGGCAGGAATGGCGCGAGGTGCGACTTGACGCCGATCGGGCCGATGCCGGGGCCGCCGCCGCCATGCGGAATGCAGAAGGTCTTGTGCAGGTTCATGTGGCAAACGTCGGCACCGATGTCAGCCGGCCGCGAAAGCGCGACCATAGCGTTCAGGTTGGCACCGTCGAAATAGACCTGGCCACCATGGGCATGCACGATCTCGCAGATGTCGCGTGCGCCTTCCTCGAACACGCCATGCGTCGACGGGTAGGTGAACATCAGCGCCGCGAGCTTGTCGGCGTGCTGCTCGGCCTTCACCTTGAGATCGGTGACGTCGATGTCGCCGTCTTCGAGGCAGTGCACGACTACCACGTCCATGCCGGCCATCGCCGCACTGGCCGGGTTGGTGCCATGCGCCGAGGACGGGATGAGGCAGATGTTGCGCTGCGTCTCGCCACGCGAATGGTGATAGCGGCGTATGGCGAGCAAGCCCGCATATTCACCCTGGCTGCCGGCATTCGGCTGCAGGCTGACCGCGTCGAAGCCGGTGATCTCGCACAGCCATGCCTCGAGGTCGTCGGTCATCGCGCGATAGCCGAGCGAATGGCTGGTCGGCGCGAACGGATGCAGGTTGGCGACCGACGGCCAACTGACCGGCATCATCTCGGCAGCTGCATTGAGCTTCATGGTGCAGGAGCCGAGCGGGATCATCGCGCGGTCGAGCGCCAGGTCCTTGTCAGCCAGCCTGCGCAGGAAACGCATCATGTCGGTTTCCGAGCGGTTCTGGTGGAACACCGGCTGCGTCAGGAAATCCTTGCCGCGCGGATTGCCCGGAAGTGAGCGCTTGGCTTCGGGTACGACCTTTGCGCCAAACAGGGCAGCGATTGCTTCGAGATCTGCAGCGGTCGAGGTCTCGTCGAAGGCGACCGAGACATGGTCGGCGTCGATGACACGCAGCAGGCGTCCGGTTTTCTCGGCCTCGGCGGCAAAGGTCTCTGCCTTGCCCTTGGCTGCGATGGTGACGGTGTCGAAGCGCTTGTCGCCAAGCACTGACAGGCCGGCGGCCTTCAGGCTCTCGGCAAGACGGCTGGCCAGCGCGTGGACCCGCTCGGCGATCGCCTGCAGGCCGACCGAGCCGTGCCAGATGGCATAGGATGCCGCCATGTTAGCGAGCAGGGCCTGTGCGGTGCAGATGTTCGACGTCGCCTTGTCACGGCGGATATGCTGCTCGCGGGTCTGCAGTGCGAGGCGGTAGCCGGGGCGACCCTTGCTGTCGACCGACTGGCCGACGAGGCGGCCCGGCATCAAGCGGGTCAGCTTGTCGGAGACGGCGCAGTAAGCTGCGTGCGGACCGCCAAAGCCCATCGGCACGCCAAAGCGCTGCATCGACCCTGCGGCGATGTCGGCGCCAAGGCTCGCAGGCGTATCGGTGACGGTCAGGCTGAGCGGATCCGAGACGAAGATGACGATGGCGCCGACGGCCTTGGCCTTCTCGATCGCCGCGGTGTGGTCGCCATAGACGCCGTTGGTGTCGGGCCAGGAAACGATCAGCGCTGCCGTGTTGTCGTCGATGGTCTCGCCGTCGATCTCGGTGCCAAGCGGCTCGGCGCGGGTACGAACGACGTCGAGGACCTGCGGATGTGCGGCACCGGCAATGGCGACGCGGCTGCGCTTGTCGCGGTGATGGCGCAGCGCGATGCCGACAGCTTCGGCAACGGCGGTTGCTTCGTCGAGCAGCGAGGCGGAGGCGACCGGCAGGCCGGTCAGTTCGGCGACCAGCGTCTGGAAGTGGAACAGGAGCTCCAGGCGGCCCTGGCTGATTTCGGCCTGGTAAGGCGTGTAAGCGGTGTACCAGGCCGGGTTCTCGAACAGGTTGCGCTGGATGACCGGAGGCACGTTGACGCCGTGATAGCCGGCACCAATGAAGCTCTTCAGCACCTTGTTGCGGCCCATCTTCTCGCCGAGCTCGGCAAGCGCTTCATGTTCGCTCGCCGGCGCCGGCAGGTTGAGCGGGCGGTCGAGCCGGATCGACTTCGGCACGGCCTGCGAAATCAGCGTTTCCACGGAGGGTACGCCGATGGCCGTGAGCATGGCGCGGGTTTGTTTTGGGCCAGGCCCGATGTGGCGGGCCGAAAAGGGATAGGGTGCGGTGGTCATCTCAGGCGATCCTGTCAACCGATATGGGCTTTGTAGCCCGCTTCATCCATAAGGCCGTCGAGCTGGCCCGCATTGGCGATCTTCATCTTCCAAAGCCAGCCGTCGCCGGTGGCAGCCGAATTGACGAGCGCCGGGTCGGATGAGAGCGTTGCATTGGCTTCGGTGATGTCGCCGTCGATCGGCGCATAGACGTCCGAGGCGGCCTTGACCGACTCGACGACCACGGCGACGTCGCCCTTGGCGAGCTTGCGGCCGGCTTCCGGCAGGTCGACGAAGACCAGGTCGCCAAGCTGTTCCTGGGCGTAGTCGGTAATGCCGACGGTAGCGATGTCGCCTTCAACGCGGATCCACTCGTGGTCTTCGGTGAAATAGGTCTTGGTCATGGAAATTATCCTTTGCGGTAGCGATGCTGCGTGAAGGGAAGAGAATGGACGTCGACGGGGACCTTGGTACCGCGGACGTCGGCGAAGACACGGGTGCCGGCCTTGGCCAGCGACGCGGAGACATAGCCCATGGCGACCGGGAAGCCGGCCGACGGGCCAAAGCCGCCCGAGGTGACGCGGCCGATCAGCTTGCCGTCGGCATCGAACAACTCAGCGCCGGCGCGCACCGGCTGGCGGCCTTCAGGCTTCAGGCCGACGCGCTTTTCAACAGCACCGTCGGCGAGGATCGCGGCAAGTGCCGCGCGGCCGATAAAGCCGCCGTCTGCGCGCAGGTCCTTGGGGATCGCCCACATCAGGCCGGCACTTGCAGGGTCGTTGTCGGGGGTGATGTCGTTGCCATGCAGGCAGAGCCCGGCTTCGAGGCGCAGGCTGTCGCGGGCGGCAAGGCCGATCCACATGGCGCGCTCGTCTGCCAGAATCTTGCCCAGCAGTTCGCGTGCGTCGGCCTCCGGCAGGCCGATCTCGAAACCGTCCTCTCCGGTGTAGCCCGAGCGGCTCATGAACCAGTTTGCGCGAGGTTCGAAGCCCTGCATGAAGAGCAGTTCATCGGTGGCGATACCGGCCTTGCCAAGCACTGCGGCTGCTTCCGGACCCTGGATCGCGATGAAAACGCGGTCGAGCGGCTCGATGGTCGCGTCGAAATCCGTGGCGAGCGCGCGCAGATGCGCCTCGTCGGTTACGGCGTTGCCGGCGTTGGCCACCACCATGAAGCGCTCATCGCCGAGGCGGGTGATGATCAGGTCGTCGATGATGCCGGCGGTCTCGGTCAGGAAGAAGGTGTACTTCGACTGCCTGATATCGAGCGCGCGCGCATCGAGCGGGCAGGCACGGTTGATGAGGTCGGCGGCCCCCGATCCCGTGACCAGGAACAGCTTCATATGGGAGATGTCGAACAGGCCGACATGCTCGCGGGTGTGAAGGTGCTCCTTCATCACGCCGGCGGGATAGGTCAGCGGCATGTTCCACCCGGCGAATGCGCCAAAGCGCGCGCCAGCAGCGGTATGCAGATCTGCAAGGGGTAGTCGATTTGTATGGTCGCCCGTCATGTCTTCTCCAGAGTCGCACGTGTCCAGCCGCTGTGGCGGCCATTCCGTGCCCCTCTGTCTGAAGCCTGAGAGACTCGCGCTCCGGAACTCTGTCGGCAGCGCTTACACCTTCGGCGCGGGACCAGGTCCCGACTTTCCAGAGTGTCCTTCCTGTTTACGGTTCTTTTGCCTGAGAGATTTCGGGCGATTTCCCCTTCGGCGTCAGCTTTCGCTGCTCTCTCCCGCAAACAGGTGGAGCCCGCAAAGGCCCCAGACGAGTCGTCAATATCCCACCGACGACACTTTGTCACCTGTCCGCGCAGTGCTTATTCACCGGATGGATAGTCCCAACCAATACTTCCGGGTGGTCCGCCTCAGGTCCCGGCACTTTGCAGCTTGCGGAGGTCGCGCTCGAGCTGGCCAATCAGATTGCCGGTCTGGCGGTGCAACCGTCGCAGTCGTTCCATCTGCAGCGAGACCGACGCAGCGGACAGGTCGTCTTCGTGCGGAGCGGGACCGACGCCGTGCAGGATCCAGGAAATGCTGGTGGCGAGTAGGCCTGCCAGCTTGGCTATGCGATGTGCGCCGGGCTCGGAGCGGTCGCGCTCCCAGGCGCTGATTGTGGCGGTCTTGACCCCAAGGCGCCAGGCAAGTTCGGAAGCGCTCAAGCCGCTCGCTTCGCGGGCCCGTGACAGGCGTCCGCCAATGGTGTCGAGATCGGGCGACTGTTCATAGATATTCGTGGTGTCGGACACCAGAAGGGCCTCCTGTCGTGTGTTGGATTGGGCCGCAAGCTGTCTGGCGGCAGGGGGGCGAGCATCGGCCAGCGAGCCCAGATGTGCAATCGCAAGATCCGGAAATTCGGCCAAGCTACTGAAAAGATGTGATCATAAATGGCGCTGACGGCTTTCGGTCAGATGCCGCCATACCAGTCGTAGCCGCGGTCTTCCCAATAGCCGCCCTTGCCGAGGCCCATCGCATCGAAGCCGTCGACCAGTTCGATCTTGTGGATGTATTTCGGCATCTTGTAGCCGAGCTGTCGTTCGACACGCACCCTAAGCGGTGCGCCGTTTTCGACCGGCAGCGGCATGCCGTTCATGCCATAGGCGAGGATCGTCTGCGGGTGTCGCGCGTCGACCAGGTCGATCGAGCCGTAATATTTGACTTCGCCCGACAAGCTGCGCTCGATCGTGTCGAGGCAGTGGAACACCACATAGCGTGCATTGGCCTTGACCACGGCGGCGTCGAGCACCAGCGCCATCGGCACGCCTGTCCATTTGGCGATGCAGCTCCAGCCCTCGACGCAATCATGGCGCGTGATCTGGGTGCGGGACGGCATGTTCATCAGTTGCTGGCGCGATATCGACAACGGCTTTTCGACCAGCCCTGTCACTTCCAGCCGCCAGTCGGCGAAATCGCCCGCCTGAAGGGCCTTGTAGACACCGTCATCGGGCGCGGTGATGCCGTTGGGACGTTGCGGCTGGCGAATGTCCGATTCGGTGAATTCCTGGGCCAGCGAGTCGCGGCCGGCGAGCAGCCGCTGGACGCGGTAGGTCAGGTCGTTGGCGCCCTCGAGGACATTGCGCACGCCATTGTCGCGATCGGCGAGAAAGTCGAAGGCGTCGCAACCTGAGAGCGCGAGCGTCGATGCACCGAGCGTAGCTGTGGTGAGGAAGCGCCGGCGGTTGAGCTGGAACTTGGGCATCTCAGGCGCTCCCTTCGCGAGGGTCGCCTTGCGGCGGATCGGTGCGATACCAGCCGGTGACGATCGAGCGCAGTTCGTTTATCGGGCCAGCCGCGAGGATCATCAGCATGTGGATGACGAAGAAGCCGACAAGCAGCACCATGGTGACGAAATGGATGGTGCGCGCGGTCTGGCGTCCTCCAAGCAGGTCGGCGAGGAAGGGCGCGGCCGCATTTATGCTTGGCGACATGGCGAGGCCGGTGATGATCATCAGCGGCAGAAGCACGAACAGCACGCCGCCATAAGCCAGCTTCTGCAGCGTGTTGTAGTCACGGCTATGGTGGAACCTCAGCCTGGCGTGGTCGGCGATGTCCTTGGGCAGCCGGCGCAGATCTTCGACGCTGGGTACCAGGTCGCGTCGCAGATGGCCGTTGAACAGGCTGGCGATGAGCCAGACGAGCAGCGTTCCTGAGAGCACCCAGGCGAAGAAGAAGTGTACGACGCGGCCGGTGGCGAGATCCTGGCCGGACGGAATCGTTGCCCATGCCGGAAAGGCGCGCGCGCTTGGATTGGCGGTCGGCCCCGACAGGCCAAGCACGCCCGTCGTGTCGAACCTGTTCCCGAGGAGTGTCGTGTAACCGACTGGACCCGTTGCACTATTTTCGGCGCCAATAACAAGGACGTCGTTGCTGAAAGCGAAGCCGGACTGCTTGCCGATGTAGAGCGCGGGGTGGGCGTTAAAGATCTGCAGGCCGCTCAGCAGGAGGAAAAACAGTGCCAGCGCCCAGATCCAGTGGGTAAGGCGCGTCCAGCGTGTCTGCCGGTAGACAAGCGCGCCGTTAGTGATCGACGCAGGCCCATCATCCGCCTGCTGCACTTTGCGTGCATGGCTTTCCATCTCGCCTGATCTCCCGTGGCATCGGCCATCGCGGGACGCCATTTTACGCCCCTTCGCTGAGGATTACGCTTGGGTGCCTGGAATTGTTTCGCTGCCGCGATGATATTCGCGTGAACCGCTTCAGCTTGCGAGCGAGACTACCAGGTTGACGGCGGCGGCGACGATGATGGTGTTGAAGAAGAACGACAGGACCGAATGGACCAGCGCTGCCTGGCGCATGTGCGTCGATGAGATGTTGGTATCGGCTGTCTGCGCCGTCATGCCGATGACCACGGCGAAATAGAGGAAGTCCCAGCCGCAGGGACGTTCGGTGCCGGGAAAGATCAGGCCGCCGACAGGTTTGCGGCTGCGTGTCGACGGGGTATCGGCCTTGCTATCGCCTTTCCAGTAGAGACGGGCGTAGTGCAGGGCCGCCATGGCGTGGATGGTCAGCCAGCCGAGCGGCAGCGACAGCAGCGAAAACGCCAGCCAATAGGGGTGCGGGACCTGCTTGGCGTTCATCAGGACGAACAGCGAGCCGACAGCCACCGCGACGATGCCGATGGTCACCAGGAAGATGATCCAGATCGGCTCATCGGCCTGCTGGGCGCGCCGGCTGAGGAAGTCCGCCGTCAGCCTCGGCATTTCACGCAGGACAAGCAGTATGTAAGTGGCGAAGAACGCATTGGCGGCGATGCTGTAGCTGAGCGGATGCTGGAACAGCTTTGCCACGGCGAGCGCAACGACCCCCACACCGACGCTTGCCAGGAAGATGAAGTGGCGGCCGAAAGGCTTCATGTCGCCTGCACCGACTTCACCGCGCGCCGCGCCATCTGGTCCAGGGCACCGAGAAAGCGCGACCGATCTTGGGGTGAGAAGGTGGCGTTGTAGCCCTTGCTCTCACCTGTCTCGCGCAGGTGCTGCTTGAGATCACGCATGGCGACCGCCATGCCGATTGTCTCCGGCGTGAACGGCTTGCCTGTCGGACCGAGCACATGGGCGCCGAGGGCTACGGTGCGCGCGGCAAGCGGAATGTCTGCCGTGATGACGATGTCGTTGGTGCGCGCGTTATCGACGATCCAGTCGTCGGCGGCATCGGCACCCTTTGACACCACGACATTGCGGATCATCGGATCGCGCGACGGGCGCAGGCCGCCGTTGGACACGAAGGTCACGACAAGATCCAGCCGTTCGGCGACCTTCACCACTTCGTCCTTCACCGGGCAGGCGTCGGCATCGACGTAGATGATCGGGGCGTTTTCGGTCATTTCAGGCGCTGTTCCGGGAAAGGATATCTTTGGCTATGGTCTGGTGCGTCGAACGGAGCCCGACCATGGCACATCTGATCAATCGCGAACAATGGGCTGAAATGCCCGATGTCTGGCACGGTGAATTCCAGGGCGCTGCCTACGGGGCGGACGTTTCTGTCGTGTTCTTCAGTAGTGACAAGGTCGGCGGCGGACCGAAACTTCACACGCATCCTTATCCGGAAGTCTTCATCGTCCGTGTCGGCCGGGCGTTGTTCACCGTTGGCGACGAGACGATCGAAGCGGAGGCGGGGCAAATCCTGGTCGCGCCGGCGAACACGCCGCACAAATTCGCCAATCTCGGGCCCGGACGGCTGGAAACGACCGACCTGCATGTCGCCGGCGCCTTCGACACGACCTGGCTGGAATGAACCCTTGAACCCGTCAGTCGTTAACGCGTGAGACTGGCCTGAGCATGTCGATATGCGGGATGTCGTCTTCCAGGTATTCCTCCGACACCGTATCGAAGCCGAACGACGCGTAGAATCGTTCGAGATGGCTCTGCGCCGACAAGGCAATCGGCCGGCCCGGGAACAGCCGCTCACAGGCGGCGATCGATTCCACCATCAGCTTGTCGCCGAGCCGCTTGCCGCGATGATCAGGCGAGACCACGACCCGGCCAATATAGGCCGGATCGTCATAGCCGGACGGGGCTATGATGCGCGTGCTTGCCAGCAACTCTTTGCCGGCGAGCAGCCTGAGGTGGAGCGCCTCAGGATCCTTGCCGTCCATTTCGGGGAAGGCGCATTTCTGCTCGACGACAAAGACGTCGAGCCGCATCTTCAGCATCGCATAGAGGTCGCGCGGGGACAGGTCGTCGAGCCCCCTGACGTCGACCTCATATGCGATCCCGCTCATCAGTAGACGACCACGCTGCGGATGCTTTCGCCCGCATGCATCAGGTCGAAGCCCTTGTTGATGTCTTCGAGCTTGAGCGTGTGCGTGATCATCGGGTCGATCAGGATCTTGCCCTCCATGTACCAGTCGACGATCTTCGGCACATCGGTGCGGCCACGCGCGCCGCCGAAGGCGGTGCCCTTCCAGGTCCGGCCGGTGACCAGCTGGAACGGACGGGTCGCGATCTCCTGGCCGGCACCGGCGACACCGATAACGATCGACTCGCCCCAGCCGCGATGGCTGGCTTCAAGTGCCTGGCGCATCACCTTGACGTTGCCGGTGCAGTCGAAGGTGTAGTCGGCACCACCGATCTGGTCGGCACCACGCTTGGTCATGTTGACGAGATAGGGAACGATGTCGCCCTCGACCTCCTTCGGATTGACGAAATGCGTCATGCCGAACTTTTCGCCCCAGGCCTTGCGGTCATTGTTGATGTCGACACCGATGATCATGTCGGCACCGGCAAGGCGCAGGCCCTGCAGCACGTTGAGGCCGATGCCGCCGAGGCCAAAGACGATGGCCGTCGAACCGATCTCGACTTTGGCGGTGTTGATCACGGCACCGATGCCGGTCGTCACGCCGCAGCCGATGTAGCAGATCTTGTCGAACGGGGCGTCCGGGTTGACCTTGGCCAGCGCGATCTCGGGCAGCACGGTGAAGTTCGAGAATGTCGAGCAGCCCATGTAATGGAAAATCTTGTCCTTGCCGATCGAGAAGCGGCTCGAACCATCAGGCATCAGGCCTTGGCCCTGCGTCGCGCGGATCGCGGTGCACAGATTGGTTTTCCGCGACAAACATGACGGGCATGAGCGGCATTCCGGCGTATAGAGCGGAATGACGTGGTCGCCCTTCTTCAGCGAGGTCACACCCTTGCCGACGTCGACGACGACACCGGCACCCTCATGGCCCAGAATGGCCGGGAAGATGCCTTCGGGGTCGGCACCCGACAAAGTGAACTCGTCAGTATGGCAGATGCCGGTCGCCTTGATCTCGACCAGCACCTCGCCCTCGCGCGGCCCTTCGAGGTCGACCTCCATGATCTCGAGTGGCTTTCCGGCTCCAACAGCTACGGCGGCGCGGGTTTTCATGGCGATGTTCCTTCAAGCAAACAGGGGGCAAATGTCGGCGGCAAGGTTTCAGGTTTTGCCAATGCATTCAACCGCCAAGGCGACGCACGGCGGTCGCAAAGCGGCGGTTGCGATGATACTCCACAAGCGGTTTCCAGCGCGACCCCTTGCGGGATGGACATGGTGGCTGGCGTGGCCGAACATGGCACCGAAATTTCCAGGTAAATGGCAGACGATTCGATGTCGAGTGACAGGCTCCCACGCGATCCCCTGAAGCGTGAAGCGCTCATAAGGGCTGAAAAGCCAGACACTTCCGAGCGGATGTTCATTCATCTGCGCGTTCACTCTGCCTATTCGCTGCTCGAAGGCGCCCTCAAGCTCGACAAGGTCGTCGCTCACGCTGCCAAGGACGAGGCGCCGGCCATCGCCGTTGCCGACACCAACAATCTGTTCGGGGCGCTCGAATTTGCCCAGAAGGCGACCAAGGACGGCGTGCAGCCATTGATCGCCTGCCAGGTCGACGTCGACTTCGCCGACGGCGGCGACAGCACCCAGCGCGGCCAGGGCTGGAAACAGGCACTCGACCTGTTTCCAGTCGTTCTGATTGCCGCGACCGAAACCGGCTATGCGAACCTCGTCAGGCTGGTCAGTCGGCTCTACCTCGAAACCCCGAACGGCGAGCCGGTTCATGCCAAGCTTGATTGGGTTGCCGGGCTGGCTGAAGGGATCATCTGCCTGACCGGTGGCCCGCGCGGTCCGATCGGTGCTGCGATCAAGAGCGACCACACGGCAATTGCCGAAAGCCGCCTGCTGACCATGAAACAGATGTTCGGCGACCGGCTTTACGTCGAACTCGAGCGTCTGGCCGGCTACGACCGGATGATCGAGGCGGCAACGATCGAGCTCGCCTATCGCCACTATCTGCCTCTGGTCGCCACCAACGAGGCGTTTTTCGCCAAGCGTGCCGACTTCGAGGCCCATGATGCGCTCATCGCCATTGCCGAGGGTTCGGTCGTCGCCGAGGACAATCGTCGCAGGTTGACGCCGGACAATTTCCTCAAGTCGCAGAAGGAGATGGGCGAGCTTTTTGCCGATCTGCCTGAAGCAATCGACAACACGGTCGAGATCGCCAGGCGCTGTTCCTACTACCCCAAGAACCGCAATCCGATCCTGCCACGCTTCACCGGTGGCGATATCGCTGATGCCGACGCGGCCGTTGCCGCCGAGGCTGCGGAACTGTCCCGTCAGGCCCGTGAAGGCCTTGCCATGCGGCTGGAGACGCGTGGCCTGTCGACGGGCTATACGCCCGAACAGTACCAGGAACGCCTGGAGTACGAGCTCGGCATCATCGAGCGCATGAAGTTCCCAGGCTACTTCCTGATCGTTGCCGACTTCATCAAATGGGGCAAGCAGCAAGGCATCCCGGTAGGACCCGGCCGTGGTTCGGGTGCCGGCTCGCTGGTGGCCTACGCGCTCACCATCACCGACGTCGACCCTCTGCGCTTCTCGCTACTGTTCGAGCGTTTTCTCAATCCCGACCGCGTGTCGATGCCCGACTTCGACATCGACTTCTGCCAGGATCGGCGCGAAGAGGTCATTCGCTACGTGCAGGGCAAATATGGCCGCGACCAGGTCGGCCAGATCATCACTTTTGGTACGCTGCAGGCCCGCGCGGTGTTGCGCGACGTCGGCCGCGTGCTGCAGATGCCTTACGGCCAGGTCGACAAGCTGTGCAAGATGGTGCCGCAGAACCCGGCCAATCCGGTGACGCTCGGACAGGCGATCGAGGGCGAACCGCGTTTTGCCGAAGAGGCCGAGCGCGAGCCTATCGTCCAGACGCTGCTCGACATGGCGCAGAAGCTCGAAGGCCTCTATCGCCACGCCTCGACGCACGCCGCTGGTATCGTCATCGGCGACCGTCCGCTGTCCGAACTCGTGCCGATGTATCGAGACCCGCGTTCCGACATGCCGGTCACCCAGTTCAACATGAAATATGTCGAACAGGCCGGTCTGGTGAAGTTCGACTTCCTTGGCCTGAAGACGCTGACCGTCCTGCAGAAGGCCGTTCATTTCATCAGCCGCCGCGGCGTCGACATCGATCTCGCATTGATCCCGCTCGACGATCCCTTGACCTATGCCATGCTGTCGCGCGGCGAGACCGTCGGCATCTTCCAGGTTGAAAGTGCCGGCATGCGCAAGGCGCTGATCGGCATGAAGCCTGACCAGGTCGAGGATATCATCGCGCTGGTGGCACTGTATCGCCCTGGTCCGATGGAGAACATCCCGACCTACAACGCCCGCAAGCATGGTGAGGAGGAGATCGCTTCGATCCATCCGATGATCGACTATCTGGTGAAGGAGACCCAAGGGGTTATCGTTTACCAGGAACAGGTCATGCAGATTGCGCAGGTGCTGTCGGGCTATTCGCTCGGTGAAGCCGATCTGCTGCGACGCGCCATGGGCAAGAAGATCCGCGCCGAGATGGACAAGCAGCGCGAGCGCTTTGTCACTGGCGCCATGGACAAGAAGGTCAGCAAGCCGCAGGCCAATGCGATCTTCGATCTGCTCGCCAAATTCGCCGACTACGGCTTCAACAAGTCGCACGCCGCAGCCTACGCTATCGTGTCCTACCAGACGGCATATCTGAAGGCGCATTACCCGGTCGAGTTCCTCGCGGCCTCGATGACCTACGATATGTCCAATACGGACAAGCTGAACGATTTCCGTCAGGACGCCATGCGCCTTGGCATCGATGTCGTGCCGCCATCGGTCATGACGAGTTTCCGTGACTTCGAGGTCGGTGAAAAGAAGATCTTCTACTCGCTTGCGGCGATCAAGGGCGTGGGCGAGGCCGCGGTGCAGCACATCGTTGCCAAGCGCGAGGAAAAGCCGTTTGCCAGCCTCGCCGACTTCTGCGAGCGCATCGATCCGAAGCTTGTCGGCAAGCGTGTCTTTGAAAGCCTGATCATGGCCGGCGCGCTCGACTGTTTCGGTCACGAGCGCGCAGCGATGATGGCGGGCATAGAGCGGATGATGGGCCTTGCTTCGCGTGCCCATGAGAACGCCACGCTCGGCCAGTCCGACATCTTCGGCAGTGCTGCTTCAGGACAGGCGCCGTCGCTGCATCTTCCGGTCGCCGATGCGTGGCTTCCCGCCGACCGGCTCCATCGCGAGTTCCAGGTCGTCGGCTTTTATCTCTCGGCGCATCCGCTCGACGAATACAAGGCAGCGCTCGAAAAGATGCGTGTCCAGAACTGGGGTGACTTTGCCGCTGCCGTGAAACGTGGTGCGACTGCCGGCCGTCTGGCCGGCACCGTCACCACCAAGCAGGAGCGCAAGACCAAGACCGGCAACAAGATGGGCATCGTCCAGTTCTCGGATGTTTCAGGCCAGTATGAAGCGGTGATGTTCTCGGAGACGCTGGCGCAGTACCGTGACTTGTGCGAGCCCGGCAAATCCGTGGTCGTCACCGTCGCCGCCGAGGATCGCCCGGAAGGCGTGAGCCTGCGCATTCAGACGGTGCAGTCGCTCGAGGACGAAGCGAGCCGGGTGCAGAAGACGTTGCGCATCTTCGTGCGCGACGCAGCGCCCCTCAACATGCTGTCCAACCAGCTGACCGTGCGCGGCGAAGGCGAGGTCAGCTTCATCGTGCTCAAGGGCGAGGCCGAGGGCGAGATCGAAATCGAGCTGCGTGAGCGCTATCGCATCACGCCGTCGATCGCGTCGGCCATGCGGGCAGTGCCGGGGGTGGTCGAGGTCGAACTGGTTTAGCCGGTCAGATTGTCTTCGCTGTCGGTCACCTCTTCTTTCCCGCCGGCTCGTTCCGGCAGGCCTGCGCCGCTCCATAAGCATGACCCGCTCGCGTTCGTTCTGCGTTAGCGCAGTTGCTCGTTCGAACTCGCCAAGTGCCGCCGCGAAGCGGTCGAGTTTCATCAGCAGGTCGGCACGCACGCTTGGCAGCAGGTGATGGTTGCGCAGGGCTGGTTCGTGCATCAGTTGGTCGGCGAGCTCCAGTCCCGCTGCTGGACCGAATGCCATCGCCAGTGCCATGGCCCGGTTCAGTTCGATCACGGGCGAGGGCGCGAGTGCTGAAAGTGCCGCGTAGAGAGCAGCTATGCGCGGCCAGTCAGTCTGTTCGGCCGTGCGCGCCCGGCCGTGGCAGGCGGCGATTGCCGCCTGGAGCGTGTACGGCCCTCGGCGGTGCAGGGTTTCTGCCTTGGCAAGCGCTGCAAGACCACATTTGATCAGCAGATGGTCCCAGCGGGACCGCCGATCAGCCTCAAGGTGAGTGCTGCACGTGCGTCGGCCGAAAGCACCGGATGACAGGACACGAACATCAGCCCGAGCATGTCGTCGCCCATCCCTTGGTACGGCGACAATTGTCGATGGCCGGCGCTTGGCCGGGGCGATCAGCCAGGCGCCGGGTTTGTTCGGAATGCCGGAAGCGGACCAGTTGAGCAGTGCCGCGATGAGAGCATTCTGGGCGAACTCTTCCGCCAGGTCGACGCTGCGGGTGAAGCGGGTCAATGCCGCTACGATCCGTGCCCGCTCCATGCGGAACACGGTCACGATGGCCCTTGCGTCGCGCGGCTTCTCGCGACGCTGTCATGACGGACAATGTCGGTCGACATCGCCATGGAGGGCCGGCTGTCGTTCGCGGCAATCTATTTCTTGTCTTGCGCGACGCCCATTTCGCGGAAGCGCTCAATGCCTGCGCTTGGCTCGAAATCCGCGAGATCGACCATCTGGCGCACCTCGATCTGGCCGTTCTCGATCTGCGGGTTGGGAAACCGGTGGCCCATTCCCGGCGGACAGGAAAAAACCAAGGACGAATTCGCCAGGCTCTTCGCCGCATCCGGCTTCAGGCTGACAAGAGTGATCGAGGCCGGCCCTCGTATGAGTATCATAGAAGGCGAGCCGGCCTGACCCCTGCGGATACTTCGAGCCTGAACCGCAACAAGCAACTTCGCTTGACTTGGCATTGATAAGACTAAATCCTGTATGCCAGCGGAAACGAGGCTGCGGTCAACATGAAGGCCCTGTTGCGAGGTGTCTGCGTTGCGGCTGTGCTGTTGGGAGGTAGCCTCCAGGCACATTCTGCCGATCTCGTTGTGGCCATGCCCAATTGGCCATCCGGCCAGGCATCCGCCAACATCATCAAGGTCGCACTTGAGAAGTCGCTCAAGATCGAGGTCGAGGTCGAGGAAATGGGAACCTTGATCGCCTTCACCGGCCTGGATTCAGGCAAGGTCGATATTCACCCCGAGGTTTGGCGACCGAACCTCGACTCGCTGGTGCAGAAATATGTCACCGAACGCGGCACCGTTCACCTGAGCCCGCGCGGCGTGTCGGCGACGCAAGGGTTATGCGTCACCCAAAAGACCTATGACGACTATGGCATTCACGAGGTCGCCGACCTTACGGACCCGTTGAAAACCAAGGTGTTCGACACCGATGGCGACGGTAAGGGCGAGATCTGGATCGGTGCCCAGGGCTGGTCGTCGACCGACATCGAGCGCATCCGCGCCAAGAGCTATGGCTACGCGGCAACGATGACGCTGCTCGAAATGCCGGAGGAGGTCGGCATGTCGGCGGTGGATGCTGCAGTGGCGACCGACAAGCCGATCGTTTTTTACTGTTACAGTCCGCATCACGTGTTTGAGCTGCATCAGATCAAGCAACTGAGCGAACCGTCTTTCGATAGCGCAAAGTGGAATGTCATCTTACCCGCGGATGATCCGATGTGGCTGTCGAAGTCCGATGCGCCCGTAGCCTGGAAACCATCGAGTTTCAGCGTCGCTTATGCAACGTCGCTGTCCAAGCGTTTGCCGCAAGTGGCCAGATTTCTCGACAATATAGATTTCAGCGCCGACGAAGTGACGGCCATGGGCTACGCGCTCGAGGTCGAAAGGCAGGATCCGGCGAAGTTTGCGGAGCAATGGGTGGCGAGCCACGAAGACCGTGTGAAAGCTTGGATGAAGTGACGCCCGCGAGGGCTGGAAAGGGGTAGTGCGCATGGCAGGGACGGCGCGTCCACGCAGATGGTTCGGTTGGGTCGCCCTCTTTTTCATGGCTGCAGGGCTCGGAGCAGCACTGGCGCAGGTCGGCCCGACAACACAGATCTTCGATCCCAAGACCCATAAATGGATCAACTACGATCGCAAGAAGGCACGCCAGTATTACGCCGCTCACGGCCAGGTGCCAGACGCGTTCCGCCGCCAGATCGTAACGTTCCGCACCGCCGAGAAGCCGGGCACCATCATCATCGACGGTAACCAGCACTTCCTCTATCTAGTCTTGCCCGGTCTCAGGGCCGTGCGATACGGCATTGGGGTCGGTCGCGACGGTTTTGGTTGGGCCGGGATCGTGCGTGTCGGGCGCATGGCCGAATGGCCGACCTGGACGCCGCCAGCCGAAATGGTGGCGCGCGATCCGAACGCGGCCAAATTTGCTGGCGGCATGCCTGGCGGCCCCGACAATCCGCTCGGCGCGCGTGCGCTTTATCTCTACCAGGGCGACCAGGATACGATTTATCGCATCCATGGCACACCGGAGCCGTGGACGATCGGCCTCGACGTGTCGTCCGGCTGCATCCGCATGAACAATGACGACATCGTCGACCTGCATGCCCAGGTTCAGGTTGGCGCCAAGGTGGTGGTGCTTATGCAGGGGGCTGCGCTCTACAAGGGGGTATGAGCGTTGCCGTTTGAGAATGACAAACGCGTCCAACGAGGGGGATATGATGCGAAAAGCTTATCTCTGCGGAACTGGTTTGCTTGCGGGCCTTGCTGTCGCTGGCTGTTCCTCCACCGCGCCTGAACCGCAAGACATGGCACGGACCACGGTGCAGACGGCGCCCGCCGACCTGCAGCTTACCTGTGCCAGTGCGGCGGCAACGTCCGCCGGCGTCGAAGCCGACAAGGTGCTGCCGGTCGGCTCGTCGCAGTTGGACGCGACTAGGTATCAGGTCGATCTCAATGCATCTGGCCAACGCTATGTTTGCGTTGTCGACAATGTAGGCAATGTGACCTCGGTGCAGAAAGCGGCTTGATAAACGAGCCAGCTTGGACACGACGGAACTTGGGTCTTCCATCGACGACAGCAAGGCAGACGGGCGTTGCCAGCGGACGCACCCGCCGGGCGAACGCTGCCCCTCAATCGTCCAGCGCCTCTGGCGGATGCGCGTTGCGGCCCTTGCCGAACGTGTAACCGGTCTCGACGGCGTTTTTGCCAAACTTGCCGCGCAGCACGTCGATGGCGCCTTCAGCCAGTGCGCGCTTGTGCGACTGGGTATCGACGAGATCGGGCGGATCGGCACGTTCGTCGTCGGACAGGTCGCTGACGCCGATGCCGAGCAGACGATACTTCGTACCGTCGGTCTCCTTCGACAGCAACTGCATGCCGGTCTGGAAGATACGGTCGGCAAGTCGCGTCGGATCGGCAAGGCGGCGGTTGCGTGTCCTGATCTTGAAATCCTGGGTCTTGAGCTTGAGCACGACGGTGCGTCCGGCAATGTTGGCCTTCTTCAGCCGGGTCGAGACCTTTTCCGACAGCGCCCGCAGCACCGGTACCAACTCTGCCGATGAGGCGAGATCTGTATCGAAGGTGGTCTCCGCCGACACGCTCTTGGCTTCCTGGTCGGGCGAAACCTGGCGGTCATCCTGGGCACGTGACAGGTGGTAGAGGCGGCTGCCCATCGTGCCGTAGCGGCGCATCAGATCGCCGCGTTCCATGCGCTGCAACTGGCCGATGCTGCGGATGCCGTCGCTTTCGAGTGTCGCGGCAAAGGCTTTGCCGACGCCCCAGATCATCGTCACCGGCTGCGGCGCCAGGAACGCAAGCGCTTCAGCCCCGCCGATGACCGCAAAGCCGCGCGGCTTGCGGAGGTCTGAGGCGACCTTGGCCAAGAACTTGCAGTAGGACAGCCCGGCGGAGACGGTGATGCCGATCTCCTTCTCGACGGTGGCGGCAAATCGCGCGAGCACTAGCGCCGGTGGCAGGCCATGCAGGCGCTCGGTGCCGTCCAGGTCGAGAAAGGCCTCGTCGATCGACAGTGGTTCAACCAGCGGCGTCAGCGCCTGCATCATCGAGCGCACCTCACGCCCGACGCGGACATATTTTTCCATGTCGGGGCTGATCACGACCGCCTCGGGGCAAGCCTCCAGCGCCTTGAACATCGGCATTGCCGAGCGCACGCCATGAATGCGGGCGATGTAGCAAGCCGTCGAAACCACGCCGCGCTTGCCGCCGCCAATGATGACCGGCTTGTCTTTCAGTTCTGGGTTGTCGCGCTTTTCCACCGCCGCATAGAAGGCATCGCAGTCGATATGGGCGAGGTGCAGTTGGTAGAGCTCGGGATGGCGCAACAGGCGAGGGCTGCCGCAGGCATGGCAGCGCGGTCCCGACCCACGCTGAAGGGCCAGGCAGTCGCGGCAAAAACCGTGGCTGGGATCGTTGACAGGCATCGCCTTCGCTGCGAACATAAAGAGAACAAGCGCGATTTTATGTCAGCAGCCCCGTCGGGACAAGGCTGCGCTGCGGAGCTACGCCATGACTGATGCCATTTCGCCGCTGACGCCGGATCTGTGGCCACATTTCGAGGATTTGTTCGGCAAGCAGGGTGCCTGCTATGGCTGCTGGTGCACCTATTTCAGGCTGCCGCCGGCGATCAGGCGGGACAGCAACCGAGAGAGCAACAAGGATCACATAAAGGCGCGAATCGCGGCTGGGCCGCCGCCCGGCTTGCTGGCCTTTTCGGATGGTCAGGCGGTCGGCTGGATGCAGATCGGCCCACGCGCCGACGTGCCAGAGTTCAACAATGCGGGCAGGGGCTCTGCGCCACTTGCGGCGCAGGACGCCGGTGACCCTGCCGTCTGGGCCATCTCCTGCTTCTTCATCCGCGGCAACGTGCGCGGACTGGGAATGACGCACCGGCTTGTCGAAGCAGGGATCGCATATGCGCGCCAGGCGGGTGCGCGCGTGCTCGAGGCCTGCCCGATCGACAAGTCGAATGGAAAACACCCGGCCAGCCTCTTTGTCGGCTCGACGCGGGTGTTCGACAAGGTAGGGTTTACGCGCGTCATCGAGCGCAAACCCGGCCGGCCGCTGATGCGCCTCGAGCTTTGAGGCCTGGCTGCCCCATACGTCGCCGCGCTAGCCGGAAAAGCCGCCGGCTTCGAGAAACGCCACTTCCTGTTCGGTCGATTCGCGCCCCAGGATGAAGTTGCGGTGCGGAAAACGGCCGAAACGGGCGACGATGTCACGATGGCCGATGGCGTGCTTGAGATAGTCGCCACCAAGCGCGGTCGAGCGTTGGAGCGGGATGTCGTGGTCGGCCAGCGTCTCGGAATGCGAGAAAGGCAGATAGAAGAAAACCCTGATCGGTCCTTCCGTCGCCATGTCGTGGCCGTCGGCGACGGCCTGGCGCGCGAAATGGCGGGCGAGCGGATCGGTCGCATACATGTGGCCGCTGCCGCGGAAGCAATTGCGCGGAAACTGGTCGAGCAGGATCATCAAGGCCAGCGCGCCCTCGGCGTCGTTTGCCCAGGCATCGCACTGGCGCTTGGCAGCGGCCATGTGCAGGTCGCCGAAGCGGTCGCGAAAGCTGTCATCGAACATGACATCCTTGCGGAACCAGCTCTCGGGTCCGGCCTCGCGCCAGAAGGCTGCGACCTCGGTTGCACGCTGCCTGTCCACCATGATCAATTCCTCTCGATCTGTTCCGTTGTCGTACCACGCGCCTTTTCTGGGCGCGCAAAGGGCGCTGCAGCGCCTGGAGTTTGTGAATGATCCTTTCCGAGAAACAAATTCGATTTTCGGGGGTTATTCACCTGGAATGGCCTTCCTGGCGATCGCATCCGCCGCCTCTTCGTTGAGGGCCTTGGCGGTACGCCGTGGCGGTGTCAGCGGTGTCGGCACCGGCCCGGCGATATTGCCTTGCAGGAAGTCGCCGCCGGCGTGGATGTCGCCGGCGAATTGCATTTCCAGCCGCGCGGCGTCGCGACGGCGGACTTCTTCGATCACCTCGGCGACGTCGTCCGGGTCTTCACCGAGCTTTTCGAGCGTGGCGCCGCCAAAGACGATCGCCGATTCGAACGTCTCGCGCAGTTGGTAGTCGACGCCGGCGCGAATGAGTTTCATCGCGGTGCCGCGGTCATAGGCACGCGCCAGAACCGGCACCAGCGGAAACTCGGCGGCGAGGTTTTGGGCAATGCGGACAGCAACGTCTTCCTTGTCGACGCAGATCAGCACGGCGCGCGCGCGGCCGGCACCAGCCGCATGCAGGATGTCGAGGCGGGTGCCGTCGCCATAATAGATCTTGAAGCCGAAATCGGCCGCCGCCTGGATCATCTCGACGTCATTGTCGATGATCGAGACGTCGACGCCGCGCAGCAGCAAGGGCTGGCTGGCGATCTGTCCGAACCGGCCAAAGCCGATGACCAGCACCGTGCCGCTGAGTTCTGCCGCGACGTCGACGTCTTCGAGGGACTGCTCGACCTGGGGGGTGAAGCGGCGCAGCACCATGATCGCCAGCGGGGTGAGTACCATCGAGATGATGATGATGGCAGTCAGGATCGCGTTGGCCTCACCGTCGATGATGCCGACGGCTAGGGCAGAGGAATAGAGCACGAAGGCGAATTCGCCGCCTTGCGCCATGATGACGGCGCGTTCCAGCGCCTCGCGATGACCCGACTTCAGGAAACGTGCAACGGCATAGATGCCGATGCCTTTCATCAGCATGTAGACCACGACGTAGAAGGCGATCATCTGCCAGTTGGCGAGCACGACCGTCAGGTCGAGCGACATGCCGACCGCGATGAAGAACATGCCGAGCAGGATGCCGCGGAAGGGCTCGACGTCGGCTTCGAGCTGATGCCGGAAGGTCGATTCGGACAGCAGCACGCCGGCCAGGAAGGCGCCCATTGCCATCGAGAGACCGCCGAGCTGCATCGCGAGCGCGGCCCCCAGCACGACAAGCAGGGCAGCTGCGGTCATGACTTCGCGAGCGCGCGAATCGGCAAGGACGCGAAACAGCGGGTTGAGCAGATAGCGGCCGGCAATGACCAGGCCGGTGATCGATGCCATGCCGATTCCGATATCGGTCAGCCGCCCGGCCCAGCCCGTGCCGGCATCGGTGGCGGCGACAGGGGCCAGGAAAGCAACCAGTGCCAGCAAAGGCACGATGGCGAGGTCCTCAAGCAACAGGATCGAAACCATGCGCTGGCCCTTGGGCGTCGACATCTCGCCGCGTTCGTCAAGCAGTTGCATGACGATTGCGGTCGAGGTCAGCACGAAGCCGGCACCGGCGACAAAGGATTGCGAAACCAGAAAGCCTCCCGCCAGACCGACCAGGGTCAAAAGCAGTGCGCAGACGCCGACCTGAAGTGCGCCAAGGCCGAAGATTTCGCGCCGCAGGCCCCAGAGCCGCGACGGCTGCATCTCGAGGCCGATGATGAACAGGAACATCACCACACCGAGCTCGGCGACATGCAGGATGGTTTCGGCTTCCGAGAAGATGCCGATGCCGAACGGGCCGATGATCACGCCGGCGCTGAGATAGCCCAGAATGGAACCGAGACCGAGGCGCTTGAAGATGGGGACCGCAACCACGCCCGCGGCCAGCAGCGCCACCACTGGAATCAGATCGACACCCGCTGTCTCTGCTGCCATGCGCCTTGTCGATCCTTGCTTGCGCGGCGGACGCCGCTTGGTGGGAAAGTGCCAAGATAGGTGCTTCGAACGCTGCCGAACAGCCCGAGCTGCCTGTCGAAACATCTTGCCACAACATTGTCGCCGAATCGGTATGCCAATGCCTCTGGCCCCACAACCTGCCATTGCGTGTGACATGGCTTGACGCTAAGGCGGGCGTGGTTTCGACCAGCGTGGGGTTGAACTGCCGCCGGCGCTTTTTTGCCGGCTACGAGGAGAAGACTGACATGAAAAATATGCTGTTTGCCGTGCTCGGCGTCGCCGCACTTGGCCTCTCGGCCTGCTCGAAGGCGCCGGAATGCACCGCCGAGGTTCTGACCAAGAAGAGCCAGGAAGTTGCGACCGCGCTGCAGGAAGCCATCACCAAGGACCCGGCCAAGGCAGCCGAGCTGTCCACGAAGGTGCAGGAAGTTGCCTCCAAATACACCGGGGCGACGACTTCTGAAGAGGCCTGCAAGGCCTATGACGACCTGCTGACGGCCATCAAGGGCTGATTCTTCAACGCTTGAACGAAAAGGGCGGCACCACAGGTGTCGCCCTTTTTATTTGCGGGAATGAAGAATCAGTTCTTGGCGATGGCGCCGACGGCCGTGCCATCGACACGCGACAGTTTCATCCCGATGACCGGCACCAACTGCTTGTCGACGCGCACCGAGACGGTGACGTGCATCAGATTGTCGTCTGGCATGCGCGCCTGCATGACACCGTTGAGCTGGTTGCGGTTGAGCGACAGGATGACCTTGCGTCCGTCGACGACACTGCCAGAGATGATGTCGAGGCCTTTACCTTCGGACCCGTCGAGGAACTTGCCTCGGTAGCCGCTGCGGCCCTTCTGCTCGATCGTTGCCGACATCTTCTGAGTGAAGACGCCGACGCGGCAGCCGCCGTCGAGCGACATGCCGACCTTGCCATCGGGAGTCGAGCCGGTGAAATTGCAGGTGAACTTGGTGCCCTTGTACTTTCCGGCGACGATTTCGCCCGGGCCGACCCATTCGCCTTCGACCGTCTTGAAGAACTTCTTGTCGCGCTCGGCTCCCTTGACCGTGTCGGCATGCGCGACGGAAGGCAGTGCCATGGCCACGGCAGGCAGGACAGCGGACAACAACAAGCGCTTCATGGGCACACCCGACAGCAGGAAACTGGAACGATTAGCTGAAAGGACCATGACCAAGAATGGTTAATGCTTCGTCTATTTGGCCTTTTCTGCAGCCTTGTCTTTGGTGGCGAAGGTGGTGAGTGCGGTGAGGAAATCGCCCATGCCTGGACGCTTG
The DNA here is from genome assembly GCF_900445235.1 of Aminobacter aminovorans. Classification (NCBI taxonomy): domain Bacteria; kingdom Pseudomonadati; phylum Pseudomonadota; class Alphaproteobacteria; order Hyphomicrobiales; family Phyllobacteriaceae; genus Aminobacter; species Aminobacter aminovorans. Next base: position 3,394,756 of record NZ_UFSM01000001.1, on the reverse strand, counting down.
ACGGCAGCGAAGGGCAGCGGGCGCGCCGTCTCCATCGCCGCGATGCCGATGCGGGCCGTCATCATGCCGTTGACCACGCCTTCTCCGAGCTTGGCAGACACTTTGGCGGCAAGGCCATGGCCGACAAGCTGCTGAACGAAACTGTCGCCTACGGCGATCGATCCGGTGACAGCGAGATGGGCAAGGGCCGAGCGGGCGAGGCGGAAGAAGCCGAGCGTACCTGGCCTGCCACCGTAAAGTTCGGACAGGCGCCGGATCAGGCGACCGGCTTCGAACATGACATAGGCGATGTCGACGAGCGCGCGCGGGCTGACCGCCGTCACCAGCGACACGCGTTTGGCGGCGTCCAGGATGAGGATCTTCGCCCGCGCGTCGAGAGGTGCCAGTATCTCGGCTTCGGCGAGCCGCACGAGGTCGGCGCCGTCGATCACCTCGCCGCGCAAATCGGCGAGCGCACGTCGACCCACGGCCGTTTCAGGCTTCGTCGCCAGAAGGTTCGACAATTCGTCGACGACGTTGCGGGCAGCGCCGGGGTCGTTGCGCGCGATGGCGTCATTGGCCCGACCGCGCAGGCGTTCGACCGAAGCCAGCCGGAACACCGCCAGAATTTCGCGCAAGAGGATGACGACGAGCGCTGATGCCGCGATGACGGCGGCACCCACCGCCAACCAGCCGAGCCAGTCGGCGCGCGTAAACAGATCGCGGATCAGCTTGTCGGTCCAGAGCCCGACACCGAGCGAGATCAGGATGCCGAATGCTGTCAGGAAGATCGCGCCGATGCGCGAGCTGCGTTTGGACGCGGTTGCCGGTGGCGGTTCTGCGGCGGCAATGTCGGCTTCCTCGAAGACATCGAACGCGGCCGGTGTCACGACAGCGGTTTCGGCCGCCAAAGCGCGCGGCTTGCGCGGTGGCGCCAAGGAAGGTGTTTGAGCAGCCGCCATCTCTTGCGTTGCCGGTTCCGGTTCGATGCGAAAGGCGGCGGGCTTTCTGGGAGCGCTCATGCGAGATGGTCTCCGATGAGGAATTGCAGGGCGCGGTCGAGCCGGATGTGCGGCAGGGATAGCGTCGCCCCTTCTGCGGTGCGCTCCAGCCTGGGTGGGCGGAAGCGCACGAAACGGATCGTCGGATCGGTGGAATCCTGGCGGTGATTGGTGCCGAAATCCTGAAAGACGACATCGGCTTTCTCCGGTAAGTCGCCGGGAAATATCGCAGTTTCGCTGTTGCCATCGAAACGTTCCTTGCCGATCGTCTCGCCTTCGATCGGTGTTCCGATGATGACGGGCAGGGTGTCGCGGCCCTGCTTGACGGTGCCTTCGCGGGTGGCGCGTACGGCGGCAAGCGCCAGCACGTCGACCTTCGCGCCTGAGAGATTGGCCCGCGCAACGGCGCGGTCGGCAAGCCGCCGCACGATAGACTGCAGCCTGTCATGGCTCTCGTGGTGGAGATGATCGGCCTTGGTTGCAGCGACCAGGATGCGGTCGATACGTCGGGAAAACAGGTCGGTCAGGAGATTGCCCCGTCCCGGGCGGAAGCAGGCGAGGATTTCCGTCACCGCGCGCTCGAGGTCGGCAATGGCGCCGGGGCCGGCATTCAGCGCCTGCATCGCATCGATCAGCACGATCTGGCGGTCGAGGCGTGCGATGTGCTCGCGAAAGAACGGTTTCACCACATGCGTCTTATAGGCCTCGTAGCGCCGCTCCATCATCGCATGCAGCGATCCTGGCCGCGCGCGCTGGCTGAGACCAGGAAGCGGTGCGAATGTCAGCGCCGGCGATCCCTCGAGGTCGCCAGGCATCAGGAAACGTCCGGGCGGCAGCGTCGACAAGGCGCGCTCGTCGTCCTTGCAGGCTTTGAGATAGGCAGCGAAGCTCTCGAACAGCCGCCGCGCGGTCATCTCGTCGGCATCCGCCTCGGGCTTTACTGTGGCGGCAAGCTCGCGCCAGGCTTCCGACAGATCGGCGCGAACCGGCAGGCGCGCGAGCTCGAAAGCCTCGCTGGAGAAGTCGTCGTAACTCTTGCCGAGCAGCGGCAGGTCGAGCAGCCATTCGCCCGGATAATCGACGAGGTCGACCGACAGTCTTCCTGCTGAAAACATGCGGTTCCAGCCCGAAGCGGACTCGAATTCTATGGTCAGCCTGAGTTCCGAGATGGCGCGGGTGGAGTCAGGCCAGATGCGATGGCCGACGAGGGCGGCGACATGATCTTCGTACTGGAAGCGCGGCACGGCGTCGTCGGGCTGTTCCTCGAGGAAAGCCCGCGATATGCGCCCCGATTTCTGCGCCTCAAACAGCGGCAGCCGGCCGCCATGGATCAGATTGTGCACGAAGGACGTGATGAAAACGGTCTTGCCGGCCCGCGACAAGCCGGTCACGCCCAGCCGCAGTGACGGCGAGAAAAGCCCAGCGGCACGGCCGGAAAATGTATCGAGCGCAATGCGCGCCTCATCGGTAAAGCTGGTCAGAGACGCCAATCGTCGATCCCCTGCGGTCGCGCCGGATATAGGTGCCGGTGCAGGGATTTGAAATGGTGGCCGGCTTCAAAGATCGGCAGGCGTCAGAAACGCCTCGAGATAGCCATGGCCGAGTTCGGCGCCGGAAAGCTCGCCTTCGAAGCGGATCACGGCGAGGCCCGAGGTCGGGAAGCCGGTCTGCAGCGTATGTAGCGCCGCCTGGTCGCCGTCGCCTGAAACAGCCATGGCGAGGTCTTCCATCATCGGGTTGTGGCCAATGACCAGGATCGAGCCATGCCGGCCATTCTCGCGTATCTTGTCGAAGTAGCCGGCGGCATCGGCGCTGTAGAGATCGTCGGTGAAGACGACCCGACCGGTGTCCGTATGGCCTGCCAGGCCTTCCAGGGTTTCGCGGGCCCGCCGGGCATTGGAGCAGAGCGTGAGTTCCGGCACATAGCCGTTGGCGCGCATCGCCGTGCCGGTCGCTTCCGCATCCGCAATGCCGGTGGCGTCGAGCGGCCGGTCGAAATCCCTGACGCCGGGCAGGGCCCATCCGGCCTTGGCGTGTCGTAGAAGGTAGAGCTTGCCCAAATGTTGCTCCTGGAAGCCCGATCTGGCGACGAGCCTGCGCCAACTGTCCCCTCAGGATGTAGCCAAGCGTCGGGCGCCTTGCAACCGGACGGTGCCGTTGCGCGTTCCTTGGCAGAGAGTTGCGCTCTTGCCACGTCCGAATCACGACGTTGTGGGCGGCGCAAACTTTTCGATGAATACGCTTGTGTGGGGCTTGGCCCGCGAATATATAGGCGCCAAAACGGGGTTGTCGGGTGAGTCGAATGAACGATACCGTTACTCTTGGCTACGTGCCCTCCGATGAGGAGCCGTTCATGAACGAGCGGCAAAAGTCTTACTTCAGAGCTAAGTTGGTTGCCTGGAAGAACGACATCCTCCGCGAAGCTCGCGAAACCCTCGAAATACTTCAGCAGGAAAACGCCAACCATCCGGATCTTGCCGATCGCGCATCGTCCGAGACCGACCGTGCCATTGAACTCAGGGCACGCGACCGTCAACGGAAGTTGATCTCCAAGATCGACTCGGCCCTGCAGAGGATTGACGAGGGTACCTACGGTTATTGCGAGGAGACGGGTGAACCGATTTCGCTGAAGCGACTGGACGCACGTCCGATCGCTACGCTGTCGATTGAGGCTCAGGAGCGTCACGAGCGCCGCGAAAAAGTCTATCGCGACGACTGATCGCGGAACGGCAAAAACAAAAAAAGGCGGCTTCGGCCGCCTTTTTTCTTGTCCGCACGCTGGATCGTCGAGCGAGCTTACCGCTTGTGACTCGTAAGTTCGCCAAGCAGCTTCGCCATTTCGTCATCGAGCGACGGATCGACAGCCTTTGCCGGTTTGGCCTGCGGCTTGTCGTCGAGCGAAACCTCAAGCTCCTTCATCAACGTGTCATCGATGAGGTCGCGCGGCGATGGTGAAGCGACGGGCGCGGGTGCAGGTCGCGCAGGAGCCGAATAGCTTGGCGCAACATAGGTTTTCGGATCCGGGCTGTTCGCGATCAGCGGCGCCGAAGCCAAGGGCATCTTGGGTGGTGCCGGGCGTGGCTGGATCGGCGCTGGTGCTGGCTGCTGCTGTTGCGGCCTGGCAGTTGCCGGCGCTGCCGGGCGAGGGACCGGCTGCTGTGGGGCCTGCTGCGGGCGAGGCGCCTGGGGCGCTTGCTGCACCGCTTCCGTGCCGGTCAATGCCGGGCGGCGCGGTGCGGTCATGCGTATGTCGGTTTCCACCACGACGTCGGTCGGCCCGCCGATCAGCAGCAGATGTTCGATGTCGTCGCGGCGCACCAGTACGAGCCGCCGCTGGCTGTCGATCGCAGTCGCGTCCATGACGGCGAGGCGCGTCTTCCTGTTTCTGCCGCCTGCAACGAAGGTGCCGAAGGTCAGGCTGCGGACCAGCTTGACGATGACGAGCACGATGACCAGCAGCACAAGGGCGGCAAAAGTCCACAGCACCGCCGCCGTATATCCAGGTCCTGCTACGTTATCGAGCCATTCAAACATGTCTTACCCCCGTCGCCGCGCCCGGGCGACACTAACGCCTAGCTGTCGCGCACGGCAAGTTGCCATTCGTGCAATACAGGCGCGATTGACGCTAAGCGCATGATCTTGCCCCGGGCTTGCACCGCCTTTTTGTGGCTAGGCCTTTTCCCGGTAAGGAGAATGTGATTCAACCGCTCCGGTAAGAGGGAGCCGGAGAGACTCGCAAGGGCATGGCCAAGGAAACGCGCAACGACTTCTATCCGGTTCCGATCGTGGATCAGGCAGCGCGCCCCGATGCCATCACCCGGCTGATCATCTTCATCGTCGTCTTGACCGGATCGGCGATCATCTTTGGCCTCTTTCGCGAACGCCTCGGCGATCCGTTCCTGGTGGGCATGCTTGGGGTGCTTGCGATGATCGGCGTCGGTTATCTCTTCGCCACCGCCATCGGCTTCGTCCAGATGGCGCCGCGCTCGCCGGCCGATGGCCTTTCCAAGGCCTTTGTCGACTCGATGTCACAAGGCTTGCTCCTTACCGACGTCAAAGGCCGCGTCGTCTACGCCAACCGCGCCTATGCCGACATGACCGGTGCAACGACGGCTTCGGACCTGAAAACGGTCGAGGGCCTGTTGTCGGATGTGCCCGAAGCGTCATCGACGATCACGCAGCTGGCATCCGGCTTGCGTGACGGCGAGGCCAACGATGGCGAGTTCCGCCTTGCCCAATCCATTCGTCCGGGGGCAGCACCCGGCGCGCGCTGGTACCGCGTGCGGGCCCGCGCCTTCAACGTACCCAGCCAGCGTCAGCCGCTGAATGCCTGGCAACTTGCCGACATTTCTCCTGAAAGAGCCGAGCAGGAGCGGTTTTTCCTCGACCTGCAGCAGGCCATCGATCACCTCGATCACGCCCCGGCCGGTTTCTTCTCCGCCGATCAGGAAGGCCGCATCACCTATGTCAATGCGACGCTGGCCGAATGGCTCGGCATCGACCTGGCAAGCTTCACGCCCGGTGCCATCACCCTGGATGAGGTCGTCGCCGGCGACGGCATGGCGCTCGTCCGCTCGGTCAAGGCCGATCCGGGAACCACGCGCAACGCCGTCATCGATCTCGATCTGGCGACCATCGCCGGCGAGGCGTTGCCGGTACGCTTCATGCATCGCGTCTCGGCGAGCCGCGAAGGCATCAACGGGCCGACGCGCACGATCGTGCTCAACCGCACCCAAGGCGAGGATTCGTCGGCGCAGTTGCGTGCTTCGGAGGTTCGCTTCACGCGCTTCTTCAATTCGACGCCGATGGCTATTGCCGGCGTCGATCACAATGGCCGGATCCTGCGCACCAACGCGCCGTTCCTGTCGCTGTTTTCGTCTGTCGTCGACCGGGATGCCGTCGACCGCAAGGTCCGTCTCGATACCGTCATCCACGATCGTGACCGCGCAGCGTTCGCAGCCGCTCTCGAGAGGGCACATCAGCGCCAGGCCGACATTGCGCCCATCGACACCGTAATGCCCGACAATGAGGAGCGCCACATGCGCTTCTACGTCAATGCGGTTGCCGACGGGTCGGATGCCGAGGGCGCCGAAGAGGCGGCAATCGTCTATGCGGTCGAGACCACTGAGCAGAAGGCGCTCGAAAACCAGATGGCGCAGAGCCAGAAGATGCAGGCGGTGGGACAGCTCGCCGGCGGCATCGCACATGACTTCAACAACGTGCTGACCGCCATCATCATGGCGTCTGACCTGCTGCTGACCAATCATCGTCCGTCGGACCCGTCCTTCCCCGACATCATGAACATCAAGCAGAACGCCAACCGCGCCGCCTCTCTGGTCAGGCAGTTACTGGCGTTCTCGCGCAAGCAGACGCTGCGTCCCGAGGTGCTGAGCCTCACCGACGTGCTCGCCGATCTGCGCACGCTGGTGGCGCGCCTCGTCGGCAACAGCATCAAGCTCAAGATCGATCATGGCCGCGATCTGTGGCCGGTTCGGGCCGATATCGGCCAGTTCGAGCAGGTGGTTGTCAACCTCGCCGTCAATGCGCGCGACGCGATGCCTGACGGCGGCGATCTGATGATCCGCACCAAGAACGTGCCTGCCGAGGAGTGCAAGGCCTATGGCTATCGTGAGATGGTGCCTGCCGACTATGTCGTGGTCGAAGTCGAGGACACCGGCAGCGGCATCGCGCCGGAGGTGCTGAAGAAGATATTCGAGCCGTTCTTCACCACCAAGGAGGTCGGCAAGGGCACCGGCCTGGGTCTGTCGATGGTCTATGGCATCATCAAGCAGACCGGTGGTTTCATTTATTGCGACTCCGAGGTCGGCAAGGGGACCGTGTTCCGCATCTTCCTGCCGCGCCACGTCGCCAGGCCGGTACAGGCGGAAGAGGCCAGGTCCGACGGTGAGGTTGCAGCGCCAGTGGCCGCCAAGCAGCCGGAGGCGGCACAAGCCAATGTCGCCAAGGACCTTTCCGGTTCGGCAACCGTGCTTCTGGTCGAGGATGAGGATGCCGTGCGCATGGGCGGGGTGAGGGCGCTGACCTCGCGCGGCTACACCGTGCACGAGGCGTCGTCGGGCGTCGAGGCGCTCGAGATATTCGACGAGCTCAAGGGCCAGATCGATATCGTCGTGTCGGATGTGGTGATGCCCGAGATGGATGGGCCGACACTGCTTGGCGAGCTGCGCAAGCGTCAGCCCGACATCCGCTTCGTCTTTGTCTCCGGTTATGCCGAAGACGCCTTTGCCAAGAACCTGCCGGCAGATGCGCAGTTCGGCTTCCTGCCCAAGCCGTTCTCACTCAAGCAACTGGCGACGGTCGTCAAAGAAGTGCTCGAGGGCTAGGCATCGTGTTCTAGCCGGTTTCAGTCTGCCCGATAATTCTATTAGCTTTCCCGTATGTGCTGATCATGCCATCATGCGGGTGAGCGTCGTCGGGGGTGACAGATGCAGACAACGCCGCACAACGAGGCGAAACGAGGCGACTACGCCGAAACCGTTCTATTGCCGGGCGATCCGCAGCGCACCGAATGGATTGCCGCCACCTTCCTAGAGAACGCCCGCTGCGTGAACCGGGTGCGTGGCGCATTGGCATATACCGGCCGCTATCGTGGCCATCCGATCAGCCTGCATACGACCGGCATAGGTGCGCCTTCGCTGGCCATCTATGCCCATGAGTTGCTCGAGACATATGGCGCCAAGACGCTTATCAGGGTCGGCACTTGTGGCGGCCTGGCCGAGCACGTCAAGCTGCGCAGCCTGGTCATTTCGCAATCGTCAAGCGGTGACAGCGCCATCAATCGCCAGCTTTTTGGTGTCTACGACTACGCGCCCAGCGCCGATTTCGAGCTGTTATGCCGCGCAGCCCAACGGGCGGGCGAACTCGGGCTTGATCATCACGTCGGCCAGACGGCCTCGAGTGACGTTTTCTATCACCCCGATGTTCTCGGGCGCTTTGCCGGGCTGCGTGCCCATGGCGCGCTGGCTGTCGATATGGAGACCAACGCGCTGTACACGGTCGCCGCCCGTTTCGGCGCGAAGGCGCTGTCGATCTGTACGGTGGTCGACAGCCTGGTCAACGGCGAGGATACGGATTCGACGGAGCGCCAGGACCTGTTCGCCGACATGGTCCGGCTTGCCCTCGACGTTGCGACCAGCTCTGCGCCGGCTGGGACTGCGCATGGCTTACCCCTGAGGTAGCGTAGTCATGCGGCTGTGCTAACCTGATAACGGCCCCTGTGAGTCGGCCGTTTTCCCGCGTTTCAGATCGATGGTTGGACCTCCGGCAGTGCCGGCAAGTTCCGCGCAAGCTGCGATCCATACCTCGTATCGGGCGTTCTGGTCTGTGTTCGTTGCGTCTCGGCAATCGACAAGGGAACAGCCAAGTGGAACAGTTTGTCGAGGAAAGCATGAAGAGGCGTCTGACCGAGCCGGTCGACATACTCACAGCGGTCAGCATCCTGAAGTCATATGGATATCTGGATGACGAGCTGATCATCGCCATCACCAGGATATTCTACGTCGATTTGGACACGCTCAACGAAGTTGTACGCACCGCCTGAGGTCGGTGCCGGCACTACGTCGCCGACTTGTCATATTGCGATGCAGCATGGATGGCCTTGCATTTTCCTTCCAAATCATCCATATGCGGCGTCATAGGCGCTTGGGCCGGGCTTACGGCTTTCTCCTCAGAGAGACTGGTTGCGTCTGTTTTTACCCTTTCCGGCAACGGGAGGGGTGGAATAGACCCGCGGCATGAGGCCAGCGGGCACGACAGCGCAGCCGAGCGGACGGTCGTCCGCCGCCTTGTCGTTTCACGAGAGATTCCGGCCGGCAGGTTGCGCCCTGCCGCCATTGTTGTTTGTGGCGGAAAGCCGTCACACGAAAGAAGAAGATATTGACGAATGAAACCAATGCGGAGCTGAACGGCTTCGCCAAACTCGGCATTACCGGTGCGCTGCTCAAGGCCACCCAGATGGCCGGATTCAACGAGCCCAAGCCGATCCAGGTCGAGTCGATCCCGGCGCAGCTGGCTGGCCGCGACATTCTTGGAATCGCCCAGACTGGTTCCGGCAAGACTGCGGCGTTCTCGCTGCCGATCCTGTCCAAGATCATGGCGCTCGGCACCAAGCGCCGGCCCAAGACCGCACGCGCGCTGATCCTGGCGCCGACGCGTGAACTCGCCGTGCAGATCGAAGACACCATCAAGGTGCTCGCCAAGGGTGCGCATGTCTCGACCGCGCTGGTTCTCGGCGGCGTGTCACGTTTCTCGCAGGTCAAGAAGATCGCTCCGGGCGTCGATGTGTTGATTGCCACGCCCGGCCGACTGACCGATCTCGTCCGCGAAGGCGACCTCGTGCTGGCCGATACAGAGTGGCTCGTCCTCGACGAAGCCGATCGTATGCTCGACATGGGCTTCATCAATGACGTCAAGCGCATCGCCAAGGCGACTTCGCGCAACCGTCAGACCGCGCTGTTTTCGGCGACCATGCCGCAGGAGATCGCGGAACTGGCGCAGGGCCTGCTCAAGGATCCGATCCGCGTCGAGGTTGCACCGCAGAGCACCACGGCAGCCGAAATCCGCCAGAGCATCATCCTTGCCCGGACCAAGCAGAAGCGTCAGATCCTGGCAAAGATGCTGGCCGACGATGCCATGACGTCGGTCCTGGTCTTCGCCCGCACCAAGCATGGCGCCGACCGCGTCGTGAAGGATTTGGACCGCGACGGCTTTCCGGCCGCCGTCATCCACGGCAACAAGTCGCAGAACGCGCGCCAGGCGGCACTCAACGGCTTCCGCGCCGGCAAGGTCCGCATCCTAGTCGCCACCGATATCGCGGCACGCGGCATCGACGTCCCAGGCATCAGCCATGTCGTGAACTTCGACCTGCCGGATGAGGCTGAAAGCTACGTCCATCGCATCGGCCGCACTGGCCGCAACGGCGCCAACGGCATCGCGGTCACGCTGGTTGACCCCTCGGAAAACTCCAAGCTGCGGCAGGTCGAGCGCATCATCCGCATGAAGCTGACGATCGACGCCGACCATCTTGGTGAACCCGATCCGGCGCGTCCGGCCGGCGAGCCGCGCGGTTTCGCGCCGGCCAACGATCGTGGTGAGCGCGAGGAGCGCCGGCCCAACGGTCAGCGTCCGCGTGGCAACAACAGCGGCAAGCCAAAGGGCGATCGGCCGCATGGAAATGCGCCCAAGGCCGGCAAGCGTCGCTTCGGCGCGCGCAAGCCGAATACGCGCGCAGCGTAAGCTGTGCAGCAGATCGGGCCGGATTGGTCCATTTGCTACATGGCATGAATAGGTTAGGGCGGTCGGGGCGGTGCTTCGGCCGCCCTTTCGTTTGAGGGATGGAATGGCCGGAATAGCGACGCTCGCAATCGCTTATGTGCTGTCCCAGTTCTATCGCTCGTTCCTGGCGGTGCTGACGCCGGCACTCACTGCTGAGCTCGGCGCCACCAAGGCCCAGCTGTCTTTCGCCTCGGGCGCGTTCTTCATCACCTTTGCCCTGGCGCAATTTGCCATCGGCGTTTCGCTCGACCGCTTCGGCCCACGACGCACCGCCTCGACGCTGCTTCTGTTTGGCGGCGGTGGCGGCGCCTTCGTCTTTGCCTCTGCAACGGCTCCCTGGATGGTCATCGCAGCCATGGCGATGATCGGCATCGGCTGCGCGCCGGTGCTGATGTCGTCGCTGTTCATCTTCGCGCGCATATTTTCCATCGCCCGTTTTGCCGTGCTCGCGTCGTGGATGGTGGCTTTCGGCACCGCCGGTAACGTCATCGGCGCGGCACCGCTGGCACAGGCGGCCGAGGCGTTCGGCTGGCGGCCGGTCATGGCCGGCCTCGGCGTCATCACCATTGCAGCTGCACTTGCCGTGCTCGTCATGGTGCGCGATCCGAAGTCGCCGGAGGGCATGGAACAGGGCAATGTCGGCTTTGCAGGCTATCTCGAATTGCTGCGGATGCGGGTTCTATGGCCGATCATTCCTCTGACCGCCATAAACTATGCCCCAACGACAGGCATCAGAGGCCTCTGGTCGGGCCCTTATCTTGTCGATGTCTACGGTGCCGACGCGCTGCTGATCGGGCAGGTGACGTTCTTCATGGCGCTCGCCATGGTTGCCGGCGCCTTTGTCTATGGCCCGCTCGACACCATGTTTCGCACCCGGAAATGGGTTGCGGTTGTCGGCAATACTATCGGCCTCGCGGCGATCCTCTATCTCGCGCTGAATGTCGTCTCAGGCATAAGCACCGTCACCGTCATCTTTGTCATCATCGGTGTGACCGGCGGCAGTTACGGCCTGCTGATGGCGCATGCGCGTGCATTCCTGCCGGCGCAGCTGATCGGGCGCGGGGTTACGCTGATGAACTTCTTCTCCATCGGCGGTGTCGGCTTGATGCAGTTTGCGACGGGCGCCGTCGTCACTGCAAATATGGCGCCGGGCGAACCAACGGCAGCCTATTCGGCATTGTTTTGGTTCTACGTGCTGATGCTCGGGGCCGCGATTTTCATCTACCTCTGGGCGCGCGATGCAAAACCAGAGCCTTTGGCCATCACCGCGGCTCAGTCGAAGCTCGAGCGCCTGAGGTAGATCATTGGCTCTGCCTTCCACCGCGTGGCAACGCGAAGCGCCTTTTCACGCAGCGGTCGCGGCAGCAGGAACAACAGCTTCATCGCCCAGGTCAGGCGGCGCGGGAAGGTGACCTCGAAACCGCTCTTGCGTATTGCCTTGCAGATACGCTCGGCGGCAGCTTCGACCGGCATCATTGCCGGCATGTAATAGGCACTCTTTTCGGTCAGCGGCGTGTCGATGAAGCCGGGATTCATGATCTGCGTGCGGATGTTCATCTTGTCGAAGTCGAACTTCAGCGCCTCGGCGATGAGGTTGACGGCTGCCTTTGTGGCGCCATAGGCAGCTGTCGTCGGCCAGCCGAAATAACAACTGATCGAGCCCATGAACACGATATGTCCGCGACCGCGATTGCGCATCCGCTCGATCACCGGAACCAGGCCATTGAGGACGCCGAAGACGTTGACGGCAAAGCTCTGGCGGAAGGCTTCCATGCGCAGGTTCTCGCCCGTCACGGGCATGTAGGATCCGGCATTGAAGATCGCGAGCACGATCGGGCCGGCCTGCTCTTCGATCGCGGCGACCGCGGCAGCCATTCCAGCCTCGTCGGTGACATCGGATGGAAACGCCAGCACCTTGCCGGCCATGCTGCGAGTTTCCTCGATCAACGTGTCGATCGGATCGTTGGCCCGGACGGTGACGGCAACCGTGTAGCCTTCTTTTGCCAGCAAGCGGGCCACGCTGCGGCCAATACCGGTGCTGCCGCCGGTAATCCACGCGACCCCGTGTTCCGGGTCGGCCCGGTATGTGCTCACTTCTAACCTCTGGGCAGGAGTTATTGCGTAGCTCTAGCGGGGTGGCATGCATATGGAAAGGCTGTTTTAGGAAGTGCCATGTTGATGGTGTGTCGGCCGGTCGGGCAGGGATCTTGCGCGCGTTGACGCACAGATGCGACTGGTCCAGAGAATTTCATCCCTTGAAAGCGCGGGCTCACATTTCTAGGGTTCTCAGGCGAATTAGGAAGGAATCTTCATGCGCTCGGTGATCGATGCCATCGGCAATACGCCTCTCATCCGCCTCAAGCGGGCCTCGGAGGAAACCGGCTGCGAGATACTTGGCAAGGCCGAGTTCATGAACCCGGGGCAATCGGTCAAGGATCGCGCCGGTCTGTTCATCATTCGCGATGCGGAAAAGCGCGGTCTGCTGCGGCCAGGCGGGGTCATCGTCGAGGGTACGGCCGGCAATACGGGCATCGGCCTGACGGTTGTCGCCAAGGCGCTCGGCTACCGCACCGTCATCGTCATTCCCGACACGCAGAGCCAGGAGAAGAAGGACGCGCTGCGACTGCTCGGCGCCGAACTCATCGAAGTCCCGGCCGTTCCCTACAAGAACCCGAACAACTACGTGAAGGTTTCCGGTCGCCTGGCCGAGCAACTGGCGAAAACCGAGCCGAACGGCGCCATCTGGGCCAATCAGTTCGATAACGTCGCCAACCGCGAAGGCCATATCCGCACCACGGCCGAGGAAATCTGGCAGCAGACCGGCGGCAAGGTTGACGGTTTCGTTTCGGCCGTCGGCACCGGCGGCACGCTTGCGGGCGTAGCGATCGGGCTGAAGGCAAAGAGTGCTGCCGTGAAGATCGCAATCGCCGACCCTCTCGGGGCAGCACTCTACAGCTACTACACCTCGGGCGAATTGAAAGCCGAAGGCAGTTCGATCACCGAAGGCATCGGCCAGGGCCGGATCACCGCCAATCTGGAAGATTTCACACCGGATTTTTCGTACCAGATCCCCGACGAGGAAGCATTGCCGATCGTCTTCGGGCTGATCCAGGAAGAGGGTATCTGCGTTGGCGGCTCGACCGGCATCAACATTGCCGGCGCGATCCGGCTGGCACGACAGCTCGGCCCAGGGCACACCATCGTGACGGTCCTTGCTGATTTCGGCACGCGCTACCAGTCCAAGCTGTTCAATCCTGATTTCCTGCGTAGCAAGAGCCTGCCGGTGCCCGATTGGATGGAGACCGAGCCCAACATTTCGGTGCCGTTCGAGCAGGTGGCGTGATGGCATTTTCGACCGAGGCGGTCTTTCGCGACGATTCCTATCTGCGCGAGACCGAGGCCAATGTCGTCGGCATCAACGAACGCGGCGGCATCATTCTCGACCGGACGATCTTTTATGCCACTTCGGGCGGCCAGCCGGGCGACACCGGTATCCTGGTCCGCGCCGACGGCAGTCGCATTGCCGTTGCGGCCACGATCACAGGCGAAAGCAAGGACGAGATCATCCATGTGCCGGCGCTGGAACAGGCGGTACCCGACGTCGGCGAGCGCCTGAGACTGGCGATCGACTGGCCGCGCCGACTGCTTTTGATGCGCATGCACGCGGCCTGCCATCTGCTGACGGTGGTTTGTCCGTACCCCATCACCGGCGCGTCGGTCGGCGAGGACGATTCGCGCGTCGATTTCGACATTCCTGACGCAGGATTCACCAAGGAAGACGTGACGGCCAGGCTGATGGAGTTGGTCCGCGCCAACCATCCGATTTATGCGAGCTGGATTTCCGACGCCGAGCTTGCCGCCAATCCGACGCTGGTGAAGTCGAAAAACGTGCGCCCGCCATCCGGCACCGGCAAGATCAGGCTCGTCTGCATCGGCGAAAATGCCTCGATCGACAGCCAGCCCTGCGGCGGAACCCATGTCGCCAGCACCGCCGAAATCGGCGAGATCCATATCGGCAAGATCGAAAAGAAGGGGCGGGAGAACCGCCGCTTCCGCATCCGCTTCGGCGCGATGCCCGCCAACTGAACCTGGAGACGTTGCCATGAGTGACAAGAGCGCTTTCGTCATCGATGCGGATTGGCTGGAAAAACGGCTGGGCACGCCCGGCTTGTCGATCGTCGACGCGTCCTGGTACATGCCGGCACAGAAACGCGACCCGCGCGCCGAATATGACGCCGCCCACATTCCCGGCGCCGTGTTCTTTGACCAGGACCTGGTCGTCGATCCGGACTCGGCCCTGCCGCACACGCTGCCCTCGCCGTCGCTGTTTGCCCGCTTCGCCGGCTCAATGGGCATTTCGGCCGACGATACCATCGTCATCTATGACGGTCCGGGCTTTCAGACAGCGCCACGCGTCTGGTGGATGTTCCGCATCATGGGCGTGTTTCAGGTCTACATTCTCGATGGCGGCTTCGACCGCTGGAAGGCGTCTGGGCGCCCGGTGACTGCCGAGCCAACCAAGACCGCGCCCGGCGTGTTCCACGTCGACTACGACGCATCGAAGGTCGTTTCGCTGGCCGAGATGCGCAAGATCGTTGCATCAGGCAGCGCCCAGATCGCCGATGCCCGTTCCGCCGGGCGGTTCGAGGGCGCCGATCCGGAGCCGCGCGCTGGCCTGCGTTCCGGCCACATGCCGGGCGCGCGCAGTGTGCCTTCGGTGACGCTGTCGGAGAATGGCGAGCTTCTGCCGCTCGACCGCCTGAAGGCAACGCTCGAGGCGGCGGGGCTCGATCTGTCGAAGCCTGTCGTCACTTCCTGCGGCTCGGGTGTTACCGCTGCTGTCATCACCCTTGCGCTGCAATCGCTCGGGCATGGCGACGTCAGGCTTTACGATGGTTCCTGGACCGAATGGGGCGGCATGTCCGACACGCCTGTTGTGACGGGGAAAGCGTGAGCATGGCCGTCGACCGCAGCGAGAACATCGAGGTGACGGTCACCTTTCTGGAAATGCATGTCCCGCCGGCTTACAGGCCGCCGCTGCCGGTCAATCGCCAGATCGCTCTCCTCAGGACGCGCGAGATCCCGCTGCATTTCTACCGCTACCTTGCCGACCGGGTTGGTCGCAAATGGCATTGGGTCAACAGTCTGAGGCTCAATGACGAAGAACTTGCCGCCGGTCTGCATCGCGAGGACCGCGACATCCGGGTGCTTTATCTCGATGGCGCGCCGGCGGGCTTCATGGACATCAAGCCGCATTTGCCCGACGAGGTCGAACTCGCCTATTTCGGCATGATGGAGCACGCCACCGGGCAAGGTATTGGCCGCTGGTTCCTGGGGGCTGCGATCGGAGCAGCGTGGTCCTACAGGCCACAAAAGGTGACGGTGCAGACCTGCACGCTCGACCATCCCGCAGCCCTGCCGCTGTACCAGAAAATGGGTTTCACGCCGGTCGCGCAGAAAACCGAGACAGTTCGGACGATGACCTTCGCCGAACGTTCGGCAAGCGTGATGCGGCCGTGATGGCGCACAACATCGGCTGAACCGCCCGTTCATCGCTGCTTCAGGTCGGTTCTGGCATTTTCCGCGCATCAGATCCGACCGGACGGTCGAAATATGCAAGGAGATTGAGGATGTTGAACCGCCGTACGCTAGCCGCCGCGCTGATCGCCGTGCTTGCTGCGCCTTCGCTCGCTGCCGCGCAGGCGACGACGCCGTCTGCGTCGCAGATCGAACGCCAGCTTCAGGCGGCGCCGACGATGAAGCTCAAGCCCAACCAGCGCGTCACCGTACGTGAATTCAAGCGCCGGCCCGACCTGCGCCGCATGGCCCCGTCGATCGATATCCAGTCGATCAACTTCGCCTTCGGCTCGGCCGAGGTGCCTTATTCGCAATATGGCAAGGTCGAGAACATCGCCAACGCGCTGGACCGCATCCTGCGCCGCGACCCCGATGCGCGCGTGCTGATCGAGGGCCATACCGATGCCGTCGGTTCGTTTCAGTCGAACCAGGCCTTGTCGGAGCGCCGCGCCGCCTCGCTGAAGCAGACCCTGGTGCGTGAGTTCGGCATCCCGCGCTATGCGCTGGAAACAGTCGGTTATGGCGAAGAATTCCTGCTGGTGCCGACCCAGAACGAGAACTGGCGCAACCGCCGCGTCACGCTGCGCCGCTACGACGCATTCATCCGCTAGCTTCGAGCGCAGTACCCGTCAAAAGAGAGCCCGGCTTGCGAGAGCCGGGCTTTATTTGCATTCTTCGATGTAGTATACAGTATACCAAATCGGAGACGGAAGATGACGATCAGAGTGGTGATGGCCGGCGCCACCGGCTGGGTTGGCAAGGCGCTTGTACCGGCAATTCAGGGGCAGAACGACATGCGGCTCGTCGGTGCGGTCGCGCGCAGAGCTGCCGGCCATGACGTCGGTGTGGCAACGGGTGGCCAGCCGAGCGGCCAGATGATCAGTGCCTCTCTTGGCGAGGCCTTGGCGGCACCCTGCGACGTGGTCGTCGACTACACTAAACCGGTAGCCGTCAGGGATCATGCCATGCTCGCCATATCGCGCGGCTGCCACGTCGTCATCGGCACATCAGGACTGAGGGCTGCCGACTACCGCGAGATCAATGCGGCGTCCCGCGCCAATGGCGTCGGCGTCGTTGCCGCCGGGAACTATTCCATCACGGCTACCTTGATGAAGAGGTTTGCGCTGATGGCGGCGCAATATGTGCCCGACGTCGAAATCATCGACTATGCCAGTGCGAGAAAGGCCGATGCGCCCTCGGGCACCGCGCTCGAGTTGGCCGAAACGCTGTCCGAGATTCGCGGCGCACCGACTGCCTTGCCGACCTCCGAGATTTACGGCCATCCGGAGGCCCGCGGCGCGACGCTGGGCGAGGGCACGGCAGTGCAGGTCCATTCGCTGCGCCTGCCTTCCTATCAACTGTCCTGCGAAGCCGTTTTCGGTCTGCCTGAGGAGCGGCTGACCATCCGCCACGATGCCGGCACTTCGGCAGTGCCTTACGTCGCCGGCACCCTGCTTGCCGTTCGCCGGGTGCGCGAATTCACCGGCCTGGTCAGGGTGCTCGACGCGCTGATGGACGAAACGCTGTCTGTTTAGGAACAGGTGGACGTAGGAAATCGGGTGGGCGCATGCCTGCGCTCGCCATAGCTTGCGACAATCGATCAACGAGGGATTGTCGTTATGAGCATCATTTTCCATGGCCTGCCCACAGAGGCGGTGCGGGCACTCCAGCAGGGCGGCGCCGACGCCTATGGCATGAAGCCAGAGCGCAGGGTCTCCGATGGCGACGGCGTGCCGTGCCGTCATTGTCTGACCAATGTCGCTGCCGGAAAGGGTTATCTCATTCTTGCCTACAGGCCGTTTCCGGCAGTTCAGCCTTATGCCGAAACCGGGCCGATCTTTCTGCATGCCGAAGAATGCCCGCGCGCGCCAGAAGCGGCAGAATTGCCTGAACTGTTCACCCGGACCAGGGACTACATCCTGCGCGGCTACAGCGCCGACGATCGTATCGTCTATGGCACGGGGGCGGTGACGCCGACGCCCGAAATCCGTGAGCGCGCCGAAACGCTGCTCCAGCGGCCTGACGTGGCTTACGTGCACATGCGCTCGGCAAAGAACAATTGCTACCAGTGCCGGATCGAACTGGACCAAGCCGGCAAATCGAGTGGCGCTGCTATCTGATTGAACTGCAAACAAAAAACCCGCCGCATCGCTGCGGCGGGTTGGGGCCGTTTGCCTGAAACGGTCTCAGTTGAACTTGTACTTCGCACCCACGCGGACAGTGTGGAAGGCGGGAACCGTTTCCCACATGCCGCCGCTGTCATAGTCCTGACCTTCATACTTCGAGTAGCGATACTCGAGGTTGACAGACATGTTGTTGGTGACAGCCGTTTCGAGACCGCCACCGACCGAGAAGCCGCCGACGCTCCAGTCTCTGGTTTCCGACAGGCCGCCGAAGCTGACTTCTTCCTTCACATGCTGCCAGCTGTAGCCGCCCAGCACATAGGCAAGCGTCGACTCGTTCAGCTTGGCACCGACACGGGCCAGAATGTCGAAACCATAATCTGCCTTGCCTTCGTACTTGGGGCCGCCAAGAGCCGACATGTCGAACAGCTGCGTGGTCATTCCGGAGTAACGACCGTCGACCATGATGCCGACGACCCAGTTGCCGTTCAGTTCGTGGTCGTAGCCCACGCTCAGCTCGCCGAAGGCGCCTTCGCCGCCGATACCATTGAACGAGGCCGCACCGCCGCCAAGGTTGATCTCGTCGGTAATGGCGCCTGCGCCGAGCGCGCCGCCGACGTAAAAGCCGGTCCAGCTATAGGCGGGTGCTGCGAATGACGTGCCGCCGCCATTCTGACCGCCGAAGCGGTAGTTGGCGCCGACATGGAAGGTGTGGGTGGTCGGCGCGACGTTGAGCAGGCCGGTGCCGCCCAGGTCGACGACAGTGTCATTGCCATAGTTGGCGTAGCGATATTCGGACTTGAGGGTCCAGTTGCCGCTGACCACGGTTTCAAGGCCGACGCCGAGCACATAGCCGCTTCGGCTTTCGTCGAACTCGAAAGGCGTGCCGACGATCGAGCCGTCGAGCTTGAACTGCTGCCAGCTGTAACCGCCGAGCACATAGCCAAGCGTCGTCGGCGTCAGAAGATAGCCGGCGCGTGCGGCGACATCGAAGCCGTAGGTGTTGTTGAGCGTTGCGTCGGCAAAACCGCCATCAGCCTCGAGCGAAAGGCCGATATTGCCGAAATGGCCATCGGCAAATGCGCCGAGCAGGAACCGGTCCGACACCATGTAGTCGTAGCCGACCGTCACTTCACCGAAGACGCCGCCGCCACCGAGGTCGGGCAGGCCGATGCGCTCCGGACCGTTTGGATTTGCAATCTCCAGGCCATGCTTGACGGCACCGACGCCGCCACCGAAGCCGACATAGACACCGCTCCAGTTGAAGCCTGCCGCCGGTGCTTCCGCCACTGAATCAGCGGCAAAGGATGCCGAGTTGATTGCAACGGCCGACACAGCGCCAAGCAACAGCGCCTGCCAAGTCTTACCAAATGTCATAATTTACTACCCCAACCTTACCCAATGTCGCCTTGATAGCACGCCCAGGTTGCTTGCAGTGCAACTAAAATGTCACACCCACAGGCAATTTAGCTTCCCAGCATGAACGTCTGGACCAGGAATTGTCCTCATGCACCAATGGCTTGGCAGCAAAACTTGCTGTTGTACGGCGGCCTTTGTCGCCGAAAGCCAACGCCGCTGCCCGGCTTGTCCGGGAAGAGGGGATTTCCAAGGTCTTGCGAACGTCCATATTGCGGCCCCAGGCAGTCATGGCACGCTTGCGTTGCGTTTGATGCAGCGAAGATGTCACGTGCGGGTAAATCCGTGCCGACGCGCAGACTATTTTTGGTAGTATCCTGCGGAGGCGGTGCGGGCGAGGGCTCTACGGGCGAGAAAAAGCCCGCCGCATCGCTGCGGCGGGCGCTTGATTCCTTCCCGAAAGAATCAGGCGGCCAGAGCCGACTTGGCTTCGGTCATCTCGTAGCCGAGCGCTTCGGCGACGGCGCGATTGGTAATCCGGCCACGGTGGACGTTGAGGCCGTTGCGCAGATGCGGTTCATCGGCCAATGCCTTGAGGCCGCGGTCGGCAAGCGCCAGGCCATAGTGCAGCGTGGCGTTGTTGAGTGCGTGCGCCGACGTGACCGGCACAGCTCCCGGCATGTTGGCGACGCAATAGTGGATGATGCCGTTGACCTCGTAGGTCGGATCGGCATGAGTGGTGGCTTGCGAGGTTTCGAAGCAACCGCCCTGGTCGATGGCGACATCGACAAGGACCGCGCCCTTCTTCATGCCTGACAGCATTTCGCGGCTGACCAGCTTGGGCGCGGCAGCGCCTGGAATGAGCACGGCACCGATGATGAGGTCGGCCGAGAAGCATTCTTCTTCTAGAGCCTCGACCGTCGAATAGCGCGTGTGGACCCGGCCGGCGAACAGATCGTCGAGCTGGCGCAGGCGCGGAATCGAGCGGTCGATGATGCTGACGTCGGCGCCGAGCCCGGCCGCCATCCGTGCGGCATGCAGACCGACGACGCCGCCGCCGATGACCGCGACCTTGCCCGGCAGCACGCCCGGCACGCCGCCGAGCAGCACGCCGCGGCCGCCATGAGCCTTCTGCAGCGCCGTCGCACCCGCCTGGATTGCCAGGCGCCCGGCAACCTCGGACATCGGCGCCAGCAGCGGCAGCCCGCCGCGCTCATCGGTCACCGTCTCATAGGCGACTGCGGTGACGCCAGAGCCAAGCAATCCCTTGGTCTGTTCCAGATCGGGTGCAAGATGCAGATATGTATAGAGGATCTGGCCGTCGCGCAGTTGTGCCCATTCCCTGGGTTGCGGTTCCTTGACCTTCACGATCATGTCGGAGCGGGTAAAGACCTCCTCGGCGGTTTTGGCTATCTGGGCACCGGCGGCGCGATATGCATTGTCGTCGGCGCCAATTCCTGAGCCGGCGCCGGTTTCGACCAAGACCTCGTGGCCGTGGGCGACATATTCGCGAACCGAACCGGGCGTCAGACCGACACGGTACTCATGATTCTTGATTTCCTTGGGACAACCTACGCGCATCTTCCTGCTCCTCCGCAGCCATTTTGGCCATCTCTCCCTAATGACGAAGTCAATCACGAATCGTTCCGAATATGTTTGCGAAAACGGTTGCGCCACCATGGGTTGTTCGATAATTTTTGCGCCTATCCTCTGTATTATCGAAGGAAATTCGAAGAATGCCGTTGGACAGGATCGATATCGCCATTCTGGACGCACTTCAGAAGGATGGGCGGATGCCCAACGCGGCGTTGGCCGAAAAGATCGGGCTGTCGCAGTCGGCGTGCTCGCGGCGCCTCGACAATCTCGAGAAGTCGGGCATCATCAGTGGCTATCACGCCCGTCTCTCGAATGTCGCGCTCGGTCACCAGATGACGGTGATCGTCCACATTTCGCTGTCGGGGCAATTCGAGAAGACGCTTTCGGATTTCGAGGTCGCGGTGAAGCGTTGTCCCAACATCCTGTCATGCCATCTGATGTCGGGTGAGTATGATTACATCCTTCGCATCGCGGCCCGCGATCTGCCCGACTACGAGCGCATCCACAAGGAGTGGCTGTCGGCGATGCCGCATGTCACCAAGATCAATTCATCCTTCGCCCTGCGCGAGATCGTCGATCGCACCGTTATGGGAATAAGGCCGGATCTGCTCTGAGCAGAAACAAACCAGGCCGAAATGGGCGGCATCGCGCTGGACCAATCCATTCCCCGAGTGATGTCGCGAGGCTGTCATACGAGTCGGCTGGACTCGTGTGAATTTTGGCGCGACATTTGATCTTTGGGACGCCGGCTAAATACTGTCAGTTCATTTCCTGGAGAATGAAAATGTCCAACGTGAATCAACCTGTTTCTCGTCGTTCTTTCCTAGCGGGATCGGCTGCAGCGGGTGCACTTGTGATGCTCCATCCCTTTTCGGCACGCGCCCAGGCAAATCAGGCGCATCTCCGCATCATGGAAACCACCGACCTGCACGTCCATGTGTTTCCCTATGACTACTATGCCGACAAGCCGAAC
The DNA here is from genome assembly GCF_900445235.1 of Aminobacter aminovorans. NCBI lineage: Bacteria > Pseudomonadati > Pseudomonadota > Alphaproteobacteria > Hyphomicrobiales > Phyllobacteriaceae > Aminobacter > Aminobacter aminovorans. The sequence continues at coordinate 3,372,857 of NZ_UFSM01000001.1, read as the reverse complement.
GACACGATGGGCGTTGCACGCACGGCTTCGATCATCGACGCCATCCGCGCTGAAGCCGCCAACTCGATCCTGGTCGACAATGGCGATTTCCTGCAGGGCAATCCGATGGGCGACTACATGGCCTATCAGCGCGGCATGAAGGATGGCGACGTCCATCCAATCATCAAGGCGATGAACACGCTGGGCTATGATTGCTCGACGCTGGGCAACCACGAGTTCAACTATGGCCTCGACTACATGTTCAAGGTCCTCGCCGGCGCAAACTTCCCCGTCGTCTGCTCCAACCTGACAAAGGGCGAACTGGCGGCTGACGCGACCAAGGACGAGTTGTTCCTCAAGCCCTATGTGATCCTCGACAAGAAGGTGAAGGATGGCTCAGGCGCCGAGCATCCGATCCGCATCGGCCTGATCGGCTTCGTGCCGCCCCAGGTGATGACCTGGGATTCGCGCCATTTGCACGGCAAGGCGATGACCCGCGACATCGTCAAGGCAGCCCAGGCCTGGGTGCCTGAGATCCGCGAGCAGGGCGCCGACATCGTCATCGCGCTCTCGCACTCCGGCATGGGAACGCCGCAGGCCGCCGAAAATCTCGAAAACGCCTCCATCCTGCTTGCCGGCGTCGACGGTATCGATGCGATCGTCACCGGTCACAGCCATCTCGACTTTCCCGGACCGAAGTTCGACAAGGTGGAGGGCCTCGACAACGCCAAGGGTACGATCAACGGCAAGCCGGGTGTGATGGGCGGCTTCTGGGGCTCGCATCTCGGCCTGATCGACCTGTTGCTCGAGCGCGATGGCAATGCCTGGAAAGTGGTCAGCTCGACCAGCGAGGCGCGTCCGATCTCCAAGCGCGTCGACAAGAAGGTGGTGCCGACGGTGGAGAGCAAGCCCGCGGTCGAGGCAGCCGCGAAGGAGGAGCATGAAGCGACGCTCGCCTATGTGCGCACGCCCGTCGGCAAGACGTCGGCGCCGCTCTATTCCTATTTCGCGCTGGTTGCCGACGACCCCTCGGTCCAGATCGTGAGCCAGGCACAGATCTGGTACATCAAGGACATGCTCAAGGACACCGAGCATAAGGAGCTGCCGGTTCTCTCGGCCGCGGCTCCTTTCAAGTCGGGCGGGCGTGGCGGGCCGGACTACTACACCGACGTTCCGGCCGGCGCCGTCGCGATCAAGAACGTCGCCGACCTCTATCTTTACCCCAATACGGTGCAGGCGGTGGCGGTGACCGGCGCCCAGGTCAAGGAATGGCTGGAGATGTCGGCCGGCATCTTCAACAAGATTGAACCAGGCAAGGCCGACCAGGTGCTGATCAATCCCGACTTCCCGTCCTACAATTTCGACGTCATTGACGGCGTGACCTACAAGATCGATCTGGCGCAGCCGCCAAAATACGATCCGAAGGGTGCGGTACTGGAAGCGAGCTCCAATCGCATCGTCGATCTGATGTTCGAGGGCAAGCCTATCGATCCCGCAGCGAAATTCGTTGTTGCGTCGAACAACTACCGCGCTGGCGGCGGGGGCAACTTCCCCGAGATCAATGCGTCGAAGCTTGTCTTCGAGGCGCCCGACACCAACCGCGACGTGATCGTGCGCTACATCGTCGACCAGGGCACGATCAATCCGTCGGCCGATTCCAACTGGTCGTTTGCCCCGGTGGCGGGGGCCTCTGTGATTTTCGAAACCGGGCCCAAGGCCAAGGACCACATATCAGAGGTCAAGGCGGTCAAGATCGAGCCGGCGGGCGACGGTGCTGAGGGTTTCGCGAAGTATCGCATCACGCTTTGAGATTTGGCGGATCGGGAAGGCGGCCGGAGGGATCCGGCCGCCCTTTCGTTTGCACAAGGGCCGGTCAGTTGGCCCGGCGTTCGATCGCCGGCATGACCAGATCCAGTGCATCGGTGGAAATGCCGCCCGAATAGCCAGCCGGCAGCGTCTCGATCATGGCGGGATCATCGATGCCGTCAGAAAATCCGCCGCCGTCATAGGGCCCGAACAAGTAGACATTGGTGCCGGCGTTTTCCATCCGGTCGAGCAAACGATTCGGCCAACCCCATAGCCAGGGGGCAATGTTGATTGGAATGCCCAGTGTCGTGCCCCTGCAGTCCTCCGGCACGTAGCCGCTCCAGCCTAGTCCTGCGTAGCGCAGCAAGCAGCGCGTCAGCGATTTCTTGCTGAGCGTACGCATGCCGGGCAGGGTGGCCTTGATTGCCTGCAACGGCCTGTCGCCGCCAACTACGGTCAAAGCTGCCTGGCGTTCCGGGGGCAAGGCCGAAAGAAAGGTCGCCATTGCCTCGCCGTCCTTGGCGTCGTTACTTTTGACGTTGATGTGGAAGCGCCGATCAGGGAATTGCTCCATCACCTCGTCGAGCGAGGGCATCAGGCCGACGCCTTGGCCGCGAAAGGGATAGGTCTTGCCGCCGTCGGCGGTGTAGCCGTAGCCGACGTCAAGCTTCTTGAGGTCTGACATCGAATGGCTGCGCGTCTCGCCGCTGCCTTCGGTACGGCAGTCCACCGTCCAGTCGTGGAATACCGCGAACTTGCCGTCGGTGGTGGCATGCACATCGAGTTCCAGCACGTCGGCGCCGCGCGCGAAGGCGGCGTCCATCGAGCGTATCGTGTTTTCGAGATAATCGTGCCGTGCTGGAAGCATGCGCCCGGCGGTGCAGGTCTCACCGGTCAGCCCGGTGCGGTCGTATTCCTGCGCCAGCCCGCGATGGGCAAGGACGACCGGCTTGCCGCCAGGACGGTTGGAAAGCAACGACGCGTTGTTGATGTAGACTGCTCCGGCAAGGGCGAGCGTTGAAAGAAGAAAAAGGCTGCGTTTGCGCATGACTTGATTCGCTCCGACGCTGTGTGCGGAGCCAGATTCAGCAACGGTTCGGCTTTTTAGCGGCACAAAACAAGCAACAATAAGTTATGGTCCGCCGACCTCCAGTGTCCGGCAGGTCTGCATCATTGTGAATCGAGATTATCAGGCCTTATATACAACCTGCCTGACGTCGATATATTCGGCGCGGAAGCCGGCTTCGCAATAATGGAGATAGAACTCCCAGAGCTTTTTGAAGCGGTCGTCGAAGCCGAGCGGCACGATACGCTCCCAGGACGACCAGAAACGCGTTCGCCACTCGGCCAGCGTCCGGGCGTAGTCCTGCGGAAAGACTCGCTCGCGCAGATAGTCCAGGCCATGGTCTGCGCCGAGTGACTTGAGCAGCGTCGGCGTCGGCAACATGCCGCCGGGAAAGACGTAGCGTTGGATGAAGTCGGGCCGCTTGCGGTAGACGGGATAGGCCGCCTCGTTGATGGTGATGATCTGCAGGCCCGCAGTGCCGCCCGACGGCAGGCACTGCTTCATCTTGGCAAAGAACGCCGGCCAGTATTTTTCGCCCACAGCCTCGAACATCTCGATCGAGGCGATGCGATCGTAGCGGCCGGTCTCGTCGCGATAATCCTGCAACTTGAGCTCGACCTTGTCGGAAAGCCCGGCATTGTGGATGCGTTTCTGGGCGAAATCGAACTGCTCGCGGCTGATCGTCAGTCCGGTCACCTTGCAGCCGATCTCGCGCGCCGCAAACTCGGCAAAGCCGCCCCAGCCGCAGCCGATCTCCAGCACATGATCGTTCGGTCCGATGCCGGTGTCGCGTGCCAACGCCCGGTACTTTTCGGTCTGCGCGCCGGCGAGGTCGTTGGCGCCGGTTGCATAAAGCCCTGACGAGTAGGTCATGCTCGGATCGAGCCACTGGCTGTAGAAGGCATTGCCGAGGTCATAATGGGCGGAAATGTTGCGCTTGGAGCCGGTACGGGTATTGTCGTTGAGCCAGTGACGAATGCGCTGGATGGTGGAAAGCAGCCAGTTGGCACCCCCGGCAACACCTTCGCCGGCTTCGCTATTGACCACGAACAGTTCAAGGAAGCTGGTGACGTCAGGACTGTCCCAGTCGCCATCGATGTAGGATTCCGCGACGCCGATGGTTCCGCCGCTGAAAGCGCGCGAAGGCAGTTTCCAATTGTGAAGAACAATCTCTGCCTCTGGTCCCGGCGCCTTGCCGCCAACCAGGATGCTGCGTCCGTCCGGCATCTTCACCTTCAGCGAACCGCGAGGCAGGTGCAGCGCCGCCGACAGCGCCATGCGCACGCGTGCAGGCAAACCTCGGGCAATATCCGCGACGTTGCCTTCGTGAAGCTTCGTCACGCCGTGATTCGTGAAACCATCCGAGTTCCGCGGGGCCATCTCGACGTCCCAATTTTGCTGCCCGGTACGGCGTGTCGGGCCTGTTGCTCCAAGCTTGTGCACCGCTGCATTTGTCTGGTCGGATACGCGCCGCCGAACGCATCTCCGGTCAGTTCGCGATCGACTTGGCTCGGAGACGCCAAGCATTCCGCGCGCTGCGGTGAATCTGCCGTGATCTTCACCGTCAAAATCTCGAACTTCAAGTGACATCTGGCAAGCGCTGATATGCCAGACGTGGTCCTGAGAATTGGCCGAATGCAATCCGGTTGTCGCTTTGATTTTCTTTGTTATTAGATATTGCTAATGGTCTAGGGTGAAGCTGTGGCGCGCATCGTTTCCCGGATTTCAGCGCCACCCCGGGAGGGCATCAAATTCGCTACGTCATCGCGATAATGTGCGTCGCCTTGTTCCTCATCTGGGACATTCTGTACAACCACGGCGATGCCACTGCCAAAGCTGTACGCGAAGTGCATCGCATCGTCAGGATGGTCACGGACTGACGGATCTGCCGCGCCATCCGCGCTGCTGCGTTTTGCCCGATTGACGCCGGCCAAAAGCCGACCCAAAAGGCGCCAGCGAAGGCAGCAGAAGGAGTCGCGGCTTGATCCGGCACATCGTGTTTTTCAGTGCGCGGCAGAAACAGGACGTCGAGATGATCCGTGAGGAATTGTCGGCGCTTGGCAATATTCCGCACGCGACGGTCTTCGAAGTGACTGTCAACACCAAGGTCGACTGGTACTCCGACGAGATCGACATCGTCGTCTATGCCGAGTTCGCCGATCAGGCTGCGCTTGCCGCTTACAAGGCCCATCCGCTTTATGATCGGACGACGCAACGCGTGCGTCCGATGCGAGAACTGCGCTTCTCGGCGGATGTTGTCGCCGCGTAGCAAAAAACGCGCCCCGGGAGAGCCCGAAGCGCGTTCCTGAATTTCCAGAAATTATGCCTTCTTGGCGCGGCCGCGTGTCTTGGCCGGTGCAGCCACTGTCTTCGACGACGCAGCACCAGCCTTGCGGCCGAGGCCGAGCGACTTGGCCAGTTGCGAGCGCGCCGCGGCATAGTTCGGCGCAACCATCGGATAATCGGCCGGCAGGCCCCATTTGGCGCGGTATTCCTCAGGCGTCAGGCCGAAATGCACCGAGAGATGGCGCTTCAAAGACTTGAACTTCTTCCCGTCCTCCAGGCAGACGATGTAGTCAGGATGGACTGAGCGCTTCGGGTTCACCGCTGGCTGCTGGGCTTCGGCTGGCTCTTCGGCCGGCTGGTCGAGCGACAGGATCGACGCGTTGATGCTGGCGATCAACTCTGGCAGGCCAGTTGCAGGAACCTTGTTGTTCTCTACATAGGCGCTGACGATATGGGCAGTCAGTCCTAGGATGTCGATCTTGCTATCACTCGTCATCGGCCGTCTCTCCGGGCAGTATTAAAAGCAAACTATGAGTCTAACCATTTGCCGAGCCGTATATCGGTGCAAATGGGTTCGGACGGCAAGCAAAATAATCTCACAAATTGAAGACCCCGACCGGCGAATGCTGATCGGGGTCTTTTAGATCAGAGAAATGGAAGCTTAGAAAAAGCCCTTGCGCTGCCACCAACCGCCTTTTTTCGGCTTGGCATCGCCGGATGCAGCTTCTTCGGCCTCAACAACCGAAGTGACCACCGGTGTTTCAGGCGCGACCGGAGTTGCGGCCGGGGCTTCGGAAACGACGTCGTCCTCGGCCGGAGCGGCGGCGGCCTTGCGGCGTGGCGCACGCGGTTTTGCCGCCTTCTTGCCGGGCTTGGCTTCGGCTTCAGGTGCAGCGGCCTCGGCAACAACCTCGGCGGCGGGAGCCTCTGCAACTGCTTCAGCTTCGGCCTCTGCCTTCTTGGCCTTGGCCGAACGGCGCAGCGCCTTCTTCGGCTTGGCTTCGACGACAGCTTCCGGCTCGTCGGCGTCCACTTCGACCGTCACCACATCAGTGGTCACGACCTCGCTTGCAGCGGTCTCGGCGACGGCAGTGTCGTCGGCTGCGACCTGTTCGCTGCCTTCAGCCGACTGCTCTTCGTCTTCCTTGCGGTTGCGCTTGCCGCCCCGCTTGCCGCGACGCCGCTTCTTGGCTGCGGCATCTTCGGCCGCGGTCGCGTCGACGGCTGCGATTTCACCGGCTTCCTCGGAAACAACGGCTTCAGCGGCGACGTCCTCTTCGCCATCTTCGGCTTCGTTGGCCTCGCCGGCGACGACGGCACCTTCCTGCGGAGCGCCGTGCTCGCGGTCACGATCGCGGCCGCCACGGCGGCGCCGGCGCTTGCGGCGCTTGCGGTCATGCTGCTCACCGCCTTCGGCTGCAGCAGCCGGCTGTGGCGCACGCGCAGGCTGTGCCTCTACAACGACCGCCTCTTCTTCCTCTTCGACGATCTCGTCTTCGATTTCCTCAGGCTCTTCATAGGCCGGAGCCGCGACGGGCAGGGCGAAGTTCGCCGGCTTCTCGGCAATGGCGCCGCGGAAGATGGCATGGTTCTGCGAGCCGACGCTGTCGTCGGCCTCGAGCGTGATCGTCACCCCGAAGCGGTTTTCGAGATCGACCAGCGTTGAGCGCTTGTGGTTGAGCACGTAGAGCGCGGTCGCCACCGGCGTCTTGACGGTGATGTGGCTGCGCGAGTCCTTGAGCAGGAACTCTTCGATGGCGCGCACGACCTGGAGTGCCACCGAGGAGTCCGAACGGACATGGCCGGTGCCGCCGCAATGCGGGCAGGGCTTCATCGTCGATTCGAGCACGCTGGCGCGGATGCGCTGGCGCGACATCTCCATCAGGCCGAAATGCGAGATACGGCCGACCTGGATGCGGGCGCGGTCGTTCTTCAGGCAATCCTTGAGCTTCTTTTCGACCGCACGGTTGTTGCGGTTCTCCTCCATGTCGATGAAGTCGATGACGATCAGGCCGGCGAGGTCGCGTAGCCTGAGCTGGCGAGCGACTTCCTCGGCGGCTTCAAGGTTGGTGTGTAGTGCCGTCTCCTCGATCGAATGCTCCTTGGTGGAGCGCCCGGAGTTGACGTCGATGGCCACCAGCGCTTCGGTCTGGTTGATGATGATGTAACCGCCCGACTTCAGCGTCACCTGCGGCTGGACCATGCGCTCGAGCTGCGATTCGATGCCGCTGCGCACGAAAATTGGTGTGATGTCGCGGTAAGGCTGGACCACCTTGGCATGGCTGGGCATCAGCATGCGCATGAAGTCCTTGGCTTCGCGGTAGCCGTCTTCGCCAGCGACGAGAACCTCGTCGATGTCCTTGTTGTAGAGGTCGCGCACCGATCGCTTGATCAGGCTGCCTTCCTCATAGACCAAGGCTGGAGCCGTCGACTGCAGCGTCAGGCTGCGGACGTTCTCCCACAGGCGCATCAGATACTCGTAGTCGCGCTTGATCTCGGCCTTGGTACGGCTCTCACCTGCGGTGCGCAGGATGACGCCCATGCCCTTCGGCACTTCCAGATCGGCAACGACTTCCTTCAGGCGCTTGCGGTCCTGGGCATTGGTGATCTTGCGCGAAATGCCGCCGCCGCGCGCCGTATTGGGCATCAGCACCGAATAGCGGCCGGCGAGCGACAGATAGGTGGTAAGAGCAGCGCCCTTGTTGCCGCGCTCTTCCTTGACCACCTGGACCAGGAGAATCTGGCGGCGCTTGATGACTTCCTGGATCTTGTAGTGGCGGCGAACGGGCTTGCGGCGGTTGCGCACCTCTTCGAGCGCGTCTTCGGCGCCGACCGACTCGATCTCGTGGTCGTCGTGGTGGGTCGAATGCACTTCCTCGATCACGCCGCCGTTGTCGTTTTCGATGACCGTCGGCTTAGGTGCCCGTTCGGACACGACGTCGGCATCGACCGATGCGGCGATCGACGTCGGCTCGCGCTCGTCGGAACCACCATTGCCTTCATCGACAGCGGAAGCATCGGCATTGGCATCGGAAGCGTCGCTTGCGGCACTCGATTCGCCGTCATCCTCGGAGGACGCATTGTCGTCGTCGCTCGCACCCTCGGGCTTGTTCTCGTCGTTGCGGCCACGGTTCTTGCCGCCGCGCCGCCTGCGGCGGCCACGGTTGCGATCCTGGCTCTTGCTGTCGTCGCCGTCGTTGTCTTCGTCTTCTTCGTCCTCGGCTTCTTCCGCTTCGGCGCGCAGCAGCGCCTGCCGATCGGCGACCGGGATCTGGTAATAATCGGGATGGATTTCGCTGAAGGCGAGGAAGCCGTGACGGTTCCCGCCATACTCGACAAAGGCAGCCTGAAGAGACGGCTCAACCCGCGTTACGCGGGCGAGGTAGATGTTTCCTTTGAGCTGCTTCTTGTCCTGTGATTCGAAATCAAATTCTTCAATACGGTTACCGCGAACTACGACAACTCGTGTTTCCTCCGGGTGGGAGGCGTCTATCAGCATCTTGTTGGGCATTATTTGTCCTCCCGGCAGCCGTCAGCTGCGGCCTGCGGGAACTCGTCCGCCGCCGTGGGTTTGCTGATGAGTGGGTGCCGGATGATTTTGCGCCCGCCGGTCGCAGCCAAAACGCCATGGCGGTGCCGCCCGCTGCCGTGATGGCGCGGTTACCTGCGGACCTGTCCATGATTGCGTCTGTGGCCAATGCGTGACCTTGCGGAACCTTGTTTCAAATCTAAGCCCGGGAATCCGGACCAGTTACTTTGCTCTTACAGAGCCGGCGCGGAGATAGTGTCCGGCCGTTTTTCTCACGCAGTCGCTACCCCGCCACGGGCCGCGCCTGCGAATCTCGTCGCGATCACTGAAACTGTCTCTGTAGCGAGGCGGGCCATCGCTCGTCGCGTGGTTCCCTAGCGGAAGGCGCTGAGGGCGCGGGCCCTGGATTGCAGTGATCCAATGTCGCTTTTATGATTTGGCGAGGTTGAGCGCAACCCCGATTTCCGACGCCGGCAAAGGCGGGCGCGACAACGCTTTGGGGGAGTATTCCGACAAAGACTCGGTTAACCTTCTCTGGTTACCACTCGTTAATCGAGGGGGCCGCGTATTCGGCCTGCGATTGGTAGCGGCGTGCAATGACTGCACGCCTGCTTTTTGGAGCGGCAAGACTGAGATGTGGGCTGCGGTATTGACTGGCAAGAGCTTCCCGTTTGGGAGCATCCAGCCCGGCGGCGCGGTACGCCGTGCGGTGTTCGCGCTCTTGGCGTTCCTCACGGTCCTTGTCGGCATCGATTGCCAGCCGGTTCGCGCCGCCGAGACGATCAGGACGATCGACTACAAGATGGCAGGCGACGCGACTCATATGCGCATCGTCATGAATTTCGATCGCGAACCCGAGCCGAAGTGGTTCCTGCTGCGCAGCCCGCATCGTCTTGTCGTAGATCTGCCTGACGCCACCCTTGCGATCGACGCCAAGGACCTCAAGCCGCGCGGCCTGATCAAGAGCGTACGTTATGGCCCATCGGGCGAGGGGGCGTCGCGGCTGATCGTGACGTCGAAGGGGCCGTTCAACGTCGAGAAGGTCGATATCCTGAAAAATGAAGACGGGTCCGGTTATCGCCTTGTCGCCGACATTGCCGCTGCCTCCGAGCGTGAGTTCGATGCGGCGCTCGCCATTCAGGCAGAGACGACCGGCTCGACGACGCCCAAGACCGACAGGCTCGGCAAGATCGCACATCGCGGCGACCGCCCGTTCACGATCGTGCTCGATCCAGGTCATGGCGGCATCGACGGTGGCGCCGAAGGTCTGAACGGCACGGTCGAAAAGACCGTGACGCTGGCCTTCGCCAAGGAGTTGCAGGCAAAGCTTGCGTCCAACAACGCCTACAAGGTCGTCCTGACTCGCGAGGGCGATGAGTTTCTCCGCCTGGACGACCGTGTCCGCATCGCCCGCCAGCAGGAAGCCGACCTGTTCATTTCGATTCATGCCGATACGATCAGGCTCAAAGGTATCCGTGGTGCTACCGTCTACACCGTGTCGGACAAGGCTTCAGATGCCGATGCGCAGGCACTGGCCGATCGTGAAAATCTTTCCGATCAGCTGGCCGGTGTCGATGTCGCCGAAGAAGACCATGCGGTCTCTGACATTCTTGTCGATCTGATCCGGCGCGAGACGCACGGCTTTTCGACCCGTTTCGCGCGCTCGCTGGTCGGCGAGCTGTCGCCGACTGTCGGCATGATCAACAACCCGCATCGTTCGGCCGGCTTCCGGGTACTCAAGGCGCCTGATGTGCCGTCGGTCCTGGTCGAACTCGGCTATCTCTCCAATCCTCAGGACGAAGAGCAGCTTCGCAGTGCCGATTGGCGCGAGAAGGCGGCGGCGAGCATTTCCAAGGCCGTCGCAGCCTTTGTTGCCGAAAGGGGCGCTACCGGCGGCTGAGACGGGATTGCTCTGGCCTGCAGATGGCATTGCCGGCGGGTCACGGAACGGGCATTTGTGGTGTTTTAGGTCAGAATCTTTGGCGCTGGCGGGCTGTTGCCGTATTTTGTCCACAAGCGCGCGACATGGGTGGCCGATTGCGGACCGGGACAATACCTGCAGCTTGCGATGATGGCGGGTTGGTTTAGGGAATCCCCGGACGTTGTACTGGAGCGGGCATGATTCGTCTTATCGGCTATTTCTTCGGCATCGGCACGACGCTTGCGCTCGTTGTCGCGGCTGGCGTGGCGCTCTATCTCGGCCAGCTGACCAAGGAACTCCCCGACTACGAGGTGCTTGCCAAATACGAGCCGCCGGTGACGACGCGTGTCCACGCTTCCGACGGCGCGCTGATGGGCGAATTCGCACGCGAGCGCCGGCTCTATCTGCCGATCCAGGCCGTGCCCGATCGCGTCAAGGCAGCCTTTCTGTCGGCCGAAGATAAGAACTTCTACAATCACCCCGGCATCGACGTGACCGGCCTCGGCCGCGCCGTGCTGACCAACTTCCAGAATTTCGGTTCCGGCCGCCGGCAGGTCGGTGCGTCGACCATCACCCAGCAGGTCGCCAAGAACTTCCTTCTGAGCTCCGACCAGACCTATGAGCGCAAGATCAAGGAAATGGTTCTGGCCTTCCGCATCGAGCAGGCCTACTCGAAGGACCGCATCCTCGAACTCTACGTCAACGAGATCTTCTTCGGCCTCGGCGCCTATGGCATTGCCGGTGCCGCGCTGACCTATTTCGACAAATCGGTCAACGAACTGACCGTCGCTGAAGCTGCCTATCTCGCCGCGCTGCCGAAAGGCCCGTCGAACTATCACCCGTTCAAATATGCCGATCGTGCCATAGAGCGTCGCAACTGGGTGATCGACCAGATGGTCACCAATGGCTATGTGTCGCGCGATGAAGGCGACAAGGCCAAGGCCTCGCCGCTCGGCGTGACTCCGCGCCGCACCGGCACCTATGTGTTCGCGGGTGAGTACTTCACCGAAGAAGTGCGCCGCGAACTGATCGCACGCTATGGCCAGGACGCGCTTTACGAGGGCGGCCTGTCGGTCCGCACCACGCTCGACCCGAAGCTTCAGGCCATGGCGCGAAAGGCCATGCAGTCGGGCCTGGAGAAGTACGATCGCCTGCGCGGCTATCGCGGCCCGGTCAAGAACATCGACATCTCGGGCGACTGGGGCACGGCGCTCGGCGAGGTCAAGGCGCTGGACGACATTCCCGAATGGCGTCTCGCCGTCGTGCTCGACAGCTCCAAGACCGGCCTCGAGATCGGCCTTCAGCCTAAGCGCGAGATTTCCGGCGCGCTGTCCAAGGACCGCGAGACGAGCACAGTGTCGAAGGACGACATGAGCTTTGCCATGCGCTATGTCGCCGACGGCAAGCGCGTGAAGGCCAATTCTCCGTCCGAAGTGCTGAAATCCGGCGACGTGATCTATGTCGAGAAGAACGAAGGCGACAGCTATGCGCTGCGCCAGGTGCCTGAAGTGTCGGGCGGCCTCGTCGCCATGGATCCGCACACCGGCCGCGTGCTAGCCATGGTCGGCGGCTTCTCCTATTCGCAGTCCGAGTTCAACCGCGCGACCCAGGCGATGCGCCAGCCAGGTTCGGCCTTCAAGCCATTCGTTTATGCGGCAGCACTCGACAACGGCTACACGCCGGCCTCGGTGATCATGGACGGCCCGATCACCATTCAGTCGGGCAACACCACCTGGACGCCGAAGAACTATGACGGCAAGGCTGCCGGTCCCTCGACCCTGCGCGCCGGCATCGAGCGCTCGCGCAACCTGATGACTGTGCGCCTTGCCAACGACATGGGCATGAAGACGGTCGCCGAATATGCCGAGCGCTTCGGTGTCTACGACAAGCTGGCGCCTTATCTGCCGATGGCGCTGGGCGCGGGCGAGACCACCGTCATGCGTATGGTCTCGGCCTATGCCGTGATGGCCAATGGCGGCCGCCAGATCAAGCCGTCGCTGATCGACCGCATCCAGGATCGCTACGGCAAGACGGTATTCAAGCATGACGAACGTGGCTGCGAAGGCTGCGTCGCCACCGAATGGGCCAATCAGCCCGAGCCGGAGCTGGTCGACAATTCCGAGCAGGTGCTGGACCCGATGACCGCCTACCAGATTACCTCTATGCTGGAAGGCGTCGTGCTGCGCGGCACGGCGACCACGCTGCTGTCGCTCAACCGGCCGATTGCCGGCAAGACCGGAACGACCAACGACGAGAAAGACGCCTGGTTCGTAGGCTACACGCCCAACCTCGTTGTCGGCTTGTACATGGGCTACGACAAGCCCCAGGGGCTCGGCAAAGGCACGACCGGCGGCGGTCTCGCTGCACCGGTGTTCAAGGATTTTATGACGGTGGCACTCGAAGGTACGCCCAAGAGCGACTTCGTCGTACCGGCCGGCATGAAGCTGATCTCGATCGACCGCAAGACCGGCATGCAGGCAGCCGAAGGCGCGCCGGGTACGATCATGGAAGCCTTCAAGCCAGGCACCGGCCCTGCCGACAGCTACTGGGTCATCGGCATGGGTGAGGACGGCACCAATGGCTACGGTGAAGCCCTGTCGCCGCAGGCCAGCAAAGCCATCAGCGAAGGTGGCGGCGGCCTCTACTAGGATCGCTGATCGGCCGGCATTCGCCGGAACGTCGATTGAACTGACGAATGCGCGCGGCCTAGCCGCGCGCATTTTTGTTTGCGCATGTCAGTCTCGACTGCTTGAAAATACCCAAATAGTTATATAGCCTTTTGGTTATTGAAATGGCCGCCCGTGATTGCGTCATGGGGTGGGCATGAAACAGCCGGTGACGGCGCGACAGTCGAAATTTCAGCGAGGAGAAGATGATGCAGAAGATCAGCCCATTCCTTTGGTTCGACGACCAGGCCGAAGAGGCGGTGACGTTTTACGTTTCGGTGTTCAAGAATTCTAGGATAGGCAAGGTGACCCGCTATGGCGAGGCGGGACCAGGGCCTGCCGGCAGCGTCATGGTCGCCGAGTTCGAGCTCGAAGGGCTGCATTTCACGGCCTTGAACGGCGGTCCGATGTTCAAGTTCACCGAAGCGATTTCGATGAGCATCGACTGCACGGATCAGCCCGAGGTCGACCACTTCTGGAACAAGCTGTCCGAGGGCGGCCAACCAGGCCAGTGCGGCTGGCTGAAGGACAAGTTCGGGCTTTCATGGCAGGTCGTCCCCGAGGCACTGCCGCGGTTGCTTGGCGATGCCGATGGCGCCAAGGCCGGCCGGGTCATGCAGGCGATGCTGCAGATGACCAAGATCGACGTCGCCAGGCTTGAAGCTGCTTATGCCGGCTAGGCGTATGGGCAGGCCGGAAGGCGCCGGCCCATTTTGCTTTACAGGGGGCGGCCTCATCCCTATGTTCCGCGCGGATTCAACAACCGCCTTCGGGCGCGAAACAAGCAAAAAGAAGCAATCTCCATGCGCGCGGAAACGCAGAACATCGTCGACGAAATCAGGCAGGCCATAAGCCTGCTGAGGAGGCATCTTTGACTGGGATCAGGCGATAAAGCGGCTTGATTACCTGAATATGCGGGCAGAGGACGGCAACCTCTGGAACGACCCGCAGGAAGCCCAGAAGCTGATGCGCGAGCGCCAGTCGCTCGATGACAGCATCAATGCGATCAAGGGCCTGAGCCAGGCGCTGGACGACAATATCGGCCTGATCGAGATGGGCGAGGAAGAAGGCGACGCTGACATCATCAGCGAGGCCGAAACCGCCATTCGTTCGCTGGCCGGCGAGATCCGGGCGCGCCAGATCGAGTCGCTGCTGTCGGGCGAAGCCGACCAGAACGACACCTATCTCGAAGTCCACGCCGGTGCTGGTGGCACCGAGAGCCAGGACTGGGCCAACATGCTGCTGCGCATGTACACCCGCTGGGCCGAACGCCGTCGCTTCAAGGTCGAGGTTCTGGAAGTCCATGATGGCGAAGAAGCCGGCATCAAGTCTGCCACGCTGCTGATCAAGGGCCACAATGCCTATGGCTGGCTGAAGACGGAATCGGGCGTTCATCGCCTGGTCCGCATTTCGCCCTATGACAGCAATGCGCGTCGCCACACCTCGTTCTCCAGCATCTGGGTCTATCCAGTGGTCGACGATTCGATCGAGATAGACGTCTCGGAATCGGATGTGCGCATCGACACCTACCGTTCGTCGGGCGCTGGCGGCCAGCACGTCAACACCACCGACTCGGCGGTGCGCATCACGCACATCGCCACCGGCATTGCCGTAGCCTGTCAGGCCGAGCGCTCGCAGCACAAGAACAAGGCCAAGGCCTGGGAAATGCTGCGCTCGCGCCTCTACGAGGAAGAGCTGAAAAAGCGTGAGGCCGTCGCCAACGCGACGGAATCGGCCAAGACCGACATCGGCTGGGGTCACCAGATCCGCTCCTACGTGCTCCAGCCCTACCAGTTGGTGAAGGATCTGCGCACCGGCGTCGAAAGCACCAGCCCGTCCGACGTTCTCGACGGTGACCTCGACGACTTCATGGAAGCGTCGCTGTCGCAACGCATCGAAGGCGGGGCAGGGCAGGCGGTCGCCGACCTCGACTAGCGTTTTCTGGCGCCCGGTCGTCGCGAAAGCGTGATGACCGGGCTGCCTGTCGCTGGAACATTTCAGGTAAGATTTCGTTAAGCGTGCGGGAGCAGGATTCGCTTGGGAGGTAATCTCAGGGGATGACGCTATGCGTCCAGGAAACCTCCGCCTGCGCCGATATGCCCTTGCAGTGTCTGCGCTCGTGCTGATTTCGATCAGCGCACCGCCCGCCTTTTCCCATGATGCGCCCAAAGGCTGGACCTATCCTTTCTCTTGCTGTTCCGGCTATGACTGCCGCGAGGTGCCCAAGAAGGCGATAAGCGAGCGGCCACAAGGCTATGTCATCGAGGGCACTGGCGAGGTGGTAACCTACCAGGATGCACGGATCCACGAATCGCCTGATGGCCAATATCATTGGTGCTCCGTCGCGGGTGCCGATGACAGCAAAACCATCTGCCTGTTCGTGCCGCCGAAGTCCTACTGACAATCCTGACAGCCGTTCTGCTGACACCAGCGTGTCAGCAGCGTCTCGCTATGGTGCGCCGTCGCAGGAAAGCGACCCAAAACGACATGCGAGGAATACCAGGATGGTGATCAAGGGCAGCTGTCACTGCAAGGCGACTATGTTTGAGGTAACGGAGGTGCCAGAGACGGTGACCTTCTGCACCTGCACGTTTTGCTCCAAGCGTGGTGCGCTTTGGGCCTATTACGTGCCTGCCCAGTTCAAGCTGACCAGTCCGCCCGAAAACGTCTCGATCTACGCGCGCGATGCGAGCGTGGTGAAGCATGGTTTCTGCGCTATCTGCGGCTGCGGTACCTTCACCGAGACGCCTGACTGGTCGACCGGCGAAGCCGACTTCGACAATCCCAAGGTCAGCGTCAATGCGCGCCTTTTCGATGATTTCGACCTCGATCGGATCGAAGTCGTCGTGCTCGACGGCAAGAACCTCTGGTAGCCGACCAATTTGTCCTGCAGTCAGGTCCGGGTTTGCCCATTTGCCACTGCTTCCGTTCCGTTTTTCGCCGTATTTCATGCTACAAGGCCGGTGAAGGGCTTTGCGCGAAACGCCCGGCGCGTTTTCGCGGTACGGAGAGGGACATATCCTTATGAAGAAGACAGTGATTTTCGCGCTGGCTGGCAGCATGCTTGTCGGTGCGTGCACGACCGATCCTTATACCGGTCAGCAGAAGGTTTCGAACGCCGCTGCAGGTGCTGGTATCGGTGCACTCGCCGGCGCCGGCCTTGGTCTGCTCGCCGGCGGCAATGACCGCCGCAACGCGCTGATCGGCGCTGGTGTCGGCGCACTCGCCGGTGGTCTCGCCGGCGGCTACATGGACCGGCAGGAATCCGAATTGCGTGCCCAACTGCAGGGCAGCGGCGTCAGCGTCACCCGCGCCGGCGACCAGATCATCCTGAACATGCCGTCGAACATCACCTTTGCCACCGACCAGGACGCGGTGAAGGCCGGCTTCTACAACACGCTGAACTCGGTGGCGCTGGTGCTCAAGAAGTTCAATCAGACCACCGTCGACGTGTTCGGTCACACCGATTCGACCGGCGGCGACCAGCACAATTTCGACCTGTCGCAGCGTCGCGCGTTGTCGGTCGCCAACTACCTCGGTGCCCAGGGCGTCGATTCGCGCCGTTTTGCCGTCACCGGTTTCGGTGCGACCCGTCCGATTGCGTCCAACGCCACTGCGGAAGGCCGCGCACAGAACCGCCGCGTCGAAATCCAGCTGTCGCCGCTCACCTGAACTGCAGACGGACAGGCAAGCTCACGAAACACGGCCCCCTTTGCGGGGCCGTTTTTCATAGGCCGCGTGAATGGTCGCGAGAAGGCCAAGCTGTCCGCTTCTGTACGAAATCAGGGAATGCTGGCGCCAAAAGAAAATGGCCCCGATCAGGGGCCATTTCGCTGGATTGTCCGATCGCTCAGACGTTTGTGGTGATGAGCATGAAGGCTGGCATGTCGTCGCCGAAGCCGACGGTGCGGTCATCGTCTTCCTCGCGCTGATGGCGGCGGTTGCCGCGGTGATCGTCGCGGCGCGGCCTGTCTTCATGTTCGCGCTGCTTGCGATCGGAATTGCCGTTTCGGATCGCATCCTTGCGTTCGCGGCGCTCGTTGATGTCGGAGACGACGTTGTCGACGGGCGCCTCGGCTGCCACGACGGCGGCGGCCTGTGTAACTGGTGCTTCTTCACGCGGCTTGCGGTCGCGTTCGCGACCTGGCTTTTCCTTGCCGGCGCGACGTGGCGCGCCACGGCCGCGGCGCGGCGCTTCGTCGTCGCCTTCGCTGGCAACGACCGTCGACAGGTCGCCGTCGTGCCATTCCACCTCCAAGCCGGTCAGTCGCTGGATAGCGTCGACATATTTGGTGTCGGACTTGGTAACAATGGTGAAAGCCTTACCCAGGCGCCCGGCTCGACCGGTGCGGCCAATGCGGTGGACATAGTCCTCTGCGTGGATTGGCACGTCGTAGTTGAAGACGTGGCTGACTTCTGGAATGTCCAGACCACGCGCTGCGACGTCAGAGGCAACAAGCAGCTTCAGCTTGCCGTCACGGAAGCCTGCAAGCATCGCCATGCGGGCGCGCTGGTCCATATCGCCGTGCAGTGCGCCGGCATCATAATCGTGCTTGACCAGCGAACGAAACAGCTCCGAAACGTCGACCTTCCGGTTGCAGAAGATGATCGCGTTCTTGATTGCATCGCCTTCGGCGTCGATCAGCTTGCGCAGCGTTTCGCGCTTGTCCCATGGCTTGGGGCCCGATTTGACGAGGCGCTGCGTGATGTTGGTGCTGGTCGACGCAGCCTTCGAAACCTCGACACGGATAGGCGCGTGCAGGAACTGCTCAGTCAGCTTTGTGATCTCCGGCGGCATCGTCGCCGAGAAGAACAGCGTCTGACGCGTGAAAGGGATCAGCTTGCAGATGCGCTCGATGTCGGGGATGAAGCCCATGTCGAGCATGCGGTCGGCTTCGTCGATGACAAGGATCTCGACGCCGGTCAGCAAAAGCTTGCCGCGCTCGAAATGGTCGAGCATGCGGCCGGGCGTGGCGATCAGGACGTCGGCACCGCGCTCGAGCTTCTTTTCCTGCTCGTCGAACGACACGCCGCCGATCAGCAGGGAAATGTTGAGCCGGTGGTTTTTGCCATATTTGACGAAGTTTTCCTCGACCTGCGCTGCGAGCTCGCGCGTCGGCTCGAGGATCAGCGTCCGCGGCATGCGTGCCCGGGCACGGCCCTTTTCAAGGCGCGTCAGCATTGGCAGCACGAAGGATGCCGTCTTGCCGGTACCCGTCTGGGCGATGCCTAGCACGTCCTTGCCCTGCAGTGCGTGCGGGATCGCACCTGCCTGGATCGGCGTGGGCTGGGTGTAGCCCGCGTCGGTGACTGCGGAAAGGACCTTCGGCGAAAGGCCGAGGTCTGCGAAGGTCAACGCTTCTGGAGCGGTCTGAGTGTCTTCGGACAAGTTTGTTGGCTGTCTTTGCTCGTTCAAGGGCGCGGCACACTGGCCACGACAGGCGCAAACCGCCTGCAATATGCCGCAACGCGATAGGCGTAAGTGCGCGATTTGTCAACTCAAACTGGCACATACGCGGCGATTGCAGCTGATTACTTCCAGCTGTGGCCTAATGGTCAGTATTTAAATTGCTCGGCCAGGATGCGTTCGCTCCAGGAATGGCCGGGGTCGAACAGCAGGGTTGCGGTGTGCGTTGCGGATTCCCGGACCTCGACTGACACCACCGACTTGACCTCGGTATGGTCGGCAACTGCGTTCACTGGCCGCTTCTGCTCTTCCAATATGTCGAATCGGACCACAGCCGTCTTGGGCAGCAACGCGCCGCGCCAGCGCCGCGGCCTGAACGGGCTGACCGGGGTCAAGGCCAGCAATGGCGCGTCGAGCGGCAGGATCGGGCCGTGAGCCGACAGATTGTAGGCTGTCGATCCGGCCGGAGTCGCAACCATGACACCGTCGCATATCAATTCGTCGAGCCTGACCTTGCCGTCGACCGAAATGCGCAGGCGAGCCGCTTGGTAGGATTGGCGCAGCAGCGATACCTCGTTGATCGCCAGCGCCTCCCTTGGCGTGCCTGTGTCGTCAATGGTCACCATTTCAAGCGGCCGGATGGTTTCGGCAACCGCAGCGGCGAGGCGCTCGGGCAGGGCGCCTTCTCGGTATTCGTTCATCAGGAATCCGACCGTGCCGCGGTTCATGCCGTAGACGCGCTTGCCGGTGCTCATCGTCTCACGAAGCGTCTGCAGAAGAAAACCGTCGCCGCCGAGCGCCACGACGATGTCGGCCTGCTCGTACGGCATCTGGCCATAGCGCTGGGAAAGCCGCTTGGCCGCGGCATCCGCCTCCACTGTTCCGGAGGATGCGAACGAAAATGTCAGCGTCTTGGCGTCCATGTGCTCCCTGCCGGCGGTCCAAACGCCAGTGCCGGCCGCCGGCAACGGGGTAGCATGAGGTTTTGCTGAAGCAAAGGGAGCGGCATGGCCAGCACGCGTTGCCCGGACAGGCTGCCTCAGCCAGCAGCTGCGCGAATGATCGTGCATATGCCGCTTCGCACGACCTCGTTGGTCGTCACTTGCCCTGGCTGGATGTTGAACACGGCATTGACCAGCGTGCCGCCACCCTGGCTTCGGGCAACAACCCGCAGTGTTTGCGGCCGCCCGCTGCCGGATGTTTCCTGGTGGGCGTCGATGGCACCGAGGTTCTTGTCGACGGTGATGCCGGAAAAGCCTTCGGCGGCGACGGCCTGCGCCAAGCGCTTCAGCGCCTCTGCCTGCTTGACCTTGGGAAACGACTGCGAGCTCTTGTAAGATACCGCCGTGACCAGCGGAATGCCGCTGACCTTGAAGTTTTTCTCGCAGGTCTGCGCCTCGGCGAGCGAAATGCCTGTCAGGGTGAAGATGGACGCCAGCAAGGTGTGTTTTAGCATTTGCTACTCCAGGGCAGCGTGTTTTCTGTTCGGGCACATAATCGGATGTCGGGGTTGCTGAGGTCAAGTAGGCGGCTCGATGGGTGATAGCCGGTGATTAGGCTGTATTACATTAGAGAATGCTTGCAATCGCGTGTGACGACGGCATGACAACTCAGTTCGGAAACATTAAGCTTCAAACACTATGCATCCTTTGCAAGAGCCGGATCGGAATGAGCAAGGGGCGTCGCTGTGTGGAAGATCGCGTTCAAGGCAAGCCTGGTCACCATCGCCATTATCCTCGTGACCCAGGTCGTTTCGTTTTCGATCCGTCATTCGGCCGGCCAGTCTTTCACGGCATTCGTCTTCGCGATGAACTCCATCCTGCCGGTAATGACTGCGTTTCCTGCGGCCTTCCTGATCTTCTGGCAGAACGAAAAACTCAGCCGTGCGCTTGCCGAGCTGTCGGAAGCCCACATCAAGCTGAAGGCAAGAGCGACTCACGACCACATGACCGGGCTGCTGAACCGCGAGGCATTTTTCGAGAAATCGAAGCAAGCCAGGCGAAAATGCGATTCCGGCGCCCTGCTTGTGATCGACGCCGACAACTTCAAGAGCATCAATGACACCTTTGGCCACCTTGTCGGCGACGAGGCGCTCAAGCTGATCTCTAAGGCCTTGCGTGCGGCGATCCGCGAAAACGATCTGGTCGGGCGTGTCGGCGGCGAGGAGTTTTGCGTCTTCCTGCCAACCACAAATCAGGATGAGGCGGCTGCTATCGCCGAGCGCATCCGCGTCGAGGTCGAACGGCTTGCATTCTATCCGGTGGAAGGCCGTCCGCATCGCCTCACGGTCAGCATCGGTGCGGTGGCGTCAGCCGGACAGCCGACATCGCAACTCATGCGCCTTGCCGACCGCTGCCTCTATGAAGCCAAGGAGCAGGGGCGCAATCGCGTGGTGTTTGCAAGGTCCGCGATACCGGCCGTCTGACGCCGTCTTGCGGCTGCCAGCCGTCAGCCGATACCGGTGACGTAGTGCAGGTAGATGGCGAGAACGATGAAGCCGATGATCGTGGCGATGCCGGTCCAGTCGACCCGCGCCTCTTTCATCTGCCGGAAAAGCTTGAGCAACAACAGCCACGCGACGATCACCACCACGGCAATAATCACGAACCTGATCATCCATCACCTCCAGCGCGGGCGTTCAAGCTAGCCTGCGATCTGGATATAGTGGGCAGATGGCTTGAGTTTTAGGGCACTGGGGCTATGCGCATCTGGGGATGCCGTGAAGCTCGCCCGAAATTGTCTTTACTGCGCCGCAAAATATGCTAACCGGAGCAAATTGCCCTTGTAGCTCAGCTGGTAGAGCAGCGGTTTTGTAAACCGAAGGTCGCGGGTTCGATTCCTGCCGGGGGCACCAGCCCTTCCTATTCAGCCGCTTCCGCATCGGTCTTGCCAACGGCGTCCTGGCATATGTCGCACCATTCCGCGCCGACGATAGCCGCCATCCGTTCAACCCCGATTCGCACTGCGGCGTTTGTGGCGCCTGCCGCTGGCACGACTTCGTCATAGGCGCGCAGCGAGACGTCGCAATAGACCATGAGAGGTGTTGCCAGGCCGAAGGGGCAGACGCCGCCGACCGGATGGCCAGTGAGTTCCGCTACCTGCTCGACGTCGAGCATGCGTGGCTTGGCGCCGAAGGCATCGCGGCATTTGCGATTGTCGATGCGGGCATCGCCACGCGCGACAACCAGGATCACCCGCTCGCCGACACGCATACAGATGGTCTTGGCGATCTGCGCTGGCTCGACGCCATGCGCCTCGGCAGCAAGTGCCACCGTCGCCGAGCTTGTCTGTGTCTCGATGACCTCGATGTCGGGGGCGTGTTCGGCGAAGAAGGCTTTGACTGACTGCAGGCTCATGATCGTTCCAGCGATGGTCATTGCGGATGAGGCTCGTGACTTCAGCCGTTGTCGCGCCGCTGTCAAGCAAGGGCGATGGCGCATGTGGATTGTTGTCTCGACCAACAACGAAAAAAGACGTCAGAGCACATGAACCTTTTGGATGCTGGCCGCGACTGACTGGCATGAGGCGGATGAACGCCTCCCAGATCAACCGAAGGAGAGCACCATGTCTTTCAAGAGCAAGATGATTTCGGGACTTATCGCTGCCACCGTCGTCGCGACCGGCCTCATGGGGACCGTTCAGCAGTCGTCCGCCGGCGGCCTGACAAGAGCTGAAGCGGCAGCGCTTGCCGGTGCCGGCGGCTTCATCGCCGGTGCGATCATCGCCGGCGGCCATCGCCCGGCGCCTGCGCCATATTATGACGCCTACTATCCGGTCGACCCCTATGACAGCCACGTCCAGCGCTGCTTCGCACGCTACCGCAGCTATGATCCACGCACCGACACATATGTCGGTTATGACGGTCGCCTGCGTTACTGCCGCCTGTAGTCGAGACCCGAGCGACAATGTGGGAGAGGGGGCAACTCTTCTCCCATATGCCGTTTCAGAGGTCCGGCACCGTGCCTTCGGGGGAGCCCCCGATCATCCTTGTCAGTTCTGCTGCGGCGTCGCGGACGATCGGGCCGATTTCGCCGAGACGTTCCGATGTCACGCGCACTGTCGGTCCGGAAACCGAAACGCCGCCAATGGGTTCGCCGAACTCGTTGAATACGGCGGCGGCGATGCAGCGCATGCCGGGGTAACGCTCTTCGTCGTCGACCGACCAGCCGCGGATGCGGATCTGCTCGAGATCGCGGGCAAGCAACGCCGGTTCCGACAGCGTCCTTTCCGTATAGGCGTCGAGCCCGGCCTTGCGGACGATGGCGTTGACCCGCTCGCGGTCGAGATGGGCAAGCACTGCCTTGCCGATGCCGGATGCATGGAACGGGCTGCGCGTGCCCGGCCGGAAGAAGGCGCGGATTGCCTGATGTGTCTCGACCTGGCTGACGAAGACCACGCAATCGTCTTCGGCGACGCCGAGATTGGCGGTCTCGCCGGTCTTTTCCATCAGTTCCTGCATAACAGTCCGTGCGCGGTCGACGAGCTTGCGTCGGCGCAGGAATGCTGCCCCCATGCGATAGGTCTCGACCCCGATAGACCAGAGCTGGCCGTCGCTTTCGAACTCGACCATGCCGTGGTTCTGCAAGGTGGTCAGCATGCGATAGGCAGTCGCCGCCGCCAGATCGGAGGCCGCGGAAATTTCGCTCAGCGACAACCCGTCACCGTGCGCGACGATGGCAAGGATGCGCAGTGCCCGGTCGAGTGACTGCACCGATCCGGCATCCGGTGCCGGCTGGAATGCACGGGGCCGTCCACGCTGTCGTTTTTCCATCGCTGCCATGTCGTCGCTCCCATTACCTTTAAAAAACTTTTTCATCCAAAATCAAAAGCGATGCAACGAAAAATGAAAAGCGACATAAAATCAGATGATAAGCGTGCATTCATGTGAATGAAAAAATATTTTGAAAAAATTGCAAAATGCGCCCTCCGATGACACCATCAGCCAACATCAGTTTCCAGTTGGAGGTAAGACCATGGCCAGGATGCGCGCTGTCGATGCAGCGGTCCTCGTTCTTGAGAAGGAAGGCATCTCCTGTGCCTTCGGTGTGCCGGGTGCGGCCATCAACCCATTCTATTCGGCGCTGAAGGCGCGCGGTACCGTCCGTCACGTGCTTGCCCGTCACGTCGAAGGCGCATCGCACATGGCCGAAGGCTATACCCGCGCCAAGGCCGGCAATATCGGTCTGTGCATCGGCACGTCGGGTCCTGCCGGCACCGACATGATCACCGGCCTGTATTCGGCATCCGCCGACTCGATCCCGATCCTCTGCATCACCGGTCAGGCGCCGCGCGCCCGGCTGAACAAGGAAGATTTCCAGGCCGTCGACATCGCCGCGATCGCTGCGCCGGTCACCAAGTGGGCCGTCACCGTCATGGAACCTTACCTGGTTCCGATGACGCTGCAGAAGGCGTTCCATTTGATGCGCTCGGGGCGTCCGGGTCCTGTCCTGGTCGACCTGCCTGTCGACGTCCAACTCGCCGAGATCGAATTCGACATCGACGCTTATGAGCCGCTCGCGGTCCACAAGCCGGCGATGACGCGGGCCCAGGCCGAGAAGGCGCTGGCGATGCTGAACGAGGCGGAGAGGCCGCTGATCGTTGCCGGCGGCGGCGTCATCAATGCCGATGCCTCGGACCTGCTCATCGAGTTCGCCGAAATCACCGGCGTTCCGGTCGTTCCCACCCTGATGGGCTGGGGTTCGATCCCCGACGACCATCGCCTGATGGCCGGCATGTGCGGCCTGCAGACGTCGCACCGCTACGGCAATGCGACAATGCTGGCCTCGGACTTCGTTCTTGGTGTCGGCAACCGCTGGGCCAACCGCCATACCGGATCGGTCGACAAGTACACTGAAGGCCGCAAGTTCATCCACATCGACATCGAGCCGACCCAGATTGGTCGCGTCTTTGCACCTGATCTCGGCGTGACCTCGGATGCTGGTGCTGCCTTGAAGATCCTTCTCGACGTCGCCACCGAGTGGAAGACGGCGGGCAAGCTGCGCGACTGGTCCGGCTGGGCCAAGGAATGCCAGGGCCGCAAGAAGACGATGAAGCGCAAGACGCATTTCGAGCAGGTGCCGCTCAAGCCGCAGCGCGTCTATGAGGAGATGAACAGGGCGTTTGGCCGCGACACCACCTATGTCACCACTATCGGCCTGTCGCAGATCGCCGGCGCGCAGTTCTTGCACGTCTACAAGCCGCGCAACTGGATCAATTGCGGCCAGGCCGGCCCGCTCGGCTGGACGCTACCGGCAGCGCTCGGCGTTCGCGCCGCCGATCCGGACCGCGACATCGTTGCCCTGTCGGGCGACTATGACTTCCAGTTCATGATCGAGGAACTGGCTGTCGGCGCGCAGCACAAGCTGCCCTACATCCACGTCGTCGTGAACAACGCCTATCTCGGCCTGATCCGCCAGGCGCAGCGCGGCTTCCAGATGGACTTCGAGGTCAGCCTGTCGTTCGAAAACATCAACCGTTCCGGCGACCCGGAAGCAGGTTATGGTGTCGACCATGTAGCGGTTGCCGAGGCCATGGGCTGCAAGGCGGTCCGCGTGCGCAAGCCGGAGGAGTTCGCCGCTGCCTTCAAGCAGGCCAAGCAGCTCATGAAGGAGCATCAGGTGCCCGTCGTTCTCGAGTTCATCCTCGAGCGTGTCACCAACATCTCCATGGGCGTTGAGATCGACAATGTCGTCGAGTTCGAAGAGCTTGCCGAGAGCAACGAAGACGCACCGACTGCAATCATGCTGCTCGACTGATATTTCGAGGAAACAACAATGCCCAAGTTTTCAGCCAACCTGTCGATGCTCTTTGGCGAGCATGACTTTCTCGACCGCTTCGATGCCGCAGCACGTGCCGGCTTCAAGGGTGTCGAGTACATCGCGCCCTACGATCACGCGCCTGACGTTGTTGCGGCGCGCCTCAAGAAGAACGGCCTGACCCAGGCGCTGTTCAACCTGCCGCCCGGCGACTGGGCGGCAGGCGAGCGCGGCATCGCCGTGCTGCCGGACCGTATCCACGAGTTCCGCCAAGGCGTTGCCAAGGCAATCACCTATGCGCATGCGGTCGGCTGCGAACAGGTGAACTGCCTGGCCGGCATAGCACCCGCCGGCAACGCCCGCGACGTGCTGGAAAACGTGTTCGTCGAAAACCTCGCCTTCGCGGCCGAGAAGTTGAAGACGGCCGGCATTCGCCTGCTGATCGAGCCGATCAACACCAGGGACATTCCCGGTTTCTTCCTCAACAACACCAAGCAGGCGCTCGCCATCATCCACAGGGTCGGGTCGGACAATCTCTTCCTGCAATACGACATCTATCACATGCAGATCATGGAGGGCGATCTCGCCCGCACCATCGAGGCCAATCTTGCCCGTATCGCGCATGTGCAACTGGCTGATAACCCCGGCCGTCACGAGCCGGGCACGGGCGAGATCAACTACCCGTTCCTCTACGAACACCTCGACCGCATTGGCTACGACGGTTGGGTCGGTGCCGAATATAAGCCCAAGGCCGGAACGGTCGAAGGCTTGGGCTGGTTCGCTGGATTTGCCGACAAGGGCAGCGCCGCTGCCTGAGCACGCGGCCACTGGAATTAAAGGAATACGAACATGGAAAAGATTGGATTTGTCGGCCTGGGCATCATGGGCGCGCCAATGGCGGGCCATCTGCTCGATGCCGGCTATGAGGTCACCGCCAGCGATCATCGCGGCGCGCTGCCGGCTGACCTGGTTGGCAAGGGGCTGAAGTCGGTCACCGGGCACCAGGCCTTGGCCAGGGCTTGTGACATCATTATCCTGATGGTGCCTGATACGCCGCAGGTTGCCGACGTTCTGTTTGGTGAAAATGGTGTATCTTCAGGCCTTTCCAAGGGCAAGCTCGTGATCGACATGAGCTCGATCTCGCCGATCGAGACCAAGGAATTCGCCAAGAAGATCAATGCGCAAGGTTGCGACTATCTCGACGCACCGGTCTCGGGCGGCGAGGTCGGCGCCAAGGCTGCGTCGCTGACGATCATGGTCGGCGGCGAGGACAAGCCGTTCGACCGTGCCCGTCCGGTGTTCGAGAAGATGGGCAAGAATATCACGCTTGTCGGCCCCAACGGCGTCGGCCAGACCACCAAGGTCGCCAACCAGATCGTCGTCGCCCTTACGATCGAGGCGGTGGCCGAAGCGCTGGTGTTCGCCTCCAAGGCGGGTGCTGATCCGGCCAAGGTTCGTCAGGCGCTGATGGGCGGCCTGGCCGCCTCGCGCATTCTTGAGGTTCACGGCGATCGAATGGTCAAGCGTACCTTTGCGCCGGGTTTCCGCATCGAGCTCCACCAGAAGGATCTCAACCTGGCGCTTCAGGGCGCCAAGGCGCTCGGCGTGTCTTTGCCCAACACCTCGATGACACAGGAGCTGTTCAACTCCTGTGCGGCCAATGGAGGGGCCAAGGAAGACCATTCGGCGCTGGTGCGGGCGCTCGAGCGCATGGCCAATTTCGAAGTCGGCTCGGAAGCAGCCGACACCAAAGGCAAGGCGGCATAGGTGGGGAAGCCACGGCGCAACGTTCCCTCGCCGTGATCGTCCCAGCACTGTCGAGGACCGGGCTCCAGCGGTGACGCTGGTGCCCGTTCCGCGTTTCCGAAGGCTTCACCTGCTTCCGAGAACCCACCATGTCGCGCCGGCGTCGCTTGAAACGACGATGGCGCTGGTGCCGGTGGCAGCGACCATCCGGTTGGGCGCCTGCGCGTCCAATGCCAGGTGAAGGACGTAGCCGGCAGCGTCAGGACCTTCGCCCACTGCATTGAAGTCCGGCGTCGCCTCGGTGGGGCGCAACAGTCCACGCTCCGGTACAAATGCGTAGATCGTGCTATCGGAGGCCAATTCCATTGTCGTGACCGGCTGGCCGGCCAGGAGGGGCTGTTGCCAGCTCCCGGCGCCATCGCGGCTCACCATCAACCCGTCTTCGGTCGCCGCGCAGATCATAGGGGGGGGGCGGGCGAGACCGCCAGATCGATCATTCCCGAATCGTCCGACTTGATGAAGCCGAGATCCTTTGGATGGCCGCTGGCGAACAGGATCTTGGCGTCGGTCGGGTGCGGCGTGAAGCACATGAAATCGTCCTGGCTCTCCGAGGTCGGCGTCACCGAGCCATCAGGCGCCGCCTTCATCGGGCCGTGATGGGTGGCAATCAGCGCGCTTGACCCATCGGCGCGGTCGAAGGCGAGGCCATGGATATGCGTCTTGCCGGCCAGATCAGTGACGCTTACACCTTGCGCTACTGCGGGCAGGGCGGTGCCCAGCGCGAGAAAGGCTGACAGAAGGCGAAAATCTGGGTGCGGCAGGCCATGGCGAAACTCCGTTGCGCCATGGAAATTACGGCTTCCGTCAGGTGGGAAGGTCAAGGGGCGGACCGCAAATCGCAGCAGCTGCAATTGAAGGCCGTTACGGTCACCCAAACATTGTCAGCGTAGGAACTTCCTTGCCGCATAAAGCGACACGGCCGCTGCGTTCGAAACGTTGAGCGAGTGGATGACACCCGGCATGTCGAGGCGGGCAAGTGCCGTCACGGTTTCGCGCGTCTTCTGGCGCAGGCCCTTGCCCTCGGCGCCGAGCACCAAAGCGACCCTGTCGCCGGCAAACGTGTTTTCGAGTTCCGCCGGGCCTTCCGAATCAAGCCCGATTGTCTGGAAGCCGGCCTCGTGCAGCACGCCGAGCGCGTCGGCGAGATTGCGCACCTCGATCATGTCGATGTGCTCGAGCGCACCGGATGCCGATTTGGCCAGCACACCACTTTCGTGCGGACTGTGGCGCTGCGTGGTGATCAGCGCGCCGGCGCCGAAAGCCACGGCAGAGCGGATGATCGCTCCGACATTGTGCGGGTCGGTCACCTGGTCGAGCACGATAATCAACGGCGAATCGCCAAGCGCCGACAGTGCCTTGGCCTTCAGCGGCTCGGCCTCGATCAGGACGCCCTGGTGGACTGCGTCGGTGCCGGTGATCTTGTCGATGTCCTTCGGCTCGACCAGTTCCGTGGCGAAGGGCAGGGCACTGACGTGGGCAATCTCCAGCCGCTCGGCTGCGTTGCGCGTCACCAGCATGCGGCTGATCTTGCGGCGTGGATTGTCGAGTGCCGCGCGCACCGTGTGCAGGCCATAAAGCCGCACCAGGCCCTCAGGAGCGTTGTCGCCCGGAGGCAGCGGACGCTTGGGCCTGAAGGCGGGTGCCCCGCTGCTTTTCTGGTCGCGGAAGGTGCGACGCAGCTTGGCGTAGTGGCTGTCTTTGGGCGTTCCGGGCTTTTTCGTATCATTCATGCGCCTGCTATAGCCGCCACGCCTGGCTTTGGATACGGCCCGTTAGTCGGCGCTTTGAATAATCCGCATGAAAACGCACCATGTCCGGTTGACAGGCCAAAACCTTGTCGCCATAAGCCCACCCAGATTTCGGGGCAGGGCGCTTCGCCACGAACCGGGATCGGAAATGCCTCGTAGCATGGCTCCGGCAAAGCAGTTGGAGGAGTGCCCGAGTGGTTAAAGGGGACGGACTGTAAATCCGTTAGCTCAGCTTACGTTGGTTCGAATCCAACCTCCTCCACCACTGCCGGCCGGGAAGCCATAAATGCGGACTTCGAAAGGTGATATCATCTTTGCGAGGACAGCGCGGCAAGGTAAATACCAGGGCGTGCTTCGCTCCTGAACAGGCGCGTGGCGCTCAGGGCGCGGGTATAGCTCAATGGTAGAGCAGCAGCCTTCCAAGCTGAATACGCGGGTTCGATTCCCGCTACCCGCTCCAAGGCTTTTCTCCGCGGCAAGAAGCCTTTTATTTGCATCCCTTTGCCCCCATATGTGCGTCCTGCACTGAAAGAGCAGCACTGCTTTTGGCCTCGACTTGGTCGTTTGGGCAAAAGGCGCTTGTCTTTTTCGGCCTTTATCGGTAATCGCCCCGCATCCGACCGGAACCAAGGTCCCGATGCTCAAGGAAAGAGACAATGGCAAAAGGTAAATTCGAGCGTAATAAGCCTCATGTGAACATCGGCACGATTGGTCACGTTGACCACGGCAAGACGTCGCTGACGGCGGCGATCACGAAGTATTTCGGCGAGTTCAAGGCCTACGACCAGATCGACGCAGCGCCTGAAGAGAAGGCCCGCGGCATCACCATTTCGACGGCGCACGTCGAATATGAGACGCCTGCTCGTCACTACGCCCACGTCGACTGCCCCGGCCACGCCGACTACGTCAAGAACATGATCACCGGTGCTGCCCAGATGGACGGCGCGATCCTGGTCGTGTCGGCTGCTGACGGCCCGATGCCGCAGACCCGCGAGCACATTCTGCTCGCCCGTCAGGTTGGCGTTCCGGCCCTGGTGGTGTTCCTGAACAAGGTCGACCTGGTCGACGACGCCGAGCTGCTCGAACTGGTCGAGCTCGAAGTTCGCGAGCTGCTGTCGAAGTACGAGTATCCGGGCGACGACATTCCGATGATCAAGGGTTCGGCTGTTGCTGCGCTCAACGATTCGGACAAGAAGATCGGCGAAGACGCGATCCGCGAGCTGATGGCTGCCGTCGACGCCTACATCCCGACGCCTGAGCGTCCGATCGACCGTCCGTTCCTGATGCCGATCGAAGACGTGTTCTCGATCTCGGGTCGCGGCACTGTGGTCACCGGTCGCGTCGAGCGCGGCATCGTCAAGGTTGGCGAAGAAGTCGAGATCGTCGGCATCAAGGCAACCTCGAAGACGACGGTTACCGGCGTTGAAATGTTCCGCAAGCTGCTCGATCAGGGCCAGGCTGGCGACAACATCGGCGCGCTGATCCGCGGCGTTGGCCGTGAAGACGTCGAGCGCGGCCAGGTGCTGTGCAAGCCGGGTTCGGTGAAGCCGCACAAGAAGTTCGTGGCTGAAGCCTACATCCTGACCAAGGAAGAGGGTGGCCGTCACACGCCGTTCTTCACCAACTACCGTCCGCAGTTCTACTTCCGCACGACCGACGTGACCGGCATCGTGTCGCTGCCGGAAGGCACCGAGATGGTCATGCCCGGCGACAACATCACCGTCGACGTCGAGCTGATCGTGCCGATCGCCATGGAAGAGAAGCTCCGCTTCGCTATCCGTGAAGGTGGCCGTACCGTCGGCGCCGGCATCGTCGCTTCGATCAAAGAATAATCGACGTCCTTTCGTCGAATGCATCAAGGGCGGCCTTCGGGCCGCCCTTTTTGTTTGAGCAGCATTGCACGTCGCCGATCCCGCACTACTATCTCCGCAAAAGGGGCGGTTGGGGGATCTGCCATGGGGGAGGCAATGCGCGCGCTGTGGCGAGGAGTTCTCCTGCCACTTGTCATCGCTACCGCATTTGCTCTTTTGCTGCCTTGGTCGGCCGAAGCAACCAAGAGCAAGCCGCCGGAGAATGATGGACCGCCGATGCGGTTTGTCGTCGTGCGCAGCACTTCGCCGGGCTGTGAACCCTTGTGCCCGGAATGGACTTCGGCCGAGGGCGCGATCACCCAGTCGACGCCCGCCGCCTTAAAGAAGTTTCTCAAGAAGCTCGGCGACAAGCGGCTGCCTGTCATCGTGACCTCGCCAGGCGGCCGGGTTGAAGCAGCCTTGGAATTGGGCCGCATCCTGCGTGCCCGAAAACTCGACATCGGCGTCGGGCTGACGCGCTTTGTCGAATGCGCCCCTGAGCAGAAGGGTTGCCAGCTCGATCCGGCCAGAAAAGGTATCTATCGGGGGGCGCTGTACTCGGCTGGAGCCTATTGTGCTTCCGCCTGCTCGATGATGTTCGCCGGCGGCGTGCGCAGGCACGTCGGGCAATGGGCCTATATGGGAGTCCATCAGGTGACGTCTTACGTGACGCAGCAGAAGATCACCTATCGCGAGACCTATCGGGTCGTCAAAGGCAAGAGAAAGACCCTCAGTCGCAAGGTCGTCCGGCGCAAGACGGTGGGTAGCTACACCACCACCAAGATGGGAAAGGCGTTCAACGCCAGGATGGTGGCCTATCTCAAGGAGATGGGGGTCAAGCAGACAATGTACGATGTCGGGCAAAGCACGCCCGCCGCCGAGATGCGCCAACTGACACCCGTCGAGATGCTCAATATGAACCTGATAACCAGCCTGGATGCGACCGACGTGCTGGTCAGCATCGAGGTCTGCAAGAGCGCCACTCCTGCCGGCAATTGCTCCCTGGCGCCTGAAATCAAGCCGCAGCCGGGCTCATATCCCAAGCATGTCGTGCCCGAAGATGGCGGCATGTGGTTCGTGGTCGTTCGCTCCAGCGAAGCTGGTTGCGAACCGAATTGTCCCGAATGGATTTCGGCTGAAGGCGACATTGATGCAAAAGCGCTGTCGCGGCTTGAGGTGACGCTCAAGGCGCTGGGCGGGCGAAAGCTTCCCTTGGTGGTGTCCTCCAGAGGCGGTGACGTCGAGACGGCGATGGCAATGGGCAGGATGATCCGTAAGGCGCGTTTGGACGTTGCTGTTGGGGGCACGATATTTGGCGGCTGCCAGCCGCGCGATGAGGGCTGCAAGGCTCCAGGCAAGTCGCCGTTATTCGGCAATGCAGTTTCTTACGAAGGGCTGTGCTTGAACGATTGCACCCTTCTGCTGGCGGCGGGTAAGACGAGGCTGGTTGGCTATGGTGCTCGATTTGGCTGGTATCTGAGAGCCAAGCCGCCCGCATCCGTACTTGCGGCGTATCTTGACGAAATGGGGGTGCAAGCTCATTCGTTCGACGACGCCGCCCCCATCAAGGTCGTCTATACCGATCAGACAAGGCTCAAGGCGGCTGGCCTTCTGACCCGGAATGGTTCGGTGGATCTGCTGATAGATGGCGGTGTTTGCCGGCTGATCCCCATTCCCGCCAATTGCAGGCTTGCCATTCAAGGTGAGTTTGCGCGGAAACAGTAAGGCGTTCCCGCGCCCAACCGCCGTTTCATCGCCAGCACCAGGCCAAGGCTTGGCAATTGCAGGCTTCCATGCCGCGGTCGCTCTCCCCATATGCCATTCAACGCGAATGGAGGAAGACGATGCAAAAAGACGTGCCGACATTGTTCGACTGGGCTGGCGGAGCTGCGGCGCTCAATCGGCTGACGGAGGTGTTTTACGACAAGGTTCTCGCGGATCCGCTGCTCGAGCCGGTATTCCGCAACATGTCCGCCGATCATCCCGCACATGTCGCTGCATTCATTGGCGAAGTGTTCGGCGGGCCGAAGGACTACAGCGAGGCCCATGGCGGCCATCCCGCGATGATCAGTCACCACCTCAACCGGCACCTGAGCGAAGCGCAGCGCCGGCAGTGGATCGCGCTGTTGCTCGATGCCGCCGACGAGGTGGGGCTGCCCGACGATCCTGAGTTTCGCTCGGCATTGGTCGCTTATCTCGAATGGGGCACGCGGCTGGCCAAGCTGAATTCACAGGACGGTGCCGCGCCCGCGCTGCACGAGCCGATGCCTCGCTGGGGCTGGGGTGTTCCGGGCGGGCCTTACGTGCCATCAACCAAGTCTTGATCTGAAGTCTGGGCCTGCCCAGGCCATGCCCCACCCCCAAAAACCGCCGCAATCTCGCGGAATTTGTCCTGGGAACAGGGGAAGCGTTGCATGCTGATCGCGCATCTGCCGGCCGGTTTCATCTTGGGGATGCTGGCTCGGAATGTGAGCGGCAATGCCCGCGCAATCATGCCGGCGGCGCTTCTGGGCAGCGTCGCGCCCGACCTCGACATGTTCTATTTCTATCTGGTCGACGGCCAGCAGACGCACCACCACAGCTATGTGACACACTGGCCGCTATTTTGGCTCTGGCTTGGATGTGTCGTGATGCCGCTGGTCGGGAGGTTATGGCCACGGTTCGCAAAGGCCGGCTTGGTGTTCTTCGTCGCGGCCATGCTCCACATGATGCTCGGTTCGATCGCCGCGCCGATGCTGTGGCTGATGCCGTTCAGCGACTTCTCGGTTGAGCTTGTCACCATTCCGGCGCGCTATCCGCACTGGGTGCTGAGCTTTGTCCTGCACTGGATTTTCGCGCTCGAGATCACCATCTGTGCATGGGCAGCGTTCCTGGCCGTCAGACAGCTTCGGCAGCGCAGACTGGGTGAAAGCCGTGCGTGAGGGCTGCTTGCTGCTGATCCCTAGCTGCACGTCTCTATCTGTACGCCGGCACAAAGTCCTGGCTTCGGCTGGGCGAGGGCGCCTGTGTTGCGCCTGACGAA
The DNA here is from genome assembly GCF_900445235.1 of Aminobacter aminovorans. Classification (NCBI taxonomy): domain Bacteria; kingdom Pseudomonadati; phylum Pseudomonadota; class Alphaproteobacteria; order Hyphomicrobiales; family Phyllobacteriaceae; genus Aminobacter; species Aminobacter aminovorans. The sequence continues at coordinate 3,339,016 of NZ_UFSM01000001.1, read as the reverse complement.
TTCCGGCTGTGAATGTTTCCGACATCACGCATTGCGCTCTTTACAGACGGCGAGGAAATCCTTAGGAAGCCCGTGCTGCGCAGATGATGCGCGGCGAGATGCACGGGCATAGCTCAGTTGGTAGAGCGGCGGTCTCCAAAACCGCAGGTCGTAGGTTCGAGCCCTGCTGCCCGTGCCAGTCTTGCCAGAATTCGCTAATTCAGGCATAAGGACTTCAATAGCCGGAACGGAACGACTGGATGGTTCCGACGCGGCGTTTAAACGTAAAGCTTGTTCCTGCCACTTGCGTGGAGAGAGAATCGGTTTTATGTAAGCGAAACAGACACGCGGCGCGTGGAGCTGGGGATCCGGCTTTACGCGTCCGAATTGCATGGGCGAAATGTTGCGCTGATTCGGTGCGAATATCGGCCGTGTGATGGCATCTCCCGGTCACGGGATCATCCAGAAGTCCGGTCAACGGACGTTGAGAGCAGAGCGGCACATGGCGAAAACCACGAACCCCTTCACCTTTCTGCAGCAGGTAAGGTCGGAAACGGCGAAGGTGACGTGGCCATCACGGCGCGAGACGATGATCTCCACGGTCATGGTTCTCGGCTTTGCAATTATTGCGATGATTTTCTTTTTTGCCGCTGACCAGCTGATGGCATTCGCCGTCGAGCAGATCTTGGGCATGGGCCGTTAAGGCTGCGAATACGGAGAATTCCTGAGATGACTGCGCGCTGGTACATCGTCCACGCCTATTCGAACTTCGAAAAGAAGGTCGCCGAGGACATCGAGCACAAGGCCAAGCAGAAGGGCCTGAGCGAGCAGATCGAGCAGATCGTCGTTCCGACCGAGAAGGTTGTTGAGGTTCGTCGCGGCCGCAAGGTCGATGCCGAGCGCAAGTTCTTCCCGGGCTATGTGTTGCTGAAGGCCCATCTGACCGACGCGGTCTTCTCGCTTGTGAAGAATACGCCGAAGGTCACTGGTTTCCTTGGTGATTCCAAGCCTGTGCCAATCACGGAAGCTGAGGCTCAGCGCATCCTGAACCAGGTCCAGGAAGGCGTCGAGCGTCCCAAGCCGTCGGTCACGTTCGAGATCGGCGAAGCGGTTCGCGTTTCCGACGGTCCGTTCGCGTCGTTCAACGGCTTCGTCCAGGAAGTGGACGAGGAGCGAGCGCGCCTCAAGGTGGAAGTTTCGATCTTCGGGCGCGCCGTGCCTGTCGATCTCGAATTCGGTCAGGTCGAAAAGGGCTGATCGAACGCCCGTCACCGGTTTCGGTGGTGGGCAGTGTCGGGCGCAGGCCTGGCGCAAGCATGGTGGGAGAAGAGGCGGCTTAGCCGGTTGTCTTTTTCGCACCACCGAACTGCAACCGCCGGTCATCCGGCATAAAACGAAAGCAGGAAAGAGATGGCTAAGAAAATAGCGGGCCAGCTCAAGCTCCAGGTTTCCGCGGGTTCGGCGACGCCGTCGCCCCCGATCGGCCCGGCGCTTGGTCAGCGTGGCATCAACATCATGGAGTTCTGCAAGGCGTTCAACGCGCAGACCCAGGAGCTCGAGAAGGGATCCCCGATCCCGGTCGTGATCACCTATTACCAGGACAAGTCGTTCACCTTCGTCATGAAGACGCCGCCGGTGGCCTACTTCCTGAAGAAGGCTGCCAACCTCAAGTCGGGTTCAAAGGAGCCGGGCAAGATCAAGGCTGGCGAGATCAGCAGCGCCAAGGTGCGCGAGATCGCCGAAGTCAAGATGAAGGACCTGAACGCGAACGACATCGACGCCGCCATCAAGATGGTCGAAGGCTCGGCTCGTTCCATGGGCCTGGAAGTGGTGGGCTGAGATCATGGCTAAGATTGCAAAGCGCGTTTCCAAGTCCCGCGAAGGCATCGATGTGAACAAGGCTTACGGCCTTGGTGAAGCCATCGAGCTTTTGAAGGCCCGCTCGTCGGTCAAGTTCGACGAGACCATCGAAGTCGCCATGAACCTCGGCGTCGACCCGCGCCACGCTGACCAGATGGTCCGCGGCGTGGTCAACCTGCCGAACGGCACGGGCCGTACTGTCCGCGTCGCTGTGTTCGCACGTGATGCCAAGGCTGACGAAGCCCGCGCCGCCGGCGCTGACATCGTCGGTGCGGAAGATCTCGTCGATATCGTCCAGAAGGGTCAGATCGACTTCGATCGCTGCATCGCCACCCCTGACATGATGCCGCTGGTCGGTCGTCTCGGTAAGGTGCTCGGCCCGCGCGGCATGATGCCGAACCCGAAGGTTGGCACCGTGACCACCGACGTCGCTGCAGCCGTAAAGGCTTCGAAGGGCGGCGCCGTCGAGTTCCGCGTCGAGAAGGCCGGCATCATCCACGCCGGCGTGGGCAAGGTCTCGTTCGACGTCAAGGCGCTGGAAGAAAACGTCCGCGCCTTCGCTGACGCGGTCAACAAGGCGAAGCCCGCAGGCGCCAAGGGCGTCTACGTCAAGAAGGTGTCCGTCACCTCGACGATGGGGCCTGGCCTTAAGGTCGACCTCGGCACGCTCGCCGCGTCCTGATGATTGGAATCGGGATCAGCCGGCAACGGCTGGATCCTGAAAACTATTCCGGGCCTCCGGGCCCGGATTTTCGGAAGCTGGCAACAGCTTTCGAAAATCCTGTCCGAGATTGCAGGCGGTCCAGGCGACCCTTGGTCCTTAATTCGAATGGGCCTGCATGAGACGGGTGAAGACCAGACAACGGAGCTTCCGCTCCAATGAAAGGTTCGAACCGTGTTTGCCTTTTGTCTGCGCATCGCGCCGGGCCGCAAGCCCGTCAGGTGTGGCGAAAGGGGGCAGGATCCTCGAGCGCCGTTCGGGTGATCTGGAATTTCTGGATTGGCCGCCCGGCAAAAGGCAACCCGACCGCTCACCCCGCAAATGGGAGGCGGTCAACTGGAGATAGGCAGTGGACAGAGCGGAAAAACGCGAACTCGTCACGGGCCTGAATGACGCGTTCTCGAACGCAGGTTCAGTCGTCGTGGCCCACTATGCCGGTATCACCGTCGCGCAAATGAACGATCTTCGCGTGAAGATGCGTCAGGCCGGCGGCACCGTCAAAGTCGCGAAGAACCGTCTCGCCAAAATCGCTCTTCAGGGCACGGAATCCGAAAACATCATCGATCTGTTCAAGGGACAGACGCTGGTTGCTTATTCGGAAGATCCGATTGCAGCGCCGAAGGTCGCGTCCGAATTCGCCAAGACCAATGACAAGCTTGTCATCCTTGGTGGTTCGATGGGCACGACCTTGCTCAACGCCGATGGTGTGAAGGCTCTCGCCTCGCTCCCGTCGCTCGACGAGCTGCGTGCAAAGCTGGTTGGCATGATCGCCACCCCGGCTACCCGGATCGCCCAGATCGTCAATGCGCCGGCGGCTTCGGTCGCGCGCGTCATTGGCGCTTATGCCCGGAAGGACGAGGCGGCATGAGGCCGTTCCTCGCTATCATCAACTCACGTTCGAACTGATTGAAGGAATAGAAAAATGGCTGATCTCGCAAAGATCGTTGACGACCTGTCGGCCCTGACCGTCCTCGAGGCGGCTGAGCTGTCGAAGCTCCTCGAAGAGAAGTGGGGCGTTTCGGCTGCAGCTCCTGTGGCTGTTGCTGCTGCTGGCGGCGGCGCTGCTGCTGCTCCGGTCGAAGAGAAGACCGAGTTCGATGTCATCCTGGCAGCTGCCGGCGACAAGAAGATCGAAGTCATCAAGGAAGTCCGCGCCATCACCGGCCTGGGCCTCAAGGAAGCCAAGGACCTCGTCGAAGGCGCTCCGAAGCCCGTCAAGGAAGGCGTTTCGAAGGCTGACGCCGAGAAGCTCAAGGCTCAGCTGGAAGCAGCTGGCGCCAAGATCGAGCTTAAGTAAGCTCACGGTTTCGGTGGGCGGCGCATTTGCCGCCCACCGGCTCCCGTGACCCGGGGGATTGTGTGGGGAACCTATTTCCTGATGGCCGCAAGCGGCTTTCAGGAAACGGGTTTTCGCCCGTTTTGGATAGGCCGCCGCCGAGGCGGCGCGAATGCAAGGTGAGCATTAGCGACGCTCACCCCAAGAAAGGCAGCAAGGAGCGACGATGGCCCAGGTCCAGACTTTCAATGGCCGCAGACGCGTACGCAAGTTCTTCGGAAAGATCCCGGAAGTTGCGGAGATGCCGAACCTCATCGAGGTTCAGAAGGCATCCTACGACCAGTTCCTCATGGTGGACGAGCCCAAGGGCGGCCGTCCCGATGAAGGACTGCAGGCCGTTTTCAAGTCGGTCTTCCCGATTTCTGATTTCTCCGGCGCGTCGATGCTGGAATTCGTCAAGTATGAGTTCGAAGCACCGAAGTTCGACGTCGACGAATGCCGTCAGCGCGATCTGACATTCGCTGCGCCGCTCAAGGTGACGCTGCGCCTCATCGTGTTCGATATTGACGAGGATACCGGCGCGAAGTCGATCAAGGACATCAAGGAGCAGGACGTCTACATGGGCGACATGCCGCTCATGACGTCCAACGGCACCTTCATCGTCAACGGCACCGAACGCGTCATCGTCTCGCAGATGCACCGTTCGCCTGGCGTCTTCTTCGATCACGACAAGGGCAAGTCGCACTCGTCGGGCAAGCTTCTGTTTGCCGCGCGCGTCATCCCTTATCGCGGTTCGTGGCTCGACATCGAGTTCGACAGCAAGGACATCGTCCACGCCCGTATCGACCGTCGCCGCAAGATCCCGGTGACGTCGCTGCTGATGGCGCTCGGCATGGACGGCGAAGAGATTCTGTCGACCTTCTACAACAAGATCACCTACAAGAAGTCGGGCGACCACTGGCGCATTCCGTTCTCGGTAGACCGTTTCCGCGGCCTCAAGGCTGTCGGCGACCTGGTCGACGCCGACACTGGCGAGATCGTTGTCGAAGCCGGCAAGAAGATCACCGCACGTCAGGCCAAGCAGCTTGCCGAAAAGGGCCTCAAGGCGATCAAGGCGACCGAAGACGATCTCTTCGGCAGCTACCTCGCCGAGGACATCGTCAATTACGCTACCGGTGAGATCTTCCTCGAAGCCGGCGACGAGATCGACGAAAAGACCCTGAAGGTCCTGCTCGCGGCTGGCGAGGAAGAGATCAAGATCCTCGACATCGATCACATCAATGTCGGCGGCTACATCCGCAACACGCTGACAGTCGACAAGAACGAAAGCCGCCAGGACGCGCTGTTCGACATCTATCGTGTCATGCGTCCGGGCGAGCCGCCCACCATCGACACCGCGGAAGCGATGTTCAACTCGCTGTTCTTCGACAGCGAGCGCTACGACCTGTCGGCTGTCGGCCGCGTCAAGATGAACATGCGTCTCGAGCTCGACGCTGAAGACACCGTCCGTGTCCTGCGCAAGGATGACATCCTTGCCGTGGTCAGGACGCTTGTCGAACTGCGCGACGGCAAGGGCGAAATCGACGACATCGACAATCTTGGCAACCGCCGTGTCCGTTCGGTCGGCGAGCTGATGGAAAATCAGTACCGCGTCGGTCTGCTCCGCATGGAGCGCGCGATCAAGGAACGTATGTCCTCGATCGAAATCGACACGGTCATGCCGCAGGATCTGATCAACGCCAAGCCGGCGGCTGCCGCCGTGCGCGAGTTCTTCGGTTCCTCGCAGCTGTCGCAGTTCATGGATCAGACCAACCCGCTCAGCGAGATCACCCACAAGCGTCGTCTTTCGGCGCTTGGACCCGGTGGTCTGACCCGCGAGCGTGCTGGCTTCGAAGTCCGCGACGTGCATCCGACCCACTACGGCCGTATCTGCCCGATTGAGACGCCGGAAGGACCGAATATCGGTCTGATCAACTCGCTGGCTACCTTCGCACGCGTCAACAAGTACGGCTTCATCGAGAGCCCGTACCGCAAGATCGTCGATGGCACGCTGACCAATGAGGTCGTTTATCTCTCGGCTATGGAAGAGGCCAAGCACTTCGTTGCGCAGGCCAACGCCGAGCTCGACAAGGATGGCCACTTCGTCGACGAGTTCGTCATTTGCCGTAACGCCGGCGAAGTGATGATGGCGCCGCGCGAAAACGTCGACCTTATGGACGTTTCGCCGAAGCAGATGGTGTCGGTCGCCGCAGCGCTGATCCCGTTCCTGGAAAACGACGACGCCAACCGCGCTCTGATGGGCTCGAACATGCAGCGTCAGGCCGTGCCGCTGGTGCGCGCCGAGGCTCCGTTCGTCGGTACCGGCATGGAACCGATCGTTGCCCGTGACTCTGGCGCTGCCATCGGCGCCCGCCGCGGCGGCATCGTCGACCAGGTCGACGCGACCCGTATCGTTATCCGTGCGACCGAAGATCTCGACCCGGGCAAATCCGGCGTCGACATCTACCGTCTGATGAAGTTCCAGCGTTCGAACCAGAACACCTGCATCAACCAGCGTCCGCTGGTTCGCATGGGCGACCGGGTCAACAAGGGCGACATCATCGCTGACGGTCCGTCGACCGAGCTCGGCGATCTGGCTCTCGGCCGTAACGTGCTCGTCGCGTTCATGCCGTGGAACGGCTACAACTACGAGGACTCGATCCTGCTCTCCGAGCGCATCGTGGCCGACGACGTCTTCACCTCGATCCACATCGAGGAGTTCGAGGTCATGGCGCGCGATACGAAGCTCGGACCTGAGGAAATCACCCGCGACATTCCGAACGTTTCGGAAGAAGCGCTGAAGAACCTCGACGAAGCCGGTATCGTCTACATCGGTGCGGAAGTTGCACCGGGCGACATCCTGGTCGGCAAGATCACGCCGAAGGGCGAAAGCCCGATGACGCCGGAAGAGAAGCTTCTGCGCGCCATCTTTGGTGAAAAGGCCTCCGACGTCCGTGACACCTCCATGCGCATGCCGCCCGGAACCTTCGGCACCGTTGTCGAAGTGCGCGTCTTCAACCGCCACGGCGTGGAGAAGGACGAACGCGCCATGGCGATCGAGCGCGAGGAAATCGAGCGTCTCGCCAAGGACCGTGACGACGAGCAGGCGATCCTCGATCGCAACGTCTACAGCCGTCTGAGCGACATGCTCATCGGCAAGGACGCGATCGCCGGACCGAAGGGCTTCAAGAAGGGCTCGACCGTCGCCAAGGAGACGCTGGACGACTATCCGCGTTCGCAGTGGTGGCAGTTCGCCGTCGAAGACGAGAAGATGCAGGGTGAGCTTGAAGCTCTGCGCGGCCAGTACGACGACTCCAAGAAGCAGCTCGAGCAGCGCTTCATGGACAAGGTCGAGAAGGTGCAGCGCGGCGACGAGATGCCGCCCGGCGTGATGAAGATGGTCAAGGTCTTCGTTGCGGTGAAGCGCAAGATGCAGCCCGGCGACAAGATGGCCGGCCGTCACGGCAACAAGGGTGTCGTGTCGCGTATCGTTCCGGTCGAGGACATGCCGTTCCTCGAAGACGGCACGCATGCTGATATCGTGCTCAACCCGCTCGGCGTGCCTTCGCGCATGAATGTCGGCCAGATTCTGGAAACGCATCTGGGCTGGGCATGCGCAGGCATGGGCAAGAAGATCGGTGAACTGATCGAGGCGTACAAGTCTGGTGGCGATATCAAGCCGCTGCGCGAGACGCTCGAGAGCTTCATTCCAGCCAATGACCGCAACGAGCCGGTCCGCGATTACGACGACGAAAGCATCATTCGCCTCAGCGAGCAGATGAAGCGTGGCGTCTCGATTGCGACCCCGGTGTTCGACGGCGCGCATGAAGCCGACATCAACATCATGTTGGAGCAGGCGGGTCTTCACACTTCCGGCCAGTCGCAGTTGTACGATGGCCGTACGGGTGAGCCGTTCGACCGCAAGGTGACCATGGGCTATATCTACATGCTCAAGCTTCATCACCTGGTCGACGACAAGATCCACGCCCGTTCGATCGGACCGTACTCGCTCGTTACCCAGCAGCCGCTGGGCGGCAAGGCGCAGTTCGGTGGCCAGCGCTTCGGCGAAATGGAGGTCTGGGCGCTCGAGGCTTACGGCGCCGCCTACACGCTGCAGGAAATGCTGACCGTGAAGTCGGACGACGTGGCGGGCCGTACCAAGGTCTACGAGGCCATCGTGCGCGGCGACGACACGTTCGAAGCGGGCATCCCCGAGAGCTTCAACGTTCTCGTCAAGGAAATGCGTTCGCTGGGCCTCAATGTCGAGCTTGAGAACACCAAGGTCGACGAAAACCACCGGCTGCCAAACGCTGCCGAGTAAGCACTAAAGGCGCGCCGCGGGGTTTTCCCGCGGCGTCGCCGCTGAGCACGATCCCCAAGGTTGGGTACTGATCGCGCTCTTCGATGAGAATTCTTCGGCGATGGCCGAAAGCAGGCGGGCGCTCTGGCCCGCACAAGATGAAAGGGGCTTTCGTGGCCCCGAAAAGGAGAACGGCATGAACCAAGAGGTCATGAATCTCTTCAACCCCCAGGCGCCTGCGCAGGTGTTCGATTCCATCCGGATTTCGCTCGCCAGCCCTGAGAAGATTCTGTCCTGGTCGTTCGGCGAAATCAAAAAGCCGGAGACGATCAACTACCGCACCTTCAAGCCGGAGCGTGACGGGCTGTTCTGCGCCCGTATCTTTGGCCCGATCAAGGACTACGAGTGCCTGTGCGGCAAGTACAAGCGCATGAAGTACAAGGGCGTCATCTGCGAAAAGTGCGGCGTGGAAGTGACGCTGTCGCGGGTTCGCCGCGAGCGCATGGGCCACATCGAGCTCGCAGCGCCCGTCGCCCACATCTGGTTCCTGAAGTCGCTGCCCAGCCGCATCGGCACGCTGCTCGACATGACGCTCAAGGATATTGAGCGCGTCCTGTATTTCGAGAACTACATCGTCACCGAGCCGGGCCTGACCGCGCTCAAGGAGCACCAGCTCCTTGGCGAGGAAGAGTACCAGATCGCCGTCGACGAATATGGCGAGGACAGCTTCACCGCCATGATCGGCGCTGAGGCCATTCACGACCTGCTCGCCTCGATGGATCTCGAGAAGATCGCTGGCGATCTGCGTTCGGAACTGGCCACGACGACGTCGGAACTGAAGCAGAAGAAGTATCTCAAGCGCCTCAAGGTGGTTGAGAACTTCATGGAATCGGGCAACCGTCCCGAGTGGATGATCATGAAGGTCGTGCCGGTGATCCCACCGGACCTGCGTCCGCTGGTCCCGCTGGATGGCGGCCGCTTTGCGACCTCCGACCTGAACGATCTCTATCGCCGCGTCATCAACCGTAACAACCGCTTGAAGCGCCTGATCGAGCTCCGCGCGCCGGGGATCATCATCCGCAACGAGAAGCGCATGCTGCAGGAGGCCGTCGACGCACTGTTTGACAACGGCCGCCGTGGCCGCGTCATCACCGGTGCCAACAAGCGTCCGCTGAAGTCGCTGTCCGACATGCTCAAGGGCAAGCAGGGCCGCTTCCGTCAGAACCTGCTCGGCAAGCGCGTCGACTATTCCGGCCGTTCGGTCATCGTGACCGGTCCGGAGCTCAAGCTGCACCAGTGCGGCCTGCCGAAGAAGATGGCGCTCGAGCTGTTCAAGCCGTTCATCTACGCCCGCCTCGACGCCAAGGGTTATTCCTCGACCGTCAAGCAGGCCAAGAAGCTGGTCGAGAAGGAAAAGCCGGAAGTCTGGGATATCCTCGACGAGGTCATCCGCGAGCATCCAGTTCTGCTCAACCGCGCACCGACGCTGCACCGCCTGGGCATCCAGGCCTTCGAGCCCACTCTGATCGAAGGCAAGGCCATCCAGCTGCATCCGCTCGTCTGCACGGCCTTCAACGCTGACTTCGACGGCGACCAGATGGCCGTCCACGTTCCGCTGTCGCTCGAGGCTCAGCTCGAAGCGCGCGTGCTGATGATGTCGACCAACAACATCCTGCACCCGGCTTCCGGCGCGCCGATCATCGTGCCGTCGCAGGACATGGTTCTCGGTCTCTACTATCTCTCGATCGTCAACCAGAACGAGCCGGGCGAGGGCATGGTGTTTGCCGACATGGGCGAGCTTCAGCATGCGCTTGAGACCAAGGCGGTCACGCTGCACGCCAAGATCAAGGGTCGTTTCCGCACGGTCGACGCCGAAGGCAATGTCGTGTCCAAGATCCACGACACGACGCCTGGCCGCATGATCATCGGCGAACTGCTGCCGAAGAACGTCAACGTGCCGTACGACACCGCAAACCAGGAGATGACCAAGAAGAACATCTCCAAGATGATCGACACCGTCTACCGCCACTGCGGTCAGAAAGAGACGGTCATCTTCTGCGATCGCATCATGGCTCTCGGCTTCGCTCATGCCTGCCGCGCCGGCATTTCGTTCGGCAAGGACGACATGCTGATCCCGGATACCAAGGAAAAGCTGGTCGCCGACACCGAGGCTTTGGCCAAGGAATACGAGCAGCAGTACAATGACGGCCTGATCACCCAGGGCGAGAAGTACAACAAGGTCGTCGACGCCTGGGCCAAGTGCTCGGAAAAGGTCGCCGACGAAATGATGGCCCGCATCAAGGCGGTGGAGTTCGAGGACAACGGCCGTCAGAAGCCGATGAACTCGATCTACATGATGTCGCACTCCGGTGCGCGTGGTTCGCCCACCCAGATGCGCCAGCTCGCCGGCATGCGCGGCCTGATGGCCAAGCCGTCGGGTGAAATCATCGAGACGCCGATCATTTCCAACTTCAAGGAAGGTCTGACGGTTCTCGAGTACTTCAACTCGACCCACGGTGCCCGTAAGGGTCTCGCGGATACCGCTCTGAAGACGGCTAACTCCGGCTACCTGACCCGTCGTCTCGTCGACGTGGCGCAGGACTGCATCGTCAATTCGGTTGATTGCGGCACCGACAAGGGCCTCACCATGCAGCCGATCGTCGATGCCGGCCAGGTTGTCGCTTCGCTCGGCCTGCGTATCCTCGGCCGTACGTCGCTGGACGACATCAACCACCCGGTATCAGGCGATCTGCTGGTCAAGGGCGGTACTCTGATGGACGAACGCGACATCGAGGTCATCGAGAAGGCTGGCGTCCAGTCGGTCCGCATCCGTTCGGCCCTGACCTGCGAAGTCAAGGTCGGCGTCTGCGCGGTCTGCTACGGTCGCGATCTGGCACGCGGTACCCCTGTCAACCAGGGCGAAGCTGTCGGCGTCATTGCCGCGCAGTCGATCGGCGAGCCGGGCACGCAGCTCACCATGCGTACCTTCCACATGGGCGGCACCGCGCAGGTGGTGGACAGCTCGTTCCTTGAAGCCTCGTATGAGGGCAAGGTCGAGATCCGCAACCGCAATGTGGTTCGCAACTCCGACGGCAACCTCGTCGTGATGGGCCGCAACATGGCGATCCTGATCCTCGACGAAGCCGGCAAGGAGCGTGCCACGCACCGCGTCACCTATGGTTCGCGTATCTTCGTGGACGATGGCGACAAGGTGAAGCGCGGCCAGCGTATCGCCGAGTGGGACCCCTACACCCGTCCGATCCTCACCGAAATCGAAGGCCGAGTGGCGTTCGAGGATCTGGTCGACGGCATTTCCGTTCAGGAAACGGCCGACGAGTCGACCGGCATCACCAAGCGTGAGGTCATCGACTGGCGTTCGACCCCACGTGGCAACGATCTGAAGCCGGCGATGGTGGTTCAGGACGCCAAGGGCAAGGTCGGCAAGCTGTCGAAGGGTGGCGATGCCCGCTTCCTGCTCTCGGTCGAGGCCATTCTTTCGGTCGAGCCGGGTGCTCAGGTTCGCCCTGGCGACGTTTTGGCGCGTATCCCGATGGAAAGCGCGAAGACCAAGGACATCACCGGCGGTCTGCCGCGTGTTGCCGAGCTCTTCGAAGCCCGCCGCCCGAAGGATCACGCCATCATCGCCGAGATCGACGGTACCGTCCGCTTCGGCCGCGACTACAAGAACAAGCGCCGCATCATCATCGAGCCGCATGACTCGACGCTTGAACCGGTCGAATACCTCATCCCGAAGGGCAAGCCGTTCCATCTTCAGGACGGTGACGCCATCGAAAAGGGCGACTACATCCTCGACGGCAACCCGGCGCCGCACGACATTCTGGCAATCAAGGGCGTGGAGGCTCTCGCTTCCTACCTCGTCAACGAAATCCAGGAAGTCTACCGACTGCAGGGCGTGTCGATCAACGACAAGCACATCGAGGTCATCGTTCGTCAGATGCTGCAGAAGGTCGAGATCACCGCACAGGGCGACTCGATCTACATCCCAGGAGATCATGTCGACGTCATCGAGTTCGACGAGATCAACGATCGCCTGATCGAGGAAGGCAAGAAGCCTGCCGAAGGTCAGCCGGTCCTGCTCGGTATCACCAAGGCATCGCTGCAGACGCCGTCCTTCATCTCGGCCGCTTCCTTCCAGGAAACGACCAGGGTGCTGACGGAAGCTGCGGTCGCCGGCAAGACCGACATGCTGCAGGGTCTCAAGGAAAACGTCATCGTCGGCCGCCTCATCCCGGCCGGCACGGGCGGCATGATGAGCCAGATCCGGCGCATCGCCACCTCGCGCGACGAACTGATTCTCGACGAGCGCCGCAAGCTCTCGGGTGCGGAGATCGCCGAGCCGATCCTGACCGACATGGTCAACGCTGCTCAGTAAGAGCGTCGTTGCAAGGAACTGGAAAAGGGGGCTTCGGCCCCCTTTTTTCATTTCGGTGACGCCCAGGCTTCATGCCGCTGTCAAATGCCGCCGCTAGCAATACTGCTTCAACGCACATGCCAGGTGGCCGTCATCATGAAAACCGTCTTCTCCGCTCTCGCCGCCCTGCTGGCGTCGGCTGCTATGCCCGCTTATGCAGAGGAAGCCGTGCCGTTCAAAGCGTCATTGCTCGGTCAGGTCGTTCTGCCGACCGGGCTGAAGATCGCGGGCACCGAGTTCGGCGGCATTTCCGGCCTCGACTACGACGCTGCGAGGGGGCTGTTCTACGCAATTTCGGACGACCGTTCGGAGCGCGCGCCGGCGCGTCTCTACACGCTCAAGCTTGCCATCGACAGTAAGGGCGTGCACGGCGTCGACATCGTTTCAAGTGCGGAATTGCGTAATGCCGAAGGTGCCGCCTTCGCCAAGAAGGACGTCGACCCCGAGGCGATCCGCTTCGACGCCGCGGCCAACCGCATCTTCTGGTCGAGCGAGGGTGATGCTGCCGGCCGGCCGGCGATCTATGAAGCAAAGCCCGACGGCAGCCACGTCAGAAGCTTCGCCATTCCCGAAACCTATCTGCCAGATGCCGACAAGACGCGCGGCGTGCGTGGCAACCTTTCGTTTGAAAGCCTCGCCATTTCGCCGGACGGCAAGACCCTTTGGGCGGGGACCGAGAACGCCCTGGCGCAGGACGGCGAAAAGGCGACGCTGGAGGCCGGCAGCCCGTCGCGCATCATCGGCTTCGATATCGCCAGCGGCACCGCTAAAGCCGAGCACGTCTATGACAACGGACCGATCTTCACCAAGGCGACCCAGGACCCGTTCTACAATGACAACGGTCTGTCCGAATTCATGTTCTTCGGACCCGGCGAGCTTTTGACGATCGAACGTTCCTTCGCGCTCGGCATCGGCAGCGAGATCAATTTCTACCTGGCGAGCTTCTCCGGCGCGACGGACGTCAATGGTTCTGCGTCGATCAAGGAAGTTGCGGCAAAGGCGATGTCCAAGCGCAAGGTACTGAAGATAGGTGAGGGGGACTTTGGTCTCGACATCGACAACATAGAGTCGGTCACGTGGGGACCGGAAGTGGACGGCCAACGCACTTTGGTCATTGCCTCCGATAACAACTTCAGCCCGGAACAGTTCACCCAGTTTGTCGTGTTGAAACTGGACGCCGCCACGAATTGAGTGGTCTGGGCCGATTGGCCTTTACGTGCCGATCCTTCCCTCGGAGCCGTCGGAGTGATCCGAAGGCCCTTTTTACAAGGTTTTGCTAATGTATTGAGGCGGTTTGACATCGCGAACTTACGAAAATAGCCTCCTCCTTGAAGTGCATCAGCCCTGAGAGGAGTGCCCGATGACCGACGTCCCCTCCGACGCGAAAGGACAGGGGGTATCGGTAGAGCCGAGCCTCCATCGCGTGATGGGCCCATGGCTGCTGCTGCTTTTCATCGTCGGCGATATATTGGGTACCGGCATCTATGCGTTGACCGGCCAGGTAGCCAAGCAGGTCGGCGGCGTGGTCTGGCTGCCGTTCCTCGTCGCCTTCATCGTCGCCGTCATCACGGCCTTCAGCTATCTCGAACTGGTCACCAAATATCCAAAGGCGGCGGGTGCGGCTCTTTATGCCCACAAGGCCTTCGGCATCCATTTCATCACCTTCATCGTGGCTTTCGCCGTGATGTGCTCGGGCATCACCTCGGCGTCGACGGCGTCGCGCGCCTTTGCCGCCAATCTTTCAGGAGCTTTCGATCTCGGACTTACCGGCACATATGGCATCACGCTCATCGGCCTGGTGTTCATGGCGATTGTCGCAGCTGTGAATTTCCGCGGCGTCGGCGAAAGCGTCAAGGCCAATGTGGTGTTGACCTGCGTCGAGTTCACTGGCCTGATGATCATCATCGTGATCGGCCTCTGGGCGATCGGCGCGGGCGAGGGCGATGTCTCGCGCATCACCCAGTTCCATTCGGCACCCGACCGCAGCGCCTTCTGGTCGGTGATCGCGGCGACCACGCTGGCCTTCTTCGCCATGGTCGGCTTCGAGGATTCGGTCAACATGGCCGAGGAGTGCAAGGATCCGACGCGCATTTTTCCGAAGGTTCTGCTGACCGGCTTGCTGATCACCGGCGTGATCTACGTTCTCGTGTCGATCTCGGCGATCACCCTGGTGCCGCCGGAACAGTTGGGCGAGGGCGAGACGCCGCTGCTCAAGGTCGTCCAGGCCGGCGCGCCGAACTTCCCGGTCGAAATCTTCGGCTTCATCACCATGTTCGCCGTCGCCAACAGCGCGCTCATCAACATGCTGATGGCGAGCCGGCTTGTCTATGGCATGAGCCGCGAACACGTGTTGCCGGAACTGCTCGGCAAGGTTCATGCTTCGCGCCGCACGCCCTATATCGCGATCGGCTTCACCACCTTGCTCGCCTTCGCGCTGATTACCTTTGTCGGCGAGGTTCCGGCACTCGGCGGCACGACGGCGCTGCTCTTGCTGTGCGTCTTCACCGTGGTCAACATAGCCGTGCTGGTGCTGCGCAAGGACACGGTCGGGCACGACCATTTCCGTACGCCGACGCTGTTGCCGATCCTGGGGGCGGTGGCTTGCGCCTTCTTCGCCGGTCCCTGGACCGGGCGCGATCCCGTTCAATACAAGATCGCCGGTATCCTGATCGGCATCGGCGTGGTGTTGTGGTTCGTCACCGTGCTGGTCAATCGCGCCACCGGCCAGAAGCCCGCCCAACCTGAAATGGCCGACATCGGCGGGGCAGGGCCGGTCAATTGACCGCTCTCTATATAGAGGTGAGATGTGCCGCGGTCAGAACGGCTCGTTGAAGGTGACGATCGAGACCTCGCCTTCGAGCGCGCCCTGATAGGCGGAGATGTGCGGCTCGTCGTCGGGTTCGCCCTGCATGTCGCCGATCTGGTCGAGTTCGGCTTCGGCGTAACCTTCCTTGGCCAGCGCGTCGAGCGCCGAGCGCACGGCGCTGTCGTCGTCGGGCGCAACCAGCATGATGTGCACGCCCTCCGGCTTGCCACCCTTCTTGCGCCAGACTCGGCCGGTGATGATCGTCACGGGCCGTTCGTCGTTGTCGTTCATGGTGATTCCCTGGAATTAGATTCGTTTGCGGGGGATTCGGCCCCGGTTTCCCCGATTTTCGCACGAAGGCGGGGTGCAAGACAGGACAAACAGCCTTATAAATTGGCTTCGAACCCATGCTGCAGCGCAATATAGTTGCTGCAACCCCGCCAAGCCGCCCGAAGCCCCGGTTTCGTTAAGGTTTTTAAGGGGACGGGCTTGACGGTAGGCGGTCATGCGAGTAGATACCGCCTCGTCTGAGCCGATGTGAGGTTGGCTTTTCCGAAGCGACGTGCTTTGGAGTTCACCTCAAACAGGGTTCGTTTTTTACGAGCGAGAAGACATTTCCGGCGTGCATGAAGCGGATTCGCTTCCTCTGCCTTTGTTCGGGCAAGACCGTAAAACGCGGTTTGGGGCCCGAATTCGCGTATGGATTTTGCGCTTGAAGCCGCCC
The DNA here is from genome assembly GCF_900445235.1 of Aminobacter aminovorans. Lineage (NCBI taxonomy): Bacteria > Pseudomonadati > Pseudomonadota > Alphaproteobacteria > Hyphomicrobiales > Phyllobacteriaceae > Aminobacter > Aminobacter aminovorans. Next base: position 3,322,879 of record NZ_UFSM01000001.1, on the reverse strand, counting down.
CGAACGGGCTTGAGACACGGAATTGAGAGACAAGAGGGTTTAATGCCTACCGTCAACCAGCTGATCCGCAAGCCGCGCATTGCGCCGGTGAAGCGCAACAAGGTTCCGGCCATGCAGGCCAACCCGCAGAAGCGGGGCGTTTGCACGCGCGTCTATACGACGACGCCGAAGAAGCCGAACTCGGCTCTGCGTAAGGTCGCAAAGATTCGCCTGACCAACGGCTTTGAAGTGATCGGCTACATCCCCGGCGAAGGCCATAACCTTCAGGAGCACTCCGTGGTCATGATCCGCGGCGGCCGCGTGAAGGACCTTCCGGGTGTGCGCTATCACATCATCCGCGGCGTGCTCGACACGCAGGGCGTGAAGAACCGCAAGCAGCGCCGTTCGAAGTACGGTGCGAAGCGTCCGAAGTAATTCGGGTTCTGCAATTTAGGCGCTGCGCGAGGTTCTCCGCGTAATAGAGCGTCGGCCAAGTTTGAGAGACAAGAACCATGTCACGTCGTCACAGTGCAGATAAGCGCGAAATCAACCCGGATCCCAAGTTCGGCGATCTGGTTGTCACCAAGTTCATGAATGCCGTCATGTATGACGGCAAGAAGTCGATCGCCGAAACGATCGTCTACGGTGCGCTTGATCAGGTTCAGGCCAAGACCAAGCAGGAGCCGGTCACCGTCTTCCATCAGGCGCTCGACAATGTCGCGCCGCACGTGGAAGTGCGTTCGCGTCGCGTTGGCGGCGCCACCTACCAGGTTCCGGTCGATGTGCGCCCCGAGCGCCGTCAGGCTCTCGCCATTCGCTGGCTGATTACTGCCGCCCGCAACCGTAACGAGACCACCATGGTCGACCGCCTCTCGGGCGAGCTGATGGATGCGGCTAACAACCGCGGCACCGCTGTCAAGAAGCGTGAAGACACCCACAAGATGGCGGAAGCCAACCGCGCCTTCGCGCACTACCGCTGGTAATAGCGCGACCGAACGACTGAGAGGCACCTCCCATGGCCCGCGAATACAAGATCGAAGACTACCGCAATTTCGGTATCATGGCGCATATCGACGCCGGCAAGACCACGACCACCGAGCGCATCCTTTATTACACGGGCAAGTCGCACAAGATCGGCGAAGTCCATGACGGCGCTGCCACCATGGATTGGATGGAGCAGGAGCAGGAACGCGGCATCACGATCACGTCCGCTGCGACCACGACTTTCTGGAAGGGCCGTGACGGCCAGCAGCGCCGCTTCAACATCATCGACACCCCCGGCCACGTCGACTTCACCATTGAAGTCGAGCGTTCGCTGCGCGTTCTCGACGGCGCAATCGCGCTGCTCGATGCCAACGCTGGTGTCGAACCGCAGACCGAGACCGTGTGGCGCCAGGCGGACAAGTATCATGTCCCGCGCATGATCTTCTGCAACAAGATGGACAAGATTGGCGCCGACTTCTATCGCTCGTACGACATGATCAAGTCGCGCCTCGGCGCCACTGCCGTTGCCGTCCAGCTGCCGATCGGCGCTGAATCGGAGTTCAAGGGCGTCGTCGATCTGATCGAGATGAACGCGCTGGTTTGGCGCGACGAGAGCCTGGGCGCTGCCTGGGACGTCGTTGAGATCCCGGACGACCTGAAGGAAAAGGCCGCCGAGTTCCGCGACAAGATGATCGAGTCCGCCGTCGAAATGGACGAGACGGCTCTTGAGAACTACCTTGAAGGCAAGATGCCTTCGAACGACGAACTGCGCGCGCTGATCCGCAAGGGCACCATCGCCGTCAAGTTCTTCCCGATGTTCTGTGGCTCGGCCTTCAAGAACAAGGGCGTGCAGCCGCTTCTCGACGGCGTCGTCGAGTTCCTGCCGTCGCCGCTCGACGTTCCTGCGATCAAGGGCATCGATGCCAAGACCGAAGCTGAGATCGAGCGCCACGCCGACGACAGCGAGCCGCTGTCGATGCTGGCCTTCAAGATCATGAACGATCCCTTCGTCGGTTCGCTGACCTTCTGCCGCATCTACTCGGGCAAGGTGGTCAAGGGCGCTTCGCTCGAAAACACCGTCAAGGGCAAGAAAGAGCGCCTCGGTCGTATGCTGCAGATGCACTCGAACTCGCGCTCCGACATCGAAGAGGCTTTCGCTGGCGACATCGTCGCTCTGGCCGGCCTCAAGGAAACGACCACCGGCGACACGCTCTGCGATCCGCTGCACCCGGTCATCCTCGAGCGCATGGAATTCCCCGAGCCGGTCATCCAGATCGCCATCGAGCCGAAGACCAAGGGCGACCAGGAAAAGATGGGCCTCGCGCTCAACCGCCTGGCTGCTGAAGATCCTTCGTTCCGCGTCAAGTCGGATGAAGAGTCGGGTCAGACCATCATCTCCGGCATGGGCGAGTTGCACCTCGACATCATCGTCGATCGCATGCGTCGCGAGTTCAAGGTCGAGGCTAATGTCGGCGCTCCGCAGGTTGCGTATCGCGAGACGATCACCCGCACCCACGAGCAGGACTACACCCACAAGAAGCAGTCGGGTGGTACCGGCCAGTTCGCTCGCGTCAAGCTGGTGTTCGAGCCGAACCCCGAGGGCGAAGATTTCGTCTTCGAATCGAAGATCGTCGGCGGTGCTGTTCCGAAGGAATACATTCCGGGTGTCGACAAGGGCCTCCGCAGCGTTCTTTCGTCGGGTCCTTTCGCAGGCTTCCCAATGATCGGCGTCAAGGCGACGCTCATCGACGGCGCTTACCACGATGTCGACTCCTCGGTGCTGGCCTTCGAAATCGCCGGTCGCGCCGCCCTTCGCGAAGCCGCTCCGAAGCTGGGTGTTCAGCTGCTCGAGCCGATCATGAAGGTCGAAGTCGTGACGCCGGAAGACTATGTCGGCAACGTCATTGGCGACTTGAACAGCCGTCGTGGCCAGATCCAAGGCCAGGAAAGCCGCGGCATTGCCGTCGTCGTCAACGCGATGGTGCCGCTGGCCAACATGTTCAAGTACGTGGATAGCTTGCGCTCGATGTCACAGGGCCGCGCCCAGTACACGATGCAGTTCGACCACTACGAGGCGGTTCCGACCGCGGTCGCTCAGGAAGTTCAAAAGAAATACGCGTAATTCCAACGAATTGCAGCGTTTTATTAATTCAACGCCCTTATCGGGCTAGCAAGAATGGAGACCTCACATGGCAAAAGGTAAATTCGAGCGTAATAAGCCTCATGTGAACATCGGCACGATTGGTCACGTTGACCACGGCAAGACGTCGCTGACGGCGGCGATCACGAAGTATTTCGGCGAGTTCAAGGCCTACGACCAGATCGACGCAGCGCCTGAAGAGAAGGCCCGCGGCATCACCATTTCGACGGCGCACGTCGAATATGAGACGCCTGCTCGTCACTACGCCCACGTCGACTGCCCCGGCCACGCCGACTACGTCAAGAACATGATCACCGGTGCTGCCCAGATGGACGGCGCGATCCTGGTCGTGTCGGCTGCCGACGGCCCGATGCCGCAGACCCGCGAGCACATTCTGCTCGCCCGTCAGGTTGGCGTTCCGGCCCTGGTGGTGTTCCTGAACAAGGTCGACCTGGTCGACGACGCCGAGCTGCTCGAACTGGTCGAGCTCGAAGTTCGCGAGCTGCTGTCGAAGTACGAGTATCCGGGCGACGACATTCCGATGATCAAGGGTTCGGCTGTTGCTGCGCTCAACGATTCGGACAAGAAGATCGGCGAAGACGCGATCCGCGAGCTGATGGCTGCCGTCGACGCCTACATCCCGACGCCTGAGCGTCCGATCGACCGTCCGTTCCTGATGCCGATCGAAGACGTGTTCTCGATCTCGGGTCGCGGCACTGTGGTCACCGGTCGCGTCGAGCGCGGCATCGTCAAGGTTGGCGAAGAAGTCGAGATCGTCGGCATCAAGGCAACCTCGAAGACGACGGTTACCGGCGTTGAAATGTTCCGCAAGCTGCTCGATCAGGGCCAGGCTGGCGACAACATCGGCGCGCTGATCCGCGGCGTTGGCCGTGAAGACGTCGAGCGCGGCCAGGTGCTGTGCAAGCCGGGTTCGGTGAAGCCGCACAAGAAGTTCGTGGCTGAAGCCTACATCCTGACCAAGGAAGAGGGTGGCCGTCACACGCCGTTCTTCACCAACTACCGTCCGCAGTTCTACTTCCGCACGACCGACGTGACCGGCATCGTGTCGCTGCCGGAAGGCACCGAGATGGTCATGCCCGGCGACAACATCACCGTCGACGTCGAGCTGATCGTGCCGATCGCCATGGAAGAGAAGCTCCGCTTCGCTATCCGTGAAGGTGGCCGTACCGTCGGCGCCGGCATCGTCGCTTCGATCAAAGAATAATCCGAATTAACGATCTGTCGCGGGCGGGAATACGCCCGCGCCGCGCCAGAACAAGGAAGTGACCATGAACGGACAGAATATCCGCATCCGCCTCAAGGCGTTTGACCACCGGGTTCTCGACGCTTCGACGCGTGAGATCGTGTCGACCGCGAAGCGCACCGGCGCCAATGTTCGCGGCCCGATCCCGCTGCCGACGCGGATCGAGAAGTTCACGGTGAACCGCTCGCCGCACGTCGACAAGAAGAGCCGCGAGCAGTTCGAAATGCGCACGCACAAGCGTCTGCTGGACATCGTCGATCCGACCCCGCAGACCGTCGATGCTCTGATGAAGCTCGACCTCGCAGCAGGTGTCGACGTCGAAATCAAGCTCTAAGAGCTAACATGAGCCGCGCGAGCAGATCCAAACGGCTCCTCTGAAGGAAAACGAACCGATGCGTTCAGGTGTAATTGCACAGAAGGTGGGAATGACCCGCGTCTATAATGACGCTGGCGAACACGTTCCCGTCACCGTTCTCCGCATGGAGAACTGCCAGGTCGTGGCACAGCTGACTAAAGAGAAGAATGGCTATACTGCCGTTCAGCTCGGCGTTGGCCTGGCCAAGGTCAAGAATACGACGAAGGCGTTGCGCGGTCACTTCGCTGCCGCTTCCGTCGAGCCGAAGTCGAAGGTTGCCGAGTTCCGCGTCTCCGCCGACAACATGCTTGATGTTGGCGCTGAGATTACCGTTGAGCATTTCGTAGCCGGCCAGAAGGTCGACGTGACGGGCACGACGATCGGCAAGGGCTTCCAGGGCGTTATCAAGCGGCACCACTTCGGTGGCGGTCGTGCAACCCACGGTAACTCGGTCTCGCACCGTACGCACGGTTCGACTGGTCAGCGCCAGGATCCGGGCAAGGTGTTCAAGGGCAAGAAGATGGCCGGCCACATGGGCGACGTTCGCGTCACCACCCAGAACGTGGAAGTCGTCTCGACCGACACCGATCGCGGTCTCATCCTGATCCGCGGTGCGGTTCCGGGTTCGAAGGGTGCATGGATCCTGGTTCGCGACGCCGCAAAGGTTGCGCTTCCTGAGAACGCGCCGAAGCCGGCCGCGATCCGCGCTGCCAGCAACAAGGCTGCGGCCAATGAGGGAGCGGAATAATGGACCTCAAGATTACAACCCTCGCAGGCAAAGATGCCGGCAAGGTTGAGCTCTCGGAAGAGATCTTCGGCCTGGACCCGCGCGAAGACGTTCTCCAGCGCGTCGTGCGCTGGCAGCTCGCCAAGAAGCAGCAGGGCACGCACAAGGCCAAAGGTCGCGCGGAAATCGCACGCACCGGCGCCAAGATGTACAAGCAGAAGGGTACGGGCCGCGCTCGTCACCATTCGGCACGCGCTCCGCAGTTCCGCGGCGGCGGCAAGGCCCACGGCCCGGTCGTTCGCAGCCACGAGCATGACCTTCCCAAGAAGGTCCGCGCTCTCGGCCTGAAGCACGCACTCTCGGCCAAGGCCAAGGCATCGAACCTGATCATCGTCGACGAGCTGACGCTCGCCGAGGGCAAGACCAAGGCGCTGCTCGCGAATTTCGCGACGCTGGGCCTGACCAACGCCCTGGTGATCGGTGGCGCCGAGCTTGACGTCAACTTCAAGCGCGCAGCGACCAACATCCCGAACATCGATGTCCTGCCGATCCAGGGCATCAACGTTTACGACATTCTGCGCCGCGGCACGCTGGTCCTTTCGAAGGCCGCCGTCGAGGCTCTCGAGGAGCGCTTCAAATGACGGATCTCCGCCACTATGACGTGATCGTCAGCCCGGCGATCACCGAAAAGTCGACCATGGCTTCGGAAAACAACCAGGTCGTCTTCAATGTCGCCAAGAAGGCGAGCAAGCCCGAGATCAAGGCTGCCGTCGAAGCGCTGTTCGGCGTGAAGGTGACTGCTGTGAACACCCTGGTCCGCAAGGGCAAGGTGAAGCGCTTCCGCGGCACGATCGGCCGCCAGAGCGACGTCAAGAAGGCGGTAGTGACGCTGGCCGACGGCCAGTCGATCGACGTCGCGACGGGTCTCTGAGCTGGGCTGAGAGGACAGGACAATGGCACTTAAGAAATTCAAGCCAGTAACGCCGAGCACGCGCCAGCTGGTCATCGTCGACCGCTCGGGTCTGCACAAGGGCAAGCCCGTCAAGGGTCTGACCGAAGGCCTGACGAAGTCGGGCGGCCGTAACAACTACGGTCGCATCACGGCTCGCTTCATCGGCGGCGGTCACAAGCGTTCGTACCGCATCATCGACTTCAAGCGTCGCAAGTTCGACGTCGTCGGCACGGTCGAGCGTCTCGAGTACGATCCGAACCGCACCGCCTTCATCGCACTGATCAAGTACGACGACGGTGAGCTGAGCTACATCATTGCTCCGCAGCGTCTGCAGGCCGGCGACAAGATCATCGCTGGTGAGCAGGTCGACGTGAAGCCGGGCAATGCAATGCCGCTCGCAGCGATGCCGGTCGGCACGATCGTCCACAACATCGAGCTGAAGCCCGGCAAGGGTGGCCAGGTCGCTCGTTCGGCTGGTGCTTACGCTCAACTCGTCGGTCGTGACCAGGGCATGGCGATCCTTCGCCTCAACTCGGGTGAACAGCGCGTCGTCAGCGGTCTCTGCATCGCCACCGTCGGTGCCGTGTCCAACCCGGACCACGGCAACATCAACGACGGCAAGGCCGGCCGCACCGTCTGGCGTGGCAAGCGCCCGCACAACCGCGGCGTGACCATGAACCCGGTCGACCATCCGCACGGCGGTGGTGAAGGCCGCACCTCGGGCGGACGCCATCCGGTGACCCCGTGGGGCAAGCCCACCAAGGGCAAGAAGACGCGGTCCAACAAGGCGACCGACAAGTTCATCCTGCGCTCGCGCCATCAGCGCAAGAGCTAAGAAGAGGTAACGCCAGTGACTCGTTCAGTCTGGAAAGGCCCGTTCATTGACGGCTATCTGCTCAAGAAGGCAGAGAAGGTTCGTGAAGGCGGTCGCAATGAGGTGATCAAGATGTGGAGCCGTCGCTCCACCGTCCTGCCGCAGTTCGTCGGCCTCACCTTCGGTGTCTACAACGGCCAGAAGCACGTCCCGGTCTCGGTGAACGAGGACATGGTCGGCCACAAGTTCGGTGAGTTCGCTCCCACCAGGACCTACTACGGTCACGGCGCGGACAAGAAGGCAAAGAGGAAGTAACATGGGCAAGGCCAAAGCTCCGCGCAGGCTTGCTGACAACGAGGCACGTGCGGTCCTCCGCACGATCCGGGTCAGCCCGCAGAAGCTCAACCTCGTTGCCGCGCTTATCCGCGGCAAGAAGGTAGCGACCGCGCTTTCGGATCTGGAATTTTCGCGCAAGCGCATCGCCGGAACGGTTAAAAAGACCCTCGAATCGGCTATCGCCAACGCGGAAAACAATCACGACCTCGATGTCGATGCACTGGTGGTGGCGGAAGCCTTTGTCGGTAAGTCGATCGTCATGAAGCGTTTCCACGCTCGTGGCCGTGGTCGCGCCAGCCGCATTGAGAAGCCGTTTTCGCACCTCACGATCGTCGTTCGTGAAGTCGAAGAGAAAGGGGAGGCCGCATAATGGGCCAGAAAATCAATCCAATTGGTCTCCGCCTCGGCATCAACCGCACCTGGGACTCGCGTTGGTACGCAAACACCGGCGAGTACGGCCAACTGCTCCACGAAGACATCAAGATCCGCAAGTATCTTGAAGCTGAGCTGAAGCAGGCCGCGATCTCCAAGGTCGTGATCGAGCGTCCGCACAAGAAGTGCCGCGTGACCATTCACGCAGCGCGTCCGGGCCTGATCATCGGCAAGAAGGGCGCCGACATCGAAAAGCTTCGCAAGAAGCTGATGGAGATGACGAAGTCCGAGACGCACCTCAACATCGTCGAGGTTCGCAAGCCGGAGACCGACGCTACGCTGGTCGCACAGTCGATCGCGCAGCAGCTCGAGCGCCGCATTGCTTTCCGTCGCGCCATGAAGCGCGCGGTGCAGTCGGCCATGCGCCTCGGCGCAGAGGGCATCCGCATCAACTGCTCGGGCCGTCTCGGCGGCGCTGAAATCGCTCGTATGGAGTGGTACCGCGAAGGTCGCGTTCCGCTGCACACCCTGCGCGCTGACGTCGACTACGGCACTGCCGAGGCAAAGACCGCCTATGGCATCTGCGGCGTCAAGGTCTGGGTGTTCAAGGGCGAGATCCTCGAGCACGATCCGATGGCTTCCGAGCGTCGCGCAACCGAAGGCGAGCATTCGCATGCTGGCGAGCGCCCTGAGCGCCGCCGTCGCGAAAACGCCTGACACGCATAGGAATTTGGAGTTAGAACGATGCTGCAGCCAAAGCGCACAAAGTTCCGTAAGCAGTTCAAGGGCCGCATCCACGGTACCGCGAAGGGTGGCACCAACCTGGATTTCGGCGGCTTCGGACTGAAGGCGCTTGAGCCGAACCGCGTCACCGCGCGTGAGATCGAGGCGGCTCGCCGCGCGATCACCCGCGAAATGAAACGTCAGGGCCGCGTCTGGATCCGTATTTTCCCAGACGTTCCCGTCACGTCGAAGCCGACCGAAGTCCGCATGGGTAAGGGCAAGGGCGCCGTCGACTACTGGGCATGCCGCATCAAGCCAGGTCGCGTGATGTTTGAGATCGACGGTGTCTCCGAGGAAGTGGCGCGTGAAGCGCTGCGTCTCGGCGCCGCCAAGCTCTCGGTCAGGACGCGCTTCGTTCAGCGCATCGCAGAATAAGGAAGGGCTGATCATGAAAGCCTCGGACATCAGGACGAAGACCCAGGACCAGCTCACCGACGAGCTCGCCAGCCTCAAGAAGGAGCAGTTCAACCTGCGCTTCCAGAAGGCGACCGGTCAGCTGGAAAAGACGGCGCGCGTGAAACAGGTCCGTAAGGATATCGCGCGTATCAAGACCATCGCCGCCGAAAAATCGGCCGGCAAGAAGGCTTAAGGACGAAAACCATGCCAAAGCGCATCCTGCAGGGTACGGTCGTCAGCGACAAGAACGAGAAGACGGTCGTCGTCAAGGTCGAGCGTCGCTTCACGCACCCGGTGATGAAGAAGACCGTGCGTATGTCGAAGAACTACAAGGCGCACGACGAAAACAACGCCCACAAGGTAGGCGATCAGGTTGCTATCCAGGAATCGAAGCCGATTTCCAAGGATAAGCGCTGGGTCGTCATTACCCCGGACCAGGCGTAACAACGAATTTTGGACAAGCCGGGGAGGGCGGTAGCCCATCCCGTTAGAGAAGAAGAAGGCGGCCAGTCATGATTCAGATGCAAACAAACCTCGACGTCGCGGATAATTCCGGCGCCCGTCGTGTCATGTGCATCAAGGTGCTGGGCGGCTCGAAGCGGAAGTATGCTTCTGTTGGCGACATCATCGTGGTGTCGATCAAGGAAGCCATTCCGCGCGGCCGCGTAAAGAAGGGTGACGTGATGAAGGCGGTCGTGGTTCGCACGGCCAAGGACATCCGTCGTCCGGACGGCAGCGTGATCCGTTTCGACAAGAACGCGGCCGTTCTTGTCGATAACAAGAAAGAACCTATCGGCACGCGTATCTTCGGGCCGGTTCCGCGCGAACTCCGCGCCAAGAACCATATGAAGATCATCTCGCTCGCGCCCGAAGTGCTGTAAGGAGCCGGAACAATGCAGAAGATCCGTAAAGGCGACAAGGTTGTCGTTCTGGCCGGCAAGGACAAGGGCCGCACCGGCGAGGTGCTGTCTGTCCAGCCGAAGGAAGACAAGGCACTTGTCCGCGGCGTGAACATGATCCGCCGCCACCAGAAGCAGTCCCAGACCCAAGAGGGCGGGATCATTACCAAGGAAGCGCCGATCCACCTGTCGAACCTCGCGCTCGCCGACCCCAAGGATGGCAAGCCGACCCGCGTCGGTTTCCAGGTCCAGAAGGACGGCACGAAGGTGCGTGTCGCCAAGCGCTCGGGAGAAGTCATCAATGGCTAAGGCAACCAACGAGCCGCGTCTGAAGAAGGTCTACAACGAGACCATCCGCCAGGCGATGCAGGAACAGTTCAAGTACGACAACGTCATGCAGATCCCACGCATCGACAAGATCGTGCTCAACATGGGTGTTGGCGAAGCCACTGCGGACTCGAAGAAGCCCGCCGTTGCCGCTGAAGACCTGGCGATGATTGCCGGCCAGAAGCCGGTCATCACCCGCGCCCGCAAGTCGATCGCCGGCTTCAAGGTGCGTGAGCAGATGCCGATCGGCGCCAAGGTGACGCTCCGCCAGGAGCGCATGTACGAGTTTCTGGACCGTCTCGTGAACATCGCACTGCCGCGCGTTCGCGACTTTCGCGGTCTGAACCCGAAAAGCTTTGACGGCCGCGGAAATTACGCTATGGGCCTCAAGGAGCATATCGTGTTCCCCGAGATCAACTACGACAAGGTTGATCAGATGTGGGGTATGGACATCATCGTTTGCACGACCGCCAAGACGGACGAAGAAGCCCGGGCTCTGCTCAAGGCCTTCAACTTCCCCTTCCGGCAGTAACGGCAGCGAGAAAAGGAAAAATCTGAAATGGCAAAGACCAGCTCAGTCGAGAAGAACAATCGGCGCCGTAAGCTTGTGGACCAGTACGCTGCCAAGCGTCAGGCCCTCAAGGACGTCATCATGGATCAGTCCAAGCCGATCGAGGAACGCTTCCGCGCGCAGCTCAAGCTCGCCGCGCTGCCGCGCAACTCGGCCAAGATCCGTATCCGTAATCGCTGCGAAGTGACTGGCCGCCCGCGCGCCTACTATCGCAAGCTGAAGATGTCGCGTATCGCGCTTCGCGACCTGGGCTCGATCGGGGCGATCCCCGGTCTGGTCAAGTCGAGCTGGTAAGGAGCATTTGACATGTCTTTGAGTGATCCTCTCGGCGATATGCTGACCCGCATCCGCAATGCCTATGGCCGCAAGAAGTCGACCGTGTCGACGCCTGCGTCCAGGCTGCGCGCCCGTGTTCTCGACGTGCTGAAGGCGGAAGGCTACATTCGCGACTACAGCCAGACCGACTTCGAAAACGGCAAGTCCGAGATCGAAATTGAGCTGAAGTACTTCGACGGCCAGCCGGTTATCCGCGAAATCGCCCGCGTCTCCAAGCCGGGCCGCCGCGTGTACGTCTCGTCCAAGTCGATTCCGCCTGTTGCCAATGGCCTCGGCATCTCGATCCTTTCGACCCCGAAGGGCGTGATGGCCGACCACGAAGCGCGCGAACAGAACGTCGGCGGGGAAATCCTCTGCCAGATCTTCTGATCTGCCTAGGCTGAAACAAGAAAGGCACGAGGACTATGTCTCGTATTGGCAAGAAACCCGTTCAGCTTCCGCAGGGCGTCACCGCTTCCGTCGACGGCCAGACCGTCACGGCGAAGGGCCCCAAGGGCGAGCTGAAGTTCGTGGTCAACAACGAAGTTCTGGTCACGATGGAAAACGGCGAAATCGCTGTTCAGCCGCGCGACCAGTCGAAGGACGCGCGCTCCAAGTGGGGCATGTCGCGGACCCAGATCGTCAACATCCTCACCGGTGTTAAGGACGGCTTCGAAAAGAAGCTTGAGATCACCGGCGTCGGTTACCGCGCAGCACTCCAGGGGAAGAACCTGCAGCTGGCACTTGGCTTCTCGCACGACGTCGTCTATCAGACGCCGGAAGGCATCACCATCACGGTGCCGAAGCCGACCGAAATCGTGGTCAACGGCATCAACAAGCAGCAGGTTGGCCAGGTTGCTGCCGAGATCCGCGAATATCGCGGTCCCGAGCCCTACAAGGGCAAGGGCGTGCGCTATGCAGGCGAGAAGATCGTCCGCAAAGAAGGCAAGAAGAAGTAACAACAACGCCGCGGTGCGCGGTCGCGGGAAGCATTTGGGCTTACCGCCGATGGCCGCGCCCGTTTCAGAAGGCAAGGAACACCTATTATGGCTTCGAAAGAAACCACTCTGCGCCGTTCGGCGCGCATCCGCCGGCAGATCAAGAAGGTCGCCAACGGCCGTCCGCGCCTGTCAGTTCACCGCACGTCTAAGAACATCTATGTTCAGGTCATCGACGACGCCAACGGCCGTACGCTCGCTGCCGCTTCGACCCTCGAGAAGGATCTCAAGGGCTCTCTCAAGACCGGCGCCGACACTGCTGCAGCAACTGCTGTTGGCAAGCTGATTGCCGAGCGCGCTTCGAAGGCCGGCGTCAAGGACGTCGTTTTCGATCGTGGCGCCTACATTTACCATGGCCGCATCAAGGCACTTGCCGAAGCTGCGCGTGAAGGTGGTCTCAACTTCTGATGCAGTTTACGGCGCAGCGCGTGGCGCTGCGCCGCATCACTGACCAGTTGCAATGAATCCGGCGACGCTATAGACGCCGGATTTGGTTTTTAACCCCCGTGCTTCCGGAAAAAAATAAGGATAGGAATATGGCACAAGAACGTAGGGAAGGTGGTCGCGACCGTAGCCGTGACCGCGAAGAGCGCGACAGCGAATTCGTCGATAAGCTCGTCCACATCAACCGCGTTGCCAAGGTCGTCAAGGGCGGCCGGCGTTTCGGTTTTGCAGCACTCGTCGTTGTCGGCGACCAGAAGGGCCGCGTTGGCTTTGGTCACGGCAAGGCGCGCGAAGTGCCGGAAGCGATCCGCAAGGCAACCGAATCGGCCAAGCGCGACATGATTTTCGTGCCGCTCCGCTCGGGCCGCACGCTGCACCACGATGTCGAAGGCCGTTGGGGCGCTGGTCGCGTTCTGCTGCGCTCTGCCAAGCAGGGTACCGGCATCATCGCCGGCGGTCCTATGCGCGCTGTCTTCGAGACGCTCGGCATGCATGACGTCGTCGCCAAGTCGATGGGTTCGTCGAACCCGTACAACATGGTTCGTGCGACCTTCGATGCGCTGAAGAGCCAGATGCATCCTAAGGATGTGGCTGCACAGCGCGGCATCAAGTATTCGACGCTTCAGGCCCGCCGCGGCACCGCCGTTGCGGCTGAAGAATAGTCGCTCGAGCTGACCAGGGACAATGACCATGGCCAAGAAAGCAACCAAGACCATCACCGTCGAGCAGATCGGTAGCCCGATCCGTCGTCCGAAGGAACAGCGTGCAACGCTGGTCGGCCTCGGCCTCAACAAGATGCATCGCAAGCGCACGCTGGAGGATACTCCTTCGGTGCGTGGCATGATCGCAGCTGTCCAGCACCTCGTCCGCGTTGTGGACGAGGCGTAAGCCGAGCGCAGGAGATAGAAGATGAAACTCAACGATCTGCGTGACAACGCCGGCGCGACCCACTCCAAGAAGCGTCTTGGCCGTGGCATCGGCTCCGGCTCCGGTAAGACCGGCGGCCGCGGCGTCAAGGGCCAGAAGGCTCGTTCGGGCGTCGCGATCAACGGCTTCGAGGGTGGCCAGATGCCGCTCTATCGTCGCCTGCCGAAGCGCGGCTTCACCAACATTTTCGCCAAGAGCTACAACACCGTTTCGCTGGCCCGTATCCAGGTTGCGATCGATGCCAAGAAGCTCGACGCGAAAGAGACCGTGACGGCGGAAGCTCTCGTCAAGGCCGGCGTGATTCGCCGCGTCAAGGACGGCGTCCGCATCCTCGGCGACGGCGAACTCAAGGCCAAGGTGGCCTTCGATGTTGCCGGCGCTTCCAAGCCGGCGATCGAGAAGATCGAAAAGGCTGGAGGATCGGTGAAGCTGCCTGAAGTGGCAGCCGCCGAGTAAAAGGCTTTGCAAAGTAAGCGGCGGTAGAGATACCGCCGCTTGCATGTTTGCCTCCCGGAGCCTATCTCGTGGCTTCGGTGACACGCGCCGCGCCCATCGCGGCATTTCGGCGTGACCAAGCGGAGTACCCTGAATGGCATCGGCTGCTGAACAACTAGCATCCAATCTGAATTTCGCAGCCTTCGCCAAGGCCGAAGACCTCAAGAAGCGTATCTGGTTCACGCTTGGCGCGCTTTTGGTCTACCGCCTCGGTACCTACATCCCGCTTCCGGGAATCAACCCCGACGCATTCGCGCAGGCTTTCACCCAGCAGAGCCGCGGCGTGCTCGGCATCTTCAACATGTTTGCCGGTGGTGCTGTCGAGCGCATGGCGCTCTTTGCGCTCGGCATCATGCCCTACATCTCCGCCTCCATCATCATGCAGCTCATGACGTCGGTCGTGCCGTCGCTTGAAGCGCTGAAGAAGGAAGGTGAGCAGGGCCGCAAGGTCATCAACCAGTACACCCGCTACGGCACCGTGCTGTTGGCAGTCGTCCAGGCCTATGGTATTTCCGCCGGCCTCGAGGGCGGCAACGGCATCGTCACCGATCCGGGCATGTTCTTCCGCGCCTCGACTGTTATCACGCTTGTCGGCGGCACCATGTTTCTGATGTGGCTTGGTGAGCAGATCACTGCGCGTGGCATCGGCAACGGCATTTCGCTGATCATCTTCGCCGGCATCGTCGCAGGCCTACCGAGCGCCATCAGTGGCACGCTGGAACTCGGTCGCACCGGTGCTCTGTCGACCGGCCTTATTCTCGCGATCATCGTTCTGGCGATCGTCGTCATCGCACTGATCGTCTTCTTCGAGCGCGCCCAGCGTCGCCTTCTGATCCAGTATCCGAAGCGCCAGGTCGGCAACCGCATGTTCCAGGGCGATACGTCGCACCTGCCGCTCAAGCTGAACACCGCAGGCGTCATTCCCCCGATCTTCGCGTCGTCACTGCTGCTGCTGCCGGCCACCGTCGCGGGCTTCTCGAACACCGCCACGCTGCCCGGCTGGGTGAGCACCGTCATGGCCGCTCTCGGTCATGGTCAGCCGCTCTACATGCTGCTCTACGCCGCGATGATCGTGTTCTTTGCCTTCTTCTACACGGCGATCGTCTTCAATCCGAAGGACACGGCCGATCAGTTGAAGAAGCACTCGGGCTTCATCCCCGGCTATCGTCCCGGCGAGCGCACTGCGGAATACATCGACTACGTGCTGACCCGCGTCACCGTCATCGGCGCTGCCTACCTGGTCGTCATCTGCTTGATGCCCGAGTTCCTGATTTCGGCAACCGGCGTTCCGTTCTACCTTGGTGGTACTTCGCTTCTGATCGTGGTCAATGTAACCCTTGATACCGTGGCGCAGATTCAGGGTCACCTGATCGCCCACCAGTACGAGGGGCTGATCAAGAAGTCGAAGCTCCGTGGAGGTAAGAGGGGAAGATGAAGCTTATATTGCTGGGACCGCCCGGGGCGGGGAAGGGCACTCAGGCGCAGAGGCTGGTCGAAAAGCACGGCATCCCACAGCTTTCCACCGGTGACATGTTGCGGGCCGCAGTGAAGGCCGAGACGGAAGTTGGCAAGCGCGCAAAGGCCGTCATGGACGCCGGCGAACTGGTTTCGGACGAGATCGTCAATGCCATCGTCGCCGAGCGAATCGACCAGGACGACTGCGCCAAGGGCTTCATCCTCGACGGTTATCCGCGCACGCTAGCGCAGGCCGATGCAGTCGCTGACATGCTGGCCGAACGCGGCCTGCATCTCGACGTGGTGATCGAACTCGTCGTCGACGACAAGGCACTCGTTGGCCGGATCCTGAAGCGCGCCGAGGAAGCACAGGCTGCTGGCCAACCGGTTCGCAAGGACGACAACGCCGAGGTGTTCGAAGAGCGCTTGCGCGAGTACTACAAGAAGACCGCGCCGCTGATCGGCTACTACTACGCAAACGACCTGCTCAAGCAGGTCGACGGAATGGCCGATATGGACGACGTTACCGCGCAGATCGAAGCTGTTGTCGCTGAGGTCACGCACTAAAAACAGCTGCCATGCTTGACTGACGGGCCGTACTGGAGTATGGCGGCCCGTCTTCCATTCAGGCATGATGTTGTGTGCCCACTAGGGTACAAAGTCATATTGATACGGAAAACCCGCATGGGCCGGCCTCCACCGGACGCGGGGCAACTTGAAGCGCCGGCATTGTCCGGCCCAAATGGAGTGAAGAGATGGCTCGTATAGCCGGCGTTAATATTCCGACCAACAAGCGCGTTGTGATTGCGCTTCAGTACATTCATGGCATTGGCAAGAAGTTCGCAGCTGAGATCGTCGAGAAGGTCGGCATCCCGGCCGAGCGTCGCGTTAACCAGCTGACCGATGCTGAAGTTCTGGCGATCCGCGAAACCATCGACCGCGACTACCAGGTCGAAGGCGATCTGCGCCGCGAAGTTTCGATCAACATCAAGCGCCTGATGGACCTCGGCTGCTACCGCGGCCTGCGTCACCGTCGTTCGCTTCCGGTTCGTGGCCAGCGCACGCATACCAATGCGCGCACCCGTAAGGGTCCGGCCAAGGCAATTGCCGGCAAGAAGAAGTAATTTCGTTCCCGGCGGGTTTCGGCCCGCCGGTTTCGCCTTTTATGGGCGGGTGTTCGGCCTGACACCTTGAACGCAGGCTGGTGTAGCCGCTGGTATTACGGCGGTGAAGAGATCAACTGAAAGGACTACCATGGCTAAGGAAGCCGCTCGCGTTCGTCGTCGCGAACGCAAGAACATCTCGTCGGGCGTCGCCCACGTGAATTCGACCTTCAACAACACCATGATCACCATCTCCGATGCGCAGGGCAACACGATTGCCTGGTCGTCTGCTGGTGCGCAGGGCTTCAAGGGTTCGCGCAAGTCGACCCCGTTCGCTGCCCAGATGGCTGCCGAAGACTGCGCCAAGAAGGCACAGGAACATGGCATGCGCATGCTGGAAGTCGAAGTCTGCGGTCCGGGTTCGGGTCGTGAATCGGCTCTGCGCGCGCTCCAGGCTGCGGGTTTCACCATCACGTCGATCCGCGACGTGACGCCGATCCCGCACAATGGCTGCCGCCCGCGCAAGAAGCGTCGCGTCTAATATTTCACCCCGTGCGAGCGCCCTGGGCGCTCGTTGCGGTTTCCAGGTCGCCCGTCACGATTGGATGGTGGCGGGGCAACGGAAGGAAGCGAATATGATCCAGAAAAACTGGCAGGAACTGATCAAGCCAAACAAGATCGAGTTCTCGTCCAAGAAGAAGACGCTGACCACGCTCGTCGCCGAACCGCTCGAGCGTGGCTTCGGCCTGACGCTGGGCAACGCGCTCCGTCGCGTGCTGTTGTCGTCGCTTCGCGGCGCTGCCGTCACTGCCGTCCAGATCGACGGCGTGCTGCATGAGTTCTCGTCCATCGGCGGCGTTCGTGAAGACGTCACCGATATCGTGCTCAATATCAAGGAAATCGCCATCCGCATGGAAGGCGACGGCCCGAAGCGCATGGTCGTTCGCAAGCAGGGCCCCGGTGCCGTGCTCGCTGGCGACATCCAGACGGTCGGCGACGTCGAGATCCTGAACCCCGACCACGTCATCTGCACGCTCGACGAGGGCGCGGAGATCCGTATGGAATTCACCGTCGACACCGGCAAGGGCTACGTCCCGGCTGAACGCAACCGTGCTGAAGACGCTCCGATCGGTCTCATCCCGGTCGACAGCCTCTACTCGCCGGTCAAGAAGGTTTCGTACAAGGTCGAGAACACCCGCGAGGGTCAGGTTCTGGACTACGACAAGCTGACCATGACCATCGAGACCGACGGTTCGATCACCGGTGAGGACGCAGTGGCATTTGCTGCTCGCATCCTGCAGGACCAGCTTGCACTGTTCGTCAACTTCGACGAGCCGCAGAAGGAAGTTGCAGCCGAGGCCGTTACCGAGCTCGCCTTCAACCCGGCGCTGCTCAAGAAGGTCGACGAGCTGGAGCTTTCGGTCCGTTCGGCCAACTGCCTCAAGAACGACAACATCGTTTACATCGGCGATCTGATCCAGAAGACGGAAGCCGAGATGCTGCGGACCCCGAATTTCGGCCGCAAGTCGCTCAACGAGATCAAGGAAGTTCTGGCCGCGATGGGTCTGCACCTCGGTATGGAAGTGCAGGACTGGCCGCCGGAAAACATCGAAGACCTCGCCAAGCGATACGAAGACCAGTACTAAGAAGACCTAGTCGAGCATGGTTCCGAGGACCGGATATTCCGGTCCGACGGCCTTGCGGAAAACCATCAGAGGCCGTGGCCTCTTGAACAAATGAAGAAGGAAAAGAGTCATGCGCCACGGTTTCAAAGGCCGTCGCTTCGCCCGCAGCGTAAGCCACCGCAAGTCCATGTTCGCCAACCTCTCCGTCTCGCTGCTCGAACACGAGCAGATCGTGACCACGCTCGAAAAGGCAAAGGACCTGCGTCCGATCGTCGAGAAGCTGGTGACGCTCGGCAAGCGCGGCGACCTGCATGCCCGCCGCCAGGTGATCGCTCAAATCGGCAACGAGAACGTCGTGAAGCGTCTGTTCGACGTCGTTGCGCCGCGTTACGCCACCCGCAACGGCGGCTACCTGCGCATCATGAAGGCTGGCTTCCGCCGCGGTGACAACGCCGCGATGGCTGTCATCGAGTTCGTCGATCGCGACACCTCGGCCAAGGGCGCAGGCGATCGCGTTCGCCTCGAAGCCGAAGCCGCCAACGAAGCTGACGCTGCATAAGCTGTCTGCAACGTTGTTTTGAACCGAAGGGGCCCTCGTGGCCCCTTTTGTTTTGGGCGATTGCCTCAAGGCTGCAGCGGTTCTTCCGCATCTCGCGCCAACTATGCGGAAATAACCGCTTTCGCGCGCATACAGCCTTTCAATTTGCACAATCGTCACGACAATGGCGCCGACTTAGACGTTGGAGGATTCGCAATGCGTGCGAAACGATATTTGCTGCTTGCGCTGGGCGCCTGGATGGCTGTTGCAGGTGGTGTCGCGGCCCAGGAAGCCACCAAGCCCGCTGAGGATCCCGGCCTGTCGGATGTGCTGACCGATCTGCTGAATGGCGGCAAGGACGGCACTGCGACGCCAGGCCCCGACCGTCGCGTGCCCTTCGGCCGCGAGGAGATGCAGCTATCGTTCGCACCACTGGTCAAGGATACGGCCGCTGCGGTGGTCAACGTCTATGCCTCCAAGCAGGTCAAGGCGCGTTCGCCTTTTGAAGGCGACCCGTTCTTCGAACAGTTTTTCGGTCGTGGTGCGCCACGCAACCGCTCTTCGCTCGGTTCCGGGGTGCTGGTCGATGCAAGCGGCATCGTCGTCACCAATAATCACGTCGTCCAGGACGCCGATCAGGTGAAGGTCGCGCTCTCGGATGGCCGCGAATTCACCTCCAAGGTCCTGCTCAAGGACGACACGCTTGATCTGGCGGTGCTGAAGATCGACTCCGACAAGCCGTTTCCGACGATCGCCATCGGCGATTCCGATGCGCTGCAGGTCGGCGATCTTGTGCTCGCCATCGGCAATCCTTTCGGCGTCGGCCAGACCACGACCAGCGGCATCGTCTCCGCACTTGCCCGCACCCATATCGGCGTGTCCGACTCTGGCTTCTTCATCCAGACCGACGCCGCCATCAATCCGGGCAATTCGGGTGGTGCGCTGATCAACATGGGCGGACAGCTCATCGGCATCAACACGGCGATCTTCAGTCGCACCGGCGGTTCGATCGGCATCGGCTTTGCCATTCCCTCCAATATGGTGCGTGCGTTCACCGAAGCCGCCAAGGGCGGTGCCGAGTTCTTCGAGCGGCCGTTCATCGGTGCCTCCTTCGAGCCGGTAACACCACAGATCGCCGAGTCGCTAGGCATGGAACATCCTTCGGGCGCGCTGATCTCATCGATCGACGAGAATGGTCCGGCGGCACGCGCGGGCCTCAAGCCTGGCGACGTCGTGTTGTCGTTCAACGGTGCCGCGATCGAGCACATGGAAGCGCTCGACTATCGCCTGGCAACCCAGCCGATCGGTGGCAAGGCGACATTGCAGGTGCTGACCAAGGGTGAGGAAAAGGCCGTCGAGGTGGCGCTTGAGCGTGCGCCCGAAGGCTCCAGCACCAACGAGGTCCTGCTGGGCGGCCGCAGCCCGTTTGCCGGCGCCAAGGTCGCCGTGCTGTCGCCGCGGCTGGCCCAGCGCCTGCGCGTTGCAACCGACACCAAAGGTGTGGTGATCGTCGGCGTCGATGGCGGCTCGGCTGCTGCAGGTTTCGGTTTCCAGGCGGGTGACATCGTGCGCGAGCTCAACGGCGAAACCATCGACACCGCCGAAAAGCTGAAGCAGCTTGCCGAGGAGGATACGCGCTGGTGGCGGTTCACCGTCGAACGCGACGGTCGCATCATGCGGCAGATGCTGCGCTACTGAGCACCGGCACGATGCTGAAGGTCGCGGCATGTAACTGGATCGCGGGGAGGGCCATTCCTTGAGCTCTCTTTTCGACGAGGTCGTTCCGCGCCCGCTGGCCGAGACGTTGCGCCCGCAAAGCCTGAGCGAGGTCATCGGGCAGGACCATATTCTCGGGCCTGACGGGCCGATCGGGCGCATGGTCAAGTCCAAGAAGGCTTCGTCGTTCATCCTCTGGGGGCCGCCAGGCGTCGGCAAGACGACGATTGCCCGGCTGGTGGCCAGGGAAATCGGCCTCGATTTCGTCCAGCTCTCGGCTGTTCTCTCCGGCGTTGCTGATCTGCGGAAGGTCGTCGATGCCGCCAAACAGCTCCGCAGCGGAGCAGGGCGGCAGACCGTGGTGTTCGTCGACGAACTCCACCGCTTCAACAGGACCACCCAGGACGCGCTGCTGCCCCATGTCGAGGACGGCACCATCGTCCTGATAGGTGCCACGACGGAGAATCCGAGCTTCAGCCTGGTCGCGGCACTGCTGTCACGCGCCAAGGTCTACACGCTCAAGCGCTTCGAAAAACCTGATCTTGCCGTCCTCGCCGAGCGCGCGGAAGCGCATGCCGGCAGGAAGCTGCCGCTGGACGCCGACGCGCGTGACACACTCTTGACCATGGCGGATGGCGACGGGCGCTACCTCATCGGGCTCTGCGAGGAACTGCTTGCGCTGCCTTCAGCTGTGGTGCTCGATGTCGCGGGCCTTGTCGAAACGGTGCAGAAGCGTGCCCCGGTCTACGACAAGGGGCAGGAAGAGCATTACAACCTGCTCAGTTGCTTCCATAAGAGCCTGCGTGGCAGCGATGTGCAAGCAGCACTCTACTGGGCGGCACGCATGGTTGTCGGCGGCGAATCTCCAGCGACGATCTTCCGCCGCCTGGCTTGCGCGGCATCCGAGGATGTCGGCATGGCAGACCCGCAGGCAATGCCGCAGGTCATCGCGGCCTGGACCGCGTTCGAGCGGGTAGGGTGGCCGGAAGGGCGTCTGTTCATGGCCCAGGCGATCACTTATGTCGCGACGGCGCCAAAATCGAACGCCTCCTATATGGGCTTTAACCAGGCGATCGCCATCGCCCAGCAGACCGGTTCGCTGGCGCCGCCCAAGCACATCCTCAATGCGCCGACAAAACTGATGAAAGAACTCGGCTACCACGAGGGCTACCGCTACGACCATGACTATCCCGACGCGTTCTCGGGCCAGGAGTTCATGCCGGATGAGCTTGCCGGCTCCAATCGTCCGGAGTTTTATCAGCCGAACGAACGCGGCTTCGAACGCGACATCAAGAAACGGCTCGAATTCTGGGCCCGGAACAAGGCCAATCGCAGCCAGTCCGACGACTAGTCGCCACTGGTGCCGTCCGTTGAGCATTGTGCCCGGACGCATGTTTGACCACGAACCAGCCCCTAATTTGAGCAGGACGCTGGGCGCAGGCGCTTCGTGTCTGGCCTTCATTTTGCGGAACATTGATTGCAAATTAATGCAATCATATATATGCAACTATAGCGACGCCATAGCGGCGACGCGGCTTGAACGCAGCGCCCAGACCGGCCGATAGCGAAAGGCGGGGCGCGGCGCGGAGCAACCAGGGTTAACATCGTGAATCACGGACCCGACACGGCGATGGCTGAACTGCTTGAACGGGCAGGGGAAGCGTCCGAATTCCTGAAGAAACTCGCCAACCCCAACCGCCTAATGATCGTCTGTGCGCTTGTCGACGGCGAGCGTTCGGTACGCGAGCTCGAAGACAGCCTTGGCATACGCCAGCCGGGCTTGTCACAACAGATCGCGGAACTGCGCGAAGCCGGACTGATCGCCGGCCGCAAGGAATCGAAGTCGGTCTTTTATCGCCTGGCCGACGAGCGGGTCGCGGCGGTCGTTTCGCTGCTTTACCGCATGTTCTGCGCACCGAAGGCTGGAATGGATCCCTTGCGAGGCAACAACAATGACTGAATTCACGCCCATCGCCCCCACAGTAGGTGGCATCCTGATCGGTCTCTCGGCCGTGCTGCTGATGGCCTGGGAAGGGCGCATTGCGGGTGTCAGCGGCATTGCCAGTCGCCTTTTGCCGCCCTATGCCGACGGTGTCTTCCTGTCGCGTCTCGGCTTCATTCTCGGCCTGGTCGCAGCACCGCTGATCTATGTACTGGTGACCGGCAGCGAGGTGCTCCAGACGGTTTCATCAAACCTGCCGCTGATGGCGGTCGCCGGCCTGCTCGTCGGTTTCGGTTCGGCATATGGTAGCGGCTGCACCAGCGGACATGGCGTTTGCGGACTGTCGCGGCTTTCCATTCGCTCGCTGGCGGCGACCGTCACCTTCATGGTCACGGCCTTTGCCACCGTCTTCATCGTCCGGCACGCTTTGGGAGCCTGACCATGTCCTTTGTCGTCAATCTCGCGCTCGGCCTGCTGTTCGGCATCGGTCTCGTCGTTTCAGGCATGTCCGACCCGGCCAAGGTTCTGAATTTCCTCGACCTGGCGGGCACGTGGGACCCGTCGCTGGCCTTTGTCATGGGGGGTGCCGTCATCACCGCGTTCGTCGGCTACCGTCTTGTATTAAAACGCCAAAAGCCGTTGGCAGCACTCGCGTTCCAACTGCCGTCCGGGAAGGAGATCGACCGACCGCTTCTCCTGGGATCGGCCATGTTCGGCATCGGCTGGGCCCTTGGCGGATTTTGCCCGGGGCCAGCGCTGACGGCGACGACGCTCGGAGCCGTGGGCACCTATGCCTTCCTGCCGATGATGTTTGCCGGCATGTGGTTGGCCAGGATAGTTGCTGCCAGGCGCGTCGCGGCGGAGGCATGATCTGAAATCGCCGGATGAGCGGGAACTCCAGTGGCGCCTGACATACGGGCAGGGAGACCATCAGCCCTGTTTGCGGAATGTACTGAACTGGAAATGCTGCAAGCTGTCCCATGGCGTCCGGTGTTCGTGGCGGCGGGTGTCGATCAACTGGAAGCCGTCTCCCAGCAATTTGCCGATGCTGTTGGAATCGTGCCTGACGATCGGCAGCCCACTGCATTTCTCGGGGCCGTCTGCGGCAAAGGTGGCGATGATTGCATGGCCGTTGGGGATGAGCGCCTTGGCAAGCGTGGCGGTGTAGATGGCCTGTTCCGCGGGATCGGTCAGGAAATGAAACGCCGCGCGGTCGTGCCAGACCTCGTAGCTGCGCTCAGGACGCCAACTGACAATGTCGGCGCAAATCCAGCCTACAGTTCCGGCTGAATCGCCGAGGCGCGCCTTGTTGGCGTCCAGTGCGGTCTGTGACAGGTCGAGCACGGTGACGTCGTCAAAGCCACGTGCAAGCAGCGCGTCGACCAGATGCGACTCGCCGCCGCCAATGTCGATGACCGCCGATTTAGGCGCAGCGCCGGCGAGCTCAAGCAGCGTCAGCGATGGCTCCGGCGTCTGCTGATACCAGCTGACGGCGTCCTCGGCCTTGGTGCCGTAGATGCCGTTCCAATGCGATCGGCGTGCGTTGTCCAATGCCGCGTCCTGACTGTTATGCCCATTACCGGAACTGAAGCCGGTGCTACGCGACACCATAGCACCGGCTCAGTGAGAACAACTGCCATTCGCACAATGATGCGAGTCTTCTGGAGAATGGTATGCGCAAGTTCAACGGCCGGCCGAGTTTCTCGGCGATCACATCGACACTGACCCCGGCTTGACGCCAGCGGGCGATCTTGCGCCGCTCATCGAGATCAATCTGCGAGTAAGTGCGTTCATATGCGGTTCCTTGCCTGCGATAACCCATTGGTATCGCTGCAAAGTCGCACTTCAAGGTAGAACCCACCGGCCAATAGACGCTGTGGCGACTAGGTTGGAATGTCCGGTCCCTTGCAAAGTAGAAATGTCGCATCGGCTGTTTCAGCGGGCAGGGCGCAAGTTGGAGATGCGATTGTGACCCACTTCCCGACGCCACGAGAGAGCCTGATCGGGCGTAAGCCGGTCGGGGTTGCGCAGCCCGATCAGGCGCGATCCATTCAAGCTCGCCTCGGCTTTGAGATCTGGTCTCACTCGCCAGAAGCCGACCTTGCCAACGCCCGTTGCCGATGCGCGATGACCGTGGGATCGTTCATGAAATCCGTCCTTTTGCCCGGCTTACGTCCGCGCTTCTTGTAGCCGATCTGCTCACTGTTGGTCTTGATCTTCGGCGCCGGCCGAGCCTCATCCTGCTGGGCCTTGATCCAGGAAAGCACCTCGCCGAGCCGCTTGTTCTCCGTGATCGCCGTGTGTGTGATGCGCTGCTCTTTGTCGAAGACGGTATAGGGCAGGGAACACGCCTTCCACCGGACATCTACGTGAGCGTCGGCAAACTCGTAGATGTCGACGTACTTGCCGACCAGCTCGCACGAAAGCTCGTTCTTCTCGAGCATGATCTGCTTGCGCTCATAGGAAAACGACAGTTGCTGGCCGACATGACGCTGCTCGCGCTTGCACAGCACGTCGCGCAGCCGATCCGGCGCAACATTCAAAACACGATGCAGATTGTCCGGCCGGGCAGGAACCTTGGCGAACTTCTCGTTGAAGTCGGCGGTGAACGCCGGCAGGAACGCATTGGCTAGTGCAATGTCGGATATGCCGGCGAGGCGAAGTTCCTTCACGAGGCGGTCTTGCAGCGTCCGATTGACCCGTTCGACCCGGCCTTTGGCCTGGCTCGAATTGGCGCACAGAATCTCGATGTTGAGCTCAGACAGCGCGCGGCCGAATTGCGTCATGCCGCGGCCTTGGCATCCTTCTTGGAAACACGAAACACCGTATGCTTGTCGGAATAGAACGCCACCGGGCATCCGTGCGACTTCAGATAGAGCTCCAGCGCCTCGAAATAACTGAAGGTGCTCTCCGACTTCACAAAGCGAAGCTGCTGGAGCTTGCTCGTGGCATCATCGATAAAGACGAGCAGGGTGCATGGATCGCCCCGCCCCTCGAACCAACGATGATCACTGCCGTCGATCTGCACCAGCTCGCCATATGACTCCCGACGTAGTCTGGGCTGATGGAACGTCCTGCGCTGCTTTCGCGATAGCCAGATTCCGGCTTCCACCATCCATTTGCGCAACGTCTCTCGCGACACAACCAGACCGTGGCGCGCCGCCAACTTCTCGGCCGCCAAGGTCGGTCCGAAGTCGAGATAGTGTTCCCGAACCAGCTGAACCGCCAACTCGCCGACGCCGGCGACATATCGATGGTTGGACGGCCGGCCTCGAGACTTGTGCCGGAGTGCCGCGGCGCCGCCAGCCTGAAACGTCTTCAAAAGTCGCTGCACCTGGCGCGTCGTCAGTTCGAGGACATGCGCGGCCGAGACAGTCGTCATGCGCCGCTCAACAACCTTCGACAGCACCTCGATCCGTTGCAGCTCACGTTCGCTCATCACGATCAGTCCCATTCCGCTGCCTCCCACTCAACGAGCAGGGCGACATTCCTACTTTGCAGAATCAAGACATTTTAACTTTGCGCCAATAGACGCTTGTCGCATAAGATAGATTATGGAACATGTGTGGCGCACCGAAGCGTTGTTCAGCCGGATTCTTGGTGCTCTCGGCAGCCGCACAACAGATCGGCCTAGAAGCAAGGTCCTCGTAGAGTCCAGTCAGCCTTGGCGGGCCAAGCGGACGCCGGAATGCATCAAGCATTCGGCTTATCGCGCTGAAGGGTAAGGCATTTCGATCGTCATGCCGTCATAGGCAGGCTCGACATGCGCCGGCGTGGCTTCCTGGACGGCAGCGTAGTCCAGCGGCACATGCATATGCGTCAGTACGGCCTTGCTCGGCTTGAGCCTCACGATCCACTCCAGCGCCTCAGAAAGCGACAGATGGCTGACGTGCTGCCTGTGCTGTAAGGCATCGACGACCAGAAGCTCCAGGCCCGTCATCAATGCCGCCGTGGGCTCCGGAAAATCGCTGACGTCTGAACAATATGCCAGCGGCCCGACGCGGAAGCCGAGCGAAACGATGTCGCCATGGATCTGCGGTAGCGGCAGAAAGGTGAGGGCACCCCCCTCTCCCGTTACGACGAACGGTTGATCGTGCGCGATGATATGCGGCCGCACGATCGGCGGATATGAGCTTCCCGGCGGTGTTTCGATGCAGTAGCCGAAGGCCTGTTTCAGCCTGTCGAGCGTGAAATCGTCGGCCCAGATGTCGACAAGGCTGCGGCGCTCGAGCACGTAGCCTCTGAGATCGTCGATGCCATGGATATGGTCGGCATGCGGATGCGTGTAGACCACGCCGTCGATGTGGCGGACGCCGGCGGCCAGCATCTGGGCGCGAAAGTCCGGCCCCGTGTCGATGACGACGCGTGTCACGCCGGCATCGGAAATGCGCTCGACCATGGCAGCCGCGCGCGTCCGCCTGTTCTTCGGATTTGTCGGGTCGCAAGCGCCCCAGTCGCCGGTTATGCGCGGCGTGCCTGGCGACGAGCCGCAGCCCAGAATGGTGAGGCGCAGCACGTCGGCCATGGCGTCAGGCTGGCCTCGGCATCTTGGTGAACAGCCGGAAGAAGTTGGCTGTGGTGATGTCGGCGATTTCAGCTGCGCTGACGCCGATCGTTTCGGCCAGCACGGCGGCCGTCTGCGCCACGAAGGCCGGCTCGTTGCGCTTGCCGCGGTGCGGCGGCGGCGCAAGATAGGGCGCATCGGTTTCGACCAGCAGACGGTCGCGGGGAACGTCCTTGGCGATCTCGCGCAGCTCGGCCGAGTTTTTGAACGTCAGAATGCCGGAGAACGAGACATAGCCGCCAAGCTCGACGCCGATGCGCGCCAGTTCGGCCCCTGACGAGAAGCAGTGCAGGATGAAGGGGAAGGCACCCTTCCCTGTTTCCTCCTTGAGGATGTCAGCCATGTCGTCATCAGCGTTGCGAGCGTGGATGACCAGCGGCAATCCGGTTTCTCGGGACGCTGCGATATGGACGCGCAACCCTTGCGCCTGCGCGTCGCGCGGCGCCTTGTCGTAGAAATAGTCGAGGCCGGCCTCGCCGATCGCCACGACTTTCGGGTGCGCTGCCAGCCGGACCAGATCTGCGGTCGTCACGTCGAGTTCTTCGGCAGCGTTGTGCGGATGAGTACCGACGGAGCAGAAGACCTCGTCGAACGCCTCAGCAATCGCAAGGATTTGCTCGAAGCGCTTGACGCGTGTCGAGATCGTGACCATGCGCTCGACGCCCGCCGCCTTGGCGCGCGCGATGATATCAGCGCGCTCCTCGGCAAAATCGGGGAAGTCGAGATGGCAATGACTGTCGACCAACATTTCTGCCAGCCTCAGCTTTCCGCTGCCTGTTCGACATAGCGCGGGAACACCGGCTGGGGAGCCGGCAGAGCCGCACCCGAGACCAGCGCATGCGCCGCGCCGACATGGACGAAGTCGCGGTCAGTGGCAGCAAGCAGGTCGAGCAGCTTGGCTGCCGAGGTCGGAATGAACGGCTGGCACATGATGCCGACGCGGCGGATCACCTCGGCGGTGGTCCAAAGCACCGTTTCCATGCGCGCCGGGTCGGTCTTCTTCAGCGCCCAAGGCTCCTGTGCCGCGAAATAGCGATTGGCCTCGGCAACGACGGCGAAGATCGCGGCAAGGGCGTGGTGGATGCCCTGCTCCGCCATCGCCTTGCGCGCCGTCGCCAATGCGGCCACGGCCTGGTCGAGGATCGCCTTGTCGGCATCAGTCAGTTCGCCACGTTGCGGCACCACGCCATTGCAGTTCTTGGCGATCATCGACAGAGACCGCTGCGCCAGATTGCCGAGATCGTTGGCGAGGTCGGCATTGGTGCGGTTGACGATTGCCTCATGGCTGTAGCTGCCGTCCTGGCCGAACGGAACCTCGCGCAGCAGGAAGTAGCGCACCTGGTCGAGGCCGTAGTGTTCGACCATGGTGAATGGATCGACGACGTTGCCGAGCGACTTCGACATCTTCTCGCCGCGGTTGAACAGGAAGCCGTGGCCGAACACCCTCTTCGGCAACTCGATGCCGGCTGACATCAGGAAAGCCGGCCAGTAGACGGCGTGAAAGCGCACGATGTCCTTGCCGATGATGTGCACGGCGGGCCAGTAGGTCCACTTTTCGGCGCTTGTATCGGGATAGCCAAGGGCGGTGATGTAGTTGGTCAATGCGTCGACCCAGACATACATCACGTGCTTGTCGTCGCCGGGCACCGGGACGCCCCAGTCGAAGGTCGTGCGCGAGATCGACAGGTCCTTCAGGCCCGAACGGACGAAGCTCGCCACCTCGTTGCGGCGCTCGTTGGGGCCGATGAAATCGGGCTGGTTGTCGTAGAGCGCCAGCAGCTTGTCCTGATAGGCTGACAGGCGGAAGAAATAGCTTTCTTCCTCGACCCATTCGACCGGCGTGCCCTGCGGTCCGTAGCGCACATTGTCGGGACGGACCTCGGTTTCTTCCTCGCCATAATAGGCTTCGTCACGCACCGAATACCAGCCGGCATAGCTGCTCTTGTAGATGTCGCCCCGCTCCGCCATCGCCTTCCAGATAGCCTGGGAGGCAGCGTAGTGACGCTCTTCCGTGGTGCGGATGAAGTCGTCGTTCGACGCGTTCAGAAGCGTTGCCATCTTCTTGAATTCGTTCGAATTACGATCTGCCAGTTCGCGCGCCGTTATGCCTTCGCGATTGGCCGTCTGCAGCATCTTGATGCCGTGCTCGTCGGTGCCGGTGAGGAAGAACACATCCTTGCCGTCATGGCGCTGGAAACGTGCAAGCGCGTCGGTGGCGATCAGCTCGTAGGCGTGGCCGATATGCGGCTTGCCGTTCGGATATGAGATCGCCGTCGTGATGTAGAATTTTTCGCGGGACATGGGTGAACCGTCATGAATGTCGGATTGAAAGGGTCGCGGTCAGATAACGCATCGGCATGGCGTTTGCCATCCGGCTCGGACGAGCGTCACATTCGCAATGCGGCATTCAAGCGGTCGATCATGGCCAGGACGTGTTGTTTCTTGTCGAGATTGTAGGTCTCGGTCTCGGATATCGCGTTTTGCGCGTCGTGCCAAGCATCGGACAAGGCGTTCGCCCGCGAAAGATCGGAGTTGCGCGCCGCGTCTGTCGCCGTATCGGACAAAAGGTCGAGGGCGCGGCGATTGAAGACGTCGAACTGGATGGCGCTGTCCCTGCCTGCCACCGCATCGGCAAGCTTGTGCGAAGCGGCGATGTCGTTGCGTCCCGCGTACACGATCTTGTCCAGCGCTTCGGCAATCTCCAGGCCGCCATATTGGGTGAGCAGAATTGCTGCACGCACGCTTCCCCCTGCCCGTTGCACCAGTGCGGTGCGCGCCTCGGGCTCGTCAGGGGCCGGCTGATCGGTGCCGGCAAGGGCCGCCAGCAGCGCGTCGTCGTCGAGCGGGGTCAGTCGAATGGTCTGGCAACGCGACCGGATCGTCGGTAGCAGGCTGCCGGGTGCATGCACGATCAGGATGAACAGCGTGCGTGCCGGCGGCTCCTCGAGATTCTTGAGCAGCGCGTTGGCGGCATTGGTGTTCATGTCGTCGGCCGGATCGACGATGACCACGCGATAGGCGCCATCATGCGAGGTCATGGACAGGAAACGCGACACCTTGCGGATCTCGTCGACCGTCACGACCGACTTGAAGCCCTTGGTCTTGTCGTTCTGCGGGCGCGTCAGATGCAACACGGAAGGATGCGCGCCGGTGGCGACCTGGCGGAACAGTCCCGACCGCGGATCTGGATCAGCCAGATCTTCCGGCGCACTGCGATAGTCTGGATAACGCAGCAAATGATTGGCGAGATGAAAGGCCAGCGTTGCCTTGCCGATGCCGACCGGTCCGGCGAGGATCAGGGCGTGTGGCAGCTTGCCCGAGCGATAGGCTGATGTCAGCATCGCGATCGCCTGTTCGTGGCCAAACAGATGCGGGTTTTCGGACGGCTCGGGGATGCCGTCGAGCGTGTCGTGCTGTTCGGGGGCAATGCGTTCGAACATCAGGCGTCAGCCCTCGCCCGGCTGCCGGCTGTAGCACGCGCCTCTAGGGCTGCGAAGACGGCGTCGGTGATCGAATGCTCGACCTCTTCCTGATCCTTCGATGCGTCGATCAGGATGCATCGCTCAGGTTCGTTCTCGGCAATCGCCAGATAGGCATCGCGCCGGCGCTGGTGGATCTCGACGGTCTCCTTCTCGAAGCGGTCTGCCACATCCTGCCCGCGCCTGGCAGTGGCGCGCCGCAAGCCTTCGGTCGGGTCGAGATCCAGGATAAGCGTCATGTCAGGCATCATGCCATTGATCGCCACGCGCTCGACCGCCGCCATGAAGTCGGGATCGAGGTCGCCTGTTACGCCTTGGTAGACGCGCGACGAATCGAGGAAGCGATCACACAGCACGATGGCGCCACGTTCGACGGCCGGGCGGATCACCTGCTCGACATGGTCGGAGCGGGCGGCGGCAAACAGCAGTGCTTCCATTTCCGGTCCGAATGGTTCCGCAGCACCTGACAACAACACGTGGCGCACCGCTTCCGCACCGGGCGAGCCCCCGGGCTCACGCGTGACCACGATGTCATAGCGCTTGTCGCGCAGCTTGCCGGCCAGGCGCTCGATCTGTGTCGACTTGCCTGCCCCCTCGCCGCCTTCGAATGTGATGAAGAAGCCGCGCGCCAATCCAATGCCTTTCTGTCCGCTGCATCGCACGTCATGCCGTACGAACGGCCTCACGGCATATCTTATGTAGGTGCCGAAGCTCTAGCGTCGAGAGCAGCAAAGGTCCACCCGAACTATCTGAGCCAGCCGACCGCGAGTTCTTTGACCGCGTCGAGTGCGCGGCTCTGCAGCGAACCGACGTCGACCGCCTCGGCGGCGTAAAGCGGCGTTTCCTGGCTCAGCGTGTCGCCGATCCAGACCTTGAGCGAGCCGATCGGCGTTCCCTGCGCGATCGGCGCTGCGACCGGGCCATCATAGACGATGCGGGCAACGAGCCGTTCGCGATTGGTGATCGGCAAAAACAGCGAAATCGGCTTCTGCGCCACCAGCGCGACATGCGACTTGGTGCCGCCAAACACCTGCGCCTCGCCGACAGTCTCGTTGGCGGCAAATATCTCCGACATCTCGAAGGAGCGCATGCCCCAGTCGAGCAGCTTGCGGGCTTCTTCGGAACGCTCGCGGTCACTGGCAAGACCGGCCATGGCGGCAAACAGCCGTCTGCCGTCGCGATTGACCGAGCCGACGATGGCAAAGCCCTCGCCTTCGGTGAAGCCGGCCGCCATGCCGTCGGCGCCGATGTCCATGGTGATCAACGGGTTGCGGTTGCGCTGCAGGATCTTGTTCCAGTTGAACTCCGGCAGGCTGTAGTAGCGGTAGAATTCGGGATAGGTGCGCCAGATATGCAGGCCGAGCGTGGCAAGCTCGCGCACCGTGGTTGTCTGGCCGGGCGCAGGCAAGCCGGTCGAATTGACGAATGTCGACTTCTCCAAGCCGATTTCGCGGGCACGTTCGGTCATCTGCAGCGCGAAATTGGCCTCCGAGCCGGCCATGCCTTCGGCAAGCACGATGCAGCCGTCATTGGCGAGCTGCACGGTGACGCCTTGGATCAGGTCCTCGATGCGGATCTGCGATCTGACCGCTGCAAACATCGTCGAGGCACGCGATGCGGCACCGCCGGTACGCCAGGCATTCTCGCTCACGGCAAACGTATCGTCGAGCTTGTAGCGGCCGGACTTGATGGCGTTGAAAACAACTTCCATGGTCATCAGCTTGGCCAGCGAGGCCGGCGCCATCGGCTTGTCGGGCTCTTTCGAAAACAGCACCGTGCCGGTTTCGGCATCGATCATGTAGGCCTGGCTCGCCTTGGTTTCGAAAAGCTGGGCGTGCGCCTGTCCTGCGAAAGCAAGCGCTGCAAGCAGGCCGATCATCAAGCTGAGCGGCGCGGATAGTCTGAAATTCATGAGAGATACTGCCCCGTTCGGCCCCGTTCCGGTCGAGCGTCCTGAGCCTATCAGTCTTCGATCGCCGGGATCAACCGTGGCTGGGCAGATAGCCACAGTTCCTCTTTCGCGAAATCTTGCCTTAATCGTGAACCGCAAATGCGTCGGGCGCGCCGTGCGACCAGGCTGCCTTCAGCATGGCGTCGATCGAGGTCTTTCCATCGGGATAGAGGTCGACCGAATACCAGGTCTTGCCTTCGAAATCGGACTGCTCGACCAGGGTGCGGCCATAGGCCGAGAGTGCCTTGGCAACACGCTGGGCTTCCGCGCTGTCCGCAAAGGTGCCGGCAGCGACATAGGCGTCCAGCTCCTGCTCGGCGCGCGGGCCCGGATTGAGGCGCTTCCAGGAATCGACGATGTCGCTCGACGTCATCGACTTGCCCGACAAGGCATTAAAGGCGCGGGTCGCAGCACTCTCGCTTTCACTGGCATAGCCCATGGTGGCGAGCGCCACGCGGGTTTGCGGTACCATCATGCCATCCGGACGTTCCGGCGCGATCGGCCCGAAATCCGGCAGCACGACATCGATGATACCCTGGCCTTGCGCTGCCATCACAGGCTGTTCGTACTGGACCGCCTGCGCCGCAAGCGTGTTGGCCGGCGCACTGGCCTGCTGGATGACGGCAGGTGCCGCATTGTTGGTCATCGTGCCAGGGAAGGCTGCCGCCTGCCCCACGCTGACGCGCGGCGTCGGACCGTTCATGGCAATCATCACGCCAGTCGGCAGACCGTCATTGATCGGGTCGGTCATGCCCTTGCCTGGACGGTAGGATGCCAGCAGATACTGGTCGTCGCGGCCATCGAGCGGCGCACGGCCGACATATTCGACCTTCACATTGGCCGTGCCGCTATGGGCATAGTCGAGCATCTCGGCGGCACGCTTGGACAGATCGATGACACGATCGTTCGAATAAGGCCCGCGATCGTTGATACGAACGATCACCGACGAGCCGTTCTTGGTGTTGGTGACACGCGCATAGCTGGGCAGCGGCATCGTCGGATGGGCCGCGGTCAAATGCGTCATGTCGTAGATTTCGCCATTTGCGGTCAGCCGACCGTGGAAGGCATCGCCGTACCATGAGGCCGGCCCCATCGCGGCGTAGTTCTTGTCTTCTTTCGGATAGTACCACTTGCCGCGCACCTTGTAGGGCTTGCCGGTCTGGTCGCGGCCGCCGCCGCGCGGCAGGTTCGACATCGCTGTCGTCACGCGCGGACTTGCCTTCACACCATATTCGGACTCGGCAAAATACTCCTTGGAGCGCTTCTTGCTGGCGACGGAGGTTGGCTTCTGGGAGGCACAGCCGGCAATGAAAACCGCCGTCGCAGCGAGAATGCTGACCGTGGCTGCGCGCCTGAAACGCGTCCGCGTCGAGTTCTGCATTTTCAAGAAGTCCCCTACCAGTCTACTCCAGCACCGCTAAACGATCGCGGCGCCGTTACGCATAAGTGGAGTTCGCTCGCGCACGTATCCCCAGTCCCCTATGTGCGCAGCTAATGCTTGCCAGCCTATTAATCGACTGTGGTGCGAAACAGGCGAGATTGTGGCGCAATTGCGGCGCCTGCCCTCGGGGAATTTTACTTCAACCAAGTTCGCCGTGGCAGAACAAGTGCAGCGTCGCAGCGTAAGAAAGCTATTATTTTCAGGTCAGTATGACAAGAAACATAACAAGAAGATAATCCACGCCGACGGCTTAAGCGGCCTCATTGGCGGTTGGTGTTTCCGATGGCAGGGAAACTGGCAACCACCTTCACGCCGGGTTTGTTGTCTTCCAGCGTCATCGAAGCGCCGTGCAGATCGGCGATTGCGCGCGCCAGGCTCAGCCCGCCAGGCTTGCGGCGCAGTGTTGCCAACGGTTCGCCGAAGCCGGATGCGCCACTTGCCGCCCAATGACGATGTTGGGCGTTTCTCATCTTGTTTAAGATTCGCGGCGTTGACGGCGAGCTAGGGAAAGCTATAAACGCGGCACTCGTGACCAGATGGTTGCAAGCCCAGCGCGCAAGCCGATCCGATCTTATCGGACCAGGCAAATAGCACAGCGGCTGCAATGGTTTGGAGAGATGGCCGAGTGGTTTAAGGCAACGGTCTTGAAAACCGTCGAGGGCGCAAGTTCTCCGTGGGTTCGAATCCCACTCTCTCCGCCAGATTTTTCACCTATCAGGCTGATAAATATGCAAAAAATAGGGAAGCTAACGAAGCTTCCCCATTTTCTTCCCTACTTTGAGTCTTGCCTACATGGCGTCCGGCATGCTGGATCTCAGCTCAACTGGCGCACTACCCCAAGCCTGAAACCCGGAGCGATATCGTCGCGCTCCTCCCAGGTCTGGAGGTGATAGCTGTCCCCGCATCGGTAGACGTGCGAGCCGCGCAAATGCTGCTGCCTGGGCGCGGCAGCGTTGACGATTGGTCCTGGCCTGTCAGAGGCGGAGGAGGCGGTTAGTAGGCCAAGGACGGAAGGTCGGGTGGTTGTCATGGTGATTTGCTCGCGAACTGCCGGCTTTCGAAGGCCGGGTGCCAGCGGACAGCGCTGGCGCCGGGAAGTTCGAAACATGTCGCGAAACATGCGCCACAGCCTTTCCCCGAAGGGTCTTGTATAACCGCGGCCTTCCCGGCATAGTGGTGCCGGTCACGCCCACGGCTGGGCGCGTCACATTTTTCGGAGCGACTAGGCCGGCAAGCCCGAGCGTTCCTATCGCGATTGCAGCGCAAAACCCCGGCAAGGGTCCGCTGCGAGAGTTTCGAAGCTCCGCGACCACGATGCCTTCAAATCATCAACAGTTCAAGCATTCCCCTTCCGGGGGAATAGCTTGTGTTCATACCTGTCTCGGGCAATCCTTCGGTTCTGATTCAAGGGGAGCGTAATGGACGTCACCGTAAGGATTTGTTTTCGAAACAAGGACGGCTTGATTGAGGATGGAGCAGAAGACTTCGACTTGTCGACCTTCGGTGGCTTTCTGCCCTCCATTGGCGACAAAATTGTCGATCCAGGTGTTCTTAGCGGAATGAACCGAAGCGATCCTTCGAACCGCGAGATATGGACTGTTGTGGAGCGGGTCTTCAACCCGAAAGACAACAGCGAGTATGTCGCGTTGGTGGTAGAGGCGCGCGTCCCTAACGCTAAGGAACGGGCGTTGCTGCCCTAGGGGGTGACATGGAGCTTTCAGATGCTGAGCGTGAGTTGCTGAAGGAGGCGCCCGCTGAGGCTTGGCAGACCGTTCCCTTGCGGCCTTACATAGACCTCATCAAAGCGCTTGATCGGCTTGAAAACGCCAAGCTCATCCGCACCCAGCGGGTGCAGGTCGACACAACCGAGACTGAGGAGAAAATCAGGCTCCAGTGGCGTCTGACAGATTCCGGTCGCAAAGTTCGCGCTCGGTCGTCCTAGTCTTCTCGAGAAACATCGCGAGACCACTTGAAGACGGGGCGAATTCTAGTGCGGCGCTTTTTGACCGGTTTATCCGGTATCATCTCGGTGACGCCATAGTAATCGTCATGTGCCATCTTGCGCGCAAGGGCCTCGATGATCCTGGCGATCTCGGGTTCCAAGCCCGTTGGTGGCGGGATGACCAAGCGCTTTCTCTTACCCATCGGATTCGATTTGTCCTGGATGTCCCGGTTTTCGGCCGAGTTCGACCCGTAACACCCAATAAAATACAGCGCGACGTCCTGCAAGCAAGCATTCATGTGGATTGAAATTTGGCATGCTTGCTGAACAGAAGCAAGCATGCCATTTTTCGCCACAAGCAAGCATCAGAAGGTGATTCGATGTCTCATCAGTCAAAAGGCGGTCGGGCGCGCGCTAAGTCACTAACATCAGAACAACGTCGAGAAATAGCTCAACGTGCGGCCCAAGCACGATGGACCCGATTGTCGGACCAAGGTGATATCCCGAGGGCCAGCCATCAGGGTGTTCTCCCGATCGGTGACGTGGACATTGAGGTATATCGTCTGTTCGACGGCCGGCGCTTGATAGCCAAGAGCGCGATGGCGAAGGCACTGACCTTGAAATCAGAAGGGGGAAACGCCTTTCTCCGCACGGTGACACGGAAAGGGGTACGATCCGCAATCGATGAAAAGTTGTGGGATAAGATCGAGAATCCTATATCTTTCAGATACTTGGATACCGATCCAGACTCTGTGGTTGGAACGGCCGATGGGTACGAGGCAACCACGCTGATTGAGGTGTGTGACGCTTTAATTCAAGCGCGCAATGACAAGCGTCTCGCACCGTCGCAAGCCTTTCTGGCGGTCCAAGCAGAAATCATAGTCCGATCAGCTGCAAAACTAGGGATTGTAGCCCTAGTGGACGCAGCGACCGGCTACATTGAGGATGTCCATCGAACCGAATACCTGCGGCTTTGGCAGGAGTTTGTCTCAGAGGAGTTTCGGCAGTGGGAGAAGGAGTTCCCTGATCAATTCGCTGACATGATCTACAAATTGTACAAGCTGAAACGCCGAGCGCAGCGGTCGTTTAAACACCCGCAATTCTTCGGCTGGTTCACTCGCAAATACATCTATCACCCCCTAGCAAACAGCAATGGTGCCATCCTAGAGATGCTCGATGAGGCCAACCCAGTTGTATATGGCGGCGGAGGGCGTCGATACAAATTGCACCAATTTCTTGCCGATCAGGTCGGCTTGCCAGCACTTCGTCAGCATCTGTGGCAGGTGATCGGCATTGGCAACGCTTCACGCGATAAGACCGATTTTGATAGATCGTTCTATCGTGCATTCCCCCAAGCGATCCCAAAAGAGGATCCTAACCAGTTTGATTTCTTCGAGGTACTAGAGGCCTAGAGGTCCAAACGATCATTGGGCTCCCAGCCACACGTCGTCCCTCGCCAGCAATTTTCCCGCCTTAGTGCGGCTTCCAGATAGTGATTGGGTTCTCACTAGTGATTCGCGCGTACATCTCGACACAATATCGGTCGCTCATGCCAGCGATGTAATCGCACACGACACGCGCCTGCCATGCTTCGTTATCCATTGCCTCGTACAGCTCGCGCCAGTCGGCAGGCAACAGATTTCGATCCGCCATGAAGCATTCAAAGAGTGTTCGGATAATCTGATCGCCTCGTTTTTCTGCGATCTTCAGCATTGGCGACACGATAAGCAGTTCGAAAGCGAAATGCTTAAGAGTTTCGACTCGCTTGAAAGTGTCCACATCGAGTTGGACTTTGGACATCGACGGGGAACTCAAATTTGGACTGACCTTCACGCCGCGAATAAAGCGGCCGACCAAATCGGAAGTAAACGATGTGCGGAGATAACCCTTTTCAACCAGGGCTTGCGATCCTGCGGATGTATGTGCGGCAATCAGAAACGAAAGTTCGGTCGCGGTGACAGGCCTGGACAACGCCTGTGCAGTTTTGACGTCTAGCCCTAAGAGCGGCTTGAAGAGTTCGCCTAGGATATCATTCACGTTAGACACATCGAAGGCCATCTCGGCAGTCGACAGGCCCTCCAGTTTGGATCCCAGGTTCTCTCGCACTTTCGAAGCGATACGCTCTTTGAAATCGTCGTCCTTCGAGATCATCGCGAGAGGCGACAGGAAATTCGCCTTGAATGCATCCTCGATATCGTATGTTGAATATGCAATATCGTCGGCAACGTCCATTATGTGGCATTCGATCGTCTTGAATGGTTCGGCATAACCCGGGGCAACGTGAGCCTTGATGCGCTCGACCAACCTCCCTTCAGACGCATAGTATCCTTTAACTGGCTTCTTCTCAGACCCCTGCCCTTCGCGGCCCGTCTTACTTTCAGGGATCATACGGTCATACTTCAGGATCGACGCGAGCGTTCGATAGGTTAGGTTTAGACCAAGTCGCAGATCTGCAAAGGTAGCCGGGTCGACCGGTCGCGGCGTCTGCGAAACGCTTGGAAATTCCGTAGTTATCTTTTTCTCAATTCGAGCGATTAGCCGGAGCGTCTGAGCATTTCCTTCGAATCCGCCGTAGCGAAGCATCAGCCTGTCGAGTGTGGCTTCGCCGTTATGCCCAAACGGCGGGTGTCCAATGTCGTGCGCTAGCCCGGCGAACTCGACCATATCCAGATTCACGGGGTTCTTCTTAAAGAAGTCGTCAGTGCTGTTGATGCGGATTGCGATCGATTTCGCGATCTGCGCGACTTCCAAGGAGTGTGTCAGCCGGTTGCGAAAGAAATCGCTTTCGTGAGATGGAAAAAGCTGGGTCTTTCCTTGCAGACGCCTAAACGACGGACAATGGATCAGGCGGGCGTAGTCGCGTCGTGCCTGATCTCGATATTTCTCGACGCCGAGTGTGGCGCTCGGCCGTATCGCCGTTTCTCTTTCCCAGTCACCCTTTGCGTATAGTTTTGTCCTTGCCGGCATGCCCCCCACCTCGGCCCTCAGACGATATAAAGCGTCCATCCTTTGCTGACACTGATATCGTCATTTCCCCCTTCGACGCACTGATCCGAACAGTCGAGACCGATGACAATCGCTCCGACGCATAGGAACGCGCCCCATGCAGACCAGCAGAATCTACAGATGTCGCTTGCTTAGCCATCACTGCTCTCCCTGTTCGACTCCGTGCGTGTCCACTGTATGCGGTTGTTGGTATATAAATAGTCTTGACACCCCCGATCGTCCAAAAAAATCAATCGGATTCGTTAGCGTTCGAACTGCGCACGAACTTCCCTCGCTATCGCCATGCATTGGCGCGCCGTATCGTAGTTGAGGCCAGACCGCTCGCGGACCCACGGCCCGA
Source organism: Aminobacter aminovorans (assembly GCF_900445235.1). Classification (NCBI taxonomy): domain Bacteria; kingdom Pseudomonadati; phylum Pseudomonadota; class Alphaproteobacteria; order Hyphomicrobiales; family Phyllobacteriaceae; genus Aminobacter; species Aminobacter aminovorans. The sequence continues at coordinate 3,283,699 of NZ_UFSM01000001.1, read as the reverse complement.
ATATGCCCGTGAGGAAGCATTGCCTTGACCTCGAGGAGCCGTCGACCAATAGCCAGCTTCTGCTCCGAGGTACGACGGCCGTTTGGCACAAAGGCCGGGCGGCCCTTATCGCGCTCGCTTGCATTTGCCTTGGCTACATGCCTCCCGGAGCACTCACGTTTCGTGAGCGTGCGCTCGCGGAGCGTCCGAATATGGAGATACAGCATTCCAACCAACGCTTCTCGTTGACGCACGGTCCCCGAGAGCTCGTTGGCGAACGCCATGTAGGGCCCGAAGGGGAGCTGATCGAAGAGCTCGAGGAAGGCGCCGGCGTCGGCCTCGATGAGGTTGGCGCATGCCAAGGCGAGATCCGAAACAGCCCAAAGGCCAACCTCGTCGATAAGGGCGGAGTGCCCCCTGCCCTCGGCAAGGACACAAAGCACGATCCTTGCATGGGCTTCGCCGTGTCGATCGACGATACGCCGGATCGTGGCAACCGCTCTGGTCTGGCCGGGTTGGGGGTAGCGGTGCCCATGGATGATCTCGATGTCAAACTCGTCGCAGAGGGCTTTAACTCGCGCATCGCAGGAACGAACTTCGGGCCTCATATGCGCTAGAGCTTCTCAGCATCCGAAAAGAACTCGTCGACCCGAGCGGCATCGAACCCGAGCGCCGAGAATCCAGACTGCAGCATGGCGTCGGCCCGATCGAAAGTCTTGCTCTCGCGATATGCGATCTGAACAAGCCTGGGCTGCGCGGCAACCCATGCTTCGACCTGGTCCAGTATCTCGTCGAGCTCGAGCTGCATCTTGAACTGGCGCGAAGAGACCCGCTCAGGGATAGCAGGCGGCGGTGCAGGGCGGATGGAAATGACGGGGGCGGTCATTGATCTCCCTCCTGGGCGGCCTGGACGGCAACGATAGCCTGCATCTCCGCAATCCATGACTCGGCACCGATTCCGTAGCCGTCGGGTTGGCTGAAATCGGCGGTCCAGAGCTCCCGTTGCGAACGGTCTTCGGGGATATCAGTCGCCGCCACGATCCTGTAGGGCACACCTGCAGGAACATCCTTGCGGGCGATCTCCTCGATAGGAAGCGCGGCCCTTTCGGCGGGGATGACAACAGCCACACCATCGCCAAGTGGATAGATTATTCGTTGCATGGGTCTAATCCCCGAATCCGGCGACATGGAAGGTGTCACAGTCCAGCGCCGTGTTGTTGACGGCGCGTGTGCGAATGTTCGCAGTAGTCGTGGTAAGCGTAATTTGCTGCAAGAGGCCAAGGTTGTAAGCGCCAGCCCCGGCGTCGTCTCTGCCACTGCCCACCATAACATAGTTGGCATTGGCGAAGGCCGTCGTAAAGTTGATCGTATAGTCGCCGACGCCGTTGTCGGTGATCGACGTGACATTGAAGCTGTCGCGGATGGCAACCGTACCATCACCATTGAAGTTGACCCAAGCTTTCGCCATACCTTGATGGCTTCCCATCGTGGATACGGATGGTGCGCGGGCCGTGTCGGTTCCGGTGGCCACCTCCGCGGCGGTGGCGAGCTCCACCAAACCCGCGAGGGTCGTGGACGCGCCGAGGGCAGCTAAGTTGGACGGCGTGAGCGCCCGCACCGCATCTGCTTTGGCGATTGCCTCGGCATCAGTCGCCAGTTCGACAACGCCAGGCGACGTCAAAGTCGCCGACGGCTCATTCACCAAGACCCATGCGCCGGCACCAGCATTGGCAGCTGTATCGTAATTGGCGGTGTATCGAACGCCATCGAGAATATCACCGGCGACAAGGGCAACATCAGCTCCCGCAGCCATCTTGCGGATCGCCTTGGCGCCAATGTTGGAAACGTTCATGGTCACGGCGGCGCTGTTACTCGATGCAGCCTCGAATGTGAGGACGTCCATATCGGCATAAGCTGTCATCGCAACTGCCGGGGTCAACGTCAGGGCGTTCGCCGTGCCGCCGGCGAGCGGAAATCGTTCTTTCTCGCCGGGGTTAATCGGCCAGGCTCGGTCAGTGCTGCTGTCGACGGCGAACATCGTGATCCAGGATGTCCCGTCGTAAATCTTGTAGAGCCAGAGCGGATCGAGAGCGTCATCGAGCCATACAAGGCCGGTGACAACGTAGCTCGGCGCCGTCGGACCTTTGTGGCTGCTGTGGAGAGCATCGCGAAACGCCATCAAGTCGGTCGCTAGAGCGGAACCGCTCTTGGCGGTGGGATTGATGGTACCGAAATCAGATTGGCTCACTGCAGTCGTTCCTTTTTGAAGAGGGGCGCGAACTCGGGCTCGTCTCGTCGATCGAGGAACACCACCCAAGGCGATTGCCTAGCGAATTCGATAACAGCGTCGCGAAGGCTGGCCGTCCCGGCCTCCGTGGTGGTCCATACCCGCTGATCGATGTCGAAGGTTGCGACTTCGATCCAGCCATTGGCGCGAAGGACGCGAACACGCCACAACGGCTCATCGAGATCCGATATCCAGACCGCGTTGTAGATGTCCTGTTTGGGATACGGCGACAGGAACGCGCATGGAAACGGGGATATCGTCATCACCGCCTCTTCAGGGCTTCGCGAGCCCCGTACTGGGTCCGCAGAACTGAGTTCGCAGCGGTACCTCGGCGTGACAGCTTATCGGCGACGACGCGGTCCACGACGATGTCGATCGAGGTCGTCCCATCGGCTTCCTCCCTTGCTTCGGCTTGCACCGACGCACCTCCGAGGTTGTTGATGTTGATGTTGACCTTGTTGCCGCCGCCGACGACCTGCCGGGCGTGCGCGAACGACTTGAAGACAGGTTCGCCGCGCCGAAGAATCGCGGGGACCTCGTCGGGGCCAAGCCCGGCACCGGGGGTGCCGTTGTGGTACCGCGGTGCCCCGTTGAAGATGCGTGGATCGACGCCGGCGCGGAAGCGGGTCGCACAGCCGGCGACGCCGCCGTCATGGAACAAGCCCCAGGATCCCGACAGGATATCGGCCGTTGCCAGCGGGGAGATCCCGCCCATGAAGCTGAAGGCGCCACCGGCGCCGCCGAACATACCAGCCAGGTTCTGGAACCATGACGACCCACCGCCCTGTGCCGAGGCCATGAAGGTCTGGATCTGTTGCGACAGACCGGCGAGGCTGCCAGCCGCCTGTTGCAAGCCCTGCGTCGCATTCGCTCCTGCGGATCCGAGCTTGCCGATACCTCCTGTCGCTTTGTCAGCGGTGCCGCCGAGCTTGTCGAGCTGGGCGTTGAACTTGTCGACATAGACGGAACCAGACGTGCCAAGAACATCCTTGGCGCCGGCCCCACCGCTGAGCGGCTTGCCCGTAAACCACACCGACGCGGCGTCCTGTGGGTTCCCATACTTCGACAGCGATTTTCCGAAGTAGTGATCGAATACCGAGTCCTGAGCGCGCGGGTCCGCGAGAAACTGGCTTGGCGTCATCGAGTTGCCGAGAGCCTGCTTCGTCCACGACGGAATGTTGGCGCCCATGACCTGATAGGCGCCGTATGCCCTGTCACCTTTCGTCCAGGGACCCAGAGCCGAATATCCACCGCTGCCAGCACTCTCGATCGCCGAGATCGCCTGCCGGAAGATGGACATGTCTTGGTTCGAGTTCGCCGGCGAGAACAACCTGGAAACATTGGAACCCGAGGTGACGTCGCGCAGCGCACCCCAAGGATCAGCGCCGGAGCTGCCACCTGAGTTTCCACCGAGGCCGATGGCGCCAAGAATCGCACCGACGATGCCGGAACCCGATCCGCCGCCGGTGGCACCCCCGACAAGCGAGTTCACGATCGACTTGACGAGGTTATCGAGCACCTTGTCGAGGACACGGTTCAGCGCGTTGAGGATCGCGTTCCCGAGCGCCTTCCCGAAGGAGTCGCCCTGCATCAAGCCGGCCAGGAAATCGTCGAAGAATCCACGGATGCCGGCGCGGAGCTCTTCGATCCGCTGGTTTTCGCGGATCGCCCGCGCGATATCGGAATTGAGGTCTACCGGCAGCCCGGCGCCGCGAAGCCGGGACGCAATGCTCTGGTCGCCGGCGGACCGGAAAAGCTGGTCGCGTTCGAATTGGACCTCGCGCAGCAGGTTGGTCCGCGCGATCTCTTCGGCGTAGCGGCCGTATTCGGCAGCCTTCTGCTTGATGAGGTCGATCTCTTTCTGGTCGGCCTCGATGCCATTCCGGGCGGCTTCCTCCCGCAGTTTCGAGGTCAGATCGTACTCCATGCGGAGCCGGGCGACCTCGCCGACGGTCTGGCCGATGAGACCGAGTTCGAGCTGCTGTGACGCCAGCGTTTCTTCGAGAGACCTCGCACGATCGCGGCGCGCCTCGGCAAGCGCCTTTTCGGCCTCGGCCAAGGCGAGCTTGCCGGCGATATCGATCCGATCGGCGCGAGCCGCTGCGCTTTCGTTGTCGTTGTACTGGGCCCCGGCGGCGGAACGAGCAGCTGCGGCCTTTTCGGCCGGCGACCTCGCCAGCAAGCTCTCAAGCTGGGCTTGAGCAGCGGCACGACGGCGAGCCGCCGCAATGGCCTCCTGGGCTTCGAACAGGGCGAGGTTGCCCATATCGTCGCGATTGGTCTGACCGCGCGACAACAGCATCCCGTTGGGGCCGCGATCGTTGAAGAGCCGCTTCAACTCCCGGTCGGCGGCCTGGATGGCTTCGGCGAGATCCTTGAACGGCGCCAATGCCGCGATGGCATCGGCTGCAATTGCCTTGATGCCGGCGTTCGATGAGGTCTGGCCGATCTCTTCGAGATGCTTGATGAGCCCGAGCACATCGGGCCGGCCCTGTATCGTAGCCTTCTGCAAGGCTTCGAAGTCGATCTGCAGGGTCTTGAAGAGTGTGGTGCCTCTGAACTCGCGGGCACCGAGACCGGTGAGGTCCATGTTCTTGTTGATCGCGGCCGTCACGGCTTCGCCGATGTCGCCGCCGCCGAACATCGTGGTCTTGTTGGCGTCACGGAGCCGCTTCACCAGCTCGGCGAGGTTGTTTTCGAGTCCGAAGGTGACGGCCCCGGTGCTCTCGCGGCCGTACTTGCTGCGCTCGTCGGCGGCTTCGCCCCAGAGATCTCGGACGCGGCCAATGGCCTTCTCGTGTTCCTTGAGGACGTCGTCGAGTGATTTCGTCTCCGCCTTCGACTTCGAGAAATACTGGATCGCTGCGGCAGCGGCGCCGACGAGACCAATGGTGATCAGCGAAACCGGGCTGACAATCGACAGCAGGGCGGCACCGAGGGTGCGTGCCGCGCCAGCGGCGCCCTGCTGGCCCAGAACGGCGGAAAGCTGGGTGCCCTGCTGCAACGCGATCTGCAGGGGCGACATCCCCATAGCCGAAGTGACCGCGATGTCCTGGAACTGGGCCGCAACGTTCGAGGTGTTGAACTGGTTGACGCTGCCACGCCTGTTCTGATTGGCGGCGATGACGGGGGTATCCGCCATCGTGGAATTCAGGCGCTGCTGGGCTTGCCTGACCGCGTCGATATCCACGATCTGCTTCTGGCGCAGCGCTGAGATCACGCGAGCAGCATCCTGCTGTGACGTCACCCCGCGTTTTACCGCGGAATCGGCGGTCAGCATCGCCCTGTTGAGTTCGCGAGCTGCGGCGACCTCGGCCCGCGTCACCGGATCGATCGAGGCGCGGAGACGATCCCATGAAGCCGCAACACGGCCGATCGAGGCCGACTGGACCATGAGCATGTCGGTGGCCTTGCCGGCGCCGGCGGCGAGCTTGGCCTCACGGTCCATCAATCGGTCGACAGCGGCCTGGGCGACAGCCATGGCCCGGACATAGTCCGCCGAGCCTGCGGCCGAACCGCGAGCATCAATCGTAATTTCGGTTACGACCCGGTTTGTTTCAGCCACCTTGGCGCTCCGGGAAAGGGCTGAAAATCGTGTTTGACCACTGCAACGGCTCCAACACCGGCGCCGGTTCACGCTCGAAGATGGTCGATGCTGCGCCGCGCAGCAGGTCGCGGGCCTCACGCTTACGGTGGGCTTCGAAGAGTTCCCGGATGCGACAGACAACCCCTAGATGGGCAGCTAGAGCGTCCTGCGTGCCCTCGAGAGCGCGGGCCGCCTTATTGTTGTTCTCGCGCAGCGTGTCGACGCTGCTTTGCAAGTATTCGACTGCGTCAGCGAGCTTGAGGGCGTGCTCTGCGATCTCCGCCGGCGTCATTCTGGAATGCGCAAATGCCAGCGTGTCGCGCGCCGATGGCTTTAAAGCGGGGCCTCCCGCCCCAATCGCGTCGCAGGAACTCGGCCGATCCTGAATATCAGTCAATGTCGCCACCTTGGAAGAGATGAGCCCGGCACGCCAGGAGGGACACGTGCCGGGCCCGCCGATCGCGCAGCAAGGTGAAGGGCCGATCGGATTTCATAGCGAATCCAGAAGTTGGCGGAACGCGCGGCTTCGCGCGTCGAGTGCGTCTTCAAGACCCTGGAATGCTTTCAAAAGGGAGCTGTCACTAGCGTAGCGAATCGAAGCGGATGTGCCCGGCACGGCTCCCTTGCGCACCAAACTGATCTCCAGGAGGCGGGCGTCGGTGATAAATTTTACGCTTTCACTTTCGATCAAGCGCTCGTAGCTCTCCACGACGTTGTAGCCGACCGAACACTCCATCCGGCCGCCTTCGTTCACAGCCGCCTTCATCACGGCCCCGGCCGATGTTCCTGCAACCTTGCAGCGAATTGTCAGTCTCAGGTCGTCACTTTCGATCCTCAGGGAGTCAGCGCGCGTTGCAATGAGCTTCGACTCATCGTGATCGAGAAGCAACCTGATCGCCTGCTGGCTGGCCAACGAGCGCGCAAAACAGCCAGGCACAAAGACCTCCCGCTGACGGTTCTTGCCATAATGTGGGACGCCATACACACACGCGGTTCCGACGAGCTCATCCCCGTCGGCCACGACAGATTTCGTGAATGGCGCCGGCCGCGCTGCAGCAGGGCGCTCGATGAAACCGGTGGCGCTATATTCGATCCCGTCGCTTGCCGATCGCCTCTCGAGTCTCACCGGATCGCCTCCGGAACTTTGTTGGCAGAGATGAACCCATGCTTCGCCGCCTCACGGAGGTATTGTGCGACGGGCGAATAGCGATCCCTGCCGTTTGCGAACTGCAGTGGCATGCCGACAAGGGAAGACCAAGCGACTTCATCCGCGTTCAAGCTGTCGGTGAAGGCTTCGTACCGCTCGACCGCACCATGAAGAGCGATAAGCTGTTCACAAATCGCTGAGACCAGTGCCCGATATTCTGGCTCGACTTGATCGCGGACCATCGCGGAAGCTGCCATGCGCGCCGCGGCAATTCGCCTGTCAAGCGCTGCCAAGGCGACGTTCAGGTCGAGATGCCGAGCCTCCAACACCTCGAGAGAATCCAAGGCGGCACTGTCGCGCGAGGGCGCCGGTCGCGGATCCTCCAGCAGCTCGGCTACGCGAGTTTCCTGCGCCGTTGGCAATCTCCGGATGATGTTCTCGCGATGTCCTCTGATCCCATTGGACACTTTGGCACTTTGCGTCGCGATCTCGACTTGTTCAGCGAGTAACTTGGCGCGCTTCGCTTTCAGTCGCGCATACTCAGGCGAAACAGCTTCGAGCCGAGAAATCTCGCCAGAGCCTTCCCGCCCTATTGCGTACGCGGCCGGCGACAACACCGGCGCGATGGTCTTCCTAGATCCGATTTTGGCAAGGGTGGCGCTGATAGCATTCATTGCAAGCTCCGGCACGATCTGCACGGGGAGCATGCTGACAAACGGCGTCGTCCAAAAAAACTATTTCCCGGACGTTTTCTTCAAGCCGGAAGCAATTTTTTGACGGAGACGTTCCGCAAACGAGCGATGGCAAGTCGTGATATTGGCGCTTCGAGCGACCATCAGCAGCGCTCTATTAAGGTTTTTGACCTGGCCGCTATCAAGTAACCATTTCGCTTCTTCGATTAGCCGTTCGTCGTCGACCCTTGGCCTCCCAGGCGACGCCGCAGCTAAGGCGTTTCTGGCTCGCACATAGCGCCGGTCGCCGCTCCGTTCTGCGGCATCGTCGAGCGTGGCGATGATGTCGAGAATATCTGGCTCGATCTCAGGCGGAAGAAGGCTGCGACGCATAGCGGCTCATTTCGCGCCTTTTTCATCGAGGCGCCGCCGTTGGCTCGGTTTCGCGCGCCAAAGCGCTTCCAGCGCTCGGTCTGCCTCGGCCTGCTGTTGGACGGTTTCATAGAGGAGTGCATTCCAAGATGGTTCGCCGTACTTGGCCTCCAGCCGCTCAGCCTCGAGCCTATGCATGTCCCTTGAAGCGCTAGCATCCCTTATCAGGCCTTTGCCAGTCAGAAAGTGAGCGCGCCAGGCCGCATCCGCCTCGCTTTGATCGCCGGCGACGATCACTTCGGTGAAGGCTTCCAGGCTTGGAAGGACTTCCTCGAGCCGTTTGGCTCCCGCGAAAAGACGTTGGTGCAGGCGCCTGCGCTCCGCCGTGGCGACGTTGAGGGCCCTGGCCCTGGCGAGCTTCATGTCGCCGGTACCCTTCGATTGAGGTCGCAGGCTGGTGATATGGTTCTCTGCGTCAACATAGTCACTGATGAGTTCGACGCGCGCTGATGCGTCGAGGCCGTGCTTGATCAGGTCCTCGGCGATACGCGTCCAACGTTCGCGCGCCAGCTTTGACCTAAATCGCGGAGGAACATCAGGAATTTTCAAAATTTTTCTCCCGCAGTTCTGTAAAATCTGGACATGAGCCCATGGCGGTCGGGGCCCCCGAAAGGCTGTGGAGATTTACCCCGCCCCACCCCTCTTGCCCTTGCACGACCTGAGGTTGAAGCGGATGCTCCGTGTCGCCCATCAAACAAAGGGAGGACGACCGAGATGGCGAACGTGAAGGGCGGTAAAGACCATTCAGACGGGATCGAAACTCTTGCTGGCCAGGTGCTTGCAGACAAGACAGCGAAGGCTCGTGAGAAGAGACTGGCTGCAGCGGTCTTGGCACATGCTGACGGCAAACCGGCCGCAGCTGCGAAGGCAAAACCAGCTGCGAAACCCAGAGCTGCACCAGTCGCCAACAAGCCAGCGCCGAAACCCAGGGCTGCGCCCGCGAAAGCGGCACCTAAGGCAAAGGCCCCGGTTAAGAAGAGGTAATCACTGCCTTCTTTGGCGAGGTGTTGTTGCGAGACGTCTCGTCGCCTTCTGGTCACAGCGCCGTCGAGCTGTCGATGTGAATGGTCTAAGGAAACCAACAGATGCCGAAGTTCATCGTGACGTATGATCTCCCTGACAGCATCCCGAATTCGCCAGATCCGCATGCCACGTTCCTTGAAGAAGCTAGAAAGCTCGATTGGGACTATTGGATTCTTGTCAACCACGTCTGGTACCGACTGCCGAACACGACGCTCATCGGTCAGTTCAGCGACATTGCTGCTGCCACCGCGTCGTTCCATGCAATCGAGGCAGCGACTACGAAAGCACTTAGACGCACTGTCAAAGCGGATAAGTTTTTCGTCGCGAACTACATCACGTCGCGCCTGAGCTCTGACGAACAGGAGAAAGAGCAGTAGCTCGCGCGGAGACGCCAAACCTGAAAGGTCGCAACTGAAATCAGCCGCCCGGTGGGAGTTCGACGTGGAACACGGGACGGTCACGCCGCATCCCCCTCATTGAAGCTCCCGAGTCGCCGCGATCGCCGCAGCAGCTCGCAGACTATCTCCTGCCGCCACCGAGTTGCAGAACGATCAATTTCGGCTGAGGGAAGGCCAAGGACGATCAGCCGAACCCGCCATAGCACGGCCTGTCGATTGAGCTCTTGCCGTCCGGAGGAACCTGCAGCGATAACCTGGTCGGCGGCATGCATGATGGCACCGGTCATTTTCTCCGACGGAAATGCACGGATCTCTGCAGACCGTTTTATCGGCTGATCGAACAGATCGAAGAGGCTAAGCTGCGTCATCGTCGACCTCGATTTCATCATTCAGCCACGTCTTGTCGACGAGCCGCAACTGGTTACCGGGCAGGACCTCGACCTCGTAGTCGCGCCCATCGGCCTCGGCCCTCACCGTAACGAAACCAACGGAATCAGCTCTGGAGATTGTTGCAGGTCCAATGCCGGCAACCTCGACGTCGTCGTCGACCATGAAAGTTTTTCGGAGAGAGAGGGGCGCGCCAGAAGGCGCGACCCTTCTACTACCTTCCAACGTAGAGCTCGAATCCACGCCTACCGTAGAGCTCGCTGAGGTCGAGCGGGGTGGCGGGTTGCCCCCGCCACCCTCTTCTTCTCTGGACTCTGGACTCTGGTGTGCTTTTGCATTTTCGTCGCGTTGATTTTGTTCAACTTTTGCCCACCGCTGGCCCGCATTTTTGCGGCGAACGTCGCTAACATTTTTGCGGTGTTCGAATTCGGCTTGCATGACTGGGGACCACAGTCCGCCGTGCTTTTCGACGATGCGACCATCGGCGAGAAATAGCTCGATCGCGCGGCTGAACGTTCGAATGTCGGCGCCACAGAGGCGAGCAAGGCGAGCGTGATCACCCGCGATCGGGCCGCCTCTTTCGTGCATATGCGCGAGCAAATCTATCAGAATGCCTTTCTCGGCAGCCTTGAGATCACGGGTCGCGGTGATCCAGTCCGAGGTGTGCAACCGAAACCAAGGGGCTGCACTCATGGCTGCCCGCCCTTGTTCTGCCGCCGCTCCGCCATAAGCCTCTCCAGCTCGGCGCGTAGCTCGACCTTCGATGGTCTGCGCCGCGGCGGCTGACCGCTAGGGATATACGGCGCCGACTGGTCCGAGATATCGTCGACGCCATGCCGGCGGATCTGGTCGCGCGATCGGGCCTTGTCCCAATTCCGGCCGCTCATATCGACCTCGCCCGGTAGAGATCACGGCAAACGTTGCAGGCCTCGGCCGGTGAAAGGCCGAACCGGCCCTGCAGTTCGACAATGGCGGGACCGCGTTGATCGCGTGGTGTCGACGCAAGCCATTTAACCGCCTCGGCGATCTTGTCATGAGACGATTGATCGACGGTTTTCATGCGGCATTCCGCCCGCTCGGGAGCGCGTCGAGCCATGCCTGAGCATCAACCGCTCGAATGAGCGTTCGCCTACCCGCTTTCCTCGTTAGAAGTCTACCGGCAGCAACTTCGTCGTACGCGAGCGTTCTGCCGACGCCGAAGGTCTCGCAAAACTCGTCGATGGAGTAAGCGGCCTTTGACGGGGCTGCCGTTGTACGCTCTTCACTCACCTCACTCACTTCAAGCTCCTTTCTAGCTTCGAGGCCATAAAAAAACGGCCGCCACCGAAACCCCTTTCCTCGAAAGAAAAAGGAGTTCGATGGCGGCCGTTGCACTTTGACTGTCTGGCCCGACTGTGGATGTAGCCGTGGCACGGCGGGCGAAGACAGGTTCCGGTCCGTAATGTCGAAACGCTCTGCTTGTCGGTCCGGCCCAGCTAAGGCGAGGCGTTATCTAGAGCAGTCTTAGTACGTATGGTGAAGCACATTTCGGGATTGTCAACCGCCTGTAACCGCCTGGGATCGTTGGCGTTTCATCCGAACCACGTTCGACGACTCGCCTTTGACACAAAAATTGGCCCACGCGGTCATCAGCTTGCGACGTTTCTCCAGGGCGTCAGAACGGCGGTAGGCCAGTTCGACCTTGTTTCCGACCTCGTGGGCGAGCGCCGCTTCGGCGACCTCCCGCGCGAACGTTGTGCAGTCGCCTGTCCAATCACGAAACGAGCTTCTGAAACCGTGGGCAGTGTACTGGCCGACCTTCATACGGCGCAGCAGCATAGTGAAGGCCATGACGGAAAGCGGCCGGTCTTTCCTATGACCAGGGAACACGTAGTTGTTGATCCTGGTTTCGTACAGCGCCCGCACAATCGAAAGGGCGCGGTCAGACAGAGGAACACGATGCTCCTTACCAGCTTTCATTCTTCGCGCGGGCACTGTCCATACACCCGTGTCGAGGTCAAATTCTGTCCATTCGGCCTCTAGCACTTCGCCTGATCGCCCGGCGGTGAGGATTAGGAACTCAAGCCCGCGCGCCGCCATGGCGTCGGCTACTTGGAGCCGCGCGACGAAGTCTGGTACATCACCATACGGCATCGCAGGATGGTGACCGCGCTGGAGCTTCTGTCGCGTCGGCAAAAGGCTTTTGAGATGCCCGCGCCACAAGGCCGGATTCTCACCTTGGCGCCATCCCTTAGCTCGTGCGAAATCCAACACCCGCTCGATGCGCCCACGGAGCCGAGAAGCCGTCTCAGCCTTGTCGTGCCAGATCGGTGTGAGCACAGCGAGGATATCGTCGGTGCCTATTGCGGAGACTCGCTTTGCCCTCATCGGCGCACAGTATTGCTCCAGCGTCATCTTCCATTGCGCGCGATGCTTCTCATTTTTCCAGCTCTTCTCCATGCTGGCGAGGAATTTGTCCGCGGCATCGCCGAACGTGGACTCCGCTTCCTTATCGCGTTCGATGATTGGATCTCGACCGTCTGCAACGACTGTCCGAAACTCGATGGCCTTTGCTCTGGCCTTGGCAAGTGAAACAGCTGGAAAGGCGCCCATGCCCATCTCGCGGCGCTTTCCATCGCGAGCCCACATGAAAAGCCATGACTTCGAACCGCCAGTGGCAACGTTCAGATAGAGCCCTCCGCCGTCGCTGTGACGGCCGGCCTCCAGCTTCGTTGAACGGACGTAAACATCGGAGAGCCGGTTAAGCGCGCGAGCCATCTTTCCCCACTTCTTTCCCCACTTTGATTTAAGGATGATAGCGGACAGCAACGGACGTAGAAACACCGAAATGCCTTGAAGGCCTTGGTATTCATAGATGTGTGCGATCTCCAGCGAACGTAGGAAAACGCTGATGTAGAGGCCACTCTCTCCGCCAATTCCTTTGTCTCACGCCGGTTTGCTTCGCTGACGGCTCCGATGGGGCGCACTGGCCGCGCGATGCCCGCTCGGGCTTGCGAAGCCCGCGGGCTCGAAATGTCTTCGCGACGTTGGGCCATTAACGGCAAGTGCGCGAGATACCCCCTATTCATAGAGGATAGCTGCACGAGGTCGTGCGGGCTTGATCCGGGCGGGCATCGCAGGATTGTGACCCGTTGCGGGGCGCCTCGCAATGCATACCCGCCTACTGGACGCTGCTCTGGTCGCCGTTTGCGTCCGCCCCGAAATACAAGTCGATCTGGCGCAGCATGAAGGCCCAGCCAGCCGCTGTCTGCTTCGCCCATTCGGCCCAGCGCTCATCCATACTGTGCACGATGGTCGCTCGGCATCCGTTGTCGAGCGGTTCGATTGTCAGGGTGACGAGGGAGTTGTTCTCCTGTTCTTCCTCCTCCGAGGTGAACCAGGTGAAGACAAGCTTCCGGGGTCGATCGATTTCGAGGTAGTAGCCCCAATGGACTGCCTCGCCGTCTTCCCGCATATCTGAAAAGGTGAACTTGCCGCCGACTCGCGCGTCGATCTCGACCCTACGAATATCGAATGAGGGCATTCCCGGGACAGGTTGCGCCGCCCAGGACCGCATTTTCACCGGATCGAGCCATGCATCGAATACGCGCTCGGCCGACGCCTTGAACTCATGGCGCGTCTTCGCTTCAATGGTTCTAGACACGCTTCTTCTCCTTGCGAGGTGGTATCTCATTCGCCGCATCTTCGGCCGTCAAAAGATCGTCGATGGCTTGAAGCCGGCTCGCCCAGAAGGCTTGCTGAGCCGCGATCCATTGTTGAACCTCAGAGAGCGGCTCGGGGCGGAAGCGAAGTATGTGCTCACGCCCGGACACATTCCGCTCGATGAGCCTCGCTCGCTCCAAAAGACGGATGTGCTTGCTCACCGAATTCAGCGAGATTGAAAACTCGGCGGCAACATCGGTGACGCGGGATTCTGAGGCCCCCAATCGCTGCAATATGCGCCGCCGAACAGGATCGGCGAGCGCCATTAGCGTCCTGTCCAAGTAAGCCGATGGTCCTTCGTAGCGCATAATTCATCCTTTTGGGTGAATTATGCGGACGCTGTCCCGCTTGTCAAGCGCGCGGAGCGCCTAACCAAGCGGCGCTCATGCCGAGTGGAGGAACGTAGTTCTCCGCTTCATCGGCTACGGTCCGCCACGGGTCTTATGCGAAAGATCGCTATTGTTAGGCTAGATGCCAGCAAGGCACGCCGGTCAGTTTGCGAAGCGGTCCTTAGCCCTCCCTTAACCATAACACTTCGTAACTGTGGCCTCTTGGTCAAAGTGCCCCCTCGCCGCGCGTATTACGTAGATATGGCGGATAAGGTTCAAATCCTTGGATAGATCTTCGGCTGGGCACGCATGTTAGACAGGCTGAATGCAATAACACATCGCCGGTGGGGCCAGGTTGCGCTCCTGACGTTGGCTGGCGCGCTTTTGTTCGTGCTCGTCGGACTGGCCTTCCGCATGCTTGTCTTTGCCGGCGCGGATGCCGAAATGCTCTGGCGCGAAGCGGTCAACGCTTTCGTCTTACCGCTCCTCTTCATCACGCCTCTGCTGGTCCTGCTCGGCCTCAGCGAGACAGAAAATGCCTCGCTCAGGCAGAAATATGCCCAGGAGCTGGCGCATGACAGTCTGACGTCATGCCTCACCGGCCCGTTGTTCACGGCTGCAATCGACGTTGTCGCCACAAGTTCAGGCTCCGCGCGGCGGCCGGGCGCGCTGCTGGTGGTCGACATCGATCATCTCAGGCGGCTCAACGAGCAGATCGGCTATGGCGCCGGCAACCAGGCGCTCAGCGCGGTTGCCGGCATCATCCGTGCTTCGGTGCGAAGCGGCGATCTTGTCGGGCGCATCGGCGGCGACGAATTCGCCGTCTATCTCCCTGGGGCAAACAAGGCGAATGCCGAGAAGGTCGCCGAGCGTATCCGGCATGCAGTTGCCGAGGCGCACTTCGAACCCGTGGCCGGCGGTTTGACCTGGCCCTTGACCGTCAGCGTCGGCGCCGTACTGTTTGAAACGGACGCGACCGCCGACGAACTGCTTCTCACCGCCGATCGCCAGATGCAGGCCGCCAAGGATAAGGGGCGCAACCGCATCGAGTACGCCCATCTCCGGCAAGACTCCTCATCATCCCACCCCTCGCTTCATTGACGACGGAACGGCCTTTCGCAAGGCGACTGCCGGCGCTCGGGAATCGTCGCTGGCTCTAAGCATCAGCTTGTCTGACAGATTTCTTTTCGTCTTCCGACAGGGCAAGGCTTGGCGCGCAGAGCCACCTTGCCATGCACATCGCGCTGGCCTCGCATTTTTGACGGGATCGCGAGACGAGTTCCGCCCCGTCGGCGCACAGGGCGACATTCCAATTCGAGGACACTCATGCCGAAATCAACTGCATCGGTCGCTACCGAACATGCCAGCCGCTACCTGCAGCAGCTCTGCAAGCACTGGAGCCACAAGTTTTCAGTCGACTTTTCACCTGCTGAAGGGCGCATCGACCTTGGCGAAGGACGCATTGTCGACCTGCGCGCCGACGACCATACGCTGACGGTCCATATCGAGGCCGAAGACCTGCCGCGCATGGAACAGGTCGTTGTCGACCATATCGTGCGTTTCGCCTTCCGCGAGGAGCTGAAATTCGAGTGGCGCCCGGCCTGAGCGGCCAGCGGCGCCTGACCTGCTCGAAGCGAATCTGTCGCGAGGTAGCCGCGAGGGCTATTTCGTACAGATCCACACCGGGGCATGGTCGCTCGCGTCTTCGTGGCCGCGTACATCGCGATCCACGCCTGCGCCGGTGAGGCGCTTGGCCATCTTCTTGCTCAGCAGCAGATGGTCGAGCCGCAGCCCGGCGTCGCGCGGCCAACGGTTTCGCCTGTAGTCCCAGAAGGTGTAGACCATCTCGGCGGGAAAGGTCTTGCGGATGGCATCGGTCCAGCCCTGATCGAGCAATTGCCTGAAGGCGGTACGGCTCTCGGGCTGGACGAGCGCGTTGTCGTCGTAAGATTTGGTTGCGTAGACGTCGCGGGGCTCGGGCGCGACATTGAAGTCGCCCGCAAGCACCGCCGGAACATCGGCCGCAAGCAGCGTTGCCGCATGGGCATTGAGCCTGCTGTGCCAGGCCAGCTTGTAGTCGAATTTGGGCCCCGGTTGTGGATTGCCGTTCGGCGCATAGAGCGAAGCGATCAGCACGCCGTTCACCGCAGCCTCGATATAGCGGGCATGGCGGTCGTCGGGATCGCCGGGCAGCTCCCAGCGTGTCACGACCGGCTCGGCATCGCGCGCGAGGATCGCCACGCCGTTCCAGGTCGGCTGTCCCAGCCAGACTGCTCCATATCCCGCCGCCTCGATGGCTGAACGCGGCAGCTGTCTATCAGCCGCCTTCAACTCCTGCAGGCACACCACATCGGGATCTGACTCCTTTAGCCATGCCAGAAGATTTTCGAGCCTGCGATTGACGTTGTTGACGTTGAAGGTGGCGATCTTCATCCTGTCAGGTCAGCCGGGTCGACCAGGCAGCAACCGCATCGCTCAACGTTTTCAGATGGTCGGCGGCGGAGAAGCCTGAAATGCTCTTGCGCGGCTTGAGATCGTGGTCGCCATCCTCGAGCCACAACAGCTCGATGCGATCGGACAGCTCATAGCCGGGAACCTCCTCGACCGTGCCGAACTCGTCGCGCGTGCCCTGTACGATCAGTGTCGGCGTCGCGAGCGCCGCGAGATGTCTGGTGCGCAACTGCGTCGGCTTGGCCGGCGGGTGGAACGGATAGCCCAGGCACAGAAGCCCAACGATCTTGCCCGACGCATACAATTCGTCGGCGATCATGCTGGCAACGCGCCCGCCCATCGACTTGCCGCCGATGACAAGCGGTCCTTTGGCGGTAAGTTGGTCAACGGCTGCCTTGTATTCGGGGTTCAGGGTTTCAGCCCTTGGCGGCGGCTTGCGGGCACCTTCGCTACGCCGCGCCGCCATGTAGCCGAATTCGAAGCGCGCCACCCGAAGTCCAGCCTTTGCAAGCGCATTGGCGGCAGCCGTCATCGACGCCGAATCCATCGGCGCGCCCGCGCCATGGGCCAAAAGCACTGATATATCGGCGTCTTCTGGACCATCGAAAAGAAAACTCACCGCCATCTAGCTTGCCGTTCGTTCCCTGAGATGCAGATCGGCATACTGGATGCCCTTGGCGGCGGTCTTGGCCCATTCCGACGTGCCGTCAATTTCGAGATAGAGCGACCACCAGTGCCTGGCTTCGGCCAGGTCGCCGGCCTCATATTCAAGATTGGCGAGATTGAACATCGCATCGGCATAGGTCGGGTCGAGTGCCACGGCCTTCTTGAGGTGGCGTCGGGCGGTGAGCACCTTGCCTTCGGCGGCAAACAGCCCGCCGAGGTTGAACCAGGCTTCGACGAATTTCGGGTCGAGCTTTATCGCCCTGAGATAGGTCTGCATCGCCTCCTGGCTGTTGCCGGCCGCGCGCAGGCAGTTGGCGCGGTTGAATGCCGCCACGCTGTCGCTCGGATCGGCGGCAAGGCAGCGGGCATAGAGCGCCGCAGCCTCGGCGTAGGAGCCGCCCTCTTCCGCCTCTTCGGCAAGCACGAACATCTCCTCGAGTTCGGCGTCACCGCTTCGCCCAAGCGGCAACAGCCGCTGGCCATCCAACTCGGCGAGATCAGCGCCAAGACGGGCGTAGATCACGTCCTTGCCGTCGGCATGCAGCGACAGCGCACTCAGCGATGCCACCGCACCCGAACGTTGGACCGACCTGGCGATAGCGCTCCAGGTCGCGCCGCCGGCCAAAAGCCCGGCATATTTCCTGGCCAGGATCAGGTCGCGAAACGCGTAGGGCTCGCTGTCGCTTTCGAAGGCGTCGAACAGCGACAGGAAGTCGAAGGCGTGTGGCGCGATGCGTGACTGATCGACCAGCGATTGCCGGGTCATCTCCGCGCCCTCGACCCGGTCCAGCAGGTCGAGCGCCCGGAGAAATCCATTTTCGCTGAGCACCGGGCGACCCGAGCCGGAGGCAGCCTGAAGCCGTGCTTCCAACTGCGCTTCATCAAGCTTGCCAAGAAGGGTTCTGCCGACAACGACATCGGTCGTACGCCGCGTCACGCCATGCTGCAGTTCGCCGCCCTGGCGGGCGACCTCGCGCACGGCGAGCCGCCTGGGAAAGGCGGCGAGCGCACCGACCAGGCCAAAGATCCTGCCCGAAATTGCCCTCACTTCTTGCCTTTCGCTGCCTTGCCACCACCAACGACCGAAAGTTTGGCCGCCGGCTTCTCTGCCGCCGGCTCGGCCTTGGTCTTGCTCTTGGCCGGCGGTTTGGCCTGGCCGAGGCTGGCCTTCAGCGCATCCATCAGGTTGACCACATTGCCACGCTCGGGAGCGGCCGCGATGATCGGCTTGTGCCCTTTCAGCTTCTCCTTGATCATCTTCATCAAGGCAATCTCGTAGCGGTCCTCGTAATTCTTCGGATCGAACGTCGTATGCTTCTGCTTGATCAGCGCCTCGGCCAGTTCGAGCATTTCCGGCTCCGGCTTGCCGGCCGGGATGTTGCCGAAATACTCTGCCGTGCCGCGCACTTCGTTGGGATTGCGCAAGGTGCAGACGAACATGCCGTTTTCGCGCGCACCGATGGTCACCACGCGCTCGCGGCTCGACAGGACCAGGCGGGCTATGGCGAGCTTGCCTGACTTGCGCAGTGCCTCACGCAGCACGGCAAACGTTTCCTCGGCCATCGCGCCATCGGGCGCCAGATAATAGGGCGCATCCTGATAGATCACGTCGACGGAATCCTCGTCGACAAAGGCCTCGATGTTCATCGTGTGATTGGATTCGATCTTTACGCTGTCGATGTCTGCTTCGTCGATGACGACGTACTTCTTGTCTTCGTATTCGTAGCCTTTGACCAGATCGGAGCGCTCGACAAGGCCCAGCTCCGGATCGACCGGCTTCATGTTGATGCGGTTGTGCGTGTCCTTGTGCAGCTGATTGAAGCTGATGCGCTCGCTCGTGCTGGTCGCCGGGTACAGCCGTACCGGGCAGCTGACCAGACTTAGTTTCAGATACCCCTTCCAACTTGCCCTTGGTGCCATGCTTGTCTCCTACGCGATACAATTCAAGACATACTCTTGGTCAAGACTTACTCTTGGCGATGACCGCGGCCGGCAAGTCCTTGGCATGATCTGATATCTCTGCCCAAGGATCGCCCGACCTGACCACAAGTCCGGGAAGCGAAGAATAGTTCAAATCCGCTGGAGCGTCGATGGACTCGAGATCCGCCCAGTTGAGCGGCGTCGACGCCGGCATGTTTGTACGGGCGCGAAGACTGTATGGCGCGGCAGCCGTCGCGCTGCGCGCGTTGCGGTGGAAGTCTATGAAGATGCGCTTCTTCCGGTTGTCCTTGCCCATCACAGTGGTGAAGGTGTCGGGCGCGGTGCTGGCGATCCGCGACGAGATTTCGCTGCTTGCCTGATGGAACTGCTTCCAGCCGAGCTTGCCTGTGGTCGGCACGACGACGTGGATGCCGCTGCCGCCCGATGTCTTCACGAAAGGCACAAGCCCCATCTTCGTCAGCTCGTCGCGGACATGCACTGCCGCCTCGACGACCTCGCGCCAGCCGATGCCCTCGCCCGGGTCGAGATCGAAGACGACCCGGTCAGGCTTGTCCAGGCGCTTGCGCAATGCACCCCAGACGTGAAACTCGACGACGCCGAACTGCGCCAGCGCGAGGTAGCCCTTGGCGTCCTCGACCGAAATGTAGGTCTTGCTCTCGTCCTCGGAGTTCTTGGTCTCGAACGAGGCGATCGATGCCGGCATGCCGGTAAAGGCGTGGCGCTGGAAAAAGCAATCCTTGTGCTGCCCGGTCGGGCACCTGAACAGCGAGACCGGTCGCCCCATGATATGCGGCAGCATGAAGTCACCGACGGCGGCGTAATAGACGGCAATGTCGAGCTTGGTCGGACCTGACTTGCCGAGCATCCGGCGTTCCGGATTGGTGATCGTGACGGCGGCAAGGTCGGCGTCGGTGATCAGCCGCTTGCGGGGCGCCTGGGGCGCCTCTGACAGCTCCGCTTCGCGCAGCCCTTTGAATACCGCGTGACGCAGCGCATTGTCGCTGGTGCGGTTGGCAAAATGGATATGGGCGTTGAGCACCGGCCGCACTGGGATGACCTCCTTCGGCGCGCCATCAAGCTTCGCCGCACCTTCGCGCAGGCCTTCCAGCCGATGCAGCAATGACTGCAACGTCTCGGCGTCGAAGCCGGTTCCAACCTTGCCGCGATACTGCAACTCGCCATCGACCCATTCGCCGAGCGCTAGGGCGGCCAGCCCCTCGGCGGCGCGCGAGGTGGTGTAGCCGGCGATGACGAAGTCGTCCTTGTCCAGCGCCTTGGTCTTGGACCAGCTGTGCGAACGCCCGGAGTTGTAGTGCGCCGTGGCCCGTTTCGACACCACGCCCTCGAGCCCCATCTCGGTCGCCTGGTCGTACAGCGCCTGCCCGTCGCCCTCGACGTGCCCACTGAGCTGAAGCGCCGACTGGGCGTGGACATGGCCGGCAAGCAGCGTCTCCAGCAGGCCCTTGCGCTTCGCGAGCTCCGTACCCGTCAGGTCCCAGCCGTTGAGATGGACAAGGTCGAAGGCATAAAACACCAGAAGCTCGTCGTGTCCGCTGGCTAGCGCGTCCTGCAGTGCGGCGAACCGGCTGATGCCCTTGTCGTCGAGCACGACGATCTCGCCGTCGATGACGGCGTCGCTGCATGGCAGGTCGCGAAACGCCGCCGCAAGCTTGCCATAACGTTTCGTCCAGTCGATGCCGCTACGCGTGATCAGTCTGGCCGAACCGCCTTCGAGATGCACCATGGTGCGGTAGCCGTCGAACTTGATCTCGTGCAGCCATCCCTCGCCCGATGGCGGCTTGAGTGCTGCGGTGGCCAATTGTGGTTCGATCCGTGCCGGCATCGACGCCCGTACCGCCCCGGCAAGCTTGCCGGGCTTGAGATCTCCGGGTTTCGATGGTGGCTTTTTCGGCGCGGCGACCAGTTCCTCGATGCGCCGCCCCGACTTCACGCTTTCGGGCCGGGCTTCGAGAATGTCCGTCGTCTCGTCGACTGCCGGATCGTGTTCCTTGAACAGCAGCCAGTTGCGCTTGTCTTCGCCTGGCTTTGGCTTCAGCCGCGCCAGCATCCAGCCGCCCTTGAGCTTTTCGCCCCACAGCCGGAACTTGAACGCGCCTTTCTCAAGCGACGCCCGTGCGTCCTCCATCGGCGCCCATACGCCGGCGTCCCAGACGATCATCGGCCCGCCGCCATACTCGCCTTCCGGGATCAGTCCTTCGAAGTCGATGTAGTCGAGCGGGTGGTCCTCGGTCTCCACCGCAAGGCGCTTGTCGGCCGGATTGAGCGAGGGGCCACGCGGCACGGCCCAGCTCTTGAGCACGCCGTCGAGTTCGAGGCGAAGATCGTAGTGGTCGGCAGTGGCATGATGCTTGTGCACGACAAAGCGGTTGCCCTCGCTCGCCTGCTCGACGCCGCGCGGCTCGCGCGTCTTTGAGAAATCGCGCTTTTGCCGGTAGGTGCGAAGCTTTTCCGCTGCCATCCCGGCCTAGCGCGCCGCATCTTCCGGAGCGGGCTCCAGTTCCAGCTCCTTTGGCGTCGCACCTGCCATCAGCCTGTCGAGCAGGGTGTCGTTGACGTCATAGTACTGGCCCGAGACCAGAACCCGTGAAACGGTCTGACCATCGCCTCGAAACAGCCTGGAACTGACGAATACCTTGTGGCGGCCGAGCGCGTCGGAGACGGCCCTGCGCTTCCTGATCTGGTTGGCAACCGGTGTACGCATACGCCCAAGGCTCCTGAACCAACGGGCCGACTATCTCCTAAAGTCGATCCTTGATCAATGCAGGCGTTGTTGGTCCATCACGTGGCATGTTTTTATGGCCCAGCTCAGATCGGCTTGGTCAGCACGCCATCACCGACAAGTCGCTCTTTCAACATGGCGATGAACATCAACATCGGCCTGGAAAGTGGCGCTTCGCGCAGCGTGGCGATACCGTAGTCGCTCCACAGCGGCGGCGCGAATGGCCGCATGACAACGCGTTCGGACTTCAGCAGGCTGCCGATCAGCGCCGGGATGATCGAAACGCCTATGCCCTCGGCGACCAGAGCGACGCTTGCCTCCACCGAATGCGCTTCGACCCGGCAACGGACCGCGCCCTGGGCACGCCGCAGCCGCTCTTCGATGTCTTCGCGGCTCGATCTCAGTCGCCCGAGCAGCACCAGATCGGAGCCTGCAAGATCGTCGGCACTGATGGTCTCGCGCGTAGCCAGTGGATGACCGGCCGGCAAAACACACAGCTGCCCGCTCGACACCAGCGGCATCGTCACCAGGCCACGATCTTCGGTCGGCAGCCGGACAAAGCCGAAATCGACGCTGCGGCCCATGACCGCGCGTTCGATCATATCATAGGGCCCGGCCACCAGCTCGATACTGACCTGATCCTGCGTTGCCAGAAAGTCGGCGACCAGCTTCGGCAACAGCGTCGTGGTCAGCGAATGCGGAAACCCCATCTTGATCAGCGTCCGGCCCGAGCGCCCGGCACTGAGTTCGTCGGTCCGGCGCTTCAGCCGTGCCAAAACGTCCGAGAGTTCGCCGACCTCCAGGAGCAGTGCGGTTGCCTCAGGCTTTGGAACCAGCCTGCCCTTCTCGCGACGAAACAGCTCAAAACCGATCTCTTCCTCCAGGCTCGTGAGCTGGCGGCTGATTGCCGACTGTGACAAGGCGAGCACGCCCGATGCGCCGATCGTCGAACCGGTCTGCATCACCGCGCGAAAGACGTCCAACTGCTTCAGGTTCATTCAGCTTTCAGTTCCCCACGCTGCTGCACGGCCCTTTTCGCATCGAGTAATGCACAAAACTCATAAGATTGCGCGCCTGCCGCCCTCGCTGTTACGTCGCACGACAATAGGCAGTCGGCAACCGACGCCGGGAGGAGAGCATTCACGTGATGACCGGGTGCAGCCCATTCAGGCAAGTCATGCAAGGAGCGCAACCGCGATGACGATTTTCATCATCCGCCGCTTCAGCCAGAGCCTGTTTGTCGTATTCCTGACGTCGCTTCTGGTTTTTGTCGGCGTCTACGCCATCGGCAATCCAGTCGACATCCTGATCCCCGCCGATGCCAGCTTCGCCGAGCGCGAGGCGGCGATCCGCGCGCTCGGGCTCGACCGCTCGCTGGTCGCGCAATACGGCACCTTCCTCGTCAACGCGCTGCACGGTGATTTCGGCCGCTCCTTCGTCTTCAACCAGCCGGCCATCAGCCTCATCTTTCAGCGGCTGCCGGCCACACTCGAACTCGCTTTCGTCGCACTCACCATCGCGCTCGTGCTCGGCATTCCCCTCGGCCTGATCGCGGGGCTCAAGCCGCGTTCGGTGATGGACGAAACCATCATGACCGGTTCGATTCTCGGTTTCAGCCTGCCAAATTTCTGGCAAGGCATGATGCTGATCATGATTTTTTCGGTCTGGCTCGGTTGGCTGCCGTCATCCGGGCGCGGCGAAACCGGCGAGATCTTCGGCATCGCAACGTCCCTGGCTACGTGGGACGGGCTTGCTCATCTCATCTTGCCGGCGACCAACCTTGCGTTGTTCCAGCTGTCGCTGGTCATCCGGCTGACCCGCACCGGCGTGCGCGAAACGATGCCGCTCGACTTTATCAAGTTCGCCCGCGCCAAGGGCCTGTCCGAACGCCGCATCATTTCCGTCCATGTCATGAAGAACATCCTGATCCCGATCGTCACCGTGGTCGGCATGGAATTCGGTTCGCTGATCGCCTTTGCGGTGGTGACCGAGACCATCTTCGCGTGGCCCGGCATCGGCAAGCTCCTGATCGATTCCATCACCGTGCTCGACCGGCCCGTGGTCGTTGCCTACCTGCTGGTCGTCGTCACCATGTTCATCTTCATCAATCTTGCCGTCGACATCGTCTACTCGATGCTCGATCCGCGCATCCGGCTGAGTGAAACGCAATGACAGCGCTCACCCACCGTTTCCAGGAAAGCCAGTCGTTCTGGGCGCGTTCGCTGCGCGGCATTCTCGGCAGCCCCAAGGCGACGATCGCGCTCGCGATCTGCCTGATCTTGATCGCCACGGCCATTTTCGGCCCCTCGCTGGTACCGCAGAACCCGTATGATCTCGCAGCGATCGACTTCTTCGACGCGCGCCTGCCACCGATGTCCAACAGCATGTCGGGCACGACCTATTGGCTCGGAACCGACGGCCAGGGCCGCGACATGTTCTCGGCGATGGTCTACGGCCTGCGGACGTCGATGGGCGTCGGCCTGTTCTCCGGAGTCATCGCTCTTGCGGTCGGCACGGCACTTGGCCTCACCGCAGCCTATTATGGCGGCCGCATCGACACGCTGATCATGCGCCTTGTCGACCTGATGCTCGGCTTCCCCACCATCCTGGTGGCATTGATGCTGTTGGCGTTGCTTGGCCAGGGCGTGTGGAAGGTGGTGCTGGCATTGGTCATCGTACAGTGGGCGCAGTTTGCCCGCGCGGTGCGTGCAGCAGCGCTGATCGAGCGCGGCAAGGAATATGTCGAGGCCGCCGCATCGCTGGGGCTTTCCAAGCCGCGCATCCTGTTCGGCCATATGCTGCCCAACTGCCTGCCGCCGATCATCGTCATCGGAACGCTTCAGGTGGCCAACGCCATTTCAGCCGAAGCAACGCTGTCCTTCCTTGGCATCGGGCTGCCGATCACCGAGCCGTCGCTCGGCCTGTTGATCGCCAATGGTTACCAGACGCTGTTGTCGGGCCAATACTGGATATCGGTCTATCCCGGCCTTTTGCTGCTGGCGCTGGTCTTCAGCATCAACATCGTCGGCGACCGTCTCCGTGAAGTGCTCAACCCCCGACTTTCGGAGCGATGAGATGACGCTGAAGGTCGAAAATCTCTGCACCTACTTCTTCACCCGAGCCGGCGTGGCCAAGGCGGTGGACGGCGTGTCGTTCGAGGTTGGCCGTGGCGAAATCCTCGGCCTGGTCGGCGAGTCCGGTTCCGGCAAATCGATCACCGGCTTTTCAATTCTGGGCCTTGTCGATCCGCCGGGACGTATCGCCGGCGGCAGAATCCTGTTTCATGGCGAAGACCTTGTCGGCCGCTCGCAGGGCGAGATGCGGACACTCAGGGGCAAGAAGATCGCCATGATCTTCCAGGACCCGATGATGACGCTCAACCCAGTGCTGTCGATCGAGACCCAGATGGTCGAGACGGTGCGCGCCCATGACCGCGTCTCCAAGGCGGAGGCGCGGGCTCGCGCCGTCGAAGCGCTCGGACTGGTTGGCATCCCCTCTCCCGACGAACGGCTTGCCGCCTATCCGCATCAGTTTTCCGGCGGCATGCGCCAGCGTGTCGCCATCGCCATGGCACTGCTACACCGACCGGAGCTCATCATCGCCGATGAGCCGACGACAGCGCTCGACGTCACCATCCAGTCGCAGATCCTGGCGGTAATCCAGGGACTGAGCCGCGACTTCGGCATGTCGCTGATCTGGATCAGCCATGATCTTGGCGTCGTCGCCGGTCTCGCCCACCGGATTGCGGTGATGTATGCCGGCAGGATCGTCGAGACCGGCGAAACCGACACCGTGCTCGACAATCCGGTCCATCCCTACACGATCGGCCTGATGCGTTCGGTTCCAGCCAATCTCGAACGGGGCGAACCGCTGACGCCCATTCCCGGCATGGCGCCGCCACCGCTTGGGCGACCTGCGGGCTGCCCATTCCGCCTGCGCTGCTTTGCGGCCACAGCAGCCTGCAAAACCGAACCAGAAGAAACCGCAGCCGACGGCCACCGCTGGCGCTGCTTCCACCCGCAGATCGCGAGGGCAGCATGACGCCTCTTGTCGAAGCCACATCGATCTCTCGACGTTTCACGCGCGGGCTCGATTACGCCGAACGCCTGGCGCGCTTTCTTGGCGCCAATATAGAGGAGCGCGTCGTTCATGCCGTCGACGGCGTCTCGCTAACGATTAGCCCCGGCGAAGTCGTCGGACTCGTCGGCGAGTCCGGCTGCGGCAAATCCACGCTCGGCCGCATCATGGCTGGCATCCTGCCTCAGTCCGATGGCGTGATGAAGTGGCAGGGCAAGGATATGTCGGCGCTGCCGCGTGCCGAGGCAAAGGCCGCGCGGCTTGCCTCGCAGATGATCTTCCAGGATCCGATGTCTTCGCTCAATCCGCGCAAGACGATACGCGACATCATCGGCGAAGCGCCGGTCGCCCATGGCATGGTGGCGCGGCGTGATGCAGCCGAAATGGTGACTGCGCTGATGCAGCGTGTCGGCCTCGACCCGTCCTACCTCAACCGTTACCCGCATCAGTTCTCTGGTGGCCAGCGCCAGCGCATCGGCATCGCGCGTGCCCTGGCGGTGAATCCGCGCTTCATCATCTGCGATGAATCGGTGTCGGCGCTCGACGTCTCTATCCAGGCGCAGATCCTCAACCTGTTCATGGAGCTCAGGCAGGAACTCGGTCTGACCTACCTGTTCATTAGCCACGACCTTGGCGTGGTCAAGCATATCTCCGACCGCGTTGCGATCATGTATCTCGGCCGCATCGTCGAAAGCGCTCCGGCGGACGCCTTCTTCGCCGCGCCCAATCATCCCTACACGATCGCACTCCTTTCCGAAGTGCCGACGATCAAGCAGCGCAGACGCCAATTCAATCCGGTGAAAGGCGAGATTCCCTCACCGCTTCATCCGCCTTCGGGCTGCCATTTCCATCCACGCTGCCCGCATGCCTTCGACCGTTGCCGCATCGAGCGGCCGATCTTGCGCGAGATCGCGGCGGGCCACGTCAGCGCCTGCCATCTCAACGAGATGGCGGGCAAGGCGGCCTCGCCCGCCATCCCGACAACCGCAATTGCATGAACAGAAAAGGGAACACGACCATGCAGATCATCCGTTCGTCTTTCGCAGCTTTGCTTTTGGCCAGCAGCTTTTCCATAGCGGCATCTGCCGCCGACCTTACAGTGGGCATCTCCGCCGAACCTTCCGCCATCGACCCGCAATTCTCGCGCACCGGCAACAACCAGAATGCCGCCCAGCATATTTTCGGGCGGCTGGTCGAGCAGGACGAAAACCTTCAGATCAAGCCGAACCTGGCCGAATCCTGGAAGAATACCGATCCGCTTACTTGGGAAGTTAAGCTGCGCCAGGGCGTCGAGTTCCACGACGGATCACCGCTGAGCGCTGAGGACGTCGTCTATTCGCTCGAACGCGTGTCGACGATCGAAAACAGCCCGGCACCGTTC
Source organism: Aminobacter aminovorans (assembly GCF_900445235.1). Taxonomy (NCBI): domain Bacteria; kingdom Pseudomonadati; phylum Pseudomonadota; class Alphaproteobacteria; order Hyphomicrobiales; family Phyllobacteriaceae; genus Aminobacter; species Aminobacter aminovorans. Next base: position 3,256,502 of record NZ_UFSM01000001.1, on the reverse strand, counting down.
ACTGCCAATGTCGGCTCCATCGCAAAGATGGAGATCGTCGATCCGACCACCATCCGCTTCACCACCAAGAAGCCGACGCCGCAATTCATGGAACTGGCCGGCATGGTCTACATCGTTTCCAGGCAGGCCTCCGAAGGCAAAGGCATTGCGGACTTCAACAGTGGCGCTGCGACCATCGGCACCGGCCCCTACAAATTCGTCGAATGGGTGCCGGGCGATCGCCTTGTGCTTCAGCGCAACGACGATTTCTGGGGCGACAAGCCGGAATTCGAAAAGGTCACTTTCCGCACGATCTCCAACAACGCCGCACGCGTGGCGGCGCTTCGTTCCGGCGCTGTCGATCTGATCGACGCCGTGCCGCCGGCGGATGTCGCAACGCTGAAGAGCGTCGAGGGCATCGCACTGCACTCCACGCCCTCGGCACGGATTATCTATCTGGCACTCGACAGCGCGCGTGACGAGAGCCCGTTCGTCACCGACAAGGCGGGCGCCAAGCTGGCGCCGAGCCCGCTGAAGGACGTTCGCGTAAGACAGGCGATGTCGAAGATGGTCGATCGCCAGCTTCTGATCGACCGCATCCTGTCGGGCGCAGGTGCGGCCGCCGGCCAGCTCGTGCCTGAAGGCATCGGCGGCCACTCGGCCAATCTCAAGCCGGAAGCGATCGATCTCGCCGGCGCCAAGGCTTTGCTCGCCGAGGCGGGTTATCCCGACGGTTTCGGCATCACAGTGCATTCGTCCAACGACCGTTTTGCCGGCGACGCCGATGTCGGCCAGGCACTCGGCCAACTGTTTGCGCGTGGTGGACTTAAGGTCAACGGCGTCGTCACCCAGCCCTACAGCGTCTACGTCGCGGCGGCCGGCAAACAGGAATTCTCGGCCTTCGTTTTCTCCTTCGGCACAACCACCCCGTCTGCGGCGCCCGGCATGACCAACGTGCTGATGACGTTCGACAAGGAAGCTGGCACCGGCTCCTTCAATCGGGCGCGTTATTCCAATCCCACCTACGATGCCAAGATGAAGGAGGCGCTGGCCGAATTCGACGTCGACAAGCGCAACGCACTGTTGGCCGAAGCTGCCGAGGTCGCCTTCGGCGACGTCGCCATCATGCCGCTCTACTGGCCGGTGGTCACTTGGGCGAGCCGCGACAGCATCGCTTACACCCCTTCCAAGGGCGAAGACACGCTCGCCACCTTTGCCCACACGACGAAGTAAGGCAGTCATGAAAGCAGCAGCGGAAACGATGGGCGTCGCGTCCTTGCCCGCACTCGAGCCGGTGAGCCCCGGCGTCGTGGTCCACCGCGATGTGATGGTGGCGATGCGCGACGGTGTCCGGCTCGCGGCCGACATCTATCGTCCGGCAAATGACGGCAGGGTGTTGGAAGACGCCCTGCCCGTCATCCTGGAACGTACCGCCTACGGCAAGGATGAGCGCTCGCGCTCGGAAATCGAACTCGGCATGGCAAGGCCGATGACGCGGGCCGAAGTCGCAAGCCACTTCGTCCGCCACGGCTATGTCGTGATCTATCAGGATTGCCGCGGCCGACATGGTTCGGAAGGCGCGTTCACCAAGTACCTCGCCGAAGGTCCTGACGGTTACGACACGCTTGCCTGGATCGTCGAGCAACCCTGGTCGAATGGCAAGATCGGCACGATGGGGCTTTCATATGCCGCGCACACCCAGATGGCGCTGGCCTGTCTAAACCCGCCCGGCCTTGCTGCGATGGTCATGGACTCCGGTGGGTTCTCGAACGCCTTTACCTGCGGCATTCGCCAGGGCGGCGCGTTTGAATTGAAGCAGGCAACCTGGGCGTACAACAATGCCCGCGAGAGCACCGCGGCCAAACACGACCCCAACCTGCTGCGCGCACTGGAAGCGGAGGATGTCAGAAGCTGGTTCAACGCCATGCCCTGGTCCGAGCGGCGCTCACCGGTGCGTTGGGTCCCCGAATACGAGGACTATCTGCTCGAACAGTGGCGTCACGGCACCTTCGACGACTACTGGAAGCAGCCCGGCATCTATGCTGCCGAAAGCTACGATACTTTCCCGAATGTGCCGGTCGCGCTGTTGTCGAGCTGGTACGATGCCTATGTGAAAACCACCTTCGAGAACTACGCAGGACTGGCGCGTGACCGGGATCGTCCGATGGCGCTCATCATGGGCCCCAATCTGCACGGCAACCGCAACGCCACCTTCGCCGGCGATGTCGAGTTCGGAGCGGCCGCCCCCTTGGGCGGCAATGTCAGCGAAAGCTGGCTGGAGTTTCGTCGCCGCTGGTTCGACCGCTGGATGAAGGACGCAGACAATGGCGTTGACAGAGAACCCCGCGCGCGCCTGTTCGTCATGGGCGGTGGGTCGGGCCGCAAGAATCCGCAAGGCCGCCTCGACCATGGCGGGCGCTGGATCGCCGCGCCCGATTGGCCGGTACCGACCTCCGAGGAAACGGTGCTGCACCTCCACGAGGACGGCCGCCTGTCGACCTTGGCCCCTGCCCGCACGGCAGCTCCATTCGTCTACGACTTCGATCCGAAGCACCCCGTGCCGACCATCGGCGGCGCGCTGACCAGCGGCCAACCGGTGTTCGAGGGCGGCGGCTTCGATCAGCGCGAGCAGGCGCGGTTCTTCGGCTGTGACAACACCAATCTGCCGCTTTCGGCTCGGCTGGACGTTCTCTCCTTCGAAACCGAGCCATTTGTCGAAGACATTGCCGTCGTCGGTCCGGTGACCGTTGAGCTTTTTGCTTCCACTGACGGCCCCGATACCGACTTCACCGCAAAGCTGATCGACGTTTATCCACCGAGCGAGGACTATCCCACCGGCTTCGCCATGATCCTGACGGACGGCATATTCCGCTGCCGATACCGCGATGGCTTCGATGCGCCGAAACCCTGCGTCCCGGGCGAGGTGATGAGCATCACCATCGAACCCTTTGCCACGGCCAATCTGTTCAAGAAGGGCCATCGGCTTCGGCTCGACATATCCTCGAGCAATTTTCCCAAGTTCGACGTCAATCCCAACACCGGCGCACCGGAAGGCCGCGGCCGCGCCAAGCGTGTCGCCCGCAACATGGTCTATTGCGACCAGGAGCGCGCCTCCCGCATCAGGTTGAGGACACTCTCGGCGGCTGCATTGCAGGATATCGCCCCGATTTCGGACTAGCGTCTCCGCTTTTCCTAGAATCGCAGAAACTCTCTATCTTCTTGTTTCTGCGCAATTCCGGACAGAAAACCGATGCACACTTTTCCTGGAATTGCTCCAGGCCCTGTCCTGGCGATTTGACCGCCAACCGCGTCGAATGTCCCGATGCTGGATGCCACCGCTCGACTATGGCGGTGGCATCGGCATGATATCCTGAATGATTCGACGCAGACCTGGCCAGCGCCAGCGACGAGGCACAGCCTTGGCCCAGCGTTAATGTGGTGAGAAAACCTGTTGCTCGAGACGGCACTCTACAGCCCGGTGAAGCGCTTCCTCGAAGGACTCGGCTTCGAGGTCAAGGGCGAGATCGGCGGCTGCGACCTGCTGGCGCTGAGCAACGATGCGCCGCCCATCGTCGTGGTTTGCGAACTCAAGCTGCAGTTCAATCTCGAGCTTATCCTGCAAGGCGTCGACCGTGCCGCAGCCGCCGACGAAATCTGGCTCGCCGCGCGCATGTCGCCGCGTGGCAAGGGCCGCGAGGGCGACAAACGGTTCCGCAATTTGTGCCGGCGGTTGGGTTTTGGCCTGCTTGGCATTTTTGACGACGAGCGTATCGAAGTCTTGCTCAGCCCGGAGGCGCCTGCTCCCAGGCGCGATGCCAAGCGCCGCTCTCGCCTTGTGTCAGAACATCGTCGCAGACAGGGCGACCCTGTTGCTGGCGGAGGCTCGCGCGCACCGATCATGACCGCCTATCGCCAGGACGCGCTGAGGTGCGCGGCGGCGCTGGTCGATGGCCCCAGGCGGCCACGCGACCTGAGCCAGGCGGTGTCTCGTGCACCCAAGATCCTGCTCGACAATGTTTATGGCTGGTTCGTCCGCGTCGATCGCGGCATCTACGATCTGACTGATACGGGTCGTGAGGCGCTGCAACGCTGGCCGCAGCAGGCGCTCAGGGCGGGCTGAGGCCCCAGTTCAACGGTCGAACAGGAAGTAGCCGAAGGCGACGCCGGCGGCGTTCGGCTGAGCCTCGATCTCGGTGCGGATTTTTGGGAACAGGTCGGAGGCGAGCTCAGGGTCCTTGATGTCGGCCGCCTTGATGCCGTTGTCGCTGGCCAACGCCACGATCAGATGCGGTTCGGATGCTGTGGCCTCCTGATCATTGAGTGGGAACAGCTTCATGCTGAAGCTCGCCGCGTCGGGGCCGGACTTCTTGAGCAGGCTGGCGAAGTTATAGACGACCCCGTCCTTGCCGATCAGGAGCAGATTGACGTTTCGGCTGCCGGTCCGGCTCAGCGTGCCCTGAAGCGAGTCCCCGACCTTGAGGTTGTCCTTGTTCAATTGCAGGGTCGGACCCTGGCTATTATCGGGATGCACCGCCTCGAGGAAATCGGCGACCGGGCACTGCTCGCGTTCGATCATCCGGGGATTGACCTTGGGACCTTTGCCGAAGGCCGAGGCGAAATCCCGGCTCAGCTTGTCGAACGGCGCCTTCGAGGTCGCGAGCCCCTCGACCTCGGGGCTGGGCGCCGAGGCGTTGGCCACCGAAGCATAGAAGCAGGGACCGCCGTCGAAGGCCTTGAACCAGTCGGCAGCGCTGACCGCCTCCGGTGGTGCCGGCAGCGCCACCGGCTTGGCGGCCGGTTTCGGCTTGGCGATGTCGGTCGGCGCGGGCGCTTTGGCTTCGGTGACGGGTGCGGGCGCAGGCAACGGTGCGACCGGCGGCTGGGCTATCTCCTTGGGTGCCGGCGGCGCAGGCATGAGCTTGCCGCCTGCCGGGCCTTCCGCTGATGTGACCTTCGTATCGCCGGTCAAGAGCCCGTCCAGCAGCCCGGAAAAATAGGCGCCGGCGCCCAAGGTCGCCACGGTGGCCAGCAGAACCGCGCCGAGCAGCGCCCCGCTCCGTGACTTGGGCACGTTCGCCGCAGGCGCGGCCTTGGGCGCTGCCTTCTGCCTGATGTCGGGCATCGGCCTGCCCGTCGTGCCTGCCGTGCGCCACGGTGCATCGCGCGGCAGCACCGCCTCAGGCGGCAGCGACTTCTGCCCGCTCGATGCCGATCCCGGCGGCCGCCAGGCCTCGGCAGGCTTGCGCTCCTGGTCGTGCGGCGGCACGCCGGGCAGCGTGACGGGGGGCGCCGTTGCACCACTCGTTTCGCGCAGCCATTCGACGATCGCGGCCGCACTCTCCGGGCGATCCCTCGGGTCAGGCTGCAGCATCGATTGCAGCAGCGGCAGAAGATCAGGGTCGATTCCGCTCAGGTCGGGCACGGTCCGGCGCTTCTCGATCACCTCGACCGGCGATCCGCCCATGTCGAGCTGCTTGCCACGCAAGGCGGCCGCAAGCACCAGGCCTAGGCTGTAGATGTCGGACTGGTCGGTAATCTCACCGCCATACAGCCCAAGCTGTTCGGGGGAAACAAAGCTGTATTTGCCGGCGAAGCTGCCGCCGAGCAAAGTGCCGCCGCCGACATTGGCCGAGCGGGCAATGCCGAAATCGATGATCTTGGTCTTCTCGACCTTGCCGCCGGGCAGGACGATGTTGTCGGGCGACAGGTCGCGGTGGATGACGCCGGCCTCATGCGCCACCGACAGGCCGGAAGCCACCCGCGCCAGCATCTTGCGCGCCTCGCGCGTGTCGAGCGGGCCATTGCGGATGCGCTCACCCAGCGACTGGCCGTCGACGAACTCCATTGCCAGATAAGGCCGGCCGATCGTCGGGTCGATGGTGAAGACGTGATAGCGCACGATGGCGTCGTTGGAGAGGTGGTTGAGGATCGACGCCTCTTTGCGAAACAGCGCCAGAATGCCCTGGTCGCGCGCGAATTCGCGCAGCACCACCTTGATCGCAACGGGATCGCCGGTCTGGATGTTATGACCGCGATAGACCTCGCCCATGCCGCCGGTGGCGATATGCTCGTCGATTTCGTAGATGCCGTTGAGCTGCACGCCCTGATGGACACCGGTATCGGGCGCGATGCGTGTCTTGTCCTCCGGCGTCATGACCTGGTTCCATCCATGCGTGAGCGCCGTTCGGCCATTGCTTCACACCTGCGATTTTTCGATCACCGGACTGACAATAACACGGATTTTCGCCATGGGGACTTTTGCTCGCACGGCTGTCGCATCGGCCGGGCAATAGGCCGTTTGATCTATGTCGCCCACGTTGACACCGATCCACGTCAGGAGGATGCTTGAACGCTAACAAATGCAAGCCGTGCCAAGCCTGTAAAGACTGCGCGTCCGAAAGGAGCAGTTCATGGTATGCGAAGGCTGCTTGCCTGCTCGCAATGATGGCATTATCGCGCGCCTGATCGGCGCCATTGCCGCCTGCGGTGTCCTCCTGCTGCTTGCGCTGAGCACAGCCTTTGCGGCTGACGGTGTGTCCGGTCGCCGCGCAGCGCTGGTCATCGGCAACAGCGCCTACCAGCACCTTGCTCAGTTGCCCAATGCCGCCAACGACGCCGATCGCATCCGTGAAGTGCTGGAGCGCGCCAATTTCGAGGTGACGCTCGGCAAGGACCTCGACAAGCAAGGCCTGGAGGAAACCATCCTCGGTTTTCTCAGAACGCTCAACGATGGCGACGTCGCGCTGTTTTATTACAGCGGCCACGCCGTGCAGGTCGGCGGCCACAATTTCATGATCCCGGTCGACGCGACCCTGGCCACCTCCTACGACCTCGAGGTGCAGGCCTACAACATGTCGAGCCTGCTCGAGTACATGCGCGAAACCTCCTCGCTGCAGATTGCGATCCTCGACGCCTGCCGCGACAATCCCTTCGCCAACAATTCCTATTATGTCGGCCAGGCCAAGGTCGCCGTCGAGGGCAAGAAGGGGCTGGCCTCGGTCGCGCCCCAGGATGGCACGCTGATCGTCTATTCGACGGCGCCCGACCGTGTCGCGCTCGATGGCAATGATGGCTTGAGCCCGTTCACCGGTACCTTCGCCGAATATGCGCTGAAGCCGAATGTCGAGGTCAGGAAGCTGCTCAGCGACATTCGCGCCGAGGTCATCAAGCGTACCGACGGGCGCCAGACGCCGTGGGATGCGTCGAGCCTTACCTCATCTTTCTTCTTCGTAACCCGCCAGAACCTGTTGATTATAGAGGACATGCGCGAAGTTCGCGTGCCGCCTTCTCCCAAGGAGGTGGCGTTGCGTATATCGCCGCCAATCACCAGCGGCAATGCCGAGCTGACGATCAATTTCACCAAGCTGCCCGACCAGGGCACGCTCTGGCTCGGCGACCAGCAGCTCGGCCTCGACAGCAAGATCGCCGCCGACCGTATCGAAGACGTCATGTTCAAGCCGGCTTCCGCCGACATGACCGCTGACGAGGTACGCTACACCGTCACCACCGACAGCGGCCGCAGCGCCAGCGGCATCGTCCGCGTCGTCGTCGATGCGCAGGCTGTCGCCGAGGCTGAGGTCAAGCCGGCGCTGAACATCCAGCAGGGCGATGAGCCGAAGCCGGCAGCACCCGAACAGGCCAAGCCGATCCTCGTCGCCATGGCTTCCGACATCGGCACCGGTTTCGCAGCCATGCCCGAAGAGGTGGTGCGTTCGACTAGTGCGGCCCCCACCGGCTGGCTCCGCCTGGAAAAGCGCGATCCGGACACGCAGGTGGCGGTCGACGGCAAGATCGTTTCCGAAGGCGACCTGATCAAGGCCGAAGACATTACCAAGCTGCGCATCCGCCCGTCGCTCAAGCTCGTCGCCGCCGAGGACGAGACAAAGCCGGTGGCCGAGACGGTGGCGATGAACACCAGCGGCAGCGCCGGCAAGGTCGACACAAGCACCGACAGCATGGAGGTCAAGCCGATCCCCCTTCCCGCCGACAAGGCGCCTGCCAAGGAACCGCTGCGCACCGTCGTGCTGATGCCGGCTGCCAAGACCGCAGCGCCCGCCCCGATCACCATCAACGTCGCCGTCTCGGTCAATGAATGCGACACGCTCGCCGCCGAGCCGCTCGACGTCCAGGCAGTTGCCGACGGCAAACTGCCCAACGACATCGACGTGACCAAGGCCCTGAGCGCCTGCAAGGCAGCCGTCGACCAGCATCCCGAGATCGCCCGGTTCAAGTACCAGTACGCTCGTGCCCTCTATGCCCAGGGCGATTTCAAGGACGCGCTGACCGAGCTCAACGCCGCCAGCGACGCCGGCCATGTCCGCGCCAGCTATCTGCTCGGCAGGCTTTATCAGTTCGGTGCCGCGGTCGAGCGCGATCCGGCCAAAGCGATCCCACTCTTCGAAGCCGGCGCCAAGCGCGGCGATCCCTATTCGCAATATGCGCTGGGCCGTGCATTGGTCACGGGCCTCGGTACCAAACCTGACATCGATCGTGGCATGGCAATGGTCGCGAGCGCGGCAGAGTCCGGTCACACCTATGCAATGAACATGTTGGGCACCGAGTACCTCTCAGGTGAGCATGTCGCCAAGGACGAAGCCCGCGCCCTGAAATTCATCACGGAGTCGTCTGATCGCAATGATGTCTATGGCATGGTTTTGCTTGGCATCCTCTATCGCGACGGAGCAGGCGTACAGAAGGACACCAAGCACGCGGCCGAATTGTTTGAGAAGGCCCGCGCAATGGGACATCCCTACGCTGGTCGGCTGCTTGCGCGTCTTGCCCAGCGAGAAAATACCTCTGACGCCGCGACAGTATCGGGCTGGTACCGCGAAAGCGCCGAGAGGGGCGACGCGTGGGGCGCTTTCTACGCAGCCGAGCTGCTGAAGGACAATCCGACACTGCAGAAGGACAGCGGCGAGATCGCCCGCCTATATGCCTTGTCCGCCTCTTTCAACTTCAAGGGCGCCTCCGATCAAGCGAAGAAGGCTTTGGGTGGCGTCGACGGGCTGACAATCGGCAAGGAAGTGCAGCTTGCGCTGAAACGGGCAGGCAAGGATGTCGGCGAAATTGATGGCCGGCTCGGACCACGAACCCGCGAAGCAGCAAGCGCTGTTCTTGGAACAGCCGCACCCCGCAACCCCGGGGAGTTGCTGGGAGATCTTCTGCACAAGGAATGGATCGATACACGACCACGTCTGGACATGCTGGGCTCATAACGGGGAGACGTTACATGCGATCGCATACCATCAGTCTTCTTATGGCAACTGTACTTCTGCCGCTCGGCGGCTGCGGTTCCATGATGAAAGTCGAGGAACAGGCAGCGGCTCAACCCGTGCAGCCAGTGCAGGTCAAGAAAGCGGCTCCGGTGAGGAAGGTGGCGGTCGCGGCCCCGGTTCAGCCACGGGTCGTCAAGAAGCCGATCGTTCCGGCCACTCCAAGCAGTGAACGTAGCGAGAAGAGCGACAGTGGTGGTGGCGATGGCGGAAGCCCATGGTAGCGCACTTCGCGTTGCCTGCGACTACCCAAACTCGTAGCTGAACCCCTCATCTGACGCGCCGACTGTCACGCGCGTCAGCTTTTCCCCATCCAGCGAACGGTTGAGCACGCCTCGGCTCAGTTCCGGCAACAGCGTGTTGGTCAGGATCGCATCGATCATGCGGCCACCGGACTCGATCTCGGTGCAGCGCGCCTTGATCATTTCCATCACGCCATCGCCGATCACCAGTTCCGCGCCGTGGCTGACCTGCAGCCGGCGGGCAATCTTGCCGAACTGGTGGCGGGTGATCGCCTCGATCATCTCGCCCGACAGCGGATAATAGGGGATCGTCACGACGCGGCCGATGAAGGCCGCCGGGAACACCTTGAGCAAGGGCGCGCGCAAGGCCGCGTCGAGGTTCTCGACATTCTCGCGCAGCTCGCCGCCCTTGGTCTTGGTCATGATGACCTCGGAGCCGACATTGGAAGTGAGCAGGATCAGCGTGTTCTTGAAGTCGATCCGCCGGCCCTCGCTGTCGTCCATCATGCCCTTGTCGAAGACCTGGAAGAAAATCTCATGCACGTCGGGATGCGCCTTCTCGACCTCGTCGAGCAGGATCACCGAATAAGGCCTGCGGCGCACAGCCTCGGTGAGGATACCGCCCTTGCCATAGCCGACATATCCAGGAGGTGCCCCCTTCAGCGTCGACACCGTATGCGCTTCCTGGAACTCCGACATGTTGATGGAGATCAGGTTCTGCTCGCCGCCGTACAGCGTCTCGGCCAGGGCAAGCGCCGTCTCGGTCTTGCCGACACCTGAGGGGCCACAGAGCAGGAACACCCCGACCGGCTTTTCCGGTGCCCCAAGCCCGGCGCGGCTGGTCTGGACGCGCCTTGCGATCATCTCCATCGCATGGTCCTGGCCGACGACGCGCTCGGATAAAGTCTGCGCCAGCCGCAGCGCCTTTTCGGTCTGGCTGGTCAGCATCCGTCCCGTGGGGATGCCGGTCCAGTCCTGCACCACTGCCGCCACCGCATTGCGGTCGACGGAGAGCAGGATCAACGGCGTTTCGCCCTGCGCCTCGGCCAGCACCGCCATCAGCTCCTTGAGCCGTACAAGGTCGGCCCCGGGATCGGAGACAGCTTCCATTTGTTCGGCGGTTCCAGCCTGCTCAACCTGGGGTATGCTGCCAGCAGCGACATCTTGATCGACAGCAGCATCGTCATTGGCAGCGATCGGTTCCTCGGCTGCTTCTTCCGTCGCCTGCGCATCCGCAACAACGGGATCGAGGGGCACGCCCTGCCCGCGCAGCCTGGCGCGCAGCTCGAGGATTTCGGCGACGGCCGCCTTCTCCTTGTCCCAGCGCTCCTGTGCCGCTGCCAGTGCCGCGTCGGTCTCGACCAGCCCGGCCTCGACGCGCGCCTTGCGATCGTCCACCTCGATGCCGATCGCTGCCTCGCGACCGATGATGCCTCGCTCGATCTCGAGCGCCTGGCGGCGGCGCATCAGATCTTCGACTTCGCCTGGCCTGGAATGCTGCGAGATGGCGACGCGGGCACAAGCCGTGTCCAGCAGGCTGACGGCCTTGTCGGGCAACTGGCGCGCCGGAATGTAGCGATGCGACAGCTTGACGGCTGTTTCGATGGCCTCGTCGAGGATCTGCACCTCATGGTGCTTTTCGAGCACGCCGGCAACGCCACGCAGCATCAGGATGGCGGCGGCCTCGTCGGGCTCCTCGATCTTGACCACCTGGAAACGCCGGGTCAGCGCCGGATCCTTCTCGATATGCTGCTTGTATTCGGCCCAGGTGGTGGCGGCGATGGTACGCAGCTCGCCGCGCGCCAGCGCCGGCTTCAGCAGGTTGGCGGCATCACCCGTGCCGGCAGCACCTCCGGCACCGATCAGCGTATGGGCCTCGTCGATGAACAGGATGACCGGTGTCTCCGAAGATTGAACTTCGTCGATGACGGCCTTCAGCCGCTTCTCGAATTCGCCCTTGACGCTGGCGCCGGCCTGCATCAGCCCGACGTCGAGCATGCGCAGGCTGACCCCTTGCAGCATCGGCGGCACGTCGCCTTCGGCGATGCGCAGCGCAAAACCCTCGACCACCGCCGTCTTGCCGACGCCGGCCTCGCCGGTCAGGATCGGGTTGTTCTGCCGCCGCCGCATCAGGATGTCGACGATCTGGCGGATTTCCGGGTCGCGGCCGACGACGGCGTCGATCTTGCCGTCACGTGCCCGCTGCGTAAGGTCCGTGGCATATTTGGCCAGCGCCGACTCCCCGCCGGGCGGCAGGCGCCGCGGCGCCTCGTCGGAGGGCGTCGCTGCACTTGCCGCGGATCCTTCCAGTGAGCCGTCGATCACATCGGCAAAGCGCGAGATCACGCCGTCGGCGTCGATCTTGTCGAACTCGGTGCTGATCTTCGACACCAGCCCTTCCAGCACAGGCACCTTGAGACAGGCAAGGATCACATGCGCGCTTCGCACTTCTTCGCTGCCGAATTCCAGCGTCGCCAGGTTCCAGGCCTCCTGGATGGCATGGAAGATATGGTCGGAGAACTCCTCGATCGACGTCGCGCCGTAAGGCAGCTTGTCGACGGCGCGTGTCATGTCGCCGGCGACGCGGGCAGCATCAACGCCGGCGTCGGCCAGGATCATCTGCACGTCCGAGCGATCGGAGAGCACAAGTTGTTCAATGAAATGAACGAGTTCGACGTAAGGGTTACCGCGCAGCTTCGCCGCATCGGCCGCCGCCTTGAAGGCGCGCAAGCAGGTGGGATTGAGCTTGCCGACCAGTTCTTTGCGCTTGAAGCCCTGAGACGACCTGCGCGGCTGCATGCCCTTCTGTTCCATGGAATTTCTCCAATGGCCGGACTGCGATCCCCTCCAATCTGACACACAAACGGCGACTTTACAAAGTGCGGCCATGGACGGGTGCGGACGGCATCCGTGTGCCGGCCACTGACGACAATAACAATTCGCGCAGCGTTGGTGACTAACGCTTAAGGGCTAGACGCGTCCAACTTTGAGCCGCGCCTGAACTGTGCTAAAACTGAAATCGAGTGGAATACCGGCTACTTCCGACCTGAGTATGGCGTGGGGGGGTGCGTGGTTGATCTTGCTCTTTGGCTCAACCCTTTGAACGGTGAAAACCCGTCGGGGGAAGATTTGCGCAACGATCCGCGCTTTCACGAGCTCGAACGTCTCGCCATTCCGCAATCCGATGTCGTCCACGATGACCGCAACCGGCCTTCGGCGGAAGTCAGTATTCCCGTCGACTGGGATGCCGTCCTCGAAAAAGCCGACGAACTGCGCAACCAGGGGCGCGACCTGCGCCTGCTGACGCTGGTCACCCGCGCCTTGGCCAATTCCCGCGGGCTCGCCGGCCTTGCCGAAGGCCTGATGCTGATCGCCCGCACCTTCGAGAGCCATTGGGAAACGATGCACCCCGCCCTGCGGGCCAATGCGCCCCCGCGCGATGCAGCACTCCGCCGCATCAATGCCGTCCTCGACCTGCAGAACGGTCAGGCGCCCGGACTGCTCCACGATCTCAGGAAGACGGTGTTCTTCACGCCGCGCGGCTTCGGACCGGTTACCGGCCGCGAACTCGAACAGGGCGCGCTCGACGACCGCGTCATGCTGCAGGAGGCGGCGCAGGGCCTGAACAATACAGAGCGGGCAGCACTTTCCACCGCCCATGAGCAGCTTTTGACTAGGCTGCGCAGCGCCTGCGCGGCACAAGCCGATCAAGCCGGCGCGGCCCTCGAGCAACTGGTTGCCGATGCACGGGCCGCGGGCGCAGCCCTCGCTGCCCTCGACAGCGCGCTCAACAAGCGTCTGGAAAGCACCGGGCCGGCCGTTCCAGACCTCAAGAAGTTCCTCGACAGGATGCTGACCACGCTTGAGCGTGGCGCATCGGCGCGTCCGGCGCCCAGTGGCGCGGCGAAACCCGAGCTCACCCAGGCGGTACCTGCGACGGCACAGCCCAACGGCCACGCGCCAGAACCCGTGGCCAACCATGCGGGACCGACCATGGCCCTCCCTGAACGCCTTACGTCGCGCGACGATGTCGTCAAATGCCTCGACCTCGTCGTTGCCTTCTACGACCGCACCGAGCCATCGAGCCCGATCCCGCACCTCGCCCGGCGCGTGCGCCGCATGGTGCATATGGATTTCGTCGAGCTGATGGAAGATCTCGCCCCCTCGGGGCTCAAGGAGTTCCGGCTCCTCGCCGGCGTAACTGACAAGAAGACGCCTCAGAAGGATGAAAGGTAGCCAAGCATGCCAGCCGAAAGCAAAGCAAAGGTCATCGAGCGTAACCGCGCCCCGCGCGTCCAGATCGCCTATGACGTCGAGACCTACGGCAGCCCGACGACGATAGAACTGCCTTTCGTGATGGGCGTGATGGCCGATCTCGCCGGATCATCGCAGACCAAGGAAGCGCAGAAGACGGTGCTCGATCGCACCTTCGTCGAGACCGACGCCAACAGGTTCCCGCGCTTCATGGAAGCGCTCGGACCGCGGGTAAAGGCGCGGGTGAAAAATACCCTGCCCCAGGCCGAGGGTGCCGAGCAGGAGGAAGAGCTGGCGATCGACCTGACCTTCTCCAAGATGGGCGACTTCGCCCCCGACAAGATCGCCGAGCAGGTCCCGCAACTGGCCGAAATCCTCAAGATGCGCCGCCAGCTGGAAGAGCTGCTGGGCTTCATGGACGGCCGCGCCGATGCGGAAAAGCGCATCGCCCAACTGCTGAACAACGAGCCGCTGCTCGGCCAGATCGCCAGCCAGGCGCTCTCCGACAGCGACAAGGTCGAGGAATAGAGCCATGGCCGAGCAGCAAAAGAGCCCGACGGTCGCCGAGGCAGAGGCCATCGACCTCGGTGAATTCAGCGATCTGCTGGAGAAGGACTTCAAGGTCAGGAAAGACGATAGCGAGAAGCTGCAGCAGCTTGTCCGCAATCTCGCGCTCGCCGCACAGTCGCGCTCCGAGACGACCACCATCTCGTCGAATGCGATCAAGTCGATCAAGTCGCTGATCGCCGGCATCGACAAGATGCTGACCGTCCAGCTCAACGAAATCCTGCACGCACCGGAAGTGCGCGAGATGGAAGGCACCTGGCGCGGTCTCTGGTATCTCGTCAACAACACCGAGACCGACCAGAAGCTGAAGATCCGGGTGATGAACATCTCCAAGGAACAGCTGGCCGACACGCTGGAGGACTATGAAGGCCAGATGTGGGACCAGAGCCCGGTCTTCAAAAAGGTCTATACCGACGAATATTCGATGTTCGGCGGCGAGCCCTTCGGCTGCCTGATCGGCGCCTACGAATTCTCCAACCACCCGCGTGACGTCGGGCTTCTGCGCAACATCTCCGGCGTCTGCGCCTCTGCGCATACGCCGTTCATTGCTGCCGCCTCGCCGCGCCTGTTCCGCATGGACAGCTGGCAGGAACTGCCCAATCCGCAGGACCTGCAGCAGATCGTCTCCAATCCGGCCTACGCCTCATGGCAGTCGCTGCGTGAGAGCGAGGACGCCCGATATATCGGCCTTGCCATGCCGCGCGTCCTGGCCCGGCTGCCTTATGGAGCCGACACCGTACCGGTAAAGGGCTTCGCCTTCGAGGAGGAGGTCCAGGGCGACCACCACAAATATGTCTGGATGAATGCCGCCTTCCCGATGGGCGTGAACATCAACCGCAGCCACAAGCTGTTCGGCTGGGGCACCCAGATCCGCGGCGTCGAGAATGGCGGCACGGTGATCAACCTGCCGGTGCACAGCTTCCCCACAGACGACGGCTCGGTGGCAATGAAATGCCCGACCGAAGTGGCCATCGACGATCGGCGCGAGGCGGAACTTGCCAAGCTCGGGCTGATGCCGATCCTGCATCGCAAGAACACCGATCTCGCCGCCTTCATCGGCGCCCATTCGCTGCAGGACGATGAAACCCGGGCCGGCCGGCTTGTCGATCCCGACGCGCAGTCCAACGAACGGCTCAGCGCCAACCTGCCCTATTTGTTCCCTGTCTCGCGCTTTGCCCACTATCTCAAGGCGATCGCGCGCGACAAGGTCGGCTCCTTCAAGGAACGTGCCGATATGCAGATATGGCTGACCGAGTGGATCAACCGCTATGTGCTGGCCAATCCGGCCTTTGCCGACGACAAGGCCCGCGCCAAGCGCCCGCTGGCAGCCGCCGAGGTCCAGGTCGACAGCGTCGAGGGCCGTCCCGGCTACTACAACGCCCGCTTCTATCTGCGCCCGCACTATCAACTGGAAGGAATAAACGCGTCGCTTCGGCTCGTGTCGGAGCTGCCTTCGGTCAAGTCCTGAACTGTTCAGTAACGGAGAGAGACAATGGCATCGGATGACGATCTCAGAAAATCCACGAAGATCGACGGCTTCCTGAAGGTTCCCGATATCAAGGGGCCGAGCACGCGCGACGGCCACGACGAGGAGATCGAGATATTCAACGTCGCCTTCAACATGGTTGCGCCATTCGATCCCAATTCGCTTTCGCGCAAAGGCCGTGTCGCACTCGGCACGGTGAGTTGCTCCAAGGACGTCGACATGTCGTCGCCATATCTGGCCAAGGCATGTCACGAGAACAAGCAGTTCGACGAAGTGGTGATCTCCTGCCGCCGCACGATCGATGGCGAGACGAGCGATTATTTCGTCGTCACCATGAAGGAGGCGTCAGTCGTATCCTATGGCTTCGGCGCCAGCACGACCAACAGCGACACGCTCGAGGACTTCGTGCAGTTCGCCTACAAGACGATCGAGCTGGTCTACGACACCGACCATACGCAAGAGATGAGCGTTGCAACCGGCTTGTGACGCGCCGCATAGACGCCCTGGTGTTGCATGATGAAGGCCAGTGGAGTTCAGCAAGCAAGGCGAGAGGCGTCGCAGCCTTCGCTATGGGACCGGCTGGTGAACGACCTGCCAGGACTAAGCTCGGAAATCGAAGCCTTGCACCGGGCACTGGACAATGAACTTGGCAGCGAGCGTGTCGAAGCGTTCGCCAGCGGCAGTGCGCGCGCGATCGATTCCGATCTCGATCTCACGCCCGACCACAAGCAGCGCCTGCACAGGCTCGTCTTCCTGAACCGTAACCGGGTCGAGCTCGAAAACCGGGGCATCGTCGTGTCGGCGCGTGTCCTGCGCGAGGCGGTGCGCCGTGACATCGAGGCACTGTTCAACACCGAACGCTTCGATGCCGTCCCGCTGCTGTCCGACGTCGAGGACGAGCAGGCGGCCGAGAACCGCCTGAAGCTCGACGACTTCCCGGAGGTGCGGCGCAGCGTGGTCAATTACGGCGTGCCTTCATTCTCCGGCCGGTCGTCGCGCGACTTCGACAAGGATGCGCTCGCCCGCGAAATCAAGACGGTCCTGGCCAATTTCGAGCCGCGTCTCAAGGAGAGCGCGACCAAGGTCACGGTCACCCTCAACGACAAGAGCATGGGCATCAAGATCGAAATCGACGGGGTCCTGATCATGACGCCGACGCCGGAACGGCTGCGGCTCAGGACCACGATCAACCTCGACAACGGCTTGGCGCGGACCGAATACGGCGAGGCATAGAATGGATCGGATCTTCCTGGAGTATTACGAGGAGGAGCTGACCCACATCCGCACGCTTGCAGCTGAGTTCGCCGACATGCATCCGGCGGTCGCGCGCAACCTCTCGCTCGATACCGTGCCCTGCCCCGACCCTTATGTCGAGCGCCTGCTCGACGGTGTCGCCTTCCTTGCCGCACGCACCCGGCTCAAGGTCGATGCCGAACGCTCGAGGTTTGCGCGCAGCGTCCTTGAAGTCCTCTATCCCGATTTGCTGACGCAGGCGCCTGCCGTCACCATGGCCGTGCTGAAACCAGGCCAGCAGATCCAGACGATGAATGCCGGCCATGTCGTCAAACGCGGCACCCGACTGGTCGCCAACCTGCAGCCGAGCCTTTCCACCCGTTCCACCTTCACGACGGCGCAGGATGTCACCTTGTGGCCGATCGAGATTGCATCGGTCGGCTACTACCAGGATCGCAGCGCGCTCGCCGCAGCCGGGATCTCGCCGATCAGCGGTGTCGTGTGCGAAGCGGCGCTGCGCGTTTCCATTGCCAGGTCAGGCAAAGGCAAGCTCAACGAGCTGGGGCTCGACCGGCTCGACCTGCATTTTGCCGGGCGCACCAAAGCTGCGCTGCTATTCGATACGATCTTCGGCGTCTGCACTGCAATCGGCGCCCGTCAAAACGGCAAGTCAGGAAAGCTCACGGTCCTGCCCCAACCGGAGATGATCGGCATCAGCGACAGCGAGGCCTTGATGCCGCGCACGCGCCCGACATTTGAAGGTTACCGGCTGTTGCGCGAGTACTTCATGATGCCGGAGCGCTTCCACTATGCGCGTGTCCAAGGCCTGCTGCCGGTGGTGCGCGGTACCGAGGCCGGGCTCGAAATCTTCTTCTTGCTGCGCCGGTCCGTGCCTGAGCTCGCCGACCTTGCTCCCGCCGATTTCGAACTGTTTGCGACGCCCGTGATCAATCTGTTCGAGCGCGAATGCAACGTCATCGAACTCGATGCGCGCAAGACGCGGCAAGTGCTTTATGCCGATCGCACCCGGCCCCGGGATTTCGAGATTTTCCGCGTCACCCATGTCGAGGACGCCGAGGCCCAGGGACCCGATGCCGAGATACCGGCACTTTTCAGCCTGGGGCAAAACAGGGGTAGTGGCTGGGTCTATTCGATCGAACGCCGCCCGCGCCGCGCCACCGAAGACGAGCGTCGCGAGGGCATGACGCGCACCTCCTACACCGGTGACGATGTCTTTCTGGCGATCTCGCGCCCGGCAGGCATTCCCGCCGGGCGGCCGCTCAAGCGCATCGAGGTCACGGCGCTCTGCACCAACCGTGACCTGCCGATCCTCGATGACAACCCGACACTGACGCTGGAGAGCGGCGATCCCGTCGAAGCGGTACGGCTGCTCGGGGCATTGCGTGCGCCGCAGCCATCTATTCCGGCGGCGCTGCCTGCCGGAGCCGATGCGGAATCTCGTGCCGATGAACTCGCCTGGCGGCTGGTGGCGCAACTGGCGCTCAACTTCCTCAGCCTGGCCAAGGAGGGGCGTGGCGTCGATCCGCTGCACGCGCTGCTCGACCTCTATGCCGATCGCGGCGATCCCGGACTTGCCCGTCACGTCCGCTCGATCGTCCGCATCGATTCCCAGCCGGTGATCGAGCGCCTGGCCATACCCGGGCCAATGTGCTTCGGCCGTGGCACCGAGATCCTGCTCCACATCGACCAGTCGGTCCTTTCGGGGCAAAGCTCGCTGCTGCTTTCCGCTCTTCTGGCGCGCCTGTTTGCCCGCCACGCAGGTATCAATGGCTTCGTGCGTACCCGCACGCGGCTGCTCCAGAAGCAGGAGGATGTGCCATGGCCGATGACGCCCGGCAACCGCTTCCTGATCTAGCGGCGGCGCCAGACACGCTGACAGAGGGCTACGACTTTTTCGAGCTGTTGCGCCAGCTTGAGAACCGGGGCGGCCGTCTGTTCGGCCATTCCGGTCGTCCTGACCGCGAGCCGGCGCGTCTCGGCCAGCATGTGCGCCTCGGATTTGCGACTCAGGACGTCGTCAAGTTCGAGGCGGCCACAGACAAGGGTGCCGCGCGTGTCACAGTCGCCAATCTGGGGGTGCTTGGCCCGGAAGGCCCGCTGCCGCTGCATGTGACAAGGTGGGTGCTCGATCGCATGTCGCAGCGCTGGTTTGCCGGTGCCGACGCGCACCAGACAAGCGACACGACCTTCGTCGAGTTCGTCAACATCCTGCAGCACCGCATGATCGCTCTGTTCTATCGCGCCTGGGCGGATGCGCATCCAGGCGTGCAGGTCGAGCGTGCCGTCGGCGGGCGTGTCCGCACGATGCTGGAGGCTATGGCG
Organism: Aminobacter aminovorans; assembly: GCF_900445235.1. Lineage (NCBI taxonomy): Bacteria > Pseudomonadati > Pseudomonadota > Alphaproteobacteria > Hyphomicrobiales > Phyllobacteriaceae > Aminobacter > Aminobacter aminovorans. Next base: position 3,237,126 of record NZ_UFSM01000001.1, on the reverse strand, counting down.
GGCACCGGACTACCCGAAACCAACAATGCCGAGGATCCGGACGTCGATTCGGTCAAACTCCGCCAGGCAGCGGCCCTTGCCGGACAGGTCGACGGACCCGAGCGGCTGACCCTGTTTATCGCTGAAGTGTTCAATGTGAGGGTCCAGCTGAAGGAGTTCGTAGCGTCCTGGTTGGAGATTCCAGCCGCGCTGCAGACGAGACTCGGCATGGCCAGCGCTTCGCTGGGCAGAAGTGCGACCATCGGTCCGCGCAGCTTCAGCCGGCAAAACCGTGTCGAGCTGCGCCTCGGCCCGCTCGATTTGAATACCTATTCATCCTTCCTTCCCGGCAGCCGGCGGCTGGCTGTTCTGAAGCGCGCCATAAGCGACCTCCTCGGTGAATTGCTCGACGTCGATCTCAGGATCGTGCTGGCCCGCGACGAGGTGCCGCCGGCCCGCATCGGGGCTGCGCAGCTCGGCCGAACTGCGTGGCTTGCGCCCCCTGCGGAAAGGGACGATGCTGAGGATATGCGCCTGCGGACGATCGTCGGCTGGCGGCCCGAAATGGCGGGAGTCGGGGCATGAGCTTGCTCCTCACGCTCGAGCAGGGACCGCGCGCACAGGCAGTGCGCCAGACCCGGCTGGATCAGGGTGAACTGGTGATCGGTCGCAGTCCCGATGCGGACTGGCAGATCGACGACCCAGACATGTTCGTCTCGCGCGCCCACTGCAAGATCACATCAGGGCAGGACGGCTATATCGTCATCGACACGTCGAGCAGCGGCCTCTTCATCGACGACGCCGGCAGCGCGCTTGGCCCGGGCAATTCGGCGCGGCTGCGCCATGGCATGCGGCTCCGTCTCGGTGACTATGTCGTTTCGGTCGAGCTGCAGCCGACCGAAGGTCACCAACAACACTTCAAGCCGGCACCATCCAGGACATCGGTGGCGCAACCGGCGCCTGCGCCGTCTCGCGCACCGGCTGGTCTCGGTGGCGACGATTTCTTCTCGCTCAAGACCGACGAAGAGCCTCAGCGTCCCCGCCCCGCAGATCTCCCCAATCCGTTCGAGCATCCCGAACCCGGTGCGTTCCGTGCCTATGAGCGTGCCGGCGGCTCCGAGCGGAATTCGCCTGCCTTCGACGATCCGTTCAGCCTCGATCCGGTGGCGACACCTGTTGCAAACGGCCATGCCGACGACGTCCAGAACGGTACGGCGGCCTTCGCCGATCCTTTTGGCGTCGCTTCGAGCGAAACGCCGCCGCCCAAGCAAAGGTCGGAGCCGGTCGTGACGCAGTCGCCGTCATTCGATGACGGTTTCGACCTGCCGCCCGTGGCATTGCCTCCACCTGTCGCCGAGGCAAAGCCAGGCGATCCCGCCCCTGCCTCCGCCTCGGCAAGACCGGCCTCGCCGGCACCCTGGGATCTGCCGGTTCGCTTGCCAGATGCACCGCCTCCACCACCGATGTCCCTGCGCGCGCGGGAGAAGGCAGCGGCAAGCTCGCCGGCCCCCACGACCGCTCCCTCCGACAGTGCACTCAGGTCCGCCTTCCTGCGCGGACTGGGCCTTGATGAAAGCGTCGCCTCCAATCGCGATCCGCTTGTCGAAATGGAGAAGTTCGGCCGCGAATATCGCCTGATGCTCGAAGGCCTGATGCAACTCCTGCGCAAGCGCGCCGAGGAAAAGGGCAACGCCCGCATCGAGCAGACCATCGTCGGCTCGTCCGAGGTCAACCCGCTCAAGTTCCTGCCCACCGTCGACGATGCGCTGGCAACCATCCTGGCCGAACGCAGCCCGGGTTTTCTCGCCGGCGAGCCGGCCATAGCGGATGCGATCCGCGACCTCGCCCATCATCATGTTCGCGCCTGGCGCGGGCTGCAGGGCGCGCTGCGCCACATGATCGACCGCTTCGATCCCGTCGCGCTCGAGGAGGAGCTGAAGTCGAGCTCGTCGATCGAGAAACTGCTCGCCGGCGGCCGCAGCGCCAAGCTTTGGGATCTCTACAAGAAACGCCATCGCGAGATCGCCGTGAGCGCCGAGACGCGCTTCATGGGCGAAATAGGGGCCGACTTCCGCAACGCATATGAAGAGGAGTGACGCATGATCGACCGGCGCGACTTCATTATCGCTCTCGGCGCTACAGGACTGGTGTCCGCCTGCCAGAGCGGGCCACCGAAACCGTCCACCGTTACCGTCAATGTGAGCGGTCAAGCCGGCATGAATCCCGGACCTGACGGCGGCGACAGGCCGGTGACGGTTCTGGTCATGCGATTGAAAAGCACGGGCAAGTTCAACTCGGCCGACTATTTCGCGCTGCAGGGTGACGCGGGTTCGGCACTTGCCGGCGATCTCATCGGCTCGGACCAGCTTTCGGTCGGACCCGGTGCGGCGGCATCGAAGACGATCACCGTCGAACCGGAGGCAACCGCGCTCGGCTTCGTCGCCCTTGTTCGCGAACCCACAGGTCGCACCTGGCGGACGACGAAGTCGGTTTCGCCGGGTTCGACGGTGACCATCACCGTGAGACTCGGCAGCGGAGGCATTTCGGCCTGACCGGGCCATATCAGGGGTTGTCGATGCAGAGAGTTGCCGCATGACCGACGCAAACAGGGTGCTCTGGTCCGAAGGGTTGTTCCTTCGGACCCAGCACTTCCAGCAACAGGACCGCTTCATCGAGGCGACGGTGCGCGGCGCGCTGCAGGCCGGGCAACTGCACACCTACGGCTTTCGCACCCTCACCCTCGACCCTGCCCTGCTGGAAGCCGGACAGGTCGCCGTCCTCTCTGCGCGTGGCATCTTTCCCGACGGCACGCCTTTCGCAATTCCCGACACCATGGACGCGCCAAAGCCGCTCGCCATCACCGCCGACATGGGCGGAGGCCCGGTGCTGATCGCGGTACCGTTGGAGCCGCCTGGCGGCGTCGGCTTCGATCCGGCGCATGCCGAGACCAGCGGCGCGCGCTACCGCGGCCGCATCGTCACCGTCCGCGATGCGGTGCAAGGCGGTTCGGATCCCGAGGAGATCGAGATCGCCCGCCCTCAGGCCTTGCTGCTCGCGCCCGGAAAATCGGTCGGTGGCTACACGGCGCTGCCGATCACCGAAATCACCGGCCTCCGCGCCGATGGTGGCGTCTCGTTGGATGCCGACTTCCTGCCGCCGACGCTCGCGACCGGCGCCGTCCATTGGTACGCCCAGCTTCTCCAGGAGGTCATCACCGGTCTCGACCAGATCGCCGAGGCGCATGCCAAGATGGTGCTCGGCGGCCCCGGCCGCAGCGTCGAGGACCTGTTGATGCTCAACCTTGCCAATGCCGCACGGCCGCGCCTGGCGCATATGCTGGCCCAGGACATTTTCCATCCGGCCGAGCTCTATCTCGAGCTTGCCGGGCTTGCAGGCTCCATGGCGACCTACGGCTCGAATTCGCGCCGACTTGCCGAACTGCCTGTCTATGACCACATGGCGCCGGGTCCGGCCTATTCGGCGCTTGCCGACACGTTGCGCTCGCTGATCCTCAGCCTGCGTTATGTCGAGCCGAAATCGCGGGCATTGCCCGTCATGCGCCACTCGACCAATGTGTGGAAGGTGCGCATCGACAACCCGAAGCTGCTTGTCGCCAGCCGCATCGTCATCCGCGTCGGCTCCGAACTGTCGGAGGACGCGTTGCGCAAGATCTTCGTCAACCAGGCGACCGTGGGCGCGGCAAGCGAATTCGAAGGCCTGTGGAAGTCACGCCTGCCGGGCATTCCGCTCAAGCCGTTGCATTCGCAGCCGCGCGAGATCCCCTATGACGGCGACCGCCTTTGCCTTGAACTGGATCAAAGAAGCGAGCACTGGGCCTCCCTCCTCGATGCACCCGGATTCGTCATTGGCGTTTCCGGCGTGCTGCCGAGCGAGCCGCAGGTCGATTGCTATTCGGTGAACAGGTGACGCGATGAGCCAAGACGATCCTTTCGGCTTGTCGGAGGATCGTGAGCGTACCCGGATACGCATGGTCGGCACGCCGCAGCCGCGCATGCCGATGCCGTTTTCGTCCGCGCCGCTGAAGCGCTCGCGCGCCCATCCAAACACACTGGTCAATGCGTTTTCGGCCCTGCTGGAATTCGCGCCCGAACTCGAAAACGCACTGCCGCCCGAGAACCCGGAGCACCTTCGCACCCGCCTGCAGGAAGAACTGGTGCGCGGGCGCGATGCCGCCGTTGCCGCCGGATCGTCGGTCGAGCGAGCGGATCAGGCCGCATGGGCGGTGGCAGCCTTGCTCGACGATCTCGCGCTGAACACGCCGTGGGGCGGCTCGAGCGCCTGGCCGCGGCAACCATTGGTTGTCATGTTGCGCGGCGACGTCGATGCCGGTGCCCAGTTCTTCTCGCGCCTGGAGGAGCTCGAACGTCACCCCAACCGCGACAAGGAAATGCTGGAACTGCAGTATCACTGCATGGCGCTGGGCTTCCGCGGCAAGTACCGGGTGCCGGGCCGTTCGGGCGACAGGTCGCTCAATGCCGTGCGTGTCGCCGCGGCCCGCTTCCTGCGTGACGCCGATGCCGAGGACGCGCCGCTGTCGCCCAACTGGCGCGGCGTGGTCGCCGCTGACGAGGCGCCGCGCTTTACCGTGCCGATCTGGGTTATGGGGGTCATCGCTGCGGTGCTCGCCACGGCGATCTATATCGCCTTCTCGCTGGGGTTAAGCAACCAGGCCGTCCAGCTCTCGGCACTCGTCCGTGCGCTTCCGCCGGCCGACCGCGCCGAGGTGCTGCGAACCACGCCCAAGGCGGAAGCACCGCCGGTCGAAACGGTCGACTTCGCGCTGCTGCCGGAATTCGCCGCGGCCACGCCCGAGGGCCTTCGCCCGGCACTCAAGGGCGCTGAAAGCGTCTCGCTTGCCCGTCTCGTCATCCAGGCTTCAAATCCGGAGCTGTTCCAGTCTTCACGCGCCGAACTAACCGATGGCTTCCAGCCCCTCATCGAGGCGATCGCCAAGGTGATCGTCGAGAACCAGGAACTGATCGGCAACGTCACAATAGTCGGACATACCGACGGCATCCCGCTGCAACGAACCAACCCGCTTTCCACCAACCAGCGCCTTTCGGAGGCCCGCGCTGCAACAATCGCCGACATGCTGGTCCGGAACGGCGTGCCGCGGGAGCGGGTCCGTTCCGAAGGACGTGCTGCCACCGATCCCGTTGCCGACGACGGCACGCGCGAGGGCCGCGCGCTCAATCGCCGGGTCGAAGTGCTGGTTGAAAAGAGGCTGTGACAGATGTTCATCCTGCGCTTCCTCTGGTCGGTACTGACATCGCGGTGGCTCTGGACGCTGATCGGCCTGACATTGCTTTCGCTGATCATCTGGATTTTCGGCCCCATCGTCGCGGTCGGCCAGAGCACGCCGTTCGCGTCCGAAACGGTGCGTATGGCGTTGATCGCTGGCCTTGTCATCCTGTGGTTGATCTGGCTGATCCTGGCGCAGCGCCGCGCCATCCGCGCCAATCGCATGTTCGTCGCCGAGATCGCCGCGGCCCCGGTCGAAAAGCCGCTGACGGCGGGCGAGCAGAGCGTTGCCGCCGTCGGTGCGAAGTTCCAGGGGCTGATGGACGAGATGAAACGGCGCAAGCTCGGTGGCCGCAAGCTGCTGCGCGACATGCCATGGTACGTCATCGTCGGACCACCGGCCACCGGCAAGACCACGGCCTTGCGCCAGTCCGGGCTGAATTTCCCGATCGACCTCACCGACGACATCCAGGGCGTTGGCGGCACCCGCAACTGTGACTGGTTCTTTGCCGAACACGCGGTGCTGATCGACACCGCCGGCCGCTACGTGCAGCAGGAAAGCCAACCCGATGTCGACGCCGCCGAATGGCTCGGTTTCCTCGACCTTTTGAAGAAACATCGCGGCCGGCGCGCCTTGAACGGCGTCATCGTCGCGCAGTCGATCGATGCGTTCTCGGAGGGTGACGAAGCCATCAAGGCACATGGCCGCAAGATCCGCCGCCGCCTTGCCGAACTGAACGAACGCCTCGAAATCCGGCTCCCGGTCTATCTGATGCTGACCAAGGCCGACCTGATCAAGGGCTTCGAGCCCTTCTTCGGCGGACTGTCGACTTCAGCCCGCGAGCAGGTCTGGGGTACGACATTCGCGCCGGACGCACGTGTCGACGGCAAGATGGTCGCAAGCGAGATCTCGCTGCTGGCGACCGAGCTCGAGCGGCGCCTCGTCCCTCGCCTCGAGGACGAAGACAGCCTCGCCGCACGCGCCGAAATCTTCAGGTTCCCGGCCCAGGTCGAAAGCCTGTCCGAACCCATCCGTCTGCTCGTCGAACAGATCTTCGGCGAAAGCCGCTATGAAGACAGCGCCTGGCTGCGCGGCGTCTACCTGACATCGGCCACGCAGGAAGGCGCGCCCATCGACCGGCTCACCGCCGCGCTGTCCTCCTCGTTCGGGTTGCCGCCGCGTCGTGCCATGTCGTCGCCGCGCGTCGAAAAGCGCAGCTTCTTCCTCAAGAACCTGCTCACCGAAGTGATCTTCAGGGAAGCCGGGCTCGGCATGTTCGACCCCCTGGCACAACGCCGCCGGACCTGGATCTGGCGCGGCGCTGCTGCAGCCTCCGGCGCTGCGGTGCTGCTCGCCGGAGCGCTGTTCGGTCTGTCCTACTACGACAACCGCAATGCCATCGCCGCCCAGGCCGGCCAGCTGGAGGCGCTGCAGGCGCCGCTTGCACCATTCGCAGCGGCTCCAGCCCCTGTCGACGCGCCCGACATCGATGTGGCACTGGCTGCGATGGACGAGGTCACCAATGCGCGAACGCCACCACCCAGCGGCATTCGCGACCTGGTTGGTCCGACAGCCTCGCCGGAGCTGCTGCGGGCCCAGGCCGACAGCTACAACCACGCCCTGCGCAACATCCTCGAACCACGCATGGTCGCCCTGCTTGAAACGACCATGTGGCGCCAGGTCCGCGATCCGGAATTCATGCTCGGGGCGCTCAAGACCTACCGCATGATGACCGGCCTTTCCCAGATGGACGCGGATTTCGCCCAGAGCTGGTGGGTCAACGACCTGCCTGAATTCGCGCCCGTCGCGCCCTTCCCGACGCCCAACGCCGAAGAGCACCAGCTTGCCGCCATTCGCCGCATGACGATCGACGCGAGTTATGTCGCACCCGATCCGGCGCTTGTCGCCGAGGCCTTGAAAAGCGTCTGCACCATTTCGCTGCCGGCACGCGCCTACAAGCAGTTGCTGGCCGATCCCGCCGTCTCCGAATTGAAAGAATGGATCCCGGCGAATTTTGCCGGCCCCAACGGCTCCAAGGTGTTTGCCCGCCGCTCCGACAAGACGATGCGTGTCGGCCTGCCCGGCGCATTCACCTATGCCGGCTTCCACGACGTCATTCTCGACCGGCTGGAGGATGTCGCCGCCCAGGCGGCACTCGACCGCGCCGTCTTCGCCGGCGGCTGCGAAGAGAATTCCGAGACCTCGGTGTCGGCGCTGTCCGAGGACATTCTCAAACTCTACTACGAGGATTTCATTGCCCAGTGGGACAGCCTGCTGCGCGACATCCGTCTCGCGCCACTGACCGATCTCAACGTTGCCAGCGAGAATCTGAAGGACCTGTCGAGCGCTGATTCAGCGCTGAAGCGCCTCGTCACCGCCGTCGTCCATGAGACCGATCTCATCCGCTCCGACGAGGAGCCGGCGGGCGACAACAAGGCCGCCTCGAAAGGTGCCTCCAAGCTATTGGGCAAGCTCGGCAAGGTTGGCAAACTGGCCAAGGCAGGCGCCAAGCTGTTGCCGCGCGCCGGTTCGGCGGCGGAGGTCGACATGACGGGCACGCTCGTCGCCGAGCACTTCAAGCCGCTGAAAAGTGCGGTCGCCGAAGTCGACGGCCAGCCGCCGATGCTCGACGCGGCAGTCGTTGCCCTCACGGCATTGTCGAATGTGCTGCAGACCGTCACCGCCAACCCCGATCCCCAGGATGCCATCAAGAAGCAAGGCGGCCTTGCCGAACTGACCGGGGCCGTCGCCCGCCAGGCGCAGATCCTGCCCGATCCGATCGACGACTGGCTCGGCGGCATCGCCGGCGACACCAGCGGCCTGACCGAAAAGGCCGTCACCTCCGAGCTCAATGCCATCTGGCGCGCCGACATCCTGCCATTTTGCCAGGCCGCGCTGACCAACCGCTACCCGTTCAGCCCGGAGAGTGCCGTTGACGTCAACGTCCGCGATTTCGCCCGCCTGTTCGGCCCCGGTGGACTGATCGACGCGTTCACCAACGACCACCTGATCAGCTATGTCGACACCGCCAAGCAACCATGGACGTGGCGTGCCGACATGGGGCTGGATTCCTCGGCGCTTGCCGCCTTCGAGCAGGCCCGCCGCATCCGCGACGACCTGTTTCCTGGAGGCACGGGGCCCCTGATGAGCTTTACGCTCGAGCCCAAGGATTTGTCGCCGACCGTCACGCGGGTCACGCTCAATCTCGATGGCCAAAGCCTGGTCTACTACAACAACGCCACCCGCCCGCAGCCGATGACCTGGCCGGGCAAGGACGGCACAGGCACCATCTCGCTGGCCTTCCAGCCCATCGACGGCTCGCCTGAAGTCATCGTCAATGAAACCGGGAGTTGGGCCTGGCTCAGGCTACTCACCAAAGGGCGCTTCACCGCGACATCGCTGTCCGACGTCTACAATCTGCGCCTTGGCGCCAAGAGTTTCTACGCCGACTTCGAGCTCAAGGCGGCAAGCGTGGAGAACCCCTACAACCTCCAGATGTTCAAGAGGTTCACGTGCCCGCAGAACATCTAGCCACCGGCTTCTACGGCAAGATCCCTGCGACCGGAGATTTTGTCGGCCGGGGGCTTCCGGGCGACTTCGTGCGCGCATGGGACCGTTGGGTGGCGAGCTATCTGGCGCCATTGCAAAGCTCGGGCGCCTGGCCGGAGGACGTCGCACTGCGTTTTCTGCTCGGCCCTGATGCCAATGGCCCGATGGCCGGCATCGTCGTGACGAGCAACGATCGCGCCGGCCGCCGTTTTCCGCTGACCGTCGCAGCCCCCCTCGCCGCCGCCAAATCCGGCGTGGCTGAAATGGCAGCGAAATGGTTCGACGACATCGAGATGGCGGCCGACGCGGCGCGCTATGGCTATGTCGGCGCCGACGAATTCGCCGCCAGCCTTGCCGAGCTGCCGTTTCCAATCGTCGACATGACTGGAGAGCCGGTGCTCGGCATGGTCTTGTGGGCCGGCCCGTGGGTGCCGGTGGATGTCGATCCGGCAGCCCCGCAAGCCGCTCTGGACCGGCTTCTTACCGCGAGCTGGGAGACCAGCTGATGCAGATCTGGAACCAGACCGGCTATGTCCATCAATTCACCGTGGCCATGGACAAGGCGGCCCACGAATATATCGTCGTCGTGGTCAAGGGCACGTTCGACCTTCCCGACGCCCCTGGCGGACTGGTGCGCAAATCGGCCGAGCAGGCGCCGCTGGTCTTTGCCGACACGCAAACGGGCGTCCCGGGCTATTCCGCCACGCTTTGGGAAACCGATTTTGCCTTCCGCAAACCGCGCTGCGACGTGATTGCCAATGGCTGTGCTTATGCGCCCGGCGGCCGGCCGGCGGAACGTGTGCCAGTGGGCATCAAGGTCGGCAACTGGTCAAAACTGTTCGAGGTGGTCGGCCATCGCGAATGGCGCGCCATCGGCCCGGTCTTCACCGCGACCGCGCCTCAGCCCTTTCTGAAGCTGCCGATCAGCTATGATGTTGCCTGGGGCGGGGTCGACAAGCTTGACCCCGAGGACAAGATGCCGGGCGTCTACGCCGCCAATCCGGTCGGCACCGGCTGGTCGCGCACCAGGAACCAGCACCTCATTCCGGGCCTGCGGCTGCCAAACACACAGAAGGTCGGCGAGGAAGTCCGCTCACCCTTCGGCGACTACTCACCGATGAGCTTCGGGCCCATGGGCCGCGGCTGGCCCGGTCGCATCGAACATGGCGGCACATACGACGATAACTGGACGAAAAACATCTTCCCGTTCCTGCCGTCCGACTTCGACGAGCGCTATTTGCAGATGGCTCCGCCCGACCAGCAGATCGACCATCCAAGGGGCGGCGAAGAGGTGCAACTGGTGAACCTGACGCCCGACGGTCGGGTAAGCTTCAGACTGCCACCGACAGGCCTTGAGATGACCCTGTTCAAGGATGGCGCCAAGAGCTTCGAGGGCGTGCTGCACCCCGACACTATTCTGTTTGATCCGGAAAACCGCCGCTACCAACTGGTCTGGCGGGTTGCGCAGCGGATCGAGCGCACGATCCTGGACTTTACCGAATGCTGGGTCGGCCCTCCCACCGAATCCATGTTGCGGGCACGGGCAGCCGGCCGCACGTTCGTCCGTGCTGACGGGGTCGCGCCGGAGGAAGAAGAGGCATGAGCGCAGGCGTCGCAGTCATTTCGATCGGCATGGCCACGGCCGTCGGGCTTGATGCGCCTTCTGCTTGCGCGGCCATGCGCGCGCGTCTGGACGGCTTCCAGGAAACGCGCTTCCTCGGCTCGCCGGAGGGATGGCTCACCGGCGCGCCGGTACCACTGCCGCGCAACTGGATCGGCGAGAAGCGCATGGCGCATCTGGCAGCTGGCGCCATCACCGAGGCGTTCGAGCGCGCGCCTGAAGCGCGTGGCCAGACGGCACTTATCCTCTGCCTTCCCGAGGAGAACCGCCCAGGCAGGCCGGTGCGAGACAACTCCGGCCTCCTCAGGCGGATCGGCGAAATCGTCAAGGTCGCCCCCCATAGCCGCTCCCGCACCGTGGCGCATGGGCGCCCGGCCGGACATGTCGCATTCGATCATGCCCGCAGGCTCCTGGCATCAGGCGAAGTGCCCTATGTGATGATCGCTGGCGTCGACAGCTATCTGACCGCGCCGACGATTTCCCATTATCTCAAGGGACGCCGTCTGCTGACCGCCGACAACTCGAACGGCTTCATTCCCGGCGAGGCAGCGGCGGCGGTGTTGTGCACCCGCCCGAATGGCGGAAACTTTCAGCTGTTCGGCCTCGGCCTCTCACGCGAAACAGCTTCGATCTACAACCATGACGATTTGCCCTTGCGGGCCGATGGCATGACGGCGGCCTATGAAGCGGCGTTTGGCGAAACCGGCATCGAGATGAACCGGCTGGGCTACCGCATCTCCGACCTTATCGGTGAGCAATACTGGTTCAAGCAGACCGCACTTGCCTCGATCCGGCTGCTGCGTGGCCGGCACGAATTCCAGGATCTGTGGTCGCCTGCGGAATCGCTCGGCAACATCGGTGCCGCGGCGGTTCCGGTGATGGTGGGAATGGCCTGGACCGCGGCGACTAAAGGCTACGCGGCGGGCAATCCGGTGCTCATCGAGGCGTCGTCGGATGACGGCGCGTGTGGAGCTGCGGTGTTTGCATCGAGGAGAGCGGCATGACCGTTTATGCCAACGGTCTGGAGATCGCCTGCAAGGCGCAGGCCAACAAGATCATTGCCGCTTTCCCCTATGTCTGCTTCACGCCGCCGCAGACGCCCGTGACGCCGCCCGGCGTGCCGATCCCCTATCCTACCTTCAGTATGGATGACGACACCGACAGCGGCACCAGCACGGTCAAGATCGGTGGCAAGACGATCACCCAGAAGAACAAGTCCTACTACACGAAATGTTCGGGCAACGAGGCCGGATGTGCGCCGAAGAAGAACATCATCACCTCGGTGAACACGGGCAAGGAATACGCGCACGCCTGGTCAGGCAACGTCAAGATGGACGGCGAACCCATCAGCCGCTTCTCCGATATCGGCTCCAATGACCACGCGTCGCCGACCGCCGGCGGACCGCCGATGCCGAACATCTCCAAGGCAAAGCCGGCAACATTCAAGTGCAGCATGCTGGAGATCAAGCCGTACAACCAGCTGAAATGCCCGGAAGGATACGAGAAGGAGCATACCACGGAAGTGCGCTTTTTCACCGCCAAGGGCGTGCGCGACCTGACCCTGGACTGCTGTCAGGCCTATGACGAAAGCAAGGCCCCCTGCATCTGCATGAAGGCGAAATGGGTTCCGGGCGAAGCTGCCAAGGCAAAGAAAGCTGGCGCCACCGGCACAGTCATCGGCAAGGGGTCGAAGACGCCTCACAACCTCAAGACCCAGGAAGCGGCCAAGTGGATCAAGCTCAACCAGGAGGGAAAGCTCGGTGATTTCAACGAGAAATGCGCCAGGGCAACGGTCGACAACATGGATGACCCAAAAATTCCTGACGAAGTGAAGGATGCTGCCGCGGAGTGCCTCAGGAAGGCGAACCAGGACTATCAGAAAAAGAGCATGGGCAAGGATGCGCAGGAGGTGAAGGACACGAAGCGCTGTGTCGACACCTGCCCGAAGGCAATCGACCAGGGTCGCCTCGCCCAGGTTGCCAAGAAGCGATTGAAAAAGGAGGCCGTGAGCCTCGGAAAAGATCCGAAGAAAGTCGTCGTCAGGGCGTCCGACGTCGCCACGTCGAAGAAGGACTGCACTTGAACCGGATGATCTCCGCCTAGCCAACCGCCAGGGAGGCGTTAGCCATGATCGGTAAGCTGAAGATGGACAAGGAAGAGCTGGAAGACTTCGTCGAAGATGAGGACACCTCGATCGAATGCCTTCAGGTCGCGCCGATGGGGAATGGCAAGGTGGCCATTCTGTTTCTGCTCGCGGATTCCGACTACGACACAACGGTGTCGGTCATCTTTGTGGTCGACGACTTCAATCCGAAGACGGCGAAGGGCGTCCTGTTCACGTCCGAATGGCTGACGTCGCTGTCGGCGTCGCCCTCGGGCGAACTGTTTGCGCTCGAGGCAACCATCTGGATCTGGCGCTATGGCGGAAAGCAATGGACCCGCGATCAGGTCGGCACCGAGAGTTTTCGCCAGGTCTGGGCCGCGGATCCGGGCGGCGCCATGATGGTCGGCTCTTCCGGCGGCGCCGTAAGGCTGGTTGGGGACGATTGGCGTCCGATCACGCCGATCACCCAGGCTGAATATCTGGACATTCACGGCGATGCGAAACACGGCATATGGGTTTGCGGAAAATCAGGATCGGTGCACAAGCTCGCGGGCTCGACGTGGCAGGCACTTGAGCTTCATCGCCAGGAATCGCTCTACGGCATCGACGTTGCCGCGGACGGCACCATACGGGTCGCCGGCGAAGACGGAACGTGCCTGCGCATCGTCAACGAGGAAGCGGTCGAGCTCGAACCGGCAGATGCCACCACCCACCTCGCCGTGCGCACCTACAACGGCAAGGCCTACTGGGGCGACGAGGGCGGAATAGGCGTGGAGAAAGGCAGCGCCATCGTGCCCCTGGAGGTGGAAACCGGCACCGCGTCGGACATCCGTACCGACGGCGACTATCTTTATGTCGCGGGCACCGACAGCGCCTGGCGCTTCGACGGCAAGAAATGGAAGACGCTGTCGCTCGAATACGACAACGGTTTCAAGCTCACCTGAAACCAGGCCGTGCGACCTTGCTCAGGCGTATCAGCCGCCGTTGGCGCTGAGATAGGCCCGAACCTTTTCCAGGTCGAGTTCAGCTATTCGCTGCGGTGCGCCTTGCTGAAGCATCCGCAAGACGAACAGTTCTCCGGCTTCCGGATACTCGGCATGTATTTCCTCGGCGATCTCCCGCCCCGTCTCGCCGGCAATGCGCAGGCCGTCGAGATGGGCATCCAGCCGCTCGACCAGCCGCGCAAGACGCTCCTCGTCCATGTCGGGGTTCTCATCCGGATGAAGCAGGTGATGGTCGTAGACGGTCCACAGAAATGCCGCCATTTCCGCATGCTGCCGCACGATCTCGCGTAGGACGATCTTCGGCATCAGTTTAGGTTTATGGAGCCGCCACGGATGCGGTTGGCAGCGCTGGCATGGCTGGTGACATAGCTGCCGCGAATGGTGATATGCCCATCCTTCTCCATGATGATGGTGGCCTTGCCGCAGCGCAGTTCGAGGCGCTCCCCGGCCACGATCTTGACCTGCTCGCCGTCGCGGACGACCTGCGGTGTCTGTGCCTTGCGTACGGGCTCGACGATGCGCCCGACGATCAGCGGTCGGCCAGGGTCGCCGCCCTCGAACAGCAGCGCCACCTCCGCGCCAATCATATCCGAACTCATCTCAGTCAGACTGCGGGCCCGAACCGCGGTCTCCTTGGCATTGCCAGGGAACACGACAAGCGGCGCCTCCCCGTCCAAGCCAAGGAAAATTCCGATCACAACCCCATCGATGCGCTTCACGGTCTTGGTCATTGCCGCCGCCCTCAGTTCTGCTTGATCTCCGAGCCCTTCATGACGATGTCGCTGGAAGCCTTGATGTTGATCTTGCCCGATCCCTTGATGCTGATGTCCTTGCCTTCGATGGTGATCGTTCCGTCCTTCTTCATGGAGATGCTCGCCGAGCCGCATTTCAGCGCAATGGCGTCGCCGGCTTCGATCAGGAATGTCTTGCCGACATTCATCTTCCCGTCTTCGCCGATCTGAACCATGCTGGCCTTGGCGATCCGCAACTCATAGGCGCCGCCCACCTTGGTTCCGTCGTCGGCGGAGATTTCGGTCCGCCTTCCCTTGCCGATCTTCGATTTCTGGTCGCCGGCGATGTTGAAGGTCTGGTCAGCGCCGATCGTCACCTCCTGGTTCGAGGCGATGTTCCAGCTATCCTCGGCACCGATCTGATGGGTTTGGGCCGCACCCACGGTGACAGCGCGCGTCGACCCGATCGTGTTGGTTTGCGCCGACCCGACCGTACGCGTCTCAGTCGCGCCAACCGTATCCACCCGCGCCGCGCCAACCGTTATCGCTTGGGCGATGGCGACCGTCTGGGCATGATTGGCGCCGATCGTCTCCGTCGAGTTTGAACCGATGCTGATGGTCTCATTGGACCCCACCTTCAACGATCGGTTTTTGCCCACCGTCTCGGTGTCGTTGGAGCCAATATCCGTCGTCTGGTCGACACCAACCTTGACCGTCTTGTTGTTGCCGACGTCTTCATCGAGGTTGTGGCCGACGGAATGCTTTGCGTCGTGGTCGATGCGGTCCGACTGATCGTGCTGGACAAGCTTGGTACGGTCGTTCTTGATCAGCAGGTTGTGGTCCTTCTGGGCCTGGAAATTGACCAGTTCGGAACCGGCCTTGTCCTCGAACATCAGCTCGTTGTAGCCGCCGCCCCCTTTGGACGAGTTCGACTTCCAGCCAGACTGCGTTGCACTTCCGGGCAAGCCATAGGGAGGCATCTGGGCGGCATTGTACACGCGGCCCGTGATGATCGGCTGGTCTGGATCGCCCTCGATGAAGTCGACGATGACCTCCTGACCGATGCGCGGGATCTGGATGAAGCCCCAGCCGCTGCCGGCCCAGGTCTGCGAAACGCGCACGAAGCACGAACTGTCCTGGTCCTTCTTGCCCAGACGATCCCAGTGGAACTGCACCTTCACCCGGGCGTATTCGTCGGTGAAGATCTCCTCGCCCGACGGGCCGACGACACGCGCTGTCTGCGGTCCGCGCATGATCGGGCGTGGCGTGATCCGCGGCGGACGATATGGCAGGCTGGCCGGTGCGACGCCGAGAACGACGGTAAAGCTCTCGCCCGCCGTCTCGATGCCGCTGCGATAGCCCGGGTCGAAGATGCGGTATTCGACGCTGACTACGAGATATTCCTGATTCTGGTCGTCGCGCGGAAAGCCGTCGAGCTTGAAGGTGCAGCCCGAAAACAGCCCGCGCACAGTGCCGGCAGCGGCGATGCGCTGGTGCACGGCCTGGAGTTCCTCGCGGCGTATGCCGGCGATCTTGTCGCCACGGCCGACATCCAGATGGGCGCCGGGCTGGCGATAGTTTTCCCCTGATGCGAGCTTGTGGCCGAACGCCTGATCGGACTTGGCCATCAGGCTGGCATCCGGCTTCTTGAAGTCGTAGTCGGTATGGGTGTAGGCGCCGGGCCTGACCGAACTGCCGGGGATCCACTCGGTGATGTACTCGACGTCGCGCCGCGCGCCCTGCCCTTCGAAATGATACGGCACCTTCTCGTAACCCGGCGCCGGCTTGAGCTTGTTCATCGCGTCGGCAAGGATCAGCGTGTGTTCGCCGTCGCCGTGTTCGAAGAAATACATGATGCCTTCATGCTCGAGCAGGCGCTGGACGAAATCGAGGTCGGTTTCATCATACTGTACGCAATAGTCGCGCGGCGGATACGAACCTTGCAGCCGCTTCTCGAACTTCGCCGCGCCGTATTTCGAGAATATCTTCTCGACGATCTCGACGATGCTCATGTTCTGGAAAATGCGGCAATCGGTGGCCGTGCCGAGAAACCACAGCCATGGCCGGACGACCGCTTCGTAAAAGATTTGCCGATCCTCGATGCGGGTCAGGCGGAAATCCGACACCAGACCGCTGAACCAGCGTTTCGGGTCGGACTCGCCCTCGACCGAGACGGCACCGCCCAGCATCTTCAATGGATCGATATCAGGGTCGCTGCTGACGAAGCCGACGGTGTAGGCGAAACAGCGGCTGATCTCGTCGCGGCCGGCCAAATGGGTGAATGTCAACGTCTCGCCGAGCGGTGTCCGGACCACAGTCGCGCGATCGTTAGCCATGCGTCGTGCCTCTCCGCGGGGACGGCCGGACATCTGAATTGAAGCTTAGCACAAGTTTTTCAACCGGCCAAAACCGGCGCGGCGCAAGCGCCGAACCTGCCGCGCCCAAAAGCCCCTGTGCTGCGGTCGCAGCAAACTGCTAGAATAAAATAAGGAATTTGGACGAGGCTGCCGGGAACAGAGGTTTGGCGGACGAATTCGGATGCTCATCACTTTGACCATCGAAAATGTCGACAGGCTGCCTGACGGCGGACCGCTGTTCTACAGTTCGAATGGTCGCAGCTTTGCCATCGGGCGTGAAAATCGCGACTGGAACCTGCCCGACCCCAATCTCTTCATCTCCGGCCTGCATTGCGAAGTCCGCTACGACAGGGGCACGTTCTGGCTCTACGACGTCTCGCGCAACGGCACATTCGTCAATGGCTCCAGCCAGCGTGTGACCGACCCGCATCCGCTCGCCCCTGGCGACCAGCTTTCGATCGGGCGCTACATCGTATCCGTCGCAATCGAGGACGACCGGAGCGCCAGCAACGACTGGGGCAATCCGATCCCGGCCCGCCATACAGCGGACATCGGCCAGCCTCCGCCGCAACTGGCGGATCCGTTCTTCGGCGGCGCGAGCAACGGCCAGTCGGCGGCCGGTGTCGTCGCGCGACAGCCAGCCCAGCATGCGCGGGCGCCGCAGCCCGTGCCAATCCAACCAGCGCCTCCACCGCAGCAACGGCCGGAGGCGGCCGAACTTCTCCGGCTCATCGCTGCGGGCGCCGGCGTTTCTCCAGAGGTGTTCCTGCAGCGCGACCCGAAAGACGTCGCCGCCGAAGTGGGCGCGGTGCTGCGCGCGGTCGTCGACGAGCTTGCCTTGCTGCTCAAGGCGCGCGCCGCCGCCAAGGCGCTCGCCAAGAGCAGTCAGCGCACGATGATCGGCGGCGTCGACAACAACCCGCTGAAGTTCATTCCGCGCTCGGAGGAAATCCTCGAGATCATGTTTGCCCAGCGCCGCTCCGGTTATCTCGACGCCAGGCACAGCGTCGAGGAGGCATTCCGCGATCTCAAGACCCACGAACTCGCGACCTATGCGGCGATGCAGGCCGCGCTGTCGCGGCTGCTGTCGGAATTGTCACCTGACGCCATTGAGCGGAAGCTTCCCGCCTCGGCCTTCGTGTCGAAGAAGGGCCGCGCCTGGGATATGTTCGTCGCGACATGGGAAGCAAAGGAAGCCGCGCATGAGAACGGCATGCTCGACGTCTTCCTGGCCTATTTCAGCGAAGCCTACGCCAAATCGGCGAACAAGAAGTAGTGCCGCCCGACGAAACCGATCTCGCTGCAGAGGCCTCGGTTGCTCCCGCCGCCTCGGACCCGGTTCCCATCGGCATTTCCTTGCATTACGATACATTGTTGGCACGTGACCGGAGGCGCCTGCGGTATTGTCATGGCATGACAGCCGTCGCGCGAAAGCGGGTAATCGGCGATGAGTTCGAAGGACGATCCTTCCGGCTCCGACGGCAGAACCGTCATTCGCGGATCGCCGCGCCGCGCGCCGCGGCAAGATCAGGCACCGCCGCCCTTGCCACAACCGCCGGCATCCGATCCGACGATCATCTACAGCGGCAGCCTCGAACAGCAGATGCCTGCTTCAGCTACTGTCATCTATCAGTCCAGTCCCTTCGGCGAACGACCTGACGACACGGCCCGCAACAACCACAAACAGCGCAACCGGGCAGCGACGGAACCAGGCACATCTCAAGAGGCGCTGTTCGAGGCCGCAGAGCGTGTCCAGGTCGCCGGTGCCAACCCGCTTATGTCAGCGGCAACCCCACTTCTGATCCTGTTCGGCCATCTCAGAACGGTGACGGTCGAGACCGATACAGCGGTGCTGGCCCAGCACGTCGCCGAAAGCATCGAGGAATTCGAATGGAAAGCCGCCGAAGCCGGCGTTGCCGAAGACGACGTGCATATCGCGAAATACGCCCTTAGCGAGACCGCTGACGACATCGTTGCGAACCTGCCGGGCATCGGGCCCGAAATCTGGGCGCAGCACGGCATGTTGTCGCGCTTCTATGGCATCGATGGGCCCGGCAACGGCTTTTTCGAGGCGCTGAATTCGGTGCTTGCCGATCCGGCGGAGCGGGGCGATCTGCTCGAACTGCTGCACGCCTGCATGTCGCTCGGCTTCCAGGGCCCATATCGTGGCGTCGCCGGCGGTGAACGGAGCCTCGAGCTCGTGCGCCAGGACATCTATGCCGCGCTGCGCTACTTCAGGCCACTCGTCGATGACGGCATTTCCCCACGCTGGCAGGGCCTCGCAGCCAGCGTAAGCCGGCGCCCCTACAGGGTGCCACTGTGGGCGATCGGCGCTTTCGCCCTCGCTTTGGTCACTGCCGCCTTTTTCTGGATGCGCGACGACGTGACCAGGGACGGCGACACGCTCGCGGCAACATTGCTGGCACTTACCCCCGCGACGCCTGTCGTCATCGAACGCACCGACTTCGCCCCGCCCGTCGAGCATGCCGAACCGGTCGAGAAAGCCAATCCTGTCGAGGCGGCCCCGACCATGGCGCAGATCTACCGTATCCGGGCAGCACTCGCCCAGGATATCGGCGCCGGCGGATTGACCGTTGCGACCAAGGGCGAGTTCATAGTCGTCGAGCTCAACAACGAACTGCTCTTCGAGCCGGGCAAGGCTGAGACGAGGTCCGAATTCGCACCTGTGGCAGCGCGCGTCGCCGCAGCATTTGCCAACGAACCGGGCTCGATCAAGATCGTCGGCCACACCGACAATGTGAAGCCGCGCCAGTCCAGCGCTTACAAGTCGAACTACGACCTCTCCGTTGCCCGGGCCGAGGCGGTGGCGAAAGCCCTTGCACCTGGAATCGGCGATGCCTCGCGAATGACCGTAGAAGGCAAGGGCGAGGATGTGCCGATCGCTGACAACGCAACCGCCGACGGCCGCGCCTTGAACCGGCGTGTCGACGTCATGATCCGCCGGGAGGGGGCCTCGTGAGCACCCGTCGCCGCGTCGCATGGTGGCGATGATGGCCTGGCTGCTCAGAACATTGAGCGGTATGGCGCTTGCTGGACTTGCCACGGCAGTGTGGTTCGCCGGCCCGCTGATCGTCTGGGCCGACAGCCGGCCGCTCGAACCAGTCTGGTCGCGAGTGGCCGTCATCGCCGTCATCCTGGCCTTGGTCGCTGGCGTCGCCTTGTTCCGCTTCTGGCATGCCCATCGGGCGCAACAGGCGCTCGCAGCCGCCGTCGCAAGCGACAGTGCCTATGACGGTGACGCCAGCTTGCTCGAAACGGGCATGACCAAGGCCATCGCCGCGCTCAAGCGCGCCAGCGGCAGACACAACTTCCTCTATGAGGTGCCCTGGTATCTGATCATCGGCCCGCCAGGCGCCGGCAAGACCACGGCGCTGGTCAATTCGGGCCTGAAGTTTCCGCTCGCAGTTTCGGGCATGGCCCAGCCGGTTCCCGGCGTCGGCGGCACCAGAAATTGCGACTGGTGGTTCACCGACGAAGCGGTGTTGATCGACACCGCCGGCCGCTACACCAGCCAGGATTCCGATACCGAAAGCGACCGCAAGGCCTGGCTCGCCTTTCTGTCGCTGCTCAAGAAACACCGCGCCAGACAGCCGATCAATGGCGTGATCGTCGCCATCAGCCTGGCCGACGTGATGAGCTCAAGCGACCAGGAACTCGATGCCCACGCCGTTATCATCCGCAATCGCCTGCAGGAAATCCATGAGACGCTGAACGTCGGCTTTCCCGTCTATGTGCTGTTCACCAAGGCCGACCTGATCGCCGGCTTCATGGAAAGCTTCGGCAATCTCGATGAAACCGGCCGGCGCATGGTCTGGGGCGCGACATTCCAGGGTGCCGACCGCAAGGCGAACATGGCCGGCGAAGTATCTACCGAGTTCGACGCGCTGGTGCGCCGCTTATCCGAGGACATGCCCGATCGTCTGCAAGGCGAGCTCGATCCGGTCGCACGTATCGCCATCTTTAGCTTCGCCGCGCAATTCGCTTCGCTCAGGCAGCGCAGTACAAGCTTCCTCAGCCGGGTCTTCGAGCCGACGAAGAAGCAGGCCAGTGCCATCCTGCGCGGATTCTATTTCTCCTCCGGCACGCAGGAGGGCACGCCGATCGATCGCGTGCTCGGCGCCATCGGGCGAGGTTTTGGCAACGGCTCCCAGGCGCAACTCTCCGGAACAGGCAAAAGCTTCTTCCTGCACGACCTGCTGACCAGGGTCATCTTCGCCGAAGCCGGCTGGGTCTCCTACGATGATGCTGCCGACCGTCGCGCCAGGTTCGCCCGTTATGCCGGTATCGGCGCCATCACAATAGTCACTGCTGCCGCGCTGGGCGCGCTGGGCATGAGCTACACAGCCAACAAGGCGCTGATCGCGACCACCAGCCAGGCGGCTGAAAGCTATGCGTCGTCCGCAGCCGGGCTGCTTCAGGCGGAAACCGTGTCCGACGTCGACCTCGAGAATGTCATCGACGCGCTTGAGAGCATTCGCAGCATGCCGACCGGCTACGAGAACCGCGACCAGCCTTCGCCGGCTCGGGAAACGCTCGGGCTAAGCCAGCGCGCGCGGCTGCTTTCGGCATCGGAAACTAGCTACCGGCTGGCGTTGGAGCGCCTGCTGCGCCCTCGCCTGCTGCTGCACCTCGAGCGCACCATCGGGGCGAAGATGAGCGATCCTGCAGCACTCTACGAGGCGCTCAAGATCTACCTCATGCTTGGCGGCAAAGCGCCGAAGGTCGACGACGAACAGATCGTCTCGTGGATGAAGAAGGACTGGGAACAGAACCGCTATCCCGGTCCGCAAAACCGCGAAGGCCGGCTCGTCTTGGAAAAGCACCTGCGGGCGATGCTCTCACTCGATGACGAGTTCGATCCGGTATTCGAGATCAATCGCCCCGTCGTCGAGTCTGCGCAGCGCGCGCTGGGTCGCATGACGGTCGCAGACCGCGCTTCCGCCCTGATCGCCTCGGCGCTGTCCGCCGCCACGCTCGACGACTTCGTCGTCGCGTCGAAAGGCGGCCAGGAGGCAAAGCTGGTGTTTGAGACTGTCGATGGCAGCGATCTGTCGGCGCTGCGCATCCCCGGCCTCTACACTTATGCCGGCTTCAGCAATTTCTACCTGACGCAGCTTGCCGGTATCGCGCAAAAGCTCGCCGACGAGCAATGGGTCATTGGTGCCGGCGGCGAGCAAGGCGATGTAGACCAGGAGTTGCTGCGGCTCGGCCCCGAAATGCTCGAGCGCTACAGCAACGAATTTTCCGCCGCATGGAACGGTGCCCTCGACAAGCTCAAATTCAGGCCGATGTCGGCGGACAAGCCCGAATATTTGGCGCTCTCCGCCGCCGGCTCGGCGAGTTCGCCGCTGGCCCAACTGTTCGAGGCGATCGCCCGCGAGACGGCCCTGACACGCGGCACGACAACCGCAGCCGATGCCGACGCCCGCGCCGAAGGCCTCGCCCGCATCGGCATCGAGTTGCCTGGTCGCAAATCCGCCAGTCGGGCCGGCGCGGCATTCGCCAACGCGCCGACAGTCGTGCCAGGCGCAAACATCGAGGCGCAGTTCCGACCGTTCCAGCTTCTTGTCGACGGCCGTCCCGGACAGCGGCCCATCGATGCGCTGATCCAGAATTTCCATGCCGTCTATCAGAGCCTGACGATCTCGGCGGCCGCGCCATCGCAGGCCGGCCGGATCAACGCCAATCTGCAGCTGCAGATATCGAACCTCCGCGCCAATGCCTCGCGCCTGCCCAAGACATTGTCGCGCATGGTCCACGCCGCCGCCGATGATTTCGAGGGCGATGTTGCCGAAACCTCAGTAGCACAGCTCAATCAGTCGCTGCAGGAAACTGTCACCGGCCTGTGCGAGGAAATCATCGCCAACCGCTATCCCTTTGGTAGCGGCGCCAGCCAGGACGTGCCGATCGGAGATTTCGCCCGGCTTTTTGCGCCCAGCGGCGTCATCGACAGGTTTTTCGCCCAGAACCTTGCCTCCTTCGCCGATATGTCTGGCCAGGAGTGGCAGTGGAAGCAGGAGTCGCGTCTCGGCCGTGGACTGTCGAGGTCGACGTTGAAGCAGTTCCAGCTTGCCGCGGAAATCCGCGACGCGTTCTTCCCGCTTGGGGGCTCGACGCCGGCGGTCAACATCACCTTCACGCCGTTTTCGTTGCATGGCGACGCCGACATGGCCCTGCTCGACGTTAACGGCCAGGTCGTCCAGAGCTACCAGAACGGCAGCAGCCCGGGCATAGTAACCTGGCCCGGCAACGCCTCCGCCGCTTCGGCCAATCTCAGCCTGACGCCGGAGCTGCCCGGGCGCGAATCCGCCATCAGTTTCGAAGGCCCTTGGTCGCTCAAGCGGCTGCTCGACGCAGGGACCTCGACCGTCAACGGCGACAAGCTCGAATTGCGCTACGTCATCGGCGGCCGCGATGTCGCCTACACCGTTCAGATCAATCCGCCTGGCAACCCGTTTTCACTTGCCGCATTCTCCGGTTTCACCTGTCCGAAGGGGCTTTGAAACAGTGGGCAGGCACAGGCGGTCCGGCACGTGTTAATTTCTGTACTCTAACGCACGGGCCTGTGGCAGACTGAAAGGCGCGCGCGTCAATACGCAACGCAGAGGGGCGCCCGAGTGCGCTTGAGGCCATTGAACGATGTCGTCCTCCCCTTCGAAAGCTATGGCGTCAGCCACAAGGGCTGCGTCCGTCAGGTCAATGAAGACAGCTACCTGATAGAGCCTCGCAGCGGCTTGTGGGTGGTCGCCGACGGCATGGGCGGCCACGACGCCGGCGAGGTCGCCTCCGCCAGCATCGTCGAACATTTGTCGACGATCGGCATTCCTGAATCGGCGCCCGATCTGCGCGCACGCTTCGTCGACAGGCTCAGGCTGGCCCATTCCGACATCCGCGAAATATCGGACTCGCGTGGCGCGACGATGGGTTCGACGGTCGCAGCACTGCTTGCCATGGACGGCAAATTTGCCTGCCTTTGGCTCGGCGACAGCCGTGTCTACCTGGTGCGCGATGGCTCGATCTCGCAAGTCTCGCACGATCACACCGAGGTCCAGGAACTGCTCGATCGCGGCGCAATCACCGCAGAGGAAGCGCAGACCTGGCCGCGCCGCAATGTCATCACCCGCGCCATCGGCGTCAGCGACGATATCGACGTCGACTTCCGCCAGGGCGATCTCCTTCCCGGCGATGTCTTCATTCTCGGCACTGACGGGCTGACCGCCCATGTTTCGGACGACGAGATCGAGGCGGCAGTGGTATCGACGTCACCGCAGGCGGCATGCGAAGACTTGCTCGCAAAGGTTCTCGAGCGCGGCGGAACGGACAACGTCACCATTGTACTGGTGCGGATTCGGGGCGAGGCCGACGGTGCAGCTTCTGGGGCTTTGGCGGGAGGCCGATAGCGGCCGGCAAGACGATGCGGGTGGGATCGGACACCGAACCGATCCACACGCAGCTTTGTTCGTCTTACTGACACTGCTGTCGCTGCTGTTTGCGCCAAGCGTGGCCCGCGCGGAATTCACCGTCTGCAACCAGACGCTCGACGTCGTCAACCTGGCCGTCGGCCAGGAGGTCGACGCCGCGTTCCAGACCGACGGCTGGTGGACGATCGGCGCGAACCAGTGCGTCAACGTCATTCGTGAAGAACTGACCAACCGCTACATCTACGTCTACGCGACCGACGTCTTCGGCAATGCAATCCTCAGCGGCTCGACCGACATGTGCGTCGAGCGCAAGCGTTTCACCGTGCGCGGCATCGACGAATGCTGGCAGAGCGGCCACATCGCTGCCCGGTTCTTTGAAGTCGATACGCTCGAACAGGCCCGCTGGACTTTCTTCCTGACCGGGTCTTCGCCATGACGCATGGCATCGACACGAGCTTCAAGCAGCAAAAACAACAACGTATGGCCAAACGCTCGCGTGAGCGGCGGCTGAAGGCGGTGATCGCGGCGGGGATCCTCATACTGGCCGGTGTTGTTGCGGCGGCCATCTACTTCGGCGCGGATTACTGGCCATCAGGCGAATATGAGGGCGATCTCCAACCGACGGAGGAAACCGACATCGTGCCGGCAGACGCCGCTGTCTACGTCCCAGCCATCGTCGATCTTCCCGGCGACCCGATGTGGATCAACCTGGCGCATGAGGCCGGCACAGAGACCAAGCGACGCCAGCTTTCACGCCCGGCTGAGCTTACCGAGGACGGCATCTCGCCCAGCATCGAATACCTGTCCGACACGATGCTGAGCTCCAGCGAACGCTTCATGACCGCCATCCCGTCGACCCAGGAGGATTTTGCCTTCTTCCAGGCGCAGCGCGCTGTCGCCGAGCCTCTGCCAGGACAGCAAACAAACGTCCAGCCGACGCCGTCGGCAGCGAGCGACCTTGATGAGATCGGGCCCGAGGGCGACGACACCTCCGATCTCGGCGCCGGCTGGGGCGAAACCATCGACCAGGGCGAGGCCGCCCTGCCCACCTTCGAAAAAACCGCCGTCGAAAACAACACCAGCGTGGCGACCGTGACCCCGGAGCCCGAGCGGTTCACAGCCACCGAAGACATCTTCGTCAAGATCCTCACCAACCGCACGCTCGAAAGCGTGGCGCTCGAGGCGCATTTTGCGACCGACGAAGCCAGGCTGGTGAGCGACGCTGTCAAGGCGGTCTTCAAGCTGGAGAACCTGGAACCCGGCTATGTCGTCGCCCTGCGCGGCTTCCGCCCCCGGCGCAGCGCGCCCGCGATGGCGCTGATGCAGGTTTCGGTCTACGCCATGAACAGGTTCGTCGGCACGCTTGCCCGCAATTCGGCCGGCCAGTTCGTCTCCGGCGTCGATCCATGGGTGCGCGACGACCTGTTCAACTATTCCGGCGCACCGCAGGTTGGCGCGCAGAAACGCCAGTACCGGCTGCTCGACGCGATCTATTCGACCGCCGCCCGCAACAACGTGCCGACAGGCGTGCTCGGCGAGGCGATCATGTATCTGTCGCGCGGCCAGGACCTGAATGCCTTCGCCACCGAGGACCAGCGCCTTGTCCTGCTTTATTCGGCGACGGCGCGCGGCAAGGATGGCGTTGCCGGCCGCGTGCTCTATGTCGGCGTCCACGGCAGCGACAAGAGGCTCGAATGCTTCGTCTTCCAGCAAAGCGACGGCCAGTTCTCCTGCGTCAGCGGTGACGATCAGGTTCGCTCGCTGGCGACGACGAACGGCATGTTGACCCCGGTCAATGGCGTCATGACCTCGACCTTCGGGCCGCGCAAGCATCCGATCCTGAAGACCGTCCGCATCCATAAGGGCGTCGACTGGGCAGCCCCTATCGGCACGCCGATTGCCGCTGCCTTCGACGGCCAGGTCGTATTCGAGGGCGACGGCAAGGGCTACGGCAACCTCATCCGCATCTCCCATGCCAACAACCGTGAAACCCGCTATGCCCACATGCAGCGTTTCGCCGACGGCATCAGCGTCGGCACGACAGTCAAGGCCGGCGACGTCATCGGCTATATCGGCACCACCGGCCTGTCGACCGGTCCGCATCTGCATTTCGAGCTCTACCAGGACGGTCAGGCCATCGATCCGCTCGGCACGGTCACGGTCGCCGTGGCGACGACCAAGACGCCAACCACCACGACGACCACAACCACCGTCGCGACAACCTCTTCTGACGATCAGGCCATCGAGATCCTTACCAACCGCATCATCCATGTCGAAAGCGGCGGCAGCGCGCGCGCCAAGAACCCGCTGTCGTCGGCGACGGGCCTCGGGCAGTTCATCAGCAGCACCTGGATCCGGATGATGAATACCTACCGACCCGATCTGGCGCGCTCGCTGTCGACTGCCGAACTGCTCGAACTGCGCTTCGATCCGACAATCTCGCGCGAAATGGTGCGCAACCTGGCCCGCGAGGGCGAAGCCTATCTCAAGCAGCGCGGCCACCAGATCACCGCCGGGCGGCTCTACCTCTGTCACTTCCTGGGCATGGAAGGTGCCCACCAGATCCTGTCGGCCTCTGGCGACGCCATGATCGCCGACGTCCTCGGAGCTGTCGTCATTAAGGCCAACCCATTTCTGACTGGCAAGAACGCCACCTATGTCGTTGCCTGGGCGGAGAAGAAGATGACCGGCCGCGCTCCTGCCACGACCTCGCAGCCCAGTTCCACCCCCGCGTCACCACCGCCACAGGTAGTCAGGCAGACGTCGCCGGAATTCGAGAGATACAAGCAGGCAATCGCGACAACGCTGAGTTCGGTTGGCAGCACGCTGTGAGTGCCTGAAACCGCAGGCTTCCAAACAAGGCGGCGCTGCAAATCAGCGTCGATCTGTCCTGGACGATTTTTCTTATTTATCCCAACTGCTTGAACAGAAGGACTTTATCGACGCCTTCGGCCGCGATATAGCATTCGCATGAGTTTTGGTTCGACATTGACGCTTGCTCTGACCCTGGGTTTCTCCGCCACGCTGTTTGGCGGCTGCAGTCGCGCGTCCGACGGCACCGTCGTCATTCCGAAACAGATGGACTCCCGGCGCTTCTGGCAGGACGACGAAGCAAAGCGTGCCGCGGCCGAGCGCCAGCAGGCAGCCGCCTTTCCAACCGGGCCTGATATCCGCTTCGCCACCGAGCAGCCTGGCCCTCGCCCGGTGACGCGCGCACCAAGCCGTGCGACGACCACCGGTAATTCCAAACCGATATCCTGCCGCGCCGTAAGCGGCCCCACGGGTCGCGTCAGATACGTCTGCGAATAGGCCGCGAGATCGGCCGGTCGAGCTCCACTCGCGGCCGGCTAGCCGCCATTATCACCAAGTTTCGTCAGCTTCGCGTCAGGGATGGAGCCGATTCAAGCGGTTTCGAATAAACGCGCTGCTTGTCTGTTGACGCACGCGCGTCGGGCGTTATAGCCGACATCAAGACATTGGAACTGAACGGAGAGGGTCCCGTCCGATGGAGATATTCACTGCTGCAGGCTTTACAGCCCTTCTGCAGGTCATAGCTATCGACCTCGTGCTTGCTGGCGACAATGCCATCGTCATCGGCCTTGCCGCGGCGGGCCTTCCGGCCGACCAGCGCAAGAAGGCCATCCTCGTCGGCATCGCGGCGGCGACCGTTCTCCGTATCGGTTTCGCGCTGATCACCCAGTGGCTTTTGGCCATCGGGCCGATGCTGCTCATCGCCGGCGGCCTGCTGCTGCTGTGGGTGTGCTGGAAGATGTGGCGTGAACTCAGCGTCAGCCACGAGCAGGAGCATGAAGCGACCGAGGCACTGTCCGACGCGGATTACGATAAGGACGGCAAGATCGCCGGCAAAGGCCCGCGCAAGACCTTCGCGCAGGCCGCCTGGCAGATCGTCATCGCCGACGTGTCGATGTCGCTCGACAACGTGCTTGCGGTTGCCGGTGCCGCCATGGACCATCCGACTGTTCTGATCATCGGTCTCGCGCTCTCGATCGCGCTGATGGGCTTTGCCGCCTCCTTCGTCGCACGCCTGCTGCACCGCTACCGCTGGATCGCCTATATCGGCCTGCTGATCATCCTTTATGTCGCCATCAAGATGCTGCTCGACGGTGCCGTCGACCAGTTCCCGGAGCAATTCGGCTTCCTCAGCGAATGGTTCGGCGGTCATAGCGCTCCGGCCCACTGAGCTGAAGCAACAGACAAAAAAGGGCCGGAGGCGATCCGGCCCTTTCTGCTTGCGACGATCAGCCGGTTTGCTTGGGCCCCGATCTGTGCTATTGCGCCGCCCGAATTGAGCTCGTTGTCGAGCCGCCAGATCGACACATCAACAGATTTCCGGGCCGGACCTCATGGGTTACCGGCCCGTGTCCATTGGAAACCTGCCTATGTCAGCAGCACCCCGCGTCAGCTTCGTCAGCCTCGGATGCCCGAAGGCGCTTGTCGATTCCGAACGCATCCTCACCCAGCTTCGCGCCGAGGGTTATGAAATCGCCCGCAAGCATGACGGCGCCGACCTCGTCGTCGTCAACACCTGCGGATTCCTCGATTCCGCGCGCACCGAGTCGCTCGACGCGATCGGCACGGCGATGAAGGAGAACGGCAAGGTCATCGTCACCGGCTGCATGGGTGCCACGCCCGAACTGATCCGCGAGAAACACCCCAACGTCTTCGCCATCACCGGTCCACAGGCTTATGAAAGCGTCATGGCCGCCGTGCACGAAGCCGCCCCGCCGGCGCACGACCCGTTTACCGATCTGGTGCCGCCGCAGGGCGTCAAGCTCACGCCGCGCCATTACGCCTATCTGAAGATTTCAGAGGGCTGCAACAACCGCTGCACCTTCTGCATCATCCCCGACCTGCGCGGCGATCTCGTCTCGCGCCCTGCGGCCGACGTGCTGCGCGAGGCGGAAAAGCTGGCGAATGCCGGCGTCAAGGAGTTGCTCGTCATCTCCCAGGACACCAGCGCCTACGGCATCGACGTCAAATATGCGACCAGCGTCTGGAAGGAGCGCGAGGTCCGCGCCAAATTCCTCGACCTGTCGCAGGAGCTTGGCGAACTCGGCATCTGGGTGCGCATGCACTATGTCTACCCCTACCCGCATGTCGCCGACGTCATCCCGCTGATGGCCGAAGGCAAGATCCTTCCCTATCTCGACATCCCCTTCCAGCATGCCTCGCCGCAGGTTCTCAAGAACATGCGCCGCCCGGCCCATGGCGAAAAGGCGCTCGAGCGCATTCGCGGCTGGCGCGACGTCTGCCCGGATCTCGCTATCCGCTCGACCTTCATCGTCGGCTTCCCCGGTGAAACGGAGGAAGACTTCGAGATGCTGCTCGACTGGATCGACGAGGCCAAGATCGACCGTGCCGGCTGCTTCAAATATGAGCCGGTCAAAGGCGCGCGCTCCAACGACCTCGGCCTCGAGCAGGTCCCCGAGGAGGTCAAGGAAGCCCGCTGGCACCGCTTCATGCAGCGCCAGCAGAAGATTTCTGCCGCCGCGCAGGCCAGGAAGGTCGGCAAGCGCCTGCCCGTTATCATCGACGAGGCCAACGGCACGTCGGCCAAAGGCCGTACCAAATATGACGCGCCAGAGATCGACGGTTCGGTCCACATCCAGTCACGCCGCCCGCTGCGCGTCGGCGACATCGTCACCGTCAAGGTCGATCGCTCCGATCCCTACGATCTCTACGGCACCGCTGTCTGAGATATGTCGAAGGGCCGCAACATGCGGCCCTTTTCCTTGGACGACGCGAGCCAAATTGTCCCGGCGCTAGTCCGTATGACGGATGACCTTTCCCAGCACCGGTTCGATCTGGATGCAGGCACTCCGCCGATGAGGCGCCTGCCATCCATCGAGCCGGGGCGAGCGCATGACATCAGACCGAGAAGAACTGCAGCCCGCCGTCATGAGCGAGCGGCGGGTCACCATCGTCGGCGCGGTATTGGCCGGGCTCGGGCCGGCCTCGCTTTCACTGTTCACGCCCGCCATGCCCGAGATCGTCCACGCCTTCGGCACGACCGAAGAGGCGGTGAAGATGACGCTGGGGCTCTATTTCGCCGGCTTCGCCCTCACCCAGTTGGTCTGCGGACCACTGTCCGACGGCTACGGCCGCAAACCGGTGACGCTGGCCTTCCTCGGCATCTACCTTGTCGGCAGCCTCGGCGCATTGCTTGCGCCCTCCATCGACGTGCTGATCCTGTCGCGCCTGCTGCAGGGTGCGGGGGCAGCGGTCGGCCTTTCGCTGTCGCGCGCAATCGTGCGTGACCTTTTTGCTCATGAACAGTCGGCGCGCATCCTCAACCTGATCACCCTGATGCTCGCGCTTGCGCCAGCCATTGCGCCGACCGTCGGCGGGCTGGTGATGGAAGTCGCCGGCTGGCATGCGATCTTCTCGATCATGTTCCTGATCGGCGTGGCTTCGCTGCTGACCGTCCATTTCGCGCTGGTCGAGACTGTCGAGCGCGATCCGAGTCGCGTGCGGCCGAAAGCGGTGATCCAGACCTATCGCAAACTGCTCGGCAGCGGCTATTTCCTGTTCTCCAGCCTGGTCATCGCCGGCACGCTGGGCGCCTATTACACCCAGGCCACCGTATTGCCCTTCATCCTGATGGACAGGCTGGGCCTGACACCCGCACAGTTCGGCCTCGCCATGCTGTTCCAGTCGGCCAGCTTCATCTCGGGTTCCCTGGCCATGCGCAGCCTCATTCCGCGCTATGGCGCCTATCGCATGGTGCCGATTGGGTTGGCGATCAGTGGGCTCGGCGCCGTCGCCATGGCGGTCTTGCTCGGGCTGTACGAGCCGACATTCCTCTCGGTGACACTGCCCATGGCGATGTTCGTCTTCGGCAACTCTTTCGTCATGCCGGCGATGTCGGCGGCAACGGTCGCTGCCTTCCCCGACAATGCAGGTGCCGCCGCCTCGTTGAGCGGGTTCCTGCAGATGGGCAGCGGCCTTCTGGGAACTGTCGTTGCCGGTGTTCTCGGCGACGCCATGCTGGGCATGTCAGTCGTCGTGCCGCTGATGGCGCTGGGCGCGATGTTTGCCTGGATGGCCTGGCGCAAGCTACCGGAACCTGCCCTGGCGCGTGCCGTCGTCACCAGGAAGGCCACACCGCACTGAACCTTGCGTCATTTGTTAGCTCACGCTAACGAATTCGTCTGCTCCGCACCCTCCATCGTCCAAGCGGACGATGTTCCGGACACATGGCCGTGACTGTTTGTCGGTCGAAGTAAGCGGAGGAGAAACGCATGAACTTCCAATGGAATAGTTCCATTACTCGTCGCATTGCCATGGGAATGGTTTCGGTAGCAGCCCTTGCCCTGTCGGCGGGCATTTCGCAGGCACAGGAGGTCGTCAAGATCGGCGGCATCATGTCGATGACCGGCGGTGGTGCTTCGATCGGCAAGACCGCTGAAGTGGGCTGGAAGCTGGCCATCGAAGACATCAATGCCGCCGGCGGCATTCTCGGCAAGAAGGCCGAGCTGGTGCTCGGCGACACCATGACCGACCCGACCCATGCGGTTGCCGAAGTGCGCCGCCTGATCGAGAACGAGAAGGTCGAGGCGCTCGTCGGCCCGGCCACCAGCCAGGAGACCATCCCGGTCGTTCCGGTTGCGAGCGAGAAGAAGATTGCCCAAGTCTCTTCGGCTGCCTCGACCCAGCTGACTCCCGAGGCTGGTCCGTTCCATTTCTCGGGTTCGGTCACCGGCCTCAACCAGATGAGGCCGAATATCGACTTCGCCATCGACGTGCTCAAGCTCAAGAAGCTGGCGCTGATTTCGGACAATGGCGGCATGTCGAAGGCTGCCGTGGTCGAAATCGTCGACTACCTGAAGTCGAAGGGCGTCGAGCCGACCGCAGTGCAGGAATTCGCATTCCGCACTGAGGACATGACCCCGCAGCTGTTCCAGATGCGCAGCTCGGGCGCCGAGGCGATCCTTTTGATCAACTCGATCGGTGACGACTCGCGCAAGTTGCTCGAAAATCGTGCCGACATCGGCTGGGACGTGCCGGTTCTGGCCAACCAGACGATGACCAACTACGCCGTTGGCAATGTCGCCGTGGTCGGTGAAGACGCCTTCAAGGACGTCTACAGCGTGCAGTTCGTCGGGATGACCTACTGCCCGAGCGATGCGGTCGGCGAAAATGCCTTCGCCAAATTTGCCAAGCGGGCCAAGGAACAGGTTCCTGATGTCGACCGCATGGGCGGTGCCTCGGCGCTGATCCCCTACTACATCCAGCCTATCGTGCTGGCGGCGGCCATCAACGGCTCGGGCAAGACCGACGGTGAGTCGATCGCTGCCTGGCTTTTGGCCAACGCCTCCAAGGTCGAAATGCTCACCGGCCCGATCCAGGCCAGCGGCAAGAGTCACTTCCTGCCCGCGCCTGAGTCGATCAAGGTGGTGAAGAACCCCTACAAGCCACGCGAAGACGGCCTGGTCGAGCGCGCTGACTGCGGCGCCTGATCTTACTTCAGTCGATTGCCGAACATGTGGGCCGGGTCGTAAGACCCGGCTCATTTCGTTTGCACCTTGCCCAAGACTTATCCACTGCTGACACGGTGTCAAAAATTCCACGCATCGCATTTCGAATTTGACGACGTGTCAATTTAATGACATAACTGTCGACATTATTCATTTCGCATTCGGGAGGAAGCGCGATGACCGGTTCGAGCCTACACAGCCTGACAACTGGATCGTCGTCCGTCCGGCATCTTGCCCGACGAGGTTTCCTCCCTCCGTCCTGATCCGCGGACATAAGGGCCGTCATCGGCCCTCGCCAACACAATCGAACTCATGACCTCCTGGCGTGCACGCTGCGCCGCCGGGCACTGGTTTCGCACGTCCGCGTGCAGCGGAAATAGGGAGCTCCTGCCATGACCTTTCACGCCAGATCGATCGTCGAATTCGGCCACTTTCTCAATCGTGTCTCCGATAGCCTGATGAACGGCAAGCCGCTGCGCACCCCGCTCGAGCTTATCCGCGAGCAATTCGACGCTTATGCCGCGGTGCTGGTGATCGAGGACCGCCTGCGCACCGGCGAGACCTACTACGCCTTTACTGAGATCAACGAGCAGATGAACGATACATCAGGTGCCGCCCTCACCCGCCCGGCACAACTCGCCTATCTCTCCGAGCGCTGCCAGCCGATGTCGGCCACCTATGTCCCCACCGACGACACCGCCCGCTACACGCTCTGGGTCTTCCGCGATCGCGCCGACGGCAAGTTCGACGACGATGCAGCGTCAGTCTGCGAGATCCTGGTTTCGCAGCTGGCGCGCGGTGTCGAGACGTCCTGGCGCATGGGCGCCACCGAGGTCGAGCGTCGGCTCTATTCCGACGTCATGGACAAGCTCTATGTCGGCGTGGTCATCCTCGACCATTCCGGCAAGATCGTCCGCTCTTCCGACGCTGCAGCGCGCCTGCTCGAAACCCGGGACGGCTTGCAGATTCAGGGCAACAAGTTGCGCGCCACCTCGGCCAAGGAGGACCGCGACTTCCAGATTGCTATCAAGGCCGCCATGCAGATGGCAGCCGACGACGCCGGCACCACTTCGCGGGGCCTGTCGCTGACCAAGCAGTCGGGCTCGCGCAATCTCGGCGTCATCGTGCGCCCGATCCGCGGCAGCAAGGACAACGCCGCCGCCGCCAACTCGGCCGTCGCCGTCTACATCCGCGACCCCGAGGCCAACCCCGAGGTTGAGGGCGAGCTCGTGCGTCAGCTGTTCGACCTGACGCCGGCCGAAGCCGCTGTCGCCCGCCGCCTGACGGCTGGCCTGTCGCTCGAGGACGCAGCAACCTCGCTCGACATCAGCCGCAACACTGCGCGTGCCCACCTGCGCTCGATCTTTTCCAAGAGCGGCATCACGCGCCAGACCGAACTCGTTCGCCTTGTGCTGAACAGTGCCGTCATCCTCGGTCACGGGCCGCGCCAGGCGGCCTGACAGACATCCTCCCAGCTCCCTGTCGACCCAAACTGAAAGCGCCGGCGGACAAAGTCCCCGGCGCTTCTTTCTTCTGCGGGAGTTGCAGGAGGGTTGGCGTTGCCGCGCAAAAAGGCGGAAAAGCAACGCCTTCTCGGTCAGAACAGCGACTTCAGCTGCTCCTTGGAGTAGCCCACTCCCTCTTGGACCCGCCCCTCCCTGACCTTCAGCGCCCATGCCGGGTCGGCCAGAAGTGCACGGCCAACGGCCAGGATGTCAAACTCGCCGCGTGCAAGCGGCTTTTCGATCACCTCGAGCGAAGCCGCTTCCGCAGCATTGAGACCCGGCCGGTCGAGGCCGACGCCACCGACGGCGATGACCGGAAGCCCGGTGAGCTTCTTGGTCCAACCGGCGAGCGTCATGTCGCCCTCTGCCGCGAATCCCGGCTCCCATATGCGACGCGTCGAGCAATGCAGGATGCTCACGCCGGCATCGACCAGCGGCTGCAGCACTTCGGCGAGCTCGTCGGGAGTTTCGCCAAGCACGGCCTTGTAGTCCTGCTGCTTCCATTGCGAGTAGCGGAAGGAGATCGGGAAGTCGGGACCGACCCTGTCGCGCATTGCCTCGATCACCTCGACGGCAAAGCGCGTGCGCTCGCGCCGGTTGCCGCCATACCGGTCGGTGCGGCGGTTGGAGGTCGCCCAGAAGAACTCGTCGATCAGGTAGCCATGCGCACCATGGATTTCGACGCCGTCGAAGCCAAGGTGCTGTGCGGCTTCCGCCGCTTGCGCATAGGACTCGATCACCTCGAAGATTTCCTTCTCGGTCATCGCCCGGGCGGGCTCAGGGTGGCCGGTGAAGGCGTTGAGGTTTTCCGACGGGCCGACGCCCGGTACGCCGGGCTGCGGGGCCATGGCGGAGTTGCGGAAGCTACCGGTGTGCCAGAGCTGCGGAAAGATCTTGCCGCCGCCCGCATGCACCGCCGAGCGTACCTTGGCCCAGCCGGCAAGGGCTGCCTCGCCGGCAAAGTAGGGCACGCCCTCGTAGCTCGGTGCCGTCGGGTGGCCGATATAGGTCGCCTCGGTGATGATGAGGCCCACCTGGTTCAGCGCCCGACGCGCGTAATAGGCTTGCACCTTCTCGTGCGGTACGCCGTCGGCGCAGAAATAGCGCGACATGGGCGCCATCGCGATGCGGTTGGACAGCTCAAGGCTGCCGAGCTTGATCGGTTGGAACAGCTTGTCGGTGATCAGCCCTTCGTTGGTGTTCTCAGCGCACACGGTTGCCACGGATTTCATTACCTCTGCGCATGGTTTCGATGAAGGCCTCGAGCGGTGCCGGTTCGGGCAACGCTTCATCCGGACCGGAACGCGCCCAGAACTCCTTCCAGGACGGGAAGAGGTCGTGGAACGAGCCCTCGTAAGGCTCGCGCCCCGGCCAGCGCATCTTGCGCGAGCCGACGGGCGGCTTGTTGAGATCGGAAGCGTACCAGTAGAGCGGCTGGCGGCGGCGGAAGAACCAACGGCCGTCGATGCGCTCGTAGCGGTCGTAATACATCATCTGCATGATGACCCACTCGGCGCCGCACTCATGCTCGTTCTTCGAGTAGACGACACCCACCGCATTGTCGGCGTCGACGAATTCGATGATGGTCGAACCGACATGATGCGACGTGCCGTCGAACTGCTTGCGCATGGTTTCGTCGAGCCAGTCTCGCAAGGCCGCCCTGCCCGACTTGCCACCGCCGACCTTGACGTCGGGCGCAAACAGCGAGGCCATCGCGTTCATGTCGCGCATGTCGAGTGCCAGCGAATATTTGGAAATCAGCTGGCGGATCTCGTCGCGCGACTCGAGCCTGTCCAGTCGCGCCAGGATTCCCGCCTGCGCGTCACCAGTCTTGTCCATTGTCACCTCCGGTGGCCGAAGCGCCGTGCGCCTCAGAAGTAGTAGCGGCCGACCATGTCGGCGACACAGCCGGGCTTGGCCGAGCCTTCGATCTCGACGGTCACGCGCACCGTCGTCTGCACGGCGTTCCCCGGCAGCAAACCGGCGTTGACCAGTTCACCCATGGCCCGAACCCTGGAGTTGACAGGCACGGGGGCAGGAAAACGCAGCCGGTCGCAGCCGTAATTGATCCCCAGCTTCATCCCCTCTGCCTTGAACAGGTCGGGCAGGAAGCCATTGATCAACGAGAACGTCAGGCAGCCATGCGCCACCGTCGAGCCGAACGGACCATCTTTGGCGCGCATGGGGTCGACGTGGATCCACTGGTGATCGCCGGTCGCCTCGGCGAACATGTCGATACGCGCCTGGTCGATGGTGAGCCAGTCGGTCGCGCCGAGGTTCTGGCCGATCGCTGCCACCGCCTCGTCGGGCGAGGAGAAAACCAGGCCCATCCTCAGGCCCTCTGGCTGGAGACGGAAACGATCTCGCCGACCATGTAGCCGGCATAATCGCTGGCGAGGAACATCATGACATTGGCGATTTCCCACACTTCCGCCGCGCGGCCGAAGGCTTCGAGGCTGGTCAGCGCGTCGAGCTGTTCCTGTGGCGCCGACTTCTTGAGGAAGTCGTGCATGGCGATCGACGGAGACACGGCATTGATACGGATGCCGTATTCGGCTGCTTCCACTGCCGAGCAGCGGGTGAAGGCCATTACTCCGGCCTTGGCCGCGGCATAGTGCGACTGGCCTTTCTGAGCGCGCCAGCCGAGCACGGAGGCGTTGTTGACGATGGCCCCCTTGCCGCGCGGCTGCATCTTCTTGAGCGCAGCACGCGTCATGCGCATCGTGCCGGTCAGCGTCACGTCGAGTACCAGGTTCCATTCCTGGTCGGTCATCTCCACGACGGGCTTGAGGCCGCCGAGGCCGGCATTGTTGATCAGAACGTCGATGCCACCGAGCTTGTCTTCAGCCGCATCGACGAGCGACTGCACCTGCTCCTCGTCGGTGACGTTGCAGAGCTGGCTGTAGATCTCGACGGTCGGCGAGAACGCACGCAGCTTGTCGGCCGCTTCCGCCAGGCGCCGCTCGTGGACGTCGGAGATCATGATGGCGCGGCAACCTTCCTCGATCGCCTTGCGGGCGGCGGCAAAGCCGATTCCGACACCGGCAGCCGCAGTGATGAGCACCGAGCGGCCCTTGAGCAGGCCGTGGCCTTCGACATAGGGCGGGGCGGGAAGGATCTTGGTAGCGGTCATGTCGGGGCGTCCTGGTCTGGTTACTTCTTGAAGTCGGCGTCGCGCTTGCCGACGAAGGCGTCGCGCGCCTCTTGCGATTCCTGGGTCAGGTAGGCTTGGGCCGTGAAACCCTGCTCCCAGCGGTACTTCTTCTCGAGGTCACCGTCCTCGATGCCGTTCAGCGCTTCCTTGGCGAGGCGGATCATGATCGCGCTCTTGGCGGCAATGGTCCTGGCAAGCTTGATGGCCGCCTCGCGCAGCTCCTCGCGCGGTACAACCTTCTCGACCGCGCCAAGGCGATAAGCCTCAGCCGCGTCGATCGGCTCGCCGGTGAAGTACATCTGGCGCACCTTCTGCACCGGAAACAGGCGCTGCAGATGCGCGCCGGCGCCGAGTGCGCCGCGATCGACCTCAGGCACGCCGAAGGTCGCGTCAGGCGAGCAGATGATGATGTCGGCCGAACCGCAGATACCGATGCCGCCGCCCAGAATGTAGCCATGGGCGGCCACGATCACCGGCTTCAGGCCGCGATGGATGGCGCGGAACGTCTCCCAGTTGCCGGCATTCACTTCGGGGATGCGCTCGGGATGCCTCTGCAGTTCCTTGATGTCGACGCCGGCGCAGAAACCCCTGCCCTCGGCGCGAATGACGACGACGCGCACGTCCGTGTTGGCGTTGAGCGCGTCGATCTCCTGCGAAAGCTTGCGCCAGCCGATGCTGTCGAGTGCATTCACAGGTGCGTTCTCGATCACCAGCTCGGCTATGCCGTCCTCGATCCTGGTCCAGAATTGGTCACTCATCGAATTCTCTCCAATCAGTTGGGGGCGACGAGCGCCGAGACGGCCTTCAGCCGTGCTTCCGCCTCGCTGACGATGCGGGCGATCAGCTCTTCGCAGCTTTCGAGGTTGTCGATCATGGCAGCGGCCTGGCCGGAAGGCAGCAGGCCGGTTTCGGTATTACCTTCGACCACGCCGCGCTGCACCAGCGTCGGCAGGTTCGGCGCCATCACGGTCTGGGCGAAGCTGTTCTCGCCGCTCGACAGCACCTTGAGGCCAAGCTTGGCCATGGCGATCGGGCCAAGCCCGCTCTCCTTGCCCCACTGGCGAGCGTATTTCATGCTCATGGCGAGGCGCGCCGGCAGGCTCATGTTCTCGAGGCGCCTGATCTCGGCGTTCTCGATGAAGCGCTGCGGCAGGCCGTCGACGGCCGTGGTGGTGCGGATGAGTGTCGGGTCCTTTGTGGCAAGGTAGCGGTCGAGCGCCGAGCGCGGCACGGGCGATTCCTTGGTCATCAGGAAGCGCGTGCCCATGGCGATACCGGCAGCACCATAGCCAAGGGCCGCGGCAAGGCCGCGCCCGTCAAAGAAGCCGCCGGCGGCAACCACCGGAACCTTCACGGCGTCGAGCACCTGCGGCAAAAGGATGGTCGTGGGAACAGCACCGGTATGGCCGCCGCCCTCGCCGCCCTGGACGGTGATGATGTCGGCACCGAGCTCGACAGCCTTGATCGCGTGCTTGACCGCACCGACGGTGGGCATGCACACCACGCCGGCATCCTTGAGCCGCTTGATCGTCTTGGCATCGGGGCCGCGGCCGTAGCTGACGGCCCGCACCTTGTGCTTGATGACCACCGAGATGACTTCCTCGGCATTGGGCTGGAACATGTGGAAATTGACGCCGAACGGACGGTCGGTCTTCGACTTGATCGCGAGGATCTGGTTCTCGACATCGCCCGGCTCGGTGGTCGCACCAGCGAAGAAACCGAAGCCACCGGCATTGCAGGTCGCGGCGGTTAGGTTTGCATCGGCCACCCAGCCCATGGCTGTCTGCACCACCGGATAGCGGCTGCCGAGGCGTTCGCACTAGACGGTATGCAGGCTCATGGGCATTCTCTCTCGCTGGAAGTTCCGGCGACCGCCCATCGGCCAATGGCAGAAGGGCGATCGCACTGTCTCGTTTCAAATGATGCGCCGCACAAAGCGGAACATCGTCTGAATGAACTAACGAAAACGATCAGTAGAAGACGCGTCCGCCGTTGACCATCAAGGTCTGGCCGGTGATGAAGCGCGACTTTTCGCTCGACAGGAAAATAACAGCATTTGCAATGTCTTCCGGCTCGCTGAGTTCACCGAGCGGGATCATGTTCCTGGCACGTTCATAGGCATCCTTGGGGATGCGCTGCATGGCGCGCGTATTGGTCGGGCCGGGGCAGACAGCATTGACGTTGACCTTGAACGGCCCGAGTTCGCGGGCGAGCGCGCGGGTGAAGCCGAGCACGCCGGCCTTGGCCGAGGCATAGTCGACAGTGCCGATATCGCCGTTCATCGCCGAGTCCGACGAGATCGAGACGATCTTGCCCGAGCGGCGCTCACGCATGTCCTCGACCACCTGGCGCGTGCAGGTCAGCGTGGTCATCAGCGACACGCCGACCACGAACTGCAGTGTTTCGGGCTTGGCCTGCCAGAACTCCGAGTAATTCTCACGTGCGGTCTGGCCGATGTTGTTGAGCAGGATGTCGACCGGGCCAAGTTCGCGCTTTATGCGGGCGAAGCTGTCGGTCACCACCTCCTGGTCCATCATATCACCGACCAGGGGCAGCGCCTTGACCTTGTGAGCGCGCACCAGTTCGGCGGTCTCGGCCAACGCTTCAGCCTCGCGGTCGAGGATAGCCACATCGGCGCCCTCCTGGGCGTAGGCGATCGCCGCGGCACGTCCGATGCCGTTGCCGGCGCCGGTCACCACGGCAATCTTGCCGGTGAATTGTCTCTGGTCAGTCATGTTTTCCCTTCCTGCGGAAATGCTGGTCTCGAACGGATGTGGGCCTCAGCCATGTCGGCCGAAAAGCGTCAGGACCTGGTAGGACAGGTCGTCGGATCCTGGCCGGCCGAGCGGACTGCCGGCTGCGAAATCCTTGTAGGCTTCTGCATCAACCGGACGCCTTGTCGACCAGTCGAGCGTGATCGCGCGTCCGAGGAAGCGCCATTCGCCGTCGTCGCGCCTGTAGCGGTCGAGGCTGCGGCTGCCGGTGATCACCTCATGGGCGTCGGGGCCGTGGGTGCGATGATAGTTGATCTTGTAGACCTCGCCCTCGGCGCGATCGCCATCGATCTCGAAGCTGGTGTTGACAACGTAGTGCGCGGTCGCGGCGTAGTTGGACAATGCCTTCTCGACGAAGGCCATGTATTCGTCCGGCCCGCCCACGAACATGTCGCCATGCTCCTCGAAGGCCTCATCGTCATAGAGGCTGCGCAAGAGCTTGAAGTCGCGCCGGTCGACGGCGCGTGAATAGGCTGTCACCAAGCGTCGCAGCGCCTCGCGTGCCGCAACTTCCGCAGGGTCTGCCTCCCGAATGCCCATGCCAAATTCCTCCCTGGCCCAGGCGCGTCCTTGCCTTACAGCTTGCCGCGCGGCTCCCTGGGCATGCCAAGTCCTTGCTCGGCAATGATGTTGAGTTGGATTTCGTTGGTGCCGCCGTAGATTGTGTCGGCGCGCGCAAACAGGAACATCTGCTGCAGGCGTTCGCAGCGCGGATCGTCTGACACGACATTGGCGTCCATCTTCAGCACGTCCATGGCCAGGCGGCCAAGGTCGCGGTGCCAGTTCGACCACTGGTACTTGTAGGTCAGCGCCTCGCGGCGCGTTTCCGGCGACTGGTCATCGCTCAGCACGCGCATGGCGAGATAGCGCATGGCGCGCAGGCCGGTCCAGGCATAGGCGACACGCTGGCGGATGGCGGGCGAGCGGCTGGAACCGTTCTCCCTGGCGATTTCGACGATCAGGTCGAGCTCCTGCTGGAAGCTCATCTGCTGGCCGAGTGTCGAGATGCCGCGCTCGAAGCCGAGCAGGGCCATCGCTATCTTCCAACCGTCGCCAGGCTGTCCGACAACGTCATCAGCCTTGGCGCGCGCGCCATCGAAGAACACCGAATTGAACTCGGCGCCGCCACCGATCTGCTTGATCGGATGAATTTCGACGCCCGGCTGGGAAAGCGGCATCAGCAGGAAGATCAAGCCATTGCGGCCGATCGAGCCCTCCTCGCACCGCGCCACGACGAAAATCCAGTCGGACAGGTGCGCGAGCGAGGTCCAGACCTTCTGCCCCGACACGATCCAGTCGCCTGTTACAGGGTCGAGCTTGGCACGGGTCTTGATGTTGCCGAAGTCGGAGCCGGCGCTCGGCTCGGAATAGCCCTGGCACCAGAATTCGGTGCCGCTGAGGATGCCGGGCAGGAAGCGTTTCTTCTGTTCTTCCGTGCCGAAGGCGATCAGCGTCGGCCCCATCAGGCCTTCGCCGATATGGCCCATCCGGCCGGGTCCGCCGGCGCGGCTGTACTCTTCCTGGAACGCAACCTGTTCGGCGACGGACAGTCCCCGGCCGCCGTATTCGGCAGGCCAGCCCGGGCAGGTCCAGCGGCCGGCGGCGAGTTCGCGCTCCCATTCCTTGCGCAGTTCAGGCAGCGCATCGCCCTCGCCCGAGCCGCCGCGATACTTCAGCTCGGTGAACTTACCGGTAAGATGGCTTGCCATCCACTCGCGCACCTCAGTGCGGAAGGCGTTCAGGTCACTCATTTCGCGCCTCCGTCGCCGAAGACTGATGCGGCGATGCTGTCGAGGTGAGCTTCCCGCGCTCCGAGCAGTGCAGCACTCGCCTGGGCGCGCTTGAAATAGAGATGCGGGTCGTATTCCCAGGTGAAGCCGACGCCGCCATGCAGTTGAATCGCCTCCTCGGCGGCACGAAACTGCAGGTCGGAGGCAAGCACACGTGCTCCCGCAATCTCCAGTGCGCTCTCAGCTGCGTCGGAGGAGCCCAGCCCCATGGCTGCTCCAAAGACCAGCGAGCGTGTCTCGGCAATGTCGACCACCAGCTCGGCGCAACGATGCTTGATCGCCTGGAACGAGGCGATGGTGCGACCGAACTGGACGCGTTCGGCGACATAGGCGAGCGTCGCGTCCAGCGCGCCCTGTGCCGCACCCAGCTGTTCCCCAGCAAGGCCGAGATTGGCGAAGGCCAGGGCCTGCCGGAATTGATCGGCGCTGACGCCGGCATCGTCGATACGGCTGTCGGCGGGAACCTCCAGCGCAAGTTCGAGCGCGGCAGTCGGACGCGTCCCGTCGAGCACCTTGAGCGGCGTGACGGCCTGGCCAGCGTTGCGCGACAGCGCAAACAGCGCCGTAGTGCCGTCTTCCAGTGCAGCCGGTACCAGCACGACATCGGCCACCTCAAGGTCGATGACCTGCGCAACCTTGCCGTCCAGCCTGTAGCCACCGTCGGTCCTGACAGCTTTGACCGCAACCGTCGCCGCCGGATCGGCCACTGAAAGATCGGCATAGGCGACGGTCACGGCCATTTCGCCCGCGGCTATGGCGCCAAGATATTTCGCCTTGGCCGC
Source organism: Aminobacter aminovorans (assembly GCF_900445235.1). Lineage (NCBI taxonomy): Bacteria > Pseudomonadati > Pseudomonadota > Alphaproteobacteria > Hyphomicrobiales > Phyllobacteriaceae > Aminobacter > Aminobacter aminovorans. The sequence goes on along the minus strand of NZ_UFSM01000001.1, from coordinate 3,194,573 downwards.
CACGCTTCCGGCCGACTGCAGGAGCGGTGCCGCCAGGCACACCGTCGACCAGAACGGCACGCAGGCAAGTCGCGCACCTGTGAGTTCCATCAGGATCACCACTTCGATGGCGCCGAGCCCCAACCCGCCCAACTCTTCCGAAATCGCCATCGCGCACCAGCCGAGCTCCCGCGAAATGCTGGCCCACAGCTCGGCGTCATGGCTCGCGCCGGCGTCGACGACCCGCCTGATCGCTTCGGAGGAAGACTTTTCACGCAAGAAGCGCTGGGCCTCCTCGCGGATCATCTGCTGGTCTGATGTGAATTCGAGCATGCGGACCTGTCGGACACGGATTGAGTGGCGCTGTTGCACCTGGGCGCTGACGAAAGCGCTTCATGCCGGATGCCACCGGCCAGCGCCAGCAACATCGTCCAAATGTGGGATGCTGGCGCTTGGCCCGCCCTAGTCTACTCGGCTGAGACGGCCGGCGCGAAGCGGTCGCGCATTGCACTGGAGGCGACTATGGGGCTCAAGCGTTTCGACAACAAGGTGGTGCTGGTCACCGGCGCGGCATCCGGCATCGGTCGCGCCACCGCACTCCGCCTGGGCTCCGAGGGGGCAACACTGATCCTCGCCGACCGCAATTTCGAAGGCGCAAGGCAGGTCTGTGCCACGGCTGTCGAGCAATACGGCGTCCAAGCCGACGCGCTTGCCTATGACGCCGCCGACAAGACCTCGGCGCGCCGGATGGTCGATGAAGCGCTGGCGATGCATGGCCGCCTCGACAGCCTGATCAACAATGCCGGCATCTACCGACGCGATCATTTCGCCAACCAGACCGGCGACGACTGGTCGCTGGTGTTCGGCATAAACCTCGAAAGTGTCTTCCATATCGTGCATCAGGCGCTGCCGGCGCTCATCGCCTCGCGTGGTAATGTCGTATCGACGGCCTCGACCGCCGGCCTGCAGGGCATCGCCTATGCCGCAGCCTATGCCGCCTCCAAGGCCGGCATCATCGCCATGACCAAATCGCTGGCGACGGAATATGCGCCCAAGGGCGTCCGCTTCAACGCCATCTGCCCCGGCCGCATCCGCACCGAAATCGGCACCGGCCTGCAACCGATCGAAGACCAGGACCCCGACATCATGGTCAAGCCGCCCAAGCTCGCCGGCAAGGAAAGCGGCGAGCCCGAGGATGTTGCCAGCGCCTTCGCCTATCTGACCTCCGACGAAGCCTGTTTCGTCACCGGCGCCGTGCTCGTGGTCGACGGCGCCCAGACAGTCGGCTGAACGTCGTGAAGAACGTGCCGGCCGCAATGCCGGCGCGCTGAGATCAACCCTTGTGGGCGTGTCCGGTGATGACGGGACGGTTCGTCCACGTGCCATCCGCTGTCTGTCGCCATCCGCCCGCGGCGAGCGCGCCACCGTCGAGATTGATGGTCGTGCCGGTAATCCAGCTCGACAGTGGCGAGGCCAGGAAGAGGGCGGCACCCGCCGCATCATCAGGCTGGCCGTAACGTCCAAGCGGCATCCAGCGCTTGACCATGTGCTGGTGCTCCTCGGGGATCCAATTCAGGATCTGGATCTGCTCGGTCTCCGTCGTCTCCGGTGCGATCGCGTTGACCCTGATGTTTTCAGGCGCGAGTTCGAGCGCCAGGCTCTTGGTGAAACCGGTGATGGCGGTCTTGAAGGCGCTGTAGACGGCGAAATTGGGAATGCCGCGGAAGGCTTCGATGGTTGAGATGTTGATAATGCTGGCGTTCTCACCCTGGCGCAGCAAAGGCAGCGCCGCATGCGTCACCAGGAAGATGTGTTCGAGGTTGACGCCGTAAAGCGCATTCCATTCGACCCGCGTCGTCTCGGCGAACGGCTTGTGGACGCCGAGGAAGTCGCCGACATTATTGACCAGCACGTCGAGCCGACCAAAACCGTCTCTGACCAGCGCGACCACTTGGTCGACGGCATCCGCATTGGTCACGTCGGCGCAGACGACGATGTTGCAGACACCTGCCGCATCAAGTTCGGCACGCACCTTGTCGGCACGGCCCTTGTCCTTCTCCGCCACCACGATAACGGCCCCGCAGCGCCCCAAGGCCAGCGCGATGGCACGTCCGATGCCGGCACCGCCGCCGCTGATCAGGGTGACCTTGCCGAGCAGGGAGTTGGCCATGCCGGCGAGCGAGGTGTCAGTCATGTCTGTCTCTTCATTTCAATTGAGTCGCGGTCTTTTTCAGCTGGCACGGAAGGTCATGTCGGTGCGCCTGTGGGCGAAGCGCCAGCCATCGGGGGTGCGGACGAAGCGGTCGAAATAGCGCCCGACGACGCGTGGCAACGTCGCTTTTGGATCGTCGCGACTCGTTCCATGATAGGTGAAAGTCGCTACCCCACGCGCATTGTCGGCATCGATCACGTCGATGACGATGTTGTGCGCCATGTGGATGGTGGTGTCGGTCTGCGCCTTGGCGTCGAGATAGGCGCGCATTTTTGCATGGCCCCTGAGTGGCCCCTTCCAGGTTTCCCACAAGCCGTCAGGCGCCCAAAGCGCGACCAGTTCCTCGTGCCTGTAGTCGTCGACAAGCACGCAATAGCGCTGCACCAGCTTGGCGCATTCGTGCTCGGCAGCGATCCGATCTGCAAGGTCCATCCTATCCTCCCCTGATGTCCGGCCACCGTCGCGTCAGATGAAAGCGTCTTCATCCTCCAAACGAACGATGGCGGATGCACTGCATGCGGCAGCTATGGCTTGCTATGACTGAGGAGGAAGGAAATGTCTGAAATCGAGGCGAGATTTGCCGCGCTCGAGGCGCGTATTGCAGGACTGGAGGACCAGCTTGCCATCTACCAGTTGATTGCCACCTACGGCCCATCGGTCGACAGCCGTACCGGCAGCGTCACCACGTCGCTCTGGGCCGAGGACGGCGTCTATGATTTCGGCAGAGACCCGCTCGTTGGCGCCGAAAAGGTCGGGTCGCTGGTCAACATCGAGCCGCACATCCATTACGTCGCCGACGGCTGCGCCCATGTGCTGAGCATGCCGTATGTCACGGTTGACGGAGACACCGCCGTGGCGACGGGCTACTCGCGTGTCTACCTCAACCAGGGCGATCACTGGCGCGTCGAACGCGCCAGCGCCAACCGTTGGGAACTGGTGCGCACGCCTGAGGGCTGGCGCGTCCGCAACCGCATCAACCGCCTGCTCAACGGTCAGCCTGAGGCACGCGAACTGTTGTCGAACGGGGTGAAAGGCAAGGCCTGACGAGGTTGCAGCCGGTCTCAGGCCCAAGAAAGCGCCCCGCGCTGGCATCGTCCGAACGTGGGATGCCAGCCTGTGCCGGTCCATCCATGGTGACCGGCCGGGAGGACACGAAATGAATATACTTCAGGGCAAGTCGGTGGTCATCACCGGCGCCGGATCAGGGCTGGGCTCGGCCTATGCGCGCCATGCAGCCGGCCTTGGCGCCGCGGTCGTCGTCAACGACATCGACGCCGAGGCCGCGCAATCGACGGCCGAATCGATCGTGGCATCTGGCGGCAAGGCTGTCGCGCATGCTGGTGACATCTCGTCCTGGAGCTATGCACAGCAGCTCATCGACGCCTGCATCGACGCTTTCGGTGCCATCACCGGCATCGTCAACAATGCCGGCATCCTCAGGATCGGCAAGATTCTCGATCTCACCGAGGCGGACATGCGCCGCATGGTCGAGATCAATCTCGTCGGCACCGCCGCCTGCGCCAGCCATGCGGCGCGACGCATGCTCGCCGCCGGCAGGGGTGGCTCGATCATCAATGTTGCCTCGGGCTCGCAAGCCGGTGACGTCGCTCTTGGTGGCTATGGCGCGACCAAGGGCGGCGTGGCTTCCCTTACCTATAGCTGGGCCATGGAGCTGCGCGGCACGGGCCTGCGCGTCAACGCGCTGTCGCCGCTGGCCGAAACCGCGATGGCTGCCCAGAACAAGGCGCTGATGGCCGAACAGGCGGCAAGCCGCGAGGTGCATTATGCTGCCCTGCCCGACACCGACGTCAATGCGCCTGTCGTCAGCTTCCTGCTCTCCGACGCTGCCGAAAAGATCAACGGCCAGGTCGTCCGCATTGCCGGCAAGCAACTGTCCTTCGTCACCCATCCGCTGATCGCCGACCCGGTGCTGGAAGGCGACTGGAGCTACGAGGCGGTTGCCGCTGCTTTCGCCGGTACTCTGGCCGCCAACCAGCAGCCGCTCGGCCTCGGCTATCAGAGGAAGCCACATTGAGCAGCATGAAAAACAGGCCGGTCGCCGTCGTCACTGGCGCCAGCCGGGGGCTTGGCCGCGGCATCGCCATAGCACTCGGTGAAGCGGGCTTCACCGTCTATTGCACCGGCCGCAGCGACCGGCAGGCCGTCGGCCCATGGGGCGGAACCGTACGCGACACCGCAGAACTGGTCGACCAGGCCGGGGGCAAGGGCATCGTTGCCATTTGCGATCACCTCGACGATTTCAAGACGGAAGCGCTGTTCAAACGCGTCGACGCCGAGCAAGGTCGTCTCGACCTGCTCGTCAACAACGCCTTCGCCATGCCCGACTGGGCCGTACCTGACGGCAATTTCTGGGAGCGTCCCCTGTCGCTCTGGCGCGACATGATCGATGTCGGCCTGCGCTCGAGTTATGCGGCGAGCCATTTTGCGGCTCCCATCATGGTCCGCCAGCGTTGCGGCCTGATCGCCAACACCTCCGGCCCCGGCGGCAAGATCTACCGCCACGCCTTGCCTTATGGCGTCGGCAAGGCCGGCCAGGACAAGCTGGCCCATGACATGGCGCATGAGTTGCGCCCCTTCGACGTCGCCGCGATTTCACTGTGGCCGGGCCTGATCGGCACTGAGCGCACGCTTGCCGGCATCGCCGCGGGTGGCGTCGTCGGCGACAATGCCGGCAACCTGCCGCATATCGAGACACCGTTCTTCATCGGTCGCGTGCTGGCGGCGATCCATGCTGCCGGTGATGCCATGACGCTCAGCGGCGGCACCTTCTATTCGACCGAACTCGCGAGCCGTTACGGCGTCACCGATGCCGATGGACGTCTGCCCGAATCGCGGCGGCCGCTGTTCGGCGCCCCGCTCTATCAGCCGATCTCCTGCGAGGTCGGCGAAGCAGTCCATGACAGCGGCGTGTGAACACAAAAAACCTGCATCGCGGCGGGCTTACAGAAACGCGAACCGTATTATATTCGATCCCGCCAGTAGCCTGGGCTTTGGGCGATTCGACCCCCGGTTGTCGAGCGCAGCGTCGACTATCCAAAGCGTGGAGTTGCTGACTTGAGCAGGATGGCGCGTATGGCACAGATGGATGGCGGCGCAGGCGCCGAGTATCTCGATCGCGACGGCTCGGCCCGCGCATCGACCAATCCGCGCAAGGAGTTGGTGCGCGAGCAACTGATCGACATTGCCGCCGAGCTGTTCGACAGCAAGGGTTATGTCCAGACCAGCATCAACGACATTGCCCAGGCGCTCGGCCTCGGCCGCTCGGCTGTCTACCACTACTTCCGCAACAAGGAAGAAATGCTTGCGGCACTCGTCGAGTCGGAAGCGCTGACCCCGTCGCACCGTCTGCAGGAGCTGATGGCCGAACCTGGCCTGTCGGCGTCCGAGCGGCTGCGCCGCGCCATCGTCGACGGCATCGTCCGCCGCCTGTCTTCCGGCTCGCGCTTCATCCTGCTGTCGCGGCTCGAAACCCAGATCCCCGAGGCGCTCGGTCCGCTCTACAACCAGGGCCGCCGTCACATCTATGATTTCTACGTGCGCTGCATCTCCGACGGCATCAAGTCAGGCGAGTTCCGCACCGTCGATCCGAAGGTTACCGCCTTTGCGGTGATCGGCATGGCCAACTGGACCTCACGCTGGTATTCGCCTGCGGGCGCCAAGACACCTCAGGAGATCGGCGAGATCATCGCCGACATGGCACTTGCCGGCCTGCGTGCTCATCACGACCAGCCGCGTGATGCCGAAGCCGTGCGCCAGACCATTTCGGGCCTGCGTCAGCAGATCGACGAGCTGGAAAAGCTGGTCAAATAGAAACGGCCGCCTGTCACCGGACAGTCGCGTCTTACAGCAGTTTCCTCGAAATCAGTCGAACTTGACGCCGGCGTGCTGAATGAAGGCGCTATAGGTGTCGAAACGAATGATCGGATCGGCACCGGTGTAGGCGCGGATGTGGTCGAGCACCGCCTTCCGCGAACGGCGCCACATCGGCGGCACGATCTCCAGCATCGGTCCGTAGAGATCAGGCGAGCGATAATAGAGGATCGACTGGTCCTGGCCGGCGACTCGGATCTCGTAGTCGCGCTCATAGCCGGCAGCCTCGACGCGAGAGGTCGCCTCGGCATGGTCGTGCACCCAGAAGCCCAGATGCTGCAGGCCTTCGCGACCGGCCGCCAGGAAATCCGTGTAGGGAGACGAGGCGTCGTTGGTCTGCTCGATCAGCTCGATCTGCACGTCGCCCATGTAGCCGAAGGCGAGCCGCAGCTCGACCTCGACAGGCTGGCCGCGATGCCAGGTTGTGCTGACCGGCTGGCTGACGCCGCGTTCCATGAAGATGAAGGGACCGACGCCGAAGACGTCGATCCAGTGTTGCATTGCCTTCTCGATATCGCGGACGACGAAACCAAGCTGTGTGGCTGGCCCCAGAATGGGCTTCAAGCCTTGTGCAAATCCGAGATGGTCTGCGGTCATCGTCCCCTCCCCAAGCAGCGCTGCGCGTCCATCAGGGCGCGCCAGAATGCTTCTATGCCTCGAAACTGTGCGATCAGTTGAAGATTTCGAAGAGGCCGGCAGCGCCCATGCCGCCGCCAACGCACATCGTGACGACGCCGTATTTCACGCCGCGGCGACGGCCTTCGATCAGCACATGGCCGGCCGTGCGCGCGCCGGTCATTCCGAACGGGTGGCCGACGGCAATGGCGCCACCGTTGACGTTGAGTTTTTCCGGATCGATGCCAAGCGTGTCGCGGCAGTAGACGGCCTGGCTGGCGAAGGCTTCGTTGAGTTCCCACAGACCGATGTCGTCGACCTTGAGGCCGTGCTTCTGAAGAAGTTTCGGTACGGCGAAGATCGGCCCGATGCCCATCTCTTCAGGCGCGCAACCGGCAACCGTCATGCCGCGATAGGCGCCAAGTGGCTTGAGGCCGAGCTGCTCGGCGCGCTTGGCTTCCATGACCACCAATGCGGCCGCGCCGTCCGACAGCTGCGACGAGTTGCCGGCGGTCACGTACTCGCCAGTCTTTATTACCTCGCCATCGGCGAAGACCGGCTTCAACTTGGCCAGACCTTCCAGATTGGTGTCGGCACGGAAACCTTCGTCCTGCTCCAGCGTCACATCCTGGAAGCTGGTCTCATTAGTGTCCTTGTTGACCACCATCTTGCGCGACGCCATCGGCACGATCTCGTCATCGAAGCGGCCGGCCTGGTGGGCAGCAGCGGTGCGCAACTGGCTGGCGAGCGAGAACTCGTCCTGGGCCTCGCGGCTGATGCCGTATTTCCTGGCGACGATCTCGGCGGTCTCGATCATCGTAAGGTACATGTGCGGCCACTGCGAGGTCACCGCCTGAGAACGCGAGCGGTAGCTGTTCTTGTGCTTGTTCTGGGTCAGGCTGATCGATTCGACGCCACCGGCAACGATCGTCTCCATACCGTCGACGATGATCTGCTTGGCCGCGATCGACACAGCCATCAGACCCGACGAGCACATGCGATCGATCGACATGCCCGGCACGCTGTCGGGCAGGCCTGCGGCAGCGGCGGTCAGGCGGCCGATATTGTAGCCTTGTGTGCCCTGCTGGGCCGAGCAACCCATGATGACGTCCTCGACGGCATCGGGGGCGATGCCGGCGCGAATGACCGCCTCGCGCACCGCATGGCCCGACAGCGCCGGCGCCTCGGTGTCGTTGAAGGCGCCACGAAAGGCTTTGCCGATTGGGGTGCGGGCAACGGAAACGATGACGGCTTCACGCAAAGGACTGCTCCAGAACAGTTGTTTTCGGCAGGGAACCAGACGGCCAACGCGCAGGACATTTTCTGCTGCGAAGTGCCTGGAACCGAAGTTTTCCAACTACTTGCTAGGAGCGACGGGGCGGCCGAACATCGTCTGAAAAGACTAACGGCGGGTCCGCGATACGCTTCGTTTGCCAAAGCCCGATGCGCAAGAGGCAACGGCGCAGGCAATGTAGCCCGCGCAGCAGAAGCGGTCAGACGTGATAACCGCCATCGACATTGATGACCTCGCCAGAGATGAAGCCGGCACGGCTGGAGGCCAGGAACGACACGGCCTCGGCAATGTCGATCGCCTTGCCGTTGCGGCGCAGCGGCGTGTTCATGGCCGCCGCCTGCATGTACTTGTCGTCGATGTAGCCGAGTTTGCTGAGCTCGGTGTGCTGGCCGGTCTCGATGATGCCGAGCGCCACGCCATTGGATCGGATGCCGTAGCGCCCCTCTTCCTTGGCGATGCCCTTCATCAGCGCATGCACCGCCGACTTCGGCACGACGGAAAGGCCGTCGGCCGCGGCAAAGCGGTACTGCGCCGAGCTCTGGCAGGCGACGACAGAGCCGCGCGCCTTGCGCAGATGCGGAATGGCGTAATGGACGACGTTGAAGAAGCCGAAGGCGTCCTGCATCAGGTGCTTGCGCATCTGTTCCGGTTCAATCTTGCTGAGGTGGATGAGCGGCACCAGCGGCCCGGCCGCATAGACGACGGTATGGATGCCGCCATTGGCTTCCGCCACGCCGTCGATGAAGGCGCGGGTTGCCTCGACGTCCTCGATGTTGAGCTTGTGGGTGGACGCCTTGCGCCCCTCGGCGCGGACCGATTCCGCAGCAGCTTCCGCCTTGGCCTGGTTGCTGTGATAAGTCAGCGCCACGTCACAGCCGTCGCGCGCCAGAACGCGGCAGATCTCGGCGCCGACGCCACCGCTGCCACCGATGACGATGGCTGCTCCCTCGGCCGGATACAGTCCGCTCATGTCCATCCTCCCTTATGATTTCATTGCCAGTTCGGCGTAGTGCCAGCCGAATTCGGCGACCGGTCGCGCCAGCGCCCCGGCTTCGCGGGCATGCGCGCTCACCGCATTGCCATCGACCACACGTTTCATGATGCCTTGGCGAATGCCTGCGACGCGGAACAGGCTATAGGCTAGATAGGCGTACCAATGGCGGTCCGGAACGCCTTCCTGCCCAGTCGCCTTGAGGTAGGTGTCGCGGTAGCTGCGCTCGTCGGGAATGCCAAGTTCCGTAATGTCGAGGTCGGCCAGGCCGCGATAGGGCTGGTTTGGCAGGCGCCATGTCAGCATGTGATAGGCAAAGTCGGCCATCGGTTCGCCCAGCGTCGACAGCTCCCAGTCGACGACAGCCAGCACGCATGGTTCGGTCGGATGGAAGATCATGTTGTCGATGCGGAAATCGCCATGGATCAGCGATGTCCGTGTTTCAGGCGGAATGTTGCCGGGCAGCCATTCGATAAGCCGGTCCATCGCCTCGATGGTTTCGGTCTCCGACGCCCGATACTGCTTGGACCACCGCGCCACCTGGCGCGCCACATAGTCTCCCGGCTTGCCGAAATCCTCGAGCCCGACAGCGTTGTAGTCCGTGGTGTGGAGAGCGGCTGCGACGCGGTTCATCTCGAGATAGATGGCCTTGCGTTCTGCAGGCGATTGCTCGGGCAAGGCAGGCGCCCAGAACGAACGACCCTCGACGAAATCCATGACGTAGAACATGGCGCCGACGATGCTCTCGTCGCCACAGATCAGCCGTGCCCCGGCGACCGGCACGTCGCTGTCGCGCAGCGCGCTGATGACACGGAACTCACGGTCGACGGCATGTGCCGACGGCAACAGCTTGCCGTCGGGCTTCTTTCGAAGCACTAGCTTGCGCTTGCCGTCGAAGGACAACAACATCGTTGGGTTGGACTGGCCGCCGCGGAAGCGCTCGACAGTCAGCGCACCCCCGCAGCCGTCGATGTTGGCCTTGAGGTAGGCATGCAGCCGCGCGACGTCGATCTTGCTGTCTGCGGCGAGCGGCTCGGTACCGACGAAGCGGCTGGCATCCATGGCGCGCCCTCCCCGGTCAGTCCAAGTATTTGGCGAGTTCGAAGCGCCCGATCTGGTTGCGGTGCACCTCGTCTGGACCGTCGGCGAAGCGCAGCTTGCGGGCATGCGCATAGTAGTTGGCGAGCACGAAGTCCTGCGAAACGCCGGCAGCCCCATGCGCCTGGATCGCCCAGTCGATGACCTTGCAGGCCATGTTCGGCGCCGCCACCTTGATCATGCCGATCTCGGCGCGCGCTGCCTTGTTGCCGACGGTGTCCATCATATAGGCAGCCTTCAGCGTCAGAAGCCTGGCCTGGTCGATCATGATGCGGGATTCGGCGATGCGCTCGAGCGTAACCGACTGTTCGCCGATCGGCCGACCGAAGGCGACGCGGCTCTTGACCCGCCGGCACATCAGTTCCAGGCAGCGCTCGGCCAGGCCGATCAGCCGCATGCAGTGGTGGATGCGGCCAGGCCCGAGGCGGCCTTGCGCGATCTCGAAGCCGCGGCCTTCGCCCAGAAGCATGTTGGTTGCCGGTACCCGAACGTTTTCGAACAGCATGTCCATGTGGCCGTGCGGCGCGTCGTCATAACCGAACACGGTCATCGGCCTCAGCACCTTGATGCCTGGCGTGTCCATCGGCACCAGGATCATCGACTGCTGCTGGTGCTTAGCAGCACCTGGATCGGTCTTACCCATGAAGATCAGCAATTCGCAGTGGCGGTCGCCGACGCCTGATATCCACCACTTGCGACCATTGATGACGTAGTCGTCGCCGTCGCGGACGATCGAACTCTGGATGTTGGTCGCGTCGCTCGATGCGACATCGGGCTCGGTCATGGCGAAAGCAGAGCGGATCGAACCGTCGAGCATAGCAGGCAGCCAGCGCGCCTTCTGCGCCTCGGTGCCGTAGCGCTCGATGGTCTCGATATTGCCGGTGTCGGGCGCCGAACAGTTGAATATCTGCGACGAGAAGTGCACCCGTCCCATGACCTCGCAGAGCGGGGCATATTCTGTGTTGGTCAGGCCTGCGCCGTGGGAGGAGTCCGGCAGAAACAGGTTCCACAGCCCGACTGCCTTGGCCTTGGCCTTCAATTCTTCGAGGACAGGCGGATGGCCCCAGCGGTCGGCTTCGACCTCTTCGTGATAGCGGCGTTCATTGGGATAGACATGCTCGTCCATGAAGGCATTGAGCCGCCCGAGCAGGCTTTTTGTCTTGTCGCTGTATTCGAAGTCCATCTTGCGTCCGCCACTGCCATTCCAGGAAGGAGCCGCCGGCAAACAACTGCCGGCGGCGATGTCGTCACGCCGCGCGGACGCCGGGAGGGTTGCCCTTCAGCACGGTGGCGCGGACATTGTGCGGGTCGAGCTTGGCGATGATCGCCATCTGTTCCTCTGTCGGCGCCGCGGTGGTGGTCATGCCTTCGGCGCGCAGCAGCGGGAAGCCGGTGGCGTCCTGCACCTGCTCGAAGGTGACGCCAGGATGCAGCGACAGCACCTGGGCCGCATGATCAGGACCGTTGAAGTCGAACACGCAGAGGTCGGTGATGACCACGCCGAGCTTGACGTCGGCGGGCTTGGCGCCTTCCGGCCAATTCTTGGCGTTGTAGCCGACGCTCGCCACCACATCGACCTCACCTTCGACGAAAGTGCGCTTGGAGTGGCTGGGCAGGAACATCGAGTTCTTGTGGCAGATCGAGTTGCCGGGGAAGCCGCGGACGCCAAGCATGGCAACCTTCGGCTTCTGGAACTCGCCGCCAAGTGCGGAGATGTTGCCCTGACCGTAGCGGTCGACCTGCACTGGAGTCACCATGGCATGCCGACGGCCGCTCCAGACGCTGTCGAACACACGGCTGTATGGCATCCATCCGGAAAGCTTCGGCTTGTAGTCGCCGCGCGGTCCGAGCGGAATCGGGTCTTCGACGAGGTAAGCCTCGCCGTCCGTCATCATGATGCCGGGCGCGCAGGTGAGCTTGGCAAGGCCGGCGGCGAGGCGCGGAAGCGGGCCGATGCCGGTAGCGAGAACCTCGCCATCGGCTGCCCAGGCCTGTGCACCGACAGCTACGATCAGTTCGGCAAGAGTGAATTCTTTTGCAGTCGTCATGTCGTGTCCGATCAGAAAATGGGGAGCGGCAGGGCGCGGATCTTGGTTTCGCCGCCAACGCTCTTGGCGTAGCTGGCCTCGTCGCCCTTCACATATTGGTCGAAATAGCGCTGCCAGCCGCCCTCTTCGCCCGCCGATGCGGCGTAGTCCTTGAGGTGACCCATATCCCAGCCATAGGCGTCATGCGCAGCCGTCGGATGCGCGCCCATCGGTGCCGGGACCACGCCGGTGACAAGGCAGCGTTCGAACAGCTGCTGCTTGGCCCTGTCCGAATATTCGGCGTCGATGCGGTCGACCAGCACTTCGGTGGTAACGAACACCTTGTCGGCTGCGCGGGCGAACAGGCTATCGAAGAACGGGTCCGGGCCATCGGTCTGGGTGTTGCCCAGTCGGTCGGCGCGGCTGGCATGGATAAGCGCCACGTCGAGCTTGATCGCGGGCATCGCCAGCAGCACTTCGCCATCGTCATAAGGCGACTTGATCGTCTTGAAGTGCGGGTTGTATTTCATGACGTCGGAACCGAGGCCGACGCGGGTCGCCGCAAAGGGCAGATTGTGGCCGGCAGCCTGCAGCCCGAGCAGCAGCAGGCCCTCGTCGAGCTCGGAGACTTCGACCGCACCTGCTTCGCGCGCCTTGCGGAAGTAGGGCTCGATCGGCATCGCATCGAGCGAGACGAAGCCGTAGATCAGTTTCTTGACCTTGCCCGCAGCACACAGCATGCCGATTTCCGGACCGCCATAGGCGACCAGCGTCAGATTCTTGAGGTCCGAGCGCAGAATCTCGCGCACCAGCGCCATCGGCTTACGCCTGGGCCCCCAACCGCCAAAGCCGATCGTCATGCCATCGCGTAGCTGGGCGACGACCGCTTTCAGGTCCATTTCCTTGTTCATAGCATCCTAGTCCGTCTGTTCTTAATTTTGTTTCGGCAGGGATACGGGCTCAGCCGTAGAAGCCCCTGCCCTCGGCAACCAGCCGCTCGATCAGCGCAGCCGGCTTGAAGTATTGGTCGCCCACGAGGCCCGCATATTTGTCGAGCGCCGCCTTGACCTTCGGCAGGCCGACCTGGTCGGCATAGAACATCGGGCCGCCCAGATAGGTCGGGAAGCCGAAGCCATTGGTCCAGATGACGTCGATGTCGCCAGGCCGTGCCGCCGCACCCTCGTCGAGGATCCTGGCCGCCTCGTTCACCATGGCAAACAGGCAGCGTTCGAGGATTTCGTCGTCGGTGATGGCGCGCGCGGTGAAACCACGTTCCTTGCGGTGCGCGTCGAGCAACTCGTCAACGGCGGGGTCGTTCGATGCCTTGCGGTTCTCGTCATAGACGTAGTAGCCCGCGCCCGACTTCTGGCCGAGCCGGCCGGCTGCGACCAGCCTGTCGACGATGTTGCACTGCTGCTCGCGCGGCGACATGCGGGCGACCCGCGCGGCCCGTGCTGCCGCCATGATGTCCATGCCGGCGAGATCGGCCAACGCGAACGGGCCAATTGGGAAGCCGAAGGCGGTTAGCACGCGGTCGACCTGTTGCGGCGTCGCACCGTCCTCGAGCAGAAACTGAGCCTCACGCGTGCGCTTGGAGAGCATGCGATTGGCGACGAAACCTTCGGAGCGCCCGACCATCACAGGCACCTTGCCGAGGCGCTTGCCCAATGCGGTAGTGGTCGCCAGGACATCGGCGGCGGTCCTGGCTGCCCGCACATTCTCAAGCAGCTTCATGACATTGGCCGGATTGAAGAAATGCATGCCGGCGACGCGCGCCGGGTTCACCGACGACCCGGCCAGCTCCTCGATGTCGAGGAAGGACGTGTTGGTGGCGATGATGGCGTCGTTGCGCAGCACGGCATCGAGCTTGGCGAGCACGTCCTTCTTGACCGCCATGTCTTCGGTCACCGCCTCAATCACCAGGTCGACGTCGCCAATGCCGTCATAGGACGTCGTCGGCGTCAGCAGCGCCATGCGGCGCTCCATCTCTTCGGTCGACAGGCTGCCGCGCTTGACGCTGCCTTCATAGATCTTGCCGATGGCCTTGACCGCGGAGGCCAGGCCTTCATCCGTGATGCCGATCAACGTCACCGGAATGCCAATATTGAGGAAGCAGGCGGCGATGCCCCGACCCATGGTACCCGGCCCGACGATAGCGACCTTGCTCACGTCACGCGGCTTCACTTCGGCGTCGACGCCGTCGATCTTCAGCGCCTCGCGCTCAGCGGCGAAGATGTGGCGCAGCGCCTTGGACTGCGGCGAGACCAGCAGCTCTTTGCAGGTCTTGTATTCGAGCGCGATGGCCTCGGCGACCGGCGTTTCGGTGACCATCTTGATCAGATCAACCGCAACAAGAGGTGCCTTGAAGCCTTTGTATTTCTTGGCCAATGCGGCGCGGCTGGTCTCCAGGACGGCAGCGTCGAATGCCGGCACAGGCAGGTCGCTGGTACGGCGCAGCCTGGCGCCGTCGGCAATCACCTTCCCCGTGAAGGCGATTGCTGCAGCCTTGAGGTCACCCGAAACGACTTCGTCGACGATGCCCTTTTCCAGGGCGTCGCGCGCCGAAATCTGGCCACCTTCGCTGATCATCGCCAGCGCCTGCTCGACACCGGCAAGGCGCGGCAGTCGAACCGTGCCGCCCGAACCCGGCAGGATGCCGAGCTTGACTTCCGGCAGGCCGACTTTCGAGCCTTCGAGGGCGATGCGGTAGCTGCAGGCAAGCCCAATTTCAAGGCCGCCGCCGAGTGCGGTGCCATGGATGGCGGCGACTATGGGCTTGGTTGCAGCGTCGAGCGTATCGATAACCTCTCCCAGCAACGGCGCCACCATCGGTTTCTTGAACTCGTGGATATCGGCGCCGGCGATAAAAGTGCGACCTTCGCAGACGATGACCATGGCGCGCGCCTCGGCATCGCTTTCCAGTGCCTTCACTGCCTCGATCAGCCCGGACCGGACCGAATGCGACAGCGCGTTGACGGGAGGGTTGTCGACCGACGCGACCAGAATGTTGCCTTGCTTTGCGACCGAAACGGTCCTTGCGAGCAGCTCGGTCATGCCGGCACTCCTTCCTTGCTATGTCCTGAATTGCCCGTCACCAGCACGACCTTGCCTTTGACGGCGCGGTCCATGACGACGTCGAGCGCTTCGGCGAAGCGATCGAGCGGATATTCGGCCGAGATATGCGGCCTGAGCTTGCCCTTGGCGAACCAGTCCATCAGCTCGGCGATATTCTCGGCATTCTTCTCCGGCGCCGAGCGTGCATAGGCGCCCCAGAACACGCCGATCAAAGCCGACTGCTTGAGCAGCAAAAGGTTGAGCGCAATCTTGGGGATGTCGCCGGCGGCAAAGCCGATCACCAGCAAACGACCGAAAAGTGCCAGACCGCGCACCGCCGTTTCCGTCATGGTGCCACCGACAGGATCATAGACCACGTCGACGCCCTGCCCGTCCGTCAGTTCCTTGAGCCGCTGGCGAAGATCCTCGGTCGAATAGTTGATCGTCTCGTCGGCCCCGTATTCGCGGCATAGCGCCAACTTCTCGTCGCTGGAGGCGGCAGCAATGACCCGCGCCCCCATCTGCTTGCCGAGCTCGACCGCTGTCAGCCCGACGCCGCCGGCAGCGCCGAGAACCAGCAGCGTTTCGCCCGGCTTGATCTGCGCACGATCCTTGAGCGCATGGTGCGATGTGGCATAGGTGATGAGGAAGCCGGCGGCTTCGACGAAGCTCATCTCGGCGGGGATCGGAAACACCTTCCAGGCATCGACCGCGACCTGCTCGCCATAGCCACCGATGCCGGCAAAGGCCAACACGCGCGCCCCAACCTTCAGGCGCTCGACACCATCGCCGACCGCGATGATGACGCCGGCGGCTTCGCTGCCAGGCGTGAAGGGTAGCTCGGGCTTGGTTTGATACTTGCCCTCGACCATCAGACCGTCGAAGAAGTTGATGCCGCATGCCTCGATGCGGATCACCACCTGGCCCGGTTTCACCACCGGTTCAGGGACCTCTTCGATCCTGAGCTGCGCCCTCGGGGCGAACTCCTTGCAGATCACTGCCTTCATTTCGATACGCCGCTTGTTGCTGCCATTTCGGCACTACCAATTTCTTCAATCGAAGCAAGGAATGGGACAGGGGCAGACCGCTAACATCGTCTGATGGGACTAGTCACAAGGCTGCAGGCATTTTGGCCGCCAAGCCGCTGAAATGTCCGGCAATCTTAGTCCCTTCGGACGATGTTGAAGGCGCCCGGGCGCGCAGGTTCGCGGGTACCGTTTCGAGGAGATCATCATGGCCCGTCTTGCAGGCAAAGTGGCATTCATTTCAGGCGCGACCGGCGGCATTGGCGAGGCTGCGGCGCGGCTCTTTGCACGTGAAGGTGCCAAGGTGGCGGTGGCCGGCCGCAGCCGCGACAAAGGCGAGGCCATTGCCTCCTCCATCAATGCATCCGGAGGCACAGCACTCTATGTCGAGACAGACGTCACCGAGCCTGACAGCGTCGAGGCTGCGTTCAGGCTCGTGATGGAAAGCTGGGGTCGGCTCGACGTGCTCTACAACAACGCCGGTGGCTCGAGTTCAGCCGACGGCCCGGTGACGGTTGCGCCGTTCGAGGAGTTCTGGCGCTGCATCAAGCTCGACCTGTTCGGCACCTGGGTCTGCTGCCGCAACGCGATTCCCCTGATGCAGCAGTCTGGCGGCGGCTCGATCATCAATTGCTCGTCGATCGTCGGCGCCATGGGCATCCCCAACCGCGACGCCTATTCGGCGGCCAAGGGTGGCGTCATCTCGCTCACCCGCTCGATGGCGGTGGAATTCGCCAAAGACAACATCCGCGTCAACGTGCTGGTGCCGGGCGCGGTCGCCACTGACCGTGTGCTGGGCTTCTTCGAGCGCGAGCCGCATCTCAAGGCGCAGTTCGACGCCTATCTGCTCGGTATCGCCGAACCCATCGATGTCGCCAACGCAGCGCTGTACCTGGCCTCGGACGAATCGCGGAAGATGACCGGTCACCAGTTGCCTATCGACGGCGGCATCCTGATTTCATGACCGGCGCGCCCGGACTGGCTTAGTCTGTGCAGACGATGCCCGCTTCCGCGGGCAAGTTCTCTAGTCGCCACGGAATCCCAATTTCGACTGCAGGAAATACGAGCATGGAAATCCTGAGCCAGGTGCTGGCGCGGAACGCACGGCTGATCGGCGAGCGAAATTTCATCGTCACCGACAAGGAGACGATCACCTATGCGCGCTTCGCCGAACTGACGGCACAGCTGGCAAATGTGCTCCAGGCGCGCGGCGTGGCCAAGGGTGACCGCGTCGGGCTCTATCTGCCGAGCACGCCGATGATGGCGATCGGCTTCTGGGCCTGTCAGCGCCTCGGCGCGATCCCGGCCCCGCTCAGCGCCATGTTCCGCCACGCCGAGCTGCGCAAGATCGTTGCCCAGACCGGCATGAAGGCGCTCGTCGCTGACAGTTCGACCTGGTCCTATTTTTCCGAGATCAGGGCCGAGTTTGCCGATCTCGCCCATTGCCTTGTCGTCTCGGGCGACGGCAGCACCGACGACCTCACCTCGCTGATGGCCACAGCGCCCGCGACGTTCGAAGACGTTGCCTGCCACATCGACGACATCTGTGCCCTGTTCTTCACCTCCGGCACGACCGGCGCGCCCAAGGGTGCCGCGCAATCGCAGTTCAACCAGTGCTCGACACTGCGCGACATGATGGTGTCGCACCGCACGCGCTTTGCCGAGGAAGTCTATCTCTGCGCCGTGCCGCTGTTCACCAATTTCGGCCTGACCGTGACGCTCAACCTCTGCCTGTACACCGGTGGCACCATCGTCCTGCACGAGCGCTGGGATACCCAGCGTGTGCTTTGCGAAATCGGCGAATACAAGGCGACCTATTTCGGCGGCACGCCGACCATGTATGTCTACATGGTCAACGAGGTCGATCCGGCCAAGCACGATCTGTCGTCGCTGCGCATCTGCACCACGGGCGGCTCGCCGGTGCCCCAGCCGGTCATCCGCCGTTTCGAGGAGTTGTCGGGCGCCCGCGTCACGCAAGTTTACGGCTCGACCGAAACCAGCGGCCAGAACGTCATGGAACCGACTGCGGGTATTCGCAAGCCTGGCTCGGCCGGCCTTCCGGTCGGCAGCTCGCGCATCTCTATCGTCGACGACCAAGGCAGTGTCGTGCCGCAGGGCGAAATCGGCGAGGTCATCATTTCAGGCGATTGCGTCGCCCAGGGCTACTGGATGGACGACAAGGCGTCTGCCGAGGCCTTCGGCAATGGCGGCTGGAAGTCGGGCGACCTCGGTTATGTCGACGAGGACGGCTACCTGTTCATCGTCGACCGCAAGAAGGACGTCATCATCGCCGGCGGCCACAATGTCTATCCGCTGGAGATCGAGGCATTGCTCTACAAACATCCTGCGGTTGCGATGTGCGCGGTGGTCGGCGCGCCAGACGAGAGCAAGGGCGAAATCCCTGTCGCGGTGGTCGTCAAGGCCGAGGGCCAGGATGTGACGGCGGAAGAATTGATCCGCTACTGCCGCGAGAGCCTTGCTGCCTACAAGGCCCCGCGCGCCGTCCACTTCATCGACACCATGCCGGTCGAGGCTGCTAAGATCCGCAAACGCGAGCTGGTGCTGGCGCTGCGCGAAAACCGACTGGACGATTTCAGGAACAAGTAAACGCGGGACACCAGAACGCAAAAGGCCGCGTCAAATGCGCGGCCTTTTGCATTGCAGCTTACACCTGGCCATTGTCCCTAAGCGGACACCACATCACCCGCGCCACCAAAAGCGCTCCAGCCGCCATCGACCGGCAGAACCGTGCCTGTGATGTAGGACGCCCAGTCCGACAACAGGAACACGGCGGCTCGCGCCATTTCTTCCGGCAGGGCCAGTCGGCCGAGCGGCGTACGCCGTTCCAGGATCGTCGGGTCGAATGCCTTGCGCTCGAGCAACGCCTGAACCATCGGCGTCAGCGTATAGGCCGGTGCGATCGCGTTGACCCGGATGCCCGAGGGACCCCATTCGCAGGCCAGCGTGTGCGTCAGATGGTTGATGCCGGCCTTGGCCGCAGCATAGGCCGAGCGGCGCGGGAAGCCGCCGAGCCCGACGATGGACGACACATTGACGATGGCGCCGCGCTTCTGCGCCAGCATCGGTCGTGATGCGGCGCGGCACATCAGGTAAGTGCCCTTGAGGTTGACGTCGATGACGCGCTGCCAGCGTTCCACCGACTGTTCGTGCACCGGCACGAGGTCGTCGCCGATGCCGGCCGAGTTGAAAACGAGATCGAGGCCGCCGAGAGCAGCGATCGCTTCCCTGACCATGCGCTCGGCATCGTCCTCGCTTGCGACGTCGCCCTGGGTGACATCGGCTGCTGCGGTGCGTTGTGCCGCCGGATCGAGTTGTTCGCGGTTCAGGTCGGCAATGACCACGCGTGCGCCTAGATCCGAGAGCAGCCTTGCCACCGTTTCGCCAATGCCGCTGGCGCCGCCGGTCACCAGCACCCGCTTGCCGTCGAACCTGATCGCCGGTACACTCATGCGTCGGGATCCCCGCCGTCTTCGGCGTCCTGCTTGAAGTGGAAGTCCGGCTGCCATTCTGCACGCGGCTGGACATGCAGCCTCCAGTAGGCTGCAGCGACCAGATCGTGGTCGTAAGGCGTTCCGGCCTGCATCGTGCCATGGATGGCGACAGTCGACACATGGATACCCGCAGGCGTGAGTTCCTTCTCCAGCGAGTGTCCGAGGCTGCGCAGCGCCGCCTTGCCGAGCGAGGTCACGCCCCATTCGATCCACGGTCCAAAGGCAAGCACACCACCGGTGAGCAGGATCGTACCGCGACCGCGGTCGATCATTCCTGGCGCAACGGCCTGGGCTGCATGCAGTGCACCGGCCACGTTGGTCCTGAAGGCGTCGACGACGTAATCGACGCTGGCCGCCTCGCCATGCGGCTTCCAGCCGTCGGCTGTGCCGTATCTTATCTCGCCCAGTCGCGACGGCGTGACGAACCGCGCCGGCTCGATGATGGCGGCATTGTAGATCAGCGCCTCGGCATCGCCATGCCGCTCGCGGATCGCCGCATGGACATGGTCCATCTCTTCGGGCTTGCCGGCGTCGCCGACAAATCCGGTAACATCGAGGCCCTCGGCCCTCAGCTCCTGCTCGTAGCGTGCAATCGCTTCTGCGCGGCGGCCGACAAAGGCAACACGATGTCCTTCGCGCGCGAACTTCTTCACCAAAGCCTGGCCAAGTCCGGGCCCCATGCCGATGACCAGAGTCGACGCCGTGCTCATTGCACCGCCGTGATTTTCGTCGTGGCCTCGGTGCGGTCGGCCGTCTGCTGAGCCTTGCGCTCGGCGCGGTTCGCCAGGAATTCCTCCAAAGTGCCGATGATGCCCTTGCGCAGGAACAGTACGCAGAGAACAAAGATGATGCCTTGCACCACCACGACCCAGGCACCGAGGGTGGCCAGCTCGCGTTGCAGCGTCACCAGCACCGCCGCACCGACCACCGGTCCAAGCAGCGTGCCGACGCCACCGATCAGCGTCATCAACAGCACGTCGGCGGAGGTCATGAAGAAGACGTCGGCCAGCGACGCCAGCTGGAAGATAATCGCCTTGAGGCCGCCTGCTACGCCCGACAGCATCGCCGAAAGCGTGAATGCGATCAGCTTGAAGCGGTCGGTCGAATAGCCGAGCGAAATGGCGCGCGGCTCGTTCTCGCGGATCGACTTCAGTGTCTGGCCGAAGGGCGAATGGATGATGCGGTAGACGAAGGCGAAGCCGGAGAGGAACACTGCGAGCGTCACGTAGTACATGTTCAGCGTGTTGGAGAGATCGATGACGCCAAACAGCATGCCGCGCGGCACCGACTGGATGCCGTCCTCGCCATGGGTCCATGGCGCCTGCACTGCGTAGAAATAGATGATCTGCGCCAGCGCAAGCGTGATCATGGCGAAGTAGAGCCCCTGTCGGCGGATCGCCAGCCAGCCGAACAGCGCGCCGATCGTCGTCGCCACCATGACGCCCAGAAGGATGCAGAGCTCGGTCGGCAGGCCCCAGGCGGCAGCGGCATGCGCCGTCACATAAGCCGACGCCCCGTAGAAGGCGGCATGCCCGAAGGCGAGGAGGCCGACGTAACCGAAGATCAGATTGTAGGCGAGTGCAAACAGCGCCAGCACCAGGATCTTCATGCCCATGACGGGATAGAGGAGGAACGGCAACGCCACGCCGCCGACCGTGAAGATCGCGAGCCAAAGGCGACCGTTCTCGAGGAAGCTGCCGGAGCGGCCCGACGAGACGTCGGCGACCGAGTGGCTCGTCGTTTCCTTGCCGAACAGGCCGGCCGGGCGGAAGATCAGCACCAGCGCCATGATGATGAAGATCACGGTTGCCGAGGCCTGCGGATAGAACACCTTGGTCAGGCCCTCGATCACGCCGAGCATCAGGCCGGAAACGATGGCGCCGAAGATCGAGCCCATGCCGCCGATGACCACGACGGCGAAGATGGTGATGATCATGCCCTGCCCCATCTGCGGGCTGACCTGGTAGATCGGGGCTGCCATGACGCCGGCGAAACCGGCAAGACCGACACCGAACGCGTAGGTCAGCATCAACAAGCGCGGCACGTTGATGCCGAAAGCGCGGACGAGATCGGGATTTTCGGTCGCGGCCCGGAGGTAAGAGCCGAGCTTGGTTCGCTCGACCATGTACCAGGTGCCGAAGCAGACGACGATTGCCGCAGCGATAACCCAGGCGCGGTAGATCGGCAGGAACATGAATCCGAGATTGATACCGCCTTTCAGAGACTCCGGCACGCCGTACATCTGGCCGGCGGCACCGTAATAGACGTTGAAGGCCCCCTCGATCGCCATGGCGAGGCCGACGGTCAAAAGCAGGCCGTAGGCATGGTCGAGATCGTAGACGCGGCGGATGAAGATGCGCTCCATCAGTGCGCCGATGACAGCCACCACCAGTGGAACGATGACCAGCGCCCACCAGTAGCCGATGGACGGCAGACCAAGACCCGGGAACAGTTCGGGCAAGCGCATGAGATACCAGGCGCCGAATGCACCCAGCATGTATTGCGCGCCATGGACGAAGTTGCCGATGCGCAACATGCCGAAGATGATCGCCACGCCCAGGCTCATCATGGCGTAGAACGAACCGTTGATGAGGCCGACGAGCAGCTGGCCGAAAAGAAGGGTTGGCGGAACGCCAATCAGGTCCATCATGGCCATCACACCCCGAGATAAGCTTGGATTTTGGCTTCGTTGCCGGCGAGTTCGTCGCGGCTGAAGCGCTCGACCACCTTGCCGTGGTCGACGACGAAATGCCGGTCGGCGAGCTTGGAAGCGAAGCGGAAGTTCTGCTCGACCAGAAGGATGGTGAAACCCCTCGCCTTCAGCTTCTCGAGCACGACGGCGATCTGCTTGACGATGACTGGCGCGAGGCCCTCGGTCGGCTCGTCGAAGATCAAAAGCTTGGCGCCCGTGCGCAGGATGCGACCGATGGCCAGCATCTGCTGCTCGCCACCCGACAGCTTGGTGCCGGGGCTCTGCCAGCGCGCCTTGAGATTGGGAAACAGCTCGAGAATCTCATCCACCGTCATGCCGCCCTTGGCAATGACCGGTGGCAGCTCCAGGTTCTCGGCAACCGACAGGCTCGAGAAGATGCCGCGTTCCTCCGGGCAATAGGCGATGCCGCGCCGGGCGATGAATTCAGGCGCCCGCGTTGCAACGTTCTCACCGCGATAGGTGATAACGCCGGTCTTCTTGCGCACCAGGCCCATGATACAGCGCAGCGCTGTCGTCTTGCCGGCGCCGTTGCGGCCCAGCAGCGTGACGAGTTCGCCTTCGCGGATGTCAAAATTCATGCCGTGGAGCGCCTTGCTCTCGCCGTACCAGGCATGCAGGTCGGCTATGTCGAGCACCACCTTGGAAGTCTCAGTCATCTGCGCCACCGATATAGGCTTCGACAACGCGCGGATCGCGCGACACGGTCTCGTAGTTGCCCTCGGCCAGCACCCGTCCCTGCGCCAGCACGGTGATGGTGTCGGAAAGGGCCGAAACCACCGACAGATTGTGCTCGACCATCAGGACAGTGCGCTCGCTTGCTACCTTACGGATCAGCTCGGCGATGCGGTCTACGTCCTCATGGCCCATGCCCGAGGTCGGCTCGTCGAGCAGCAGCATCTCGGGATCCAGCGCCAGCGTCGTGGCAATCTCCAGCGCCCGCTTGCGTCCATAAGGCAGATTGACCGCGACATGGTTGCGATAGGAAAGCATGCCGACAGCGTCGAGCAGCTCATCGATGCGATCGTTGAGCACGCCGAGCGTGCGTTCGCTTTGCCAGAAGCGATAGGAGGTCCCTGTCGGCCGCTGCAGTGCCATGCGCACGTTTTCACGCACGCTCATGCGCGGAAACACCGCCGAAATCTGGAACGATCGAACAATGCCCTTGCGCGCCACCTCTTCCGGCTTCAGCGCGGTGATGTCCTCGCCGTTGTATCGGATCGTACCTTCGCTCGGCTGCAGGAACTTGGTGATCAGGTTGAAGGTCGTCGTCTTGCCGGCGCCGTTGGGGCCGATCAGGGCGTGGATGGTATTGCGCCGGACCTTGAGGTCAACGTCCTTCACGGCGGCGAAGCCGTAGAAATACCGGCTCAGCCCGGACGCCTCGATGATGTAGTCGCCCGCAGTGCCTTGCTGCACCTTGTCCTCCACGTACTCTAGGAAATATGCGGCACAGGGCGCCCGTCATGCGTTGACGAGAATGCCCTTGCCGCGTGATGCCAGCTGCCTGAGCGCCACCACCTTCTGGTAGTCTTCCGAATGGTAGAATTGGCGCGCGGCGTCAGCGCTCGGGAACTCGACCACCGCGATCGATGCCGGCTGCCAGCCGCCCTCGAGGCTTTCGATGCGATCGCTCGACAAGACGAAACGCCCGCCGCCGGCCGCCATGATCGGCCCGGCGACTTCGCGATAGTGCTGCCAGGCGGCCTCGTCGGTGATTTCGATCTCGAAGATCAGATAGCCGGGCAAGTCGTCACTCCATCGGGTGAATGCGCCGGACGGCGAACGTGCCGCCCGGCGCTGTCAGAT
This sequence comes from Aminobacter aminovorans, assembly GCF_900445235.1. Classification (NCBI taxonomy): domain Bacteria; kingdom Pseudomonadati; phylum Pseudomonadota; class Alphaproteobacteria; order Hyphomicrobiales; family Phyllobacteriaceae; genus Aminobacter; species Aminobacter aminovorans. The sequence goes on along the minus strand of NZ_UFSM01000001.1, from coordinate 3,170,356 downwards.
CAGCCATTGGCCAGCTTGCAGGCGCTCTTGTCGATCGAGCGGAAGGCGACGTCGGCCGGAACGGTGGTCACGACCTTGAACACGTCCTGTGCATCTGACGCCTCGCCGGGCGCACGCACCTCGAGCAACTGCATGTCATGCACGAGGCGGCCGTTGGGCAGTAGCGTCGCATTCTTTGCGAACAGGTCGTTGATCTTGCCTTCGCGCAGCTTGGCGAGCACTGCGGTCGGCTCGTCGGTACCGGCGGCCTTGACGGCGTTCAGGTAGTTGGTAGCTGCGGAATAGGCGCCGGCCGCAACCCAGCCCGGAGCATTGCCGGTCTTCTTCTGCATCTCTTCCTTGAAATGCTTGGAGGCGTCGTCGGTGTTCCAATACCAGGCGGCCGCAAACTGGATGCCCTTCAGCGCTTCAAGGCCGATGGCGCGCGCATCCGACTGGTGCAGCACGGTCAGCGCCACGCGCATACCCTGGTCGATCAGGCCGAATTCCTGGACCTGCTTGAGCGCATTGACCAGTTCAGGACCATTGACGGTCAACGCCAGAACCTTGGCGCCCGAGGCCTGGGCCTGCAGTATGTAGGACGAGAAGTCGGTGGTGCCGAGCGGCGCCCGCACCGAACCCAGTATCTTGCCGCCTTCTTCCTCGACGGCAGTCTTCACGCCGGCTTCCAGCACCTTGCCGGCTTCATAGTCCGGCGACAGGATGAACCAGGTCTCGCCACCGGCCTTGAGCTGGGCGCTGACCGACGAACGTACCTGTGAATAGGCGTCATATGCCCAGGCCATGCCGTAGCCGTTGCAGTCGGCTTCGGTCATCTTGTCGGTCATCGGCGAGACGAAGAAGCCGAGCTTCTTCTGTTCGCCCAAAAGGTTGTTGACCGAAAGCGCGATTGCCGAATTGGCGACATCGAACAGCGCGTCGACATTGTCGCGCTCCAGCCATTCGCGGGCAATGGACAGTGCGATCTCGGGCTTGTTCTGATGATCGGCCGAGACCAGTTCGATCGGCTTGCCCAGCACTTGACCGCCAAAGTCGGAGATTGCAAGCTTGACCGCCTCGGTCACCTCCGTGCCGCCGAGCGCGGAGAAGGACGAGCTCTGGTCGTTGAGCACGCCGAGCTTGACGCTTGCATCCTGTGCTGCGGCAGTCAGCGCGGTCGACAGCAGCAAAGCTGCCGCGAGAATGGATTTCTTCATGTCATTCCTCCCCAGGAACGTAGGCTTTGGTGCCGGTCTGGATGCGCGCCGGCATTGATGTGCGCGCAAGGCCGCCACGCTGCATGGCGTGACGACTCCTCAAGGAGAAATCACAGGATGCAGGCGAGCCGAACATCGTCCATGCGGACTACCGCATATGTCGGCCTGGACCCGAGCAACGCTTGCCCGGGCTAGTTCGTTTGCAGGATGCGAGCCGGCGCGCACGCGCAAGACATCGCGGCATGAGTGAATTCGATACGATCATCGTTGGCGCCGGCTCGGCCGGCTGCGTGCTGGCCAACCGGCTGAGCGAGGACCCGGGACACAGGGTGCTTGTCCTCGAGGCCGGACCATCGGACCTTCATCCCTTGGTCCGGATGCCCCGGGGATGGGTCAAGCTGACCAAGCATCCGAAACGCTCCTGGAACTTTCCTGTCGAGCATGAAGAGGGCCGGCCGGAGGCCGAGACATGGGCGCGCGGCCGCGGGCTTGGCGGATCTAGCTCGATAAACGGAATGCTCTATTGCCGGGGCGCCCCCGAGGACTACGACAGCTGGGCCGACTTCGGCGTCAAGGGCTGGAGCTGGACCGAGATGGCGCCAGTCTTCCGCAAGATAGAGAACCATCAGCTTGGTGGCGATGCCATCAAGGGCGGCAATGGTCCCTTGCAGGTCAGCGTTCGTCCTCTGGCCAATCCCCTCGGCCAGGCGATCCTCGACGCAGGCGCCTCGCTCGGCCTCGATCATCTCGACGATCTCAACGGCATCAGGCGAGATGGCGTCGGCACCTACACGCATACGATCGACCACAACGGGCGGCGCATGAGCGCGGCCCGCGCCTTCCTCCGGCCGGCGATGCGGCGCAAGAACCTCATCGTCCGCACCGGCGCCCAGGTCCTGCGCATCCTGTTCGAAGGCCGTCGGGCGGTAGGCGTCGAATATGTCGCGGGCGGTCGCAAACGCACCGCGCGGGCGGCAAGCGAGGTCATCGTCGCCTGCGGCGCGATCCAGTCACCACAACTGCTGCAGGTTTCGGGTATCGGCCGCCACGACGTGCTTTTGTCGGCCGGGGTCGACACGATCGCCGACCTGCCGGGCGTCGGCCGCAACTGCGCCGAGCATCTTGTCGTGGCACTGCCCTATCGCCTTGCCGGAATGCATGGCCACAACCCCAGGCTCAGCGGCCTGCGTCTGGTTGGCGAGGTTATGCGCTATTACCTCGCCGGCACGGGCCTGATGAGCTTCGGTGCGTCGGAAATGGGCGGCTTCGTCCGCTCTTCGCCTGAGGTCGCCTATCCCGACCTGCAGCTGTCGTTGTCGCCCTACACCTTTGCCCGCGGGCTGCTGCAGGGCCGGCTGAAGCTCGAAGGCCGGCCCGGCATCACCATCATCGGCTACGCCCTGCGGCCGGAAAGCCGCGGCGAGATAACGATACGATCGGCGGACATGCGCGACATGCCGTTAATACGGCCGAACTGGCTGGCGACAGAATGCGACCGGCGCACGGCGGTCGCGATGATGCGCATCATGCGCGACTTCGTCGGCCAGCCAGCGTTGCGACCCTTTGTGCAGGAAGAGCTGTGGCCGGGTCTGGCAGTGCAATCGGACGACGACATGCTTGCTGCCTTCCGCTCGACCTTCGTGTCGGGACTGCACGCGGTCGGCAGCTGCCGGATGGGCGACGATGCTGGCGCTGTCGTCGACGACCGGCTGCGCGTCCGTGGCGTCGACGGCCTTCGCGTGGTCGATGCGTCGGTCATCCCGGCCCCGATCTCCGGCAATACCAACGGCCCTGTGATGGCGTTGGCCTGGCGCGCAGCTGATATGATACTTGAGGAGCGTCGTTGAACCGTCAGAAATCGAAGAACTCACTGCGCGCGTTACTGAAGGCTTTTTCCAACCTATGGACCATGCGCCATCCCTCATCGGTCCTGCGGTAACGCACGTCATACTGGCCACAGGCCGTTCGGCTCATCGTGTGGTTGGCAGCGAGCCGGCCGACGGCAACGAACTGGAAATGCAGGTGCCCCATAGCTTCGTCGCCGTCGATTTCGAGCAGCGGCAGACCGGGCACATGCACACCCGTGAAATTCGAGGTGAAGTCTTTGCAGAAGGCTGACAGCTGATCTCGGCCCTCTACCTTGAGCGCCGGACGATCGCCAACGGCGGCCATCTCGAACACGCCGTCTGCGGTGAACACCTTCGCCCACTCGATGTGGTTGCCGTAATCCCAGGCACGGGCATAATTTGCCTCGAGCGCAATGATGTCGAGCATCGCCTCGGCACGCGCCAGCCTGACCTCGAGCATCTCACGCGCTCCGGATAAATGCGTCGCGCAGCCTGACGCCGCCATGGTCGATCGCCAGCCGCGCCTTGCCGATCAGCCCGACCATGCTGGCAAAGCCATGCGAGACGCCGTCGTAGCGTCGTGTCTCAAGGTCGACACCCGATTCGGTGAGCGCCAAGCAGAAAGCCTCGACCTCGCTGCGCAGCGGATCGAACTCGGCAATGGCGACGGTCGTCTGCGGCAATCGCGCAAGATCGTGCGACCGCAACAGCGCGACCCGCGGATCTGCCAGATCCGCATTGCTGACATATTGCCGCCAGTACCAGCGCATCATCTCGGAGCTGAGGAACGGAGTCTGCGGGAAGGTGTCGTAGCTCGTGCCGGAAGCCGTGGGATCCAAAGCAGGATAGAACAGCAAAAGGTGTCGCAGTTTCAGGCGGACCTCCGGTGAAGCATGGAGCGCGACCGCGGCCGCCAGATTGCCCCCGGCGCTGTCTCCGGCGAGCGCCAGCCTCCTGCCATCGCAGCCTAGTGCGGCAGCATTACCCGCTGCCCATTCCAGTGCAGCCGATGCATCCTCATAAGCCGCCGGAAACCGGTATTCCGGCGCCAGCCGGTAGTCGATCGACAGCACCGCGCAATCGCCCGCCTTGGCCAGCGCCCGGCAGAAATTGTCATGCGTATCCAGCGAGCACAGCACGAAGCCGCCGCCATGCAGGAAGACCAGCAGCGGCAATGCCTCGCCTTGACGGGGCTTGTAGAGCCGCGCCGGAATATCTCCGACGCCGCCGGCAACGGTCATGTCCTCGACCGCGGCCATCTCGACGCGCTCCGTCGGCCATCCCGCCGCATGCACCGCAGCGCGGAGCGCCGGGATTTCGACATGGTCGAGGTCGAGCGCCGGTCGCCTGGCGATGATCTCCGCCATCGCGGCAATATCCGCATCGAGCGCCAATTCCATAACCAATCTCCCCGGCATTTCGTCGGCTGACATGGAGGCAAACCCAGCGGTTTGCCGCATCGTTCGATCGGGTGAGCCAATGAAAAAAGGCGCCGCCGGAAACCGGCGACGCCTTTCGCACGTTGAATCGTTCTGGTGCTTACCGGGCGCAGTCGGCGCGCTCTACCAGACCGTCTTCGCGCAGCTGGTAGGGGTTCTTGACGACTTTGAGGCTCTCCACCGACGGCAGGAAGTGGTTGTCTGCGCTGGCCGCCAGCTTGCCCGTCAGCGTCTTGATCTCGCCTGCATTGGCCTCGATCCAGGCAGCGACCGACTTGCCGTCGGTCTTGCCCGAGCCGTTCATGGCAGCAGCCAGGATGAAGGGCTGGATGTAATAGGGCACCAATGCCGACGGCCCGCCCATGCGGTCGAGATCAGTAATGTCGGCCTTGGCCTTCTCCGCGAACTTGGCGAACGGCTTCTCGCCCAAGGCATCGCCGGGGCAGAAGGTCATGCCCTCGAACTGCACCGAATAGACGCCCTCAAACGGTTCCGTGCCGATGGTGGCGGCGTTGCCGACGGCGTAGTTGGTCATGGTCAGGCTTGCCAGCACCGGGACGTCCCAGCCGATATCATAGCGGTTTTCCAGCATCTTGCGGGCATCGTCGCCGATCGAGTTGATCAGCAGCACTGCTTCCGCCTCGGAGTTGCGAAGCGAAAACAGCTGCGGGGTCATGTCCTCGGTGCGGAAGGCGAATTCCTGGATGGCGACAGGCTCCACACCCTTGCCCTTCATGTAGTTGACGATGTCGGACACCGCGGCCTTCGACATACCGCCATTGTCGGAGATCAGCGCCAGCTTGGTCAGCTTCAGCATGTCGAGTGCGTAAGCGATGTTGGGGATCATCTGGTTCTCGCCGATCGGCGAGGTCGAGAAATGGTACGGTCCGACCTGAGGTGTCAGCTGCGTCGAAGCCGCGCTCGAAATCTGGGCGATGTTGGCTTCGGTGCCGATCGGCATAAGCGGCGTCGTTTCCTGGCTGGTCGCGGGACCGACCACAGCTGTGACCTTCTCGCTCTCGATCAGGCGGCGCATCTCGCTCACGCCATGCGTCGGGTCGGTCATCGTGTCGGCCAGCACCAGCTCGACCTTTTTGCCAAGGATGCCGCCGGCAGCGTTGATGTCGTCGACCGCGCGCTTCCAGGCCACCTCGGCATTCTTGCCGATCGAGGCGCCGGCGCCGGTCAGCGACATGATACCGCCAATCTTGATCGTCTCTTCGGCTCGGGCCGTGCTGGCACACGTAAGCGCGGTGAACGACACCAAGGCAGCGACAACGGCGCCCCGGCTGCAAATGCTGGAAGTCATATTCTGGTCTCCACGGAAATCGATGCCGCCGTTTCGGCCTAACGCGATTGGCCGGCATCGTCCATAAGGACCATTGAATTGAGCCAGCAGCTGCCTCGCCTGGCCCAATGCCATCGGCCGTGTAACAGCCCTCACCCGATCGAACGATGAATTTCGTGACCTCACACCGGAGACTCCAGCCCATGCCGAAGGGGCAATTGTCTAAAGTGGAGGAGCCTGCCAGTGAAATTTTCCATGATCTACGAGGCACAGATCGCCGAAACCCACCGGGAAGCCGAACAGCAGGTGTTCCGCGAGATGGCGGAGCAGTGCGTGCAGCTCGACAGGAGCGGCTTCGACGGGGTCTGGTGCGTCGAGCACCATGGCCTGACGCAGTATTCGCACATGTCGGCGCCGGAAACCTTCCTCGCCTTCGTCGCCGGCCAGACGAAGAAACTCGAGATCGGCCACGGCGTTGTCTGCCTGCCGCCGGCGATGAACCATCCCATCAAGGTTGCCGAGCGCGTCGCCATGCTCGACATCCTGTCCAATGGCCGCGTCAACTTCGGCGTCGGCAAGGGTGGCAGCCAGCAGGAAGCCGGTGCCTTCGGCTACCAGCTGTCCGAACTGCAGCCGTTGATCGACGAGAGCATGTATCTGATCCCGCGCCTCTTCAGCGAAGAAGTGGTCGAGCATGACGGCCAGTACATCAAGTTCCCTGCCCGCCCCGTCCATCCCAAGCCACTGCAGCAACCGCACCCGCGCATGTTCATGGCCTGCACGCGCTGGGAAGCGGTGGTGACAGCCGGCTCGCGTGGCCTCGGTGCGCTGGTCATGGGTTTCGGCGGCCCCGACGAGATCAAGACCAAGAGCGACGCCTACCGGAAGGCCTTTGCCGAGCGCAAACTGGAAGACCAGGTCGGTTTGCGTCCGACCGAGCATCTTTCCGCCCTGTGCCCGGCCATCGTCCTGCGTGACCGCGACAAGGCCCGCCGCATCGGCTTGCGCGGCCAGCGCTTCTTTGCCGAGGCGCTGTCGCACTGGTACCAGGGCGGCCCCAGGCCTGAGGTTGACGACATGAGCCCGGAGGAGCATCTCGCTGCCCTCGACAAGGTGCGCGAGCACAAGTTCGCCAAGCTCGGGGAAGACAAGATCGCCTACAATCCGCAGGCCTATGGTTATCTCGACGACATCAACGACGCCTATGGAACGCCGGAGGATTGTATCCGCTACGTCGAGCGCCTGTTCGAGGCCGGTGCCGACGAGATCATGTTCCTGTCGCAGATGGGCACCGTGCCGCATGAAGCGATCATGGAGACGATCGAGCTGATTGGCTGCGAGGTGATCCCGCATTTCCGAGGCAAGAAGCTGCGCGTCGCTGCCGCCGAATAGGTTACCAGCGGTCGGTACCACAGGTGCCGGCCGCCTTTTCCCGCACCGGAAATGACAAAGGCCGGCACCACCTTGCCGGCCTTTCCGCTGTCAGGTCGATAAGCGTTTGTATCACATCGCCAGATGCGCGCCGATGTAGCGGGCGTCGGCATAGATCAGCGGCTCGATGCTGCCGAACAGTGCGACGTCGGTAATCCGCCCCACGAACACGCCATGGGTACCATAATAGAATTCTCCGTCGTTGGCGCAGAAGATGTTGGCTTGTGCGTCGCCAAGATAAGGAATGCACTGGCGCTCGCGCCAGTCACCCTCGGCGAAGCGCGCCTCGCCCTTCACCTGGCCGCCACAACGTTGCGCCAATGCTTCATGATTTCGTGCCAATATGTTGACACAGAATGGCAATTTCGCCTGGAACGCGGCGAAGATCGAAGCGCTCCGGTTGACGCAGGCGAGCAGTGACGGCGGCTCCATGCTCAGGCTGTCGACAGCGGTCGCGGCCATGGCCAGCCGCTGGCCTTGATGGCTCGTGCTCAGGATCACCACCGACTTCGCCAGTCGGCGCATCGCCGCTCGCGTGTCCGCCACCAGCTCATTGACCTCAAGGGACATTCCGCGCTCCTCCACGTCCTGCAACGATCGCAGCATCGCGCAGAACAGGGCCCTGAAGCATCGTTCGAACGGGCGATCCCGAGCGATTGCGGAGCGTGAGAGGTCTAGCCCAGTTCGTCGACAGAACGCAGCAACAGGCGCACGAGTTCGCTTTGCCTGTTCACCCCGGTCTTGGAAAACACCATGCGCAAATGCGCCTTGGCGGTATTCTTGGTGATGCCGAGCGCGGCACTGGCATCGTCGAGGTCGAGGCCTTGCCCCATAAGTGTCGCAAGTTCGGCCTCGGCCGGCGTCAGGCCGAACAGCATGACCAGCACCGCCGGCTGCGGCGCTACGCTGTTGCCGGCGTCGGCGATGATGACGAGTGCCGCCCCGCGCAGCGGTGCCTGCAGCTTGGCCGAATGCGGCGCCGGCCTGACGACGAGCCCGAGCGCCTCGCCGCTGGAGCGATGTATCGAGAATGCGCGCGAGCCGACAAGGGAAGCATCACTGGCCTCGGCAAACTCGGCCACCGCCGCGTTGAACGCGCCGCTCGGCCCGGCCTCGTCGAGCAGTCGGAGCCTGCCGCGATCGTTCTTCAGCACGTCCTTTTCAGCCAGGATCGTCTCCGCCTGTCGCGTCGCCTGCAGGATACGGCAGTCGCGGTCGACGATGATGGCCCCCACCGCCAACCGCCCCAGCGCGCCGGCAAACAGCTCGCGCTCTGCCTCCAGCCCGTTCAGCCTGAGAAACAACCCCATCGCCTGCGTCAGATGCGGCAATAGCCGGCGGAATGTCTCGCGCTCGGCGATGCCGAAATTGTCCCGGCCCAACACGCGCGTCGCACGCATCCGTACCCTGGCGCCTGACGGTTCCAGGATGTCGGCGCCCACGACATGCATCCAGCCCGAGCAGGTCATGAAACTCGTCATGAATTCCGAGCGCGAGAACCCGTCCTCGCCGATAAGCTCGGCAAGCGTCGTCACCTTGCCAAGCGGCAGATCAATGAACGGGTCTTGCGTGTAAAGGTCGTTGTAGCGGGCAATGCGCTCTTCCGACGCAGCACCGGAATAGATCGCTCCTGGGCGATCGCGGCGCTGGCGCTCAATGATCAGCGTGCTGCTTTCGGCATCAACTGATGACCGCAACCCCTTGAGAAAACTGTCGAACGGCCTTGCTTGGCTGATTCCGGCATAGAGCAATTCGACCAACCGGTCGTGATCGGGCGTGGCACCTGGAGCTTCCGACCGACCGGCCACGGTCAGTTCGCGTCCGGCGCGTAGCGTTTGATCAGGTCAAGAAACAACGGCGTCTCGCCGCCGCCATGCACCTCCAGCTGCGCGCCTGTGACGAAGGTTGCCGTCGGGCTGGCAAGATAGAGGGCGGCACGGGCAATGTCGTCGCCACGTCCCATCCGCTTCATCGGCACCGAGGCGGCAATCGCCTGCTGGGCTTCGTGCGAGCCATAGGTCTCGTCCGCCTTCTCGGTCTCGATGAGACCGACGATGATGGCGTTGACCCGCACCTTGGGCGCCCACTCCTGTGCAAGGCTGGTGGTCAGGCTGAGCAGGCCGGCCTTGGCCGCGCCATAGACGGAAGTGCCCGGCGACGGACGACGGCCGGACACGCTGGCAATGTTGATGATGTTGCCGCCTTCCGGCAGCCGGGAAATCCAATGGTAGACCGCCTGCGACAGATAGACCGGCGCCATCAGGTTGAGATTGACGATGGCGTCGGAGAAACGCGGTGATACGGTCGCCGCATCGACATGGGGCGAGCCGCCGGCATTGTTGACCAGCACGTCGATGCGGCCATGTTCCTCGCCGACGCGATCGACAAGTTCCTTGCAAGCCTGGGCCGTGCGCACGTCGCATTGCATGAAGATCGCCCTGTTACCGTTCGAATGCGGCAGGCTGTCGGGCTCGGTGCGTGCGCAGACGACCACGGTTGCGCCCGCGCCGAGAAAACCCTCGGCGATTGCCCGACCGATGCCCTTGGTGCCGCCGGTCACGATGACGACCCTGCCATCGAAGGTAGAGGCAGCCGGTTGCGGGGCATTGCTCATGTCGTAACTCCAGGCGTGGTCCAGCGCGCGTCTGCACGCAGTCCTACAGCCTTTATGTCGGTCGCCGGAAGGTTTATTCGTCTCTTCGGACGATGCTGGCCGCTCGCCGACGCCTATGTTCCCGCCACACTAGCCCGGCCACCGCGCCCGCGGCCGCCAACCGTCGAACAGGCCCAGTGCCTCCAGGTAGACAGATGATCTCAGAAGACGCCGACTGGAAGTTCACCACCATTCCTGCCCTCTGCGCACGCGCGGCCGAGCTTTATGGCACACGCACTGCAGTTGAGGACAACGGCGTCGTCTTGAACTTCGTCGAGCTCGACGCGCTGCGCAAGCGGGTCGCCAAGGCGATGATCGCTGCCGGCGTCCAGAAGGGCGACCGCATCATGATCTGGGCGCCCAACACCTGGAAATGGTTTGCCACCGCACTCGGCCTCGTCACCGCTGGAGCCGTGCTCATTCCCGCCTCCACCCGCTTCAAGGGCGCCGAGATCGCCGAACTGGTCAAGCGCAGCGGCACCTCGCTGCTGTTTTCTGTCGGCGACTTCCTCAACTCCTATTATCCCGACCAGTTGCGGGCGGAAACGCGCGAACTGCTGCGCGAAGTGGTCGTCATAGGCGAAGGCAGCAAAGGCGATCGCGACTGGGACAGCTTCGTTGCATCAGGCGCCAGCATCAGCGATGCCGAGCTCGCCGCACGCGAGGCCAATGTGGGCCCCGATGATCTCTGCGACATGCTCTTCACTTCAGGCACCACGGGTTATCCCAAGGGTGTCATGTACGGTCACCAGCAGTGCCTCCAGGCCATCGATGCCTGGGCAACGCGGGTCGGCATCCGAGAGCATGACCGTATCCTGGTCATCCCGCCTTTCTTCCACGCCTTCGGTTATCGCTCCGGCGCCATCGTTTCGCTGATGCGCGGCGCAGTGCTCATGCCGCATCTCACCTACGATGCCGGCGAAATCCTCAAGCGTGTTGCCGAGGAGAAGATCAGCGTCATCCCCGGCCCGCCCGCCATCTTCCAGGGCATGCTCCAGCATCCGGAACTGGCGAGATTCGACACCTCCAGCCTGCGCCTCGGCGTCACCGGCGGCGCGGTCGTGCCGTCGATCCTTATCCGGCGCATGCGCGAGGAGCTCGGTTTCGCCGGCGTGGTCAACGGTTATGGCCTGACCGAATGCGGCGGCTACGGCACCATGTGCCTGGCGACAGATCCGGATGACGTGATCGCCAACACCGCCGGCAAGGCAGCCCCCGGCGTCGAAGTCCGCATCATGGGCGACGACGGCCATTTCCTGCCCGACGGCAAGCCCGGCGAAGTGGTGATCCGCGGCTACATCGTCATGAAGGGCTACTTCAACGATCCCAAGTCGACGGCCAAGACCATCGACCCCGAGGGCTGGCTGCACACCGGCGATATCGGTTACTTCGACAGCGACGGCAACCTGCGCATCGAGGACCGTCTCAAGGACATGTACATCACCGGTGGGTTCAACTGCTATCCGGCCGAGATCGAGCGCATCCTGAGCCAGCACCCGGCCATCGGCATCGTTGCCGTGATCGGTGTGGCAGACGAGCGTCTTGGCGAGGTCGGCAAGGCCTATGTGGTGCTGCGCCCAGGCACCAGCGCCACCGAGAAGGACATCATCGACTGGTCGCGCGCCAACATGGCCAACTACAAATGCCCGCGCAGCGTCGAGATCCGTCCGTCCCTGCCCACCAGCCCGCAAGGCAAGGTGCTCAAGAACATTCTGCGCGAAGAGGTCCCCCAAGACGCCTGATCGCGAGCGCCTGCCCTCCGATGCGGGCTCCGGAGCGGCAGGTGCAGACTTTTCCCCAAGGGCTGGTGCGCAAGCGCCGCCCTTTTTTCTTGGCCGCGTTGGCCAGACTGCGCGTCCCCCGGGATGCGGCATCCCCGGGGATACTGCATTGACCAAAGAAAAGGCGCCGGTAGCCCGACGCCCTTCAGTTCTTCCTGAGGCAGTGGCTCGCCTACGCCCCGTAGACCGCCTTCGGTGCCGGACGCGTGGCCACCAGTTCCTTGATCCGGTCGCCGAGTTCGGCTGCGTCCCATCTGCCACCCTTGTCGAATTCGGGGCCGTCGTTCCAGCCGAGGCAGATGCGGATCTTGCCGCCGATCAGCTCGAAGATCTGGCCGGTGACATCAGCCGACGCCGAACTGCAAAGCCAGGCAACCAGGGGTGCGGTGTTCTCAGGCGCGAAGATATCGAACTCGCCGTCCTTGGCCTGCATGGCCTCGGCAAAGGCGGTCTCTGTCATGCGCGTGCGGGCATTCGGCGCAAGGCCATTGGCGGTGATGCCGTAGCGGCGGAGCTCGGCTGCCTGCACCAAGGTCAGCGAGGCGATGCCGCCCTTGGCCGCCGAGTAGGCGCTCTGGCCGACGCTACCCTGCAGGCCGGCGCCCGAAGAGGTGTTGATGATGCGGGCGTCGACCGTCTTGCCGGCCTTCTGCTGGGCGCGCCAGTAGTCGACGGCATGGCGGCTGACGCAGAAATGGCCGCGCAGATGCACGCGCAGCACCGCGTCCCATTCGTCCGGCGTGCATGACACGAACATGCGGTCGCGCACGAAGCCGGCATTGTTGACGACGGCATGCAGGTCGCCGAAGGCGTCAAGCGCCGCCTTGACGATGCGGCCGCCGGCCTCGAAATCGGTGACGTCGTCATAGTTGGCGACGGCTTGGCCGCCCATGGCCTTGATTTCGTCAACCACCTGCTGCGCCGGCGTCTCCGCCGTCGCGTCGCCATGAGTGCCGACGCCGAGATCGTTGACCACGACCTTCGCGCCTTCCGCCGCGAGGCCCAGCGCGTAGGCACGGCCGAGGCCGCGGCCGGCGCCGGTGACGATCACAACCCTGTCTTCGCAGATCCCTGCCATGTCAGTCCTTCTCACCTTGTCTTGGTCGACAGGCGCACGGCGCGCGCCTTGCCGGCATTACGTTTGCGGTCGGGTTCCGCGACGGGGAGCGGTTCGCATTCCACGAGATCGGCAAGCGACCGGTCGGCCAGCCGCTGGTACTCGCCGTCGCCATTGTTGCGCCAGATGATGGCAGCTTCCGGCATCTCCTTGATCACCTTGGCTGGATTGCCGGCGATCAGGCTACGTCGAGGCGTCACCACCTCGTTCTTCACCAGGCTGAGTGCTGCCACCAGGCTGTCATCGCCAATGACGGCGCCGTCGAGCACCACGGCATTCATGCCGATCAGCGCATTCTCCCCCACCGTGCAGCCATGCAGGATTGCGCCGTGGCCCACGGTCGCCCCGCGGCCGACGATGCAGTCGGAGCCCGAGCCGGTGTGCAGCGTGCAGTTGTCCTGCACACTGGCATCGCCGACAACAGTGATGCGGCCGAAATCGCCCCGCAGCGACGCCCCGGGGCCGATGTAGCAGCGCGGCCCGATCGTCACGTCTCCGATCAGCACCGCCGTCGGGTGCAGGTAAGCGGTGGGGTCGACCACCGGCACGATGCCCTCAAAGGCATAGCACGGCATGGTCAGAGCCTCTCGATGATGGTCACGTTGGCCTGGCCGCCGCCTTCGCACATGGTCTGCAGCGCATAGCGGCCGTTGCGGCGCTCGAGTTCGTTCAGCATCGTCGTCATGATGCGCGCGCCGGTAGCGCCGAGCGGATGGCCGAGTGCGATCGCCCCGCCATTGACGTTGACCTTGTCGCGCGGGATGCCAAGGTCCTTGATCCAGGCGAGCGGGACTGACGCAAAGGCCTCGTTGCACTCGAACAGGTCGATGTCCTCGATCTTCAGGCCGGTCTTCTTAAGCGCATGGCGCGTCGCCGGGATCGGCGCTGTCAACATCCAGACCGGGTCGTCGCCACGTACGCTGATGTGGTGGATGCGGGCGCGCGGCTTGAGATTGTGGTCCTTTACAGCCTGCTCCGAGGCGATCAACAGCGCCGCCGACGCATCCGCGTTCTGGCTGGCGACGCCGGCATGCACGCGACCGCCTTCGACCAAAGTCTTCAACGTCGCCATCTTGTCGAGCGAGGTGTCGCGACGTGGCGTCTCGTCCACGGCAAAGTCGCCGACGGGCACGATCTCGCCGTTGAAGCGGCCGGCATCGATGGCGGCAATCGCGCGCTGGTGGCTCTCAAGCGCGAACTGCTCCATCTCGTCGCGACTGCACTGCCATTTCTCGGCGATCATCTCCGCCGAGCGGAACTGGCTGACCTCCTGGTCGCCATAGCGGGCGCGCCAACCCGGCGAGGTGCTGAACGGATCGGGGAAGCCGAACTGCGGCCCGACCAGCATGGCCGACGCCATCGGGATCATGTTCATGTTCTGCACGCCGCCGGCAATCACGAGGTCCTGAGTACCGCTCATCACTGCCTGGGCGGCGAAATGCACTGCCTGCTGGGCCGAACCGCACTGGCGGTCGACGGTCACGCCAGGGACATGATCGGGCAGACCAGCCACCAGCCAGCAGGTGCGGGCAATATCGCCGGCCTGCGAGCCGATCGTGTCGGTGCAGCCATAGATGACATCGTCGATCGCGCTCGGGTCGATGCCAGTACGGGCGATCAGGCCCTTGATCGGCGCAGCGCCAAGATCGGCGGAATGGAGGCCGGCAAGCGAACCCTTCTTGCGACCGACCGGCGTGCGGATGGCGTCGACGATATAGGCTTCCGGCATATCAGGCCTCTCTGGCAAAGGTGTGTTCGGGTCCAAGCGGGCGCCCAAAGACGCGGCGCGCGACGCGCTCGCGATGAAATGCGGTGCCGCCCCACCAATTGGTCAGCGCGATGCCGCGCTTAAGGAAGAAGTGGACATCCACCTCCCAGGAATAACCCATGGCTCCATGCACCTGGATCGCGGTGCGGGCAGCGACGTCGGCGGCGTCAGCGCAGGCAAGCTTGGCCTGCGAGATGCGGGCGCGACTGTAGAGATCGCCCTGCTCGAGCTGCGCAGCTGCCGCATGCAGCACCGGACGGGCGAACTCGATCTTCACCTGGGCGGTAGCTAGATGGTGCTTGACCGCCTGGTAAGAGCCGATCGGCTTGCCGAACTGCTGGCGTTCCTTGGCATAGGCGACACCAAGGTCGACGCAGCGCTGGGCGAGGCCCTGCATCTGCGCGGCTGCAAACAGCGCGCCACGGTCGAGAGCGGCGGCAAGGGCTGCCTCGGCATCCTTGGCGTCGGCCACCAGCGTCTCGGCGCCCGGCTCGAACTCGACGGTGAACAGCCGGCGGAATGGATCGACGCTTGGCTGGGCCACGATCCTTGCCTTGGAGGTCTCGACCAGATGCACAGCACCATCGCGTACGACGAGCACCGCCTCGGCCGTGTCGGCGTCTGCGACGAACGGATTGGCCGGATGGGCAACTGTGATCGTCACCTCGCCGGCAAGCGCGCGTTCAAGCAGCGCCGCAGCGCGGGGATTGTCGGAGAAGGCAGCAAGCAGCGGCAACGCCACACCGGCATTCTCGACCAGCGGCTCCGGTAGGCCGGCATAACCACAGGCCTCGGCGATCTGCACGAAGTCGATTGCCGACAGGCCGAGCCCGCCCTTGCCTTCGGCCACCAGCGCGCCGGCAAGTCCCATCTCCCCGATCTTGGCCCAGCGGGCCTCGTCGCGGGCCGCGCCCTCGCCCATCAGCCGGCGCAGGTCGGCCGGCTGGCACACGTCGGTAAGCAGTTCACGGACGACGTCAGCCGTCATCGTTTGTTCTTCAGAGAAACGGAAATCCATCTTCTCGCTTCCCTTACGCACGCGGCAGCCCGAGCATGCGCTCGGCGATGATGTTGCGCTGGATCTCGTTCGAGCCGGCGTAGATCGGCCCGGCCAATGAGAAGAAGTAACCGTCCAGCCAGCGGCCGATGTCGCCCGCCTCGGGTGCCGTGCGCAACAGTTCCGCGCGCGCACCCAGGATCGACAATGCCGCCTTGTGCATGGCGATGTCCATTTCCGACCAGAAGATCTTGTTGGTACTGGCCTCGGCGCCGATATGGCCGCCTGCGGCAAGCCGCGATGCGGTGGCGTAGATCGATAGCGCGTAGGCCTCGGCATCCATCCAGGACTGCAGCACCGCAGCGCGCACGGTCGGCTCGACTTCCGCCTCATGCAGCTTGAACAGCTCGACAAGCTTGCGCGCTGCCACCTGGAAACGCGCCGGGCTGCGCAGCATCAGGCCACGCTCGAAGCCGGCTGTCGCCATGCAGATGTTCCAGCCCTCGCCCTCGCCGCCGAGGCGGTTGAAGGCGGGCACGCGTACGTCGTCGAGGAAGATTTCGGCAAAGCCGGTCTCGCCGTCGATCTGCGGGATCGCCTGCACCCGCACGCCGGGGGCGTTGAGCGGAAAGAAGATCAGCGACAGGCCCTTGTGGCGCTGCGAAGCAGGATCGGTGCGAAATAGGCCGAAGGCCCAGTCGGCGAAGACGGCGCGCGACGACCAGATCTTGTGGCCCTTGAGCACATACTCGTCGCCTGCCAGCACCCCTGTCGCGCGCACCGAGGCGAGGTCTGAACCGGCCTGCGGCTCGGACCAGGCCTGTGCCCAGATCTCGTCGCCTGAGGCCATCGAGGTCAGGAAGCGGGCCTTCTGCTCCTGCGTGCCATACTCCATCAGCGTCGGCCCAAGCAGGAAGATGCCGTTCTGGTTGACGCGTAGCGGCGCGCCGGAACGATAGTATTCTTCCTCGAAGATCAGCCACTGGATCAGGTCGAGCCCGCGTCCGCCATAGCTTTCCGGCCAGGTCACCATGCCCCAGCGGCCCTCTGCCAGCACGCGCTCCCAAGCGCGATGCGCCTCAAAGCCCTCGCGGCTGGCGTCGAAAGACGGCAGCGGCTTGCCGGGCACGTGCTTTTCGAGCCAGGAGCGCACTTCCTGGCGGAAGGCCTTCTGCTCGTCGGTGTAATCAAGATCCACGCTTGGAAATTCCCGTTGGTCTAGGCGGCGGGCTCAAGCCTCGCCGGCCTGCTTCTTGTTGGCCGCGGCCATGCTCCTGGCGTCCTGTCCGCCCAGTGTGTTGCCGGTGGTCAGGTCGTTCTGGGCATGGGCGAAATGATGCATGTGGTAATGCGCATCCATGGCGGTGCGCTTGCCGCGCAGGTCCTCGACATGGTTGATCGCCTGCTTCGACAGCCAGAGACCGAGGCGCGGATATTGCGCCAGCTTTTCCGCCATTGTCCGGCCTGCACCGTCGAGTTCGGCGCGGGTCACCACCTTGTTGACCATGCCGAACTGCTCGGCGCGTGACGCCGGCATGCGTTCGCCCATCATCAGGAATTCCTTGGCGATGCGCGGCGGCAGCTCGAAGGCATGCGCGAAATATTCGACGCCGGGAATGCCCATGCGCACCACCGGATCCTGGAAGAAGGCATCGTCGGTGGCGACGATGAAGTCACAGACCCAGGCAAGCATCAACCCGCCGGCGACGCAGGCGCCCTGCACCAGCGCGATCGTCGGTTTGGGGATATCGCGCCAGCGTCGGCACATGCCGAGATAGACCTCGTGCTCCCGGGTGTAGAGCATTTCGGCGGCCGGCTTGTTGGTGTGGTCGGACCACATCAGGCGACGGTCGAAGGTCTTGTTGACGTCGCGGCCCGGCGTGCCGATGTCATGGCCGGCCGAGAAATGCTTGCCCGCGCCGCGCAGGATGATGACCTTAACCGCATCGTCGTCGACGGCACGCTTGAAGGCGTCGTCGAGCGCATAGGTCATCTGCGAGTTCTGGGCGTTGTTGAACGTCGGGCGGTTCATCGTTACCCAGGCGATCGGCCCTTCGGTTTCGTAAAGAACCGGCTCGGCCGTCTCATAGGTTATGTCTGCCGTACGCGGCTCAACCAGATCGCTCATATCAAGGGTTTCCGCTGACAATTCAACTTGGTAGCTCTAAGGAAACTACGTTTCCCGCCATGGGGTGCAATCGTCCAAAGGGACTAAAGCGCCGGCAACTTTGTGCGCCGCACAATCACTTGCAGATCGTGTCGATCTCGGCGAGTTCCGCTGCCGTCAGCTTCCACGAGGCAGCCGCGGCATTGGCCACCACCTGCTCGGGACGGGTGGCACCCGCAATTACGCTGGAAACGATCGGCTGGCAGGCCAGCCAGGAGAACGCCAGCTCGAGGATGGTGCGTCCGCGCGCTTCACTGAAGCCAATCAGCTTCTCGACCTTGTCGAGATTGGCGTCGGTCAGGCCGGATTTGAAATAGGCCATGTTCATGCGCGTGTCCTCGGGCAGCGCCTGACCCTTGCGGTATTTGCCGGTCAGGAGGCCGCTCGCCAGCGGGAAATAGGGCAAAAGCGTCATGCCGGTGCGGCGCATCGCCGGGAACAGCTCTGTCTCGGCCGTGCGCGATATCAGATTGTACTCGGCCTGGGTGGATTGCAGGCTGTGCAGATTGTGATGGCGCGAAGTCCAGCTGGCATCGACCAGCATCCATGCCGGCAGGTTCGAGCAGCCGAGATAGCGGATCTTGCCCTGCTTCACGAGATCGTCGAGCGCCCGCAGCGTCTCCTCGACCGGCGTTTGCGGGTCGGGGAAATGGTACTGGTAGAGATCGATATAGTCGGTCTTGAGCCGGCGCAGACTGTCTTCGACGGCATTCATGATATAGCCACGCGAACCGTTGTAGCGGTTGCTCTTTTCCCGGTTGAGCGGCGACGCAAACTTGGTCGCCAGCACAACATCCTTGCGGCGATCACCAAGCACCTCGCCCAGTGTGGCTTCCGACCCGCCATTGACGCCATAGGAATCCGAGGTGTCGAGCAGCGTTATGCCGGCATCGAGCGCCGCATGCACCACCTTGCGGGCGCCATTGGTGTCGAGACTCTTGATCATGCCGCCGAAGTTATTGCAGCCGAGACCGACCACCGAAACCTCGAGGCCCGTGCGGCCGAGAACGCGCTTTTCCATCTCGTCTACTCCATCACTTTCATTCGCTAACTATCGTATTTCGTTGGTAAACGGCCTAGGCGGCTGCCTTGATCATGTCCGCAGCCTTCTCCGCGATCATCACAGTCGCAGCATAGGTGTTGCCGTTGACCAGCACCGGCATGATCGACGCGTCGGCGACACGCAGCCTTTCGACACCACGCACGCGCAACTGAGGATCGACCACTGAATCTGCGTCCGCGCCCATCCGGCAGGTGCCGGCGGCATGATAGTGGGTCACGGCCGTCGCCAATATGTCCTCGGCGATATCGACAAGCGAACGGATCGGCCGCGCCGGCAGCAGTTCCCTGTCGAGCACGCCGCGAAGCGCTGGCTGGTTGACGATCGCGCGGGCCCGGTCTGCACCTTCCACCAGGATGTGAAGATCACGCGGATCGGAAAAATAGTTGGGCGATATCGCCGCATGTGTCATCGGATCGGCCGACTTCAGCGTCACCTGGCCTCGGCTGTAAGGCGAGCCGTGGTTGAGCAGCAGCGTGAAGCCATGTTCCCGCGGCAGGATGCCGAGCACGCCCAGTCCACGGCGGATGACCGTCGCCGGCGCCATGCAGACCTGGATTTCGCTGCCGGGATCGCCCTCGATGGCGCGGAAATAGCCCGACGTGGGGAACAGCCCGCGGCTCAGCACCCCACGACGCTGGAACACATATTGCGCTCCAGCCTTCAACGCGCCCCATGGTTTGACGTGATTGTAGGCGCTGACCGGCTTGGTCGTCGTGTACATCAGCCGATACATCGGGTGGTTCTGCAGGTTCTGACCAACCTCGTAACGGTCGGCGGCAACCTTGATACCGAGGCGTTGCAAGCTGGCCGCGTTGCCCACGCCCGACAGCATCAGCAATTGCGGCGAGTTGACCGCGCCGCCGCTGAGGATCACTTCCTTGACCGCGCGCGCCACCCGAGGCCGCCCCTCATGAACGAACACCACGCCAGTCGCGATCCCCGCCTCTATCACGACCCGCTTTACCGGCGCATTGACGATCAATGTCAGGTTAGGCCGCTTCAGCGCCGGATGCAGGAATGCGGCAGCCGTACTCGACCGTCTGCCACGGCCTATGGTCAGGTCGACATGGCCGAAGGCTTCGGCCGCATTCTTGTTGAGGTCATCGGTCAGCGGCAGGCCTTCCCCGGCCGCCGCATCGAGGAACATGTCGCAGACGGGTGCGGTGCCCTGCCCCTTGGAAACCTGAAGTGGCCCCTTGTCGCCATGGATGTCGTTGGCGCCACGCTCGTTGGTTTCGGATTTTTTGAAATAGGGCAGGACGTCGTCATAGCCCCATCCATTGTTGCCGAGCGCCTTCCACCTGTCATAGTCCCGACGGTGGCCTCGCATGTACATCATGCCGTTGATCGAGCTCGACCCGCCGACGATCTTCCCCTGTGCCCAGTAGAGCTTGCGGCCGCCCAGCGCTTCCACGGGCTCACTTTCGTAGCTCCAGTTGTAGGCCGGATGCGTGCCGGTCACGATATTGGCGCCGGGAATGCGGATCAGCATGCTCTTGTCCAGCCCGCCGGCTTCGATCACCGCGACCCGCACATTGTGGTCCTCGGACAGCCGGGCAGCGAGCACGCAGCCGGCCGCACCAGCGCCAACGACGACATAGTCGAATTCGAGGTCGCTGAACGTCACGTCCTTGCCCTGAAGTCTCGCCGCGCCACGCCCTTGGGCCACGGCAGGCGCGCGTGCTCCTGGGCAAGCCTTGTCAGCGGATCGGCCACGGCAGCCTCGACGATCCTGGCTGCCTTGCGCAGCCGCAGGTCGACATGGATCGACAAGCCTTCGACGGTCGCCGCACGATAGTTCTGGTCGACATTCCACAATTCATGAAAATGGTGGACGCGCTTGAGGTCGGTCCACAGCACGACGCTGCGTGCTTCAAGCCTTGCATCAGGCATCAACTCGCGCTCGTACCGAACGCTCTTCTCCAGCCGGAAGAAGCTGAAACTTGTGCGCCTGATATAGTCGTCATGGATGCCGAAGACTTCGAACAGGTCGCTTTCGGCGGTGTCGAAGACATGGTCGTACCAGGACACGTTCATATGCTGGTTGACGTCGAGCCAGCGCGGCTCGACCTTGCCCCGGAAACTGATGTAGGGGCGTGGCCCGCCTTCAGGGTCTCCGGCATTCGCACCCGAAACCTCGTCGCTGACCACGCCCTCGTCATTCATCGCTGTTACTCCGCCGCGTCAGCCGGAGCGTTCAGCTTTTCGTCCAGTTCGGAAGCGAGGCAGGAGAACTTCACCTGACCGCGCTCGATGATCATGGCGCGGTCGGCATAGGGCGCGGTTACAGCCAGATGCTGCTCGACGATGACAACCGCCGTGCCGGTCTGCGCCCAGCGACGCAGGAAGGCGAGGATCGGCGGCAACAGCGCCTGAGCAAGACCCATCGACGGCTCGTCGCAGAGCAGCACCTTGGGCTGGGCAATGAAGGCCTGTCCGAGCGCCAGCATCTGCTGCTGGCCGCCCGAGAGATCACGGGCGTAGAGTTTCTGCTTCTCCTTGAGGATCGGGAAGACCGAGTAGATCTCCTCGACCGCATTGTTGAAGCCCGCGCGATCACCGCGTCGGGCCGCGGCCCCCATGCGCAGATTGTCGAATACACTGAGTTCGGGAAACACCCGATGCCCGTCGAGCACCAGCCGCAAGCCCGACTGCGCGATCTTTTCAGGGGCCTGCCCGCCGATCGACTTGCCGTCGAGCTGGATCTGGCCGCTGTCGGGTTTGTTGAAGCCGGCGATAGCCCGCATCAGCGTCGACTTGCCAGCGCCGTTTTCACCGCCGACGAGCAGGATTTCGCCCGCCTTGGCAGTCAGCGACACATCGCGCAGCACCGGGATGGTGCCATAGCCTGCAACCAGATTCTTGACCTCAAGCATGGCGCGACCCCACGAACATATGTTGCACTGCCGGGTCCTTGGCGACCACGTCCGGCTTGCCAGATGAAACCACGCGGCCCTGTTCCAGCACCGTGATGGTGTCGGCAATGCCCCACACCAGGTCGAGATCGTGCTCGACAAGGATGACGGTCTTGCCCATCTGGCGGCTCAGGAACTTGACCAGATTGGCGAAGTTGGTGCGTTCGCTCTGCGACAGGCCAGCGGCCGGCTCGTCGAACAAGACGATGGTCGCTTCCTTGAGCACCGTGCGCATCACTTCCACCAGACGCCGCTGGCCATGCGAGAGAAGGTTAGCGCTGTCCTGGCCAAAGCTCTCCTCCATCGCCTTGGCGAGTGCGGTAACATCGGCGCTGGCAGGGCCGACACGAGCGTCCATGCCGATCTTCAGATTGTCCCACAGAGACAGCTGGGTGAAGATGCGCGGCGCCTGGAAGGTGCGGCCGAGGCTCATATTGGCGATGCGGTCGGCGGCCAAGTTGGTGGCGTCGACGCCATTGATCATGAACGAGCCGGTGTTCAGGCGCGACAGGCCGCTCAGCACATTGAGCAGGCTGGTCTTGCCCGAGCCGTTGGCGCCGATCAGCCCATGGACCTCACCCTTGCGGACCTTGAGGTCGACGGCGCTGACGGCCACCACCTCGCCGAACTTCTTGGTGCCGTTGCGCACCTCGACGGCGATTTCCTCGCTCGGTTCGCGCAGCGTCTTGCCTGCCTGCAGGTCGGCCAGAAAGCCGTCGATGCGGAAGGCCTGCTCGCCACCGCCTGATTGCTTGCGCTTGGCGCGCAGGCGCTCGACGGAGCCGACGATGCCATCGGGGAAAGCCATCACGGCGAGAAGCGTCAGGCAGCCATACATCAGCAGGCGGTATTCAACGAAACCAGCCAGCAGGATGTTCGGCAGGATGTAGACGATCCAGATACCGATGATGGGCCCGAGCATCTGTCCGCGTCCGCCGACGACCACGGCGAAGAAGAAGACGAAGGACAGCTCGATGTTGAAGCCCTGGGGGCTGACGAAGGCCACCGTCGGCAGGTAGAGGATGCCGCAGATGCCGGTGCCGATCGACGCGACGATGAAGGCAAGGAAACGCATCACGCCCGGCTTGATGCCGAGTGAACGTGCTGCCTCCGGGCTCAGCGCCGCTACAAACATGCTGCGGCCGAGCTTCGAACGGCGGATACCATAATGCGTGAACAGCGCGATCATCGGGAACACGGCGACTGCGATCGCCAGCGGCGACATGCCGAATATGACGGGGTTGGTCAGCGCCGGAACCGTGACGCTGATGCCATTGATGCCGTTGGTCCATTTGTCGAGCGTCACCAGCAGTTGCGGGAAAACGATCGCCGCACTCATGGTGACGAAGCCCAGGTGGAAGCCCTGGACGCGCAGCGCTGGCAAGGCAAACAGCAGGCCGCCGAGCATGGCAGCGACGATGCCGCCCATCGAGGCCGCGGCAAACGACCAGTCATGCAGGCCGTAGAGGATCGCCGCGACATAGGCGGCGAGGCCAAGGATGGCGCCCTGCCCGAACGACTTCTGGCCGGCATCAACGAACAGCATGTTCTGGAAGATGGCGGCGGCGATATAGATGTTGACCAACTGGAAGGTGTGGATCCAGTAGGAGTTGCCGGCGATCACCGGGCCGAAGCCGGTGATCGCGATCAGCGCCACGCCGATCCAGACCTGTGTCAGATCGGAGTTAAAGCGGCCTTTCGGCTTGGTTTGAGCCATGGAAACAGGTCCGGTTTGTACGTTTGCGGTCGCCTGCATGGTCACACCCGCCTTGCGCCGACGCGCCCGAACAGGCCTTGCGGCCGGAACATCAGGATCAGCACCAGCACCAGCAGCGACGCCAGGTCCTGATAGGCGCCGCCGACCTTGTAGGCCGTCAGCATCGCCACCACACCCACGAGCGGCCCGCCGATCAGAGTGCCGGCGTTGGAACCGATGCCGCCGACCACGGCAGCGACAAAGCCGTTGAGCACGTATTTCAGGCCGGCGTCGGGGCTGACCGAGATGACCGGCGCCACCAGGAAACCGACGGTTCCGACCATCAGGCCGCTGATCGCAAACGAGATGAGCTGCAGTCGGCGCACCGGCAGGCCAGCGGCGCGCGCGGCGTCGAAATCCTGTGACAGCGCGCTGATGGCAAGGCCGATGAAGGTGCGGCGCAGGAAGTAGCGCAGCGCGAAAAACCAGAAGAACATCGCGCCAATCGCCAGCGCATAGGCACCCGGCGTGCGCGTACCAAGGACACGGAAGCTCGGAACGATGCTTTGCACCGAATAGGCGAATGGCCCCTGCGTGATCATCAGCAATGCTGCGACAATGACCGACACCGACACTGTAGAGATCAGCCAGCTGTCCTGCTCGACGGACGAGCGCAGCGGCAAAAGCGTGATGTAGCCCTGGAAGGCGACGATTGCGGCAATGCCGAGCCCCGTCAGCAGCAGCATCAGGCTCCACTGGCCGAGCCCGACCTGATTGGCCAGGAAATAGGCAGCGAAACCGCCGAGGATGAACATGTTGCCCTGGGCGAAGTTGAAGATGTTCGTCGCGCCATGGACGATATTGAAGCTCATCGCGATGGTAGCGAAGATCGACCCGATGGCCATTCCGCGTATCACGATGATCAGTATTTCGCTGAGCATAAGCTCGCCTCCCTGACTTCACTTATGAACCCGCCTTGCCTGCACTGCGGGCAAGCCCGGCACACCGACGAGGAGGGGTATTTTGAGGTCAGCTTATGCGTGCCAGTGGCGGCCGCAACATCGTTCGAACGGACTAACGACAATTGCAGGCAAACGCAGCTTCCGGCTGCCGTTCCAAGGGTCTGGATGGGGTTGGTCGACTGCAACACGACCGCCACCATCGAGCGCCAGATTTCAATGCGACGGCACCTTCAGGAAAAGCAATCTCTCGCCGTGTCGAACGACGTTCCTGCCGCCTCATTCAGGCTGAGAGCAGCAAGGTCAGGCGAGATCACCTCCACACTGAACGGGACGGAGACGCCCATTGCTTCAAGCGTCGCCGCGAAACCTGCGAGGTCGAAGCCACCCTGCCCGCAGAGCCTGCGGTTCATGGTCTCCGTCGAGGGTTGGCCGATCGGCATCCTGTCTGCGTCGTTCACCTGCACGCACAGGATTTTGTCGGCGCCTATCCGCCTGAGATCGGCCAACGCCACGCCGGCGCGGAAGATGTGCCACGAATCGATGACCAGCCCAGCATTGGGAGCGTCGCCTATGATCGCCACTGCAGTCTCCACGTCCCGGACATTGCCCCAGGCCACCAACTCCAAAGCGATCGTCACGTCATGTTCGGCCGCCCGGCCGCATAGCTCGCGGAATTTCTGCTGCATGGTCGCAAGCGAGATGCCCCGCTCGCCGAGATCGGGCCCGACATTGACCACCTTGGCGCCGAAGGCGGTGGCCGCCCGAAATGCCGTCTCCTCGTTGCGGCGCGAGATGAGTCCCGCCTCGCCGTCCATGAACCAGTCGGTCAGGAACTCGACCGACACATGCTTCATGCCATGCGCATCCAGGATGGCACGAAGCTCACCGTCGCCGAATCCGCGTGCCCGCTGCTCGGCATAGTCGCGGAAATGCAGGCACATGCCGGTGTAGCCGGCCGCAGCACAGGCCTCGACTCGCTCGACAAAGCCATGGCGCGAAGCAACGGGGTTGCCTGGCATGACGCCGCTGATCGTGTGCGAGCTGCAGATATATTCGCGCGTCTTCATTGGTCGTCCCGAGGCTGGCTGCAATCGGCCCAAAATGTCCTTGCGGCATCAGGCATACAGGTCCATTCGGACTAGGCGCGAGATGCATGGCGCCTGAAACGAAAAACCCCCGGCATAACCGGGGGCTTTCCTTGAACCGCGAGACGTCTCGCCGCCGTCATCGATCCGCTTACTGCGGCAGCTTGTCGTCCACGCCCTTGACGTAGAAGTTCAGGCCGAGCAGCACCGAATCTTGGGCCACTTCGCCGGCCTTCAGCCATTCCGTGCCGTCCTGCTTGGTGACTGGGCCGGTGAACGGATTGAAGGAACCCGACTTGATCTTGGCTTCGGTTTCCTCGGCCAGCTTCTTGGTCTCGTCCGACATGTTGGCATAGGCCGCCATGACGACGTGGCCTTCCTTCATGCCGCCCCAGACGTCGCTCTGCTTCCAGGTGCCGTCGATGACTTCCTTGATGCGCTCGATATAGTACGGACCCCAGTCGTCGACGATCGAGGTCAGCTGCGTGGTCGGCCCGAACTTGATCATGTCGGAAGCCTGGCCGAACGCCTTGATGCCGCGCTCGGTCGCAACCTGCATCGGTGCGGTCGAGTCGGTGTGCTGGGTGATGATGTCGACGCCCTGGTCGATCAGCGCCTTGGCAGCGTCGGCTTCCTTGCCGGCGTCGAACCAGGTGTTGGCCCACACCACCTTGACCTTGAAGTCGGGGTTGACCGACTGCGCGCCGAGCATGAACGAGTTGATGCCCATCACCACTTCCGGAATCGGGAAGGAGGCGATGTAGCCGGCAACACCGGTCTTTGATTCCTTGGCGGCGATCACGCCCTGGATATAGCGGCCTTCATGGAATTTCGAGTTGAAGGTCGCGACATTCGGATGCTCGCGCTTGTAGCCGGTGGCATGCTCGAACTTCACGTCGGGGAACTTGCCGGCGACCTTGTTGAGCGGGTCCATGTAGCCGAAGGACGTTGCGAAGATGATGTTGCAGCCCGAACGCGCGAAACGCTCGATGGCACGCTCGGCGTCGGCACCTTCCGGCACGCTTTCGAGATAGGCGGTTTCGAGTTCGTCGCCAAACTTGGCCTTGGCTTCCAGCAGACCCTGATGGTGCTGGTAAGAGTAACCGAAGTCACCGATCGGACCGACATAGATCCAGCAGGCCTTCACCTTGGCCTCGGCCGCCACGGTGCCGAACGACATGACGGCGGCAGCCGCTGCCAACGACAGAATTGTCTTCTTCATACTTTTGTTCCTCTAGTGGTTGCCCGGGGCACTATCCCATCATTTTATAGTCCCACAGACATGATCTTTACTTCAAACCGCCATGCAGGTTCGAGTCGAAATCATGTCCTTAGCGATCTGGCACAAACGGCCGCCCCAATGAAGCCGGTGTGTTCACCATCGTCAGTCGCCTGTTGCGCGAAATCAGCACAAGGACAACGATGGTCGCCAGATAGGGTAGCGAAGAAAGCAGTTGCGATGGCACGCCGATGCCTAGTGCCTGGGCATGCAGCTGGCCGATCGAAACCGCCCCGAAAAGATAGGCGCCCGCAAGCACCCGCCATGGCCGCCAGGACGCGAAGACAACAAGCGCCAGCGCGATCCAGCCGCGCCCGGCCGTCATGTTCTCGTTCCATTGCGGCGTATAGACCAGCGACAGGTAGGCGCCGGCGAGACCGGCGCAGGCGCCTCCGAACATCACCGCCATATAGCGGATGGCGATCACCTTGATGCCGAGCGCATGTGCCGAGCTATGGTTGTCGCCGATCGAGCGCAGGGTCAGGCCGGCGCGGGTGCGGAACAGGAAGTAGGCCACGCCGGCGGTCAGCGCGATCGAGACGTAGAACAACGGATCCTGGCCGAACAGAAGCTTGCCTACCACGGGCAGGTCGCTGAGGCCGGGAATGTAGAGATAGCTCATCTTGATGCCGGGCAGGCCGACGAAACTCTCGCCTAGCATGCCGGCAAGGCCGAGACCGAGCAGCGTCAGCGCGAGGCCGGTCGCCACCTGGTTGGTCACCAGCGTCAGAGTCAAGAAGCCGAACAGCAGCGAAAACAGCGCGCCGACGATGATGGCGGCGAGCACGCCGAGCCATGGAGACTCAGTGGCGAGCGCCACGCCGAAGCCGGTCACCGCCCCCATCACCATCATGCCCTCGACGCCGAGATTGAGCACGCCGGAGCGCTCGACCACCACTTCGCCGACGGCTGCGATCAAGAGCGGGGTTGCCGCCGTCGCAATCGTAATCAGGATATCTTCAAACATTTTGCCTGGCCTCCACGGTCTTTGCAGCAGAGGCGCCGACAAAGCGGATGCGGTAAAGAATGAGCGTGTCGCAAGCGAGCACGAAGAACAGCAGCATGCCCTGGAAGGCGCGAACCACCTTGTCCGACACGCCGATCGATATCTGCGCCGCCTCGCCGCCCAGATAAGACAGCGCCAACACCAGGCCAGCGGCGATGATGCCGAGCGGGTTCAGGCGTCCGAGGAAGGCAACGATGATCGCCGCAAAGCCGTAGCCGGGCGAAATAGTCGGCCGGAGCTGGCCGATGGCGCCGGAGACTTCCGAGATGCCGGCAAGGCCTGCAAGGCCGCCAGAGACCAGGAAGGCGAAGAACACCATGCGCGATTGCGAGAAGCCGGCAAAACGTCCCGCGCGAGGGCTCTGCCCGAGCACCAGCACCTCAAAGCCTTTCAAGGTACGCGACAGCATGAACCAAAGCGCGATAGCCGCGACGATGGCGAAGACAAAACCCCAGTTGGCACGGCCAGATGCCGACCAGATCTCGGGCAGCACGGCACTTGGGCTGAAGGTGCGCGTCTCCGGGAAGTTCATGCCTGCCGGGTTGCGCCAGGGTCCGCGAACCATCCAGTCGAGGAACAGCTGCGCGACATAGACAAGCATCAGGCTGGTCAGGATCTCGTTGGTGTTGAACCGCACCTTGAGATAGGCCGGAATGGCGCCATAAGCGGCACCGCCGGCAATGCCCATCAAAAGCATCAGCGGCAGCACGATCCACGACTGGAAGTCGGGGAACATGACCGGCAGGATCGAGCCGGTGATGGCGCCAATGATGAACTGGCCTTCGGCGCCGATGTTCCAGTTGTTGGAGAGGTAGCAAATCGACAGGCCGACGGCGATCAGGATCAGCGGCGCTGCCTTGACCGCCAGTTCATGCAGCGACCAGACCTCGCGCAGCGGGTCGATGAAATAATAATAAAGTGCCTCGACCGGGTTCTTGCCGAGCAGGCTGAACATGATCGCGCCGGCAATAAGCGTCAGCCCGAGCGCGATGAAGGGTGAAAGTGCCGCAAACAGCTTGGAGCGTTCGGGACGCTTGACGAGTTCGATACGCATCACGCCACCTCCTTCGCATGGTCGAGGTGGCCGGGTTCGGCACCGCCCATCAACAGGCCGATGCGTTCGAGCGTGGCGTCAGCGATCGGGATCGGTTTGGACAGCTCGCCATTGTGCATGACGGCGATGGCGTCCGAGATTTCGAACAATTCGTCGAGATCCTGGCTAATCACCAGCACAGCCGACCCGTTGCGGGCAAGTTCGATCAGCGCTTGGCGAATGCGTGCGGCGGCACCGGCATCGACGCCCCATGTCGGCTGGTTGACCACCATCACGGCCGGGTTGCGGTCGAGCTCGCGACCGATGATGAATTTCTGCAGGTTGCCGCCCGAAAGGGCTGCGGCTTCCGGATCGGGCGCGCTCTTGCGCACGTCCATCACCTCGATGATGCGCTGCGCCGCCTTCTGGATCGCACCCGACTTGACCAGCCCGAGATCACCGACAAAAGCTTTGCCGTCGGTGGCGTGGCGCGACAGCAGGAGGTTGTCGGAAAGCCGCATGCGCGGCGCCGCACCATGACCCAGGCGCTCCTCCGGCACGAAGGCCGCACCAAGCAGCCGGCGCGCCGATATGCCCATGCGCCCGGCCGACTTGCCGCGAATGCGGACGGCATCCGCACTTTCCTGCAGCGCCTCTCCCGATATCGACTCGAACAGCTCGCCCTGGCCGTTGCCGGCGACACCGGCAATGCCGATAACCTCGCCGCCGGCGACACTCAGCCAGATGTTCTTGAGCGGCATCGAGAACGGCCCGGCCGGCTTGCGGCTCATGCCGCAGATGCTGAGCAGGTCCTCGCCGCGCACGGAAGCAGTGGTGCGCTCGGCATTCTTGACCTCGGTGCCGACCATCATGCGCGCCAGCGAGGACGGCGTCTCGAGCCGGGGATTGCAGTGGCCCACAACCTTGCCGTGTCGCATGATCGTGGCGCTGTCGCAGAGCCGGCGGACTTCGTCGAGGCGGTGCGAGATGTAGAGGATCGACTTGCCCTCGGAGCGCAGGCGCTCCAGCGTCTCGAACAGCTTGTCGGCTTCCTGCGGCGTCAGCACCGAAGTCGGCTCGTCGAGAATGATCAGGTCAGGTGTCTGCAGCAGGCAACGTATGATCTCGATGCGTTGGCGTTCGCCGACCGAGAGATCGCCGACAAGGGAGTCCGGATCGAGCGGCAGGCCGTAGCTGTAGGACAGCGCACGCGCCTTGGCGGCAATGGTCCCGATGGGTGTATCGTCGGCCAGCGAGAGCGCGATATTCTCCGCGGCTGTCAGCGCCTCGAACAGAGAAAAATGCTGGAAAACCATGCCGATGCCGAGTTTCTTTGCAACGCCCGGGCTGGTGATCCTGGCGGGCTGGCCGTTCCAGTGGATTTCGCCGGCATTGGGCTCCAGCGAGCCGAACAGCATCTTTACCAGCGTCGACTTGCCGGCGCCGTTTTCACCGAGCAGGGCATGGATTTCGCCCTTTGCGATGGTCAGGTCGACCTGGTCGCACGCCTTCAGAGTGCCGAATATCTTCGTCAGGCCGCGAACCTCAAGCAGGTTCCGACCATTGGCTAAAGGGGTTGTGTCCACAACGCCTCCCATGTCAGTTCTTTATTATGTTCCCGGGAGCATGGTAGGCGCGTCCTGCTCCCGGCGCAAAGCATGTCAGAAGTTGAAAGAGCTTCAAGAATTCTAGCGAAAACTCAAGGGATAAGTACGGTCGTCCCCGTCGTCTTGCGGCCTTCCAGATCGGCATGAGCCTGTGCCACGTCGCGTAGCGCATAACGCTGGTTGATCCTGATATCGACCGCCCCCTTGAGCACGACATCGAACAGCGCCTCGGCCGAGCGGACCAGATCTTCACGCTTCGCATTATAGGCGAAAAGTGTCGGTCGCGTTGCATAGAGCGAGCCCTTTTGCGCGAGCAGCGAAATGCTGAATGGCGGGATCGGCCCGGACGACTGGCCAAAGCTGACGAATGTTCCCAGCGGCCGCAGGCAATCGAGCGAACAGGGAAAGGTATCGTTGCCGACTGAATCGTAGACCACGTCGCATTTCCTGCCGCCGGTGATGGCGGCAACCTCAGCGACGAAATCCCGATCGCGGTAATTGATAATGTGGTCGAAGCCATTCGCCCTGGCAAGCTCACCCTTGTCGTCCGAGCCCACCGTGCCGATGACCGTTGCACCAAGGTGTTTCGCCCACTGCCCGAGGATCAGGCCGACGCCGCCAGCCGCGGCATGATATAGAACGGTGTCCCCGGCCTTGACCTTGAACGTACGCAACAACAGGTATTCGGCGGTCATGCCCTTCAACATCATCGCCGCGGCCTGCTCGTCGCCGATGCCATCGGGCACCCTGACCAGCCTGTCGGCAGCAATCACCCGTTCCTCGCAATACGCACCGGTCGGCACGGCATAGGCAATGCGATCGCCGACCTTGAGCCAGTCGACGCCGTCACCCAGTTCGACCACCACGCCGGCTGCCTCGCCACCCGGAATCACCGGCATGCCTGCCGGCGCCGGGTAAAGCCCGGTGCGGAAATAGACGTCGATGAAATTCAGGCCGATGGCGGTGTGGCGGATGAGCGCCTGACCGGGGCCTGGCCGGCCGACGTCCGCCTCTTCGTAGGTCAGCGCTTCGGGACCGCCATGGGCATGGACGCGTATGGCTTTGGGCACGTCTTCAGTCCTTCTATGTCTCGCTTGCCGGCTTGCCGCCGAGATTGGGGAAGAACTGCATCACGCCGCCAATGAAGAACAGGTAGAGGCCGCTGATCGCAATGCCGATCTTGACCCATTCGCTGGCATCCATGTGTTGCCATAGCGCCACGCCGCCAAACGCGCACCAGATCAGTGTCATCGGCAGGTTTATGTTCCTGAGCCTGACGACGCGAACCGGGTGGAGGAAATTCATTGGCACGAAGGTCAGTATGCCTGCGATGACGACCACCGCGAACGACACCCATTGTCCAGGCTCGATGACGAACAGCGTGAACACCACCATGTTCCAGACGACGGGAAAACCCTTGAAGAAGTTCTCCTTCGTCTTCATGCCGGTGTCGGCATAATAGATCGCGCTCGACACCACGATGATCGCGCCTGACAGGAACGACAGCCCCTCGCCCATGAAGCCGCTCTGGTAGAGCGCAAAGGCCGGGATCAGCACGTAGGTGACGTAGTCGATGATGTTGTCGAGCAGTTCGCCCGACCATGTCGGCAGGATTTCCTTGACCTCGAGCTTGCGCGCGATCGGCCCGTCGATGCCGTCGACGAAAAGAGCGAGCCCCAGCCACCAGAACATCGCCGTCCAGCGCTCTTCACTCGCCGCAACCAGCGACAGGAAGGCGAGGAACGAACCCGATGCGGTGAGAAGATGGACCGAAAAGGCCCGCGCCTGTGGCCATGTGACTTTCTTAGGCTTCACGTTTCCCGCCAATCATTTTGCAGAATTGAGCCGAATGGACAAACATGACCAAGCATATGGTGACAATCTGTTGCCACACGACTGCACGAATTCTCCAGTCATCGTGCCGTCCTGTTTGCCACTGAAAGTCTCCCTGCCATTCGGCACTTAATAGCAGCACCGCTTTCCAGACAAGACGAAAGCCAAGCTGAAAATGTCCCGTTGCAGCACCAGACCTGCTTCATCCACTGCGGCGTGAGCGGACGACGCCATGCCAGGCCGGTTGAAATTGGGCCGGGATGTGCGATTGCGACCGAATGGGATGAATCGCCGCGTTGATCAATGGCTTAGCTCTGCAATATACGGGATAACTGAGGTGCCGGAATGGCACCGGGACACAGCATGGACGGCCGATGAGCGTCGACACGAGACACCACATTCTGGTGGCCGGAACGGGTCCGGTGGGGCTGATATCTGCGCTGGCCTTTGCAGAGGCTGGCTTCGGCGTCGTCCTTGCCGGACCGCCGGCCCGCGCCGACGACGGCCGCACCACGGCTCTGATGGTGCCCGCCCTGAAATTCCTGGCCAGGCTCGGCGTGCTCGAATCGATCGAAGCTGACGCCGCGCCGCTGAAGGTGATGCGCATCATCGACGGTACGTCGCGGCTGATCCGCAGTCCCATCGTCACATTCCGCGCCAGCGAGATCGGCGAAGAGCATTTCGGCCTCAATTTCCAGAACCGCGTTTTCAACGCCGTTCTCGAAAGAACGGTGGAGGCCCATCCAGCCATCGAATGGCGCCGAGCAATGGTCGACAATTGGGCGCTCGGGCAGAACAGCGCGATTGCCGCGCTGTCAGACGGCACCACAGTCGAAGCGACATTGGCTGTAGCCGCTGACGGCCGCAATTCGCCTGCCCGCCAGGCAGCCGGCATTTCGGCGTCGGCGCACTCGCTGCCGCAGGCCGCTTTGGTGCTGAATTTCGCCCACAGCCGCGACCACGCCTTCACTTCGACCGAGTTCCACACCGAAACCGGGCCGTTCACCCAGGTGCCGCTGCCCGGCCGCCGCTCCAGCCTCGTCTGGGTGCTCAGGCCCGAAACGGCCGAGGAATTCGCCAGCCTCGACGACGATGCACTGTCGCCACGCGTCGAACAGCAGATGCAGTCGATGCTCGGTCGCGTCACCGTCGAGGGCGGTCGCCAGATCTACCCGTTGTCGACATCCTTGCCGCAGCGCTTCGCCCAGAACCGTGTTGCCCTTGTCGGCGAAGCCGCGCATGTGTTCCCGCCGATCGGCGCGCAAGGGCTCAATCTCGGCATCAGGGATGTCGATCAGCTCGTTGAAATCGCATCGAAACACCGCGACGATGCTGGCTCTGCAGAAGCACTGGCAGCCTACGATTCGGCGCGGCGCCCCGACATTCTCGCCCGCACCAGCGCGGTCAACCTGCTCAATAGGTCGCTGTTGTCAGACATGCTGCCGGCACAGCTGGCGCGCAGCGCCGGCCTTAACGTGCTCGGCGGTTTCTCGCCGCTCCGCGCTTTCTTCATGCGCGAAGGCTTGCGTCCGGGCAGCGGATTTTCGTCAGTCTTCGCGGGTCTGCGTTCGCCGCGCCGTACGCACGAGGCTTCCACCGACTGAGTTTTATGGGAAAAGATCCGGCGGCAAGATGCCGTGCTGGATCATATACAACAGTCCGGTCACGGTCAGCACCGACGCGCAGGTTGTGACGAGCACACTCGCAGACGCGCGCTCGACCCATACGCCATATTGCTGGGCGATGACGAAGACATTGGTCGCCGTCGGCAATGCTGCCATGAGCATGGCCGAGAACAGCCAGACGGGCGAGAAATTGCCGACCCAGCTCAGAACGACATAGCACAGCAGCGGATGCACGATCAGCTTCAGCAGCGCGATCGGCACCATCTCGTGCGGCACCCGCTTCAAGGGTCGCAGCGCCAGCGTCACGCCCATGGCAAACAAGGCGCATGGTGCGGCCGCCCGCGAAAGGTACTCGAGGAACCGCTCGACCGGCAGCGGCGGCCGGAACTCCGTATAGGCCGCGAGCACACCGACCGCGGTCGCGATGATGAAAGGGTGGAAGGCGATCTTCCTGACCACGTCGATTGCAACGCTCGACGGCGAGCGCGGCTCGTCGCCTGCCAGCGCCATCATCATGGGCGCTATGGTGAAATGCATGATGTTTTCGAAGCAGAAGATCAGCGCAACAGGCACCGCTGCTTCCTCGCCGAAGGCAAGCAAGGCAAGTCCGGGCCCCATGTAGCCGATATTGCCATAGGCCGAGGCCAGCCCCTTTATCGTCGATTCGGCGATCTCACCGCGCGCCCTGATGCAGGAAGCCGCAAACATCAGCGTGAAGATGACGAAGGTCGAGAACACTGCGCCTGATATGTAGCTCCATTCGGTCAGCCGCTCGAACGGCGTCTTGGCCAGCAGTTGGAAAAACAGCGCCGGCAGCGCGACATAGACGATGAAGGTCGTCATCCAGCCGAGTGCCTCCAGCGGCTGCCTGGTGATGCGGGCAACGACAAATCCCATGAAGATCAGCCCGAAGAAGGGCAAGACCAGACCGATCACCTCAGACATCGGCACTTTCCCGCTTGGCGTGCTGGAAAAGGCGCATTCGCCGCCTGGCGGGCAACGGCTGCGCGATGGAGCATAATGACAACAGCCGGTATCGTGCGGCCGAACCGCCCGTCAAGCCGCTATGCCATTGAAATAGCTGCCTTGCTGCGCCAAATAGGAAGTTGGAAGGACACGATCGGCGGGGGCGGAGAGCTCTATCCACCTCAAACGTGTCCTAAGCGATTGAAAGCGCGTGTGATTTGGCAGATCTCGCGCGGCGCAGGTGATCCATGAAGACGGCAAAGTTCTCGATCGGACAGGTGGTGCGGCACCGGGTCTTCCCGTTCCGCGGCGTGATCTTTGACGTCGACCCCGAATTCGCCAACACCGAGGAGTGGTACGACGCGATCCCCGCCGCAGTGCGGCCGCGGCGCGACCAGCCTTTCTATCACCTGCTGGCGGAGAATTCGGAGACCGAATACGTCGCCTACGTTTCCGAGCAGAACCTGCTCGAGGACAGTTCCGGTGAGCCGCTCCGGCATCCGCAAGTGGGCGAGTATTTCGACAAGACCGCGGACGGCCACTATGCACCTAAAGCGCGCAGCAGCCACTAGACGCAAGCACTTGATATCAAACAAAAAAAGCGGGGCCAAAACCCCGCTTTTTCATTGCAGTCAGGTCAGGTCGATCAGTTGGCCGTCTTGGCCTTGTCCTGCTCTTCCTTGAGCTTCTTGGCGAAGTCCTCGTTGTTCTTCGAGACGAACTCCTGAAGCTTCTTCTGGCGGTCTTCCAGATCCGACTGCTTCAGCGGCTCGCCGTCGAAGGCGCCAGTGAAGCCCGACAGCGAAACCTTGATCGGGTTCGGCTGATTCTGGAAGTTGATCGAGGTCAGCGTCAGGTCGGTGCCCTTCTTGAACGAGCCGACGAGCGCGTCGGTCAGGGCGATCTCGGCGACGCAACGGTCAGGGAAGCAGATCACATATTCCAGCTTCTGTGCCTTGGCGCCATCGACCTGCAGGCCGATTCCCGGAGGAATGAGGCGGCCGCTCGGCACGGTGACCTGGAACACCTTGCGATTGACCTTGCCCTTGAGCTCGATCATCGAGATGCCGGTGACCAACTGGCCGTTGCTTGCGGTCAGGATGTTCTGCACGTTGCAGATGTCGACGTCAGCCTGCTTGGAGCAGGCCTTGAACCAGCCCTGCGGCACCTGCTGCTGCTGTGCAGCGGCCGGCGCAAGGCCCGACGCCAGCAGACCGGCAACGCCAGCCGCCAAGGCCGACAGGCGGAGACCGTCGAATTTCTGGCTCGTCATCTTCATGAATTCCTCTCAAACAATCCCGGAACCGGCCCAAGCCGTGTGTCGACGCTACCTGTTGGGCAAATGAGGCAACAGCATGACTTCGCCGCGCGTGTTACACTGCCGCGAGCCGCGAATCCAGCCTGTTTGCACGCATTTCTTGTGCCTTGAGCCAGCAATGGACGGGCCGCATAAGCCTGCGCTACGCTTCGAATCATCAAAGCTTCCCCGAATTCGTGGAGAATCGTCGTGAGACGCACTCTTTCGCTGCTGGTCGCAACCGCCGCCATAGCAATCCTGGCGCCGCGCGCCGCCCTGGCCGAGCCCGTTCACGGCCTGTCCATGCATGGTACGCCTGCCCTGCCGGCCGATTTCAAGAACTTTCCCTACGCCAATCCGGATGCCCCAAAGGGCGGCAAGATCACCTATTGCGTCATCGGCAGTTTCGACAATCTCAACCCGTTCATCATCAAGAGCCTGCGCACCACAGCGCGCGGCATGATCGACACGATCTACGGCAATCTCGTCTTCGAATCGCTGATGCAGCGCAACGCCGACGAGGCCTTCAGCATCTACGGGCTGACTGCCAAATCGGTCGACATCGACCCCGAGCGCAAATGGATCGAGTTCAACCTCGACCCCAATGCCAAGTGGTCTGACGGCCAGCAGATCACCCCCGACGATGTCATCTTCACCTATGAGGTCTTCACCGAAAAAGGACGCCCTCCCTACAGCGACCGCATGGCCAAGATCGAAAAGATCGAAAAGACTGGCGACAACAGCGTCCGCTTCACCTTCAACGACAAGGCCGATCGCGAATTCCCGCTGATCATCGCACTAACGCCGATCGTGCCCAAGCATGCCTTTTCCAAGGATACCTTCGACCAGACCACGCTGAAGCCGCTCGTCGGCAGCGGCCCCTATACGGTTGCCGAGGTCAAGCCTGGCGAACGCATCGTCTTCAAGCGCAATCCCGAATACTGGGCTCGCGACATCCCGTCCAAGCGTGGCTTCGACAATTACGACCAGATCACCATCGAGTATTTCCTCAACGCCGCAGCCCAGTTCGAAGCGTTCAAGAAGGGCATCTGCGACACCTTTACCGAGGCTGATCCGGTCAAGCGCGAACGCGGCTTCGATTTCCCCGCCTTCAAGAACGGCGACATCGTCGCCGAGACCTTCAAGAGCGGCCTGCCGCCCGTCGTCACCGGCTTCATGTTCAACACCCGGCTGCCAAAATTCGCCAACCCGCAGGTTCGCCAGGCGCTCGGCATGCTTTACGACTTCGAATGGGCCAATCGCAACCTGTTCGCCGGCAAGTACGAACGCACCGTCAGCTACTGGCAGGGTTCGGAACTTTCGGCCTATGGCGTGCCCGCCAACGACAAGGAAAAGGCGCTGCTGGCGCCCTTCCCCGACGCGGTGCGCCCCGACATCATGGACGGCTCCTGGCGCCCGCCCGTCACCGACGGCTCCGGCCAGGACCGCAAGGTAATGAAACAGGCCTTCGAGCTGTTCAAGAATGCCGGCTACACCTTGCAGGGCGGCAAGATGTTCGATGCCGAAGGCAAGCCCTTCGCCTTCGAGATCCTGACCTCGTCCGAAGCCGAGCAACGACTTGCCGCGCTTTATCAGCGCACGCTGGAAAAGCTGGGCATCGCAGTTACCATCCGCGCACTTGAGGCCGACCAGATCCAGTCACGCAAGCAGGCCTTTGAATTCGACGCTCTGATCGGTGTGACAGGCTTCACCGGCACGCTGTCGCCAGGTATCGAGCAGATCGGCCGCTGGGGCTCGTCCGCCGCCCAGAAGCCCGGCTCGTTCAATCTGGCTGGCGTTTCCAGCCCCGCTGTCGACGCGATGATCGACGCTATGCTCAAGGCGCGCGAGAAGGAAGATTTCGTCGCCGCAGTGCGCGCGCTCGACCGTCTATTGATCTCCGGAAACTATATGGTGCCGTTCCAGCATAACTCCGAGCAGTGGATCGCATTTGCCAAGAGACTAAAACATCCGGAAAAAACACCCATATTTGGCTATCAATTGCCGGTCTGGTGGAGTCAGGGCGGTTAAATCGAACTGCTGAGCTAAGGACTTTTCCATGACTGAACAGAACCGGATCACCATCGACGTCGTCTCGGATGTCGTCTGCCCGTGGTGTTTTCTCGGCATGAAGCGCCTCGAAAACGCCCTCGCCAGCCTGGCCGACATCAAGGCCGAGGTGCATTGGCGCCCGTTCCAGCTTGATCCGACCATCCCGCCGGAGGGCAAGGAGCGCAAGGCTTACATGCTGGCGAAGTTCAACGACGAGAACCGGCTGAAGCAAGTCCACGCCAACCTGGTCTCGCTGGGCGCGATCGAGGGCATCTCTTTCGATTTCGACGCCATCACCGTCGCCCCCAACACGCTCGACGCCCATCGCCTCATCCGCTGGGCGGCGGCATCGGGATACGGCGTTCAGGACAAGCTCGCGCGTTCGCTGTTCAGCCTCTATTTCGAGCAGGGCAAGAACATCGGCGACCATGCCGTGCTGGTCGAAGCGGCGCGTGAGGCCGGCATGGATACGGCAGTGGTCGAATCGCTGCTCGCCACCGATGCCGACCGCGACGACGTCACCAACGAGATCGTCACCGCCTCGCGCATGGGGATCACCGGCGTGCCTTGCTTCCTGCTCGACGGCAAATACGCCGTTATGGGTGCCCAGGACTCGGCCACTCTGGCCGATGCCATTCGCCAGGTCGCAGCCGAAAAGACTGCCGGCGAGCCGACGCTCAACTAAGCCCGCTCGGCCGCTGCGCCGGAGAGTGTGATACAAAGTATCCAAAGGCCCCTTCGCTTCGGCGATCGGGGCTTTTTTCGTGTAGGCGATGAGCAGTGCCGGCGATGGAGCGCCAGTGTCCGTGGCGCCGGCATTGGGCCCTAATGGCTTCATCGACGTCACGGCATGGAGCGGCCAAGAGCCTTCGCGACGACGCGTGAGCGCCACACCCATCGCCTGCTAAGGCCACTCTTGGCCCGAAACAGCAATTGGGCTGCGCAAACAACCGCGATCCTTCGAGGCAATTTAGGCAATGGACGACATAACATCCCGGCCCTACGTGGCCGAAGACTTTGCCGCCTGCCTGGCGATATTCGACAGCAACGTGCCGACCTTCTTTGCACCGGAAGAGCGCGCGGACTTTTGCCAATTTCTGGAAAGCATCGATACCGAAGGTTGGCCCTATCTGGTGCTCACACACCATGGCTCGGTCATCGCCTGTGGCGGGCTGTCGGTCGAGCCAGAACGCAAGCGCGCCAGTTTGGCGTGGGGGATGGTCGACAGGGCGTTTCACGGACGGGGTCTGGGGACCAGACTGACGCAGACCAGATTGGCGCAGGCACGAGCTATCCCTGGCATCGCAGAACTGATCCTGGACACGAGCCAACACACCCACGGCTTCTATGAGAAATTCGGCTTCACCGCCTCGAAAGTCACGCCCGATGGTTTCGCGCCAGGGCTGGACCGCTGGGACATGACTTTGCGTCTTACGGACACCTGATCCAATCCAACGGCTTCTCCGGCATCGCGTCCTGGCGATGCCGGTGCCTATCCAGGCGCTCGGCGCCTCAAGCTGCCTGTTCGGCGAGCTTGGCCAGTTGCGTCATGATGACGGCCGAGCCGGCCAGGCGCTTTTCCGGGTTCGGCCAGTCGCGAGCGAACACCACCGAGTGGTCCGGCCTGATCTTGGCCAGCGAACCCTGCTCGGCGATGTAGCGCACCAGACCCGCCGGATTGGCGAACTCCTTCTTGCGGAACTGCACCACCACGCCCTTCGGCCCGGCATCCAGCTTCTCGACATTGGCCTTGCGGCACAAAGCCTTGATGAAGACGATCTTGAGCAAGTGCTTGACCTCTTCCGGCAGCGGCCCGAAGCGGTCGATGAGCTCGGCGCCGAAGCCGTCGATCTCCTCGGTGTTTTCGAGATCGCCAAGTCGACGGTAGAGCGCCAGCCTGAGCTGCAGGTCCGGCACATAGCTTTCCGGAATCATCACCGCCGTGCCGACCGCGATCAGTGGCGACCAGCCGGTGTCGATCGCCTCGCCGCTGCCGCGCAGTTCGGCCACCGCCTCTTCCAGCATCTGCTGGTAAAGTTCGAAGCCGACCTCCTTGATATGACCCGACTGCTCCTCGCCCAGAAGGTTGCCGGCACCGCGGATATCAAGGTCGTGGCTGGCAAGCTGGAAGCCGGCGCCCAGCGTGTCGAGCGACTGCAGCACCTTGAGCCTGCGGTCGGCAGTCGCCGTCAGCGTCCGGTTGGCCGGCAGCGTGAACAGCGCATAGGCGCGCACCTTGGAACGGCCGACACGCCCGCGCAGCTGGTAGAGCTGGGCTAGGCCGAACATGTCGGCGCGGTGCACGATCAGCGTGTTGGCAGTTGGAATGTCGAGGCCCGATTCGACGATGGTCGTCGACAGCAGCACGTCGTACTGGCCGTCATAGAAGGCGTTCATGATGTCGTCGAGCTCGCCTGGCGGCATCTGCCCATGCGCCACCGCCACCTTCAGCTCAGGCACCGATTCCTGCAGGAACTGATGAATTTCGGCAAGATCGGCGATGCGCGGCACGACATAGAAGCTGTGGCCGCCGCGATAGCGCTCGCGCAGCAGCGTCTCGCGGATGACCAATGGGTCGAAGGGCGAGATGAAGCTGCGCACCGCCATGCGGTCAACCGGCGGCGTGGCGATCAATGACAGTTCGCGCACCCCCGTCAGCGCCAGCTGCAGCGTACGCGGGATCGGCGTCGCCGACAGCGTCAGCACGTGCACGTCGCTCTTCAGCTCCTTGAGCCGTTCCTTGTGCTTGACGCCAAAATGCTGCTCTTCGTCGATGATCAGCAGCCCGAGGTTCTTGAACTGTATCGACGAGCCCAGCAGCGCATGTGTGCCGACGACGATGTCGACCGTGCCGTCGGCGATGCCTTGCTTGGTCTCGGCCAGTTCCTTGGTGCCGACAAGCCTGGAGGCTTGCCGCACCTTGACCGGCAGGCCGGCGAAGCGCTGTGAGAAGGTCTTGAAATGTTGGCGCGACAACAGCGTCGTCGGCACAACCACCGCGACCTGGAAACCTTCCATGGCGGCGATGAAGGCCGCACGGAGGGCAACCTCGGTTTTTCCAAAGCCGACGTCGCCGCAGATCAGGCGGTCCATCGGCTTGCCGGCGCCAAGGTCCTCCATCACCGAGTCGATGGCGCTCTGCTGGTCGTCGGTCTCCTCATAGGGGAACCGCGCCGCGAATTCGCCATAGACGCCGTCAGGCGGGTTCATCGCCGGCGCTTCGCGCATATGCCGTTCGGCGGCAAGCTTGATCAGTTGGCCGGCCATCTCCAGCAGGCGCCGCTTGAGCTTGGCCTTGCGCGACTGCCAGGCGCCGCCGCCTAGCTTGTCGAGCTGGGCCTCGGCCGAGTCGGAGCCATAGCGCGACAGAAGCTCGATGTTCTCGACCGGCAGGAACAGGCGGCCGTCGGAGGCATAATGGATTTCAAGGCAGTCATGCGGCGCGCCGGCCGCCTCGATGGTCTTGAGTCCGACAAAGCGTCCGATGCCGTGGTCGGCGTGGACGACGATGT
Organism: Aminobacter aminovorans; assembly: GCF_900445235.1. Lineage (NCBI taxonomy): Bacteria > Pseudomonadati > Pseudomonadota > Alphaproteobacteria > Hyphomicrobiales > Phyllobacteriaceae > Aminobacter > Aminobacter aminovorans. The sequence goes on along the minus strand of NZ_UFSM01000001.1, from coordinate 3,128,741 downwards.
CGCCCGACGACAGCGACGACGCCTCGGCGATGAAGTCGGCGGCGCGCTTGCGCTTCTTCGAGCGCCGGATCAACCGGTCGCCGAGTATGTCCTGCTCGGCAACGACGACGAGGTCGCCGGACTCGAAGCCGGCCTCGATCGGCAGCACCGCGAGGCCCGCTTCGCCCGGCTTCAGCGCTTCGACCTCAGCCAGATTCGCCACCCGCTTGAGGTTGCCGAGTTCGTGCTCGTCGAGGATCTGCGTCAGTCGGTCGAGCGAGCCTTCGGTCCAGCCGGCGACGACGACGCGGCGCTTGGCCGCCCGCTGGTCGGCAATGTGCCGGGCCACCACGTCAAAGACGTTGGCATTGGGGTCGGCGCGTTCCTCGGCAAAGCTGCGGCCGGCATGCGAACCGGCGTGCAGCACCTTGCGTCCGCTCGAAAACGGCGTGTCGAACGGCGTAAGCTCAGCGTTGACCTGGTCGGCTAGCGCAGTGAACACCTCTTCGGGCGACAGATACATCTGATCAGGCGCCACGGGCTTGTAGGGCACGGCGTCCTTGAGGCCCTTGCCTTCACCCTGTTTGCGCCGGGAATCGTAGTGATCGAGGATCAGCGCATGGCGCTCGCCCAAAGCCTCGCGGGCCAGATGGTCGAACACCACGGGTGCGTCAGGCAGATAGTCGAAGATCGTTTCGAGATGCGAATAATAGAAGGGCAGCCAATGCTCCATGCCGGCAAAACGCCGGCCTTCGCTGACCGCCGCATAAAGCGCATCGTCGCGTGACGGCGCGCCAAAGGCCTCGATGTAGCTGCGGCGGAACTTGCTGATCGTCTCGGGCGTCAGCGCCACTTCGCTCATCGCCTGCAGCACCACCTGGTTGCGGCTGCCTATCGTGCGTTGGCTGGCGACGTCGAAGGCGCGGATCGTCTCCAGCGTGTCGCCGAAAAAGTCGAGCCGCAGCGCATCCGCAGCACCTGGCGCGTAGAGGTCGAGGATGCCGCCGCGTACGGCGAATTCGCCGACGCCGCGGACCGTCGGCACACGCTCGAAGCCCGCCCGCTCGAGTCGCGCCACCAGGCCGTTCATCTCGACCTGATTGCCCGGCTTGGCACGGAATTCCTGCGCTTCAATGGCCGCAGACGGAGGCACACGCTGCAAAAGCGCATTGGCAGTCGTCAGCACGATCGCCCGGTGCGGCTCTTTCCTCAATGTGATCATCGCCGCCAGTGCATCAAGCCGGCGCGCGGCCGTGTCCGATCCCGGCGACACGCGGTCGTATGGCAGGCAGTCCCAGGCCGGCAGTTCGAGCACCGGCAGGTCGGGCGCGACGAAAGCCAGCGCTTCGACGATTTGCGGCAGCCGCTGGCCGTCGCGCGCGACAAACAGCAGCGGCCTGTCGGGCGCCGTCTCGGCTGCCGCAATGGCGAGCGCGAAGGCCTCGTAGCCGTCCGCGACGCCGTCGACGATGAACTGTCCGGCGCGACCCTTGGGCAGGCCGATTGCTTTGGTCAGGCTCATGATTCCACTCAAGCTGTGAACGCGCCGCGCGATGCCACGATCTGGCGGTAGACGTCATGGTCGACTTCAGCCGGCACCGGATGTTCGCCGATGATCCACGACAGCAGCTCCTTGTCGGTAATGTCGAGCAGCACCTCGTAGTGGTCGAGCTCGGTATCGCTCAGCCTGTCGATGTTGGCATCGGCGAAACTGCCGAGGATCAGGTCCATCTCGCGCATGCCGCGATGCCAGGAGCGGAACAGCAGCTTGCGCCTGCGCGTATCAAGCCCTTCGCTCGAGCGTGTCGATCCGGTCATGTCAGCAATCCTCTGATGTCGAGGCGCATATAGCGTGGATAGCCGGCGATGTCAGCCTTTGCCCAGGCTGCAGCAGCGCATAAGCTGACACGATGCGTCCATCCCTTCTCGATCCCCTGTTCTCCCCCATCACTTCGCTCGCCGGCATCGGACCGAAGGTCGCCGTGCTGATCGAGAAGGTCGTGCCTGCCGATCTCGGCGATCGGTCCGCCCGCGTCGGCGACCTCGCTTTCATATTGCCCAACAGCGTCATCGACCGCCGCAACCGACCTGGTATCGCGCTCGCCGCCGAAGGTGCCATCGTCACGCTGGAGGTCCGCATCGACCGCCACCAGCCGGCGCCGCGCGGCAACCGCTCTGCGCCCTACCGCGTCTTTGCCCATGACGACACAGGTGAGATCACGCTTACCTTCTTCCATGCGCATGCCGCCTATCTCGAAAAGGCGATGCCCGAGGGCGAGAATGTCATCGTCTCGGGCCGCATGGAGTGGTTCAACGGCCGCCCCTCGATGGTTCATCCCGACCACATCGCGCTTGCCAGCGAGGCCGACAAGCTGCCGCTGGTCGAACCTGTCTACCCGCTGACGGCGGGCCTTTCGGCCAAGGTGCTGCGCCGCGCCATCGGCCAGTCGCTCGAACGGGTGCCGGTCTTGCCGGAGTGGCTGGACGCCGATGTCATGCGCCGGCAGAGTTTTCCCGGTTTCGCGGCAGCGCTGCTGCGCGTCCACAATCCGGCCGATCCGATCGACGCCTCGCCCGAAAATGCCGCCTGGCGCCGTCTCGCCTATGACGAGTTGCTTGCCGGCCAGGTGTCGCTCGCCCTCGTCCGCGCCCGCGTGCGCAAGCTGCATGGCCGGCCGCTGACCGGCGACGGTCGCCTCGTCAACGCGCTCCGCGCGGCACTACCTTATCAACTGACCGGCTCGCAACAGGCCGCGCTGGAAGAGATCGATGCCGACCTCGCCAAGCCGGAGCGCATGCTGCGCCTGCTTCAGGGCGACGTCGGCTCGGGCAAGACGGTGGTGGCACTTCTGGCCATGGCCCGCGCCGTCGAAGCCGGCGGCCAGGCCGCACTGATGGCCCCAACGGAGATCCTCGCCCGCCAGCATCTCGCGACCATTACTCCGCTGGCCGAGCGCGTCGGCATGCGCGTCGCCGTGCTGACCGGCCGCGAAAAGGGCCGTGACCGGGCCCAGACGCTGGCCGGGCTCGAAAGCGGTGAGATCGACATCGTCATCGGCACCCACGCTTTGTTCCAAGAAACCGTCACCTTCCGCGACATGGCGCTCGCCGTCATCGACGAGCAGCATCGCTTCGGTGTGCACCAGCGCCTCGCCATGAACGCCAAGGGCCAGGCGCCGGACATGCTGGTCATGACCGCGACGCCGATCCCGCGCACGCTGGTGCTCACCGCCTTCGGCGACATGGACGTATCGCGGCTGACCGAAAAGCCGGCCGGACGACAGCCGATCCGCACCGTCACCATGCCGCTCGAGCGCTTGGAGGAACTCGTCGGCCGCATGCGCGACGCCGTGGCCGACGGCCAGAAGGTCTACTGGATTTGCCCGCTGGTCGAGGAATCCGAAGAGATAAAACTGATGTCTGCCGAGGATCGTTTCGCCTCGCTACAGCCGGTCTTCGGCCAACGTATCGGCCTCGTCCATGGCCGGATGAAGGGTGCGGAGAAGGACGAGGCGATGCGCGCCTTCAAGGAGAGCGAGACGCGTGTGCTGATCGCCACCACCGTCATCGAGGTCGGCGTCGACGTGCCCGACGCCACCATCATCGTCATCGAGCACGCCGAGCGCTTCGGCCTCGCCCAGTTGCACCAGCTGCGCGGCCGTGTCGGCCGCGGTTCGAAACCGTCTTCCTGCGTGCTGCTCTACAAGGACCCGCTCGGCGAAACCGCAAAACGCCGCCTTTCGGTCATGCGGGACACCGAGGACGGTTTCCTCATCGCAGAAGAAGATCTGAAACTGCGCGGCGAAGGCGAATTGCTGGGCACGCGGCAGTCCGGCACACCGGGCTTCCAGATCGCGCGCATCGAGACGCATGCCGACCTGCTGGAGATCGCCCGCGACGACGCCCGCCTGATCCTTGCGCGCGATCCCGAGCTCGTGTCGCCACGCGGGGAAGCGTTGCGCCTGCTGCTTTACGTGTTCGGCAGGGACGAGGCCGTGCGCTTGCTCAGGGCCGGCTGAGGCAGCGCGCCGGCAGGAGGGTTGCCGATGGGCCCTTCGATCGCCTTGCTCTTGGCTGCTGCGCCCGGCGCCGGTTCTGGCACCACAAGGCCAGCCGAGACGATCAGCTTGGCGCCGTCCTCGATGCTCATGTCGAGCAGCACGACCTCGGAGCGATGCACATACATCAGGAATCCCGTGGTCGGATTGGGCGTGCACGGCATGAACACCGCAATCAGCGGGTCGCCTTCCTTGTCGAGCTTGTCGTTGATCTCCGTCCGCTTTTCATTGCCGACGAAGACGATCGACCAGACACCCTTGCGCGGATATTCGACCATGCCGACGGTCCGGAACATGTCGCTCTTGTTCGACAGCGCGGTCTCGAACAGCTGCTTCAGCGTCTTGTACAGGCCGCGCACCAGCGGGGTCCTGTTCAGGAGCCGCTCGCCGAATCCGACGATGGCGCGTCCGATGAAGTTGGCCGTCAGGAAACCGATCAGCGTGATCATCACCAGGGCGACGATCAGGCCGAAACCCGGCACCCGAATCGACAGATAGGTATCGGGATTGTAGCTCGCCGGAATATACGGCTTTACCCAGGAGTCGGCCCAGCCGATGAACGACCAGACGATATAGATGGTCAGCACCAGCGGCGCGCAGACGATGAAACCGGTGAGGAAATAGTTCCTCAGCCGCGTCATCCCAGAAGTCTTGTGGCCATCCGACATCGTTCACCGCCGCACCGTTTGCAGCGCAACATTAGTCAAGCGCGCGACGCTTTGGAACACCGATCTTGGTAGGGGGCAGAAGCCCTACTCGACCGTCACCGACTTCGCCAGGTTGCGCGGCTGATCGACGTCGGTGCCCATGAACACGGCGGTGAAATAGGCCAGCATCTGGATCGGCAGCGCGTAGATGATCGGCGCGATGAACTCCGGCACGTCGGGCAACACGATGGTCTCGAGTGTCTTCACCGTCGCCTGCGCGGCACCCTTCTGGTCGGTGATCAGGATGATCTTGCCGCCGCGGGCCGCCACTTCCTGCATGTTCGACACGGTCTTTTCAAAGATGCGGTCATGTGGAGCGATGACGATGACAGGCATGTTCTCATCGATCAGTGCGATCGGGCCGTGCTTGAGCTCGCCGGCGGCATAACCCTCGGCATGAATGTAGGAGATTTCCTTGAGCTTGAGCGCGCCTTCCATGGCGAGCGGGAAATTGGTGTCGCGGCCGAGATAGAGCACGTGCTTGTAGGAAGCCAGCTCACGCGAAACCTTCTCTATCTGCTTGTCGAGCTTGAGCACCTGGGCAGCATAGCGCGGCGTCTCCGACAGGCTGCGCACCAGCGCCCTTTCTTCTTCCGCCGTAATCGTCCCGCGTTGCGAGGCGGCCCGTATGGTCAACGCAGCCAGCACCGAAAGTTGGCAGGTGAAGGCCTTGGTCGAGGCAACGCCGATCTCGGGGCCGGCAAGCGTCGGCATCACGACGTCGGATTCGCGCGCCATCGTCGATTCGCGTACATTGACGATCGCGCCGATCGGCACGCCTTCCTTACGGCAGTAGCGCAGCGACGCCAGCGTGTCGGCGGTTTCACCCGACTGCGAGACGAAGAACGCAGCACTCTTCTTCGAGATCGGCATCTCGCGGTAGCGGAACTCCGAGGCGACATCGATGTCGACCGGCAGCCGTGCGTGGCGCTCGAACCAGTATTTGCCGACAAGCCCGGCAAGATAGGCCGTACCGCAGGCCGAAACCGCGAGGCGGTCGATGTCGGCGAAGTTGAACGGCAGGTCGAGCGGCTTCGACGTCCCTTGCGTGAAGTCGAGATAGTGCGCCAGCGTGTGCGAGATCACCTCCGGCTGCTCATGGATTTCCTTTTCCATGAAATGGCGGTGATTACCCTTATCGACGAGATAGCTGGTGCCGACCGATTGGCGCCGCTGGCGCTCCACCGGCGTGCGGTCCATCGTGTAGATCTGGAATTCGTTCCGGCGCACCACCGCCCAGTCGCCGTCTTCGAGATAGGTGACCGAATTGGTGAAGGGCGCAAGCGCAATCGCATCCGAGCCAAGAAACATCTCGCCGTCGCCATGGCCGACAGCAAGCGGTGGGCCGTTGCGGGCACCGACGATCAGATCCTCGTCGCCCTTGAACATGATGGCGAGCGCGAAGGCGCCGTTGAGGCGCTTCAGCGCCGCATGCGCGGCATCGATAGGCTTGGTGCCGCGCGCCAGTTCACGCGCGATCAGATGCGCCACGACCTCGGTGTCGGTCTGCGACGTGAACTCATAGCCATCGGCCATGAGCTCATGACGCAGCTCGGCAAAGTTCTCGATGATGCCGTTGTGGACGATCGCCACGCCGTTGGAAAAATGCGGATGCGCATTGGTCTCGTTCGGCACCCCGTGCGTTGCCCAGCGCGTATGGCCGATGCCGATATTGCCATCCAGCGGTTCGGCCTTGAGCCGGCGCTCGAGATTGACCAGTTTGCCCTCGGCGCGGCGGCGCGCCAGTTCCCCATTCTCGATGGTGGCGACACCGGCGGAATCATAACCGCGATATTCCAGCCGCTTCAGCGCATCCACGATCAGCGGCGCAACCGGCGTCTGGCCGACGATACCAACGATTCCGCACATGATTTCGCCCCGTCCAATCCCTCAAAACCCTGTCGGTCTTTTAGGCAGCGCAGCAGCCAAGCGGAAGTCACATTCCGTTTCGCAACGTATCAGCCGCCCGGCCGGGTAAGAAGGACCATCCATGGCACGGCAGGATTGAAATGCCGTTACTTTGCATTCGCCTTTTTGGCAGCGGCGGCAGCGGCGAAGCGTTCGCGCAGTTCCTTGCCCTTGCCCGCCAACGTCTTCTGGCGCGCCCGACCAAAGGCCAGCGCATCCCCGGGCACTTCCTCTGTTATGACGCTGCCCGAGGCGACATAGGCGCCGGCGCCGATGACGATCGGCGCCACCAGCGACGAATTGGAACCGATGAAGGCGCCCTCGCCGATGTCGGTGAAGAACTTGGAATAGCCGTCATAGTTGCAGGTGATCGTGCCCGCCCCGATGTTGGCGCCGGCGCCGACGCGCGCGTCGCCGATATAGGTCAGGTGGTTGACCTTGGCGCCCTTCTCGACCGTCGCCTTCTTGACCTCACAGAAATTGCCGACCTTGGCTTTCTCATGCAGTTCCGCACCCGGGCGCAGCCTGGCGTACGGCCCGACCTCGGCCCGGGGTCCGACAGCGGCCCCTTCGAGATGGCTGAACGCATGGATGACGGCGCCGTCGGCCACCTTCACATCAGGACCGAACCAGACATTCGGCTCGACCAGCACGTCGGCGCCGATATCCGTGTCATGCGAAAAGTACACGGTTTCGGGCGCAATCAGCGTCGCCCCATCAAGCATTGCCTGCCGGCGGCGGCGCTTCTGCCAAATCGCCTCGGCCTCGGCGAGTTCCGCCCGGTTGTTGATGCCGAGAACGCTTTCGAAGCTCGCTTCTGAAGCAACGACCTGCAAGCCGTCCTTGTCGGCGATCTCGACGATGTCGGTAAGGTAGAATTCGCCCTTGGCGTTGGAGTTGCCGACCTGGTCGAGCAGCTTCAGCGCATCCTTGCCCGCAATCGCCATCAGCCCGGCATTGCAGAAGCCGATCTTGCGTTCCTCGTCGGTGCAGTCCTTGTCCTCGCGGATGGCAACCAGCCGGCCATCCTTCTCGATCAGGCGACCATAACCTGCCGGGTTCGGCGGCCGGAAGCCGATGACGACGACAGCTGCACCTTCGGCAAGCTTTTGCCGCGCCAAGGCAAGCGAATCGGGCTCGACCAGGGGGGTGTCACCGAACATTACAAGAATGTCGTCATGGCCCCTGGCGATCGCCGGCCGTGCCGCCAGCACTGCATGGGCAGTGCCCAGGCGCTCGGACTGGACGAAGACATCGGCCTTTGGCGCGAACGCTTCGGCGGCCTTCCTCACCGTGTCGCCGCCATGGCCGACGACCAGCGCGACGGCATCGGTGCCCGCCTTGTCGGCGCTCTTCGCGACATGCGCCACCATCGGCAAACCGGCGATCTGGTGCAGTACCTTGGGTGTCGCGCTCTTCATCCGTGTGCCTTCGCCGGCAGCAAGGATGATCGACAGGCAGGTTCTCGGGGTCATGGCGTCGTCCGGATTGGGAGAAGGCGGCTGGATTCGGCCACCTTTCTAGCATTGCTGGCAATCGCCTCCAATGCACACAGATTTCGACGGTTTGAAGGATCAGCCGAGCTGGCCGAGAACCGGAAAGCGCTCAAGCAACCAGTAGGACGCGGTCTGCACACCGCCGGTCACGAACAGCACGCCGGCGACAACCAGGAGCGCGCCGATCGCCTTTTCGACCTTGCCGAGATGGACGCGGAACTTCTGCAGGAAGCGCATGAACGCGCCGGAAAACAGTGCAGCGATCAGGAAAGGAATGCCAAGACCGAGCGAGTAGACAGCAAGCAGGGCAGCGCCCTCACCCACGGTCTCACGCCCACCGGCCAGCGTCAGGATCGGCCCCAGAACCGGTCCGATGCACGGCGTCCAGCCAAAGGCAAAGGCAAGACCCATCAGATAGGCGGCGAGATTGCTCGCCGGCTTGCCTTGCGACTGGAAACGCGCTTCGCGCGATAGCAGCGGAATGCGCAGGATGCCGAGGAAATTGAGTCCCATCAGGATGATCAGCACGCCGGCGGCCATGGCCAGCGGCTCCTGCCAGGTTCGCAGAAGCTGCCCGATGGTCGAGGCGCCGGCGCCCAGCGCCACGAAGACGGTGGAAAAGCCGAGCACGAAGGAGGCAGACGCCGTCAAAAGCGCGCCGCGAGCGCGGGAAGCCGTGGCCGACCCGCCCTCGGCTCTGAAATCATCGACGGAAACGCCGGCCATGTAGCAGAGATAGGGCGGCACCAGCGGCAACACGCAAGGCGACAGGAAAGACAGGGCGCCCGCCCCCAATGCGCTGAGATAACCGACGTCCAATGCCATTCAATGCCGCTCCACAATGTGCAGGGCCGCTATAGCGGCAGCGGCAGTCAGGTACCAATCACCATTTTGTGGCAGACGGGCCGGTTGCTTCCGGCCCGGTGCGGTTATCTTCGGCGTTCCTGTGCCGTGCATTGCCGATCGCCACTCTGTTAAGGTTCGACGCAACCGGCGCCGAATCTGTTCGCAGCGTGACCAGCGTTGTTCCTGGCCGACCCTGAGCGCGGCCAGCCCTATTCGTGGATCGTGTATTCGCCGAGTTCGCAGAGGTTCTGCTTGTCCTCGGTCGTGTCGAGGTCGGAGCCTTCCTCGAATTCGAAGCGCATGTCGTATTGGCAGACGCTGCGGCCGTCGGCGATGGTGATCTGCATGCTTTCGCCTGCACCCAGCGTGTCGCGGCCGAAGATATCGTCTTCCCACTGGTCGACGCCGACGGGCGAGGCATAAAAATTGGTCAGCACCGAGGTCGTGCCATTCTTCAGCGTGAAGACAAGGTCTTCTGCCTGGGCAACGGCAGGAATAACGGAAGCCGCGACAACCGTAGCAACGGCGAGTTTCAAAAGCATGCGCATCTATCAAATTTCCAAAACGAATTCGCCCGATATTGGGCCACCGATGTCTAGCAGCGCGCCCCAACACCAGCAATATCACCACCAGGTAATATTAGGCGGCTGAACCGACGCTTCGGAGGGGCCCAACGCCCCTCATCCGACAGGCTGTTTGCAATGAAGTTTTTCCGGTTGACCCGCCGGGACACTCTCCCTATGTTCCGCCGCAATTTCGAGGTCGCCGCGCGGCCTTCGGGAGCGCGTAGCTCAGCCGGTAGAGCAACTGACTTTTAATCAGTAGGTCCAGGGTTCGAATCCCTGCGCGCTCACCACTGCTTCCAGTTCATTGCCCTGATCGATCCGCCAATGCCATTTGCAGCCTGTTGCCGCCATCAGGAACATTTGGCCCTCAACGCCGTTATGCCCCTGAAGGAACAATCCGAATTCGAGGAGACGAGCATGAACAAGATGATCTCAAGCCTGATGGCCACAGCCATCGCGGCGTCGTTCGCGATGATGCCCGTGGCCGAAGCCGCGTCGGTTTCGGGCTACGTCCCCAAGGCCCCGCAGGCCGACACGGCGGTCCAGCAGGTGCAATATGACGGCTATTGGAAGAAGCGCCGTGTCATGCGCAGCGACAGTGCCAGCCATTTTCGCGCGCCGCGCAGCGGCTTCTATCGTGAGCGTGGCGATGTGGTGTATTTCAACGGCCATCGCGGCTATCGCGATTACCGGCCCGGCTTTCGTCGCCACAACAACTTCTGGTTCCCGGCCGGCGCCTTTATAGCGGGTGCAATCATCGGCGGCGCCATCGCCAACCAGCCACAGCCGCGCTACGTCCAGCCGAGCCGCTACGGCAATTCCCATGTGCAATGGTGCTACGACCGCTATCGTTCGTATCGCGCGTCCGACAATACCTTCCAACCCTATAACGGGCCGCGCCAGCAGTGCTATTCGCCCTACTAGTCCCGTTTGCGCCTGAAATCAGGCCGCGCCCACTAAAGACCCGCGCTCACGGCGCGGGTCTTTTCGTTTCGACGAGCTGCACGTCCGATTCCGCACAGATCTTGCGGATGCTGGGAATGTCGCAATGGTCAGTGATGAAGGTGTCCATCTGCGACAGATGCGCGATGCGCACCGGGGCCGTGCGCTCGAACTTGGTCTGATCCGACACCAGGATGACGTGGCGCGCATTGGCGATGATCGCCTGCGCCACCTTGACCTCGCGGAAGTCGAAGTCGAGAAGCGCGCCGTCATGATCGATCGCCGAAGCGCCGATCACCGCATAGTCGACCTTGAACTGGCGGATGAAGTCGACGGCCGCCTCCCCGACAATGCCGCCGTCCGAGCCGCGAACCACACCACCGGCAATCACCACCTCCATGTCAGGATAGACCCGCATCCTGTTGGCGACATTGATGTTGTTGGTGATGACCATCAGTCCCTTATGGTCGAGCAACGCCTTGCCGACGGCTTCCGTGGTGGTGCCGATATTGACGAACAGCGAGGCGTTGTCGGGAATGAGGCGTGCCGCGGCCTGACCGATCGCATCCTTCTCGTCGGCGGCAATCTTGCGGCGCGCCTCGTATTCCAGGTTCTCAATGCCGGAAGGAAACAGCGCCCCCCCATGGATGCGGCTCAAAAGCCGCTGGTCGCACAGGTCGTTGAGATCCTTGCGGATCGTCTGTGGGGTCACCTGGAAGTGCGTCGCCAGGTCGTCGACCAGCACACGCCCATTGTCCTTGGCCAGTTGGATGATCTCGGACTGGCGTGGCGACAGATACATGATGAGCGTTCCCTGAATTTCGTTTTGAGCAACGATAGGCCAGAACGAAAGCAGTGAAAAGGCACTTCGAAAGTCACATCGAAGCCGCATTGGTCGAATATCCCGCCTCCGCGGGATGTGGAACAAATGCGGTTTCGGCCTTGAAATCCGCGCAGCGATCGATTACCAACCTGCCACCCAGGCCGGGCCCCTCTGGCAGTCACCATGGCTGCGATGTCGGACTGGAGTTTCCAATCCGGCGGCCTGGCTCAACATGCATTCACCACTCAGCACGTCCTGATTCTTGCTAGACCGGAGCCATCCCGGTGCGGCAGATCATGTCTGCAAGCCACGCCGCCCTTGCTGAAAGCAAAGGGTGCCATATGACAGAATTCTTTACCCCCGAGGCCCTGACCGCCCTCTTCCAGGTCATCATGATCGATCTGGTTCTGGCCGGTGACAATGCCATCGTCATCGGCCTCGCCGCCGCGGGCCTGCCCAAGGACCAGCGCGCCAAGGCGATCTTGGTCGGTATCATCGCCGCAACGGTGCTCCGTATCGGCTTTGCCGCTGCAACGACCCAGCTTCTCCAGATCGTCGGCCTGCTGCTCGCCGGTGGCGTGCTGCTTTTGTGGGTGTGCTGGAAGATGTGGCGTGAACTCCGCCACAGCCATGCCGAGGAAACCCAGGCCGTCGAAGCCCTGTCCGACCGGGATATCGACAAGGACGGCAAGGTCGCGGGTACCGCGCCGCGCAAGACCTTTGCCCAGGCCGCCTGGCAGATCCTCATCGCCGACGTCTCGATGTCTCTCGACAATGTGCTGGCCGTCGCCGGTGCCGCGCGCGACCATCCCAACGTTCTGATCTTCGGCCTCGTGCTGTCGATCGCGCTGATGGGCGTTGCAGCGAGCTTCATCGCCAACCTGCTGCAGAAGTACCGTTGGATCGCCTATGTCGGCCTGGTCATCATTCTCTATGTCGCGGGCGAAATGATCTATCGCGGCACGATCGAGGTGCTGCCTTACATCCGGGGCGCCTGACACGCTTAAACAAAAGCCGGCCGGGACGTCATGTTCCGGCCGGCTTTAATGCCACTACCGGATGATCATCCCGCGGTTCGGGCAAGCTCGACGATTACGTCGAACGCCTTGTCGACATCGGCCTCGGTCGCTTCGAACTCCCCGGCCTGGAAGCGGATCACGGCGCGCCCGTCGAGCCGCGTCTGCGTCAGATAGATCCGTCCATCCCGATTGATCGCCTCGACCAGCGCCAGATTGTGGTCGTCGAGATCGTCAACGCCCGGCGGCGCATGACGGAACGAAAACAGCGACAGCATAGGCTCGCTGGTGATCTCGAAATCGACCTCACGACCCAGTCGCTGAGCCAGCCCCTCGCTCCATCTGACATGATTGCGGATCATCCCGCGCAAGCCATCCAGCCCATGCGCACGCAGCAGAAACCACAGTTTCAGCGCCCGGAAGCGTCGACCGAGCGGTACCGACCACTCGGAATAATTCGTGATGCCGTCGCGGCCATGCGTCTTCAGGAACTCCGGCCGGATCGCCAGCGTGCGTACGAGGCTTTCGGGATCGCGGATGAACTGGATCGAACAGTCGAACTGCGCCCCCAGCCACTTATGCGGATTGAAGACAATGGAATCCGCGCCCTCGACACCTGCCCAGAAGTGGCGAAACTCCGGACAGATCATCGCCGAGCCGGCCCAGGCCGCGTCGACATGGACATAGAGGCCGTGGCGCATGGCCACCTCCACGACCGCCGCCACGTCGTCGGTGCCGCCCACGCTGGTGCCGCCGACACAGGCAATGATGCCGGCCGGCAGCAGGCCATTCTTGCGGTCCTCTACGATTGCCGCATCCAGTGCCTCGGGCGACATGGCGCGAAAGCGCCCCTCGCTCGGAATGCGCACGAGATTGTCTTCGCCAATGCCTGATATCCAGATGGCGCGATCGATCGACGTGTGCACGTGCTCCGAGCAATAGACGCGAATCCCAGGCGCAGCCGACAGGCCCGATTTGTTGCCCTGCCAGTCGAGTGCGCGTTCGCGCATGGTCAGAACGGCGGCGAGCGTTGCCGACGAAGCCGAATCCTGGATCACACCGGTAAAGCTTTCAGGCAGCCCGAGGGCCTGGCGCATCCAGTCGACGACGCGGGTCTCGAGTTCGGTCGCCGCCGGCGAGGTCTGCCACAGCATACATTGCGCCGCCATGGCGCTGACCAGATATTCGGCCACCACCGACACCGGTGCCGCATTGGCCGGAAAATAGGCGAAAAAGCGCGGATGCTGCCAATGCGTCATGCCCGGCACGATCTTGGCCTCAAAGTCAGCGAAGATCGCCTCCATCGGCTCGGCGGTTTCGGGCGGGCTGGCCTCAATCGAGGCTAACACCTGACCCGGCTCGAGGCGCGGTCGCACCGGCAGGTCGCGCAGGCCGACGCGGTAGTCGGCTCCCCATTCGGCGGCCTTCTGCGACCAATGGCGAAACGCCTCGCTATCCATGGCAATTCTCTCTCCGCCATCGGCCTCAGGGCCGGCCAAGGCATTCGATTATTCGATGAAATCGGGCAAGCTCTGGAACGCGGCCTTCAAGGCATCCGACCAGCCTTCGGACACACTCCGGTAATAGGGATCGTCGGCGCCGATGCGCCTCTTCAGCCCGATCTTGAAACTGTCCTTCTCGTAGAAGGCCAGATCGAGCGGCAGGCCGACCGACAGGTTCGACTTCAGCGTCGAATCGAACGACACCATCAAGAGCTTCACGGTTTCGGCGAAGCTCATTGCACGGTCATAGGCGCGCACGATGATCGGCTTGCCATATTTGGTCTCTCCGATCTGGAAGAACGGCGTGTCGTCACTGCATTCGACGAAATTGCCTTCGGGATAGATCATGAACAGCCGGGGTTCGCTGCCCTTGACCTGGCCGCCGAGAATGAAGGAGGCGTTGAAGGCCGCATCCGCCGTCTGGCCGGCCGGGGCCGACTGGGCGATCACTTCCTTGACCGTGTCGCCGACGATGCGTGCGATCTGGAACATCGAAGGCGCTTCGAGCAGCGTCGGCGCCCGCTCGGCGGCAGCCTTGGTGCGCTCGTCGAGCAGGCTGACCACGGCCTGCGTGGTGGCCAGATTACCGGCCGACATCAAGACGACCACGCGCTCGCCTGGCTGCTCCCAGATGCGCATCTTGCGAAAGGTAGAGATATTGTCGACCCCGGCATTGGTCCGCGTGTCCGACATGAACACCAGGCCACGGTCAATTTTCATGCCGACGCAATAGGTCATCGATTCCAGTTCCGGCGAATGTTCTTATGCCGGATTACTGCTCTACCGTGATGTGGACTGCAAGCCGTTCCTGCGCATGCCCGATCAGAATGCCGGCTATCGGCATCGCCTCGCGATAGTCGCGGCCGACAGCCACGCGCACATAGCGTTCGTCGGGCGACATGCCGTTGGCTGCATCGAACCCGACCCAGCCGAGGTCGCTGACATAGGCCTCCGCCCAGGCGTGCGTGGCAACCTGGTCGACCCGGTCGTTCATCATCAGGTAGCCGCTGACATAGCGCGCGGGAAATCCAAGCAGCCGGGCCGAAGCGGCAAATACATGTGAGTGGTCCTGGCAGACGCCGGTCCCTTTCACCAGTGCTTCCTCGGCGGTCGTGCGCGAGTCCGTCGTGCCGGTGACATAAGCTATCCGCTGCTGGATGAGCGCCATCAACCCGTGCAGCCGCTGCAGATCGCCGCCATCGCCCACACTTGCCGCCAGATCGCGGATCGCTGTGCCGGGCGCCGTCAGCGGCGTCTGGTGTTCGAACAGCCAGAGCGGCGCAAAACCGCGATGTGGTCCCGAAACACCAGCCGTATCGTTGGTCTCTATCTCGCCCTCAGCCACCACGCTGATCGTATGCGGATCGCCATCGATGGACAGAAGCCGCGTGTCGTTGCCGAACTGATCGAGGAAACGCACCTCCTCCCGCGCGCCTTCGATGTGCAGCGCCCAGGTCAGCATCGTCTGCGCCGGTCCGCTCGCGGGCCACAGCCTGAGCCGCTGCAGGCCGTAGCGGATCGGCTCGTCATAGCTGTATTCTGTGCGGTGGCTGACCTTGAGCCGCATCATCCTATCCGATCAATAAAAGCCGAAATCCTGGGCGACCTGATCGCCCAGCCGATTATTTTCCCTGATGAAGTCGGCCAGGAACTCGTGCAGACCGGTTTCGAAGATGTCCTTGATCTCGGTGCCACGCAGACGGGCATAGATCCGCTCGGCGATCTCCTGCGCCGGATGCCGGGCGCCATAATCTTCGCCGAGGAACTTCAGATGCTCGGCAAGGAAGCGATAGCTGAACGACAGCGAACGCGGCATGCGCGCATTGAGGATCAGATATTCCGCGATGTTGGTCGGCTTGTATTCGGCCTCGTAGACCCAGCGATAGGATCGGTGCGCCGCCACCGAGCGCAGGATCGATTCCCACTGGTAGTTGTCGAGCGACGAGCCGACCCAGGAGACCGAGGGCAGCAGCACGTAATATTTGACGTCGAGAATGCGCGCGGTGTTGTCGGCGCGCTCGACATAGGTGCCGAGCTGGGCGAAGTCGAAGATCTCGTTGCGCAGCATGGTGCCATAGAACGAGCCTCGGATCAGCGCCGTCTCGCGCTTGATGGCGTCCAGCACGCCGGGCAGTTCGCGCTGGTCGATCGGGCTCGCCAGAACGCGCTTCAGCGACATCCAGGCTTCGTTGATGCTCTCCCAGGTTTCCCGCGTCAGCGCGGTGCGCACCATCCGCGCATTGTTGCGCGCGGTTTCGATCGCCGCCACAGCGCTCGACGGGTTCGACATGTCGCGCAGCAGGAAGTCGGCGACGTTTTCGGCCGTGTAGTCGCTGTGCTTGGCGGCGAAAGACGTTGCCGCTCCCGCCGACAGCAGCACCGATTTCCATTCCTCCGAGGCATCCTGGCTGCGGGTCAGCGCGATGCGAAGGCCGGCATCGATCAGCCTCGCCATGTTCTCGGTCCGCTCGATATAGCGGTTCATCCAGTAAAGGCCGTTGGCTGTGCGTCCCAGAAGCATGAAGTCTCAGCGTCCCCTCAGTCGTCCAAAACCCACGTGTCTTTTGTCCCGCCACCTTGAGACGAGTTCACCACAAGCGAACCTTCCTTGAGCGCTACCCGCGTCAACCCGCCGGGCACGATGCGGATGCGATCAGAGACCAGCACGAACGGCCTGAGGTCAACGTGGCGCGGGGCCAGGCCCTTCTCGGTCAGGATCGGGCAGGTCGACAGCGACAGCGTGGGCTGGGCGATGTAGTTCGACGGGCGTGCTGCGAGTTTCTTCGAAAACTCCTCGCGCTCTTTCCTGGACGCGGCCGGCCCGACCAGCATGCCATAGCCGCCCGAACCGTGCACTTCCTTGACCACCAGTTCGGCCAGGTGCTCCTGGACATACTTCAGGCTGTCGGGTTCCGAGCAGCGCCAGGTCGGGATGTTGCCGAGGATCGGCTTGCGTCCGGTATAGAACTCGACGATCTCGGGCATATAGGAGTAGATCGCTTTGTCGTCAGCGATGCCAGTGCCGGGAGCGTTGGCGATGGTGATGTTGCCGGCGCGGTAGACGTCCATGATGCCGGGCACGCCAAGCGCTGAATCCGGATTGAAGGTCAACGGGTCGAGATAAGCGTCGTCGACGCGGCGGTAGAGCACGTCGATCCGCTTGTAGCCTTCGGTCGTGCGCATCGCCACATGGCCGTCGACGACGCGCAAATCCTGCCCCTCCACCAGTTGCACGCCCATCTGGTCGGCCAGGAATGCATGCTCGAAGTAGGCCGAGTTGAAGCTGCCCGGCGTCAGCACCGCAATCGTCGGGGCGCCACTCACCCCGTTGGGCCGCACCGCGGCCAGCGACTGCCTGAGCAGTTGCGGATAGTTCTCGACCGGATGCACCTTGATGCGCTGGAACAGCTCGGGGAAGAGCTGCAGCATCGTTTCGCGGTTCTCGAGCATATAGGACACGCCGGAGGGCGTGCGCGCATTGTCCTCAAGCACGTAGAACTCGTTCTCGGAGATGCGCACGACGTCGACGCCGATGATGTGGGTGTAGACGCCCGCCGGCGGCCGGACCCCGATCATTTCAGGCAGGAAGGCCTCGTTGGCAGCGATCAGCTCCCGCGGCACACGTCCAGCGCGGAGTATCTCCTGACGGTGGTAGATGTCGTCTAGGAAAGCGTTCAGCGCCTGCACGCGCTGCTCTATGCCTTGTGTCAGCCGGCGCCACTCATTGCCTGATATGATGCGGGGGACGATGTCGAACGGGATCAGCCGTTCCGATGCTTCCTGCTCGCCATAGACGGCAAAGGTGATGCCGGTCTTGCGGAACACCCGCTCGGCATCGCGCATCTTCTCTGTAAGTCGGGCAGGATCCTGATTTTTCAGCCAGCCGTCATAGGCTTCGTAGGGTCTTCTCAGTCCGGCTTCTGCCGGCAGCATTTCGTCGAACGCAACCAATGGCAAACTCCCCTCATGGCCAGTGAAATGACCTCGTGAGAGAAAATCAAGCGCAATCGCCGGTTTCGATGCCAGCCGGCTTATTTATCAGGAAATTGCCCGTCTTTTTGGCAGCATGCAGGCGACATGGGCAGATACCTGCCGTTTCAGCGCTCAGAACGCGCGGAACGTCACCGTGGTGAAGGTGTCCTTGATGTTGCCTATGGCATGGACCTTCTCGTTGACGAAATGGCCGATGTCTTCCTCGTCATCGACATAGAACTTTGCCAGCAGGTCGAAATTGCCGGCCGTCGAATAGATTTCCGAAGCGATTTCGGCGTCCGCCAATGCACTCGCCACCTCATAGGCCTTGCCGAGCTCGCATTTGATCTGCACGAAAAAGGTCTTCATCGCTTCGTCCATTCCATCTTTGCCCGTCTTGTCGCAGAACGGGCCAGCCCTTTCAAGCGACAGCTTCGTTGTCGGCAGGGCAAAGAAATCTCCCTCCCGGCGCAACAATCGTCACGAGCCTGCACACCGATCTGATAATCTCGTTTCCAGATGCAACCATTTCGCGACATCCAGCGTGTCTGCTGGCAACGCCAATGGTTGGCGACCGGAGAACGCCATGCGCCGTGCCGCCCTGCTTGCCTGCCTGCTCATGTCGCTTCCGGCATTTGCCGGCGAGGCCGAAATCAAGGCCGCCCAAGACAGCATTGCCGGCCAGTTGCATGCCTTCCGCGCCGACGACAATGCCACCGCCTACAGCTACGCCGCACCCAATGTGAGGCGGATCTTCCCGACCGTCGACACCTTCATGAGCATGGTGGCAGGCGCCTACAAGCCGGTGCACAAGCCACAGAGCTTTTCATTCGGAAAATTCCAGGAAATGAACCCGACGTCGATCATCCAGCAGGTCATCATCGTCGGGGCCGACGGCAAGGACTACGAAGCCGTCTACACGCTCGAGCTTCAGCCCGACGGCATCTGGCGCATCACCGGCGTCAGCCTGCGCGCCTCGAATTCGCTCAGCACCTGATCAGAGCCGCGCCTCAATCAGAAACGGCCCGCGCCGCCTGAGCGCCGCTTCGAACAGATCCGCAAACTGCTCGCATGTCGTGGCGACTGCCGCTTCCACGCCCATGCCGCGCGCCAGCGATGCCCAGTCGAGCGCCGGGCTGTCGAGGTCGAGCATGCGCGTCGCATTCCGGCCCACCGTCGCCACGCCGACATTGCGCATTTCGGCATGCAGGATGGCATAGGTACGGTTCGAAAAGATGATCGTGACCACGTCGAGATTTTCGCGCGCCTGCGTCCACAGCCCCTGCAGCGTGTACATGGCGCTGCCGTCCGCCTGGAGATTGATCACCTTGCGCTCCGGGCAGGCCACTGCCGCTCCCGTCGCCAGCGGGATACCCTCGCCGATGGAGCCGCCAGTGGTCATGATGAAGTCGTGCGGTGCCGAAAAGGCCGACAACGGAAAGAAGCGCCGGCCGGAGGTGACTGACTCCTCGACGACGATCGCGTTCTCCGGCAACCTCGCCGCGACGGTGACGGCCACCGCATCGTCGGTCAGCGGGCCTGACGGCACGCCTTCGTCCATCGGCAGCGCCAGCGGCACGATCCCGCCGCGCGTCACGCCCAGCTCCTCGCGCAGCGCGTCGAGCGCAGCCAGCAGGTCGTCGCCATGCCGGGCAAGCGTCAGCACGCTGCAATCTGCGCGCACCAGCTTGCCCGGCTTGCCGGGATAGGCGAAGAAGGCGACCGGTTCCGGCGCACCGACCAGCACCAGAACGTCGATGTCGCGCATGAACTCCAGCGCCATGTCGATCGGATAGGGAATGCGCGCCGGCGCCATCCGCCCTCGCCCGCGCTGAGTATGAGCAACCAGCACCTCGTTGAACAGCGTCACGTCGCAGCCGCTGGCGATCCGCCCGGCAAGTTCGAGCCCCTCGGCCAGCGCCGCAGCGCCGCTCAACACCATGCCGGTCCTGCCGGGATTGGCGCGGATGGCCTTGGCAACATCACGAACGGCATCGGGATCGGGCGCACGTGGCGGATCGAGGACGACCTTCTGGAGCGGTCTTTGCCCAGCAGCCGGATGGCCCCAGGCAGAATCTGCCGGCAGGATCAGCGTTGCCACGCCCGGCGGCGTCAAAGAAGCGCGACAGGCGGCCTCCGCCGCCGGTCCGACATCATCGGGGCCGGTCACCCGCCGCACCCAGTTCGACATCGGCCGCGCCAGCCCGTCAATGTCGCTGGTCAGCGGCGCATCGAGCGGCAGGTGATACGAGGCATGGTCGCCGACGATGTTGACCATCGGCGTACGGGCTCGCCTCGCGTTGTGCATGTTGGCAAGGCCATTGGCCAGTCCCGGCCCGGTATGCAGCAGCGTGGCCGCCGGCCTGCCCGTCATCCTCGCATAGCCGTCGGCGGCACCGGTAACGACATTCTCGTGCAGCCCGAGAATGCAGCGCAGTTGCGGCTTGCGGTCGAGCGCAGCCACGAAATGCATCTCCGACGTGCCGGGATTCGCGAAGCAGACATCGACGCCATTGACCAGAAGCACGTCCGTCAGCACGTCGGCCCCGTTCCCGTGCGTCGTTCGGCCGGCTTCGCTCATCGTCCCATCTCCAGTGTTCCGCAGCCATCTTGGCCAGATACCGGTATGGCACAATCAGGCTCAACTCATCTGATGTTGGTGCAGGCCGCCATCTCCACCCGCCTGGTGATGCCGATGGCTTCGAGGAAGGCCTGGTCGTGGCTGACCACCAGCAACGCTCCGTCATAGGCACGCAATCCGGCCTCCACTGCCTCGATGGCGTCGATATCAAGATGATTGGTCGGCTCGTCGAGGATCAGCAACGCTGGCGGCACCTTGCCGCCGAGCACGCATGCGAGCCCCGCCCGCAGCAACTGGCCGCCGCTCAGGCTGCCCACGACCTGCAAGGCCGCATCGGCGCGGAACATGAAGCGCGCCAGCGCCGCACGACAGGCATTCTCGTCCGCCTCGGGATTGATGCGGCGGAAATTGTCACGGATCGACGCCTCGGCGTCGAGCAGGCCGACCTGCTGGTCGAGCATGGCATAGGCGGTCAGCACCGAGACGTTGCCTAGCCACGGCTTGAGCTTGCCCGAGATTGCCTTGAGCAGCGTGGTTTTCCCCGTGCCATTGCCGCCGCTTATGGTAACCCGCTCGGCGCCGGTGAGATCGAGTGAGAAATCGGCAATGATCGGCTTGCCCGCTTCATAGCCCGCCGTTAACCGGTAGATACGCAGCACGGCCTTTCCGGGCGGCAATCCGGTCGACGGCAGTTTCAGCGAGATGGGCTGCAGCACCTCGATCCGCTCGTGAGCGGCGGCGGCATCCGCTTCCGCCTGGGCGCGCCGGCGCTCGGCCAGCCGGATGTTCTCGCCTGACGTGTTCTCGGCGCGGTTCTTCAGCCCGCCTATCAAGATGCGCGGCATGTCGCCTTTGGCGGCCTTGCTTTTGCCGGCACCGTCCTTGCGCGCCTTGCGCTCGGCTGTCGCCTGGGCCTTCTGCGCAATGTCCAACACGCGCCTTTCGGCGTCGAGCAAATCGTGCCGGGCGGCAGCCAGTTCGGTCACCTTGCGCTCGCGATAGAGACTCCAGTTGCCGCCATAACGCGTGGCTCCCAGCGACGTCAGCTCAACGATGGCGTCCATCGTGTCCAGCAACTCGCGGTCGTGGCTTATGACGATGGCCCCTGATCGCCAGCCGGCCAGCAAGTCGATTACCGCCCCCCGCCCATTCCGGTCGAGATTGTTGGTCGGCTCGTCGAGCAGGATGAAATCGGGCGCGCCGAAGACCAGTGCGGCCAGCCCCGCACGCGTACGCTGGCCGCCGGACAGGGCCTTGAGCGCCGTCGCAGGCTCCGCGCTCAACCCGACGCGGGCGAGCGCAGCCTCGATGCGTGCCTCCAGCGTCCAGTCGGCACTGGCCAATTCCTCGACACTGGCAAGTCCGGCCTCAGCACGGCGCAGCAGGTCGAGCCTCTCAGATGCCCCGAACAGGTCGGCCACGGTTTCACCAGGCGAGACCTGCGCGGCCTGGCGCAGCAGCCCGAGCGTGCCAACGACGGATACCTTGCCGGCCTGCGGCTTTAGCAAACCCGATATCAGATGCAGAAGCGTCGACTTGCCGACGCCATTGCGTCCGACAAGCCCCGAGCGGCCGGTTTCGAAGTTCAGCGATAGATTGGCAAAGAGCGTCCGGCCTTCAGGCGTGGACCAGGCAATATTCGACAGAGAGATGGATGCAGGCATGGAATTCCCCAATGGCAAAGCGGTTCGGCGTTGCTGTCGGGCAAAAATCCATTGAGGCACACATCCTGTTCAAATTGCTGATGGCCGCTAGATAGTCGAGCTGCCGCCTTGGTTCAAGCCATCGATTTCATTCTGGCCGGCGCGCCTCGACGCTGATCGTCTCGCAGCCAGTGGCCGGCGCCTGGCCGTAGCGATAGTCACCAGAGGCGACGACGTCGACGAAACCCGCTTCGCGCAGCGCCATGGCAAACTCCTCGACGCCCCACCAACGCAGGCTGAACAGCTCCAGTTCGGTGTCGACGAGCTTGGTGTCCTTCCACAGTTCGTAGCGCAGATGCGTCACGGTGGTCTGCGCGACGTAGTCGGTTGAACCGCGCGCATCGGTCAGCGTCATCAGATCGCCGTGCTCGGTGGTCCAACTCCGCACCCGGCCACCCTCACCCAGGAAGCCGCCGATGGCGTCCAGGTCGATCATCAGCCGCCCGTCCGGCGCCAGATGATCGAAGAATCGCCGCAGAACGGCCTTCGCCACAGCCATGTCGGTGATCAGCTGGAACGAGCCAAGCGGCACGACGATTGCCGCAAAGCGGCGATCGCAAGCGAATGTCTCGAACGTCCCATGGCTGACCCGCCCCCCGTCGAGCGAGCGCTCCGCACAGGCCCTGCGGCAAAAGCCAAGCATCTCGTTCGAGGGGTCGAAGCCGCTGATGTCGAAACCGGCTTCCAGCATCGGCACGAAAAAGCGACCATTGCCGACAGCAGGCTCCAGGATGGAGCCGGCACAATCGGCAAGACGCCCGCGATAATATTCGATGTCTCCGAACGAGCGCCCAACCGGCTTGTCGAGATTGTAGACCCAGGAGGCGAGCGTTCCGTATCTGTTGTTCATGCGCGCTTGCCCCGTCTGATCTACAGCAATTCTTGCTGACCTTCGCGCGGCCAAGCATGTCCACGCCATAGGACGGACTTGCTTGCTACGTCCAGCCACCAAGTCTTTGGGACCGAGCTTTGCATTGTCCCTGTGGCGCGGACACAACGCCTTCGGGCGGGGAGTTGCGCCAAAGACTCAGGCCAGAAGTCAGGCGTCGGCGAAGAACCCGCTCAATGCCTTCAAGTCGACATTGCCGCCGCTGAGCACGATACCGACGCGTTTGCCCGCGCAGTCGACGACGCCGTTGAGCGCTGCCGCCGCCGCCAGGCAACCGGTCGGTTCGACGATCAGTTTCATGCGTTCGGCAAAGAAGCGCATCGTCGACACCAGTTGCGCATCGCTGACCGTGACGATGCCGTCAACCTTGGCTTGCAGGATCGGAAAATTGTGGTCGCCGACAAAGGTGGTCAGCGCCCCATCGGCGATCGACTGCGGCGGCGCGATGCGAACCACTTCACCCTTCAGCAGCGACTGCTGCCCGTCATTGCCGGCCTCCGGTTCGACGCCGATGACGCGACAGCCAGGCGCCAGCGCCTTGGCGCTGAGCGCACAGCCGGCAAGCAACCCGCCGCCTCCGAGCGGCGCGATGAGGATGTCGAGCTGTCCAACCTCGTCGATCAGTTCAAGTGCCGCCGTGCCCTGGCCGGCAATGATGTCGGGGTGATCAAAGGGCGGAATCATCGTCATACCGCGTTCCTCGGAAATCCCGCGCGCCATCGCCTCGCGATCATCCTTGTAGCGGTCGAAGAACACCACCTCAGCGCCATAGCCCCGGGTCGCCGCAACCTTGATCTCGGGAGCGTCCTTGGGCATCACGATGACAGACGGCGCGCCGAGCAGCGTCGCCGCATAGGCGAGCGCCTGGGCGTGGTTGCCGGAGGAAAAGGCGACGACGCCCTTCTGCCTGGCTTCCGGCGACAGCGCGGAAACGGCGTTGTAGGCGCCGCGGAACTTGAAAGCACCGGCGCGCTGCAAATTCTCGGCCTTGAAGAACAGCGCACCGCCAATCTTGGCATTGACAGTGCGCGAGGACAGCACCGGGGTTCGATGCGCCTCGCCTACGATGCGCGAAGCCGCCACCTTGACGTCTTCAAATGTTGGAACGCGCAGCGAAACAGTCATGGGATTCTCCTTGGATTGCGGCACCATAGTCGACGCCAGCGATTTCCATAAGCCCGCACCGGACGCCACCGCTTGCGCCAGCGCGCTTGACTTTTCGCATGTATGTTCCCTTTATGTTCCTAACATGCTCAACAGATCGCTTCCATGGAAAGCGCAGCCACCATCCTGCATGCCGACCTCGACGCCTTCTATGCGTCGGTCGAACAGTTGCTCGACCCGAGCCTGCGCGGACAGCCAATCGCCGTCGGCGGCGGGGTGGTGCTCGCCGCCTCCTACGAAGCCAAGGCGTTCGGCGTCCATGGCGGCATGCCGGGCCGGCGCGCCCGCGAACTATGCCCCGGCGTCATCTTCGTCGGCGGCAATTTCAGGGAGTACCAGCGTCTGGGCGACGCAGCGATCGCGGTGCTCGGCGATTTCACGCCGCTGGTCGAGCGCATCTCCATCGACGAGGCTTTTGCCGACGTCGCCGGCTGCACCCACCTGTTCGGTTCGCCCGAGGAGATCGCCCAAAAGATCAGGAACAGGTCCGCGCCGAACTCGGACTGCCGATATCGGTCGGCGTCGCCCGCACCAAGCACCTCGCCAAGATCGCATCGCAGGTCGCCAAGCCCGACGGCATCGTCGTGGTCGATGACGGTGCGGAAATCGGATTCCTGCACGGCTTGCCCGTCGGCCTGATGTGGGGTGTCGGCCCAGCCACAGAAATGCGACTGGCGGACGCCGGCATCACCACCATCGGCCAACTGGCCAACGCCAACCGGCATGTGCTCGAACGCCTGCTCGGTCACGCATCAGGCGAAAAGCTGGCGGCCCTTGCCTGGAACCGCGATCCACGCAGCCTCCAGCCGCATCGCCGCGCCCATTCCGCCGGCGCGCAGTCGGCGCTGGGCATGAAACCGGCACGGCCTGATGTCTACGTGCCGGCGCTGCGCCATCTCGCTGACCGGGTCGCCTCGCGTCTTAGGGCCAAGTCGCGTCCAGGACGCACCGTCACCGCCCGCGTTCGCTTTGCCGACCTGCGTTCGGTGACGCGGTCGATCACCTTGGACGCGCCAGTTTCGGCCACCGCAATGATCGCCGAAGTCGGCGAAGAACTGGTACGCGGCGTACTTGCCCAGTATCCCGGCGAGCGCACGATCTCGCTGCTGGCGATCTCGGTCTCGCATCTCGATGAACATTCCGTCCTACAGCTCGAATTGCCACTGGACCTTGCCGACGAGAAGCGCCGGCCGGGCACGCGAAAAGGCCAGGCGCGATGGAGCGCCGACTGCGCCATGGATGCCATCCGCGAGCGTTTCGGCTGGGAGGCGGTCGGTTACGCCTCGGTGGCTCTGGGCCGCGCAGGTTCCGTGCCCGATGCCTTCCGCCAGCTTGCCGAGAAGGAGCTCTAAAGAACCTCCAGTAAATGCGCGCAGCGGTTTTCCGCCAGGAATTGCGCAAAACAAGGAGATAGAGTGCTTCCGCGATAGGAAGAAAAGCGGAGACCCTCCAGGCTCAGCCGTTGTGCAGCGGGATGTCGCCGCGCGCCCATCCTTCGCTGATCTCGGCGGTCTGGTCAGCAAAGCGCCCCACCTCGATCGAGGCACGGATTTCGCTCATCAGGTGCTGGTAATAAGACAAATTGTTCCAGGTGAGCAGCATGGCACCCAGCGCCTCGCCCGATCGCACCAGATGATGCAGGTAGGCGCGCGAATAGTCGCGCGCGGCCGGGCAATCGCTTTCCTCGTCCAGCGGCCGCGGATCGTCGGCGTGGCGCGCATTGCGCAGGTTCACCTTGCCGCGGCGTGTATAGGCAAGGCCGTGGCGGCCCGCCCGCGTCGGCATCACGCAATCGAACATGTCGATGCCACGCGCCACCGACTTGATGATGTCGTCGGGCGTACCGACGCCCATCAGGTAGCGCGGCTTCTCCTGAGGCAGTTCCGGACAGGTGATGTCGAGCATGTCGAGCATCACCTCCTGCGGCTCGCCGACGGCGAGGCCGCCGACGGCATAGCCCTTGAGCTCCAGCGCCTTCAGCGCCTGCGCCGAGCGCACGCGCATGTCAGGGATATCGCCGCCCTGCACGATGCCGAACATTGCCTTGCCCGGCTGGTCGCCGAACGCGGTCTTGCAGCGCTCGGCCCAGCGCAGCGACATTTCCATGGCGCGCTGGATTTCCTTCGGCGTCGACGGCAGCGCCGTGCATTCGTCGAGCTGCATCTGTATGTCGGAATCAAGCAGCCCCTGGATCTCGATCGAGCGCTCCGGCGACATCTCGTAGGGCGCGCCATCGATATGCGAGCGGAAGGTCACACCCTTTTCGCTGATCTTGCGCAGCTTCGACAGCGACATCACCTGGAAGCCGCCGGAATCGGTCAGGATCGGATGCGGCCAGCGCGCGAAGTCGTGCAGACCGCCGAGCTTGGCCACCCGTTCCGCGCCGGGACGCAGCATCAGATGATAGGTGTTGCCCAGGATGATGTCGGCGCCGACGCCGCGCACCTGGTCCATATACATCGCCTTCACCGTGCCGCCGGTGCCGACAGGCATGAAGGCCGGCGTGCGGATGGTGCCGCGCGGCATGGTGATTTCGCCGCGCCGCGCCTTGCCGTCGGTCGCGAGCAGCTTGAAGGTGAACTCTGAACTCATCGGTCGTCCCTGAACAGCAGGCTTGAATCGCCGTAGGAATAGAAGCGGTAGCCACTCGAAATGGCATGCGCATAGACATCGTGCATGCGCTCCAGTCCGGCAAAGGCCGACACCAGCATGAACAGCGTCGAGCGCGGCAGATGGAAATTGGTCATCAGCGCATCGACGAATTTGAAGCGATAGCCGGGCGTGATGAAGATGTCGGTCGGGCCTGACCAGGCGGCCAAGGTACCGTCTTGGCGCGCGGCACTCTCCATCAGGCGCAGCGACGTGGTGCCGACCGCAACCACCTTGTTGCCCCGCGCCCGCGCCGCATTCAGCACGGTTGCCGTCTCTGCCGAAACGTGCCCGATCTCCGAATGCATCTTATGGTCGGCGGTGTCATCGGCCTTGACCGGCAAAAAGGTGCCAGCCCCGACATGCAGCGTCACGAACTGCTTTTCGACGCCTTTGGCCTCGAGTGCCGCAAACAGCTCCGGCGTGAAATGCAGGCCTGCGGTTGGCGCCGCGACAGCCCCCTCCTCCCGTGCATAGACGGTCTGGTAGTCCTTGCGGTCGCGCTCGTCATCGGCGCGCTTGGAGGCAATATAGGGCGGCAGCGGAATGTGACCGACGTCATGCAGCGCCTCGTCCAGCGCCGGCCCGGCGAGGTCGAATGCCAAAAGCGCCTCGCCACCCTCGCCCTTCTCCAGCACCGTGGCGTCGAGCTGGCCAAGCATGCAGGCCTCGGCATCATGGCCGAACTGGATGCGGTCGCCAACAGCAACACGCTTGCCCGGCCGCATGAAGGCAAGCCAGCGGTCGGGTGCGGTGCGCATGTGCAGCGTCGCATCGACATGGGCCACCGCTTCGCCACGGACGCGAACCCCCTTGAGCTGGGCCGGAATGACACGCGTGTCGTTGAGCACCAGCACATCGCCGGGCTCAAGCAGCGTCGGCAGGTCACGCACCGACAGATCGGCCAATTCCGCGCCCGGGCGAACGGTCAGCAGCCGCGCCGTGTCGCGCGGCTGAGCCGGACGCAGCGCAATGTTCGCCTCCGGCAGGTCGAAATCGAAAAGGTCTACACGCATCAGTAGATACGGATCATCAGCGCGCCGGCGAGCAGCAGCAAGGCGCCGACGATACGGCCCATGGAGATCTCGCGCACGGCAACACCCAAAATGCCGGCCTTGTCGACAAGCATGCCGGCCAGAAGCTGACCCGCCACCAGGAAGGCCATCAAGGCGGCGGCACCGATGCGTGGGGTCAGCAGCACCGTGGAGGTGACATAGACCGCTCCCAGCACGCCACCGGCCACGAACAACCACGGCGCCGGCGCCTTCCAGTCGATGACCAGCCCTTGCGTGCGGGTGGCTAGAAAGGTGATCACGCCGAGCACGATCGCGCCAGACAGAAACGAAATAGCAGCCGCCGCGACGGGCACACCGAGCCCGCGCGCCAGTTGCGCATTGATAGGAGCCTGAATGGCAATGAAGGCGCCCGCCAGAACGCCGAGAAGCGACCAGAGAGCGCCAGCCATTGTCAGTTATTCCGCAACGTCGGCCGCAACCTTCAGTGACACGATCTTGTCGGGATCCTGCACCGGCTCGCCGCGCTTGATCTTGTCGACATTATCCATGCCTTCGATGACCTGACCCCACACGGTGTACTGGCGGTTTAGGAAGCCGGCGTCCTCGAAGCAGATGAAGAACTGCGAGTTGGCCGAGTTCGGGTTCTGCGAACGGGCCATCGAGCAGGTGCCGCGGCCGTGATTCATGTTCGAGAATTCGGCCTTCAGGTCCGGCTTGTCCGAACCGCCCATGCCGGCACGGCCCGGGTTGAAGTCCTTGCCGCCCGACTTGCCGAACTTGACGTCGCCGGTCTGGGCCATGAAACCTTCAATGACGCGGTGGAACACCACGCCGTCATAGGCGCCTTCGCGTGCCAGTTCCTTGATGCGGCCGACATGGCCGGGGGCCAGGTCCGGGAACAGCTCGATGACCACATTGCCCTTGGTCGTTTCCATGATCAGCGCGTTTTCGCGATCCTTGATCTCGGCCATGATGAAATTCCTTCTCTTCGTTTTCGTTTACTTGGCGTCCGCGGCGATGCGGACCTTGATCATGCGGTCGGGGTCGCTGACCGACCCGTTATTGGCCGCGTCACCCTTCTTGATGGCATCGACCAGTTCCATGCCGCTCTCGACATCGCCAACGACGGTGTACTGGCCGTCGAGCGAGGACGCGGTGTCGAACATGATGAAGAACTGCGAATTCGCCGAATTCGGGTCCTGCGAGCGCGCCATACCGACGACGCCGCGCTTGAAATTCTCGTTGGAGAACTCCGCCTGGATGTCGGGCAGCTTCGAGCCGCCCATGCCGGCACGGTTGGCATCGTAGCCGTCCTTCATGTCGCCGAACTCGACGTCGCCGGTCTGAGCCATAAAGCCGCCGATGACACGGTGGAAGGCGACGTTGTCATAGGCGCCTTCGCGCACCAGCGTCTTGATCTGGGCGACGTGCTTGGGCGCGAGGTCGGGGCGCAGCGCCACCGTCACGTCGCCGCCCTTCAGCGTGATGATCATCGTGTTCTCGGGTTCGGCGGCGATGGCTGCGGCCGATCCGGCCAAAAGGCCGGCAAGGACGACGACGGACGAGGCAAGCTTCCTGAGCTGCATGTTTCGATACTCCGGAGAATTATTTCGCGAATTTGGCGTTGAGCGCGCCGGCAACCGCCGCCGGCACGAACGGACGGATGTCGCCGCCCATCGAGGCTATCTGGCGGACAAGTGTGGCGGTAATGGTGCGAACCGAGGGACTCGCCGGCAGGAAAACGGTCTGCAGTTCCGGTGCCATGGTTTCGTTCATGCCGGCCATCTGCATCTCATAGTCGAGGTCGGTGCCGTCGCGCAGGCCGCGGATCATGATCGAAGCGCCTTCCTTGCGCGCCGCGTCGATCACCAGCCCGTCAAAGGCCACCACCTTGATGCGTCCGCCATCCGCGCCGAATTCCGCCTTCGTCGCTTCCTCGATCAGCGCCACACGCTCTTCGAAGGAAAACAGCGGCTTCTTACCGGGATGAATGCCAATTGCGGCATAGACGACGTCGGCAACGGCCAGCGACGCCTTGAGCACGTCGAGATGGCCGTTTGTGAGCGGGTCGAACGACCCGGCATAGATGGCAATGCGATCAGTCATGGGCTGCTTCTAGAACATCGGCGCCAAAGGTGGAAGCGCGCATTGCCGCCAACCTGCCCCGTGTCCGACCGGAAATTGGTTTACGAGATGAATGCGAGATGAACGGCAATCTCATGATCAGTTCAAGCGGATGTGAATAGAACGTCATTATAGTGCGTGAAACCAAACAGCGTCTCGTCCGTTGTTTCCAGCAGGAGAACAGCGCCATGATGATCTACATGCTCGCCGCGGCCATGACTCTGGCCATGCTTGTCGCCACCGCCTTCAGCCTCCACCAAGAGGCTCACCGCGTCCGCACCAAGGTGCAGACCGCCCGCGTGCAGCTTCCGGGCTGGCGCAATCCGCGCGCCCCGCGCTGAACAGTTTCTGCCCCTCCAGGCAAAAGCGGCGCCACGGCGCCGCTTCTTTCTCTTTTTTTATGACCCGCACCTAACGCCTGAACAGCAAAGCCGTTCGGCGTCAGGACGTTTTGTCAGCTCTCGCTTGCCGGAGCTTCTCCGGCCGCAGCGTCCTCGCCTGACGCCTCGTCGGTCTCATCCTCGCCCTGCGGCTCGGAAATCCGCTCCACGGACACCACCTTCTCGCCATCGGCGGTATTGAAGATGGTGACGCCCTTGGTGGCGCGGCTTGCCGTGCGGATGCCGTCGACTGGCACACGGATGACCTGGCCGCCGTCGGAGACGAGCATGATCTGGTCGTCATTGCCGACCGGGAACGTCGCCACCAGCTTGCCGATTTCCGCCACCTTGGACACATCGGTGGCCCGGATGCCCTTGCCGCCACGGTTTGTCAGGCGGAAATCATAAGACGAAGAACGCTTGCCATAGCCATATTCGGTGACCGTGAGCACGAACTGCTCGTGCTCGCCCAGGAACTGGTAACGCTCCTCGGTGATGTCGGTTTCCTCGCCGACGTCCTCATTGGTCAGCGCGATATCCTCGTCGTCGCCGGCAGCGATGCCCGCAGCCAACCGCCGTTCGGCGACGGAGCGCTTGAGATAGGCCGCACGTTCCGCCGGGCTTGCCTCGACATGCTCGATGACCGCCATCGAGATGACGCGGTCGCCTTCGGCCATGCTGATGCCGCGCACGCCGACGGAGTTGCGGCTCTGGAACACGCGCACGTCGTCGACGCGGAAGCGTATGCACTGGCCGGAATCGGCGGTCAAAAGCACGTCGTCATTGTCGGTGCAGGTCTCGACGCCGAGAATCTCGTCGCCTTCTTCCTCCAGCTTCATGGCGATCTTGCCATTGCGCTTGACGTCGACAAAGTCGCTCAGCTTGTTGCGGCGCACGGTGCCGCGCGTGGTGGCGAACATCACATCGAGTTCGGCCCAGCTTGCCTCGTCCTCGGGCAGCGGCATGATCGTGGTGATGCGCTCGCCCTGTTGCAGCGGCAACAGGTTGATCAGCGCCTTGCCGCGCGACTGTGGATTGCCGATCGGCAGGCGCCAGACCTTTTCCTTGTAGACGATGCCGCGCGACGAGAAGAACAGCACCGGCGTGTGCGTGTTGACCACGAACAGCCGGGTGACGAAATCCTCGTCCTTCGTCGACATACCCGAGCGGCCCTTGCCGCCGCGGCGCTGTGCCCGGTAGAGCGACAGTGGGACGCGCTTGATGTAGCCGGAGTGGCTGACGGTGACGACCATATCCTCGCGCGGGATCAGGTCCTCGTCTTCCATGTCGGCGCCACCGTCGGTGATCTCGGTCCGGCGCGGCACCCCGAATTCGTCTCGCACGGCAACCAGTTCGTCCTTGACGATCTGCTGGATGCGGGCCCGCGACGACAAGATGTCGAGATAGTCGGTGATCTCCGTGCCGATCTTGTTGAGTTCGTCGGCGATTTCATCGCGACCCAGTGCCGTCAAGCGCTGCAGGCGCAGCTCGAGAATGGCGCGCGCCTGTTCTTCCGACAGGTTGTAGGTGCCGTCATCGTTGATGCGGTGGCGCGGATCGTCGATCAGGCGGATCAGCGACTCGACGTCGGATGCCGGCCAGCGCCGCGTCATCAACTGGTCGCGCGCCGTCTGCGGATCGGGCGCGGTACGGATCAGCTTGATGACCTCGTCGATATTGGCAACCGCAATCGCCAGGCCGACCAAGATGTGGGCGCGGTCGCGCACCTTCTTGAGCAGGTACTTGGTACGGCGGCTGATCACCTCTTCACGGAAGGCGACGAATGCCTTCAGCATGTCGAGCAGCGTCAGCACTTCCGGCTTGCCGCCATTGAGCGCCACCATGTTGGCGCCGAACGAGGTCTGCAGCGGCGTAAAGCGATAGAGCTGGTTGAGGATCACCTCGGCGTTGGCATCGCGCTTGAGCTCGATGACGACGCGGTAGCCCTGGCGATCAGACTCGTCGCGGATGTCGGAGATGCCCTCGATGCGCTTGTCGCGCACCAGTTCGGCCATCTTCTCGATCATCGTCGCCTTGTTCACCTGGAAGGGAACTTCGGTGATGATGATCGCCTCGCGGTCGCCGCGGCTTTGCTCGATATTGACCCTGCCGCGCATCATGACCGAGCCGCGGCCGGTCGAATAGGCGTTGTAGATGCCCGAGCGCCCGAGGATCAGGCCGCCGGTGGGAAAATCTGGGCCTGGAATGATTTCCATCAGGTCGGGCAGGTCGATACCGGGATTTTCCATGACGGCGATGGCGCCATTGCAGACTTCGACCAGATTGTGCGGCGGAATGTTGGTCGCCATGCCGACGGCGATGCCGCCGGCACCATTGACCAGCAGCGCCGGGAAACGCGCCGGCAGCACGCGCGGCTCCTGGCCCGACGCGTCGTAGGTATCCTGGAAGTCGACGGTGTCCTTGTCGATGTCCTCGAGCAGTTCATGCGCAACCTTGGTCAGGCGCGCTTCGGTGTAGCGCATCGCAGCGGGCGGATCGCCGTCGATCGAGCCGAAATTGCCCTGCCCGTCGATCAGCGGCACGCTCATCGACCAGTCCTGCGCCATGCGCACCAAGGCGTCATAGATCGACGCATCGCCGTGCGGGTGATATTTACCCATCACGTCGGCGACCGGACGCGCCGACTTCACATATTTGCGGTTCCAGTGGTAGCCGCTCTCATGCGAGGCGAAGAGAATGCGGCGGTGCACCGGCTTCATGCCGTCGCGCACGTCGGGCAGCGCGCGGCTCACGATCACGCTCATCGCGTAATCGAGGTAGGAGCGCTGCATCTCCTCGATGATGGAAATCGGCTCGATGCCGGAGGGACCGTCAGGTCCACGCGGTGATTTCTGGTCGGTCAACTCGGATCACGCATGTTGGGAATCATTTACCTTATATATAGGAACGGTCGTTGAATGACCAATTCCGGCGGCGCTTTTCCAATGCTGATTTGGGACGCGATTTCAAAAGGATAGCTTGCGCTTCCAACATTGCGTCGAGATGTCCCTGTCTGTCCCCACCGCCATTGCGCCGGCAACGGCCGGATGCCGCAGCAGAATCTGCCGGCAAGGGCAAAATGACTTCCGTACGGCCGAATTTGCCACTGGCGCGGCAACGGTCGCCGGGTTAGCCTGCACGCGCCGGGGAGATGCCTGATGCCGCTTTTCGACACTGTTTTCAATGCCTTCGTCACCATCCTCGTGACTATCGACCCGCCCGGCCTGGCGCCGCTGTTCCTCGCGGTGACACGCGGCATGAATCGCGAGCAGCGCCTGCAGGTTTCGGTACGTGCGAGTGTCATCGCCTTTGTCGTGCTGGCGGTCTTTGCCGTTGCCGGCGCCGCCATCCTCACCGTGTTCGGCATCACCTTGCCCGCCTTCCGCGTCGCCGGTGGCTTCCTGCTGTTCTTCATCGCCTTCGAGATGGTTTTCGAGAAGCGCCAGGACCGCAAGGAGAAGATTTCGGATGTCGCGATCACCCGCGACCACATCCACAACATCGCCGCCTTCCCGCTCGCTATTCCGCTGATCGCCGGTCCCGGCGCGATCTCGGCGACGGTGCTGCTCTCCGGCTCGTTTCAGGGTTGGGCCGGCCAGTTGGCACTGGTCCTGATCATCCTCGCCTGCCTCGCCGCCACCTATCTGGTGTTCGTTCTCGCCGAACGCATCGACCAGTTCCTCGGCCAGACCGGCCGCTCGATCCTGACTCGCCTCCTCGGTGTGATCCTGGCAGCCCTCGCTGTGCAATTCGTTGCCGATGGTATCAAGGCGCTGATGGCGAGCTAGGGCGCGACAGGCCACAAGACCGCTCTGCCCCCGTCGATCCAGGCCACCGGCATTCGTCAGCTGCGCAGCCGGCTGCGGGGCCGGAAGTCAGGCCGTTCGTCGAACGAAGCAGCCTTGATCCGGGCCTCGATACGGCTAAAGCAGCGCAAAAGAACAGCCCCTGGCATGAATCAGCCCGATACGCCGGACCATGACGCATGGTGCGCCTGGCATCCAACCGAGTTGGCGCGCCACCTGACCGGCGTCTCCCTGCCCTGGTGCGTCGTCGGCGGCTGGGCGCTCGACCTCTGGCACGGCCATCAGACACGCGAGCACGAAGACCTCTAATTCACGGTCCTGCGCAGCGACGTGCCCGTCTTCCGCCGCGCACTCGCCGGCATGGAATGCCACACTGCCGGAGATGGCATCGTCAAGCACCTGCCCGCGCAAAGCGCCCCGTCTGCCGAAATCTCCCAGATCTGGTGCCTGGACGTCGTGCGGCACTGCTGGCGCGTCGACATGATGATCGAGGAAGGTTCGCCGGATCTGTGGGTTTACAAGCGGAACCCGGCCGTAGCAGTGCCGCGCACTGACATTGTCGCCACGACGCCGGCCGGCATCCCCTACCTCAAGCCGGCAGCCGTCCTGCTGTTCAAGGCCAAATACGGGCGCCCCAAGGACGAAGTAGATTTCGTCAATGCCCTGCCGAAGCTGCAGCAGTCGGAACGCAGCTGGCTGAAGAACTGCCTCGACCTATGCCATCAGGGACATCGATGGGCGGAAAGGCTGTAACCTCGTCCATCACTAGTTTTGATCAGCACGCCCGACCTATTGCTTGAAGCAATGCTCGCGATGCCAGAGCAGGAAGTGTGGATGAGGACGATCGGACAGGCGCCGGGGGCCGATTGCTCGGCCGCTGCGATTGACGATGCCCTTTGTACCATCGGGATCGTTTGCCTGGCGGGAAATCAGGATTTCGAGATCGTCCGACAGGCTGATAAGGCCACGATCGAACATCCAATGGGCTGTTCCCGATAACGCGATGCCGTTGCTGACGACGTCCGGTCCGTCGGCCTCGACAGGGCGAATATGGGCCGCCGCAACTTCCGCCCTTCCGCCACCATTGATGAGCTTCAATCCGGTGATCGCGCAGCGCTCGTCATAGGCACGCAGAACGATCCTTCGGAAGACGCGGTCACGCACGATGCGGGATGTCAGGAACTGCGTACGCTCGCGGCTCTCCGCAAACACGAAGGGCGCCTGGTCTTCGAAGAAGCCGCTGGCCGGCGCTACCGGATCGACCCTTGGAAGCGTAGATTCTGCCTGATCCAGCCCCAGCGTGACGATGCGACTGAAATCGGCTGGAGAAAGCGGCCTTACCGCCGCCTGCGCGCGCCCAGAAATTCGCCCGTCGTCGTTGAGGAGCCCGCGCTCGATCACACCGTCAGCGTCGCTGAAGGGAACCGGATTGGCAAAATCGAGATAGCTGCCTGGTTCGACAAGCGCGAGAAACATGCCCTTCGCGCCGGGATCCGGGATGACCTGCTGCACCTTGGCAACAGCGAAGTATCCCTTGGTGTCGGCTACCTTACGTGGCTCGTAATAGACGATCCAATCGCCGACACAGGCCTGCACCCGGCCGAAATATTGCGGCGGAAACTGATACCGTTCGGCAGGACTGTCGTCGTAGATCGAATCCGACCGGTGAATGAAGACCCCGTACCCCATTCTCCCCAGTAACGCGAAGCAGGAAGATTCGCGAGAACAGTCATTCACGAAATCCAGCGACCGACTTGTACTGCTGCGCGACATCAATGCTGCGAGAGTACAATATGGCGCGACCGACACTGCACATAGCCTTAAGACGGCTTTGGCGCAGCAACTTTGCAGATGGACCCGACGCACAAAACTCTCGCATCAGGTCCAACGCCGCCCCGTCAGATGGTAGACGACCTCGATCGCCCGCCGCCTTGGCTACGCTCAGAACGGGATTTCGTCGTCGAGGTCGCGCGAACCGCCACCGCCCATGCCGCCACCGCCGCCCTGGCCGCCACGATTGCCACCGCCGCCGCGGTTACCGCCGCCATAGCTGTCGGTCGGGCTCGATTGGCCAAAATCAGAACGGCCGCCGCCATAACCACCACCCTGACCGCCGCCATAACCGACCTGGCCGCCACCGCCGCTATAGCCTGCGTCACCGCCCTGGCCGCGCGCGTCGAGCATCTGCAGTTCGCCGCGGAATTTCTGCAGCACGATTTCGGTGGTGTAGCGCTCGATGCCGTCCTTCTCCCATTTGCGGGTCTGGAGCTGGCCTTCGATGTAAACCTTCATGCCCTTCTTCAGGTACTGCTCGGCGACCTTGGCGAGGTTGTCATTGAAGATGACGACCTGGTGCCATTCGGTCTTTTCCTTGCGCTCGCCCGAATTCTTGTCGCGCCAGCTTTCCGAAGTCGCGATCCTCAGGTTGACGACCGGCTCGCCCGAGTTGAGCCGGCGGATCTCGGGGTCAGCGCCCAGATTGCCGACCAGAATGACCTTATTGACGCTACCTGCCATGACACCGCTCCGCGCTAGTCCTAAACCAATTCCAAGAAAATGTGAGGGCGCACACTAGCCCATCGCACCCTCCGCCCGCGCCCCCTGCCGGCGGAAAACCTCGTGCCGTCCACAAGTCATTTATGTTCTCATTTTGTTCTATCGCTAATGATTGGAAATGGCAAGAGGCGTCATGCCAAATGCCAGCGGGCCGCCCTTCCGGACGCCAAGCCAGCTTTTCGATGTCAGGAACAGGGGTTACGCTTCGCCCTGCATCCGTTCCTTGAAGAAGTCGAGATGCTTGCGCTGCGCCTCGATCATCTTCTCGCGGTAGATGCCGTAGATCACGTCGGTGTCGTGCAGCGTCACACCCTCGATTGTCGGCGAGGCAAATGTCGGCAGCTCGATGCCGCGGTCGGCAAGCTTTTGCGCCGTGCGCGCGATCAGCTCATGCGTCATGATCATGGCGAGCACCGTCGACGAGCCGGCTACCGGGCGGCTCCAGCCTTTCACCGGCACGATCGCGTCCTCGATCGGTGAGGTCGTGTCGATGACGACGTCGGCGGCGTCAGCCAGGCGCTTGCCCGAGGAATGGCTCGCCGGCTTATCGAGATTGTTCTTGCTGGTGATGGCGACGACAAACAGGCCGCGCTTCTTGGCATAGAGCGCGGTGTCGATGCCGGAGGCGTTGCGGCCGCTATGACCATAGATGATGATGGAATCGCCAGGGTTGAGCGGCTGGTGGTCGAGGAATTTTTCCGCATAGTTCTCCGTGCGCTCGAGCCACAGAAGCTCGCGCACGCCGCCCGAGCCGAGCACGTTGTGCCACATGACGCGCGGGTCGGTCAGCGGGTTGAAGCCGACATAAGAACCGTAGCGCGGAAACGCCTCCTGGCACGGCAACACCGAATGGCCCGAGCCATAGAGATGCACCAGTCCCTTGTTGGCAAGCGTCTCAGCAAGCCGGACTGATACGGTCTCGAACGCCGCCTCGTTGGCGCTCGCCGCCCCGTCGATGAGCTTGGCCAGCCGGCTGATGTAAGAAGTTTTCATTGAAGAACCTTTCAGATGGTCAGAGATGGAGAACGGAACGGATTTCGTAGCGGTCGCCGCGCATGGTCGAGACGGTGAATTCGAACGGGCCGGAGCGGTCGAAGGCGATGCGTTCGACCATGAAGGCGGAGCTGCCGGCCTTAAGCTGGATCAGCTCGGCATCCTCCGGCTTGACCTCGCCGATGCGGTAGATTTCGCGCGCCTCCTGGGGCACGATGCCGTAGCTCGCCTTCAGCGTCTCATAGAGCGAGGAGACGGTTCCCGCCGTTTCCAGCAGGCCTGGCACGCGCGCCGCCGGCAGATGCGCTGTCTGGATACCGATCGGCTGGTCGTTGCCAAGCCGAAGGCGGCGCAACCGGAGCACCGGCGTGCCTTCCTCGATCTCCAGCGCGCCGGCCACCTGGACGTCGGCGGCAATGATCCGGGCGTCGAGCAGCCTTGTGCCCAAATTGAGCCCGAGATTGGCCATCTCCTGGGTGAAGCTGGTCAGGCCGCGCACGCCGGCAATGACGGTCGGGCTGCGCACGAAGGTGCCGCGCCCGTGCTCACGGCTGAGCAGGCCGGAATCCTCGAGGTTGCGCAGGGCATGGCGCACGGTGATGCGGCTGACCCCCAACAGGTCGCACAGGCGCTCCTCATTTGGGATCTGCGCGCCCGTGGACCACTCGCCGGACGAAATCAGCGTCCGCATCGCCTGCTCGGCCTGGTGCCACAGCGGCTCCGGCCGGCTGCGGTTGGGTTTTGCAAACATTCCGCTCATCGGATTTCGTCCCATTGTTGGCCGCGGACGCCTGCGAATGCCGCCCCCACAAGGCTGGCATCCTTGCCGAAGCTGCCGGCCTCGATGCGCACGCATCTCAGATGCGGCGGCAATTGCTTCTTCATCGCGGCTTGCACCATCGGCACCAGCACGTCGGCCGCCTCGGCAACGCCGCCGGCCAGGATCACTGATTGCGGGTCGAGCAGCGCCACGGCGGTTGCCAAGCTCACGCCCAGCGCCTTCGCCGGCCGCGCCAATGCATCAATTGCATCCGTGTTTCCCGCACGCGCGGCCGCCACCACACCGCGTCCGTCACTGAAGCCGGCCTGCCGCCCGATGGCATCGAACGCCCTGCCCGCTGCCTGCCGCTCCAGCCAGCCGTCGCGGTCGTCTCCGTCATCGTCGAGATCGGCACAGGCCCAGCCGAAGGAGCAGGCAGCACCATGCCCGCCGCGTACGATTCTCGAGCCTGAGAGCACCGCCGAGCCGATGCCGGTGCCGATCGCCACCAGGATCGCATCCGAAAGCGTCTTTGCCGCGCCCGCCGAAGCTTCGGCAAGCAACGCCAGTTGCGCATCTTGTCCCAGACCGATCACGAGATCGGGGAATTGACCTGAGAGGTCGACACCATCAAGCCAAGGCAGATTGGGGATCCACAGGCAGCGCGCGCCGCGTGCCGTCCCCGGCACCGAAACGCCGAGCCGTTCCGCGCTATGTTCCTTGGCCAGCCAGGCAATCGTCTCGCACAGGCCGTCGAGCCCCTTGGGCGCCGGCCACGCGCCGATATGTCGAACGGCTGCAGGCGCAGCATCGTCGCAAATCCCAGCCCTGAGCTGCGTGCCGCCGAGATCGATGGCCAGAACCTTGCTCATCCCTTCACTCCGGAGCTTATGATGGAGTCGACGAAGAAGCGCTGCAGGAACACGAACAGCACCAGCGGCGGCAGCACGGCCAGCGTCGCACCGGCCATGACCAGATTTGTGTTGATCGCGCCCCGGTTGTAGCTGAGCAGCCGGCTGAGGCTGATGACGATGGGATACTGTTCGGCATTTCCCTGCAGCACCGTCAGCGGCCAGAGGTAGCTGTTCCAGTGATAGACGAATGCAAACAGCGCCAGTGCCGCAACCGCCGGCGTCACCAGGGGTGCTACGATCGCAAACAGGATGCGCATCTCCGAAGCGCCGTCCATGCGCGCCGCATCGATCAAGTCGTCAGGTACGCCAGCAATGAACTGCCGCATCAGGAAGATGCCGAAGGCATTGGCCAGATTGGGCAGGATCACGCCGGCAAGGCTGCCGTCGAGCCCGATGGTACCGATCATCCGGTAGAGCGGGATCAACGTCACGATCGGTGGCAGGAACATGGTTGCGATCAGCAGCGCAAACAGCGCGTTGCGACCATGGAAGCGGTGCTTGGCAAAAGCGTAGCCTGCCATCAGGCTGGTGACGATGATTCCCGCCGTGGTGATGGTGGCGATGACGGCCGAGCTCAGCATCGAGCGGCCGACATTGATGACGCCAGACACCTTGCCGAAGGCCTCCAGGCTCGGGCTCTCGGGCACCCACACCGGCGGCACCTGCATGGTTTCGGCCGGCGTCTTCAGGCTGGACAGCACCATCCACACCAGCGGAAAGGCCGAGGCCACGGCGACCACTAGCATCAGCGTTGCCACGACATAGTCGCCGCTGGTTGGGCGTGACCTGAAGAAGAACAGACCGCGGCGCGGACGCCATTCGCCAGCCGCGCTCATTCGTCGTCTCCCTTGCGAGCGAAAGAGAACAAAGCGAAGATCACCACGATCAGCGACAACATCAGCGTCACCGCCATGGCGGAGCCCAGGCCACCCTGGGCGCGTTCGATGCCGACACGCCTGATGTGATAGGTCAATACGTTGGTCGAGCCCACCGGCCCGCCCTGCGTGATCAGCGCCACCGGCTCGAACACCTGCACGGCATTGATGATGGCAATGACGGCGCTGAACAGTAGCGTCCGCTTCAGCAGCGGCAGGGTGATCGCCGTGAACTGCTGGCGCCCGTTGGCGCCGTCGATGGTCGCCGCCTCGTAGAGACTGGCCGGGATCTGCGTCAGCCCGGCCACGACAAGCACGGTAAAATAGCCGACCTGCTGCCAGACGTTCAGGACGACGATGGAAACTAGGGCCGTATCAGGGGACGACAGCCAGGGCTGTGGCCCGATGCCCACCCAGCCGAGCATCTGGTTTATCGGCCCCTCGCTCGGTGAATAGAGCTTCGACCACACCAGCGCCACTGCGATCATCGGCACCATGTATGTCGAAAACAGGATCGTCCGCAGTGCATTGCCGCCAGCGACATTGCGTTGGTAGACCAGCAATCCGAACCCCACCGAAGCAGGCAGGATCAGCGCCACCGACATCAGCGTGTAGAGCGCCGTGTTGACCAGCGCGCCCTTGAAGTCGCGGCCCACCGAGGTCGCGCCGAAGATCTCACGGAAATTGTCGAATCCGACGAACTGAGCCGTCTGGAATCCGGTCTGGGTCGACCAGTCCTGCAGCGACAGCCACACCGTCAGAACCATTGGCACGAAGATGAAGGCGCCGATCAGCGAGACGGCCGGCGTCAGCATCATCCAGACGGAATGTTGGTGGGTTCTGGTCATTAAATGAACGGCCAAGGGTGAGCGAGAGTGGGCGAGACGGCGCCGCTGCGTGCTTCTCCCCGTCACGGGGAGGTGAGAGGCGGCCAGCGCAGCGGACGAAAGGCCAATTGCCTGGCTTTTCGAGTATCGAACGCCGGCAGGCAGATGAGGGGCAGCGCCAAGTTGTCCAGACGTAGTGCCGCCCCTCATCCGACGCGTTGGCCACCTTCTCCCCGCAGGCGGGGAGAAGGAAAAAGCCTACTTCGCATCCTTCTCCAGGATCGCAGTCGCGTCGGCCTGCGCATTCGTCTGCGCCTCGGTGGCTGAAACCTTGCCGTATTGCAGCGCCTCGATGGTCTGCTGCAGCGACTCCGAGAACTCCTGGCCGCCGAGAACGACCGGGAATGGTTTGGCATCGGCCAGCACGCTGACATAGCCAGACAGGAATTCCGAGCCGAGCTTGTCCTTGAAGGCTTCGACGTCGGAACTGCGCGACGGCAGGATGCCCATCGACATCAGGATATCGGCCATGGCCGAAGCGCCGTTCGGGCCCGACTTCGGGCTGTTCAGCCAGGCGAGGAAATCCCACGCCGCCTCCTGCTCGGCCTCCGCCGCGCCAGCATTCACCACGGTCATCCACGAATAGGAGATCGAGCGCGGCTTGTCGCCTGAAGGCCCGACAGGGATCGGCGCCGTGGCGATATTGGCGAACTTGTCGCCCATACCTGCCTTGACCGCACTCTCCCACCAGTTGGCCATGATGATCATACCCGTCTTGCCGGAGACGAAATTGTCGAGGAACGGTCCAGTCGTGTTGGCATCGGCCGTGCCCATCGCCGGGTCGCTGGAGCCCGCCTTGATCAGGTCCTCGTAGAGCTCGAAGGTCTCGCCTGCGTTCTTGCTGTCCAGCACGGGCTTGCCGTCGCTTACAAGCTCGCCGCCGTTGGACACCAGCAGCGATGAAAACGGATGCACCACGCCCGCCGCCCAGCTGTTGATCATGCCAAAGCCCTGCTGGCCGGCGTCCTTCTTGGTCAGTTTCGCCGCCGCGTCCTTGAACTCGTCCCAGGTTTTTGGGGCCGCCTCGATGCCGGCTTCCTTGAACAGCGCCTTGTTGTAGTTCAGCGCATAGACGTCGATCTCGTTAGGGATGCCGTAGAGTGTGCCGCCGACGCTCGCCGCCGTCACCACGCCAGCGGGCCAGGCACCCTTGACCTCGCCGGCAACCGGCTCGGGCGCGGGGGCAACGAGCTTGTCGCGCGCCAGTTCCGGCAACCACAGATCGTAGATGCCGGCAATGGTGGCACCCTGCCCGCCGCCCTGCGAACGCAGTGTCGTCAACAGGTCGCCGAACGGCACGGCTCGCACCGTCACCGCCACTTCGGGATGGTCCTTGGAAAAATCCTTGGCCGCCTGCTCCAGCAGCGCCACTGTCTCCGGCGCCCAGTGGGTCAGGTAGGAAATATTGACTGACTGCGCCCAGACGGCGCTCGGCAACAGGGCGATGCCGGCGGCCAGCGCGCCCTTGATCCACGCGAGTTTCATGAATTCGTCCTCCACATGCGGGGCCATATTCCAGGCCTGACCCGCACCAAGAGGTTATAACGTCATACTGACCTGTCAAGCAGGCAATTCGATTTCCCGGACATGAGTGTGACGGCCTCCAGTGGAGCGTTGTCAGGAGACCGGCCGTACCGGCTTGCAGTGCCAGACGCCGTCTGCGACAGCTGCCCTCGGCAACGGCAAGCGTTTTGGAGGATCAGGTGATCGCAGCCTACATCGACGAGTTCATCATGCTCTGTGCCGGCGTATGATTGGCGGCTGTCGCTTACGGCTATGTCGACCTGCCGATGCCGCCCAACCAGCCCTGGCTCGGCAACCTCGTGCGCCAGTTCAAGTGGATGGGCCCGCTGCTGATGTTGATCGCCATCATCCTCGCCGTCGCCGCACCGGCCTAGCACTTGCGCATTGCATCAGCCGGGCGCGGAATCAAGCTCTCTCGGTTTAGTTGCCGCGCCGTTCAGCGAACCTCAACAGGCTGCCACTACCCGTTCAGATCATCTGGGAACGGGTGATAGTTGCGCGGTGATTTCGGAACATGTTCTTGACGCAGCCTTGCGAGACCTGTTCGAACTTTCGCCGGTGCCGTGCTCGATTTCAAAGATCGACCACAACTCCCGCTACATCAAGGTAAAACGGGCCTATCTCCGCATGATCGGGCGCTCATGGAGCGAGATCGAGAGCCAGCCTCTCGAGGTCGACCTGCCCTATTCGATCGACGATCGGGCACGCCGCGAGCGGATGGCGCTGCTCGCATCAAGCTGGATCGAATACCACTCCGTTGAAACCGTCCTCACCCCGCCAGTGCCAGCTCCACCGCCGCCTCGGCATGCAGCTTGACCACGTCGAATGCCGGCATCGGATAGGCATCCATACCGAGCAGCAGCGGCAGTTCGGTGCAGGCGACGACGGCGGCTTCTGCCCCGCGCGCGCCGAGATCGCCGGCCAGTTGCTGCAGCACCGCGGCCGACACCGGCTTCACCAAGCCGAGCGTCAGTTCGTCGATGATGATGCGATGCAGTGCCGTGCGCTGATCCTCCGACGGCACGATAACCTCGATGCCGAAACGCTGCTGAAGCCGCTCGGCGAAGAACCCAAGTTCCATCGTGTAGCGCGTGCCGAGCAGCCCGACGCGCTTGATGCCGGCGGCACGGATCGCTTCGCCGGTTGGGTCGGCGATGTGCAGCAGCGGAATGCCGATCGCGCCGGCCACCTGATCGGCAATCGTGTGCGGCGTCACCGCTGTCAGCATGGCGAAGGCGGCTCCCGCCTTTTCAAGGCTGCGCGCCGCCTCCGAGATCACCGCCGCGACCCGCATCCAGTCGCCTTCGGCAGCCAGCCGGTTGAGCTCATCGAAATCGAGCGTGAACATCAGCGAGCGCGCATTGTGATGCCCGCCCATCCTGGCATGTGCCGCCTGATTGATCAGCCGGTAATAGAGCGCGCTGGACTCCCAGCTCATCCCGCCCAAAAGTCCGATCAGCCCGGTCCGGTCAACAGTCACGATTGTTCCCCCCGCTCGGCCGTGTTGGCGGCCTCTCGATGCTAGGTCGGAACGATCAGGCGATTGTACAAGGGTTGTAGCGGAGTTTCAGCACCTCGCATGCTTTGGAAACTCGAGCCCGGAATCGGCAGCGACAAACAGCCCAGGGACAGCCGCAGCCCAGGGACAGGCGGGCCCAAAAAAGTTGGCCCCGCCGCTACAAGTTGGCCCCGCCGCTACCAGGAGCGCACGGGGCCTGTTGTCGGGTTATACCCTTGCCTGCCGGGAATGGTTTACCGGCTTTGCTCTCTCGGATGCTTCGTGGCTCACAGCCAACGATCCGACAATGGTTTCAAATTGTCTGGGGGAACAACAGGTCGGGGTTTGCGTGAGGCTTTTCGCTAGGGAAAGCCAGGCACCTGCGCCTGCTGTGGTTCCGTCCTGTTAGCGGAACCCTTTGGGACTGTCCGGTGGAGTCATGCTCTGCTCCTACGTCAGTTGCGCCATGTGTTCGCCTGCTGCTCAACTCGCGTGTCTGCGGCGTCTCGCAGACCGACCGTAGCATGGTGAGGAGC
The DNA here is from genome assembly GCF_900445235.1 of Aminobacter aminovorans. Taxonomy (NCBI): domain Bacteria; kingdom Pseudomonadati; phylum Pseudomonadota; class Alphaproteobacteria; order Hyphomicrobiales; family Phyllobacteriaceae; genus Aminobacter; species Aminobacter aminovorans. Next base: position 3,084,071 of record NZ_UFSM01000001.1, on the reverse strand, counting down.
CCTCAACGAGGCTCGGCCTCAGGCGACATACGCAGTCTGCATCCCTGATTCGGCGGCGTCAACCACAACATTGTTAGTCGGGAAAAATGTGATCGAAGGCGGCTTTCGTGGCCCCGGATTCGCGTGAGGCTCCTGCCATAACGTTGTCAGGAGCGCGTTCGGCCTTTGTTCTTTCCACTTGCCCCTGCGCGCCAAAGGCGCTTAAACGCATTTGGTTGCGGCGCCTCTCGACCGGGCGGCGAAAGTACCTACATGAGGGATGGCCGGGTTCACCCGCCACTCCAAGCAATTCCAGATTTGAGGCGGCGGCGCGGCAATGGCCGATCACAAGTACATTTCCATTCGCGGTGCGCGCGAACACAATCTCAAGAATGTCGATCTCGACCTGCCGCGCGACAAGCTGATTGTCATGACCGGCCTGTCCGGCTCGGGCAAATCCTCGCTCGCCTTCGACACCATTTATGCCGAGGGCCAGCGCCGTTATGTCGAGAGTCTGTCGGCCTATGCCCGCCAGTTCCTCGAGATGATGCAGAAGCCCGACGTCGACCAGATCGACGGCCTTTCGCCGGCGATCTCGATCGAGCAGAAGACGACCTCGAAGAACCCGCGCTCGACGGTCGGTACCGTCACCGAGATCTACGACTACATGCGCCTGCTGTTCGCGCGCGTCGGCGTGCCCTATTCGCCGGCGACCGGCCTGCCAATCGAGAGCCAGACGGTCAGCCAGATGGTCGACCGCGTGCTCGCGGTCGACGAAGGCACTCGCCTGTTCATCCTGGCGCCCATCGTCCGCGGCCGCAAGGGTGAGTACAAGAAGGAGCTCGCCGAGCTCCAGAAGAAGGGTTTCCAGCGCGTCAAGATCGACGGCGCCTTCTACGAGATCGCCGAAGCGCCCGTTCTCGACAAGAAGTACAAGCACGACATCGATGTTGTCGTCGACCGCATCGTCGTCCGCCCCGACCTCGCCACGCGTCTGGCCGACTCGATCGAAACGGCGCTCAAGCTGGCCGAGGGCCTCGCCGTGGCCGAGTTCGCCGACAAGCCGCTCGATGCCAGCCAGACCGGCGCCGACGCGATCAACAAGTCCGCCAACGAAACCCACGAACGCATTCTGTTCTCGGAGAAATTCGCCTGTCCGGTCTCGGGCTTCACCATCCCGGAGATCGAGCCGCGCCTGTTCTCCTTCAACAACCCGTTCGGCGCCTGCCCGGCCTGCGACGGCCTGGGCAACCAGCGCGCCATCGACCCGGCGCTCGTCGTGCCAGAAGAGCATGTATCGCTGCGCGAGGGTGCCGTGGCACCCTGGGCCAAGTCGACCTCGCCCTACTACACCCAGACACTGGAAGCGCTCGGCAAGGTCTACGGATTCAAGATCGGCGACCGCTGGCGCGACCTTTCGACGGAAGCACAGGAAGCCATCCTGCGCGGCACGGGCGCCAAGGAAATCACCTTCAACTATGACGACGGCCTGCGCTCCTACAAGACGACCAAGACCTTCGAAGGAGTGATCCCCAATCTCGAGCGCCGCTGGAAGGAAACCGAATCCGCCTGGATGCGCGAGGAGATCGAGCGCTTCATGTCGGCCACGCCCTGCCCGGCCTGTTCGGGCTACCGCCTCAAGCCCGAGGCTTTGGCGGTCAAGGTCGGCGGCAAGCACATCGGCGAAGTCACCGAGCAGTCGATCCGCAAGGCCAATGCCTGGTTCGAGGAGCTTCCGGCCCTTCTCAACGACAAGCAGAACGAGATCGCCGTACGCGTGCTTAAGGAAATCCGCGAGCGCCTACGCTTCCTCAACGACGTCGGCCTCGAATATCTGACCCTGTCGCGCAACTCGGGCACTCTGTCGGGCGGGGAAAGCCAGCGTATCCGGCTGGCGTCGCAGATCGGCTCGGGACTGACAGGCGTGCTCTACGTGCTCGACGAACCGTCCATCGGCCTGCACCAGCGCGACAATGCCCGCCTGCTCGACACGCTGCGTCACCTCAGGGACATCGGCAACACCGTCATCGTCGTCGAGCACGACGAGGACGCGGTGCTGACCGCCGACTATGTCGTCGACATGGGCCCGGCCGCCGGCATCCATGGCGGCCAGATCATCGCCGAGGGCACCCCGCAGCAGGTCATGGCCAACCCGAACTCGATCACCGGCAAGTATCTGTCGGGCGAACTCGAGATCGCGGTTCCCGCCCAGCGCCGCGAGCTGAAGAAAAACAAGCGCATCAAGGTCGTCGGCGCGCGCGGCAACAATCTGAAGGACGTTACCGCCGAAATTCCGCTCGGCACCTTCACCGCCGTGACTGGTGTGTCGGGCGGCGGCAAGTCGACATTCCTGATCGAAACGCTGTTCAAGGCCGCGTCGCGCCGCATCATGGGTTCACGCGAGCACCCGGCCGAGCACGACCGCATCGAGGGCCTCGAGTTCCTCGACAAGGTCATCGACATCGACCAGTCGCCGATCGGCCGCACGCCGCGCTCCAACCCGGCCACCTACACCGGCGCCTTCACGCCGATCCGCGACTGGTTCGCCGGCCTGCCCGAAGCCAAGGCGCGCGGCTACCAGCCCGGCCGCTTTTCCTTCAACGTCAAGGGCGGCCGCTGCGAGGCCTGCCAGGGCGACGGCGTCATCAAGATCGAGATGCACTTCCTGCCCGACGTCTACGTCACCTGCGACGTCTGCCACGGCAAGCGCTACAACCGCGAAACTCTCGACGTGCTGTTCAAGGGCAAATCGATCGCCGACGTGCTCGACATGACGGTCGAGGAAGGCGTCGAATTCTTCGCCGCCGTTCCCGTGGTGCGCGACAAGCTGATGACGCTCAACCAGGTCGGCCTCGGCTATATCCATATCGGCCAGCAGGCCAATACGCTGTCCGGCGGCGAGGCCCAGCGTATCAAGCTCGCCAAGGAGCTGTCGCGCAAGGCCACCGGCAAGACGCTCTACATCCTGGACGAGCCGACCACCGGCCTGCACTTCCATGACGTCGCCAAGCTGCTCGAGGTGCTGCACGAGCTCGTCGACCAGGGCAATACCGTGATCGTCATCGAGCACAATCTCGAGGTGATCAAGACCGCCGACTGGGTGCTCGACCTCGGCCCTGAGGGCGGCGACGGCGGTGGCGAACTCGTCGCCTCCGGCCGGCCCGAAGACATCGTCGCCGCGCCGCGCAGCTACACCGGCCAGTTCCTCAAGGAACTCCTGGAACGCCGCCCGCGCGGCAAGCGAGAGGCGGCGGAGTAGTCCGCCGCCGTGGCAACGAACGAGCCACATGAACACGCGCGACGCGAGGCATTCGCGGAGATTCCAGGCGCCCGCGAGCTAATCGATTGGTTTGGCTTCGTGCCACATTTTCACGATGCCGAAATGTTCGACATCGACTTGTCCTCCAGCCGGTCCGGACAGCTGAAGATCCGAGCGTTTCGGATGACCGCTCAGGTTGATGACCAGGGCTATTTTATCCTTGATCGTCATGTTGTCGTGACACTCACACTCGAATCCATCAGCGAAATCTCGCTGTCCGACTTTCATCTGCCGGGCATTATCGGAGATCTCGTGGTCGTGCGGTCTGGCGACGAGTTTCGCGTTGAGTGGGACGCATCCTATGGCGTGGCCGGCCGCATCGCGGCGGCAAGGGTACGCTTTGATTTCGAAGCATGCCCCGTCGAACGAACACCATTGACCGCAACGCATCCAGTCTGACGCCCGACAAATTGGCAGGCTATCTTACGTGGCTGCCACCGAGCTCGCCTCGTGCTGCCGGCGCAGCAGCCACACATAGGCCAGGAAGACACCGCGACCAGGCAGGCAGAGATCAGGGCAACGATTGGCCTGATCAGCCCGAACAGCGTCCACTCGACACGGTCCTTTGCCAGCAGGTCTCGGTCGTTGTCGGCGAAATCGTAGGCGATGAGCGAAACGATGGTCGCCCCGGCCAGGGCGATCATGCCCATCCGCACCATCCCGGAGGGCGAAGCCGCCCGCGTCCCTGGGATCTTCGACATGAAGTCCACGAATGTTTGTGTTTGTATGACCTTCGCCAGGCGGCTATCCTCCAACAAACAGTAAAATCTCTTACCGGCTCCGCGCGATGTATTGCCTGCCGGCATCGGCCTTCGCGGAAGTTGCTGTCAGGATGCTTGCCCAAGACATCGTTCGCGGCTTTGACGCTCCTCTACCTTCGGCTAGAAGTGACCGCAGTGACTGAGAAGGGATAGGTCGATGAGTGGAAACATCCGGGCAGGCATGGGCGGCTGGACGTTTGAGCCCTGGGAAGGCACGTTCTACCCGGAAAAGTTGTCCAAGGCGAAGCAGCTGCAATTCGCCAGCAGCCACGTGCCGACGATCGAGGTCAACGGTACCTATTATTCATCCTTCAAGGAACCGACCTTTCTGAAATGGGCCAGCGAGGCCCCTGATGGTTTCGTCTACGCGCTCAAGGGCAACCGCTTCGTCACCAACCGCCGCGTGCTTGGTGAGGCCGGCGAATCGATGATGCGGTTTCTCGGCTCGGGCGTTGCCGCACTTGGCGACAAGCTCGGCCCGATCCTGTGGCAGTTTGCGCCGACCAAGAAATTCGACGAAGCCGACTTCGGCGCCTTCCTCAGGCTTTTGCCTGAAAAGCAGGATGGCGTGGAACTGCGCCACGCGGTCGAGGTGCGCCACGATTCCTTCATCGTGCCCGAGTTCGCTGCGCTGGCCCGGAAGCATGACGTCGCCATCGTTTATGCCGACCACGCCAAATATCCCGCAATCGCCGACATCACCGGCGATTTTGTCTATGCGCGGCTGCAGACCGGCAGCGACGACAATCACGATTGCTACACGTCGGAGGCACTTGATGCGTGGGCCGAGCGCGCCAAGGTCTGGGCTGCCGGCGGCACTCCCGCCGACCTGCCCCGCGCCGATCCCGCCGCTGAAGCACCGGCCAAACCGCGCGACGTGTTCGTCTACTTCATCACCGAGGGCAAGGTCCGCGCGCCCTTCGGCGCCATGGCCTTCATGAACAGGATCAACGGGTAAGCAATTTCAGGAAAACCGTGCCGCGGTTTTCTGCCCGGAATTGCGCAAGAAGGCCTGTCAGGTACGGGCGCCGCGTTCGGCGCCTGCCGTCAGCGCCCCCCACGCAGCTATCGCCCCGTCGGCTACCGCCAGCAGCGCCTCACGCGAGGCACCGTCGCGTGCCTGCACCGACATGCCTTGCTGAACGGCGAGGTAGAACGCAGCGATGGCGTCGCAATCGGCAGATTCAGGCAGCTCCCCCTCGGCGACGGCCTGTTTCAACCGGCCAGCCATATCGCGCGCGCTCGACATGCGGCGTTCACTGAGATCGCGGAACACCTCGACATTGGTTTCGCTGACATTGAGCGCACCCAGCACGATCAGGCAGCCCCTGGGGTCACCCGGTTCGCTGAAAGCGCGTGCCGAAGCGCGCAGGAAACCAGCGATCGCCTCCTTGACGCTGACGGGTCGCTCGAAGGCGCCCCAGATCTCGAAACCTTCGGTCGCGCCGTAGAGATCGACTGCCTCGCGAAACAATGCCTCCTTGCTGCCAAAGGCGGCATAGAGGCTGGGCGAGTTGATGCCCATCGCCGTCGTCAGCTCCGCCAGCGACGCCCCGTCATAACCCTTTTTCCAGAACACCCGCATCGCCTGCCGCAAGGCGGAATCGCGGTCGAAGCTGCGCGGACGACCCTTCCGAGACATCTGAAACCCTTCTGTTATGATCGATACATATTGCCCTTGACGCCCCCAGGCAAGGCTGCCATGTATTTTGTATCGTTCAATACAGAAAGATAAGCCATGTCCTCCCCCAGCGGTACGAAACGACACTCCGGGCTCAAATTGTCCGGACTGGAACTGGCAGGCAAGGTCGCCCTGGTGACCGGCGGCAGCCGTGGCATCGGTGCTGCCATTGCCGTCCAGCTCGCCACCTCAGGCGCCGACGTCGCCCTGACCTATGTCCGCTCTGCGGAAAAGGCCGAAGCCGTCGTCGGGCAGGTCGAAGCCGTTGGGCGGCGGGGCCTGGCGATCCAGGCCGACAATGCCGATGCCGCAGCCGTCGAAGCAGCGGTGACTGCCACCATCGCGGCGTTCGGGCGTCTCGACATCCTGGTCAACAGCGCCGGCATCTGGCACCACGGCCCCATCGATACGGTCTCGCTGGAACAGCTCGACGAAGTGATGTCGGTCAATTTCCGCGCCCCCTTCATCGCCTCGAAGGCAGCGGCTGGCGTCATGCATGACGGCGGCCGTATCATCTCGATCGGCAGCAACCTCGCCGACCGCGTGCCCTTCGAAGGCATTGCCCTCTATTCGGCCAGCAAGGCAGCGCTTGTCGGCCTGACCAAGGGCCTCGCGCGCGACCTCGGCCCGCGCGGCATCACCGTCAATGTCGTCCATCCCGGCTCGACCGAAACCGACATGAACCCCGCCGAGGGTGACGTCGCCGACTACCAGCGCAGCCTGATGGCCATCCCGCAATTCGGCTCGCCCGACGACATCGCCGGTCTTGTAACCTGGCTCGCCGGCCCGCAATCCCGCTTCGTCACGGGTGCAGCGCTGACCATCGACGGCGGCACCAACGCCTGAGCACGTCCTCTCCACCACTCTGCCTACGGAGCGTTGAGAGCATTTCACCTTTGTCGCGATCCTTCCCACGCCCTCTCGCCTGCCGGCCATCTCCCCCCGCAAAGGGGAGATCAGGCCGTCATTGACCTCGCAGTCAATCGCCATGCCAGTTGGTTGAACATTGGGACATCTCAGCATGGGCGCCGCCGGCGACGCGACTGATCTCCACCCTTGCGGGGGAGATGGCCGGCAGGCCAGAGGGGGGTGTGAAGGAACGTGAAGCAAAGGATTGCTTCGCTCGACACCTGCCAAACTGACCTAGTCCGTTGTCACCACCCGTCACCCAATCCGCGTGGACGGTCCGGCCCGATTGCCCACGCCCAACGCGGAGCAGCGCGCACCCTCACCCACTCAACCGCGCCACCACCTCCCTCAGCGCCAGCGGCAGGTCCTCGGCGATCAGGCCGGGCCCGAATCGCTGTGCCGCCTCGGCGTGCATCCAGACGGCGGCGCAGGCCGCCTCGAAAGCCGGCATCCGTTGCGCCAGAAGGGCGGCAACGATGCCGGACAGCACATCACCCGACCCGGCGGTGGCCAGAAGCGGCGTCCCGTTGGCATTGATCGCAGCACGCCCGTCGGGCACTGCAATCACCGTGTCGGGGCCCTTGTAGATGATGATGGCATTGGCCTTGGCCGCCGCCGCCCGCGCCCGCTCGAGCTTGGACAGCGACGCATCGGCGGCGATCTCGGGAAACAGCCGGCCGAACTCGCCATGATGCGGTGTCAGCACAAGCGCTGGCGCATTCGGGCGCTTTCGTGCCTCGAAGAACGCGGCGCGGCGATGCGAAAGCGAGGTAATGCCGTCGGCATCGAGCACAAGCGCGCCGAAACGGCCCTCGGCAACGGACATCAGCTCCAGCGCAAAACGCCCGATTTCGGGCTCGGATCCAAGGCCCGGGCCATAAACCAGCACCTCGGGCTTGCGTGCACCGAGGAAGGCCAGCGCATCCTGAAGCGTATCGGAACGCCTCAGGATGATTGAGGTCAGGTGCGCCGCATTGGCAGCCAGTGCCGCTCCAGGTGACAACACCGTCACCGCACCCGCCCCTGCCCGTGCTGCTGCCATCGCCGACAGTCGTGCAGCACCGGTGGCCGACGGACCACCGGAAAAGACACCGACATGGCCGCGGCTATATTTGTGAGCGTCGTTCGGCGGCGACGGAAAACGCGGCCGCCACCATGCCGGATCGTTTTCGAAGCAGCGCACGGACGTAGCGCCAACTATGGCCGCGGCAATGCCGATATCGGCAACCACCACCTCGCCGCACTGTGCGCGCCCGGGATAGAGCAGGTGCCCCGGCTTCTTGCGGGCAAAAGTCACGGTCACCGTCGCCTGGAAGGCACTGCCCATAATCTCGCCGGAAGCACCCGACACGCCGGAGGGTAGATCGACCGCAATCACCGGAACAACGGCCGAATTCGTCCGTGCTATCGCCTCGACCACCTCACCGTCGAGCGGCTTGGAAAGACCGGCGCCATAAAGCGCATCGACGACAATCACGCCCGACTCGGGAGCGAAGGCAGCCAACGGCTCCACCATGACGGAACATTCGGCAGCAGCCAGCGCCGCATCGCCTCCGCTGCGCGGCGCAGCGGTCGCGAATAGCCTGACGGCAACGCCGCTTTCGGCAAGCAGGCGCGCCGCGACATAACCGTCGCCGCCATTATTGCCCGGCCCACACAGCATATGGACAGCCTTCGCGCCGGGAAACCGCTTGAGCACCACATCGGCAACGCTGCCGCCCGCCCGCCGCATCAGGCCGATGCCGTCGACTGGCCCGGCGGCGATCGTCAGCCTGTCGGCCTCAGCCATCTCGCTGGGGGTCAGCAGTTCAAATGCCATGGCAGTCATCCCGGATGAATCCTCCTACCGAGTTAGCACGCCGCAGCCACTCGGCCCAAACGGCCATGCCTCAATTCAACCACGCACAAATCGAAGGCATGTTGCCGCATTTTTGTGCACCACCAACATTGCGAAAACGATGAATTTTTGTGCGCATCTCGACCGAACGCTGGAAATCGGTTCCAATCGCCCACGTCTTCGGCTGCCTGCAGGGCAAACCGAACAAAGTTGCCGCACCCTCTCGACTTGGCACGCTTCGTGCTTGAAGTTGCGCGAGTGGGTGCATCACCCCTGAGTTACGGCAGTGGAGGCCATATCCGCATGAAAAAAATCGAAGCGATCATCAAGCCGTTCAAGCTCGACGAAGTGAAGGAAGCGCTCCAGGAAGCCGGCCTGCAGGGCATCACCGTCACCGAGGCCAAGGGTTTTGGCCGCCAGAAGGGCCACACCGAGCTCTATCGCGGCGCCGAATATGTCGTCGACTTCCTGCCCAAGGTGAAGATCGAAGTCGTTCTCGGCGACGAATCGGTCGAGGCGGCTATCGAGGCGATCCGCAAGGCGGCCCAGACCGGCCGCATCGGCGACGGCAAGATCTTTGTCTCCAACATCGAGGAAGTCGTTCGCATCCGCACCGGCGAGACCGGCGTCGACGCCATCTGACCTCGCAAAGAATTCTCGTTTCAACGTCATCAAGACAGGAAAACCCCACATGACGACAGCCAAAGACGTAATGAAGCAGATCAAGGACAACGACGTTAAGTTCGTTGACCTGCGCTTCACCGACCCCAAGGGCAAGCTCCAGCACGTCACCATGGACATCGCCGAGGTCGAGGAAGAGATGTTCGCCGACGGCGTCATGTTCGACGGTTCGTCGATCGCCGGCTGGAAGGCCATCAACGAATCCGACATGGTGCTGATGCCCGACCTGGACACGGTCCACATGGACCCGTTCTTCGCCCAGTCGACCATGGTCATCCTGTGCGACATTCTCGATCCGGTTTCGGGCGAAGCCTACAACCGCGACCCGCGCGGCATCGCCAAGAAGGCTGAGGCCTACCTCAAGGCTGAAGGCATCGGCGACACTGTCTATGTCGGCCCGGAAGCTGAATTCTTCGTCTTCGATGACGTCAAGTACAAGGCCGATCCCTACAACACCGGCTTCAAGCTCGACTCGACCGAACTGCCGTCGAACGACGACACCGACTACGAGACCGGCAACCTCGGCCACCGTCCGCGCGTCAAGGGCGGCTATTTCCCGGTTCCGCCGATCGACAGCTGCCAGGACATGCGTTCGGAAATGCTGACCGTGCTGACCGAAATGGGCGTGCGCGTCGAAAAGCACCACCACGAAGTCGCTGCCGCCCAGCACGAGCTCGGCGTCAAGTTCGACACGCTGGTCCGCAACGCCGACAAGATGCTGATCTACAAGTATGTCGTGCACCAGGTCGCCAACGCCTATGGCAAGACAGCAACCTTCATGCCGAAGCCGATCTTCGGCGACAACGGCTCGGGCATGCACGTCCACCTGTCGATCTGGAAGGGCGGCAAGCCGACCTTCGCCGGCAACGAATATGCCGGCCTGTCGGAAAGCTGCCTCTATTTCATCGGCGGCGTCATCAAGCACGCCAAGGCGATCAACGCCTTCACCAACCCGCTGACCAACTCCTACAAGCGTCTGGTCCCCGGCTATGAAGCCCCCGTCCTGCTCGCCTATTCCGCGCGCAACCGCTCGGCCTCCTGCCGCATTCCGTTCGGCAATTCGCCGAAGTCCAAGCGCGTCGAAGTCCGCTTCCCCGATCCGGGCGCGAACCCCTATCTCGCTTTCGCGGCCCTGCTGATGGCCGGCCTCGACGGCATCAAGAACAAGATCCATCCCGGCCAGCCGATGGATAAGGATCTTTACGACCTGCCGGCCAAGGAGCTCAAGAAGATCCCGACCGTCTGCGGCTCGCTGCGCGAAGCGCTTCAGAGCCTCGACAAGGACCGCGGCTTCCTGAAGGCCGGCGGCGTCTTCGACGACGACCAGATCGACTCGTACATCGAGCTCAAGATGGCCGAGGTCATGCGCTACGATATGACCCCGCACCCGGTCGAATACGACATGTATTACTCGGTGTAATCACCGGAAAATAATAAGAAAAAGCCCCGGATCGCTCCGGGGCTTTTTTGTTTGGCGGGGCAGCCGTCGGCAGATCGACGACGACTGCGGAGGATATGCCGCCAAACGGTCAGATGCTCTTCGCGCTCATCTGTCCGGCGATGTAGTCGGCCTGGCGGATGGCCAGGGTGACGATCGTCAGCGTCGGGTTCTCGGCAGCACCAGTGGTGAACTGGCTGCCGTCGGAGACAAACAGATTCTTGATGTCGTGCGTCTGTCCCCATTTGTTGACCACGCCGTCGGACGCCTTCTCGCTCATGCGGTTGGTGCCGAGATTGTGGGTCGAGGGATAAGGCGGCGTCGGGAAGGTCCTGGTTGCACCGACAGCATCATACATTGCCATGCCCTGCTTATAGGCATGGTTGCGCATGGCGACGTCGTTGGGATGGTCGGTGAACCAGACGTCGGGGATCGGCATGCCGTGTTTGTCCTTGAGCTCGCCATGCAATTTCACCGCATTCTGCTCCTGCGGCATATCCTCGCCGACGATCCACATGCCGGCCATCTTGTCGTAGTGGTCGAGTGCCGTGGTGAAAGAACGGCCCCAGCCGCCGGGATCGAGGAACGCCGCCATGAACGGCAGTCCCAGCGCCAGCGTTTCGAGCTCGTAGCCGCCGACGAAACCGCGTGACGGATCGTGCTTCGCCTCGTCCCTGACGATGCCGGCCATGGTCGTGCCCCGCCAAAAATGCACCGGCTTGTCGAACACCGCATAGACCGAGCCGGTAGTGTGGCGCATGTAGTTCTTGCCCACCTGCCCTGACGAGTTGGCCAAGCCGTCAGGGAATTTCGACGATGCCGAGTTGAGCAGGATCCGCGGGCTCTCGATCGAATTGCCGGCGACGCAGACGATGCGCGCCTTCTGGCTCTGCAGCCTGCCATCCTTGTCGGCATAGACCACTGCCGTCACCTTGCCGCTGTCGTCGTGCTCGATTTTGAGCACGTGGCTGTTTGGCCTGACCTCCAGCTTGCCGGTCGCCTCGCCCTTGGGGATTTCGGTGTAGAGCGTGGACCATTTGGCGCCCCACTTGCAGCCCTGGAAGCAGAAGCCGGTCTGCTGGCAGCCCATGCGGCCGTCGCGGTCGGCGGAATTGATGGCCATCCGCCCGGTGTGGCACTCCTTGTAGCCGAGCTTGTCGGCGCCGGCCTTGAACACTTTGAAGTTGTTGTTGCCGGGCAGGCCTTCGATGCCGTTGGTGCGGGTCACGCCCATCTTGTCTTCGGCCTTGGCGTAATAGGGATCGAGGTCAGCCAGCGTGATCGGCCAGTCGAGCAGATTGGCGCCTTCGACCTTGCCGTAGTTGGTCAGCGTCTTGAACTCGTGCTCCTGGAAGCGCAGCGATGCGCCGGCCCAGTGTGTGGTTGTGCCGCCGACCGCCTTGACGATCCAGGCCGGCAGGTTGGGAAAGTCCTTGTGCACGCGCCATCCGCCGCCTGTCGTGCGATTGTCGAGCCAGGCGAGCTGGCCGAAGGAGTCCCATTCGTCGTTGATGAAGTCCTCATATTCGATGCGCGGGCCGGCTTCGAGAATGACGACGTCGATGCCCTTCTGGGCGAGTTCGTTGCCGAGCGTACCGCCACCGGCTCCGGAGCCGATGATGACGACGACGCTGTCGTCGTTGAGACCATATGGTGCAGGCATGTTTTCCTCCCGGGAATGCTGAAAAGGCTGGGTTCGCGACTGGGGCCAGTCAGAGCCACTCGATGTCGTCGAAGCCGCGCGCGATGTATCCGCCCTTGGAGTAGGACTCGCCTTCATAGCCAAAGATCGGCCATAGCTCCTTCTGGTTGTAGAGGCCGACGACGAGTCCGCCCCGGACCGCCTGGAAGAACGGGGTGCTTTCGATCTGCCGGAGGACGGCGACACGCTGGTCTTCCCATCCAAGGCCGGTGTAGCCGCCGGCGCCGGCCTTCTGGTCGAGATCGGCGATGCCTTTCTCGATCAGCTCCTTGTGGGCCGGATCCTTGCCGGCGAGCTCGTCATGGCTCTTGATGGCAATGGCGTAGAACTTGTCCGGTACCTGGTCGTGCGGATAGACATCGCGCGCCATCTGGATCAGCGTCGCCACGGTTTCGGGCTTCAGCGCCGTGCTTTCGAGCCCCCAGGCCTCGCCGGTGCTGAGTACGGCAGAGCCACTGATGATGAGCAGCGCGCCGGCTGCTGTGCCGCGCTTGAGCAGCTCACGCCGCGACAGGCCGGACCTGCCTTGATAGATCGTCACCATGATTTCCTCCCTTGCTTGCTATGCGCGCTCCGCGCTTGGCTGGCGCGGCGCTCCTCCGCCGCGGCATGTCACTTGAAACGGCCGCTCCTCTGCAAAACCTCGATTTTGTAGCCGTCGGGATCCTCGATGAAGAAGAAGCGGGCCAATGGCGTACCGCCCGGCGCGAAGTCGACGATGTCCCTGGGGGTGAGCCCGGCGGCAACCATGCGGGCGCGCTCGGCGTCGAGATCGGCCACCGACACGGCGAGATGGCCGTAGCCGTCGCCGAGAGCATAGGGCTCGGCCCTGCCCTTGTTGACCGTCAGCTCGACTTCGAACTCGGTCTCGGGATTGCTGAGATAGATCAGCGTGAAGGTCTCGAAGTCGAGCCTGTCGGCGATCTCGAGGCCGAAAGCCGCGCGATAGAATGACAGCGAGCGCGCTTCATCGAGCACACGCACCATGGAATGGATTGCCTTGGCCATTCGTCCTCCTGGCAGTTGGAACAGGACGATTATGAATCCGTGCAAAGCCAAGTGGTGGCAGCCCGTTACCACGCTTGCCTAGGCATAGTTTTCTACCCAGGAACGAATGCATGGTTGCGATGGCGTGCCGTTGGGTCGATGATGGCATTCAAGATGCCAGCACCGGCGCAATCGGCCGGGGCAAGCCATCGGGAGGATTGATATGTGCAAGGTGTTTGCCGGACAGGATCCGAAGGGCTATCGCCAGATCAACCGGTCGATCCGGATCGCCGGACATTCCACCAGTATCCAGCTGGAGGCGACGTTCTGGGACCTGCTCGACGAAATCGCGTCCTCGCAGGGGCTGACGACGCCGAAATTCATCTCGAAGCTCTATGATGAGGCGATCGAGATCAACGGCGAGATCCCCAACTTCGCTTCGATGCTGCGCACCACATGTGCGCTCTATCTGCGTGGTCACAAACCGGGCGCCGACGAGATCGACGCCTTGAAGCGCCAGGCAGCCTAGCGAAGCATCACGGCAGGCTGAAAACAAAAAAGCCCCGGGAATGGACCCGGGGCTTTTTGTTGGAACGACCTGCCCGAGTGTTAGGCAGCAGCCCTGGTCTCGATGCTGGTCGGCACCGAATTGATGGTCTTCAGGATCTGCGAGGCGATCTGGTAGGGGTCGCCCTGCGAGTTCGGGCGGCGATCTTCGAGATAGCCACGGTAGTCGTTGCGGACGAAGCTGTGCGGCACGCGCACCGAAGCGCCACGATCGGCAACGCCCCAGGTGAAGACATCGATCGAAGCCGTCTCGTGCTTGCCGGTCAGGCGCAGGTGGTTGTCGGGGCCGTAGACGGCGATGTGCTCTTCGCGGGCCTCGCCGAACGCTTCCATGAGCGCTTCGAAATAGGCCTTGCCGCCAACGTCGCGCATGTAGTCGGTCGAGAAGTTGGCGTGCATGCCCGAGCCGTTCCAGTCGGTGTCACCAAGCGGCTTGCAGTGGTACTCGATGTCGATCTCGTACTTCTCGGTCAGGCGCTGCAGCAGGTAGCGGGCGAGCCACATCTCGTCGGCAGCCTTCTTCGAGCCCTTGCCGAAAATCTGGAACTCCCACTGGCCCTTGGCCACCTCGGCATTGATGCCTTCATGGTTGATGCCGGCCTCGAGGCACAGGTCGAGATGCTCTTCGACGATCTGGCGGGCGATGCTGCCGACGTTCTTGTAGCCGACGCCGGTGTAATATTCGCCCTGAGGTTCGGGGAAACCGCTCTCCGGGAAGCCGAGCGGACGGCCGTCCTTGTAGAAGAAATACTCCTGCTCGAACCCGAACCATGCGCCCTCGTCGTCGAGGATGGTGGCACGGGTGTTGGACGGATGCGGGGTGACGCCGTCGGGCATCATCACTTCGCACATCACCAGAACGCCGTTCTTGCGGGCCGGATCGGGATAGACGGCGACCGGCTTCAGCACGCAATCGGAGCTCTTGCCTTCGGCCTGGCGGGTCGAGCTGCCGTCAAAGCCCCAGAGCGGAAGCTGCTCAAGCTTCGGGAACTCCGCGAATTCCTTGATCTGGGTCTTGCCGCGGAGATTGGCCGAAGGCGTGTAACCGTCCAGCCAGATGTACTCGAGCTTGTACTTCGTCATGCTATCCTCTCAGTGTCGTTCCTGCCGGCCTTGGGATGGCCGGCGCGTCACAAAAGAGAAAGCAAGCCCCGTGCCAATTCGAAAATCCCAGCTTCTACACAGGGGCGGCAGTTGCACGGAAAAGCCACTGCTCAAAAAACAGGCAAACTGCGGCAGCATGACTGACATTTTGCCCAAGAACCGTGCTGCCCCAGAACCGGGCTGCCCAAGAAACCGGACGGCCCAAGCCTCGGATCACCCAAGTCTCGGACCACCCAAGACTCGGATCACCCAAGACTCGGATCACCCAAGACTCGGATCACCCAAGACTCGGATCACCCAAGACTCGGATCACCCAAGACTGGGCGCTGAAGTGCCTGCCGGATCGCTCAGCCCTTGAGCGCCTCAAGCAAAGCCACCGCGGCAAGCATGTCGCGCTTGCGGGCGGCGCGGCGCGCCACGGCCTCGGAGTCCTGGCCCCAATGCTCGATCTGCCAGTCTTCGTCGACATGCGCTGCCGCCCAGGCGTCCTCGACAGACATTTCGCCGGTCTCGACGGCGAGGGCCAGAAGCGCCGAACCGGTCAGCGTGGTCATCACATGGAGCGCGGCAAGCTTCATCGGCTCGGCGCGTTGCGACAGGTGCACACTGAGCGCTGCGATCGCCTCGCGCGGCTGTTCGACATGCATGACACCCTCGGCCAGCACGAAGCGCGCGCCGAGCGAGGCGCGTGCCCAGTCCAGCACCGGATCCCAGGCTTCGGCCTGGCGCTCGACGAGCTTTTCCGGGCTGTCGACGCGGTAGCAGAGCAGGTCGCTGGACGAGAAGCGCAGGATATCCTCGAGAACGGCCTGCGGATCGGTGGCGACGCCGTCGATTGCCGTGTTGACGAGACGCAGCACCGGCATGGTGAAAGGATCGATGACTTCGACCTGGGCTGCGAACTCGTCGGCAACCAGCTGTGCCGCAGCAGCCGTCGGCAGCGCGAGCAGCGCCCTGCCCGGCGTTCGCACCGACTTGCCGTCGAGCAGAACGGCGTGGCCTTCTTCGAACGCAGCGACCGCTGCAGCTTGGTAAAACCGCTTGGGCAGTTGCTTGCGCAGCGTGCTTTGCGCGCGACGGATCGGATCTGGATCGGACAGGCCGTCGCTGGTTTCGAGGTCGCTCAGGATTTCTCGCATCTTTACTCCGCTCCGGCCGCACGTCTGCGCGATGGCCGATTTACAATGATCAGCCCGGTCGCGATGAGACCGAGCGCCAGAAAAATGTTCCAGGTCAGGGCTTCGCCAAGCACCAGCCAGCCGCATATCACGCTGAATGCCGGCGACAGGAAGGCAAAGCTGGAGAGGCCCGCCGCAGGATAGCGCCGCATCAGCCAGAACCACAGAATATAGGTGAAGGCGACGACATATACAGCCTGAAACAGCAACGCTCCGGTGGCGACCGTCGATACGTCGCGGAATGCCGGACCGGCGAGCCAGACGAGCGGGATCGCCATGAGCGCTGAGACGACAAGCTGGTAGAGCAGCACCTTCTCGGCCCCGGCGCTGGCCAGCCTGGTACCCTTGATCGCCAGCGTGGTCAGTGCCCAGAGCAGTCCGGCGACGAGTGCGAGAAGATCGCCGAACAGCGTCGAACCGCCGGTATCGCCGAGCTTGTCGGCAAAGACCACCGCAACGCCGCCGAAAGCCAGGATCAGGCCGAACAGCTTTTGCAGCGACATACGCTCGCCGAGCCAGAAATGCGCGCCGATCAGAACCCAGAACGGCATCGTGTTGACCAGGAGCGAGTTGCGCGCAACCGTCGTGTGTTCAAGGCTGACGAAAACCAGAATGAACTCGGTACCGAACAGAAGCCCGGCCAGGATGCCGGCCCACAAGGTGCCGTCGCGGGTAAACAGCGGAACCCGGCGGTAGAGGCACCAGAGATAGACCAGCACGCAGGCAATGCCCGAACGCGCTACATTGAGGAAGATCGGGTTGTAGCCCGACGTCGCCAGCTTGGCCGCCACACCGTTCATGCCCCAGGACATGGTCAGCATGAGCATGAACACGACGGCTGCCGTATCGATCGCGTCGCGACGTTCCAATGGCTGTGTGACGGCTGTCATGAATTCCTCCACGCTCACCGAGCGCGATGCTGATGGACAAGGGCTGGCCGGGCCGCATTGCGAGGCAGGCTGGCAACGCGGCACGAACAAGAACCCGGCCGCGCTGCGTGGGCCGCAACCTAACGCACGACGCTTGCCGCCACTTGGGCCAGCTAGTCGATAAGAGGTAGCAATTCGCCAGGTCTGTCGATGACAGCGTGCGCGCCGGTGGCAAACAGGCCCTCGCGATTGTGGTACCCCCAGGCCACGCCTATGGCACGGGCACCGGCACTGCGGGCCATCTGCATGTCGTAGATGGCGTCACCAATGACGAAGGTCGACGCCGGATCGACACCCATCTCGGCGCAGCACTCCAGCACCATCGCCGGGTGCGGCTTGGACGGGCAGTCGTCGGCGGTACGGATGGTCACGAAATGGCCAGCAAAGCCGTGCGTTTCCATCACCCGCTCGACGCCACGGCGCGATTTGCCGGTGACCATGCCGATCAACACGTCATCGCGTCGCGCGAGCGCTTCGATCAATTCGGCGATGCCGTCATAGAGCGGCTCCTTGAAGCTCGGCAGGTGCCGCGAGGCGATGAAGTGTTCCTTGTACCGTCCCGCAAGCCTTGTGCTTTCGGCATCCGGAGCGCGCTTCAGCAAGGTCGCGATGGCAATGTCGAGCGTGAGCCCGATGATACCCTTGGTCGCTGCCTTGTCGGGCTCCGCCAGACCCGCCTCACGAAATGTCGCCACCATCGAGGCATGAATGATGTCGGCGCTGTCGACCAGCGTGCCGTCGCAATCGAAAAGAACGAGCTTCAGGGCGCCTGCATCGCGCCCCGACGATGCAACAGATGTCACGCCGGCTCCCCGCTCTCGTCGTCGAAGCCGATCAGGTTCCAGCTCTGGCGCATATGCGGCGGCATTGGCGCGGTGACATCGATAACGCCCTGGTCGGGATGCGGAATGACGATACGGCGGGCATGCAGATGCAGCTTGTTCTGCAGGCCACCGGGAAATTCCCAGTTGGTGTCATGCTCGAAATATTTGGGGTCACCAATGATCGGGCAGCCAATATAGGCGGCGTGCACGCGCAGCTGGTGGGTACGGCCGGTATAGGGCTCCATTTCCAGCCAGGTCATGGTCTGGGCGGCCTGCTCCAGCACGCGGTAATAGGAAACGGCGTGGTCGGCACCCTTTTCGCCATGCTTGGCGACACGCATGCGGTCGCCGTCGGGTGTCTGCTCCTTGATCAGCCAGGTCGAAATCTTGTCTTCGCGCTTGGGTGGCGCGCCCTTGACCAGGGCCCAATAGGTCTTCTTGGTCTCGCGGGCACGGAAAGCCTCGGCGAGCTTCATTGCTGCCAGGCGTGTACGCGCAACGACCAGCACGCCCGAGGTGTCGCGGTCGAGCCGATGCACCAGACGCGGCTTCTCGCCCTTCTTGTTGCGCCAGGCTTCGAGCATGTCATCGAGATGACGCACCACGCCCGATCCGCCCTGGACGGCAAGGCCGGCCGGTTTGTTGAAGACGAAGACCTTGGAGTCTTCATAGATCAGCATCCTGGCCAGCACGTCGCCATCGTCCTGATCGCGCATGGTGCGGGCGGTCAACGGGCCGTCGTTCTTCTTGTCGACTTCAAGTGGCGGGATGCGGATGACCTGGCCAGGCTCGACGCGCGTGTCGGCCTTGACGCGGCCGCCATCGACACGGATCTGGCCCGAGCGCAGCAACTTTTGCAGGTGGCCGAAGCCGAGCCCCGGATAATGGGACTTGAACCAGCGATCGAGCCTCATGCCCGTTTCGCCGGCTTCCACCGTGATCTGTTCAACGCCTGCCATTGTTCAATCGTCCTTTTCGAAGCGGCCCAATAGCATCAGCCGATGCTTCTTGCGAGCCACATTCCCAGGAACAGCGCCAGTATGGCTGATATGACGCTGGCAAAAGCATAGCCGAAGGCCGAAATCGTCGCTCCACGCTCCCACAGAGTGGCGAAATCGAGCGAAAATGCCGAAAAGGTGGTGAAGCCGCCGAGAATGCCGGTTGCGACGAACAGCCTGAGTTCGGTCGAGCCGCCGAACCGGCGGGCCAGCAGTCCGACGAACAGTCCCATCGCCAGCGATCCCAGCACATTGATTGCCAGCGTACCCCAGGGAAAGTTCGGCCCGACCAGCCTGAGCGCCAGAAGATTGGCGAGATGACGCAGCGCAGCTCCAATGGCGCCGCCGATTGCAACGAGTAACAAGTGCAGCATGTACAAGCCCTGTCTGCGCGCGAATGTCCGGTCAATAGCACGGAACCGCCGGCGGACCGCGCGATGGTCGGCTGCTGCCGCCGAATTGGTTGTGGACAAGGCCAGCCGGCAGCAGGCCATTGTTGGGAGGGCGGCAACGGGGCTATAGCATCGCCCCATGCAACCTTCCAAAGACATCGCCCGCCTGATCGAGATCATGGCCGCCCTGCGCGAGCCGGAAACCGGCTGCCCCTGGGACATCGAGCAGAATTTCGCGACGATCGCACCCTATACGATCGAGGAGGCCTATGAGGTCGCCGACGCGATTGCCCGCAACGACATCGACCACCTCAAGGAAGAGCTCGGCGATCTCCTGCTGCAGGTGGTGTACCACGCCCGGATGGCTGAAGAGACCGGTGAATTTGCCTTTGGCGACGTGGTGCAAGGCATCACCACAAAGATGATCCGCCGACATCCGCATGTATTCGGCGATGCCAAGGCGCGCGAGGCCCGATCGGCCAAGGGCATGTGGGAAAAGATCAAGGCCGAAGAGAAGGCGGAGAAGCGCGCCACGCGCATTGCCCGCGGGCTCGACCCCGAGGATCACGGCAAGGGGTTTCTGGACAGCGTGCCGGTGGCGTTGCCGGCGCTGACACGGGCGCTGAAGCTGCAGGAAAAAGCAGCGCGCGTCGGCTTCGACTGGGGCGAGGCAGCGCCGATCCTCGACAAGATCGAGGAAGAGATCGGCGAATTGCGCGAGGCGATGGCCAAGGGCGACCAGGCGGCCGTCAAGGACGAGTTCGGCGACATGCTGTTTGCGCTGGTCAATCTCGGCCGCCACCTGGAACTGGACTCGGAGGCGGCGCTGGGCGGCACCAACGACAAGTTCCGCAAGCGTTTCCATTATGTCGAAAAGGCGCTCGATGACGCCGGCCATAGCCTGGAGGCGGCAACGCTCGACGAGATGGAAACGCTGTGGCAGCAGGCCAAGACGGCGAAGTAAGCCGTCTTAGCCCTTGTTCTTGCGCAATATTTTCGCTGCGATCTCGTCACGGGCGGAGGCGGTTGCCTTGAGCGTCATCGACACGCTGCCATCGTCATTGTCGGTACGCGAAACGACGTCGCCATTGCGGTAGAGCCAGTCGATCTGACCGAGCTGGCTCGGCTCCAGAGTGACGTCGATGCTCTCCAGCTCGCCCGAAACCCGCTTCTCGATCAGGCCGGTGAGCGCGGAAATGCCCTCGCCCGTAATGGCCGAAATGGCAATCGGCGGCGTCTTGCGGCCGTCGCTGCTGTCGGCAAGCAGGCGCTCGCGGTTGCCCTCGTCGAGCTGGTCGATCTTGTTCCAGACCTCGACGACGCGGTCGGTGTCGGCAGCATCGACGCCGAGATCGGACAGAATGCGCTCGACATCGTCGGCCTGGGCAGCCGTATCCGGATCGGAAATATCGCGCAGGTGGATGACGAGGTCGGCTTCGACGACCTCCTCCAGCGTCGCCCTGAAGGCGGCGATCAGGTGCGTCGGCAGGTCCGAAATGAAGCCGACGGTGTCGGACAGGATGATCGGCGTGCCATGCGGCAACCGGACCCGGCGCAAGGTCGGATCCAGCGTCGCAAACAGCATGTTCTCGGCCAGCACGCTGGCGCCGGTCAGCCGGTTGAACAGCGTCGACTTGCCGGCGTTGGTATAGCCGACAATGGCAACCACCGGGAACGGCACCTTGCGGCGCTTCGAACGGTGCAGGTCGCGGGTCCGGACGACGGTTTCCAGCTCGCGCTTGAGCTTGATGATCTTTTCCTGCAGCGCGCGCCGGTCGGATTCGATCTGCGTCTCGCCGGGGCCGCCGAGGAAGCCGGCACCGCCGCGCTGACGCTCGAGGTGGGTCCAGCTGCGAACCAGCCGGCCCTTCTGGTAGTTGAGATGGGCAAGCTCGACCTGCAGCGTGCCTTCCTTGGTACGGGCGCGCCGGCCGAAGATTTCGAGGATCAGCCCGGTGCGGTCGAGCACCTTGGCGTTCATCTCTTTTTCGAGGTTGCGCTGCTGCACCGGCGTCAGCGGATGGTCAACGATGACCAGTTCCGCCCCGCGCTCCTTCACGATCGTCGCGAACTCCTCGACCTTACCGCTGCCCAGCAATGTTGCCGGACGCGGATCGTTGAGCGTCACGATCGCGGTGTGAACGGGTTCGAGATCGATGGCGCGGGTCAGGCCGACCGCCTCGTCGTGGCGGGCCTCGGCCGAACGCTGCAAACGCGGACGCGCACTGTCGTCGTCACCCTTGGGCTGGCGCGTCAGCACCGGCACGATGACCACCGCGCGCGTGGGGGCCTTGTCGCCCCCTACCGATTCGGGTCCATTGCTGTCGCCGGCCTTGGCGCCGGCAGTCCTGTCGCGTGCCAATCAGCCGCCCTGGCTTTCCTCGCCATCGAACATCTGAACCGGCTGGCTCGGCATGATCGTGGAGATGGCATGCTTGTAGACGAGCTGCGAGTGCCCGTCACGGCGCAACAAAACACAGAAATTGTCGAAGGAGGTAACTACTCCGGTCAACTTCACGCCGTTAATCAGGAAAATGGTGAGTGGGTTTTTGCTCTTGCGAACTGAATTCAGGAAAAGGTCCTGAAGATTCTGCGATCGTTCCGCCATTGTTTTTTTCTTTCGCCGATCCCTGTCTGCTGCCAATGCGCCAAATTACCGGGCCCATGTCAAGCCAGCAAACACCCCCTTGCCACAACGCGTAGCAAGCTGAACGAGATGAATTTAACCATTTACGCCCAAGCGGTTATCAGGCTTGGATTTTTTCCGCAACGTCAAAAAATGCATCACGGAGTGAAAGCGCGACCGATCCGGGATGCCCGTTGGCGACCGGCTGGCCGTCAATGGCGACGATCGGCATGATCACGGTCGTTGCCGCGGTCATGAACGCCTCGCGCGCCGACTTGGCTTCCTCGACGGTAAACCCGCGCTCCTCGACCTTCAGGTCAAGCTTCTTGGCGACATCCATCAGCGTCGTACGCGTGATACCGCGCAGGATGCCGCTGTCTGCCGGACGGGTGACGAGGTGGCCGTCCTTGGTGACGATCCAGGCGTTTGTCGCAGCCCCTTCCTTCACGGTCCCATCCGGGTCGACGAACCACGCCTCCTGCGCGCCGGCCTCCTTGGCCTGCTGACGCGCCAGCACGTTGGGCAGCAGACCAACCGACTTGATGTCGACGCGCTCCCAGCGATTCTCCGGAACGGTAATCACCTTGATGCCTGCCGCCGCCCGCTTGGCCGACGCGACCGGGTCGGTGCGCTTGGCGGTCACGACGAGCGATGACAGGGTGGTTTCGCCTGGGAACACGTGGTCACGCGGCGCGACGCCGCGCGTCACCTGGAGATAGACCATGCCATTGCGAACACGATTGCGGGCAATGACCTCGCGCATGATGTGGACCAGCACGGCGCGATTGACAGGCCAGGCGATCCTGAGTTCGGAAAGCGAGCGGTCGAGGCGGTTGAGATGGCCGACGCTGTCGACGATGAAGCCGCGCGCCACCTCGCAGACCTCATAGACGCCGTCGGCGAACTGATAGCCCCTGTCTTCGATATGCACGCCTGCCTGGGCATGCGGGAGATAGCGGCCGTTGACGTAGGCTATGCGCGGCATGGTTTTCGTGTCCCCGAAAATTCAGACGGAGTTCTAGTCGATTTGCGCCGCGCGGCAACGCTCAAACGTCTGGTCCAGATCAGAAGAATTCGAGGCTGACGCGGAACATCTGCTCGACCTGCTTGACCGCCTTGTCGAGCGCGAAAATGACGACACGATCCTTGGGCTTGACCTTCACCGACCCGCTCGGCTTGACCACATGGCCATCCCTGTAGATGGCGCCGATACGCATGCCGTCGGGCAGATCCAGGTCGCGCAGCAGCGTGCCGACCAGCGGCGAGGTTTCGAGCGCCTCGGCCTCGATGATCTCGGCGGCACCGCGCTGGATCGAGTGCACCTGGCGGATGCGGCCGCGCCTGACATGCTGGAGCACGCGCGAGATCGTGACGGCACTCGGATTGACGTGCGCGTCGATGCCGAGCGGCTTGGTCAGGTCGTGATAGGCCGGGTTGTTGATCAGAGCGAGATTGCCCTTGCAGCCCAGCCGCTTGGCCATGACGGAGGAAAGGATGTTGACCTGGTCGTTGTTGGTCAGCGCCACCATCAGGTCGGCGTCCTGAATGTCGGCTTCCATCAGAAGCTTCTGGTCGAGCGCGCTGCCGTTGAGCACCACGGTACGACGCAACTCGTCGGCGACCTTGATCGCGCGCTCCCGGTGCGCCTCGATGATCTTGATCTTGGTGCGGCTCTGGCGCTGTTCGAGCGTGCGGGCCACAAACAGGCCGATATTGCCGCCGCCGGCAATGACGATGCGGGTCGCTTCCTGCTCATCGTGGCCGAACAGGCCGAGCGTGCGCCGGACCTGTTCCTTGGTGGTCACGACATAGGCAAGATCGCCCGCCACAAGCTGGTCGGCCGAATGCGGGATGAACAGGCGGCCATTGCGCGTCACGCCGACGACTGTCGACGGCAGGTCGGGGAAAAGCTCGCTGAGCTGCGCCAGCGGCGTGTTGATGACAGGGCAATCCTCCAGGCACTCGATCGCCACCATGATGATGTGGTTTTCGGCGAAGCGGACGACATCGACGGCACCGGGCAGCGTGATGCGGCGCAGCACCATTTCGCCCACTTCCAGCTCAGGCGAGATGATCACGTCGATCGGCAGATGGTCGCGCGAGAACAGGTCCTGGTAGTGCGGCTGCAAATAGGCCTGCGAGCGGATGCGGGCGACCTTCATCGGCACGTTGAACAAAGCGTGCGCCACTTCGCAGGCGACGATGTTGACCTCGTCGAACAAGGTCACCGCGATGATCATGTCGGCGTTCTGGGCGCCGGCGGCCTCCAGCACCTCTGGATGCGAGCCGTGGCCGACGAAACCACGCACGTCGAGCTGGTCGCGCACCGCATGGATCAGTTCGGGCGCGGTGTCGATGATCGAGACGTCGTTCTTTTCCGCCGCCAGCCTTTCCGCGATGCCGTAACCGACCTGTCCCGCCCCGCAGATGATTACGCGCATGTCATCGATCGATCCTGGCCGTTCGCCATCTCAGCTGAAACCGCATCGAGCACCATGCTAGACGCCGAGCGACTTGAGCTTGCGGTGAAGTGCCGAGCGCTCCATGCCGATGAACTCGGCAGTCTTGGAGATGTTGCCACCGAAGCGATTGATCTGGGCGATGAGATACTCCTTCTCGAACATCTCCCGCGCCTCGCGAAGCGGCAGCGCCATGATGTGCTGGTCCGACTGGTTCGGCGCACGCGGCATGACGTCGCCGATTTCGGACGGCAGCAGGTCGGCGGTAATCGGCGCCTCGGGATTGTCGCTGCGGGCGAGGATCAGCAACCGCTCGACATTGTTGCGCAGCTGCCGGACGTTGCCAGGCCAGTTGTGAGCCTGGAGCACGGCGAGCGCGTCGTCACCGATGCGGCGCGGCTTGATGCCCGCCTGCTTGGCCATCTGTTTCATGAAGTTGTCGACAAGGTAGGGAATGTCCTCGCGACGCTCGGCAAGCCCCGGCACCATGACAGGCACGACGGCAAGGCGGTGATAGAGATCCTCGCGGAAGCGCCCCTCGGCGATCATCGCCTCGAGGTTCTGCGCCGTTGACGAGATGATGCGGACATCGACCTTGACCCGCTTGGTGCCGCCGACGCGCTCGAACTGCTGTTCGACGAGCACGCGCAGGATCTTGTTCTGCGTTTCGCGCGGCATGTCGGCGATTTCGTCGAGGTACAATATGCCCTGATGCGCCTCTTCAAGTGCGCCGACCTTGCGTTCGCCACCATTCGATTCGGTGCCGAACAGCTCGATCTCCATGCGCTCCGGCGTGATCGTCGCGGCGTTGAGTGCGACGAACGGACCGTTCTTCCGCGACGACAGGGCATGGATGGCGCGCGCGGCCATTTCCTTGCCGGAACCCGACGGGCCGATGATCATGACGCGGCTGTTGGTCGGCGCGACACGATCGATGGTCTGGCGCAGCTGGCTCATCGCAGACGACATGCCGATCAGATCGTGCGTTTCGCCGCTGCGCATCTTGAGGTCGGAGACCTCGCGCTTCAGCTTCGAGGTTTCGAGCGCGCGCTCGGCGATCAGGATCAGCCGGTCGGCCTTGAACGGCTTCTCGATGAAATCATAGGCGCCGCGGCGGATCGCCGAAACGGCTGTTTCAATGTTGCCATGGCCGGAGATCATCACCACCGGCAGGTTGGGATGCAGCGTCTTGATCGCGTCGAGCAAGGCCAGACCGTCCAGCCGCGACCCCTGCAACCAGATGTCGAGGAAGACAAGGCGCGGCGCTCGGTCCGCAATAGCGGCAAGCGCGCTGTCGGCGTCGAACGCCGTGCGGGTTTCGTGACCTTCGTCGCTCAGGATGCCCGCAACGAGTTCGCGGATGTCTTCCTCGTCGTCAACGATAAGAATATCAGACGCCATTTCCGACCTTTTCGGTTTCTCTGCCCTGCACTGCGTCGTCGGCACCCTTGGGTGCCGCGGCCTCTTCGGCCGCCGCAGGCAGGACCATGCTGATCATCGCGCCGCGCCCGCCATGGAAATCGGCTGGTGCGTCGTGAAGTTCCAATCTTCCGCCGTGGTCCTCGACAATCTTCTTGACGATAGCGAGGCCGAGGCCGGTGCCTTTCTCGCGTGTCGTCATATAGGGCTCGAGCAGCCGCTGGCGATTCTCGCGCGGCAATCCCTTGCCATTGTCGATCACATCGATGCGGATCGAGTTGCCGTCCCGCCGCGCCCGGATCTTGATGACCCCGGCCTCACCGGTCTGGCGTTCCGCCGCCTCGATCGCCTCGGCGGCATTCTTGATGACATTGCCGAAGGCCTGGGCCATCAGGCGGCTATCGAAGGTTCCCTTGAGCGGACCGGGCGTGATCTCGCGCTCGAAGGCGATGTCGGCGCGGCTGACCTCGACAAGGAAAGACGCCTCGCGCAGCGGCTCGCGAATGTCGATCACCTTCATCTCGGGCTTCGGCATACGCGCGAAGGCCGAGAATTCATCGACCATACGGCCTATGTCGCCGACCTGGCGGATGATGGTTTCGGTGCACTGGTCGAAGACCTCGCGGTCTTCGGTGATGACCTTGCCATAGCGGCGGCGAATGCGCTCCGCCGACAGCTGGATCGGCGTCAGCGGGTTCTTGATCTCGTGGGCTATGCGCCGTGCAACGTCGGCCCAGGCAGAGGTGCGCTGTGCCGTGACGAGGTCGGTGATGTCGTCGATGGTCACGACATAGGACTTGTCGCCGACCTCGCTTTCACCCTCCTCGACCGTCACCTGCACGTTGAAGGTGCGCTCGGCGCCTGCGCGGTAGAAGGTGACCTGCTCGCGGTAGACGGCGCGGCCCGACTTGCGGCCGATCTCAAAGACGCGGCCGACGTGAGGCAACAGGATCGACAGGTTCTGGCCAAGCGACTCGGACGCCGAAATCGCCAGCATCGCTTCGGCCGAAGGATTGACGATGGTGATGCTGCCATAGGGGTCGACGCCAATGACGCCGGCGGTGACGCCGGAAAGCACGGCTTCC
Source organism: Aminobacter aminovorans (assembly GCF_900445235.1). Classification (NCBI taxonomy): domain Bacteria; kingdom Pseudomonadati; phylum Pseudomonadota; class Alphaproteobacteria; order Hyphomicrobiales; family Phyllobacteriaceae; genus Aminobacter; species Aminobacter aminovorans. Next base: position 3,057,196 of record NZ_UFSM01000001.1, on the reverse strand, counting down.
GAGAAACGGCGGCGTTCGTCGATGACGTCCTTGGCGGTCAGGATCTCGTTACGCTGCGACTTGAGCTCGAGCAGCATGTTGTTGAACGTGTCGCTGAGCGCGCCGACGTCGCCATCCGATTGCCGCACCGGCACCGAAACATCGAGATTGCCCGTCGCCACCTCGTCGGCGGCGCCGATCAGCTGGCGGATCGGCCGGACGATGCGGTCCGCGACCGCGATGCCGGTCCAGATAGCCGACAGCACGACGATCAGCGTGAGGCCGAGATAAAGCAGGGCGAAGGCGATCTGCGTCGTGCGCCGGTTGGCGCCGAGGTCGCGATACTCTTCGGTATTTGCAGTGACGATCTGGCGCGCCTTGATCACCTCGGGATCGACCAGGCGGATCGTGTAGAGATAGAGCCCTTCGATCTCACGCAGCTTGATGATGGCGCCGACGATGTTGCGCGTCTTCGGCTCGATCAGCACCGGCTTGCCGTCCGCCGCGGTCTGGACCGCAACGGCAGGAGGTTCGGGCATGGCGAAATCAGCGCCGGTCTTGGCGCTCATGACGAAAGAGCCGTCGGCGCTGATCAGGGCTGCATGGGCGAGCGCGCGCAGTTGCGCCTGCCGGCCCATGAAGTCGAGGAAGCCGCTGCGGTCGAGACCGTAGAGCGGACGGTTGTTGTCGAGGTCGTTGGCCATCGACAGCGTCGTGCTCTGCAGATTGCGCGCGTTCTCCTGGACATAGGCCTCGGCGATCGACAGCGACGAGTTGACGATTGTCGTGGTGCGGATCTGGAACCAGCGGTCGAGGCCGATGTCGAGCGTGATCGACGCGACGACGGCGACCAGCAGTGCCGGCAGCGCTGCCACCAGCGCGAACATTGTGACGATGCGCACATGCAGCCGCGACGCTGCCTTGCCGCGCCTGCGGGCCATGACGATGCGCTGGATCTCGAAGGCAATCAGCCCGACGAGGATCAGCACCAGCACTGCATTGATGGCGATAAGCGCCAGCGTTGTCGTCGAATCAGGGGTGATCGGCGTCACGCCGATCAGGATAGCGAACGACACCGCCGCCGAAACCAGCGCCGCGGCAATAGCCAGCACGCCCGGAAGCGCGAGAAGGCGGCGACCTTCCTGCCGGGGTTGCACGGGTGTCTTGTCGTTCAGAGGTTGTGCCTGGCTCGCCATGCTGCCGTGTAGAGACATTGATTGCGGCGCATCTATGCAACGCATTGTGGCGATTATGCAACATTTTCGCCTGAAGCGAAAATGTTTAGACGGGCTATCGACAGATAAGCGTCTTCAAGCAAGCGTCCTGGGGCCGGACGCGGGCTTGGGCGCGTCAGACGGGCCGCGACGATTTGTAGACGTTGACGCCGAGTTCACGGATCTTCTTGCGCAGCGTGTTGCGGTTGAGGCCCAGAAGTTCTGCGGCCTTGATCTGGTTGCCGCGCGTCGCCGTCATCGAAGCCAGCACCAGCGGGTATTCGACCTCGGCCAGGATGCGCTGGTAGAGCCCAGGCGGCGGCAGGTCGCCGGCGAACATCGCGAAATAGCGCTGAAGGAAGTGTTCGACGGCCTGGCCCACCGACAGATCGTCGGGAATGAGATTGCCGCCGGGCACGACGGGCTGCTCGCCTGACTTGAGCTCGGACTCGATGATTTCGGCCGAAATCTCGTCCTGCGGATAGAGTGCCGCCAGCCGGCGCACCAGATTTTCCAGCTCGCGCACATTGCCCGGCCAGGGATAGCGCTTCATCAATTCGACGCCGCCGGCCGAGATGCGCTTGGCCTGAAGGCCTTCGCTGACGCCCTGCTTGAAGAAATGGCGGACAAGGTCGGGAACATCCTCCGAGCGTTCGCGCAACGCTGGAAGACGAAGCGGTACGACATTGAGGCGATAGAATAAATCCTCGCGGAACAGACCCTGATTGATGAGCGTACGCAGGTCCTTGTTGGTGGCCGCAACGATGCGCACGTCGGTCTTGATCGGCGTGCGCCCGCCGACCGTTGTGTACTCGCCCTGCTGCAACACGCGGAGCAGCCTGGTCTGCGCTTCCATCGGCATGTCGCCGATTTCGTCGAGGAACAGCGTACCACCATCGGCCTGCTCGAAGCGGCCGGTCGAGCGGTTCTGCGCCCCGGTGAAGGCACCCTTCTCGTGGCCGAAGAGCTCGGATTCGATCAGGTCGCGCGGGATGGCGGCCATGTTGATGGCAACGAACGGCCCGTTGCGGCGGCGGCCATACTCATGGAGCGCGCGTGCCACCAGTTCCTTGCCGGTGCCCGATTCGCCCGAGATCATGACGGTCAGGTCCGTCTGCATCATGCGGGCGAGCATACGGTAGATGTCCTGCATCGCCGCCGAACGGCCGACCAGAGGCATGGCGTCGGGCTGCTCGTCATGGCGCTGTTCGCTCTTCGGCCGCCGTGGCTCTGACAGTGCGCGGTTGACGATGCTCAGCAGTTCGGTGAGATCGAAGGGCTTGGGCAGATACTCGTAGGCACCGGTTTCCGAAGCGCGGATGGCGGTCATGAAGGTGTTCTGCGCGCTCATGACGATGACCGGCAGCTCCGGCCGCGCCTTCTTTATGCGCGGCAGCATGTCGAAGGCGTTCTCGTCGGGCATCACCACGTCGGTGATGACAAGATCGCCCTCGCCGGCCGCCACCCAGCGCCACAGCGTCGCGGCGTTGGAGGTGACGCGAACCTCATGCCCCATGCGCGACAGCGCCTGATTGAGCACCGTGCGGATCGCCGCATCGTCATCGGCGACAAGGATGTTTCCGCGCACGCTCATCGATGGGCTCCTTCACTGTCGTCGTCGAGATGCACGGGCAGTTCCTTCCAGGCGGGCATCAGGATGCGGAAGGTGGTGCCGCGCGGTGTCGAATCGCACTCGATCACCCCGCCATGGTCACCGACGATCTTGGCGACAAGCGCGAGGCCGAGGCCCGAGCCATTGGGCTTGGTAGTGATGAAAGGGTCGAACAGGATCGGCAGGATGTCCTCGGAGACGCCCGATCCGTTGTCGTGGACGCAGAATTCCAGCGGCAGCGAGACGCGATCCTGGGTGCCGGGAATCGACATGCGGATGCCGGGCTTGAAGGCGGTGGACAGCGTGATCTCGCCATGCGGGTCGTGGCCGATCGCCTCGGCGGCGTTCTTGACCAGATTGAGGAAGACCTGGATCAGCTGGTCGCGGTTGGCATAAACCGGCGGCAGCGACGGATCGTAGTCCTCCAGGATCTTGATTCCATTGGCAAAGCCGTTCCTGGCCAGCGCCTTCACGTGATCAAGCACGACGTGGATGTTGACGGGATAACGGTCGATCGGCCGCTCGTCGGAAAACACTTCCATCCGGTCGACAAGCGAAACGATGCGGTCGGTCTCGTCGATGATCAGCCGGGTCAACGAACGATCGTCGTCGGAAGCATTCAGCTCCAGCAGCTGTGCCGCGCCCCTGATGCCCGACAGCGGGTTCTTGATTTCATGGGCGAGCATGGCGGCAAGGCCGGTGACCGAGCGCGCCGCACCGCGATGCGTCATCTGACGGTCGATCTTGTCGGCCATCGAGCGCTCCTGGAACATCACCACCACCGAACCCGGCAGCTCGGATGCAGGCGCGACGTAGAGATCGACCATCTTTTCGATGCCGAGCCGGGGCGACGACACGTCGACACGGTACTCGTTGACGGGCGTGTTGCGCGCGCGCACCTGCTCGACCAGTTGCAGGATGGGACTGCCGAAGGGCACGAAGCGCGACAGTTCGCTGCGCGCCAGCATGGCGGCGCTGGAACGGAAGAAATCCTCGGCATCGGCGTTGGCGAAGGTGATGAAGTTGTCAGGCCCGATCATGATGACAGGGCGGCGGATGGTGTTGAGCACGATCTGCGCGGCATCGGCCGGCTGAGGCGTCGGCGCACGGTCGAAGCTCATGCGGCATTCCTTTCGAACGAACTTTCGCCGAAAGCCGCAAGTGCTTCACGCAGCGAAGAAATCACCTGCTGCGGCTCGAACGAGGTCAGCACCCGGCGGCGCAGCTCGTCAGGCAGTTCTGTGGTGTGGCGATCGAGATACCAGCCGAGATGCTTGCGCGCCTGGCGCAGGCCGCTCTCGATGCCATAGAGTGCCAGCATGTCCTCGTAATGGGCAACGGCATAGTCGGCCAGTTCAGGCGACGTCCGGGGCACATCAGTTGCACCGCTCCTGCCTGCGGCAGCGGCGATCGCGCCGGCGGTCCAGGGCGCGCCGTAGTGCGAACGCCCCGCCATGACGGCGTCGGCGCCCGACTGTTGGAGAATACCCACGGCATCTTCCGGTGTCGCCACATCGCCATTGGCGACAACGGGAATGCGGACGGCCTGCTTGACCCGCGCAATGGCGCGCCAGTCGGCTTTGCCCTGATAGAACTGGCAGCGCGTGCGGCCATGCACGGTGACCATCCTGACGCCGGCCTGCTCGGCACGGCTGGCCAGGTCAGGCGCATTGAGCACGTCATCGTCCCAGCCCAGCCTCATCTTGAGGGTCACGGGCACGTCGACTGATCCAACGACGGCATCGATCAAGGTCAGCGCATAGTCGAGGTCGCGCATCAGCGCCGAGCCGGCATAGCCGCCCGTCACCTTCTTGGCCGGACAGCCCATGTTGATATCGATTACATCTGCACCTTCGCCAACGGCGATGCGTGCGGCCTCGGCCATATGTGCCGCCTCGCGGCCTGCGAGCTGAACCATATGCACCGGCAGGCCGGAATGGCGGATGCGGAAGCCGCTGGAGCCCCGCCCCTTTGCCAGTTCGCCGCTCGCCACCATCTCCGACACGACAAGGCCGGCACCATGGGCATAAGCGCGCGTGCGAAAGGCCTCGTCGGTGACGCCCGACATCGGCGCCAGGAACACCCGGTTGCGGATCGTCACATCGCCGATCGAAAGCGGCTCGCAAAGTTTTTCCAGATCAGTCATGCACAAAAACAAAGCACCATTCACTGCTGCACAATGAGTAGCCACGATTGGATCATTGTGCAACTGCGAAATGACAGCCGAATGCGGCGCTTTCTGGATTCCTCTGGCCTTCCGCAGGCCTCGCGGCTAAGCCTCTCTCATGAATCCGAAGCCGTTGCCCAACCAGCAGAATTCGAAGGTCGCCGTCGTGGTCGTGGCAGCCGGGCGCGGCGAACGCGCCGGCCAGGCTGACGGTCCGAAGCAATATCGCCGGATCGGCGGCAGGGCGGTGATCTGGCACACGCTGAAGGCATTTCTCGACCACCCCAGGGTCGGGCCGATCGCGGTCGCCATCCACGCCGACGATGGCGAGCTTTTTGCAGCGGCGACGGGGGAACTTGCCGCGCGCGTCACCACAGTCATAGGCGGCGCCACGCGCCAGGATTCGACACGCTTTGCACTCATCGCCCTGCAGGACGCCAGGCCGCAGGCCGTACTGATCCATGACGGGGTCCGGCCGTTCATCGGCGCCGAGGTCATCGACCGCGCCATATCGGGCATCGACGCCAGTCACGGCTCGTTGCCGTCACTGCCGGTTTCCGACACACTCAAGAAAGAAGCGTTCGACCGCACCGTGGCCGAAACCGTGCCGCGTGCGGGCCTGCATTCGGCGCAGACGCCGCAGGGCTTTCCGTTCGAGCCGATCTTTTCCGCGCACCAGCGCGCCTTCGAGGCCGGCCGCAGCGATTTCACCGACGATTCCGCCATCGCCGAATGGGCAGGCATCCCGGTTCGTCTGGTACTCGGCTCGCCCGACAACGTCAAACTCACCTGGGCTAAGGACATCGCCATGGCCGACCAGCGCCTTTCCGGCCACGCACCAAGCTTTCCCGACGTCCGCACCGGCAACGGCTATGACGTGCATTCGTTCGAACCGGGCGACCATGTCTGGCTGTGCGGCGTGAAGATTGCGCATTCGAAGAAGCTGAATGGCCATTCCGACGCCGATGTCGGGCTGCATGCACTGACCGACGCGCTGCTGGCCACCTGCGGTGCCGGCGACATCGGAACCCATTTCCCTCCATCCGACCCGCAGTGGAAGGGCGCTGCGTCACGCCAGTTCGTCGAACACGCGGCGGCGATCGTGCGTTCTCGCGGCGGCCGTATCGCCAATGCCGACGTCACGCTGATCTGCGAGGCGCCGAAGGTCGGCCCACATCGCGCGGCGATGACGACGGCGCTCGCCGACATGCTGCGCATCGCGCCCGAGCGCATCTCGATCAAGGCCACGACCAACGAGAAGCTGGGCTTCATCGGGCGCGAGGAAGGCATCGCCGCGATTGCGACCGCAAGCGTGGTCTATCCTGGAGAGCTGCCGGAATGAGCGACACCGCCCTCGCCTCGGCCCTGCTCGACGCTTGCCTTGCCCAGGGCATCATGATCGCAACGGCCGAAAGCTGCACGGGCGGCATGATCATCGCTGCCTTGACCGACATTGCCGGCTCGTCGGCCGTCGTCGACCGCGGCTTCATCACCTATTCCAACGAAGCGAAGATGGAGATGCTCGGCGTCTCCGAGGCGACGCTCGGCGCCCACGGCGCGGTGTCGCGCGAAACGGCGCTTGAAATGGCAGTGGGTGCGCTTGCCCATTCACGTGCCAGCCTGGCGCTTGCGGTAACAGGTGTCGCCGGCCCCGGCGGCGGCTCGGCCGAAAAGCCGGTCGGGCTCGTCTGGTTCGGTGTCGCGCGCACAGGCGCGCCCGTGGAAGCGGAGTTTCGAATCTTCCAAGACAAGGGGCGCGATTTCATCCGCCGCGAGACGGTGAGGACGGCACTGGGATTGGGCCTGCGGGCCATCGGTCAGGCCGGTTTCGCGGGCCCGTAGATCGCGTCGGCGCGCTTCTCGAAGGCTTCGGCGAACATGCGGAAGGCGCGGTCGAACATGGTGCCCATCAGGGCGCCGAGGATGCGGTTCTTGAACTCATAGTCGATGAAGAATTCGACGCCGGAGCCGCCGTCGGGCGCTGGGACGAATTTCCATTCATTGGTGAGATAGCGGAACGGGCCATCGAGGTATTTGACGTCGATGGTGTTTTCGTCAGGCGTGAGCAGCACCTGGGTGGTGAAAGTCTCGCGGAATGCCTTGTAGCCGACGGTCATGTCGGCCACGAGAATCTCACGTCCATCGCGCTCGCGCCGTGAGCGGACGTAGAGTGCCTCGCAAAGCGGCAGGAATTCGGGATACTTCTCCACATCGGCAACCAGGGCGAACATCTTGTCCGGCGGGTGGCCGACGTGGCGGGTGGTTTCGAATTTTGGCATCCGGCGCTGATCAGGCCTTTTTCGCGAGCAGCGCTTCGCGCGCGGCGCGGAGCTTGGCAAAATCATCGCCGGCATGATGCGACGAGCGCGTCAGCGGGCTCGAGGCAACCAGCAGGAAGCCCTTGGACTTGCCGACCGTGGCGTAGGACTGGAATTCATCAGGCGTCACGAACTTCTTGACCGGATGGTGCTTCTTCGAAGGCTGCAGGTACTGGCCGATGGTCATGAAGTCGACATTGGCGCTGCGCAGGTCGTCCATCAGCTGCAGCACTTCATTGCGCTCCTCGCCGAGCCCGACCATGATGCCGGACTTGGTGAAGATCGAGGGATCGAGTTCCTTGACCCGCTGCAGCAGGCGTATCGAGTGGAAGTAGCGCGCACCGGGGCGAACGGTCAGATAGTTCGACGGCACCGTTTCCAGATTGTGGTTGAAGACGTCGGGGCGCGCGGCAACGACGATCTCGAGCGCCCCTTCCTTGCGCAGGAAGTCGGGCGTCAGGATTTCGATGGTCGTGCTCGGCGTCAGCCGGCGGATGGCGTGGATCACGTCGGCAAAATGCTGGGCACCTCCGTCGGCCAGATCGTCGCGGTCGACCGAAGTGATGACCACGTGGGTCAGGCCCATCTGGGCGACGGCCTTGGCCACGCTCTCTGGCTCGTTCGGGTCGAGCGCCGTCGGGATGCCGGTGGCGACATTGCAGAACGCACAGGCGCGGGTGCAGATTTCGCCCATGATCATGAAGGTTGCGTGCTTCTTTTCCCAGCACTCGCCAATGTTGGGGCAGCCGGCCTCTTCGCAGACGGTGACCAGCTTGTGCGACTTCACGATCTCGCGCGTTTCCTGATAGCCGCGCGACACCGGCGCCTTGACACGGATCCAGTCCGGCTTGCGCAGAACCTCCTGATCGGGCCGGTGGGCCTTTTCCGGGTGCCGCGCGCGCGGACGGTCTTTGAGATCAAGCACAGTGACCATCAGTATATCCTATCAAGGCCGACGCGCTTGCGAGCGGCCGAAAATCCAGAGCACGACGACCGCACCTGCGATGGCGACGATCAGATTGCCCATGAAGCCGTAATAATTGATACCGAGCAGCCCCGCCAGAGTGCCGCCGACAAACGATCCGGCGATGCCGACGAGGATGTTGGTCAGGAAGCCGTGGTCACGATTCATCGTGCGCTCGGCGACGTAGCCGGCAAGGAAGCCGATGAGCAGCATGCCGAAGAAACCGACGCCCGGCATGCCCATGATTCCGTAACTCTGTTCCATCAGTCGTCTCCGGCCACTCGCGGACGTTCTGCTGATATAGTTCCATCAGGCGCGTCGCAACAGGCGCGCCGATGCGTATCGGTCATGCGTTGAGCGCACGCCCATAGGCGTCGAGCACGCTTTCCTTCATCGTTTCCGAGATCGTCGGATGCGGGAAGATGGTGTGCATCAGCTCTTCTTCCGTCGTCTCGAGGTTCATCGCCACGACAAAGCCCTGGATCAGTTCGGTCACTTCGGCGCCGACGAGGTGCGCGCCGAGCAACTGACCGGTCTTCTTGTCGAAGATGGTCTTGACCATGCCCTGGTCCTCGCCGAGCGCGATCGCCTTGCCATTGGCAACGAAGGGGAAGCGGCCGACGCGGATGTCGTGCCCGGTCTCCTTGGCCTTGGCTTCGGTCAGGCCGACGGAAGCGACCTGCGGGTTGCAGTAGGTGCAGCCCGGAATCTTGAGCTTGTCCATCGGATGCACGTTGGGCAGACCGGCGATCTTCTCAACACAGATGACGGCCTCGTGCTCGGCCTTGTGCGCCAGCATGGGCGGACCAGCGACGTCGCCGATGGCATAGATGCCCGGTACATTGGTCTTGCCGTAGCCGTCGATGACGATGCAGCCGCGGTCGGTCTTCACGCCGAGCGCTTCGAGGCCGATGTTTTCGATGTTGCCCTGCACGCCGACGGCTGAGATCATGCGGTCGGCGGTGATCTTCTCGATCTTGCCGTCCTTCATCTCGACATGGGCGGTAACCGAATTGGCGCCCTTCTCGACCTTGGTGACCTTGGCCTCGAGATGGATCTTCATGCCCTGCTTTTCGAACTGCTTCTTGGCGAAGGCCGAGATCTCGGCGTCTTCCACAGGCATGACGGCCGGCATCACTTCGACAACTGTCACCTCGACGCCCATCGTGCGATAGAACGAGGCGAATTCGATGCCGATGGCGCCTGACCCCATGACCAGCAGCGACTTCGGCATCTCCGGCGGCACCATCGCCTCGAAATAGGTCCAGATCAGCTTGCCATCCGGCTCGATGCCGGGCAGCGCGCGCGGACGGGCGCCGGTGGCGACGATGATGTGCTTGGCCGAGTATGTGCCCTCGCCCAATGTGTTCTTGGGCAGCGGCGCCTGCGGCTCCATCGGCTTTTTCGACGACTTGGAAACAACGATCTGACCGGGCTTGGTGAGCTTCGCCTCACCCCAGATGACGTCGACCTTGTTCTTCTTCATCAGGAAGCCGACGCCGCCATTCATCCGCTGGGCAATGCCGCGCGACCGGTCGACGATGGCCTTGAGGTCGGGCGAGATCGAGCCTTCGAGCTTCAGGCCGTAATTCTTGGCGTGCTCGGCGAGATGCAGCACTTCGGCCGAGCGCAGCAGCGCCTTGGTTGGGATGCAGCCCCAGTTGGAGCAGATGCCGGCGAGATGCTCGCGCTCGACAACCGCAGTCTTGAGGCCGAGCTGGGCAGCGCGGATCGCAGCGATATAGCCGCCGGGGCCGGAGCCGATAATGATGACGTCGTAGTTGTCAGCCATGAGTGTGCCTCTTGTTCAGGTCGCGCTGCGCGTGAGCAGCACCCAGTCGTGTTGCTTGCTGTAGGTCTCGGTCGATACGGATGGCTGGCGCGCGATTTCCTCAAACCCGCAGGATTTGTAGAGGCCGAGCGCCACGTCGTTATCGCTTTCGGTGATCAGGCTGACCGGTCGGGTGCCGGCGCGGGCGAGTTCGTGGTCGACGAGCTTTCGGCCGATGCCATGTCCACGATGGTGCTGGTAGACACCGACGCTGTCGATGAACCAGTGGCCGATCGTCCTTTGCTGAAGCACGAGGATCGGCTCGAACACCGGGTGCGGTGCGTTCTCTTCGGCAAAGGAAGGCTCGACGACATGGCCGATCACCAGGCCGGCGATCTCGTCATCGACCAGTGCAAGGCTGGCATTCGTCCAGCCGGCACGGTCGTCGTCGCAACGCAGCTGGTTGCGGCCATGTTCGAGTGCTGTCTGCGTCGTGCCTTCGAGCACCGCGCCGTACCAAAGCCACGACGCCAGCCCGTGCGACGACAGGTCGACAAGGATGGCCAGTTCGGCAGCGTCGCGCCGCTCGGCCCTGCGGATGGTGATAACGCCGGCCAAGCTCTAAAGCTCCAGCATCACGCGCACGATCGGCGCAATGGCGTGGCCGATGGCCCGCGTGTTTTCGGCATCGAGATGCACGCCGTCGAGCGGTATCGTCCCGGCAACGGAGCCGGCGTCGAAGAAGCCGCAGCCGACCTCGTCGGCGAGCGCCGCATAAAGAGGGGCAAGCTGCTTCGAGGCCTCGTCACCGCCGGCGAACATGTCCTTATATTCGGCATTTTCTGTGCGGCTGACAGCTGGCGGCGACACCAGCAGGATTTCTGGCGCGGCATGGCCCATGCCGTGGTCGTAGGAGCGCACGATGGCGACGAGGCGCGCCATGCCCTGCCTCGCGGCCAGCGGGTTGCCGTGGATCCAGGGCTTCATGTCGTTGGCGCCGAGCATGATGATGACGACATCGATCGGCGCATGGGTGCCGAGGATGGTCGGCAGAAGCCGCGCACCGTTACGGTCGGCAGCGGCAAGGTTGTCGTCGAAGGCAGTCGTGCGGCCGTTCAGCCCTTCGGCGATGACGTCGACGCCCTCGCCCAGTTCGGCCTGCAGCACGCTTGGCCAGCGGTCTTCAAGCGCGTGACGGCCCGGACCCGCGGCATCATAGCCCCAGGTCAGCGAGTCGCCATAACAAAGCACAGTCTTCATGATTGAAGTCCTCGAATCCCCTCCCTTTGCAGGGAGGGGAAATGGGGAAACTACACCAGCATGCCCATCGGGTTTTCGATGAAGCGCTTGAAGGCCGAGAGCAGTTCGGCGCCAAGCGCACCGTCGACGGCGCGGTGGTCGGTCGACAGCGTCACCGACATCACATTGGCGATCTTGATCTCGCCATTCTTGACGACCGCCCGTTCCTCGCCCGCGCCGACCGCCAGGATGGTGGCGTGCGGCGGGTTGATGACGGCCGAGAAGTCCTTGATGCCGAACATGCCGAGGTTGGAGACGGCACTTGTGCCGCCCTGATATTCCTCAGGCTTGAGCTTGCGGTTGCGGGCCCTGCTGGCAAGGTCCTTCATTTCATTGGAAATGACCGACAGCGTCTTGATGTCGGCCTGGCGGATGATCGGGGTGATCAGGCCGCCCGGGATTGACACGGCGACACCGACGTCGGCGTGCTTGTGCTTGACCATGGCCTGGTCGGTCCATGACACATTGGCGTCAGGAACGGCCGTCAGGGCCATCGCCATCGCCTTGATGATCATGTCATTGACCGACAGCTTGTAGGCCGGCACGTCGCCCTTTTCGGTCTTGCGCACCGGCGCCGCTGCGTTGAGCTGGGCGCGGAGCGCCAGCAGCGCGTCGATCTCGCAGTCGAGCGTCAGATAGAAGTGCGGGATGGTGCTCTTGGCCTCGACAAGACGGCGCGCGATGGTCTTGCGCATGTTGTCGTGCGGGATGAGCTCGTAGCTGCCTTCTTCGAACAGCTTGAGCACCTGTTCGTCCGACATGCCCTTGGCAGCGGGTGCTGCAGCCGGAACACCGGCCGGAGCCTTGGCAGCAGGAGCAGCCTTGGCGCCGCCACCCGAGATCGCAGCCTCGACGTCGGCTTTGACGACACGGCCATGCGGACCGGTGCCGGTGACAGCCGAAAGGTCGACGCCCGAATCCTTGGCGATGCGGCGGGCGAGCGGCGATGCAAAGGTCCGGCCGTCGCTGGAGGTTGCAGCGCCGTCGGTCGCAGCCGGCTTGGCTGCCGGAGCAGCAACGGGCGCGGCGGCGACCGGAGCAGCAGCGGCCGCCGCAGGTGCCGCGGCAGCAGGTGCTTCCGCCTTCGGCGCGTCTGCCTTGGCAGGAGCGGCATCGCCGCCCTTGGCCGCAGCCGCGACATCTTCGCCGTCGCCGGCGAGAATGGCGATCAGCGCGTTGACCTTGACGCCTTCGGTGCCGGCCGGAACCAGCAGCTTGGCGACGGTGCCCTCATCGACGGCCTCGACTTCCATCGTTGCCTTGTCGGTCTCGATCTCGGCGATCACGTCGCCGGGCGAAACCTTGTCGCCTTCCTTGACCAGCCACTTGGCCAGATTGCCCTCTTCCATGGTCGGCGAAAGGGCAGGCATAGTGATATTGATCGGCATGATGACCTCCCGCCCGTGTCAGCGATACGTGACTGCTTTGACCGCCTCGATCACTTCGCCGACATTCGGCAGAGCGAGCTTTTCGAGATTGGCGGCGTAGGGCATCGGCACGTCCTTGCCGGCGATGGTGATGACAGGCGCGTCGAGGTGATCGAAGGCACGCTGCGACACCTGGTTGGCGATGTGGTCGCCGACCGACGACTGCGGGAAGCCCTCTTCCACCACGATCAGCCTGTTGGTCTTCTTCACCGAGGCAATGATGGTGTCGAAGTCGAGCGGACGGATGGTGCGGAGATCGATGATTTCAGCATCGATACCCATGCCACGAAGTTCTGCCTCGGCCTTGATCGCATAGGTCATGCCGATGCCGAACGACACGATGGTGACGTCCTTGCCGGTCTTGTGGATGCGCGCCTTGCCGATCGGCAGAACGAAATCATCGAGCTTCGGCACATCGAAGGAATGGCCGTAGAGGATTTCGTTCTCGAGGAAGATGACCGGGTTCGGGTCGCGGATGGCAGCCTTGAGCAGGCCCTTGGCATCGGCTGCCGAGTACGGCATCACCACCTTGAGGCCCGGAATGTGGCTGTACCATGCGGCATAGCACTGCGAGTGCTGGGCCGCGACGCGGGCAGCCGCACCGCTCGGTCCACGGAAGACGATCGGCGCGCCCATCTGGCCACCCGACATGTAGAGCGTCTTTGCAGCCGAGTTGACGATCTGGTCGATCGCCTGCATGGCGAAGTTGAAGGTCATGAACTCGACGATCGGCTTGAGGCCGGTCATCGCGGCGCCGACGCCGACGCCGGCAAAGCCGTGCTCGGTAATCGGAGTGTCGACGACGCGACGCGGACCGAACTCCTGCAAGAGGCCTTGGGTGATCTTGTAGGCGCCCTGGTACTCGGCAACCTCCTCGCCCATGATGAACACGTCGCCGTCGCGGCGCATTTCCTCGGCCATGGCATCGCGCAGCGCTTCGCGGACGGTCGTCGACACCATCTCGGTGCCGACAGGAATGTCGGGATCGGCAGCGACTTCGGTTTTGGGCGCGGCAGCAACCGGTGCAGCGGCAACCGGAGCAGCAGCAGGTGCTGCAGCGGGAGGTGCCTCGGCCTTGGCCGGGGCTGCGCCCTTGCCGATGTCGGCAGCGCTTTCGCCATCCTGCAGCAGCACGGCGATCGGCGTGTTGACCTTGACGCCTTCGGTGCCGGCGGCGATCAGGACCTTGCCGAGGGTGCCCTCGTCAACGGCTTCCACTTCCATGGTCGCCTTGTCGGTTTCGATTTCGGCGATGACGTCGCCGGCGACGATCTTGTCGCCCTCGTTCTTCAACCACTTGGACAGATTGCCCTCTTCCATCGTCGGCGAGAGCGCAGGCATGAGAATTTCGATCGGCATGTTCGCGCCCTCCCTTAGATCAAGATGTCGGTCCAGAGCTCGGAAGCATCCGGCTCGGGATCGGTCTGAGCAAAGTCTGCGGCGTCAGCCACAATGTCGCGAACATCCTTGTCGACCGCCTTGAGGTCGTCTTCGCTGGCCCACTTCTTGGCGATGAGGCGCGCCTTGACCTGTTCGATCGGGTCGTGCTCGGAGCGCATCTTCTGCACTTCGTCCTTGGAGCGGTACTTGGCCGGATCAGACATCGAGTGACCGCGATAGCGGTAGGTCTCCATCTCGAGGATCATCGGACCGTTGCCCGAACGGCACCATTCGGTGGCGAGATCGCCGGCGGCCTTGACCGCGCGCACATCCATGCCGTCGACCTTGATGCCTGGAATCTTGAAGGACACGCCGCGCTGCGAGAAATCCGTCTCGGCCGAAGCGCGCGTAACGGCGGTGCCCATGGCGTAGCGATTGTTTTCGATGACGTAGATCACCGGCAGCTTCCACAGCGCGGCCATGTTGAAGCTCTCATAGACCTGGCCCTGGTTGGCAGCGCCGTCGCCGAAATAGGTCACCGAGACATTCGGGTTCTCACGATAGCGGTTGGCGAAAGCCAGTCCGGTACCGAGCGACACCTGAGCGCCGACGATGCCGTGGCCGCCGTAGAAGTGCTTTTCCTTGGAGAACATGTGCATGGAGCCGCCCTTGCCTTTCGACAAGCCGCCCCGACGCCCGGTCAGTTCCGCCATAACGCCGCGCGCCGACAGACCCATGGCAAGCATGTGGCCGTGATCGCGATAGGCGGTGATCATCTGGTCGCCTTCGATCAGCGACATCTGCAGGCCGGTGACGACCGCTTCCTGACCGATATAGAGGTGGCAGAAACCGCCGATGAAGCCCATGCCGTAGAGCTGGCCGGCCTTTTCCTCGAAGCGGCGGATCAGAAGCATCTCGCGATAGGCGGCGAGATCCTGTTCCTTGCTGAAATCAACCGGCTTAGGCGTGACCGGTGCTGAAAGGGATTTTGAGTCAGATTTAGATTTGGCAGGCGCTTTTTTGGCTGCGGTGGCCATGCATCACTCCCTAGTGGCGTCTCTTTGCGGACAATGAGGAGATCATGCATAATCTCTCCTCTCCATGTCCAAACGCTAGCATGGTGAGTGACGCTGCGCCATGCGGAAAAATGCATAGCAGGCATGCGGTTAAGCGTCTAAAAACGTTGGATTTCTTGTTGATTAACTGGAAGTCAGTTAATCCGGCGACCGGATGGCCGCATTATGGTGAGCTCATCGGCATGGGACATATTCAAGGCGTTGCGCGCCTGCTCGTCAAGCATGTCCTTCTCCAACGAGCCATCGTGGAGCATGTGTACGCGGCGTTCGACGTCGAGGCGTTGCGCCCTGACAGTGTCCAGCCGGGCCTGGAGTTCGACGGCGCGCGCTTCGAGCCGGTACTTGGAATAGATGCCGAACTCGCCGTGATAGGCGTGGAAGCCGAAATAGGACAGGAACATCACCGCCAGCGCCGGCACGATCAGGCGCCCAGTGTTTGTCTGCTTGTGCTGGCGTGTCCACATGGTGCGCAAAAACCTTTTGCACCCTTGTTGCCCAATCATACTTAATGTCGGGTTACGACAGTCTCGTTTCGCACGAAAAACCGCGTCAGATTCAAAACAGCCGCTGTCGCGCCCGCGAAAGCGCAAATCCCGCGCCCCGCCCGTTGATGCAGGTCACGCCCGAGCGCTCGGAGACGCAGCTGATGTCTCCGCGCTCGAAAGTTTCGCCATAGGCCAGGTCCGGATAGTCGCCGACGATCGTGTCGCCGACGCACATCAGCACACCGCGTCTCGACGTTTCATCCAGGCCGAAATCATTGCCCCAGTCCAGTTCGCAGTCCTGCGGGCGCGGTGGCAATGGCGTTGTCTTGTCGGCGATGTTACAGCGTATCGATGCATCGTCGTCGAAGAACATGCATTGGATGTTGCCGGTCGGCGAACGGAAGCCATCCGTCGAGTCCTGCGCCAGTGCGGGCGACGCAGGAAGCCAGTTGAAGGCGGCAGCCATCAGCAGGCAGCAAGCCAGTCTGTTTGATCGCTCGCTTTGCCGCCCGCCTGATGTGCCCATCGGATCAGCCGCGCAGGATCGACCTGCCAGCAAAGCGCGCCTGCTTGCCGAGCTCTTCTTCGATGCGGATGAGCTGGTTGTACTTGGCGGTGCGATCCGAACGGGCGAGCGAGCCGGTCTTGATCTGTCCGCAGTTGGTGGCAACGGCGAGATCGGCAATGGTCGAATCCTCGGTTTCACCCGAACGGTGCGACATGACGGCGGTGTAGCTTGCCTTGTGCGCGGTCTCGACTGCGTCGAGCGTCTCGGTCAGCGAACCGATCTGGTTGACTTTGACCAGGATCGAGTTGGCGACGCCCATCTTGATGCCGTCGCGCAGGCGGGCCGAGTTGGTGACGAACAGGTCGTCGCCGACCAGTTGCACTTTGTCGCCGCAGATGTCTGTCAGGTACTTCCAGCCTTCCCAGTCGTCCTCGGCCATGCCGTCCTCGATCGAGATGATCGGGTAGTCGGCGGCGAGCTTGGCCAGGTACTTGGCCTGAGCCTTGGGATCGCGGGTCTTCTTCTCGCCTTCATAGACGTAGTTGCCGCCCTTGAAGAACTCGGTCGCGGCACAATCGAGCGCCAGTGCCACGTCCTCGCCAGGCTTGAAGCCGGCCTTCTCGATCGATGCCATGACGAAGTCGAGCGCAGCCTGCGCGCTCTTGAGGTTCGGCGCGAAGCCGCCTTCGTCGCCGACATTGGTGTTGTGGCCGGCTTCCTTCAGACCCTTCTTGAGGGTGTGGAAGATCTCCGAGCCCCAGCGCACGGCGTCGCGCAGCGAAGGCGCACCGATCGGCATGATCATGAATTCCTGGAAGTCGATCGGATTGTCGGCATGCGCGCCGCCATTGATGATGTTCATCATCGGCACCGGCAGCACGCGAGCGTTGGGTCCGCCGACATAACGATAGAGCGGCAGGCCCGACGACTCGGCGGCCGCCTTGGCGACGGCGAGCGACACGCCGAGGATGGCGTTGGCGCCGAGGCGGCTCTTGTTGGGGGTGCCGTCGAGCTCGATCATCGTCTGGTCGATGTGGATCTGGTTCTCGGCTTCCATGCCGCCGATCGCCTCGAACAGCTCGCCATTGACGGCTTCGACAGCGCGCTCGACACCCTTGCCGAGATAGCGCGGGCCGCCGTCGCGCAGTTCCATCGCCTCATGGGCGCCGGTCGATGCGCCAGACGGAACCGCCGCGCGGCCCATCGAACCGTCTTCGAGGACCACGTCCACCTCGACGGTGGGATTGCCGCGGCTGTCGAGAATCTCGCGGCCGATAATGTCGATGATTGCTGTCATGTGAGGCATCCCCGGGAGCTGATCGCAAAGAAGGATCGGTTGGATTTCCGCGCCCGTCTTAGCCAAAGATCAGGAAAACGCAATCGCGGGCGGCCAAATATCACGCTGCGTCAGCCGCGGGATTCACTTTAGACAAAACGCTGTCATCATAATTCATCCGAACAGGCAGGCATCGGCCAAACTTTCGGGTAAACTGCGGGCGCGCGGGGCGAAACAGAGGGAGTTTCGCCATGTCCGAGTTGAGTGGTATTTTGAGTTTGTTCTTCATCGCCGCAGCGTTTCTGACCTCATGCGACAGTCAACCGCCCCCGCAAGGCGTGTCGCAGGTACGGATACTACCGACACCAAGGTAAGGCGCCGGCACAAAAGAAAAGCCCCGCTTCGGCGGGGCTTTTTGTTGTTCGGCGATCAGTGCCAATAGGGCTCGACACGATAGTGCTGGTATGAAGCGTCGCGCGCCAGACGGCCATCATCCTCGGTCAGTTCGTTGACCGAATAGGAAGGCGCCGCCTTGAGCTGCTCCCTGGAGAACGGAACGACGTAGCCGCCGCGGCCCTTGTCGAAATCCAGCGTCGACCACGGGATGGCGTGGTAGCGCTCGCCGATGCCCAGGAAACCGCCGAAGCCGATGACGGCGAACATGATGCCGTTCGACAGCTTGTCGAGCATCACGTCCTCGATCTTGCCGATCGTCTCACCGGCAACATTGTAGACGTTGGTACCGATGACCCGCGATGCGGGAATGGCTGCGGTATGACCAGTCTGGGTCGTCATGATCCTGCTCCTCGTTGGTTGGGATGCAGGGGTAACGGGCCCCCGGCGTGGAGGTTCCAACATTTCCCGATAGTGTGTGCGATCAGTCGGCGAGGATGAAGGTCACCTTCATGTTGACGCGGTAGGCAACGATCTTGCCGTTTTCAACGACCACCTTCTGGTCCTGGATCCAGGCGCCCTCGACATTCTTGAGCGTCTTCGAGGCGCGCGCGATGCCCTCTTCGATGGCGTCCTTGAAACTCTTGGTCGACGATGAGGTGATTTCGGTAACGCGGGCAACAGACATGGAGGCTCTCCGGCTGAGATGCTCAGTCACGGAAGCAAGCCTACGCCCGGCACGAGCCGGGCTCAAGCTGGAGTTGCGGACGGCTATTGTTCGCCGGTCAGCCCTTGGCGATGCGGTCGAAGGCCATCAGGCGTTCGAGCAGTGCCGGCATGTCCTTGAACGGTACCATGTTGGGACCATCTGACGAGGTCGAATTGTCGGGGTCCTCGTGCGTTTCGATGAACACACCGGCGACGCCAACGGCAACGGCCGCGCGCGCCAGCGTTTCGACGAAGCGGCGCTCGCCGCCCGACGTGGCGCCCAGCCCGCCTGGCTGCTGCACAGAATGGGTGGCATCGAAGATCACAGGCGCACCGATATCGGCCATGACAGGCAGGCCGCGCATGTCTGAGACCAGCGTGTTGTAGCCGAAGGACGTGCCGCGTTCGGTCACCAGTACGTTCGGGTTGCCCGAGCCGGTCACCTTGGCGACGACGTTCTTCATGTCCCAGGGTGCCAGGAACTGACCCTTCTTGACGTTGACGACCTTGCCGGTCCTGGCGGCAGCGATGAGCAGGTCGGTCTGGCGGCTGAGGAAGGCCGGGATCTGCAGCACGTCGACAACTTCGGCGACGATGGCGCACTGCTCTTCATTGTGAACGTCGGTGATGACAGTGACGCCGAGTTCCTTGCGCAGGTCGGCGAAAACGGGCAGCGCGGCATTGAGGCCGGCACCGCGCGTGCTCGACAGCGAACTGCGGTTGGCCTTGTCGAAGCTCGACTTGTAGACGAAGCCGATGCCGAGCTTCTGGGTCAGCTCCTTGAGCTTGCCGGCCATGTCGAAGGCATGCTGGCGCGATTCGAACTGGCACGGACCAGCAATCAGCGACAGCGGCGCGTCATTGGCGAAGAGGGTCGTGCCGACCGTCACATTTGCATTCGGCTTGGTCATTTCTGCTCCTCGAAAATGAAGGTTGCACCCTGCCCCGGCGCTGCCGGCACCACCAGGCGCTGGCCGTCCAGATCGTGCGCGACTGTACGTTCGACAAGAAGCGCCTTTGTCGCGGCAAGGTCATCGACGGCAAAGACCATGGCTTCGAGGCGAATGCCGAGCGCGTTCGGCTCGCTACGGATGGCAAGCGATGCATTTGCAAGCGGCACGCCGACGTCGTCCGCCTTGCTGCGGGCAACGGTTGCGAGCAGCTTGCCCGCCGCAGCCACATCCCCGGCAGCGAGCTCGACCGCCAACACGCGCCTGGCGCCATTGCCATGAGCTTGAAGCGCTGACCGGTCGACCGCAGGCGCGTTGGCGCGCTCGCAGGTGAAAAAGAAGGCATCCGCGTCGGCGTTCGGCTGGGCGGCAAATGCCAACCGAAACGATGCTTGATCAGACTTGCCTGAGGCGTCGACGAACGGACGCGAAAAATCGAGCCGGCTGCCGGCCGATACGCCTGCCGCCACGAACTCGCAATGGTCGGCATCGGCATCACCGGTTCCGAACACGACTGCCGAAAAGCCCTCGTCGCCATGTGCGTCTCGGAAAAGGCGATCGCGCGCGACAAACGCATTGCCCTCGACAATCGCCTTGTCGGCCGCGGGCTTGTCACCGACCGCAAGCGGCTCCAGGAAGGTGCCGTCGCTCAGATAGACGCAACAGTTGATCGTTCCGAACGGGTGCGTGCCCTGCGGCGATACGGTGAAGCCAAGTGCAGTGAGCCGCTCACGCGCCAATGCCAAGTCGCCGGTGGGCAGGACCACGTGGTCGAGCGGTCGCGGGCTGTCGGTTTTCGTCATGGCTGCGCTGTGCCTGAAATCCCGATGTGAAGCAAGCTGCCCCGTGGCACCTACGATGCCACCATGTCGCCCAATCGGCGCACCGTGTTCCAGTTGCGCGCGGTCCCGACCCCACCGGCGCGCTTGGGCGTCAACGCGCCAAGCAGCCGGGACGAAGGGGTATTGCGGGAGAAATAGAGCCAGATGTCGCCGTCGACGGATGTGAGCTTTTCGTCGGCGGCGACATAAGGGCGAAGCCGCTCTACGACTTCAGATTTCACCGGCTGGCGCATCACGCGGACACCCACCTGATCGGCGTGAAGTTCGGATTCGGCCTTGAATGGATTGGCCGCCACAAGCTTCCGCCAGCCAGCGGCATTTCGGATGATGATGTCGACATGCTTGCCAAATTTCAGGGCAAAGCCCGCTTCGAGCTCGCGCTCCAGCGCGGAAACAGTCTTGCCCTCGGCCTCGAAGACGAGATTGCCGGTGGCCACCAGCGTGCGTGGATTTTCCAGGCCGAGCGCCGTGGCCATGTCGCGCAGATCGGACATGACGACGCGCCGGCCAGGGCCAAGGACGATGCTGTAGAGGAGCGCGACATAGGTGGTCATACGGTAAGCCACCGAGTGGACCAAATGCGCGCCGGCGAATTCACGTCGGCGCGCATGAGAGATCAGACCAGCCGGCTCTGTTCAACGGCGGCTTCGATGAAGCTTGCAAACAGTGGATGCGGCTCCAGCGGACGGCTTTTCAGCTCCGGATGGTACTGGACGCCGATGAACCAGGGATGGTCCGGGTATTCGACCGTTTCGGGCAGCACGCCGTCAGGCGACATGCCGGCAAAGACCAGACCGCACTCTTCGAGGCGATCCTTGTAGTCGATGTTGACCTCGTAGCGGTGGCGGTGACGCTCGGAGATATCGGTATCGCCATAGATCTCGGCGATCTTCGAACCTTCTGCCAGCTTTGCTTCGAATGCGCCGAGACGCATCGTGCCGCCGAGATCGCCCGAAGCCTTGCGCTTCTCGAGCATGTTGCCCTTGAGCCATTCGGTCATCAGGCCGACGACCGGCTCCTTGGTCGAGCCGAACTCGGTCGACGAGGCGTTCTCGATGCCGGCGAGCGAACGCGCCGCCTCGATGCAGGCCATCTGCATGCCGAAGCAGATGCCGAAATACGGCACCTTGCGCTCGCGAGCGAATTTGGCCGCAAGAATTTTGCCTTCCGAGCCGCGCTCGCCAAAGCCACCGGGCACCAGGATGCCGTGCACCTTTTCCAGGAACGGTGCCGGATCTTCCTTCTCGAAGACCTCGCTTTCGATCCAGTCGAGCTTGACTTTGACGTTGTTGGCGAGACCGCCATGCGACAGCGCCTCGATCAGCGACTTGTAGGCATCCTTGAGCCCCGTGTACTTGCCGACCACGGCGATGGTGACCTCGCCCTCCGGATTGTGGATCAGCTGCGAGACGTTCTGCCAGGGATCGAGACGGGGCTTGGGCGCCGGGTCGATGCCGAAGGCTGCCAGCACTTCCGAGTCCAGACCTTCCTTATGGTAGGCCAGCGGCACGTCGTAGATGTGGCCGACGTCGAGGGCCTGGATGACGGCGGACTCGCGCACATTGCAGAACAGCGACAGCTTGCGGCGTTCTTCCTTCGGGATGTCGCGGTCGGCGCGCACCAGTAGGATGTCGGGCGCAATACCGATCGAGCGCAGTTCCTTGACCGAATGCTGGGTCGGCTTGGTCTTGAGTTCGCCTGCCGTGGGAATGTAGGGCATCAGCGTCAGGTGGACATAGACCGCGTTGTTGCGCGGCAGATCGTTGCCGAGCTGACGGATCGCTTCGAGGAACGGCATCGCTTCGATGTCGCCGACGGTGCCGCCGATCTCGCAGAGCACGAAGTCGTACTCGTCATTGCCGTCGAGGATGAAGTTCTTGATCTCGTCGGTGACGTGCGGGATGACCTGCACGGTCGCGCCGAGATAGTCGCCACGCCGCTCGCGTTCGATAATGTTCTTGTAGATGCGGCCGGTGGTGATGTTGTCGCTCTGGTTCGCCGAACGCCCGGTGAAGCGCTCGTAGTGACCGAGATCGAGGTCGGTTTCCGCCCCGTCGTCGGTCACGAACACCTCACCGTGCTGGTAAGGCGACATCGTCCCCGGGTCGACATTGAGATACGGATCGAGTTTTCGGATGCGCACGCGATATCCGCGTGCCTGCAGAAGAGCCCCTAGGGCCGCTGCGGCTATGCCTTTTCCAAGGGAAGAGACCACGCCGCCGGTAATAAAAACATATCGCGCCATGGGATTCATCGCTTAACGCGGCCAAATCGATTCCGCCAGAGAAAAATCCGCCGCGTCGGACTTTTCCCTATCTGGCTGTTCAGTGTCGCTGCCGGATGGCCATGCAAACAAAAAGGCCGGCGTGACCGCCGGCCAGCTATCAGCGTTTTGAAAACGCCTTACATGACGATGACTTCAGAGCCCATCTTCACGCGGCTGTAGAGATCCATGACATGGTCGTTGACCATGCGGAAGCACCCGTTCGAAGAGTTTGTGCCGATCGTCTGCGGCTGGTTGGTTCCATGGATACGGATATGGGTATCCTTCTTGCCCTGGTAAAGGTAGATGGCGCGCGCGCCGAGCGGGTTTTCCGGTCCGCCGTTCATGCCGTCCTTGTACTGGCCGTACTTCTTGGGCTCGCGCTCCTGCATTTCCTTGGTCGGGATCCAGCGCGGCCATTCCTGCTTGTCGCCAATCGTCGCCTTGCCCTTGAACTCCAGGCCTTCGCGGCCGACCGCAATGGCGTAGCGGCGCGCCGTCGACGACGATTCGATCAGATAGAGGTAGCGCGAGCCGGTATCGACGACGATCTGGCCACGCTCATAGCCGGGGAACGACACTTCCTGCGGCTCGAAGTCGGACTTCACCTTGAACTGCTTCTTGGCCTGCTTGGCCTGCAGCACGGCGTCGAGCGCGCGCGTCTGCGGCAGCATCGACTGCTGCGGCGCGCTGCCGCCGAAGATACCGGCGAGCAGACCGGTCTGGCGCGGCCGATCCTGGCCCTCGCTGCGCAGCTCGCCATTGTTGCCGGAGGAAGCCACTTCAGCAACGTCGGGTGTAAACGGCTCGATCGGCTTCATCACTTCGAGCGGCTGGAGATTGCGCTTGGGTGCCGGCGCGGCAGCAGCAACCTGGGTGGTCGCCTTTTCGGTCTTCTTCAGGCGGGCAAGTTCGCGGGCCTGCTCGGCCTTTGCCTTCGCAGCGGCCCGCATCGCCATCTTCTTGGCTTCGAGCATCTTGAGGCGCGCGACTTCCTTGTCGGCCTTGATCTTGGCTTCAAGGTCCTTGATTCGCGACAGGTCCTCGTCGGTCGGCTTCTTCTTTTTCTTGAGCAGCTTGAGTTCAGCTGCGTCGCTCTTGGCAGCGACGGTGATGACGTCGCTTGCGACAGGCTGAGGTGCCGCAACCGTTCCCGCCGAGGTGGCGGCGAAGGCTGTCGAGCTCATGAACGTGGCGCAAAGGCCAGCAAAAAGGATGCGGCGGAGCTGCATGGCTAAGGGATCCCGAACGTTTAACGCAAATTTTCTTGCGACTACGCGCGGTGCCCCCAAGGCTCCCCCGCCGAAATGCCGCAACCTTCCTATAATCGATTAGCCGGAGACGCCTCAAGGGAGGCACCACCGGTTGACCAATCGAATTGTCGTGATTGATGCGGCATTTGCCGCAACTGTGTTCAAACAACAACAGGTTGCGGCAAAGGGTAAATAGTTAGTTAGGAACCTGAGGCGTCGCAGGGGCGGCCGGCGTAGCTGGAGCGGGCTGCTCGGTGCCCGACGCGGCGGGTGCGGCAGGCTGAGTCGCAGGGGTTGCGGGTGCCGTGCCATCGGATGCCGGGGCGTCCGGAGTGGTGGTCGCGGGTGCAGCAGGAGCGGTCGAGCCGCCGAGCTGATCGAGAACGCCCTTGCCACCGGTCGTTCCACTCTGGGTAGTCGGCACGCGGTCGAGGATATCGGTCGGCTTAGCACCGTAACGAGCGACGATCGACAACGTCAGCGACGTCACGAAAAACACCGTCGCCAGGATGGCGGTGGCGCGCGTCAGCGCGTTGGCAGCGCCGCGCGCCGTCATGAAGCCCGATCCGCCACCGATGCCAAGGCCACCGCCTTCAGAGCGCTGCAGAAGCACAACGCCGACAAGGGCGAGCACGACCATCAAGTGAATGACGATGAGGACGGTTTCCATTGCGCTTCCTGGGATCTTTCGTGACGTGGGCGTGCCGCGCGCCTATAGCGCCCGGCACTCCGGAGGCGGCTCAATACAATGCTTTCTAGGCATTTCCAAGCCCGCCGGCCGAATATGGGGTGACACGCTGCCTTTGCAACGGTCACGTGTGGGGAAATCAGAGCTTGCGGTAGGCGTCGGCGATGCCGAGGAAGTCGGCGGCCTTGAGGCTGGCGCCGCCGACCAGCGCGCCATCGACGTTGGCGACAGCCAGAAGTTCGTTGGCATTGGACGGCTTGACCGAGCCACCATAAAGAATGCGCATTTTGGCGGCCGAGGCACCCAGTTTCGCAGCAAGGCGTTCGCGGATATGCGCGTGCGCTTCGGCGACATCGGCCACGGTGGGGGTCAAGCCGGTGCCGATCGCCCAGACGGGCTCATAGGCAATGACGGCGTTGACCGGCGTCGCGGTCGAAGGCACGGAGCCGTCGATCTGGCGCGACAGGACCTGAAGCGTCGTTCCGCCCTCGCGCTCGGTATGGGTCTCGCCGACGCAGATGACGGCCACCAACCCTGCCCGCCATGCCGCTTCCGCCTTGGCACGGACGATTTCGTCGGTTTCGCCGTGGTCGGTGCGGCGCTCGGAGTGGCCAACGATGACGTGGCTGGCACCGGCATCCCTGAGCATCTCAGCCGAGACGTCGCCGGTATGGGCGCCGCTCTCCTTGGCATGACAATCCTGGCCACCTG
Source organism: Aminobacter aminovorans (assembly GCF_900445235.1). Lineage (NCBI taxonomy): Bacteria > Pseudomonadati > Pseudomonadota > Alphaproteobacteria > Hyphomicrobiales > Phyllobacteriaceae > Aminobacter > Aminobacter aminovorans. Next base: position 3,031,912 of record NZ_UFSM01000001.1, on the reverse strand, counting down.
TCTTGACGGGGGTGCGGTGCAGGATTTCGGCTGCACGCGAAAGCAGCGTTGCCGGCACGCACAGAAGCGCGTCGGTCTCGGCATCGAGGCCGCTCATGAAGCCGCCGGCAATGCCGCGCAATTCGTTGAGCGAGTTGCTGGTGCCGTTCATTTTCCAGTTGCCGGCAACAAGTGGGCGGATTCCTGGCGTCATGGTGCTCTTCCCTCGAAATCGATATTCGCTCGGGCAACCTCACTACCAAAAACAAGCCACAAAGCAATCGACAGTGGCGGCGAAGGGCGCTATTGCGCTTCGTTCATGCAGGCGCATGCGAAAATGCGCGTATACGGGATCTGATACATGCTCGAATCGATGCGAAGTGCTGCTGGAACCTGGGTTGCGAAGCTGTTGCTTCTGCTTCTCGTCGTCAGCTTCGCCATCTGGGGCATCTCGGGTCAGATGATGAGCCAGTTGGGCGGCGACCAGGTGGTCACGGCCGGCGGCACGACCGTGTCAGGCGTTGAATATCGCCTCGCCTATGACCGCCAGCTGAACGTCATGTCGCAGCAGTTCGGCCAACGCCTGACCCGTGACCAGGCCAACGCACTCGGCATCGACAACCAGGTGCTTTCGCAGCTCGTCGCCGGTGCGGTGCTTGACGAACAGGCTCGCAAGCTTGGTCTCGGCCTGTCCAAGGACCGCCTCGCCGAACTCACCTGGGACGACCCGACCTTCCGTGGCGCCGACGGCAAGTTCGACCGCCAGGCTTTTGAATACATCCTGCGCCAGATCGGCATGCGCCCCGAGGACTATCTGAAGAACCGCGCCCAGGTCGCTGTCCGCCAGCAGATCGTCGAAGCCGTTTCCGATGGCCTCGAGGCTCCCGACACCTTCCTGCGTGCCGTCGCACTTTACCGCGGTGAAGACCGCACCATCGACTACCTGCCGCTGCCCAAGTCGCTCGTCGAGCCGATCGCAGCGCCTGGCGATGACGTGCTCAAGGCCTGGTTCGAGGAAAACAAGAGGAACTACGCCGCACCCGAGTTCCGCAAGCTGAGCTACGTCAAGCTCGAGCCGGAAGACATCATGGACGCGGCTGCCATCACCGAAGAACAGGCGCGCCAGGACTACGACAAGAACAAGTCGCACTTCACCACCGCCGAAACGCGCAAGATCGACCAGTTGGTTCTCGGCGCCGATGCGGCGAAGGCTGCGTCCGACGCGATCAAGGGCGGTGCGACATTCGACAAGGTCGTCGCCGACCAGGGCAAGACTGCCGCGGACGTGGCGCTCGGCACGCTGACCAAGGACAGGATCGCCGACAAGGCGGTCGCCGACGCCGCCTTCGCGCTGCAGGCCAACCAGGTCAGCGACGTCGTCCAGGGCGCCTTCGGCCCGGTGCTGGTCCGCGTCAGCGAGATCACGCCGGAAGCCGTCAAGACCTTCGACGAGGTCAAGGACCAGATCCGCAATGAGCTGGCGATGGCCGAAGCCAACCGCATCCTGCTCGACGTGCATGACTCCTACGAGGACGCCCGCGCCGCCGGTGAGTCGATGAAGGCTGCCGCCGACAAGCTGAAGCTCAAGATGGTGACGATCGATGCCATCGACCGCGCCGGCCAGCGGCCGGACGGTACCGTCGTGAACGATCTGCCGGACTCACGCAACCTGATCCAGGCAGCCTTCACCGCGGAGTCCGGCACCGAAAACCCGCCGCTCAATGTCGGCACCAATGGTTTCGTGTTCTACGAGGTCGACGAGATCACGCCTGCCCGCGACCGCTCGCTCGACGAGGTACGCGAGAAGGTCGTCGCCGACTGGACCGCCGCCGAAGCGACGAAGCGTCTCAAGGCAAAAGCCGACGAGTTGGAGAAGCGGCTGAAGGACGGTGCCTCGCTCGAGGTGATCGCCGGCGAGCTCAAGCTCGAAAAGCAGACCAAGCGCGGTCTCAAGCGGGAAGCCGACGATGCCGATTTCGGCCGCGAGGGTGCTTCCGCGATGTTTGCCATGGGCCAGGGCGGCACCGGCATCATCCCCGCTCCTGCCGGCGACGCGCAGATCCTGTTCAAGATCGCCGAAGTGTTCGAGCCGGCCGGCGCTGACAAGAGCGCGGTGCCGGAGGACGCGCAGAAGCAGTTTGCCTCTGGCATGTCGGACGACCTGCTCGATCAGATCGTCGCCCAGCTCCAGGGCGAGTATCAGGCAACGATCGACCAGGCGGCGATCACCCGTGCACTTGCGGTGGGAACGCCATGAGCGCACTCAAACCGCATATCGCCAAGGTCGCCTCGGGCACCCCCCTCACCTTCGAGGAGGCGCGCGAGGCCTTCGACATCATCATGTCGGGCGAAGCGACGCCCGGCCAGATCGGCGGCTTCCTGATGGCGTTGCGCGTACGCGGCGAGACCGTCAGCGAGATATCGGGCGCCGTCGCCACCATGCGCGACAAGATGCTGCGCGTCGAAGCCCCTGACGACGCCATCGACATCGTCGGCACCGGCGGCGACGGGTCGCACAGCGTCAACATCTCGACCGCATCGGCCTTCGTCATCGCGGGCGCAGGCGTTCCTGTCGCCAAGCACGGCAACCGTGGCCTGTCCTCGTTGACCGGCGCCGCCGACGTGCTGACCGCCCTTGGCGTCAACATCGACCTCACGCCCGAGGCGATCAGCCGCTGCATCCATGGCGCCGGCGTCGGCTTCATGTTCGCACCGGCGCATCATCCGGCGATGAAGCATGTCGGCGCGACCCGCGTCGAACTCGGCACCCGCACCATCTTCAACCTGCTCGGACCGCTCTCCAACCCCGCCGGCGTCAACCGCCAGCTGGTTGGCGTGTTTTCGCCTGAATGGGTACAACCGGTTGCCGAAACGCTGAAGGAACTCGGAGCCCAGCACGTCTGGGTCGTCCATGGCGACGGTTATGACGAGATCACCACCACTGGTGAGACTCATGTCGCAGCCCTGCAGGACGGCGTCATCAGCACCTTCACGCTGTCGCCTGAACAGGTCGGCATTAGCAGGCACACACGCGAAGAACTGCGCGGCGGCGATTCCGCATACAATGCCGCTGCACTGCGCGGGGTTCTCGAAGGCGCTGCGGGTGCCTATCGCGACACGGTGCTGATGAATGCCGGGGCCGGCCTCGTCGTTGCCGGCAAGGCAGCGACGATCGGCGACGGCGTGCCCCTGGCCGCCGAGGCGATCGACAGCGGCCGCGCCAAGGCCGTGCTCGACCGCCTGGTCGCCGTTTCGAACGGATAAGAACATGGCCGATATCCTGCGCCGCATCGAAGCCTACAAGCGCGACGAGATCGCAGCAGCAAAGGCGCTGCTGCCACTCGCCGAGCTCAAGGCGCGCGCCCGCGACGTCGCAAAGCCGCGCGGCTTTCTCGCGGCACTCGAAGCCAGGCACCGTGAAAGCCGCTTTGGCCTGATCGCAGAGATCAAGAAGGCGAGCCCGTCCAAAGGACTGATCCGTCCCGACTTCGATCCGCCGGCACTCGCCAAGGCCTATGCCGACGGCGGCGCTGCCTGCCTGTCGGTGCTGACCGACACGCCTTCTTTCCAGGGTGCACCGGAGTTCCTGACCACCGCGCGCGACGCCTGCGCCTTGCCGGCATTGCGCAAGGACTTCATGTTCGAGCCCTACCAAGTGCACGAAGCTCGCGCCTGGGGCGCGGATGCGATCCTGATCATCATGGCGAGCCTGAGCGACGACGACGCCAGGCGGCTCGAGGATGAGGCTTTCGAACTCGGCATGGACGTGCTCGTCGAGGTCCACGACGAAGAAGAAACGGAACGTGCGCTGAAGCTCAGGTCGCGGCTGCTCGGCATCAACAACCGCAACCTGCGCACATTCGAGGTCAGCCTCGATACCTCGGAGCGCTTGGCGCCGAAGGTGCCGGCAGATCGGCTGCTGGTCGGCGAAAGCGGCATCTTCACCCATGCCGATTGCCTGCGTCTGCAGAAATCCGGCATCTCCAATTTCCTCGTCGGCGAAAGCCTGATGCGGCAGGCCGACGTGACGTCGGCGACGCGCGCGCTGCTCGATGGCGCAACGCTGGCAAGCGCCTGACATGGCAACCACCCTCACCCATATCGGCGCCACCGGCGAGGCCAACATGGTCGACGTCGGCGACAAGGCCGAGACGACACGCACGGCAATTGCCGAAGGCCATGTGGTGATGCGCCCGGAGACACTGGCGTTGATCCTGTCGGGCAACGCCAAGAAGGGCGACGTTCTCGGCACCGCGCGCATCGCCGGCATCATGGCGGCCAAACGCACGCATGAGCTCGTGCCGCTCTGCCATCCGATCCTTTTGACCAAGGTTTCGGTCGAGATCGAAGCTGACGAGGCCCTGCCCGGCCTGCGGGTGACGGCGCTCGCCCGTGTCACCGGCAAGACCGGCGTCGAGATGGAGGCGCTGACCGCAGCGTCGGTCGCCTGCCTGACCATCTACGACATGGCAAAGGCCGCCGATCGCGGCATGGTGATCTCGGGCATCCGGTTGGTCGAAAAAACCGGCGGCAAGTCCGGCGACTACAAGGCGGCTGAATAGATGGCCCTGCTGCCCGTCGCCGACGCCCTGGCGCGCCTGCTCGACGGTGCTGAGCCGCGCTGCACGGAGACTGTTGCTCTTGCCCAGGCCGCGGGTCGGGTTCTGTCGGCGCCGCTGCATGCCCTGCGCACCCAGCCGCCCTTTGATGCATCCGCAATGGACGGCTACGCGGTGCAGGCCGCCGACATCGCTTCGCTGCCGGCGCGTCTCAAGGTCATCGGCCAGGCACCCGCCGGCAAGCAGTTCACGGGCACCGTCTGTCCAGGCGAATGCGTCCGCATCTTCACCGGAGCACCGGTACCTCGAGGCACTGATACCGTCGTCATTCAGGAGAACGTTCGCGATCTCGGCGATGGCGAGATCGAGGTGGTCGAGCCGACGAGTGCCGGCCGCAATATCCGCGCCAGGGGTCTCGACTTCAAGCAGGACGACCTCATTCTGGATGCCGGACGCGTGCTCGACCCGGCAGCGCTCTCGCTGATCGCGGCTGCCAACCATCCCGGCGTCGAAGTGCTACGGGCACCTCTGGTAGCCATCATCGCCACCGGGGACGAACTGCTGCCGCCGGGCAGCAACCCCGGACCCGATCAGATCATTGCCTCCAACGCCTATGGTGTCGCGGCGATCGTTCAATCGGTCGGCGCGCGCGTGCTCGATCTCGGCATCGCCGCTGACCGCACCGAGGCAATCGCCGCATTGGTGGCGAAGGCGCTCGCAGCGGACGCTGACGTGATCGTCACGCTGGGCGGTGCTTCGGTCGGCGACCATGACCTCGTCCATCGAGTCCTCACCGATCTCGGCATGGCTCTCAACTTCTGGAAAATCGCCATGCGGCCCGGCAAGCCGCTGATGTTCGGCCGGCTTGGCGCCAGCCGCTGCGTCGGCCTGCCGGGAAATCCGGTCGCCAGCCTGATCTGCTCGCAGATCTTCCTGAAGCCCTTGGTGGCGAAGCTCGGTGGACGTTCCTATTCGCACGACATGCGCACGGGCATTCTCGACACGGCAATGGCCGCCAATGATCTGCGCCAGGATTTCGTCCGTGCGGCCGCGCGTGAAACCTCTGAGGGTCTCGTCGTCACGCCTTACCTGGTCCAGGATTCCTCGATGCTGCGCACGCTGGCCGCCGCCAACTGCGCCATCGTGCGGGCGCCCTTCGCACCGGCGATCGATGCCGGCAGCGCCTGCCAGGTGATGATGCTTCGCTGAAGCAAGCGCCTCCAGCCTTCACGAAATATCAACGGTTGCGGAACACAACTGGAACATATAGTGTTTGTTCTGGGTTTGTTTTTCTTCTGATTCCTCGGGGGTGGCGATGCTGACGCGCAAACAACACGAGCTTTTGCTATTCATCCACGAGCGGCTGAAGGAGGCGGGCATTCCGCCGTCGTTCGACGAGATGAAGGAAGCACTCGACCTCGCCTCCAAGTCCGGCATCCATCGCCTGATCACAGCTCTGGAAGAGCGCGGCTTCATCAGGCGCCTGCCCAACCGGGCCCGTGCACTCGAAGTGCTGCGCCTGCCCGATTCCATCGCGCCAGGCCTGAACGCGGCGAGGAAGTTCTCGCCCAGCGTCATCGAGGGCAGCCTTGGACGCAAACCGGATCCTTCACGCAGCATGTCGGCCGGCAATGACGACGATGTTGCATCGGCGGTTGCCATTCCCGTCATGGGACGCATCGCGGCCGGTGTGCCGATCGACGCCATCCAGCACAAGACCCATTCGATTTCAGTGCCGCCTGACATGATCATGGGCGGCGAGCATTACGCGCTTGAGGTCAAGGGCGACTCGATGATCGAGGCCGGCATCTTCGACGGCGACACTGTCGTCATCCGCAGTTCGACCACGGCCAATCCGGGCGAGATCATCGTCGCCCTTGTCGACGATGAGGAAGCGACGCTCAAGCGCTTCCGCCGCAAGGGCGCCTCGATCGCACTCGAGGCCGCCAATCCCGCTTACGAAACCCGCATCTTCGGGCCCGACAGGGTCAAGGTGCAGGGCAAGCTTGTCGGACTGATCCGCCGCTACTGATTTTCGGAGATTGCGGACTGCAAACATCGAAGGGCGGCTTTGACTACCGTCTGTGACTGTTCAGTATGCCGACCGCAATCCGCTACCCGGCCGATCTGCGCTTGGCTATGGTGACGCTGCTGGTGACTGCGTTGGGGCGGGTGTCGGCCTCTCTGGCTGTACCGTAGGTTGCGCCGTCGGCGCTTTCGGAGGTCTCTCGGCACGCTTGTAGGACGCCAGTCCCCGTGCTTCGCGTGAGAACTGGCGCTGGATGTGCCACGGGCGGTAGGGTTCTGGCACGGCGTGGCGAATGTCGATCTTCAGGCTGCTTGCTGTCTGATGCGTGATGAATATCGCGGCACTGCCGAGGCGCGCCAGTTCGCGCTTGGTAAGCACAACAGGCGCGGTCGACGTCGCCCCGGAGCAGATTCCGCCGGCCGTGGCATCGTCGACCACGATGAAATCCGCGCTGTCGCAGGCACGTGCAGCGGCTTCAGCATTCGCCGCATGGATGATCCGCTCGCCCGCCGCTCCTTGGACAGCACAGAGTTCCTCGCCGCAGACGAAGTTTCCTGCGGCCGCGACATTCACTGACGGTTTTTTCGCACTCGGGTCGGATGAATTGTCCGTACCGGCGGCGCGATCCATCGCCGGGCGTGCCGGGCTGACGACAGTTTCGGCCATCAGCGCGCGCTGCCAGTTGTCGACGGTGAATTGGTTCGGCCGGGCGCGATTGACGGCCAGCTTGCCGCCGCCGACCGGCACGCCGACGAGGCGGCCGTCTTCCGAAACGAGGACGTCTGGCGTTTCCGTTTCCACCACCATCAGCAGTCCTAGGGCAGCGAAGGGCAGTGCCGCTATGCGCAGCCAGGTCGTCGCCGTCGACGCAATGACGAGTGCTGCGGTGAACAGCAGCACTGCATGCGGCGAAACAAGGCCAACCGCGTCGACCGGCGAATATGCCGAGAACCACGTGGCGATGCCAATCATTCCTTTCAGGCCGGCCCCCATCGTGTCGAGGAAGAGGCCGTCGAGCCCGAGCGGCATGAAAATCCCTGCCATGACCGCGAAAGGCATCACCAGGACCGACACAAGCGGCGTGACTGCAAGATTGGCGAACAGGCTGAGCGGCGATACGCGTTGAAAATGCCAGGCGCCGAACACGCTGGTCGCCAGCCCGGCAATCACCGAGGTCGCGACGAGGCCGACCGCAACTGCCGCAGACCAGTGCCAGATCTTCGACGGCAGCGACCTTTGGACGACCGGCATCGCTTGTTCTTCCCGCCTTTCAGACCACCAGGCATAGGCACTGACAAGGGCGGCTGTGGCGGCAAACGACATCTGAAAGCTCGGCCCGACGACCTCATGGGGCGAGATCAGGATCACCACGACGGCGGAGATTGCGAGGTTGCGCATGGTGAGTGCTGCGCGATCGAACAGCACTGCCGTCAGCATCACCGCCAGCATGATGAAACTGCGCTGCGCCGCGACCTCGGCGCCGGAAATGAACAGATAGCCTCCGGTCGCAGCCAGGGCAGCACCTGCCGCATATTTCTTGACCGGCCGGCATGAGGTGAAGGCGGGAAAGGCAGCGAAGGACAGCCGCATCAGCAGCATGATGGTTCCCGCGACCATTGCCATGTGCAGGCCCGAGATCGAGATGATGTGATAAAGCCCGGTACGCCGCAGCGCCTCGTTGACGTCGTCGGGAATGCCACCGCGCACACCGACCATCAAGGCGGCCGCGATTTCACCCTCCGGCCCGCCGATGCGTTCGCGAATGCGCTGGGCGATCTTTTCACGCAAATTCTCTACCGAAGCGAAGGCACGTTCGCTGACCGACGGTGGCTGCGTGGTTACGCCGAGTTCCGGCCCCTTCATGAAAAACCCGCTGGCGCCGATGCCGTCGAAGTAGCTTTCGAAGGAAAAATCATAGCTGCCCGGCCGCACAGGCCCGGACGGCGGCATCAGCCTGACATACCCCGTCACCTCGGAACCCGCCATGACACCCTCAGGAATCTTGCGGGCAGTGAGCCGCACCCGCTCAGGCGCAAAACGCAATACAGGGCGCGCGGTCGCCAGAACGTCGAGCGTCAGCCGCACCCGAGCGTTGCCCAGATTGTCGATGCCGACGACGCGTCCGGTGATGGCCGTCGAGATTTCGGCGCCCACCACTTTGGTCGCCATTCGCAGCGTCTCGAACTTGGCAACGGCCGTGCCAAGCATGAAGGCGGCGACAGCTGCGAGCGCATAGTGGACAAGCCGTCGTCCGCGCGAAACGAAGGCGAGCACGGCCGGTAACGCAGACATCGCGACGAGCGGCGCGACATCCGGTTCGCTCGGAAGAGCAAAATACACCAGCGCACCAGCGGCCAGAAAAACCGGAAGAAGCAGGAACGCCGCACCGCGGTCGAGTTCCGTTTCGATCGAAGCCAGAGTGGATCGTGCGGTTATCCGGTGACCGACCAGCAATTGCGATCCTTGCCGTAGCCAGGACTGGTGTCCTCGCTGAAACGGTGATGCATCGGCGTCAGGAGCAGCATCTCTCTCGGGCGGAGATGGTGGTGTCCACGTAACGGCAGGCGTGACTGGGAGGGCCAGCAAGTCGCGCTCGCTGGCCTCGACCACCGGATTGTTACCGGCTTGCCCCTCCCGCACGCGGTCGCCCATCGGGCCTGCCCCTTGCGCCCCAGACCTTCTATGCTACATCAACCGCACACAAACACCATGCGCCGCCGGTTTCGGCCAAGCGCCCTGCCTCCCTTGGAAATCGCCATGCCTGTCGTCACCCGCTTTGCCCCCTCGCCCACCGGCTATCTGCACATTGGTGGCGCGCGTACCGCTCTCTTCAACTGGCTCTATTCCCGCCACACCGGCGGCACCATGCTGCTGCGTATCGAGGACACCGACCGCGAGCGCTCGACCGACGCCGCAACGGCCGCGATCCTCGAGGGCCTGACCTGGCTCGGCCTGACCTGGGAGGGTGAGCCGATCTCGCAGTTCGAGCGTGCGCCGCGCCATCGCGAGGTGGCCGAAGAGCTCGTGCGCATGGGCAAGGCCTATTATTGCTACGCCTCGCAGGAAGAGCTGACCGAGATGCGCGAAAAGGCCCGCGCCGAGGGCAAGCCGCCGCGCTATGATGGCCGCTGGCGCGACCGCGACCCGTCCGAGGCGCCGGCTGGTGTCAAGCCGGTCATCCGCATCAAGGCGCCGCAGGACGGCGAGACGCTGGTGCTCGACCGCGTGCAGGGCGACGTGCGCTTTCCTAACAAGGATCTCGACGATTTCATCATCCTGCGTTCGGACGGGGTTCCGACCTACATGCATGCGGTTGTCGTCGACGATCACGACATGGGCGTCACCCACATCATCCGTGGCGACGACCACCTGACCAACGCCGCGCGCCAGACCGTCATCTACAACGCCATGGGCTGGGACGTGCCTGTGATGGCCCATATCCCGCTGATCCATGGCGCGGATGGCGCCAAGCTGTCCAAGCGCCACGGCGCGCTCGGCGTCGATGCATATCGCGCCATGGGTTACCTGCCCGAGGCTCTGCTGAACTATCTCGCCCGCCTCGGCTGGAGCCATGGCGACGACGAGGTGATGAGCATCGAGAACATGATCGGCTGGTTCGCGATCGAGGACGTCAACAAGGGCGCGGCACGCTTCGACTTTGCCAAGCTCGAGGCGCTGAACGGCGTCCACATGCGCCAGATGGACGACCAGAAGCTGTTCGACATCTTCGTTGCCACCTTGCCCTATCTGCCCGGCGGCGATGCCATCCTCGGCGGGCTCGACGACACGCGCAAGGCCCAGTTGCTCGCCGCCATGCCCGGCCTCAAGGAGCGCGCCAAGACGCTGATCGAACTGGCCGACGGCGCAGGCTTTCTGTTTGCCCAGCGCCCGCTGCCGCTCGACGACAAGGCCGCCGGCCTGCTCGCCGGTCCGGCCAAGGACATTCTGAGGGGCGCGCATACGGCGCTTGCAACGGTTGCTGCTGGCGACTGGTCTGCAGCCAATGCCGAAGCCGCGATCCGCGAATTTGCCGGCCGTGAAAACCTGAAATTGGGTGGGGTGGCGCAGCCCTTGCGCGCTGCCCTGACGGGCAGGAGCACCTCTCCCGGAGTGTTCGACGTTCTTGCCGTTCTAGGGCGCGACGAAAGTCTAGCCCGCATTTTTGATCAAATCGATTAGGTCAGCAGTGCTTTCCTAGTTTTGCATTGAAATGAGGCTGTTGCGGTGCAACATTGCGGCAACAGGTCAATTTGATAGCAGCGGGAAAGCTGGGAAGCGAGTTCAAGCGTTCCGGGCCTAATGGGTTGCCTTGTTATGACGATTGCGCCGCGCAAGGCGGCAACTCAGCACTAAGGAGTATGCGATGACTGATTCGACCGCCAAACTGGAGTTCCGCGGCCAGACCCACGAGTTCAAGGTCCGCGGCGGAACGGTCGGACCGGATGTGATCGACATCGCATCGCTCTACGCAACGACGGGCGCCTTCACCTACGACCCGGGCTTCACCTCCACCGCAAGCTGCGAATCGGAAATCACCTTCATCGACGGCGACGCCGGTGTCTTGCTGCACCGCGGCTATCCGATCGACCAACTCGCCGAGCACGGCGACTTCCTCGAGGTCTGCTACCTCTTGCTCTACGGCGAACTGCCGACCAAGGCTCAGAAGGACGACTTCGACTACCGCATCACGCGCCACACCATGGTGCATGAGCAGATGTCGCGCTTCTTCACTGGCTTCCGTCGCGACGCGCACCCGATGGCGGTGATGTGCGGCGTGGTCGGCGCGCTGTCGGCCTTCTATCACGACTCGACCGACATTTCGGATCCGCACCAGCGCATGGTCGCTTCGATCCGCCTGATCGCCAAGATGCCGACGATTGCCGCGATGGCCTACAAGTACCATATCGGCCAGCCGTTCATTTATCCCAAGAACGAACTGAACTTCGCAGCCAACTTCTTGCACATGTGCTTTGCCGTGCCGTGCGAGGAATATAAGGTCAACCCAGTGCTGGCCCGCGCCATGGAGCGTATCTTCATCCTGCACGCCGACCACGAGCAGAACGCCTCGACCTCGACCGTGCGTCTCGCCGGCTCGTCGGGCGCCAATCCGTTCGCCTGCATCGCCGCCGGCATCGCCTGCCTGTGGGGCCCCGCACATGGCGGCGCCAATGAAGCGGCGCTCAACATGCTCAGCGAGATCGGCCATGTCGACCGCATTCCCGAGTTCGTTGCCCGCGCCAAAGACAAGAACGACCCGTTCCGCCTGATGGGCTTCGGTCACCGCGTCTACAAGAACTACGACCCGCGCGCCAAGATCATGCAGAAGACCACGCATGAGGTTCTGGGCGAGCTCGGCATCAAGGACGATCCGATGCTCGACGTCGCGATGGAGCTCGAGCGCATCGCACTGACCGACGAGTACTTCATCGAAAAGAAGCTCTACCCGAACATCGACTTCTACTCCGGCATCACGCTGAAGGCGCTGGGCTTCCCGACCACCATGTTCACCGTGCTGTTCGCGCTTGCCCGCACCGTCGGCTGGATCGCGCAGTGGAAGGAAATGATCGAGGATCCGCGCCAGAAGATCGGCCGCCCGCGCCAGCTCTACACCGGCGCCACCGAACGCGACTACGTGCCGATCGCCAAGCGCTAGGCCTCAAAGCGCCGCGTCCATTCGGGCACGCGGCGCCGTCGCAGCTTGAAGCGGCGAACGACTTGAAAAACACCCGCCAGGCCATTGCCCAGGCGGGTGTTTTCATTTGGCGATGTGTTTGAGAACTGCTTCGGCCGCGATCTCGCCGGACGGCCGCTCGGTCGCCATGCGCCTGGAGATTTCGGCGAAACCATCCTTTTGCCAACGGCGAAGGCTGCCGTCCTCGAACAGGCCTTCGACATAGCGCGCCATCCATTGTGGGCGCACATATTCGTTGTAGTTCTCCTGCACCACCGGCCGGTCGGCAATCAGGTTGGGCAGTGCCGCGCTCCAGACAGTGACCATGCTCTGGATCATTCGCGCCAGCGTGTCGAGCTTGTAGGAAGAAAGCATCGGCACGCCGGCGAGCGCGAGTTCCAGAGCTACCGTGCCCGATGCGATCAGGGCTGCGTCGGCTTCGCCAAAGGCCTGCCATTTATGCTGCGGATCCAGAATGATCTCCGGCTTTTGCGGCCAGGCTGACACGGCCTCTTCGACAAGGCCAGCGACATGCGGCACCGTCGGCAAGAGCAGCCGCATACGATGGCCGCGTGCGCGCAGGATCGAAACGGTCTCGCCAAATGGACCGATCAGGCTGCGCACTTCGCTGCGGCGCGATCCCGGCAAAAGCAGAAGCGTCTTCTCGCGGTCAGGCACCGGATTGGCCTTTCCCTCCTGCATCGCCGCGGCAATGGCGATGCCCGGATCGGTCGCCAGGCGATGGCCGACAAATGTACCATGCGGGCCGCCCAGGTGCTCCAGTTCGGCCGGCTCGAACGGCAGGATGCACAGCACCTCGTCGACATGCGGCTTCATCGCCTTGGCCCGTCCCGGTCGCCAGGCCCAGACGCTCGGGCAGATGTAATGGATGATTGGAATAGTGGGATCGAGCGCCCGCACCTTCCTGGCAACGCGCAGCGAAAAATCCGGGCTGTCGATCGTCACGAGGCAATCCGGCTTTTCGGCTGCGACGAAACGGGCGGTCTGGCCGATCCGCCTGATCAGGCGCGGCAGGTCGCGAATGACCGCCGTCAGTCCCATCAATGCGATCTCGCTGGCATTGAACAGCGGCGACAGGCCAAGCTCCTGCAGATGCCGGCCGCCAGTGCCGACAAGCCTGACCTCGCGCCCGCTCAAGCGCTGCAGCGCATGCACCAGATCGGCGCCCAGCAGGTCGCCCGACTCCTCGCCCGCGACGATGGCAATCTTGAGCGGTGGCTGGGTCATCGCTCGTTTCCCTCGCCGGACAGGCCGATGACGAACAGGCCGAGCCTGTCGGCGCGTTCGACCACCTCGCCATAGTCGAGCACCAGCGAGCGTCCGGCCTCGATGCCGATCCCGGCAAGACCCGCTGCATGCGCAGCGTCGACCGTTGCCGGGCCGATTGTCGGCAAGTCCGCACGCAGTTCCTGGTTCGGCTTGGCGCATTTCACCAGAACGCCGCGCTTTCGCCCGGCAATGCGGCCATTGTCGCGTAGCTCGCGCACGCGTTCGAGCAACAGGTCTGTGCCCTCGATGCCTTCGAGTGCGATGGCGCGCCCGCCGATGGCAACTGCCGCCTGGCCGACATCGAGCGCACCGATCGTGCGTGCGGCCTCCTGGCCAGCCCGAAGGTCGGCCCAGTCACTCTGCTGGGGCGCCAGCGCGCCCATGCTGCCGGCCACGGCCAGCAGCTCCGGAACGACCTGATGTGCCCCGACGACCTTGATGCCATTTTCCTCAATAGTCGTGACCAGGATGCGCAGCAGGCCGTCGTCGCCGCGGGCAAGCGCTGCAAGCGCGCGCGGCAGGACACGCAGCAGGGCGATGCTGGGGCGAATGGCCCGCCACACCGGGCGACGGCTGATGCCACCGGCAAGCACGCAATGGGTGATGTCGTGGCGCTTGAGCAAAGGCATCAGCGAGGCGAACTGCTCGATGGCAAGCCGCTCGCCGGCATAGCTCCAGAGGCTGGTGCCGGGATCGGTCTCACCGTCAATCAGAACGATGAAAGGCTTGTGCCCGGCCTCGGCGAGGCTGTCGGCGACATTGACCGGGAGCCGACCGCTGCCGGCAACGACTGCAACCCGGTCGGCCGCGGAAAGGTTGATCCTCTTTCCGCCCTCAGCCTTCGTCATCGGCGGCGTCTTCGGCGACGGCGTTTCTGAGCGGCGGCACGGTGAAGTGGCGCTTGCCGCGCGCCTGGATGAAATCCAGGACGTCACGCACGATAGGCGAGCCGGCGAATTCGCGTTCGACTAGCGGGATGCTCTCGGCCACCGAACGGGTTGGGTCGAAGATCATCTTGTAGGCCTTGCGCAAGGCGAAGATCTCGGCGCGCGGCAGGCCGGAGCGGCGCATGCCGATGACGTTGAGCCCGCGCAGGCGGGCGCGATTGCCCATCACCATGCCATACGGGATGATGTCGCCATCAATGATCGCGCCACCGCCGGCAAAGGCATGGTGACCGATACGCGTCATCTGATGGACCGCACACAGGCCACCAAGCGTGACGTTGTTGCCGACTTCGACGTGGCCGCCGAGGGTCGCGACATTGGCCATGGTAACGTTGTCGCCGACGATGCAGTCATGCGCGATATGCGCATAGGCGAGGAACAGCCCGTTGTCGCCGACGGTCGTGGCACCTCGACTGGTGTCGGTGCCGACATGCATGGTCACACCTTCGCGGATCGTGCAGTTCTTGCCGACCACGAGCGTCGTGCGACCGCCCTTGTGCTTGTTGTTCTGGGGCGCTGCGCCAAGCGTTGCCTGCGGAAAGACCGTGCAGCCCTCACCCAGCGTCGTAGCACCCATGATCGCGACATGGCTCATCAGCTCGACACGGTCGCCGATGACGGCCTCGGCGCTGACATGGCAGAACGGGCCGACGCGCACGCCCGCACCCAGTTGTGCGCCGGCTTCGACGACAGCGGCGGGATGAATATAGGTTTCGGTCATGGAGCGTTGCTTATTCCTTGGGCACCATCATCGCAGCCACCTCTGCTTCCGCGACGGTGGCGCCATTGACCTGCGCGTCGCAGGCGAACTTCAGGATGTTGCCGCGCTTCTTGATCTTCTTGACGTGAATGCGAAGCTGATCGCCCGGCACGACCGGCTTGCGGAACTTCGCGCCGTCGACCGTCATCAGATACACCAGCGACGGCGTCTCATCGACGACGAGCCGCAGGCAGATGGCACCCGCCGTCTGCGCCATGGCCTCGATGATCAGCACACCAGGCATGACGGGATGTCCGGGGAAATGGCCCTGGAAATGCGGCTCGTTGAAGGTGACGTTCTTGATGCCGACAGCGGAATCGTCACCGTCGATGTCGACGATGCGATCGATCAGCAGGAACGGATAGCGATGCGGCAGCAGCTTGTGCAGGCCGAGGATATCGACGGCTTCGAGCGTCTTGGTAGCCTGGTCAGTCACTGCTCCCACCCCCCTTTGGTTTTCCCAAGGCCATTTTTCTGATCAAAGCGAACTCGCGCATTGCCAACTTCATCGGTTTTGCAGGAAATCCTGCCCATACCTCACCTGCGGGCACGTCATGCATCAGGCCGCTGCGCGCCGCCAGTTGCGCCCCCGATCCGATGTTCAGGTGATCGGCCAGGCCGACGCCACCGCCCATCATCACGTTGTCGCCGACGACGACCGAGCCGGAAATACCCGTTAGCCCTGCAATAACGCAATTGCGGCCAATGCGCACGTTGTGAGCGATCTGGACGAGATTGTCGATCTTGGTGTTTTCGCCAATGATCGTGTCCGACATCGCGCCACGATCGACCGTCGCATTGGCGCCGATCTCGACATTGTCCTGGATGATGACGCGGCCGATCTGCGGGATGCGTTCAGGACCACGCGCACCGCCGGCGAAACCAAAGCCATCCTGGCCGATGCGGGCGCCGGCGTGGATGATCACGCCATTGCCGATCAATGCATATTGGATCGAACTGTGCGGACCGACATAACAATCGCGGCCGATCTGGGTCGAACGACCGATGACCGCATGAGCGGATACCACAGTCCCGCTGCCGACAGCCGCGTTCGGACCGATCACCACGCCAGCCTCGATGACAGCGCCCGCCTCGACATGGGAGGTCGGATCGATATGCGCGAATGGCGAAATGCCAGTTTCGCTGCTCACCCCCACCGGACGCTCGGCGTCGGGATAAAGCAGCCTGCCGATACGGGCGAAGGCCTGCTGTGGACGTGGCGAAACCAGAATGGCGATGCCATCAGGGACAAGGTCGGCGACATCGGCCGTACACAGAACCGCCGCCGCATGCAGCGACTTGAGCGGTGCTGCATTGCGCTTGCCGTCGACAAATACCAAAGCGCCATCGCCACCGCTGCTTGCAGCTGCGATGGTCGAGATGGCGATTTCGGAATGTTTGGGGTCGACGAGCGTCGCGCCGGTAAGGCCGGCCACCTCGCCCACCGAGTAGCGGCGTGACGGCACAAAAAATACCGGATCCGTCATGAAATGCTGTTCCAGCCAAGCCGGGCAAAGAGTTTCCGGGCCGTGACGGCCCGGAAACGTTGTACCACGCAATTAGAAGCGGGTCGAAATGCCGAAGTTGAATTCCTGCGTATTGTCGGTGTCCAGCTTCTTGACCGGCACGGCATAATCGATACGCAGCGGACCGAAGGGCGAAGCCCACAGCAGGCCGACACCGACAGAGGCGCGCAATTCCATGTCTGTCGACACGATATTCGTGCCCGCGACATCAACCTTGCTGCCATAGAGCGTCGCGGCATCCGCGAAGACAGCGCCACGCAGGCCGAAGCTCTCCGGGACAACCGGGATCGGGAACTGTGCTTCCGCGGAGGCATTGAAGTAGGTCGTGCCGCCGAGGTGGTCGCCACCGTTCTTGTCGTAGGGTCCGATACCGTTGTACTCGAAGCCGCGGATCATGCGATCGTTGTTCTTGAAGTGATCGAAGACACGCAGGCCGTCGTCGCCGAAGCCCTGGATATGGCCGGCACCGGCAGAAACGAGACCAACGATGTCAAGCTCTTCCGAAAGCGTCTGATAGTAGCTCGCCCGGCCCGTGAACTTGACGAACTTCGCATCGCCGCCGAGGCCCGCCACTTCGGTCGTGAAGTTGGCATAGATGCCGTTATGCGGGTTCTTCATGTCGTCGATGGTGTTGTAGACCAGAGTGCCGCTGACCGACGACTTGATCCACGGGCTGTTGGCGATGCCATCGATGATGGCCGGCGAAACCGAACAGGAGGCATCTGGAATGCCGTTGCCGTCAGTATCGCACTTGTCGTTCAGCTCATACTTCTCCTGGGAGAGATTGTAGGCCAGCTGCGTCGAAATATTGTTCGTGATCGGCAGTCCGAAGCGAATGGTACCGCCGGTGACATCGCTGTCGTACTTATCGTCGTACTTGCGGGTCTGACGATAGACGTCAAAGCCGGCAGCGATACGGCGACCGAGGAAATATGGTTCGGTAAACGAGAAGCTGTAGTCGCGCGAGTTCTTGCCGCCACCGGCGGAGAACTTGATGAACTGGCCGCGGCCGAGGAAGTTGCGCTCGGTGATCGAGCCTTCCACCGAGGGGCCGGCATTGTCGCCACCGGTCGAATAGCCGGCGCCGATCGAGAACTCGCCGGTCGACTTCTCGACCAGATCGACAACCAGCACGACCTGGTCGGGCTGCGAGCCGGGAGCGGTCGAGACTTCGACGCGCTCGAAGAAGTTCAGCGCCTCAAGGCGCTTCTTGGCGCGCTGGATCAGCACCTGGTTGAAGGCATCGCCTTCGGAGACGTCGAATTCGCGACGGATCACGAAGTCGCGGGTGCGTTCGTTGCCGCGGATTTCGATGCGCTCGACATAGGCCTTGGTGCCCTGGTCGACGGTGTAGACAACCGAGATCGTGCGGCTTTCGAAGTTGCGGTCACCGCGCGGCGTCACCTTGGCGAAGGCATAGCCAGCGCCGGCAACGTTTTCGGTGATCGCGATGATCGAATCTTCGACGTCCTTGGCGTTGTAGACGTCGCCCTTGCGCGTCTCGACGAGACGCTGCAGGCTCGCGCCATCGACCTCGGGAATGCTGCTCTCGACCGACACGTCGCCGAACGTGTAGCGCTGACCTTCGTCAACGGTGATCGTGATCGTGTACTGGTTGGTCGCCTCGTCGAGCTCGCCGAAGGCAGAGACGACCTGGAAGTCGGCATAGCCGTGATTGAAGTAGAAGCGGCGCAGCGCCTCTTCGTCAGCGCGCAGACGGTCTTCGTCATAGATGTCGTCACGAAGCATGAACGACAGGAACGACGAGCGCTTGGTCGAAATGACGTCAGCGAGACGGCGGTCGCCATAGGCGTCGTTGCCGACGAAGTTGATCGCAGCAATCTTGGTCCGGCCGCCTTCATTGATCTCGAACACCACGTTCACGCGGTTTTCGCCGAGATCCATGATCTTGGTGCCGACGGTGACGTCGTCACGGCCGACACGCTTGTAGGCTTCCTTGATCGACTGCGCGTCAGCCTCGAGAGCGGCCTGCGAGAACGCGCCGCGCGGCTTGAGCTGAATGGCGCCGCCGAGTGCCGCGTCCTTGAGCTTCTTGTTGCCCTGGAACAGCACGTTGTTGACGACCTGATATTCGGAAACCTGGACGACGAGCGTCGAGCCGACCTGGTTGATCCGGACGTCGGAGAACAGGCCGCTGCCGAACAGCGCCTTCACCGCGTCGTCGATATCGGTGTTCGAAAACGACTTGCCGGGCTTGATGGAGATGTAGTTGCGGACGGTATCCGCATCGACGCGCTGATTGCCGCGCACTTCGACCCGGTTGACCACCGCCGCTTGCGCGGCTGACACGGCAACAAACTGGACCGCCACTGCGCCTGGAATGGCCAGAGCGGCGGAAAGAGCAACCGCGGACGCGGCGCTCGCAAACTTAGATGCTGCCTTCATAATCGGCCTTTACAACCTTTTCTCGAAGTCCCCACGGCGAGAAAACCGGACGTCGCGGTAATTTCCCGTACCGTAATAACTGGATTTTCCCTACACGCAAGGCTTCTGGTTAATTTGCCCTTACTTCCCCGGCGAGCGTGACTTTCGCGTCACGCATACTGCCCCGGATGGTAAACGCTCCCTCAACGGACCCCTTGCAGGCCCAAAATTTCTTCATGATTTCAGCAGCCAAACAGGTCGTTCCAGAAAACGAAGCCCATAAACGCCAGCACGAGAATCATCCCCACTCGATATACAGCCTCCATCGCCCGCTCGGAAACAGGGCGCCTGATGACAGCTTCAACTGCATAGAACGCCAAGTGGCCGCCGTCGAGTGGAGGAATCGGCAGAAGGTTGAGAAAACCGATGCCGACCGACAAAAGTGCAACCAATTGCACCAGCCAGACGAAGCCCAGCTGGGCCGCCTTGCCCGCCATGTCGGCAATCTTGACCGGTCCGCCGAGCTGGCACTTGTCCTCGCGGCCAACGACGAATCGCTTCAGGAACTGGCCGGTCCGCTCGATGATATGCCCGGTTTCGGAAACCGCCTGCACGAAGGCGCCGCCCGGGCTGTAGCTGATCAACCGTGGCTGGCCGAGCTCTTCATTGTTGACGACGCCGATGACCGCAACCTTGACCGAATTGCCGAGGGCGTCCTTCTGCTCCATCATTTCAGGCGTGGCGGTGACGGTCACCTCCTTGCCGTCGCGCATCATCACGAAGGCGAGCGGATCGCCGCCGCGTCCCGAGACGATGCGTTGGACGTCGGAGAAGGTTTCCACCGGCTGGCCGTCGACGCTGACGAATCGGTCGCCTGGCTGGATGCCGGCATTCGCGGCCGGGCTCGCGGCGCGCACCTCGGCTACCGTCGGCTCCATGACGTAGCGGCCATAAGCCGAAAACAGCACGGTGAAGACGGCGATCGTCAGCAGGAAATTGAACAGAGGGCCGGCAAACACCGTCGCCGCGCGCTTCCAGACCGGCTGGGTGTGGAAGGCGATCTTGCGCTCGGCATCGCTGAGATTGTCATCCTCGCTGCTGTCCGGCTTGCTGGTGACGCTCATGTCGCCGACGAACTTCACATAGCCGCCCAGCGGAATGGCGCAGAGCTTCCAGCGCGTGCCACGACGGTCGTTGAAGCCGAGCAACTCCGGACCAAAGCCGATCGAAAAGGCCTTTACACCGATCCCGCACCAGCGGCCGACCAGATAGTGGCCCATCTCGTGCACGAACACCACGATGGTGAGCACGAACAGGAACGGCACGATGGTGCCGATCAGGAGACCATCCGTAGTCAGGAACGCGGGAAGATACTCGCTCAAATCAAGCCCTCAACCAGATACCATGGCGCCTCAAATGAGGCACCGCGCCTTGCCCGAGGCTTGCGCCTCGCAACTTGGTCGCTCAGGCGGGAAACAATCCCTGAGCCGGATGGTCGGCGGAGCCGGACATCCAGCCGATGACGTATAGGGCAAATGCAGCCGCGACAAGCCCATCGACACGGTCCATCACCCCGCCATGGCCGGGAATCAGCGAACCCGAATCCTTGTAGCCATGTCGGCGCTTGACCCATGATTCGAACAGGTCGCCTGCTTGCGAGATCACCGAAAGCATCAGGGCGATCACCGCCAGGATGAACAGGTTGCCGGTTCCGGCAAAGTTGGCGAGCACAAGCCCGGCGACAACGCCGCCGACAGCGCCGCCAATCGCGCCGCTGCGAGTCTTGCCGGGCGAAATGGCCGGCGCCAGCTTTGGGCCGCCGACCTTGCGGCCGACGAAGTAGGCAAAGATGTCGGTCGCCCAGACGACCGCGAACAGAAACAGAATGGCGATCAGGCCTGATGCCTCGTTGCCGCGCAGCAGGGCAAGTGAAAGCCCGGAGAGCGCTGCGTAGCCAAACCCCGCAGCTTCCCACGCCCCTGCTCCGCGCAGCTTTCCCAGCCCCCACAGGATGAGCGTGAAGACAGCGGCCAGGATGATCAGCGCAAGTGCCGGAATGCCGGCGACCAGGGCGCCAGCGAACATCAGGATGAGCACTTCGGGCAGCATGTTGAGGTTGCCGCCGGCCCAGCCGGTTTCGCTGTTTGGCCGCGACATGCGCGACCATTCGTAGAAGATGGCAAGCGCGATTGCTGCGGTCAGCATCCTGAACGGCAGGCCACCCAGCCAGGTGAGCAACAGCACCGCGGCCGCCAGCACGATCGCTGAAATTGTCCGGAGCTGAAGATTGCTCATGGCAAGATCACGAGGCGACGTCGCGGGCGGCAAGGCCGCCGAAGCGGCGTTCGCGGCCGGTATATTCACGCAAGGCGTCGGCGAGATGCTCACGGGTAAAATCCGGCCAGTAGCAAGGCTGGAATATGAGTTCGCTGTAGGCCGACTGCCAGGGCAGGAAATTCGACAGGCGGATTTCGCCGCTGGTGCGGATGACCAGGTCGGGATCGGGAATGCCCGACGTGTCGAGCTCCTCGGCAAACAGCTCAGGCGTGATCTGCTCGGCGGCGATGTCGCCACGCTTGACCGCTTCCGCCAGCCGGCGGGCGGCGCGCGCGATCTCGTCGCGCCCGCCATAGTTGAAGGCGATGACCAGCGTCAGCGCGTCGTTGCCTGATGTCAGCGTCTCGGCTTCCTCCAGCAGGCTGCGGATATCAGGCTGCAGCGTTGCCCTGTCGCCGATGATCTGGACACGCACGCCGCTGTTGTGAAGCTCGGCAAGATCGCGCCGAATGAAGATCTTGAGCAGCCCCATCAGGTCCGTGACCTCGGACTTGGGCCGCGACCAGTTCTCCGAGGAGAAGGCGTAGACGGTCAACCAGGAGATACCAAGGTCTGACGCCGCGCGAACAGTCCGGCGCAGCGCCTCGACGCCGGCACGATGCCCCGCAACGCGCGGCAGGCCGCGGGCCTTTGCCCAGCGACCGTTGCCGTCCATGATGATCGCGACATGCGCGGGCGTAGTCATCCGTTCGCTTTCGAGCAGGCCGTGCGGCTGCCTTAGACTTGCATGATCTCGGCTTCTTTGCCTGCGAGCAGGCTGTCGATCTGGCTGATCGTGTCGTCGGTCAGCTTCTGGACCTTGTCCGACTGGACGCGCTGGTCGTCTTGGCTGATGTCGCCATCCTTCTCGGCCTTCTTGAGCGCATCCATGCCGTCACGGCGCACGTGGCGCGTGGCGACCTTGGCGTTCTCGGCATAGGTGTGGGCGATCTTGACCAGTTCCTTGCGGCGCTGCTCGTTGAGCTCCGGCAGCGGAATGCGCAGGTTGGTACCGTCGACGATCGGGTTGAAACCGAGGTTCGATTCGCGGATCGCACGATCAACCGCACCGACCATCGACTTGTCCCAGACCGAGACCGAGATCATGCGCGGCTCGGGCACCGACACCGTCGCCACCTGGTTGAGCGGCATCGACGAGCCATAGGCCTGAACGTGGATCGGGTCGAGCAAGTTGCTCGAGGCACGGCCCGTGCGCAGCGAGGCGAGGTCGTGCTTGAAAGCGTTGATGGCGCCTTCCATGCGGCGCTGTAGATCGCTGTAGTCCGTGCTCATTGCAGTCTCCTTGGTCCCTGTTACGGGGCCATCGTTCCAATCGTCAGGCGTCCGCAACAATCGTGCAGCGACCGCCACCTTTCAATATTTCGCCGAACCCGCCTTTTTCATGGATCGAATAGACGATTATCGGGATGTTGTTTTCGCGCGCAAGAGCAATCGCGGCCGTATCCATGATGGACAGGCCTTTTGTGATGACTTCAGCATGCGTGATGCGCTCGAAGCGCGTCGCGGCAGGATCCTTCTTGGGATCGGCCGAGTAGACACCGTCGACCTGGGTGCCCTTGAACAGCGCATCGGCGCCGATCTCGGCGGCACGCAGGGCAGCTGCCGAATCGGTGGTGAAGAAAGGATTGCCCGTGCCGCCGGCAAAGATCACGACCTTGCCGGCATCCATGTAGGCGGTTGCCTGGCGCTGCGAGAAGCTCTCGCACAGTTCGGGCATGGCGATGGCCGAAAGCACCACGGCATCGACGCCGAGTTTGTGCAGCGACGTGCGCAGGGCGAGCGAATTGATGATGGTGGCAAGCATACCCATGTGGTCGCCGGTGACCCGATCGCCGCCCTTGGAAGCAACGGCCACGCCGCGGAAGATGTTGCCGCCGCCAATGACCACGCCGACTTCGACGCCGAGCGCCCTCGCTTCGGCGATGTCGCTGGCAATGCGGTCGACAACAGAAACGTCGATGCCGAAATGCTGCTCGCCCATCAGGGCTTCACCCGACGCCTTAAGCAGTACGCGCCGGTAGAGCGGCTTGTCGGTCATGGGTTCCTCGAGGCTGTTGAATTTGGGTTCCGATACACGAAGGGCGCCGCGATGTCACGCGGCGCCCTTCGGCTATCCTCAGGAAGCGCTTGATGCAGCGCTATATTTTAGCCCTTAACGGCAGCGGCAACTTCAGCTGCGAAGTCGCTCTCTTCCTTCTCGATGCCTTCACCGAGCGCAAAGCGGACGTAGCCGCTGATCTTTGCCGGCGCACCGATCTGCTTTTCAGCGTCCTTCAGTGCTGCCTCGACCGTCAGGTCGGGGTTGAGCACGAAAGCCTGCTTCAACAGCACGACTTCCTCGTAGAACTTGCGCATGCGGCCTTCGACCATCTTTTCGATGATGTTTTCCGGCTTGCCCGACTGGCGGGCCTGGTCGGCGAAGATCGACTTTTCACGCTCGACAGCCGAAGCATCGACTTCGTCGGGCGTCAGGGCCAGCGGGTTGGTCGCAGCAACGTGCATGGCGACCTGGCGCGCGAAGGCGCGAGCCGCATCGTGGTTGCCGGCGGTCTCGATCGCGACCAGCACGCCGAGCTTGCCGAGGTTGTCGGCAACCGCGTTGTGGACGTAGGTCGCAACGACGCCTTCGGAAACCGACAGCTTGACCGAACGGCGGAAGCTCATGTTCTCGCCGATGGTGCCGACAGCATCCTTGATGGTATCGGCAACGGACTTGTCCGAACCCGGATACTTCGCAGCGGCAACGGCGTCGGTGTCGCCATAGGCAAGTGCGACCTTCGAAACGTTGGCGACGATTTCCTGGAAGGCCGCGTTGCGGGCAACGAAGTCGGTTTCCGAATTGACTTCGACGACGACGGCTTCACGTACGCCGGCGTCAACGCCGACCAGACCCTCGGCCGCGGTGCGGCTGGCCTTCTTGTCGGCCTTGGAGATGCCCTTCTTGCGCAGCCAGTCGACCGCAGCTTCCATGTCGCCGCCGGTCTCGGTGAGAGCCGCCTTGCAATCCATCATGCCCGCGCCCGAAAGTTCGCGGAGTTCCTTAACCTGTGCTGCCGAAATGCTCATTGTGGCCTCTTTGCTTCAAAATGCGCGAGCGCACCACCGAGGGTTCGATGATGCGCCGAACGCCGGCGCTGATTGCGCCCAATCCTGAAAAGGAAGGCCGGTTGCCCGGCCTTCGCGATTACGCCTGGGGCGCTTCAGTCGACGGAGTCGCGTCGAGCGCAGGCTCGACCGGGACTTCAGCCGAAGCGCCGATGTCGACGCCAAGCGCGCCCTGCTGGCGGGCGATACCGTCGATCGCAGCCTTGGCAACCAGATCGCAATAGAGCTGGATGGCGCGGGCGGCGTCGTCGTTGCCGGGGATCGGGAAGTCGATCTTGTCCGGATCGCAGTTCGAATCGATGATCGCGACGACCGGAATTCCAAGACGCTTGGCTTCCTGGATGGCGATGGCTTCCTTGTTGGTGTCGATGACGAACATCAGGTCCGGCGTCGAGCCCATGTCCTTGATGCCGCCAAGGGCCTTGTCCAGCTTCTCGCGCTCGCGCTCGAGGTTCAGGCGCTCCTTCTTGGTGAAGCCGTGGGCTTCGCCAGCGAGCAGCTCGTCGAGCTTGCGCAGGCGCTGGATCGAGTTCGAGATCGTCTTCCAGTTGGTCAGCATGCCGCCGAGCCAACGCGAGTTGACGTAATACTGGGCCGAACGCTGCGCTGCGTCAGCAACGATGTCCGAAGCCTGACGCTTGGTGCCGACGAACAGCACGCGACCGCCGCGCGAAACGACGTCCGAAACCTGCTTGAGAGCCTGGTGCAGCAGCGGAACCGTCTGCGACAGGTCGATGATGTGGATGTTGTTACGGGCGCCATAGATGTAGGGCGCCATCTTCGGGTTCCAGCGGTGGGTCTGGTGGCCGAAGTGAGAACCAGCTTCGAGAAGCTGGCGCATGCTGAAATCAGGCAGTGCCATCGTTATTTCCTTATCCGGTTAGCCTCCACGGACCATGACGCTTCCAGCGATATTGCTCTAAACGCCACCGGGGGGTCTCAGCCGGATTTCTCCCGGGCAGAAACCGAAGTCCGTGTGTGGAATGCGGCGGCATATAGACGTATTGGCCGGTGAGCGCAACCCCGGGACTGGCCGGATTGCCTGGGAAAACGAGGCTTTCTGAGCTTCAGCGTGCCACCAGAAGCCTGCAACTGCTCCAGCGGTACGATGCGGCAGCAGGGTTTTCGACGGCGATTCCCTGCCCTGGGACAAAAGGCTCAGCTGCCGGCAGCCCAGCGCGATATGCTGGGTTCCTGTTCCACCTGCTTCTCGGCCACTTTCGGCTCCCGGCGCTTGAAGTTGCGCACGCGGACGCGGCGAAACACCGCCACGATCTCGTCGCGGCTGCATTCGATCGCACCAAGACGCACGGCACGGTCACGCTCGAAGCCGGTGATGTCGTAATGCGGCGCCGAGGTCTTGGGCGGCCCCTGATAGGAGGATCGCTTCAGGCCCAGCTGGGCGGCAAAGCGATGCAGTTCGTCAGTGTCGTCGGCCAGCAGGTGGCACCAGCGGTGGCCCACCCACTTCCAGATTGCCGCATCGACATAGACCGCCACGATAGCGGCCTACGGCTTGCATTCGCCTTGCGGCACTGGAAACAGAGACAGGTTGACCAGCTTGCCGGTCATCGAGAAGTCGCCGTAATCCATCACCAGGTCGCGCGTCAGGCCGTTCTCGTGCAGCTTGAAGCTGATGCGATACTCCGGCACTTCCTCGCCGCCGCCCTTGCTCTCATCGAAATAGGCGATGTCGACCGGCCAGAACTTGTCCTTGGCGAGTGCCGCGAGCGCGGGAAGCTCCGGATCGGTATCAGGCGCCTCGCTCTTCTTGCCGACGATGACGGTGGTGGTCATCACCTTGTCGGCGTCCTCGGATCCGTCGAACAGGCTCGTTTCATAGAAGGTCTCGCCCTTCTCGGCCTTGTCGATCAGCTCGACCAGGTGCTGGGTCGGGAACTGCGTCTTGGCGAGATCGACAGAGCCTGCCGACGGTTTTTCCAAAGCGACCTTGAGCCCGTTGGCTTCGCGCGTCGCCGTGCCCTTGACCTCGCGGTCGAGGTTCTGGTCGACGAAGGATTTGGTGACGAAGGAGAAGGTCTTGCCCTCGCCATCCTCGAAGGTGGTCGTCTGCTGGTCGGTGAGCCGCGTGTTCTCGCTGGTCGCGATCTGCGTCACGAAACGGAACTTGACCGTGTAGCCCTCGCAAGCGGAGCCGTTGAATTCGTAGACCATCCGGCCGGAAAGACCTGTTATCCCCGACCGGTCGGAGGCCTGGTCGAGCACAAGATCATAGACGGCGCGATGGGGTGCAAGCACGGGAGCCGCAACAGCCGGCGTCAGAGACAGCAGCGAGGTGGACAGGGTGGAAAGAAGAACAAGGCGCTTTGCGCGCATAAACTGGCTCCGATCGGCGCGGCCATGACAAGCCGCCTTGAATGATGGTCCACCTTAAAAAAAGTCGTGGCGGAAGCGAGGCAAACATAGCAGTTTCGGCGCAGCCTCACCCGACACCCGAGACTCAGAGATAAGGAAAGACGATGGGCGAAACAATCGAAAAGCGGCTAAGTGATCTTGGCATCACCCTGCCCGCAGCCGCAGCCCCTGCCGCCAACTATGTGCCATTCATGGCATCGGGCAAGCTCGTCTTCACCGCCGGCCAGCTGCCGCTCAAGGATGGCAAGCTCACCGCCACCGGCCTGCTTGGCCGAGATGTGGACGTTGCAGGCGGCAAGGAAGCGGCCAAGCAGTGCGCCGTCAACATCCTCGCCCAAGCAAAGGCAGCCCTTGGCGATCTCGAAAAGATCCGTCGCATCGTCAAGATCAGCGTCTTTGTCGCCTCGTCCTCCGACTTCACCGAGCAGCATCTCGTCGCCAATGGCGCGTCCGACTTCCTGGTCGCGGCACTTGGCGAACGCGGCAAGCATGCGCGTTCGGCCGTCGGCGTCGCCTCGCTGCCGCTGAATGCCGCCGTCGAGATCGAAGCCATCATCGAGCACGAATGAGCGGCCTCATGACCGACCTATCCTGGCTGACCGCCCGCCCGATTGCTCATCGCGGCCTGCACGACCTCAACAAGACCTGCTGGGAAAACACGCTGTCCGCCTTTGAGCGCGCAGCGGCGCGCGGCTTTGCCATCGAGTGCGATGTCCATCTGACCGCCAATGGCGACGTCGCCGTGTTTCATGACGATGTCCTGAACCGGCTGACGGGTACGGATGGCTTCATCTGGCAGCGTACGACACGCGAGCTTGCGGCACTTCGCGTCGGCGGCACCGCCGATCACGTGCCGACCCTTGCCGAAATGCTCAAGCTGGTCGACGGGCGCGTACCGCTGGTCATCGAGCTCAAGGGCATCCCCGGGCATGATGGCGAGCTCGTCGAACGCGTGGCCGCGGCCTTGCGCAACTACAAGGGCAAGGCTGCGATCATGTCCTTTGATCACTGGCTGATCCGCGATTTCTCCCGCCATGCGCCGGGCATTCCGGCCGGACTGACCGCCTGGGGCGATCTGGATCACGAGATCGAAGCGCATTTTTCGATGCTGGCACATGGCATCTCTTTTGTGTCCTACTCCGTCACGCACCTGCCGAACAGGTTTGTCAGTTTTGTGCGCGACAAGCTCGCCATGCCCGTCATAACCTGGACGGTGCGCGACCAGGACGCCGTGCGGACGACCTTCGCACAGGCCGACCAGATGACATTCGAGGGCTTCGATCCTGACGCGCTGGCGGTAGCCTGACCCTTGCAACGGCTGTTATCGAGCGTAAGTAACAACGCATGAGCAATGCGAGCGATGTCGGGGCGACGAGTGCGGATGGCAGCTATGCCGTCCGCGTCGTCTCAAGCATCAGCGAGTTCGGCCGCGACGACTGGAACAGGCTGTCGGGCACGTCCAGAACTTCAGAATCGGCCTACAACCCATTTGTTTCATTTGATTTTCTGAGCATTCTCGAGGAATCCGGCTGCGCCGTGCGCAAGGCCGGCTGGCAAGGCCACCATCTCCGGCTGGAAAAGGCCGACGGCAGCTTTCTCGGCGCACTTGCCTGCTACGCCAAGTCACACAGTCAGGGCGAATATGTCTTCGATCATGGCTGGGCCGACGCTTTCGAGCGCGCCGGCGGACGATACTATCCCAAACTCCAGGCTTCGATACCGTTCACGCCCGCGACCGGCCCTCGCCTGCTGGCTGTTCCGGGCGCCACGGCCACTGCGACGAAGGCAGCGCTGGCAACGGCGCTGCGCAGTGTCGCCGAAGGCGTCGGCGTATCATCGGCACATGTAACCTTCGCCGAGCCGGACGAAGTCGACATTCTCGCCGATACGGGCTTCCTGCGCCGCACCGACCAGCAGTTCCACTTCTTCAACGAAGGCTTTGGCAACTATGACGATTTTCTCGCCACGCTGGCCTCGCGCAAGCGCAAGGCGCTGAAGAAGGAGCGACGCGAGGCGCTGGCCGAAGGCATATCGATCGAACGCCTGACCGGCAAGGACATCACCGAAGCGCATTGGGACGATTTTTTCGCTTTCTACATGGACACCGGCGGCCGCAAATGGGGTCGGCCCTATCTGAACCGGACGTTTTTCTCACTGATCGGCGAGCGCATGGCCGACGACGTGCTGCTGGTCATGGCCAGGCGCGGCGGCCGCTACATAGCGGGCGCGATCAATTTCATCGGCTCCGATGCGCTCTACGGCCGCAACTGGGGCTGCATCGAAGACCATCCCTTCCTGCATTTCGAGGTCTGCTACCACCAGGCCATCGACTTTGCCATCGAACGCAAGCTCAGGGTCGTCGAAGCAGGCGCGCAAGGCGAGCACAAGCTGGCGCGCGGCTATCGCCCCGTCACGACGCAGTCAGCCCACTACATCGTCCATCCCGGCCTTCGCCGCGCCGTCGCCGAATATCTCGAGCGCGAACGCCGGGAAGTCGCCCAGATCGGCGAATATCTCGAGGATCACGGGCCGTTCCGGCGCGGCTGACGTTCAGTGGGCTACCGACTTGGAGAAGAGGTTGATCACGATGACACCCGCCATGATCAACCCGATGCCGAGAAGTGCCGGCAGATCGAGCGTCTGGCGGAACCAGATCCAGGCGATCGCCGTGATGAAGACGATGCCGGCACCGCACCACATCGCATAGACGATGCCGACCGGCACCTGGCGCAGCACAAGGGACAGGAAATAGAAGGCGCAGGCATAGCCGGCCAGCGCTACGACGGATGGCCACAGCCGCGTGAAACCGTTGGTTTCCTTGAGGGCGGAGGTTGCAACGACCTCGAAGGCCACCGCCACGATCAGATAGATATAGTTCAACTCAGCTCCTTGCAGCCTTCCGCGGCTTGACGTTCCGCCTGCCAGCGCCGAAACATCCACCACGAAATCGCAGCAAACGGGATAGGCCATGTCGAGCGCCGCTTACGATCCAAACAACATCTTCGCCAAGATCCTGCGCGGCGAGATCCCCTCGCATCGTGTCTACGAAGACGATGCGGTGGTGGCGTTCATGGACGTGATGCCGCAGAGCACCGGCCACACTCTCGTGGTGCCAAAAACGCCGTCGCGCAATCTGCTCGATGCCGAGCCAAAAACATTCGACCGGCTTTTTTCAGCGGTCCAGAAGGTGGCAAGGGCCGCTCAACAGGCCTTTGACGCCGACGGCATCGTCATTTCCCAGTTCAACGAAGCTGCGGCCGGCCAGACGGTGTTCCATCTCCACGTCCACATCGTGCCCCGCTTCGAAGGCGTCGCACCCAGGGGCCACGCGGCGGTGATGGAAAAGCCGGAAGTACTGGCTGAGAACGCCGAGAAGATCAGGGCTGCGCTGGCAGCAGCATAAGCGGCGCAGCACCTTTCAGGCCGGCGACAGCGTCACATCGGTTGCCGGCTTGTCGAGTGCATCATGGATCGCCAGCCCCACCCGCCAGACCACGAAGGTGATGGCAGTGCGGGGGGCGATCAGGTCTACGAGATTGTGTCCGCCCTGGACCAGGATGGGGCGCGCGAGCAGCGCGTTCATGCCGATCAGTCCCATGCGGAAAACATGATAAGGCCACTCGGCAAGAAGCGTGATCAGCCCCATGACCGCGTGGAACCACAAAAAGCCGAGACCTCGATGGTTGCGACATCTACCGCCACCTTGGCGCGCCAATTGGATGGAAGTTCTCAGACCCTGCTGGCGAGCAGGCGATGGCTTCTACGGCCTTCAACAGCCGCGGAGAGCGCCTCAGCCATCTTCCAGGCGAAAAACGCCACAAGGATGCCGGCCAAGGCGTCGGCAAGATGATGCCCCCCGTCGATCGGCGTCGACAGGATGACGGCAAGGTTCAGTACCAGCACCGGCCAGAACCAGATCCTGACCTTCCGGAAAGCCATCATGGTCAACACTGAAAGCGTGCAGTGATAGGACGGGAACGCAATGAGTCCTTGCGGTTGATCGAGTGAGATCAAGCGGGACGCGCCGTCGCGAATGTCAAAAAACGCCTGCTTGTATGCGAGATCGATGATTGGCCTGTTCAAAGCCATGAAGTCGGCGGGTGGACGTATGGTCCCGAGAGCCCCGGCCGCCGGCAAGAGGGCAGAGACCAGAATGGACACCAGCGCACCGACCATAACCGCCGTCACGAAATGCTGAACTCTTCGGGTTCGGCCCAACAAGCTAAGTGCAAGTATCGTCAATGCCACCTGCGACAGCGATGTGACATAGACCATCGAAGACAGTTGACCGAGCCAGGGTCTCGCATTGACGAATTCGACATAGGCGCGCCAGTCGAAACCCAGCGCGGCGTCGAACGTGATCAGCCGGTCGTCGATCAGCGGCATGTTGCTTGAGATCACCAAAACGCTGAGTACGGCCGCAGCCGCAGAGAATGCCAACAGCACAGCTGTCTCGGCGCACAAGACCTGGAATCGTTCGACCGGGCGCCTCACGGCATATAACCAAGATATGAACGTCAGTCCGGATACCACGACAACAACCTTGACCGCACTGCCAGGTTCAAAAACGAAGTCCGTCGCCCATATCCACTGCGCGTCGATTGCGATCAGCAAGCCGACGAGTGCCATTTTGACGGACAGGACGGCATCAATCCGCTGCCTGTGTACAGGCGTTGTCGCTTCCAGTTCAGCCATTTGCGGATCCCCCAACCCTTGGATATGATACGCATCGGCAATTAAGCTGTCGTGAATATGCCGCCACGCAATGGAAACAAAGCTGAGACTTCGGCATAGGCGGAACGTCTCTTTGGCTCAGAAACTCCACATCCCGACCAGCAGGATCACTTCCGCCACAACGATGCCGACCAGGATCTTCCGCCCGAGATAGAGATATGCAAGGAAGCCTGCGCCGGCTGCGACGATGCGCAAGGCGAGTGCCGTGTCGATAAGTGCCCCGCTGGGAAAAACGATCAGATTGCCGATGACGGCGGCGACAAGTGCGGTGGCGAGTGCGCGAACCAGGACGAGAAGGTCGGAATTCTCGCTGAGACGGTCGCCGAGATAGACCCCGAGGAAACGCCAGGCGTCGGTTGCGAGCCAGCCGCCGACGAGGATGAACAGGAACGGCCACCACCAGCTGTCGACTGCGCCGAAGGTCATGCCGATGCCCTCCGCCGCGCCAGCTTGTGGAAGGCAAAGGCGGTCCCACCGCCGATGAGCCCGGCGCCAAGCAGGTCGAAACCGGGGATGACGAGATGGAGCAGCGGGCCGAGGATGAGCCCGAGGACCATGGCGACATGCCCTGCCCGTTCTCGCGCCGATCCCCAGAGCGAGGTCAGGAAATACATCGGCGTGAGCAAGAACAATGCCGCCGAGACGATCGGCGGCAGACTGTCGGCGACGAGATAGACGACGGCCGTAACCGCCATGTTGAACAGCACGAGCGTCGACCCGAGCCCGGCATAATAGCTGGTGCGCAGTTCGCGCGGGATGCCGCGCAGCCGCTCCATCGCCAGCACCCAGGAGGTGACGGCGACGAAATGCGACAGGACATAGAGTACCCAGCGTGGTGTCCTGGGCCCGCGCAGTTCGGGCACCAGCGCCACCACCATCGGCGTCAGCCGGATCGATGACAGCGCCACGGCGAAAGCCGCCGCCGGCAACGAAGCGCCGGAGAGAATGGCGCCGATCAGCACCACCTTGGCCGGAAGCGCCCAGACCATACCGACCATGAAGACGGTCTGCGCCAGCGTCAGCCCAGCCTCCTTGGCAAGCCCGGCAAAGCCGATGAAGGCGCTGGCAAGGATAAGGCCAGGGATCGAGAAGGCGGCACGAACGCCGCGCAGATACCAGAGGCGGCGTGTCGACAGGCTCGGCGTTGGAGATGTGGGGTCAGCAGGCATTGAAAGGCGCATAGCATGGCCTCCCGGCCAAGTCAGCGCCTCACTCCGCCTGGCGCAATGAACCTGCGCCTCGTGACCGCTGCCCGGGCCGGGCAACATCGTGCCGACCAGCGAAACGGACGGCATATTAACGGTTTACGTACCGCGAATGTGTAGGTAGGCCTTTAGGTGGAAAGCGAGGAACAGCCACGTCATGACAGGTGCATTGCTGCTCGTCCTGCAGGCGCTGATCTACTTCGTGACCATGGCCGCGGTTTTCCATTCACGCCACAGATTCGGCATCGGCATCTTCGTTTGCGTGCTCGGCGTGATGCACTTCCTCGAGACCTATCTCGCCGCGGTGTTCTTCGTTCAGCTGCCCTTCGGCCTGATATCGCCCGGCTCGACCGTCATGTTCTCCGGCAAGCTGATGATGTTCCTCCTGCTCTACATCAAGGAGGATGCCGAGACGGTGCGCCAGCCGATCTACGGGCTGTTGATCGGCAACTGCCTGATGGTGGCGCTGGCCCTGATCCTGCGCCTGTACGGCAACGTCGCCGAAATGCCGGGCTATCAGCCTGATCTGACGTTCCTCGACGACATGGGCGTACTGATGGTCTGGGGAACGGCACTGCTGTTCCTCGACAG
This sequence comes from Aminobacter aminovorans, assembly GCF_900445235.1. Lineage (NCBI taxonomy): Bacteria > Pseudomonadati > Pseudomonadota > Alphaproteobacteria > Hyphomicrobiales > Phyllobacteriaceae > Aminobacter > Aminobacter aminovorans. The sequence goes on along the minus strand of NZ_UFSM01000001.1, from coordinate 2,998,418 downwards.
CATCGCCCTGATCCTGATCTACGAGAAGCTCGGCCAGCGTATCGCCAACACGCTGTTCAAGCGCATTTTCCTGAGCGCGGCACTGGTCCTCACCTTCGACCAGTTGATGTTCTTTCTCGGTCTCCACCTCGTATCGGGCGTGCCGATCAGCGCGCTCTACGGCGGCTGGATCGCCAAGATGGCGGCAGCCGCGCTCTACAGCACTATGCTCGTGGTCTACCTCAGGCACGTCGAAAGCCGGCCGGCACTGGCCGGGCCGGAACCGCTGCTCAAGGTCTTTGACCGGCTGACATTCCGCCACCGCTACGAGGACCTGCTGCAAAAGACCGGCAAGGACACGCTGACCGGCACAAGCGACCGTGGGCATTTCGAAGCTGTGGCGCAGTCGCTGATCGACAGGCCGCTGGCCGACCGCCAGCCGGTGAGCCTGTTGATGATCGACATCGACCACTTCAAGAGCATCAACGACCAGCATGGCCACGTCACCGGCGACAAGGTGCTCAAGGATGTCGCACGTGCGCTGGACGGCGCGCTGCGCAGCGGCGACCGGCTGTTCCGCTATGGCGGCGAGGAATTCGTTGCCATCTGCCAGGATTTGAACGCCGGCGACGCGACAATCCTCGCCGAACGCCTTCGCTCAGCGGTGGCAACCATGACACTGGCCGAACCCGGCCTGAGCACCACCGTCAGCATCGGGGTGACGACCGCCAAGAGCGGTCCTGTTTCGGCCGAACAGATGATCCGGGACGCCGACACCTGGCTCTATCGCGCCAAGCGGCTCGGCCGCAACCGTGTCGAAAGCCCGCTTGTTGCCTGACAAAGGCCGTCCAGCGCTTTGAATGAACAAAAAAAGAAGCCCCGTTTCCGGGGCTTCTTGGTACTTCAATCAGCCTTTTCGAGGCAGTTGCGGAACCAGACTGCGCTTGCCGCCATCCTTGCCCTTCGGCTCCGACTTCGGCTTTGCCGCCACGACCTTCTTGGCGACAGGCTTCTTGGCAGCTGCCTTCTTGACCTTCGGACGATCGGCCGGATCTTCCTTCTTCGGCTTCACCGGCACTTCGTCGGCGAGCGTCTCGAGCTTCAGGCCGGACTCGCCGGTTTCCTTCTTCTCGACGGTAACGCGCACCGTGCCGCCCTTCCTGAGCTTGCCGAACAGCACTTCGTCGGCCAGCGGCTTCTTGATGTGCTCCTGGATGACGCGGCCGAGCGGACGCGCGCCCATGCGCTCGTCGTAGCCTTTCTCGGCCAGCCAGGCGATGGCATCCGGCGACAGGTCGAAAGTAACGCCACGCTCCGAAAGCTGGGCCTCCAACTGCATGACGAACTTCTGCACGACCTGATGCACCACCGGCACCGGCAGCGAGCCGAACGGGATGATGGCATCGAGACGGTTGCGGAACTCCGGCGTGAACAGCCGGTTTATCGCCTCGACATCGTCGCCTTCGCGTTTTGTCGATCCAAAGCCGATCGCCGCGCGCTGCGCGTCGGACGCACCCGCATTGGTGGTCATGATCAGGATGACATTGCGGAAGTCGATCTGCTTGCCGTTGTGGTCGGTCAGCTTGCCGTGGTCCATGACCTGCAACAGGATGTTGAACAGGTCGGGATGGGCCTTTTCGACTTCGTCGAGCAGCAGCACGCAATGCGGATGCTGGTCGACACCGTCGGTCAGCAGGCCGCCCTGGTCGAAGCCGACATATCCGGGCGGCGCGCCGATCAGGCGGCTGACGGTATGGCGCTCCATATACTCCGACATGTCGAAGCGGATCAGTTCGACGCCGAGCGACAGTGCAAGCTGCTTTGCCACTTCGGTCTTGCCGACGCCGGTCGGGCCCGAGAACAGGTAGGAGCCGATCGGCTTCTCCGGTTCGCGCAGGCCCGCACGTGCCAGCTTGATCGCCGAGGTAAGCGCGGTGATCGCCGTGTCCTGTCCGTAGACGACACGCTGCAGTTCGACCTCGAGGCCGGCCAGCACCTTTTCGTCGTCGGCCGAGACCGTCTTCGGCGGGATGCGCGCCATGGTGGCGATCGTCGCTTCGATCTCCTTGATGCCGATCGTCTTCTTGCGCTTGCCTTCCGGCAAAAGCATCTGCGACGCGCCCGTCTCGTCGATCACGTCGATCGCCTTGTCGGGCAGCTTGCGGTCGTTGATGTAGCGCGCCGAAAGCTCGACCGCCGCCTTGATCGCCTCGTTGGTGAACTTCACCTTGTGGAAGTCCTCATAGTAGGGCTTGAGGCCCTTCATGATCTCGATGGCGTCATCGACGGTCGGCTCGTTGACATCGATCTTCTGGAAACGACGGACAAGCGCCCTGTCCTTCTCGAAGAACTGGCGGAACTCCTTGTAGGTGGTCGAGCCGATGCAGCGGATGGCACCCGACGACAGCGCCGGCTTGAGCAGGTTGGAAGCGTCCATTGCGCCACCGGACGTTGCACCCGCACCGATCACCGTGTGGATCTCGTCGATGAACAGCACCGCGCCCGGATACTCCTCGAGCTCCTTGACGACCTGCTTCAAACGCTCCTCGAAGTCGCCGCGATAACGCGTGCCGGCAAGCAGCGTGCCCATGTCGAGCGCAAAGATGGTGGCATCCTCGAGCACTTCAGGGACATCGCCTTCGACGATGCGCTTGGCCAGGCCTTCGGCAATGGCCGTCTTGCCCACGCCGGGATCACCGACATAGAGCGGGTTGTTCTTGGAGCGCCGGCACAGCACCTGAATGGTGCGGTTGATCTCGGACTCCCGGCCGATCAGCGGATCGATCTTGCCGGCGCGCGCCTTGACGTTGAGGTTGACGCAATAGGCGGTCAACGCATCCTGTTGCTTCTTGCCCTTGCCCGTCTCTTCGCCTGCCTCGCCGTTCGAGCCATGCTGCTCTTCGTCGGCGCCGCGCGGGCTGCGGGTCTCGGTGGCTCCGGGACGCTTGGCGATGCCGTGCGAGATATAGTTGACCGCGTCATAGCGGGTCATCTGCTGTTCCTGCAGGAAATAGGCGGCGTGGCTTTCGCGCTCGGCGAAGATCGCAACAAGCACGTTGGCGCCGGACACTTCCTCGCGCCCGGATGACTGGACGTGGATGACGGCGCGCTGGATGACGCGCTGGAAACCGGCGGTCGGCTTAGAATCCTCGTCATAGCCGGTGACGAGATTGTCGAGCTCGGTGTCGATATAGGTCAGCACTGTCTGCTTAAGTTCGTCGAGATCGACGTTGCAGGCACGCATGACGGCGGCCGCCTCATTGTCATCGATGAGGGCGAGCAGCAGATGTTCAAGGGTTGCATATTCGTGGTGACGCTCGTTGGCGAGCGTCAACGCCTGATGCAGCGCTTTTTCGAGGCCCTGGGAGAAAGCCGGCATTCAATACCTCACTTCTTCTCCATCACGCATTGCAGCGGATGCTGGTTCTGTCTGGCGAAATCCATGACCTGGGACACTTTGGTCTCGGCCACTTCGAAGGTGTAGATCCCGCATTCGCCGACGCCATGATTATGGACATGCAACATGATGCGGGTAGCGGCCTCCTTGTCCTTCTGGAAGAAGCGTTCGAGCACGTGCACGACGAACTCCATCGGGGTGTAGTCGTCATTGAGGATGAGCACCCGGTAGAGGCTCGGCCGCTTGGTCTTGGTCTTCGTACGGGTGATGACAGCCGTGCCACGGCTTGGGCCGTTGCCTCCCTCGTCACCGTTCTGCATCCGCGCCACGACGTCGTTCGTGGCTTCCAAGCCGGTCGTCAATCTGGTTCTGCCCTTCATCAATTCCGACACTTCGTCATGTAGGTGTCATTAGGGGGATTTTAAGCCCTTCTGACGTGCTGACAATACGGTGACGGGGGCGGCATGGCCCGAATTGCCATAAACGTGAAGCACTTGTGCAAAAGAAAAACAAAAAACCCGGCTGCGCGAGCGCAACCGGGTCGTATCTGCCGGATCTTTCGATCCAGCCCCCAGAAATCGGGGATCAGTCGATCACTTCGCCTTGGCGACGAGCGACTCAAACGGCTTGTAGGCGTCCTTGGCAAGTTCGGCATACAGTTCGCCGAGCTTGGTCGCCTCGGCGACAAAACCTTCATAAGCCTGCTTGGCATAGTCAGTCTGGATTTCGACGGCCTTTTCGAGCGACTTGACGCCGAGCAGCTTCTCGAAAGTGGCTGCACCCGACTCGAAGCTCTTCTTGGTGTAGTCGGTGGTCTCGGTGGCGATCGCCTGCGCGCCCTTGGAGAGCGAAGCGAAGCTCTTCAGGCCGGTGTCGACGAAGTCCTTGCCGTATTTGCTGAAATCTTCATAGGTCTGGGTCATCGCTGCATCCTTTCGGGTTCCGCGCGCTGCGCTATGTGATTGTGCGATGCAGCCTAGATATTGTGCAGCGCACAAAATGTCAACTGACCCGACGTCATTTCGCACCGTCCAAACGACGACCCCATTCGGTAAAACTAGACTAAAGCCCAATCAAAAGTGTGAACGAGCCGGTTACCATAAACGGATTGGTAACGCTGTGACCCTACTGTGCATCGATACGGGGCAGGAACCTTTGCCGCCCTTCATGCAACAATAATTCAAGGGTGTAACAGTGCGTCAAGCGTTGCCGGGTAAAGTGCTCAAGTCGGCCATCTCCATCAAAACGTTCATGGTTTTCACTCTTGCCGCAGCCATCGGCATCGCGTCCGCAGCCCCTGTTTCGGCGGCGAAGGACAGCAGATACGCAGCGATCGTCATCGATGCAAACACCGGCGAGACGCTTCACTCGTCAAGCGCCGATTCCCGGCGCTATCCGGCGTCGCTGACCAAGATGATGACGCTTTATCTGACCTTCGAGGCACTTTCGAAGGGCCGGATCCAGAAAGATTCCCAGGTCGTATTCTCCAAGAATGCCGCTGCCGAGCCTCCGACCAAGATCGGCGTCAAGGCTGGCGGTTCGATCAGCGTCGAGGCGGCGATCCTCTCGCTCATAACGCGCTCGGCAAACGACGCTTCGACCGCACTTGGCGAAATGATCGGCGGCTCCGAGGAAAACTTCGCCCGCATGATGACCGCCAAGGCACGCAGCCTCGGCATGAAGGGCACGGTGTTCCGCAATGCCAACGGCCTGCCCAACACCGCCCAGTTCACCACCGCACGCGACATGGCCAAGCTTGGTATCGCGTTGCGCGAGCATTTCCCGCAATATTACAGCTACTTCTCGACGCGCTCCTTCGCCTTCGGTCGCCAGCGCATCGCCAACCACAATCGCCTGCTCGGCCGCATCAAGGGCGTCGACGGCATCAAGACCGGTTACACCCGCGCATCAGGCTTCAACCTGGTTTCCTCGGTCCAGGACGGCAACCGCCGCATCGTCGCAGTCGTTCTCGGCGGCACCAGCGGCGCCAGCCGCGACAACAAGATGGCCGAGCTGATCAAGACCTACATGCCGCAGGCCTCCAGGCGCGGCGGTGGCGACCTGATCGCCAAGACCGACACGCCGATGCCGGCCGTCGCCGTCGCCAAGGCTCAGCTGCCTAAGCGCAATGCGCCGATGCCCGGCATGCGTCCGCAAACCGAAGAGATCGTCGTCGCCGACGCCTCTGCCAACGAAGCCGTCGAGAGCGACGAAGTGGCCGTCGCCGCGGCCGTACCTGCTCCTAAGCCGGTTATCACTCGCAGCGCCGAGCCGAAGATCGCCATGGCTTCGACCGAACGTTTTGGCGGCAAGATTCCGTTCCAGATCCGCAAGGCCAAGGATGCCGTGCCGAGCGAACCGGCCGGCGTCGAGCAGGCTTATGCCGAACAGCGCGCCCCCGCCGTCCAGGCCCTGGACCAGATGAAGACCGCGTCGGTTCCCTCGGGCTGGGCCATCCAGGTCGCGTCGTCGCCAAGCGATGGCGAAGCCCGCAAGATCCTCGACAAGACCGCCAAGCAGGTTCCAGCGGTTCTGGCCGATGCCTCCGCCTACACCGTGCCCTTCGAGAAGGGCGGCGTGACCTACTTCCGTGCCCGCTTTGCCGGCTTCGATTCCAAGGACGCTGCCTGGAATGCCTGCAACGCACTGAAGAAGAAGAAGATCGCCTGCTACGCCATCGCGCAGTAGGCACACCCCAACCTCCTGGAAAGTTCTGTGTCGAAGGAGAGTCTAGTGATGATCGGAGAGAAGGACGTCCTTGGCTTCGTTGATCCTCGCCGCGAGGAAAGACGAGCCTCCGAGATCGGGATGCAGGCGCTGAATCAGTCGTCGATGCGCCTTGCGGACATCCGCCGCGGCGGCCCCCGCTTCAAGACCAAGGACCTTGTAGGCCTCCTCCTTAGTCATGGCGCCAGAACTTGGCGCAACACGCTGCCCGTCGTCTCGGTCAGGTTGCGCGTCTTCTCGCCAAACGGGAAAGCGGCCGTCAAGATAGGTCTCAAGTAGCTGGCGGCTTTCCGGATCGCCGGACAGCTCCTTGTAGAGTGCTTTCAGTTCGGTGAGGCCGAGTGAAGCAAGTGACTTGCCTTCCTGATGGCCGGCCAGGACAAAACCCTGCAGGCCTCCGGTGTCGTGATCGAGCTCCATTTCGAGCGCCGCGGTCCTTACGGTCGAACGCCGCCCCGGCGTTCGACTGGTAGAAGCCCCCCTCCTGCCGGCGGCGTACCATGCCAGAGCCGCGGAGATCAGGCCGCCGCCGACGGCTGCCCGGCCCAACAGCAACAACACCACGCCAACCAGCCCCAGCGCCAACGGCCCGGCCATCTTCAGCGCCTTGGCAAGCTGGGTTGCGTCGGCGCGCAGGAACACGGTGACAACAAGCGTCGTAAACACCAGGACAGCGGCAAGGATGGCGAGAACTGTCATGGTGCCTTGCCGCTCCTTAAATGCTCGATCATCAGAATGTCCTCAGGACGGCCCCTCGCCTCCAGCGCCTTGATGCCGCCCGTGGCAAAGACGGCGACGGCCGACAGCAGCTTCGACAAGGTCGCCGCGGCCTTGCGGTCAAAGCGGAACCAGGCGCCCTTGGACAGCCGCGCGATCTCCTTGAAGGCGCGCTCGGCGTCTGCGTCATGGCCTTCCTGGAAGACGAAAGCCGGAACGCCCAACAAGCCAAGCTTGCCGGCGTTCTCGGCCAGTTCGTCGATGTTTTCTTCCATCGCATCGCCGATATAGACCAGCGCATCGACCTTGGTGGTGGCCGTTTCCTTGAGCGTATGCGCCAGCACCTTGCCGACCTGTGTCTGACCGCTGCGGCACTGGATCGACGTCATCAGCTGCTTGAGTGAAGCAGTCTCGGCGACGAATTTCGACGCCCGGCATTCGCCAAGCCCGCGGAAGTAGACCAGTTGCACATTCAGCCTGCCGGTGTTGCCGACGGCATCGAACATCTGGCCCTGCAACTCGCAGGCGAGATCCCAGGTCGGCTGCCGGCTCATCGTGGCGTCTAGCGCCAGCACCAGCCGGCCATTGGCCTTGCTGGCGGCCAGCACGCGCGCCTGGCGAACGAACGCGTCGATCGCCGCGGAATCCGAACGGCGCTCGGCCGGCGGGTGATTGGCTGAAGTAGCCGGGGGCTTGCTTTGCTCGCTCATCAGCAAAGAAGATGTGGCGGCGCGCGATTGCTTGCAAGCCCGTCGTTGCGGGCGTCAGCGCCTGGGCTAGAGCAGGCCGAGCTCGGCAAGCTCCAGCCGCAGCTTTGGCGGCATTTCGGCAAGGCCTGCATTGCCCTGGCCTAGATCGGCAGGCGCATCTGATATCTTGAGGTAACGCCAGCCCTGGAACGCGCGTCGCGGCTGCCAGTCGGTGCGCACGACAGTCGGCTCGAGAATGAGGTGGCAGCGGCCGATGCCTTCGGAATCTGTAAACGGCCGGATTTCCAGCAGGCGCTGGCGGCACTGAACATTGCCCTTGATGACCCAGTAGAGCGAGCCGCCGGCGGTCAGCTCAGCGCCCCGCGTCGGCACCATGCGGGTGGTGTGGAACTGCTCCACCGGCTCGCCATTGCGCCTGCGCTCGTCCAGGCGGAAGGCGATCCATTCCTCGAGGTCCTCGACGCTGTCGCAGCCGACGCAGAGTTTTAGCATGTTCAGAGACATGGCTGGAAAACTAGCGTCTCCGTCGGACGCATTCAACGCCGGCAGTGGTTTTGCACAGGCTGGCCTGTTGGGCCAGCCTGTCGGCCCCTCAGCACTCGACGACGTTGACCGCGAGACCGCCGAGGCTGGTTTCCTTGTACTTCTCGCTCATGTCCATGCCGGTCTGGCGCATCGTCTCGATGGCGGCGTCGAGCGGCACGAAATGCTTGCCGTCGCCCTTGATCGCAAGTGACGCCGCGGTGACCGCCTTAACCGCGCCGAGCGCGTTGCGCTCGATGCACGGCACTTGGACCAGGCCACCGACGGGATCGCAGGTCATGCCGAGATGGTGTTCGAGCGCGATTTCGGCAGCGTTCTCGACCTGCTCGGGCGTACCGCCCATGACCGCGCACAGGCCGGCCGCCGCCATCGCCGAAGCCGAGCCGACCTCGCCCTGGCAGCCGACCTCGGCGCCCGAGATGGAGGCGTTGGTCTTGATGATGCCACCCACGGCGGCTGCGGTCAGCAGGAAGTCGCGGATGCTGTCCTTGTCGGCCTCGACATGGAAATGCAGCCAGTAGCGCAGGACGGCAGGCAGCGTGCCCGCAGCACCGTTGGTCGGCGCCGTGACGACGCGGCCACCGGCGGCGTTCTCTTCGTTGACGGCCATGGCGTAGATCGACAGCCAGTCATTGGCGAGCAGCGGATTGGGCCGGTTCTGGCTCCACTGTTCCTGCAGCTTGTCGTGCAGCTGGCGGGCGCGGCGACGAACCTTGAGGCCGCCCGGCATGATGCCGTCCTGCGACAGGCCACGGTCGATGCAGCGGCTCATTGCGTCCCAGACGGCATCGAGACCGGCATCGAGATCGGCGCGCTGCATGTGGATTTCTTCGTTGGCGCGCTTCATCTCGGCAATGGAGAGCCCGCTCCGCGACGCCATGGCCAGCATCTCGACCGCATTGGCAAACGGGTATGGCACACGCTTGCCCGCCGCCGGAGCCACGGTCTTGGCCTTCATTCGCTGCAGCTCTTCCTCCGAGACAACGAAGCCCCCGCCGATGGAGTAATAGATGCGCTTGAGCAGCAGGCGATCGCTCACGTCATAGGCGTAAAACGCCATTCCATTGGCGTGGCCGAGCAGCGGCGTCTTCTTGTCGAGCACAAGATCGATGCCCGGATCGAAGCGGTAGGATGGATGGCCCTCCGGCGACACACGCTTGTCGCGCGAGATCTGCTCGACGATGCCGTCCGTCTGGTCCGGGTCGACGGTGACAGGGGTCAGCCCGTAGAGGCCGAGCATGACGGCGCGGTCGGTTCCGTGGCCGACGCCGGTGTAGGCGAGCGATCCGTGCAGGCTCGCGCCGACGCGGTCGACCTTGGCGCCTGCCGGGCGTGGCCAGTCGCCGGTGAGGATCTCGTCGAGAAAACGCGCAGCCGCCGTCATCGGCCCCATCGTGTGCGAGCTCGACGGACCAATGCCGATCTTGAACAGGTCGAATACCGAAAGAAACAAATTTCACTCCCTGCGACGTCGGCGGCTCATGTCGCGTATGTATACGATCATTCCGCCCTTTTCACGTCCATGGCTAGGCGCGATCCGACGTGGTTTGCTCAGCGCGCGACATTTGAAAAAACCGCCTGATAAAGCAAGGCCATATAGCAAAAAAGCGCGGCCCAGCCGCGCTTTTTGTATCCAATCCTAGCGATTTTCGATCAGCCGGCGGCCACGACAGCTGCCGTTTCGGCACCGCTCACCAGCCAGGCAATAAGAAGAAAACCTGCAAAGCCAATCACTGCCTTGGCCGTAAGGCCCCAGCAGGATTTCTGAACGCCGTCATCCATGATGTTTAGCAAGATCCTTGTGGTTCGGTCAGCGGGCGGTGGGTCCGCCTCAGCACGCGGCCGAGTTGCCTGCTGGATACGCCTTTGCGCGCGCCTTCGCAATTGCAAAAAATGGCCAAAGCATGGCGAAATCTGCATGGCAGCCATGCAGCCATCAATCCAAATTTAATCAAATCAGGCACTTATGCGGAGTTTACCATTCATGCTTTTTAAACACCTGTGACAGTGCCGTGGCAGGCACATGATCTCGAAATAGGTGCGGCACGCATGCTAGCCTGCACTGGATGATCAACGATTCCGCTTCCATGACCGGTCCTTTGGGTGTCCTCGACATCGCGGCACTGGCGTTCTTCCTCGCCGGCTGGGTGTTTCACGCCCTTGGCGCCGAAGGTCATATCGTCACGCGCATGTCGCTGACGCGGGCGATGAACGCACAGCGCGCCGCCTGGATGGCGACTATGGCGCGGCGCGAAGTCAGGATCGTGGACACATCGATCATGAACGGCCTGCAGCAGGGCACGGCCTTCTTCGCCTCGAGCTCGCTGATCGCGGTCGGCGGCTGCTTCGCGCTGCTCGGCGCATCGGACCGGGTGCTGGCCATCCTCAGCGACGTGCCGCTGGCCGGTGCGACCGCGCGACCGCTGTTCGAGATCAAGGTCATCGGCCTGATCGTCATCCTGGCCTATTCATTCTTCAAGTTCGGCTGGGCCTACCGGCTGTTCAACTACTGCTCGATCCTGATCGGCGCCGTTCCCCAGCTCAGCCCCGGCAGCGAGCCCAACGCGGCGATCGACGTCGCGGTCATGCGGGCGACCCGCATGAACCAACTCGCCGGCAAGCATTTCAACGCCGGCCTGCGCGGCGTCTTCTTCTCCATCGGCTATCTCGGCTGGTTCGTCGACGCACGCGTCTTCTTCGTCACGACAGTGGTGCTGCTCGCGGTACTGATCAGGCGCCAGTTTTTTTCCGAAGCCCGCACGGCCGTGCTGGTTCAGGATTTCGGGCCTGGAAACGGATCGTCGATTCGACCCGACAACCAGTAGGCCAGAAGGCCGATCCATTCGCGCATCGCCATCGTCGTGTTCTGAAGCGAATCGGCGGGGTTGTCGGTGAACAGGCCGACTCCCTCCTGCCCCGACGTGCGATAGTCGACCGGCCAGGCGACTACCTGGAAACCGGCCTTGGCAAACAGCGCCATCGAACGCGGCATGTGGAAGGCCGAAGTGACCAGCAGCCAGGTCTCGCCAGGCTTTGGCGTCACCATCTCCTTGGAGAACAGCGCATTTTCGTAGGTGTTCCGCGAACGGTTTTCGAGAATCAGCCTGTCGCGCGCCACCCCGAGCGCTTCGAGCAGGCGCGGCGCCGTATCGGCGTCGCCTTCGCCATCCAGCGTGAGCGAGCCGTTGCCGCCCGAAATGACGACCTTCGCATCAGGATAGTGGCGGGCAAGGATCGCGGTCTCGACAAAGCGGTCGCCCCCGCTGTTGAGCTCGTAGCCGCCGCGGGCCAGGTTGATCGCGCCCTCGAAGCCACCGCCCAGGACGACGAGGCCGTCGACCTTGGCCGGCTGAACCGGCCGCTGGAACCGCTCTTCCAGAGGGTTGAGCATCAGCGAGCCGAGAGAAGTCCAGGTCGCGAAGGCCAGAATCATCAGTGAGGCGAAGGTCGCCATGCGGAAGAACCGCCGGCGCCCGAAGAAGCTGGCAACCAGCCCGGCCGCAAGCAGGAATATTGCGAAATTGAGCGGCTGGGCGAAGAACCAGAAGGTCTTGGAGAGATAGAAGAACAAACCGATATGCCGTCCGTACTGGAATGGAGCCCCCTCCAATCCAGTACTATGTCAGCACGAAAAGTACGACCCCGGTCTTGCTCGACTGGACAGCTGATACGCACCCGGCCTCGGATGACAGGCGCTATGCGCCTACCACCACCTCTCCGGCTGGAAACGGCCAGCGGCCTGCTCGATGACATGAGCGGTCTGGAACAGCGTCTCTTCGTCAAACGGGCGCCCGATCAGCTGCAGGCCGAGCGGCAGGCCGTGGCCGTCGAGGCCGGCGGGGACGGCGATGCCAGGCAGGCCGGCCATGTTCACCGTCACCGTGAAGATGTCGTTGAGATACATCTTGACCGGATCGGCGGCCATGTCCTCGTCGGCGACGCCGAACGCGGCCGAAGGCGTCGCCGGCGTCAGGATGACATCGACGCCGGCGGCAAACGCCAGTTCGAAGTCGCGCTTGATCAGCGTGCGCACCTTCTGCGCCTGGAGGTAATAGGCGTCGTAATAGCCGGCTGAGAGGACGTAGGTGCCGATCATGATGCGGCGCTTGACCTCGCGGCCGAAGCCTGCAGCGCGAGTGTTCTCGTACATCTCTATGATGTCCTTGCCCGGCACGCGCAGGCCGTAGCGGACACCGTCGTAGCGGGCGAGGTTCGACGACGCTTCGGCAGGCGCCACGATGTAATAGGCCGGCAGCGCGTATTTGGTATGCGGCAGCGAGATGTCGACGATCTCGGCGCCGGCATCCCTGAGCCAGGCAATGCCCTTCTGCCAAAGTGCCTCGATGTCCTCGGGCATGCCGTCGACGCGGTATTCCTTGGGAATGCCGATCTTCATGCCCTTGACCGATTTGCCGATCGCCGCTTCGTAGTCCGGCACCGGCAGGTCGACCGAAGTGGTGTCCTTGGCATCGACGGAGGCCATCGACTTGAGCAGGATCGCGGCATCGCGCACGTCGCGGGCGATCGGGCCGGCCTGGTCGAGCGACGAGGCGAAGGCAACGGTGCCCCAGCGCGAAACGCGACCATAGGTCGGCTTGATGCCGACGGTGCCGGTAAAGGCTGCTGGCTGGCGGATCGAGCCACCCGTATCGGTGGCCGTCGCACCGGCGCACAGGAAGGCCGAAACCGCTGCGGCGGAACCGCCGGAGGAGCCGCCCGGCACAAGCTGCATGTTGTCGTAGACACGCGCGGTCTTTGCGCCACCGGCGGCAACGAAGCCGCCATCGCCCTGATGGGTTGTCGGCATCACCACCGTCTCGGTGCGCGACCGCCGCCACGGGTTGATCACCGGACCGTAATAGGAGGTCTCGTTCGACGAGCCCATGGCGAACTCATCCATGTTGAGCTTGCCGAGCATCACGGCGCCGTCGGCCCACAGATTGGCCGTAACCGTCGATTCGTAGCGCGGTTCGAAGCCATCGAGCACATGGCTGCAGGCCTGGGTGTGCACGCCCTCGGTGGCGAACAGATCCTTGATGCCGAGCGGAATGCCCTCGAGCGCACCGCCCTCGCCCTTGGCGAGCCTGGCATCGGACGCCTTGGCCATCTCGCGCGCCTTGTCAGGCGTCGTGGCGACATAGGCGTTGAAGGTCGCGTTGGCCTGATCGATCGCCTTGACGTAGGCGTCGGTCAGCTCCGTGGCGGTGATCTCCTTGCCGCGCAGCTTCTCGCGCGCTTCGGCAATCGTCAGTCTGGTCAGGTCGGTCATGGCGAATTCACTTCGGGGTCACGCAGCCGAAAGCTGCTTTTGATGAGACGACGGACTGGCCGGCAGGGCCTATTCCACCACTTTCGGCACAAGGAAGAAATTCTCGTCGGTGGCAGGCGCGTTGGCGACGATGTCGGCCGCCTTGTTGCCGTCGGTGACGGCATCGACGCGCTTCTTCATCTCCATCGGCGTGACCGACGTCATTGGCTCGACACCTGTAACGTCGACCTCGTTGAGCTGCTCGACGAAGCCGAGGATAGCGTTCAATTCGCCGGTCATGCGCTGGGCATCGTCCTCGCTCACAGCGATACGGGCGAGATGCGCGACGCGCTTTACGGTCTTGAGATCAACGGACATCGAAAAAACTCCGGAAAGCCGGTAAACTGGTCAGGTCGGGCTATAACGGCGCGGCGCGCGCGGTGCAACATCGATGATCATGCTCATGGCATGGCGACGCCGTCGCACAGCACATAGGTGCCGCCATTGTCGGTCTGGCCGCCCTCGGGGTCGACCTGGCGCACCGACACGAGCTCGAGCTGCGTCGGGCTCAGCTCCAGGATCGACAGCGTGTCGGGGAACAGATGCCCGGGCTCCTGGCATACTGCCGTCACCGCCCATGCAGGCGCCCGCGTCGCCCGGGTGACATTGAGAAACTCGCAATTGTATTCGACGCTTTCGAGCCCGTCCGCCGACAGGACAAGGCTGCCGGCGTCGATGACCGACTGCAGCGAATCCTTCTTGGCCTGGGCGCAGAGCTCCTCGGACTGAAGATAGACGCCCTTGATGAAGTCGACGGCATGGGCCGAGGTGCCAAATGCCACAAGCGAGGACACTGCAACAATTCGCCAGATCTTCATGTCGAACCCCATTCAACGGCCCCCATTCAGCGGCCCCCATTCAGCGGCGATGCCACCGCGCTCAGATGTCCGTGGCCACGCCAACCTTGGGCAACACCACCTCGACGCCCGAGCCGTCGAGGCCGGCGACGAACTGTTCCGCCGTCTGGTCGATGATCGGGAAGCTGGCGAAGTGGCATGGCACTACCGTCTCGAACTTGAAGAAACGCCGGCAGGCAAGGGCTGCCACAGCACCCCCCATGGTGAAGCGGTCGCCGATCGGCACGAGGCCGATGGCCGGCTCGTGCAGTTCGTTGATCAGCGCCATGTCGGAGAAGATGTCAGTGTCCCCCATATGATAAAGCGTGCGTTCCTCGGCGAAATGCAGCACCAGGCCGCCGGGATTGCCGAGATAGACGTTGCCGCCATTCGGCCCGCTGACCGACGACGAATGCAGCGCCGCAACGAAGGTGGTGGTGAAGCTGCCGCAATCGACGGTGCCGCCGATATTGCCGGGATTGATCTGCTTGTCGCTGACGCCCTGGCCGACGAGATACATGCAGATCTCGAAATTGGCGACGAGCATGGCGCCGGTCTTCTTCAGGATCGCTGCGGCATCGCCGATATGGTCGTCATGGCCGTGGGTCAGAAGCACATGGGTGACGCCGTCGGCGGCCTGCTCCCAGGACTGTCCCCATGACGGATTGCCGGTCAGGAACGGGTCGATCAGAATGGTAGCGCCAGCGACTTCAATCCGGAATGCCGAATGTCCATACCAGGTCAGCTTCATCGTTTCGGCACTCCTCGTCATTTCGTTGGCCAAAGGATAGAACGCACGAAGCCCCTTTCAAAGAGGCCGATACGTAAATTCAAGGTGTTAGGACCTGCGCTGCCCGTCCGGGCGCACGCATCCGGCAAGTCATAGAGGAAAGCCGCTTGGCCATCGTTACGATTGAACAACTGCCCGGGCTGCTGGCCGGCGGAAAGACGCTAGCCGGGCTCGACCTCGGCGACAAGACGATCGGCGTTGCTGTCTCCGATCGCGGCCTCTCCTTCTCGCATCCGCGCCAGGTCATCATCCGTAAGAAATTCACGCTCGACGTGGCCGCTTTGCTTGCCATGCTGGCCAAGGAGAACACCGGTGCGATCGTCATCGGCCTGCCGATCAACATGGATGGCTCCGAGGGGCCACGCGCCCAGAAGTCGCGCGCCTTCGTGCGCAACGCAGCCAACCTGACCGACCTGCCGTTCCTGTTCTGGGATGAGCGGCTGTCGACGGTTGCCGCCGAACGCGCGCTGATCGAGATGGACGTCTCGCGCAAGAAGCGTGATGGCCGTATCGATTCGGCCGCCGCCGCCTTTATTCTGCAGGGTGTACTCGACCGGCTTCAGACACTCGACGCATCTCCGGCCGGGGATTAGAGCGCCAGCCCCTCACCTTCTCGGCAATCAGCTTGCGTCGGCGGAACGCCCAGATTGCCAAAAGGATGAATGTGTCGAGGATGCAGGCCTTGCCGATCATCCACGGGATCTTCGCCGCTTCGACGCCGAGCAATTCGCCATAGAGGTCGAAGATCGCCAGGTTCAGGGCGCGACTCAGGATCGGGTAACCGAAATGGAGGTCGTTGATCGACAGGAAGTACCAGCCCCAGAACAGGACCAGCGGCGCAGCCCAAACGGCGAAAATATAGCGCATCAGACGCTACCTCTGCCCGGCCGTCTGGCGGCTTTATCGCCCTGGAACTGGTTCGAAAGGACCGGCATCGGGATTCCTGCTTCTTTGCAAAAGACAGTGGCCCCTGCGCCTACGACGCGCAACGTAAACCATTTGTTAAGGTTAATTTGGCCGCAGCCATTCGAAAATGGGACGGCCTGTGACCCGGAACGTGTCAGCCCACCTGTGGATAGAGCGTATCGATGATCAGGCGCGAATCGTGGCGCGCGTCGAGCATGCCGTAGGTGCCGCGCCACTGGCCGGCGAGACGGGTCTCGATGAAGGCGTCGGCGATCCGCCCTGCCCCCATGCGGCGCAGTTCGGCAGCGGCCGCCGAGATCGCCAGTTGTTCGGTCAGGATGCGTGCCGAGCCCTCGTCCGACGATGCCACCTGCATGGCTGCGCGGAGCACGCCGAGCACACTGCGTCCGCCGGGACCAAGGTCGCGCTCAAGTGTAGCCAGTACATCCTCGAACAGGCCAGGCGCGCGCTGCAGAACGCGCAGCACGTCGAGCGCCATGACATTGCCCGAGCCTTCCCAGATCGCGTTGACCGGCGCCTCGCGATAATAGCGGGCCAGCGGCGCTTCCTCGACATAGCCGTTGCCGCCGAGGCACTCCATCGCCTCGTAGAGCAGCGCCGGCGCGATCTTGCAGACCCAGTATTTGACGACGGGCGTCATGGCGCGGGCAAAGGCCGCCTCGCCGCGATCCGATGCCGCTTCGTCAAAGGAACGTGCCAGCCGGAAGGCGAGCGCGGTCGCGCCGGCGACATCAAGCGCCATGTCGGCCAGCACGCGCTGCATCAGGGGCTGATCGACAAGATTGGCGCCGAACACCTGGCGGTGACGGGTATGATGGACGGCTTCCGCGAGCCCTGCCCGCATGATCGCCGAGGAGGCGACGGCGCAGTCGAGCCGCGTCAGCGTCACCATGTCCATGATCGTCTTGATGCCGCCGCCCGGTTCGCCGACGAGGTCACCGATGGCGCCCTGGATTTCGACTTCCGACGAGGCATTCGAACGGTTGCCGAGCTTGTCCTTCAGGCGCTGGAACTGCAGCCCGTTGGCCGAGCCGTCGCTCAATATGCGCGGAACGAGGAAGCATGACAGCCCCTCGGGCGCCTGCGCCAGCATCAGGAAGGCGTCGGACATCGGCGCCGACATGAACCACTTGTGGCCGGACAGCCGGTAGAAGCTGCCACCGGCCCGCTCGGCCTTGGTGGTATTGGCGCGCACATCGGTGCCGCCCTGCCTTTCGGTCATGCCCATGCCGAGCGTGAGACCTGTCTTTTCGACGGGCGGCTTCTGCGCCTGGTCGTATTTGCGCGTGGTGACGCGCGGCGCCCATTCGCGGAACAGCTTCGGGCTCGCCATCAGGGCGGCAAGCGAGGCATTGGTCATGGTGATCGGGCACAGGTGCCCGCATTCGAGCTGTGCGGTCAGATAAAAGCGCGCGGCCCGAACCTGGTGGCGCCGGCCGGTCTCGGTGCCGCCATTCTCCCAGACGGAGGAATGCAGGCCGCCTGCTATCGAGCGGCGCATCAACGCGTGATAGGCTGGGTGGAACTCGACCTGGTCGATGCGGCGGCCCTGGCGGTCATGCGTCCTGAGCTTCGGCACTTCACTGTTGGCGAGCCGCGCCAGATCCTGCGCTTCATGGGTCAGCACGAAGCGTCCGAGCCCGTCGAGGTCACGACGCACCGGGTCGGAAAAACCTTCTGCGATCTGGATCAGCAGCGGGTCGCCGCGCCAGGCATTGCTGCCCGTCAGCGGAGGGGGCTGGTTCGGCACGTCCTGCGTCACGCCTTGTCCTTCATCGGTGTGGGCGACGGGCACGAATCCGCAGCCATGGCCGGCTTTATAGCCGAAATGCTTATCGATAGCTTATGGCCCAGCTTGGAAGCGACGAAAATCCCGTGGGAGAACTTTCATCGATGAAATGCCGGCTTGCGGGTCACTTAAGCACAGCCTATAGCAGCGCCTTGAGATGACAGACCTATCGTCCCTGCCGCCCTACCCGCACCGCCATCTTCTTGGCATCCGCGACCTTTCTCCATTCGACATCGAAATCTTGCTCGACCGCGCCGACGCGGCCGTCTCGATTTCGCGTCAGTCGGAGAAAAAGACCTCAACGCTGCGCGGCAGAACGCAGATCAACCTGTTCTACGAAGCCTCGACGCGAACCCAGTCTTCCTTCGAACTCGCCGGAAAGCGCCTCGGCGCCGACGTCATGAACATGTCGGTGGCAAGCTCTTCGGTGAAGAAGGGCGAAACGCTGATCGACACGGCGATGACGCTGAACGCGATGCGGCCCGACATTCTGATCATTCGCCACCAGTCGGCAGGTGCCGCGGCCCTGCTGGCGCAAAAGGTCGGCTGCTCGGTGGTCAATGCCGGCGACGGCGCCCACGAGCACCCGACGCAGGCGCTGCTCGACGCACTGACCATCCGCCGCGCCAAGGGCCGCATTGCTCATCTTACGGTGGCGATCTGCGGCGACATCCTGCATTCGCGCGTCGCCCGCTCCAACATCCTGCTGCTCAATGCGCTCGGCGCCCGCATCAAGGTCGTGGCGCCTTCGACATTGCTGCCTTCCGGCATCGCCCAGATGGGCGTCGAGGTGACACAATCGATGGCCGAGGGCCTGAAGGACGCCGACGTCGTCATGATGCTGCGCCTGCAGCGCGAACGCATGGCCGGCGCATTCGTCCCTTCGGTACGCGAGTATTTCCGCTATTACGGCCTCGACGCCGAAAAGCTGAAGGCGGCCAAGCCAGACGCGCTGGTGATGCACCCCGGCCCGATGAACCGCGGCGTGGAAATCGCCTCGGAGATCGCCGACGGCCCGCAGAGCGTCATCCAGGAACAGGTGGAAATGGGCGTCGCCGTGCGCATGGCGGTGATGGAAGCGCTGCTCGACCCGCGCCGCAATCGCGACGGAAAGAACGCATGAGCATCACGGTTTTCCAGCGCGCCCGCGTCGTTGACCCTTCGCGCGGCATCGATGAGACCGGCACCGTCATCGTCGACGGCAAGAAGATCGTCGCCGCAGGCGCAGACGGGCTCAACCAGGGCATACCAGGCGGCGCCGAGGTCATCGACTGCACTGGTAAGGCGATCATTCCCGGCCTGATCGACGGCCGCGTCTTCATCGGCGAACCCGGCGGCGAACACCGCGAGACGATTGCCTCGGCAAGCATCGCCGCTGCAGCCGGCGGCGTCACGTCAGTCGTCATGATGCCCGACACCGACCCGGTCATCGACAACGTAGCGCTTGTCGAGTTCGTCCTGCGCACCGCCAAGGAAACCGCATCCGTCAACATCTTCCCGGCAGCGGCCATCACCAAGGGGCTCGACGGCCATGAGATGACCGAGTTCGGCCTGCTGCGGGAAGCCGGTGCCGTCGCCTTCACCGACGGACGCCACACCATCGCCAGTTCGATGGTGATGCGCCGGGCGCTGACCTATGCCCGCGACTTCGACGCGGTGATCGCGCATGAGACGCAGGACGCCGACCTCGCCTCGTCGGGCGTGATGAACGAGGGCCTTTATGCCAGCTGGCTCGGTCTATCAGGCATTCCGCGCGAGGCCGAGACCATCCCGCTCGAACGCGACCTGGCGCTCGCCCGCCTCACCCGCGGCCATTATCACGCCGCCAAGATCTCGACCGCGATGGCGGCAAATGCCGTTGCTCGCGCCAAGACCGACGGCGCCAGGGTGACCGCGGGCGTCTCGATCAACAGCCTGTCGCTCAACGAAAACGACGTCGGCGAATACCGCACCTTCTTCCGGCTGGCGCCACCGTTGCGCGCCGAAGAGGACCGCATTGCCATGGTCGAAGCGCTGAAGGACGGCACCATCGATCTGATCGTCTCTTCGCACGATCCGCAGGACGTCGACACCAAGCGCCTGCCCTTCGCCGATGCAGCCGTCGGCGCGATCGGGCTGGAGACGCTGCTGGCCGTGGCATTGCGCCTGCATCATAATGACGAAGTACCGCTGCTGCGCATCATCGAAGCGCTCTCGACTGCTCCGGCAAAACTGTTCGGCCTGCCCGGCGGCACGCTTAAGCCCGGCGCCTTGGCGGATCTGGCGCTTGTCGACCTCGGCGAGCCGTGGCTGGTGCGAGAGGCCGACATCCGCTCGCGTTCCAAGAACACCTGCTTCGAAGGGGCGAGGCTGCAAGGCAAGGTCTTGAAAACCTTGGTCGGCGGACGCACAGTGTTTTCGGCCTGACGGGCCACGGGGGAGACCATAGACCTTGATGCCGGATGACATTTTTCCGACGGCCATGCACGTACTCATCGCGGCCGCCATATTCGGCTATCTGCTCGGCTCGATCCCATTCGGCCTGCTGCTGACGCGCGCCGCCGGCCTCGGCGACGTGCGCAAGATCGGTTCCGGCAATATCGGCGCCACCAATGTGCTGCGCACCGGCAACAAGAAGCTGGCGGCCGCAACGCTGCTGCTCGACGCGCTCAAGGGCACGGTGGCGGTGATCATCGCCGCATGCTGGAGTCATGATGCCGCGCTTGCCGCCGGCCTTGGCGCCTTCATCGGCCATCTCTATCCGATCTGGCTCGGTTTCAAGGGCGGCAAGGGCGTCGCCACCTATCTCGGCGTCCTGTTCGGCCTGTCGGGGCTCGGCGCGCTCGCCTTCGCCGTCACCTGGCTTCTCGTCGCGTTCGTCAGCCGCTATTCGTCGCTTGCAGCGCTCACTGCGGCAGTGGTCGTGCCGATCGCACTTTACATGATCGACATGCCGCAGGCCGCCGGCCTGCTGGCCCTGATGAGCCTGATTGTCTTCGTCCGGCACCGCGCCAACATCTCGCGCCTGCTCGCCGGTACTGAATTGCGGATCGGGTCCAAGGGATGAGCCAAGCCGCCGTCGGGCCGCATCTCAGCGACCGGCAGCGGCTTCATTGGCTGCGCCTGATCCGTACCCCAAATGTCGGTCCCGCAAGTTTTCGCGATCTGATCAACCGCTTCGGATCCGCCGAAACGGCAATCGAGATGCTGCCCGAAATCATGATGGCCGGCGGCGCAAACAGACTGGTTCGGGTTCCCTCGGTAGCCGAGGCAGAGGCGGAGATGCAGCTGGCGCGCAGATGCGGCGCGCGCTTCGTTGCGCTTGGCGAGCACGACTACCCCAAGACGCTCACGCGTATGGACAACCCGCCGCCGCTGCTCGCCGTCAAAGGCACTGCCGCCGCCTTTGGCTTGCCACCGGTGGCCATCGTCGGCGCGCGCAACGCCTCGCTCGCCGGTATCAAGATGGCGCGCATGCTTGCCTCGGAGCTCGGCCGCAACGGCTATTGCGTGATCTCGGGGCTGGCACGGGGCATCGACACCGCAGCACATCAGGGCAGCCTCGACACCGGCACCGTCGGCGTTCTGGCCGGCAGTATCGATCGCCCCTACCCGCCCGAAAACACCAGGCTTTGCGACGAGATCGCCGAACGTGGCGCCATCGTTTCGGAAATGCCATTCGGCTGGGAGCCGCGCGCCCAGGACTTTCCACGCCGCAATCGCATCGTCGCCGGTCTGGCGCTCGGGCTTGTGGTCGTCGAAGCAGCACAACGTTCCGGCTCGCTTATCAGTGCGCGGCTTGCCGGCGAGTTGGGACGCCTGGTCTTCGCCGTGCCCGGCTCGCCGCTCGACCCGCGCGCCGCCGGCACCAACGGCCTGCTCAAGGATGGCGCGACGCTGGTGACCGAAGCAGCCGACGTGCTGGAAGCGCTGGCGCCGCTTGTTACCGGCCAGCCTTTTGTCCCGACCAGACTGGAGGAGCCGCCTGATTTCACCGCCACGCCGCCACCCGTCGACGGCGACCGCGCCCGGGTGGTCGAGGCGCTCGGCCCGGTCCCCGTCGAGATCGACGAATTGATCCGCCACACCAAGCTTCATCCGGCGCAGATCTTCATGATCCTTCTGGAGCTCGACCTCGCCGGCCGGCTCGAACGCCATTCGGGTGGACGAGTTTCGCTTGTCGCGCCTGACATGTGACTGCCGCTCGCCGCAACGGTCGGGCTCGGCGTGAGCCGGCGCCAGTTCCGGTGCCAAGACCAGCCGCAACCGGCGCTGGCGGAATCATGGCAAAACCATCCTGAATTGCAACAGCGAGATTTAATATACCCTGGATTGCAATCCCGTTCTTCACCGTCGTTTTTGCCCCCTTCCCCTTGACCGGACCGAAAAGCGCGGCCATGTGACGAGCGAATTCAAAATCTTCGCCACGCGCCGTTTGCCGTTGTTTTGGCGCTTCACTGGAAAATCAGCCACATATGGACGTCGTTGTCGTCGAGTCACCGAACAAGGTGAAAAGCATCAACAAGTACCTGGGCCGGAACTACAAGGTTCTCGCCTCGTTCGGCCATGTCCGCGATTTGCCGGCCAAGGACGGCTCGGTTAAACCGGAAGACGATTTTGCCATGTCCTGGGCGGTCGACAGCGCTTCGGCGAAGCGGCTCAACGACATCGCCAAGGCGGTCAAGGAAGCCGATGGCCTGATCCTCGCAACCGATCCGGATCGCGAAGGTGAAGCCATCGCCTGGCACGTGCTCGAGGTGCTGAAGCAGAAGCGGGTGCTGAAGGACAAGACGATCAAGCGCGTCGCCTTCAACTCGATCACCAAGCAGGCGGTGCTCGAAGCCATCTCCAATCCGCGCGAGATCGATCCGCCGCTGGTCGACGCCTATCTGGCGCGCCGCGCCCTCGACTATCTCGTCGGTTTCACGCTGTCACCGGTGCTGTGGCGCAAACTGCCCGGCGCCCGTTCGGCTGGCCGCGTGCAGTCTGTGGCGCTGCGCTTCGTCTGCGACCGCGAGGCCGAGATCGAGCGCTTCGTGCGTGAGGAATACTGGCAGATCGCAGCCACCCTCGGCACGCCGCGTGCGGAAAACTTCGAAGCCAGGCTGACCGCTTTCGACGGCAAGAAGCTGCAGAAGCTCGACATCTCCTCGCAGACCATGGCTGACGACATCAAGGCGATGCTCGATGGCGCCAGCTTCAAGACGCTGTCGGTCGAGGCCAAGCCGACCCGGCGCAACCCGAGCGCGCCGTTTACGACGTCGACTTTGCAGCAGGCGGCGTCCTCGCGTCTCGGCTTCTCGGCAAGCCGCACGATGCAGGTCGCCCAGCGGCTTTATGAAGGCATGGAGATCGGCGGCGAGATCGCAGGTCTGATCACCTATATGCGTACCGACGGCGTGCAGATGGCGCCGGAGGCCATCGAGGCCGCTCGCAACGCCATCGTCAAGGAATTCGGCGCCAAGTACCTGCCCGAAAAGGCGCGCCAGTACACCACTAAGGCCAAGAACGCCCAGGAAGCGCACGAAGCCATCCGTCCGACCGACTTCAATCGCACGCCGGCCGAGATGCGCAAGTTCCTCGATGCCGACCAGGCCCGACTCTATGAGATGATCTGGAAGCGCGCGATCGCCAGCCAGATGCAGCCCGCCGAGATCGAGCGCACCACCGTCGAGATCGAGGCGCGCAATGGCGCAAGGACTGCCAGCCTGCGCGCCGTCGGTTCGGTCACCCGTTTCGACGGCTTCATCGCCGCCTATACCGAGCAAAAGGACGAAGATTCGGAAGACGAGGAAAGCCGTCGCCTTCCCGAGATTCGTGCCGACGAAACGCTCAAGCGTGAGAGCGTCAACGCCACTCATCACACAACCGAGCCGCCGCCCCGCTATTCCGAAGCCAGCTTCATCAAGAAGATGGAAGAGCTCGGCATCGGCCGGCCCTCGACCTATGTCGCCACACTCAAGACGCTTGAGGACCGCGACTATGTGAAGATCGAGAACCGCAAGCTCGTGCCCCAGGCGAAGGGGCGGCTGGTCACCGCCTTCATGGAGAGCTTCTTCCGGCACTATGTCGAATACGACTTCACCGCCTCGCTCGAGGAAAAGCTCGACTTAGTCTCCGACGGCAAGCTCGCCTGGCGCGACGTGCTGTCCGATTTCTGGAAGGACTTTTCCGGCGCCGTCGACGAGATCAAGGAGCTGCGCGTCACCAACGTTTTGGACGCGCTGAACGAGGAACTCGCACCTCTGGTGTTCCCGGACCGCGAGGACGGATCGAATCCGCGCATCTGCCCGAAATGCGGCACCGGCAACCTGTCGCTCAAGCTCGGCAAGTATGGCGCTTTCGTCGGCTGCTCCAACTACCCCGAATGCGGTTTCACTCGCCAGCTCGACGGTCCCGGCGGCAATGGCGACAATGGCGGCATGGAAGACGGCACCAAGATCCTGGGCAGCGATCCCTACACCAATGAAGAGATCACGCTGCGCAGCGGCCGCTTCGGTCCCTACATCCAGCGCGGCGACGGCAAGGAGGCAAAGCGCTCGAGCCTGCCCAAGGGCTGGGCGGCGGCCTCCATCGACCATGAAAAGGCGCTCGCTTTGCTGGCGCTGCCGCGCGATGTCGGCCAACATCCTGAGACGGGCAAGATGATTTCGGCCGGTCTTGGCCGCTATGGCCCGTTCGTGCTGCATGACGGCGCCTACGCCAATCTCGAAAGCATCGAGGACGTGTTCTCGATCGGCCTCAACCGCGCGGTCACCGTGCTTGCCGAAAAGCAGGCCAAGGGCAAGGGCGGACGGGGCGGCGGCACCCCGGCAGCCTTGAAGGATCTCGGCGAGCACCCCGCAGGCGGCGGCAATGTCACCGTGCGCGACGGCAAGTACGGCGCCTATGTCAATTTTGGCAAGGTCAATGCTACCTTGCCGAAGAATACGGATCCGGCCACCGTCACCATGGAAGCAGCGCTTGCTTTGATCGCCGAAAAGGAAGCGAAAGGCGGCGGCGCCAAGAAGCCTGCCCGTGCCGCCAAGAAGCCCGCGGCCAGCGCAACCAAGAAAGCGGCCGCCAGCAAGGCCAAGAAGAAGGACTAGGCGACCGTGGCGCGAAAGATTTCCGGACGAAATGCCGGCACCAGACGCGCCGCAAGCGACGAGGTCCGAGGCAAGGACATCTACCGGCCGTCGCGGGACGAGATTCTGCGCTACATCGCGGAGAATCCCGACCGCAGTGGCAAGCGTGACATCGCCAAAGCCTTTGCGCTCAAGAACGACGACCGCATCTGGCTCAAGCACCTGCTGCGCGAATTGCAGGACGAGGGCCTGCTCGAAAAGAGCCGCAAGCGCCTGACGCGCGCCGGCGCGCTGCCGCATGTCGCCGTGCTCGACATTTTCGGCCGCGACGCCGAAGGCACGCTGCTCGCTCGCGCCTCCGAACAGCCGGATGGCCAGATCGTTGCCATCAAGCTGTCGCGCGGCGGCAACGGGCCGACGCCCGGCGTCGGCGACCGCGTACTGGCCAAGACCTTCCCGATCGAGGATCACATAGACGACAACGAGCCGGCCTACACGGCGCGCGTGATGAAGATTTTCGAAAAGCGCAGCGACACCGCGCTCGGCATCTTCCGTATCCTCAAGGACGGCACGTTCCGCATCGAGCCGGTCGAGCGCCGTCAGCCCGAGCTGGTGATCGAAAAGGACCACCAGAACGGCGCCAAGGATGGCGACCTCGTCGAGGTGGTGCCGGAACGCGCCAGCCGCTACGGCCTGCCGCGCGCCAAGGTGGTCTCGGTGCTGGGCTCGCTGACCAATGAGAAGGCGGTCTCGATGATCGCCATCCATGCGCATGACATTCCCCACATCTTCCCCGCCGAAGTGATCGCCGAGGCCGAGGCCGTGAAACCGGCAACGCTCGACGGCAAGCGCGAGGATTGGCGCGAGCTGCCACTGGTCACCATCGACCCGGCCGACGCCAAGGATCACGACGACGCCGTCTATGCCGAGCCGGATACGGACGAGAAGAACCCAGGCGGCTTCATCGTCACCGTCGCCATCGCCGACGTGGCGGCTTATGTCCGTCCGGGCACGGCGCTCGATAACGAAGCGCTGAAGCGCGGCAACTCGGTCTACTTCCCCGACCGTGTCGTGCCGATGCTGCCCGAACGCATCTCCAACGACCTGTGCTCGCTGCGCGAAGGCGTCGACCGCCCGGCTCTTGCCGTGCGCATGACGTTTTCGGCGGAAGGCCGCAAGACCAGGCACGCCTTCCACCGCATCATGATGCGGTCTGCGGCCCGCCTCGCCTATCCGCAGGCCCAGGCCGCCATTGACGGCGTGGCGGATGACAAGACCGGACCGATCCTGGAAAGCATCCTCAAGCCGCTCTGGGCCGCCTATGACGTGCTCAAGCGCGGCCGCGACAGCCGCCAGCCGCTCGAACTCGACCTGCCGGAACGCAAGATCCTGCTCAAGCCTGACGGCACGGTGGACCGCGTCATCGTTCCCGATCGCCTCGATGCCCACAAGCTGATCGAGGAGTTCATGATCCAGGCCAACGTCGCTGCTGCCGAGACGTTGGAAAACAAGAAGCAGAAGCTCGTCTACCGTATCCATGACGGCCCATCGCTCGCCAAGCAGGAGTCGCTGCGCGAGTTCCTGCAGACGATCGGCCTGTCGCTGGCGCGCGGGGCCGCGATGCGCCCAAGCCAGTTCAACGGCATCCTCGCGCAGGTGCGCGGCGGCGACAACGAGCAGCTGGTCAACGAGGTGGTGTTGCGCTCGCAGAGCCAGGCCGAGTACAACCCCGACAATATTGGCCACTTCGGCCTCAATCTGCGCCGCTACGCGCATTTCACATCGCCGATCCGCCGATATGCCGACCTCATCGTCCATCGCGCGCTGATCGGTTCGCTCGGCCTGGGCGCCGGCGGGCTGACACTCCAGGAAGAAGCGCGGCTGGAAGAGATTGCGGGCCTGATCTCGCAGACCGAACGCCGCGCCATGGCGGCCGAGCGCGAGACCGTCGACCGGCTGGTCGCCGGCTTCCTGGCCGAACGCGTCGACGAGACCTTCGACGCGCGCATCTCCGGTGTGGTCAAGGCGGGACTATTTGTCCAATTGCCGCAATATGGCGCGGATGGTTTCATCCCCGTGTCATCCTTGGGTGACGACTACTACCACTTCGACGAAGCCGCCCGCGCCTTGTTCGGTGAACGCTCCGGCAAGGGCTACCAGCTCGCCGACCGCGTCGAGGTCAAGCTGGTCGAGATCGCGCCTCTGGCGGGTGCCATGCGCTTCGAGATGCTGACCGAACCGAAGCCCCTGCCCGGTTCCAAGCGCTCCTTCCACAAGACCAAGGGGCAAAGAACGCGTGCCCGCGCCTCCCAGCCACGGCGAGGACCGCGCGGCAGGAGATGACGATGGAAGAACAGGTATTCGGCGGCGACCACCCAAAGGTCGTGCGTGAACCCCGGCCGGTCTGGCAAGCGATCAAGCGGGGCCTGTTCTGCAAATGCCCGAATTGCGGCCAGGGCAAGCTCTTCGCCTCCTTCGTCACGACCGTCGATAGATGCGAAGTCTGCCGCGAAGAGATCTTCCATCATCGTGCCGACGACCTGCCCGCCTATCTCGTCGTCGTCATCGTCGGCCACATCGTCGTTGGTGCCTTCATGGGCGTCGAGGCGACCAGCACGCTCGCCTTGTGGCAGCATCTGCTGATCTGGGTGCCGCTGACGATCGTTTCTGCACTCGCCCTGCTGCGCCCGATGAAGGGTGCCGTCGTCGGCATGCAGTGGGCGCTCTACATGCACGGCTTCGGCGGCGAAGAAGACGACGTCGAAACGCTACCAGAAGCCTGAACCGGCGCTGGCGCAATGCCCAAGGGCAAGCAAGTGCTTCCGTCCACCCCGACATTCCGTTAGGACAGCCGCGATGGATGGCATTAGCAAAGCAGAACTCGACAGGCTCGAAGCCAGGGAAATGGTAAAGAGCGGCGCGCCATTGCGTCCGCGCGACGCGGCGACGCTGATCCTGCTCGACCGCAAGGGCGATGATGTGCTGGTGCTGATGGGCCGGCGCCACATGAAGCACGCCTTCATGCCCGGGAAATTCGTCTTTCCCGGTGGCCGCACCGACCCGGCGGACAGCCGCATCAAAGTGGCCGACGAGCTTCATCCCGACGAACAGGACAAGCTGCGCGCCGGAACTGGTCGCGTCAGCATCGCGCGCGCCCGGGCAATCGCGCTTTCGGCGATTCGCGAAACCTATGAAGAAGCCGGTCTGCTGATCGGCCGTCGCAGCCCGTTCTCGACCACCAAGGCCGACTGGCAAGGCTTTGCCGAACATGGCGTGGCACCGACTCTCGGCTGCCTGCGCTTCATCGCACGCGCGGTCACCCCTCCCGGCCGTGTCAGGCGCTTCGACACTCGTTTCCTCTCGGCTTGGCGCAGCGACGTCGCCGTCGAACTGCCTGAGGGCGGCCCGACAAACGAGCTCGAAGAACTGGTCTGGCTGCCCCTGGCCGACGCCATGCAGGCCGACATCCCCGCCATCACCCAGTCGGTGCTCGGCGACCTCAGACAGCGGCTGGCGACAGACCCCGGGCTTGAGCCGGGTGGCGAGGTGCCGTTCTACCGCATGTTCGCCCAACGCTTCCGCCGCGACATCCTGTAGGCATTGCATGACCGATACCCTTCAGGAGGCTGAAAACGTCGAACGGGTGCACTGGCGCTCGATTTCCGCGGCTATCGCCTCGATCAGCGTCGTCGGCATCGCCATTGGCCTGGGCATTCCGCTCCTGAGCGTGATTCTCGAATCGCGCGGCTATTCCTCCTCGATGATCGGCCTCAACACCGCCGTCGCCGGCATTGCTTCGATTGCCGCAGCCCCACTCGCCACGCCGATCGCCATGCGTCTTGGCGTCGTCTGGACGATGCTGGTGATGATTCTCGCCGGCGCGGTGGCCTTTGTCGGCTTCTATTTCGCCCAGTCCTTCTGGATGTGGTTTCCGTTGCGGGCGGTGCTGCATTTCGCGCTGACCGTGCTTTTCATCCTGTCGGAATTCTGGATCAGCACCTGTGCCCCGCCCCATCGGCGTGGCCTGGTGCTCGGCATCTACGCCACAGTGCTTTCGCTCGGCTTCGCCGCCGGCCCGTGGCTGTTCTCGCAGATCGGCAGCAGCGGCTTCCTGCCGTTCGGCCTGACCTTCGCCTTCGTCATGATCGCCGCGATTCCCGTCTTGCTGGCGCGCAGCGAAAGCCCCAGGATCGTCTCCGAAGGCGGCAAGGGTGGCTTCTTCCGCTACATCTGGATCGTGCCGACAGCGACCGCCGCCGTTCTCGTCTTCGGTGCGGTGGAAACAGGCGGCTTCGCACTGTTCCCGATCTACGGCCAGCGCATCGGCTACACCGAGGGCGAGGCAGCGATGCTGCTGACCATGATCGGGCTCGGCAATTTCCTGCTGCAGATTCCGATCGGCATGCTGAGCGACCGCATCGGCGATCGCCGCATCCTGCTGCTCATCTGCGCCCTTGTCGGTCTGGGCGGAACGCTGGCGATGCCGTTGTTGACCGTCAACTGGCACCTGATGGCGGGCATGCTGTTTGTATGGGGCGGTGTGGTGGCGGCACTCTACACGGTCGGCCTCGCGCATCTCGGCGCACAGCTATCGGGCCGCGACCTGGCCTCGGCCAACGCCGCCTTCATCTTCTGCTACGGCGTCGGCATGATCCTGGGTCCGCAGGTCATCGGCATCTTCATGGATATCTTCGGCCCCAACGGATTCGGCTGGGCGCTGGCGGTGTTCTTCGGCGGCTACATCGCCATCGGACTGGGCCGTATTGCCGCGAAATCGAGCCGATAGCGCGCCAAGGCTTGACTTTCCGGGCGCGTTCTTTATGTGTCCCGCAGGTTTTCCGCGTCCGGGTTGTTTTCCCGTCCTGAGGCGGGTGCAACTCCAGACAATTAACGGACGAGAATCATGGCCAAGGCTGCAAACATCAAGATCAAGCTTCTGTCGACCGCCGACACCGGTTTCTTCTACGTGACGAGCAAGAACAGCCGCACGAAGACGGAAAAGCTGTCGTTCCGCAAGTACGACCCGGTTGCGAAGAAGCACGTCGAATTCAAGGAAACCAAGATCAAGTAATCTGGTTGCCTCCAGGAATTCCGGAACGCCGCCCCTCGGGCGGCGTTTTTGTTTTCATGGGATTCATGCAGCCGGCGCCGACTGCGCCCGACGAGCCAAGGGACATGCGGAAAAGCCACCTTCCCCACGCTCAGCCAATATGAAGTTGATTTCGAGAAAGGGGGCCGGTCGGCTTCTGGCAGCGGTACGAGGAGGCCACTATGTGCCAGTGCCGGCCGGCCGACCCCACGGACCCAGGAGATGCGGCGGACCTGAGCATCATGGGGCATCAAATAGGGCTATACGGCCTGTGCTCCTCGTGCCGATGCCCGTCCTTCTTCTCGATTTCACAGTCGCGCAAGATCGCTTGAAAATCAACACTTTCTTAACCACGGCTCGCGAATCGCTCGGGTTAAGGTAAACGATTGAGCTTAACGTGCTTGACCGTGAAGCCGATCCGCGACTCAGGCCGCCCTTGCAACCACACGATTGCGGCCGCGTGTCTTGGCGTCGTAAAGCGCCAGATCAGCACGCTTCATCAGCCCGGCGACCGTGTCGCCTTCCATCACCAGCGCCGAGACACCGACACTGACCGTGACCGACACACCCTGCTCGGATCCGCCGATCCTGAACGGCGTCCTGGCGATTTCGGAGCGGATACGTTCGGCAACGATCTCGGCGAGCGCGCCTTCGGTATCCGGCATCACGATAACGAATTCCTCGCCGCCGAATCGGCAAGCGAGATCAATGCCGCGCACGCTTTTCTTCACCCGCCGTGCGAATTCGCGCAGGACCTCGTCGCCTCCATCATGGCCGAACGTGTCATTGATGCGTTTGAAGCGGTCGAGATCGGTGATCATCAGCGACAGCGGCCGACGGCGGGCAGCCGCACGCTCGACAAGCCGCGGCAGGTGGCTGTCGAGATAACGACGATTATGCAGGCCGGTCAAACCGTCCGTCACCGCCATCTCGATGGTCTGGCTGACGCTCTGCCTGAGCTCGTCATTGTAGCGCTTGCGGCGCACCTGGGTGCGCAGCCGGGCGATCAGCTCCTGCCGGTCGAGCGGCCGCACCAGATAATCGTTGATGCCAAGCTCGAGGCCGCGAACGGTAAGGTCGTCCTCTTCCTTGTTGACGAGCAGTACGATCGGCAGCGAGCGCGTACGGTCGAGCGACCTGAGCTGCGAGCAAAGCCTGAGCGGATCGAACGCGGAGAACCCCGTCGACACGATGATGCACTCATAGGCACCTTCGGCCGCGTTGAAGAGCCCCGACTGCGGATCGGCGGCGATCTGCACGTCGGCAGCTCCGTCCAGAAGCGCGCCGACATGGGCCGCGGAAGACGTCCGCTCGTCGATGAGCAGAACCTTCGGCAGTTCGCCCCTGAGCAAGTCGGAACGGGCCAGCAGCTCGTCCACGCCGATGCTGTGGGTGGTCGAGGAGCGCAGCCTGAGCTCGTCGGTCAGGACCTTGAGACGGACGAGACTTTTGACGCGGGTGATCAGCTGGAGATCGTTCACCGGCTTGGTCAGGAAATCGTCGGCACCGACGTCGAGCCCGCGCACGCGATCGGTGACATGGTCGAGTGCGGTGACCATGACGACGGGAATGTGGGCGGTGGCTGGATCGGCCTTCAGGCGGCGGCAGACCTCGAAACCGTCCATGCCGGGCATCATCACGTCGAGCAGCACGACATCGACCTTGCCGTCCTCGCAGGCAGCAATGGCGTCGGGTCCGTTGAAGGCGGTCAGCACTTCGAAATATTCAGCGAGAAGCCTGACTTCGAGCAGCTTCACATTCGCCGGTATGTCGTCAACGACGAGGATGCGCGCGGTCATGCTAGTCCCTCGAGCGAGCCGGCGAGCGCATCAGGCATCGCCGAGATAGGATTTGATCGTCTCGATGAAGCGCGGCACCGAGATCGGCTTGGAGATATAGGCTTCACACCCGCCCTGCCTGATCCGCTCCTCGTCGCCCTTCATGGCGAATGCGGTAACGGCAATGACGGGGATGGTGTGGAGGTCGTCGTCCTCCTTCAGCCATTTAGTGACCTCGAGGCCGGAGACCTCGGGCAGTTGGATGTCCATCAGGATGAGGTCCGGCCGATGCTTGCGGGCAAGATCGAGCGCCTCGAGACCGTTGCGCGTGCGCACGGTCTCATAGCCGCTTGCCTCGATGAGGTCGCGAAAGAGCTTCATATTGAGCTCGTTGTCCTCGACGATCATCACCTTCTTGGCCATAGAAATTCCGTCCCGATTGCCTGCCACAGGTCCGCGGCAATCCTGTTGCGCGCCGGATGCGCACACCAACCCCGAATCCGACCTTAACTCAAGAACATTACGAAACGTAAAACGCTCCCGCCAAATCACGGATCGTTGCGCGCCCGCTTTTGCGGTTGCCCCGATGGCTGCTTGCGGTTACTCCCGACACAGGTCGATCGGGGCAAATACCAGATGCAGAAGAACCAGCAATCGCAGGAAAGCGCCGAAGCGCTGGCTGTTCAGGCGCTTGGCTTCGTGGCCTCCGACCCCGAACTCCTGCCGCGCTTCCTGGCCATATCAGGTATCGAGGCGCATCAGATCCGCCGCGCCGCACAGGAGCCCGGTTTCCTGGCCGGCGTCCTGAATTTCATCCTCGCCCATGAGCCGACGCTGCTGCAGTTCTCACAGCAGGCGGGCATCGCGCCGGGCGAAGTAGGCAGCGCCCTGCGCGCCCTGCCCCTGGGCAATGACGATCACGAGCGTTCCGCATGAGCGAAGATCCCGAGACAGCACGCCAGATCGCCGAGCTTGCCCGCGACACCAGGCCACTGCTGGTGCTCGACGTCGACGAGGTGCTGCTCGAATTCATGATGCCGTTCATGCGCTTCCTCGACGCGCAGGGGCTGGCCTTCCTGGCGAAGTCGTTCAAGCTGACCGGCAACATCGTCGACGTAAAGACCCAGGTGCCGCTGGAACAGGCGGCCGTTTCCGCGCTGCTCGACGGCTTTTTCCTTGCCCAGCGCGAATGGCAGTCGGCGGCACTTGGCGCGGCCGATGCCGTGGCAGGGCTCGCCACGGGCGCCGAAGTCGTCCTGCTGACCGCAATGCCGCACCGCCACCGCGATGTCAGGCGGCAGCATCTCGATGCCTTGGGCTTCCCCTACCCGCTGCTCACCACCGAAAGGGCCAAAGGCCCCGCGCTGCGGCTGTTGCGGGGCGAAACCAGCCGTCCTGTCGCCTTTGTCGACGATATCCCGCACAATCTGGTGTCCGTGCGCGACGCTGTTGCCGACGCGCACCTGTTCAACCTGATGTCCTACCGGGAGATGCGCGCATTTCTGCCGCCCTTGCCCGTCGACATTGTCATCGAGGACGATTGGACCCAAGCCGCGCCGAAGATCGCAACGGCTCTGGGCCTCTAACCTCCAGGATTATTCGCCGAGGTCGCGCCACCAGTTGCGGCCGGTATCGAGGCGTTCGATGCCGGCGCTGTCCAGCCCAGCGGCCCATTCGGCCGCTGACTTGCCGGCCAGAACGAGATCCGGCGCGATTTCGGCCAACGGCACCATTACGAACGCCCTGTCGAGCATGCGCGGGTGCGGTATCTCAAGCCCGACATCGCTGACATTGCTGTTGCCCAGCAACAGCACGTCAATATCGATGAGGCGCGGACCCCAGCGCTCGACGCGCACGCGCTTGAGCCGCCGCTCGAGTTCCAGGCAAAGCTCCAGCAACTCCAACGGCGCAAGCGTGGTGGCGACTTCGGCGGTGACGTTCAGGAAATCAGGCTGATCGACCTTGCCCCAGGGCGGTGTGCGGTGCAGCGACGAGACCTCGACGACGCGCGTGCTGCCCGAACTGTCGAGCATATGCAGCGCCGACGCCATCGACTTCGCCGGATCGCCCAGATTGCCGCCGAGGCTGAGGAACCCGCGCTCCTCAACCTGGCCAGACAACGGTCACCTCTACATAATCAAGGACGCCGGGCACCGGCGCATTCGGCTTGCGGACCGTGATTTCGGCGCGCTTGATCTGCGGGAAACGCGCCGCGAGCGCCCGGCCGCATTCCTGCGCCAGCGCTTCGATCAGGAAGCGCCGCTGGCCGGTTATGATCCTTTCGATGACCTGGAAGGCAACGCCATAGTCGACGGTGCTGTCCATCGAATCGTCTTCGAGCGGTAGCGACGGATCGACCGTCAGTTCGGCATCGACGTAGAAGCGCTGGCCCAGCGTCTCTTCTTCGTCGAACAGGCCGTGCCGGGCGAAGAAGGCGCAGTTTTTCATACGGATAAGGTACATCTGGGTCAGCGTCCCGGCAGGTTGGTCTGTCGCGCCAGCATAGCATCTGCGAATGCCAGCGCGTCCACGTTGATTGCGACATCATGGACGCGAAATATATCCGCGCCCTGCAGGCGGAGTATGACGCTCGTCGCCGCCGTTCCGGCATCGCGGTCGGCAGCTTCGCGCCCGGTGACATGGCCGACGAAGCGCTTGCGCGATGTGCCGGCGAGCAGCGGATAACCGAGCTGTGCCAGCTCCGAAAAACGCGCCATCAGATCGAGGTTTTCATCCGCATCCTTGGCAAAACCGAAGCCTGGATCGAGCACGATCTGCGCATCATGGACACCGGCCTCGCGGGTGATCTCCAACGAGCGGCGCAGGAACAGAAACTGGTCGTCTATGACGTCGGGCAGCTTTTCGCGTTCACGGCCGGTATGCATGAGTACCAGCCCTGCCCCGGTCTCGGCGGCGACCTTGGCGATACCAGGCTCGCGCTGGGCACCCCAGACATCGTTGACGATATGCGCGCCGGCGGCAACAGAGAGACGCGCGGTCTCTTCGCGATAGGTGTCGACGGATATCAACGCGTCGCCGGACCGGGCGAGTGCGGCGATGATCGGAAGCACGCGGTCCTGCTCTTCGGCGGAAGAAACAGGTGCTGCGCCCGGGCGGGTGGATTCACCGCCGACATCGACGATGGCGGCACCTTCGGCGATCATGCGGCGTGCCTGTTCAAGCGCGCTCTCCGGCGCATCGAACGCTCCGCCGTCAGAAAAACTGTCGGGCGTGACGTTGAGGATACCCATCACTAGGGCCCTGTCGCCGAGGTCGAGATGGCGCCCATGCGCCAGTTGCCATCGTTTGCCGGTCATGCCGTCGCCACAAAAGAACTCCAGAGCACAGACCACGTCACGAAATATCAACGCTTGCAGCTTCAACTCGCTGCACGGTCATTCAAGCGGCGCGAACCGATTTCCGTTGCGCCGCCAACGCCCCTAACGCAAGGTAGGCCAAGAGGCAACTAATGAAGCAACTCTTCCTGGCCGCCCTACTCGCTGGAGGCATTTGCCTACCCGTTCAGGCGGCAACTGTGTCCAAATCCTACAGCTATTTCACCATCACCGGCAAAACGCTCGACGAAATCGAGCAGCAGCTGATGACGCGCGGGCCCGAGGTCAAGAGCACCGGCGGCAGGCATCCTGGCGCCACGCAGATGGAGTTCACCAGCCGCATCGGCTACGCCGAGGTCAAGGGCGGCTGCGCCATCGTCTCGGCCCAGGTCACCGTCAAGGCCAAGGTTATCCTGCCGCGCTGGCGCCAGAACGGCAAGGCGGCCCAGGACGTCAAGCTGATCTGGAACACGCTGTCTTCCGACATCAAGCGCCATGAAGAAAGCCATGTCGTCATTGCCAAGAACCACGCCCGCGAACTGGAACAGGCGCTGAAGGCAATCGGCAAGCAGAAGAGCTGCGACATAGCCGCCACCAAGGCCAAGGCAACGAGCAACCGCATCCTCAATGCCCATGACCGGGCACAGGAGGAATTCGACCGCATCGAAGGCATCAACTTCGAAAGCCGGATCGTCAGGCTGCTGCGTTACCGGCTGGAGCGCATCGACGCCGGCAAGCTCAAGAACTGAGCGCCGGGCCTCTGGAAAATCAGTCCGGAACGCCGAGCTTCTTGTGCAGGCTCGTCGACGACGTCGTATATTGAAACACGACGCGTTCCTTGGGGCTGATGATGTGCTTGGCGGCCTGCGTCATCAGCGCGGCTTCATGAAAGCCCGACAGGATCAGCTTGAGCTTGCCCGGGTACCAGTTGATGTCGCCGATGGCGAAGATTCCCGGCTCCGACGTTTCGAATTTTTCGGTGTCGACCGGGATCTGGTTCTCGTGAAGATGGAGACCCCATTCTGCCACCGGCCCCAACTTCATGGTCAGGCCGAAGAACGGCAGCAACCGCGTGCAGGCAACCTCGGTATCGGCATCCGATCCCTTGACGGTGACGGAGCGCAATGTGCCGTCCTCACCTGACAGGCCTGAAACCTGGCCGATCACAAGGTCAATGGCGCCCGCATCGCGCAGCGCATGCATCTTGCCGACATTGTCGGGCACGGCGCGGAATTCCGGGCGCCGATGGACCAGCGTGACGCGTCTGGCCACCGGCTGCAGGTTCAGCGTCCAGTCGAGCGCGGAATCCCCGCCGCCGACGACGACCACCTCCTGGTCGCGGAAATCCTCGATGCGCCGAACGGCGTAGCGCACGCTGGCCTGCTCATAGGCCTCGATGCCGGGGATCGGCGGGCGCTTGGGCTGGAACGAGCCGCCGCCGGCGGCAATCACCACGACCTTGGCGTCGAAGACCTCATTCTCGTCGGTCATGACGCGGAAGCTGCCATTCTCGAGACGCTCCAGCGCAGTCACCATCCGGTTGAAGGTGAAACCGGGCTTGAACGGCGCGATCTGCTCCAGAAGCTTGTCGACCAGTTCCTGGGCGCCGATCACTGGATAACCGGGAATGTCGTAGATCGGCTTTTCCGGATAAAGTTCGGCGCACTGCCCGCCGGGACGGTCGAGAATGTCGATCAGGTGGCAGCGCATGTCGAACAGACCGAGCTCGAACACCGCAAACAGGCCGATCGGCCCGGCTCCGATGATCAGGACGTCGGTTGTGGTGATGTCGCTCAAGGCCACCTCGCCGCTGACGCATGCATTTCGAGAATGTGCATGACAACAGCTGTCATGCCAAGCAAGGCTAGGTTCGGAACGTCAGCCCTGGCGCTCGGGAATGGAGACGATCAGGCCGTCGAGTTCGTCGCGAACCTTGATCTGGCAGGACAGGCGCGACGACGGCCGGACCTCGTAGGCAAAGTCGAGCATGTCCTCTTCCATTGCCTCGGGCTCGCCGACGACTGCCGTCCATGCGTCGTCGACATAGACATGGCAGGTCGCACAGGCACAGGCGCCGCCACATTCCGCCTCGATGCCCGGCACGGCATTGCGGATCGCATTTTCCATCACGGTCGAGCCGTTCTCGGCCTCGACTTCGAAACGCGTGCCATCATGGGCGATGTAAGTCAGCTTGGTCATGCTCGTTCCCGAAATAGGTCACACGGCAGATAATCACTCCGCCGTGTGTGTCAACTGTCGTGCGATAGCGCCGCCGGCTGTCGGATTTACTATGCGCAGCGCATAATTGTTACTGCGGCCATTGCACGCCCCCACTCGGGCATCGCCAAACGTCAGCGGCTGAACGAGGCGATGAAGTCGCGCGCCTCGTCGATCAGCCGGGTAAGCCGTGCGATCAAAGTCGCACTGTCCGGATCCGCTTCGATCGCCGCAACGCAATCTGCGATGGGAAATGCGCCGACGCCGCGCGCCGAACCCTTCAGGGCATGGCACAACATGAGCCTCTCGGCGAGATCCGCCTTGACGATCGCATCGCGAACCGAAAGCGCTTGGTGAACGAACATGTCGAGCACCTCGCGCTCGACGTCCCGGTCGCCAATCGTCTGCCGGGACAGGTGTTCAAGGTCGATGGGCCGGCCATGCACGGATGCCGAGGATTCGCCTCCCGGCATGCCGAAAGCCATCGAAGCCGTCTCGCGCGTTACCATTCAACCCGTGCCCCGCCACTCGCCTTTGGGTTGGTAAGCTAGGGCGTCCATGTGGATAACCCGTTAACCTGCCAAAGCCAGGAACCGCACGGGATCGGGGCCAATAATCACTGCAGTGTTAACCTTATATTTAAACTTTTACGTATCGGGGCGAATGCATGTTTTCTTTACCCGATTGTGTCACTACGATACGGGCAGTCCATATTGAGCCTCGGCCGCGGACAAAAATAGGACAAAAAGTCCAGCAAATCCGCGTCTTTAGTACAGGGTAGCGAAGGCATGGCGAAAAAATCAACTCCGACAAAGAACCTCGATCTCGACGTGGCCAAGGAGCTAGAGCAGGCGCTCGACCTCGACTTGAGTGGCGACGAAGGCGGCCTCGACATGGCCGCATCGATGGACGATCTCGAAGCACAGATTTCGCAGGCAGCCGAAGAATTGGCACGCGAAGGCCGCAAGCAGAAGGCTGCTGCGCCGAAGGCCGAGCCCGCTCCGGTGGCACGTGCCGCCGAGCCGCCGACCCAGTTGCGTCCCGTCGAGACCCGGCCGCTGCAGCCCGAAGGCTTCAAGCCCGCGAATGACGATCGCGCCAAGGATTACAAGTCGCTGCTGCACAGCCTGAACCGCCGCGCGTCCAGCACCATCTACTGGATGGTCGGCCTGGTTTCCGTTGCCTGGGTTGCCGGCGCAGTGGCGCTGGCTGACCGCATCGTCACCCCCAGCATCTGGACCATCCGCTCGTTCGAAGACGCGCTGGCGCGTCCCGGCCTGCTGATGCTGCTCGTCGCCACCATCGTGCCGATCGCGCTGTTCTGGGCTTTTGCCGCGATGATCCGCCGCGCCCAGGAAATGCGCATTGCTGCGCAGTCGATGACCGAAGTCGCCTTCCGCCTCGCCGAGCCCGAAAACATGGCGCAGGACCGCGTCATGATGGTCGGCCAGGCCGTGCGTCGCGAAGTGGCGGCCATGGGCGAAGGCATCGAACGCACGCTGGCGCGTGCCGTCGAGCTCGAAACGCTCGTCCACACCGAAGTCAACCAGATCGAGCGCTCCTATTCCGAGAATGCCGCCCGCATCCGTTCGCTCGTCGATGGTCTCGGCAGCGAGCGCGAGGCCGTTGTCTCCCATGCGGAGCGCGTCCGCGCCTCGATCTCCGGCGCCCATGAAACGCTGCGCGACGAGCTCGGCTCGGCCAGCGACATCATCCGCGACAGCATCCTGAATGCCTCGACCAAGCTGTCGATGACGATCACCAATTCCGGCGACACGCTCATCGACCGCATCAACGAAGGCGGCATGGGCCTGTTCGAGGCGATCGACAACCGCATGGATTCGCTCAGCGACCGCCTGTCGACCTCGGGCGAAGCCTTCGCCAGCCTGCTCGACACCCGCATCGCCAAGCTGACGCAGAGCACAGACGAGGTGACCCGCTCGCTGACCGACCTCCTCGACAACCGTACCTCGGGCATGGTTTCGCTGCTCGGCGGCGCCGCCAAGACGATCAATTCCGAGTTCGAGGCAAGCTTGCACGGCATCGAACGCACGCTGGCCGAACGCGGCCAGGCGCTGATCGGCGAATTCCAGACCCGCGCCGAAGCGCTCGACACCGGCACTGCCAAGCTCAACGCGGCACTCGAAGCGCGCGCCCGCCAGATTAACGAGACGCTGGTCGAGCGTGCGCGCGAAATCGCCACCACCTTCGTCGAGGGCCGAGACTCGCTGTCGGCGATGATCGACCAGGGCAAGACCCAGATCGGCACCGACCTCGCCGACATCATCACCTCGACCTCGACCATGCTCGAAGCCCGCGCCAGCGATTTCGCCGGCCGCATGGAGGCAGCCCGCCATCAAGTCTCGCGCGCCTTCGACGGCGACATCCAGCGCCTGTCCGAAGCCCGCGTCGGCATCGAGCAGGCCGTGGAAGACCACACCACCAAGCTCTCCGAGGCACGCGACCGCATGGCCGCAGCGCTTCGCGACGACCTCAGCAAGTTCGCCGAGGGCCGCGCCAGCATCGAAGCCGCCGTCGGCTTCCAGGTGCAGAAGCTTGCCGAAGGCCGTAGCCTGATCACGCGTGCTCTCGACGACGACATGCGCAAGCTGGAGCAGTCGCGCCAGGCCATCGACGACACGCTCACCGGTCAGTTCCGCCAGCTTGCCCAGGGCCGCGAACAGCTCGCCCAGGCGCTCGTGGAAGACTCCGAGAAACTTGTTCAAGCCCGTACGAACATTGATGAAATGGTCGCAGGCCATGTCGGCAAGCTGGCCGAAGGCCGCAATATTCTGTCGCGTGCGCTCGAAGCCGACCTCGGCAAGCTCGCCGACAGCCGCGCCAGCATCGACGGCCTCGTCGCCGGTCAGGTCGAGAAGATCGCCGAGGGCCGCGCCATCCTGGCCAACGCGCTCGAAACCGACCTCGCCGGCATCAAGGCGCTCGTCGACGGCCATTCCTCCAAGATCGCGTCCGACCGCGCCGAACTTTCGCGCAGCCTGGAAACCGACATCGCCAACGTCCATGGCCTGATCGAAGGCCATGCCGAAAAGCTTGCCGGCGAGCGCACCCTGCTCTCCAAGACGCTGGAAACCGACCTTGCCAAGCTGGCCGACAGCCGCGCCAGCATCGACGGCCTGGTCGCCGGACAGGTCGAGAAGCTGGCCGAAGGTCGCGACATCCTCAGGCGCGCGCTTGAAACCGACCTCGACAACGTCAAGGGCCTGGTCTCGAGCCATGCCGAGCGTCTGGTCGCCGAGCGCAGCACCCTGTCGAAGGCCTTGGAAGACGATCTCGCCAAGCTGGCCGAAAGCCGCTCGGGTATCGACGGCCTGGTCGCCGGACAGGTCGAGAAGCTGGCCGAAGGCCGCGACATCCTCAAGCGCGCCCTCGAATCCGACCTCAACGCGATCCACAGCACGATCACCTCGCAATCGGAAAAGCTTGCCGAGGACCGTGCCATGCTGTCGCGTTCGCTCGAGGCCGACCTCGACAGCGTCAAGGGCCTGGTGTCGAGCCATGCCGAGCGCCTGGTCGCCGAGCGTGGAACCCTGTCCAAGGCACTGGAAGACGATCTCGCCAAGCTGGCCGAAAGCCGCTCGGGCATCGACGGTCTCGTTGCCGGGCAGGTCGAGAAACTGGCGGAAGGCCGCGACATCCTCAAGCGCGCCCTCGAAGCCGACCTCAATGCCATCCGCAACACCGTAGCGTCCCAGTCGGAGAAGCTCGCCGAAGACCGCGCCATGCTGGCCCGGTCGCTCGAAGCCGACCTCGACAGCGTCAAGGGTCTTGTTTCGAGCCACGCCGAACGCCTGGTCGCCGAACGCAGCACCTTGTCGATGGCGCTCGAAGACGACCTCGCCAAGCTGGCCGAAAGCCGCTCGGGCATCGACGGTCTGGTCGCCGGCCAGGTCGAGAAACTGGCCGAAGGCCGCGACATCCTGCGCCGCGCGCTGGAAGCCGACCTCGCCAAGATCGACGGCATGATGCTCAGCCAGGTCGACAAGCTGGCCGCCGGCCGCGACACGCTGACCAAGGCGCTCGAAGCCGACCTCGCCATGCTGAACGACAGCCGCGCCAGCATCGACAACATCGTCGCCGGTCATGTCGGCAAGCTCGCCGAAGGCCGCGACACGATGGCCCGTGCGCTCGATGAGGATCTCGGCAAGCTCAGCGAAGCCCGCCGCGACATCGACCTCGCCATATCAGGCCACATCGACCAGATCGCCGCCCGCAGAGTCGACATCTCAGATGCGATTGCCGGCGACATCGAGAAGATCGAGGAAA
Organism: Aminobacter aminovorans; assembly: GCF_900445235.1. Classification (NCBI taxonomy): domain Bacteria; kingdom Pseudomonadati; phylum Pseudomonadota; class Alphaproteobacteria; order Hyphomicrobiales; family Phyllobacteriaceae; genus Aminobacter; species Aminobacter aminovorans. The sequence goes on along the minus strand of NZ_UFSM01000001.1, from coordinate 2,956,943 downwards.
CCTTCCGTCGCCAGACCGGCGTGATCGAAGAGCGCACCGGCACCATGGAACGCGCCCTGTCGCTGGGTGTCGACAATGTCCGCGGCGTGCTCGAAAAGAGCGCCGTCTTCGTTGCCGGCGCCCTGCGCGAAAAGGTCATGGAAGTGACCGCCGCCCTCAACGAAGAGGCGGGCAAGGCCTTCAGCGACGCCGACCGCGTCATTGCGGAGCGTGCCGAACAGACGTCGAGCGCCCTGCTCGCCCGTGCTGAAGACATCTCCCGTGCCTTTGAAGAAGCCGACCGCCGCCTTGCCGCCCGCGCCGACGAAACGTCGAACGCGCTCCTGGCGCGCGCCGAAGAAACCGCCGACACGCTGTCGGCCAAGGCAGGCGAGATCGCCAGCACCTTCGACGCCGCCGACCGCTCGCTCATCGCCCGCGCCATCGAAACCGCGGATGCCCTGTCGGCTCGCGCCGGCGACATCCTGCGCAACTTCGACACGGCCGACGAACGCCTGGGCATGCGCATCGGCGAATCCGCCGACGCGCTTGCCGCCCGCGCCTCCGAACTCGGCCGCATCTTCGATACTGCTGACGAAAAGCTCGCCGCCCGTATCGCCGAAGGCGCGGATTCGCTCGGCAGCCGTGCCGGCGAACTCAGCCGCATCTTCGATGCAGCCGACGAACGCATCGCGGCCCGTGTCGCCGACAGCTCGGCGACACTCGGAAGCCGCGCCGGCGAAATCGTCCGCAATTTCGAGGAAGCCGACGAAAGGCTCGCAGCGCGCGCGGCCCAGACCGCCGACACGCTTGCCGGCCGTGCCGCCGAAATCGGCCGGACCTTCGAAGAAGCCGACGGCAGGATCGCCGCCCGCGTCGACCGTACGGCCGAATCGCTGCTTGGCCGCGCTGCCGAAATCAGCCGGACCTTCGAGGAAGCCGACGGCCGCATCGCTGCACGCGTCGACCAGACGGCGGAAACGCTGCTTGGCCGCGCTGCCGAGATCAGCCGCGCCTTCGACGAAGCCGACAGCCGCATCGCTGCACGCGTCGACCAGACGTCAGAGGCCTTGCTCGGCCGCGCATCGGAAATCGGTCAGGCCTTCGACGAGGCAGGACGCCAGCTTGCCGCTCGCGTCACCGAGAGCACTTCGGGCATCGGCGAGCATGCGGCACTGATCGCCAGCGCCTTCAACGAGACCGAGCAGCGTGTCGTTGCCCGCGCCCATCGCACCTCGGCCGATCTCGATGCCCGCGCCCGCGCCATCGAAGAGACGCTGGCCAATGTCGATGAGCGCCTGGCTGCCGGCGCCGAAAGCGTCGCAGCCCGCATCGGCGAACACCTGTCGAGCGCCGAGAACCGCCTCGCCTACGGTGCTGAATCGATGGGCCAAAAGCTCAACGAACAGGTCACACAGGCCGAGGCACAGCTTGTCGCCCGCGCCAATGTGATCGCCGAGACCTTCACCGCCGTCGGCCAGCATATCGGCCAGAGCACCAACGAAGCTGCCCGCACCATCGGCACCAACACGCGCGAACTCAACGCGATGCTGACCGAACGCTCGAACGAGATCGCCAAGATCCTCGACGAGACGGCACGCCCGCTGGTCGACCGCTTCGCCGAAAGCGGCACCGAGTTGCACCGCTCGATGGAAGAAGCCACCGCTCGGGCAACCGAAAAGCTGCGTTCGGAAAACGCCGCCCTCGTCGACGCGCTCGCCAACCGCACGGCCGAGACGCTGTCGGCTGTCGAGGGTGCACGTTCGACGCTCGCCGAAAGCGTCGCCGACCTGATCGGCCGCATGACGACGTCTAGCGCGCAGCTTGGCAACCTCATCGACCAGGCGACGGCAAACCTCGCCAATGTCGACGAGCGCCTGACCAGCAGCACCTCGAACTTCGCCAACACCACCGAGAAGGCCGCTCAGACCTTCTCGAGCGCCGCCCGCCTGGTCGACTCGAACACCAACCGCCTGACCGACCTGTCGTCCAGCACCTTGCGCGAGGTGGCGTCCATCGCCACCAAGTTCGACGAGCACAGCCGCCTGCTGTCGAGCGCTTCCAACCTCTTGTCCTCGGCGCAGAGCAACCTCGAGCACACGCTCGAGCGCCAGTCGTCGCTGGAAGACCTGGCCGTCGGCCTGGTCAAGAAATCGGAAGACCTCGAGCGCGTCATGCAGTCGTTCGAGCGCCTGGTTGGCCAGACGCTCGAAAACGCCGAAGGCAAGACGATGGAGTCGGCGGACAAGATCCGTGCCGCGATCTCCGACGTCGTCGAGACGGCGACCAAGCGTTTCGCCGACGCCACCGAGGACATGCGCCGCACCGCAGGCTCGATCAAGACCGAGCTCGAAAGCACCCGCGCCGAGCTCAAGAAGGGCGTGCTCGACATGCCTGAGGAAGCCAAGGAATCGACGACGGCCATCCGCCGGGCGGTTTCGGAGCAGATCAACGCGCTCAAGGAACTGTCGGCGATCGTTGCCAAGTCGGGCCGCGGCGTCGACGTCTCCGACGCGTCGCTGCGCAACCCGCAGGCCCAGCCGCCTCGCCGCCCGGCAGCACCCCAGCCGCAGCCCGAGCGCCCGGCTCCGGCACCGCTCGCCGGCGCCACCCTGCGTGGCACGCTCGACATCGAGCGCCCGGCTCCGGCAGCACCGGCACAGCAGCCGGCTCGCGAACCGGCCAGCCGTGGTGGCCAGCAGCAAGGCGGATGGGTCCGCGACCTGCTGACCGGTGCCTCGCGCGAAGAGCAGCTGACCCGTGGCGCAGCCCAGGCCGAACCACGCGCCGTGCCGGCCCAGCGTTCGCCGCTGCATGTCGTCGAGTCGCTCAACTCGCTGTCGGTCGACATCGCGCGCGCCATCGACCATGACGCCTCGATCGAGCTGTGGGATCGCTATCGCCGCGGCGAACGCGACGTCTTCACCCGCCGACTTTACACGCTCAAGGGTCAGCAGACCTTCGACGAGATCCGCCGCAAGTATCAGTCGGATGGCGAGTTCCGCTCGGCCGTCGACCGCTATTGCGACGATTTCGAGAAACTGCTGAAGGACGTCTCGCGCAACGACCGCGACAGCATCATGACCAAGACCTACCTGACCTCGGATACCGGCAAGGTCTACACCATGCTGGCGCATGCGGCTGGCCGCCTGAAGTAAGGCTGGCCACCGCCCCTAGGCAATGGCAATAGGCAAGAAGGGCAGCAGGCATCACCTGCTGCCCTTTTTATTGTCCGCGCTCGCGGCTTGCGGCGTGGGTTCTGCCTTGGGCAGCGCGGTAAGGGCCGGACCTCCATCGACAGGCAGCCGAAGATGCAAAAAGACAGCAGCAACCTGCCAGGGGCGCCGGGATCACGGTCGGCAGCGAGATCGCTGCCTGCTGGACGACGACGGCAAGCGCTTGATCGCGCCTGACAGCCAATGACGATAAGGGGTGGGCGAAAGCCGGAGACAGGGCGCGTTGCCCTGCTGTCTCATTCCCCTGCTGACCTGTTCAGATCAACGTCTCGGTCCATTTGACGATTTCGGTCGCAGCCTGGCCGAAGGCGCGGTCGAGCGCCGCCGCATAGCCATCGTTACCGCTGCCGGAAACCGGCGCGCCAGCGGTGAAGACGCGCGAAGCGCGCACCTGGCCGTTGCGGTCGTTGAGCAGCCTGACGAACAGTTCGACCTCGGCGCGCTCGCCGCCGCCAACCTTGATCTCGAAGCTGCGCAGCTCGACGATCACCTGATAGTCGATGGCCAGGCCCTCGCCCGGCTTGCCGACGCCGATATAGCCGCCGGCGCGCTGGAAGGTCTCCGCGAGGCGTGCCTGCACGATGCGCGGCAGCCTGTCCGACCACTGCGCGCCCTTGAGGAACTGGATCGAACCGGGCGACGGCTTGATGACGATGCTCTGGCCGTCGAGCGACTTGAGCGCCGATGGTTCGGCAATCAGAATCTGGCGGCGGCTCGGGCCGTCGCGGCCGTCGACCGCGGGCGCGGTCAGCTCATAGGTGTCGAGTGGCGGCGGCGTGCTGACGAACAATGAGGTGCAGCCGGACAGCGCCAGCGCCACTGCGGTCAGCAGCAAAACAGATCTAGCAGACTTCACGTGTTGTCCCCGGACAAGACTCACCCGCGCCGTGCGCGAAACACCCTCGTCTACTGTCATGGTGTGGCATGCCGGCGATGTCAACGACGCACCCGCCCGTCGAACTCGCGGACGCTGCCCTCGCCGCCAGTGATGATGCGTTGGGGATTGCGCTCCAGGTCGGAAATGGCCTGCTCGATGCGGCCGATCGAGCGCCTGGAATCCTGCACCAGCGCATCGACGTCGCGCAGACCCTGTCCGGAGAAGCGCGACAGCCCGTCCATGATCGTGGCCAGCCGCGAGTTCAGCGTGTCGGCAACCTGCTTGAACGACTTCAACGTCGCGCTGGCGTCCGACATCACGCCCTCCGCCTCGCCCGAGCCGAGCAGCTTGTCGACCTTGGCCATGACGCCGTCGACGCGTACCGACGCCTGGTTGAGGCGCGACGCCAGTTGCTTGGCGTCGGTGATGATCTGGTCGATGTCGTCGGCGCGGTCGCCGAACTTGTCGGTGACCTTGGCGACGTCGGCGGCGGCCTTGTTGGCGCTCTCGCTGGCCTTGCGGATGTTGTCGAGCGATTCGCGTACGCTTGCAGCATCGACGCCCTCGAGCACGCCATCGACCTTGGTCAGCGTCTGCTGGGTCTTCTGGGCGAAATCGTTGATCGAGGCTACTGCGGTGTTGACGCCCTTGACGATGCCGTCAAGCTGGTCGCTCTGGGCGCTCAGGTTCTTGGTGAAAGTGTCGACGCTGGCGACGATGTTCTTGACCTTGTCGCGATCGACCGACTTGAGCAGGCCTTCCGCCGCCTCGATCGTGCCGTCGAGCTTGCCCGACACCGCCGACAGCTGCTCCGACAGCGCGCTCACGCTCGCCAGGAACTTGTCGACGCCATCGGCATTGCGCGCCAGCGACTCGGAGAATTTCTGGGCGTTGCCGACGGTCTCGGTCAGCGGCCCGCGGACATCGTTGGTGAAGCCTTCCAGATTGTTCAACACGGCGTCAGCGCGCTTGAAGATGTCCTGCGCCGTCTGCAGCAGGTTGGTCACGGCGGATGGATTGGCGACGATCTCGGCAATCTTGCCTTCGGCCTCGGCCTGGTCGAGCAGGTTAGGTTCCTTGATGCTGGCACCCTTGAGCTCGATATTGGCCTGGCCCGTCAGGCCGGCCAGGCCGATGTCCGCCTGGGTCGACCGGGTGATCGGCGTCAGCTTGTCGATCTCGGCGTCGGCGATCGCCACCTGGGGATTGGAAATGTCGAGATAGACGCGCCGGACGTCGCCGACCTTGACGCCGTTGAACAGCACGAAGCTGCCCCTGGCCAGGCCCGACGCGGAGCCGGGAATACGGACGCGCAACGTTGCCGTCTCGCCGCGTTCACCGATTGCCGCCGTCCAATAGACGAACGCAAAGGCGGCCAGAACGGCAAACAGCGTGAAGATGCCGACAATGACGTAGTTTGCCCTGGTCTCCATCACATCATTCCATTCTATGCCCTTGCGGCAAGATCAAGCTGCCGCGCGCGTTTTCCGCGGAAATACGACCTTACCCACGGCTCTTCGCTCTTCAGCATGTCTTCAATCGTGCCTTCGACGAGCACCTTCTTGTTGCCCAGCACCGCAACCCGGTCGCATACCGAAAACAGGCTGTCGAGATCGTGGGTGACCATGTAGACGGTGAGCCCCATCGTATCGCGCATCTTGCCGACCAATTCGTCGAACTCGGCCGCGCCGATGGGATCGAGGCCTGAAGTCGGCTCGTCGAGGAAGACGATGTCAGGGTCGAGCGCCAGCGCGCGCGCCAGTGCCGCGCGCTTGATCATGCCGCCGGACAGCTCGGAGGGAAACTTGCGGGCCGCGTCAGGCGGCAGGCCGACAAGCTCGATCTTGAGCATGGCGAGCTCGTCCATCAGCTGTTTCGGCAGGTCGAGATACTCGCGCATCGGCACCTGGACGTTTTCCAGCACGGTCAGCGCCGAAAACAGCGCGCCATGCTGGAACAGCATGCCGAGCCGCATGTCGATCCTGAGCCGCTCCTCCTCGCTGGCCTGCTCGAGATCGACGCCGAACAGCTCGATCGTGCCGGATTGCTTGCGGATCAGCCCGAGCACCGTGCGCAACAGCACAGACTTGCCGGCGCCCGACGCGCCGACGAAGCCGAGAATCTCGCCGCGCCTGATGTCCAGGTCGAGATCTTCGAGAATGACCTTGTCGCCAAAGGCCACCGTCAGATCGCGCACCGAGAGCACCACCTCGCCGCGCGTTTCCGCGCCGCGGCTTTCCACTTGAATGGTCTTTGCCCGGCTTGCCATGTCAGAAGTTGATCGCTGCGTAGAACATGGCGAACAGGCCATCGAGGATGATGACGACGAAGATCGCCTTGACCACCGACGCGGTGACATGGAGACCAAGCGATTCAGCGCTGCCGCCGACCTTCATGCCTTCGACGGAGGCGATGGTGCCGATGATCAGCGCCATGAATGGCGCCTTGATCAGGCCGGCGGAAATGGTGCTGAGGTCGATCGCCAGGCGCAGGCGATCGATGAAGGCAGCCGGCGGAATGTCGGAATAAAGCCAGGCTGCAAGAATTCCACCGCCAAGGGCGGCGAAGTTGGCGATGATGGTGAGGCACGGCAGCGCAATCACCAGGGCCACGAGCCTGGGAAAGACCAGCACGCCGATGGGATTGAGCCCGATGACCGTCAGCGCGTCGACCTCTTCGCGCATCTTCATCGAGCCGATTTCGGCGGTGATGGCACTGCCGGAGCGGCCGGCGATCATGATCGCGGTCATCAGCACGCCGAGTTCGCGCAGCACCAGCACACCGACGAGGTCGACGACGAAGATGTCGGCGCCGAAATAGGCAAGCTGATAGGCGCCCTGCTGGGCGACGATGGCGCCGACGATCGCCGACATCAGCACGACGACGGGAATGGCGCCGACGCCCATGCGGTCGATCTGGTTGAAGATCGCGGCAGGGTTGACCGCATGACCGCGGCCGAGCTTCATCTGGGCGCCGCGAATGGTCGCGCCGAGGATGTTCATCGAGGCCAGGAAATCGTCGCGCATCTCATAGACGCGGCGGCCGACAGCCTCGAGCATGCGCATGATGATGTTGGGCGGTCCAGCGGGAGCGGATTCGCCTTCGCGCCGGACGGCCTCGCCGACTGCCCCGAGCAGAATCGTGGCCACCTCGCTGCGGCCTTCCATCCGAACCTCGACACCCTTCTTCTCATTGGCGTTGACGAGCCTGTCGATGACCCACGCGCCGGCGGTGTCCATCTTCTCGATGCCGCCGAGGTCGAGCGCAAGCGTCTTGAAGCCGTCGCGGGCTTCGATCTTGCGCATTTCGGCGTCGACGAAGGCAACGGTGCGGGTGGTCCAGATACCGGTGAAGACGCAGGCGAGCACGCCTTCGCGCTCCGCCACAGCAACCTGCGGTCGGTGATCTCGGCCGTCGGCTGCCCCGCCGCTTGCTTCCCGTTTGCCGATGGTCAACATGGCACACTACTTAACGTGTCGGCTGCGGCATGTCGATTTTCGCAGCCAAGCCAAGCAGTTGAATGGAGCAGATTTTCATGAGGCGTGTCCTTTCGGTCGTTGACGAGCGCTTTCCCATCGCCGGAACGTTCACCATCTCCCGTGGTTCCAAGACCGAGGCCGAGGTCATCACCTGTGAAATCGCCGAATCAGGCGTCATCGGACGTGGCGAGTGCGTGCCCTACAAGCGCTATGGCGAGACCATGGCTGGTGTGGCCGAGGCGATCGAACAGGCGCGCCGCGCCATCGAGGACGGGGCTTCGCGCGTCGAACTGCTGACGCTGATGTCGGCGGGTGCGGCGCGCAATGCCGTCGACTGCGCGCTGTGGGACCTGGAAGCGAAGTTGAGCGGCGTGCCGGTCAAGGACAGGCTCGGCATATCGGTGCCACTGGCGCTTGAGACTGCCTACACACTGTCGCTCGGCGAGCCCGAGGCGATGGCAGCCCAGGCAAGCGCCAACGCGGCGCGGCCGCTGCTCAAGGTCAAGATCGGCGGCGACAACGACATCGCCCGCATCCGCGCCGTAACCGAAGCCGCGCCCGACAGCCGCATCATCCTCGACGCCAACGAAGGCTGGACCGATGCCAATATCGCCGAGAATCTCGCCGTCGCCGCGCAGCTCGGCATCGCGCTGATCGAACAGCCGCTGCCCGCCGGCGCCGACCAGATCCTCGGCCGCATCGCGCATCCGGTGCCGATCTGCGCCGACGAAAGCGTCCACATCGCCGCCGATCTCGCCGCGCTCAAGGGCCGCTACGACGCCGTCAACATCAAGCTCGACAAGTCGGGTGGCCTGACGGCAGCGCTCGAGCTGCGCGACCAGGCCCGCGCGCTTGGCTTCCAGGTGATGGTCGGCTGCATGGTCGGCACCTCGCTCGCCATGGCGCCGGCGGTACTGCTTGCCCAGGGCGCCGAATTCGTCGACCTCGACGGCCCGCTGCTGCTGGCGCGCGACCGTTCGCCGGGGCTTGTCTACGAGGGTTCAATGGTGTCGCCGCCCCTGCCCGAGCTTTGGGGTTGAGCGGGACGCCAGCAGCACAAGCACGATCGCGCAGGCAGCGACCGCTGCCATGAAATAGAAGCCGTCGACGCCAAAGCGCTGGTAGAGCGGGCCGGACAGCAGCGTCACGATCGCCATCGACATGCCATTGGCGAAGTATGCAACGCCCTGGGCAGCACCGGTGCGCTCTTCCGGAACCGACTCGGCGATCAGCTTCTGCACCCCGATCAGCACCAATGCGGTCGACACGGCGTGAAGGCTCTGCACGGCAAAGAAGCCGGCCACGCCGAGGCCGAGCGGCCAGATCAACGGATATGCGATCCATCGGACGATGGCGCCGGCGCCGGCCAGCACCAGCACCAGTGCCGTCGATCTGGAGCCGAACAGCCGCGTGAAGAACATGAACATGACGATTTCGGCCGCCACGCCCCAGCTCCACAACAGCCCGACAATCGTCTCGTTGATGCCGAGCGACTTCCAGTAGATCGACACGAAGCCATAGAGAAAGCCGTGGCTGCCGATGATGACGCCGGTGCCGCCGGCCATCAGCAGGAAATAGCGGTTGAACAGCTTTGGCGCCGCCTGCATGTCCGTCGCCGAGAGCGGTGACGCCTTGCGCGGCCGACCAAGGCGCGGCGCGATGAACGACATCAAGAAGCAGCCGAGCAGGCCGATCGAGATGATCGCCGGCACGGCATCCGCACCGGTCAGCGACAGGATGAAGCCTGCGCCAAGGCTGCCGGCGAGGAAGGCGATCGAACCCCAGATGCGCATCGCCGCGTAGTCGGAGCCGAAGCGGCGGACCCCCGAAAGCGCGAGAGAATCGGCTATCGGCGAATGCGGCGTCCACACCACCGCCAGCGCCAGTGAGACGGCCAGGACCATGAGGTAGGTCGGCTCGAGAAAATAGCCGAGCGACAGCAGCAGGGACGATGCCGCCAGGAAGATGAAGACGTTGGCGCGGTCCTTGGCACGATCGGCCATGGCGGCGATCAGCGGCGTGGTGATGACGCGCAGGAACATCGGTGCCGACAGCACGATGGCAATCTGCTCGGGATCGAACCCCTTGGCTTCGAGCCAGAGCGGAAAATACGGCAGATGCACGCCCATCGGCACGAACAGTGCCGCGAAAAGCAGGGAGATTCGCAGTTCAAAGCGTCGCGGCTTGACCTGCTGTTCTGGCGTGAGTGGCGGTAATGTCATGGTGGGTAAGCGTGTCCGGGCGCGACCCGAACCAACCAAGCCTCACCGATTTGCCTGATCCCTTACCATGGGTGGCCGCGCCACGAAAGCCGACGGCTCGGCGCAACGGCCCAAAGCTTGGGCCAAGCTCCAAGGGCCTTATCGGCCAAGGCGCGGCGTCGCGTGCGCTGCCATGGGCACGTGCTGCGCGCCGAGCCGTCGCGCCCGTCTGTGCAGCGTCTCGGCGACGCGCAGTGCCGATATCGCCGCATGGCCCGGTCCGTCCCGCCAGGGACGCGAGGCGTATCTGGAGCTGCACATCGATGTCGTTCCGTTCAGGCGGCGGCCTTGTCGACACGCTGGTCGACGACCATCGGTACGAAGGGTTCATTGACCAGCTTGCCGGCCAGCACATGCGGCCAACGCAGGATGACGAAGTTGCCGTCGAAATCCTCGGCGACGGCAGTGCAGTTTTCGACCCAGTCGCCGGTATTGATGTACTGGATGCCGTCGAAGTTCTCGATCGCTGGATGATGGATATGGCCGCAGATGACGCCGTCGACTTCCGAGCGCCGCGCTTCCTCGGTCAGCACGTCCTGGAAGGCGCCGATGAAGTTGACGGCCTTCTTGACCTTGACCTTGGCCCAGGACGAGAACGACCAGTAGGGCAGGCCGAAGGTGCGGCGAAAGCGCGCCACGAGCCGGTTCGTCGCCATTGCGGCGTCATAGGCAAAGTCGCCGAGATAAGCGAGCCAGCGCGCATTCTGCACCACCGCGTCGAACTGGTCGCCATGGATGACCAGGAAGCGCTTGCCGTCGGCCGCTTCGTGGATGGCACGGTCGGCGACGACGATGCCGCCGAAATGCACGCCCTGGAACATGCGGGCGAACTCGTCGTGGTTGCCGGCGATGTAGGTGATCGCCGTGCCCTTGCGCGCCTGGCGCAGCAGCTTCTGGACGACGTCGTTATGCGTCTGCGGCCAGTGCCAGGAGCGGCGCAGGCGCCAGCCATCGACGATGTCGCCGACGAGAAAGATCGTCTCGGCCTCGTGGTGACGCAGGAAGTCGATCAGATAGTCGGCCTTCGCACCCTTCGAGCCGAGATGGACGTCGGAGATGAAAAGCGTTCTGAAACTGCGTGTGCCGGTGCCTGACATGGCATTCCACCCGTTGCTGTCGCGGTCGCTATGCCCAGATTCATGCAACAGCCGTATGACGGTTGCAGTCGCCGGCCTGCGGTCCTAGGGTGGATCATCACCTACAGGAGACGCACATCATGGATCTCGGGATCAGCGGGAAGAAGGCAATCGTCTGTGCGTCGAGCCGCGGCCTTGGCAAGGGCTGTGCCATCGCGCTCGCCGAAGCCGGCTGCGAGCTGTTCCTCAATGGCCGCGACGCTGCAGCGCTCAGCCGCACGGCAGAGGAAATCCGCACGCGATTCGGCGTGAAGGTCACGGAGATCGCCGGCGACGTCGCCAATCCGGAGGTGCAGAAGGCGCTGCTCGCCGCCTGCCCGTCCCCCGATATACTGGTCAACAACAATGGCGGGCCGCCCTATCGCGATTTCCGCGAGCTCGACCGCGCAAAAATCCTCGAAGGCGTCACCAACAACATGGTCACGCCGATCGAACTGATCAAAGCGGTGCTCGACGGCATGGCCGAGCGCGGCTTCGGCCGCATCGTCAACATCACCTCGCTTTCGGTCTATACGCCGATCCCCGGCCTCGACCTGTCGTCGGGCGCCCGCGCCGGCCTGACTGCATTCCTGGCCGGCGTGGCGCGAACCGTCGCCAACCGCAACGTCACCATCAACAACATGCTGCCGGGCAAGCTCGACACCGATCGCCTGCGCGGCCCGCACGAGCCTGGCATCGTCGAGGACCCCGAACAGGGTGCCGCGCGGCGCGCCCGCCTGAGCGCGGAAATCCCGGCCGGGCGCCTCGGCACGCCGGAAGAATTCGGTCAGATCTGCGCCTTCCTATGCTCGGTTCACGCCGGCTATCTGACCGGCCAGAACATCCCGGTCGATGGCGGGCTCTATGTCAGCTCCTTCTGACGGTTGATTCGAGATATCAGCAATCTTCGTCAAGCGTCTGGAATGATTGCCGTTCCAGCGCTTGAAACTGATTCAACTCCCATCTGGGCGTTGACACCTCCAAAAATGTCAGTGTCGTGCTAAGAACGGCCTTTGATGCGGATTCTGCAAGGAGCGATAGATGGCCGGGAACGACAAGAAAAAGGAAGCGCTCTCCGACCTCGACCAGGCCGCGCTCTTTTTCCACAAGCACCCGATCCCCGGTAAGCTCGAAATCCAGGCAACCAAGCCGCTCGGCAACCAGCGCGACCTGGCGCTGGCCTATTCGCCCGGCGTCGCGGCCCCTTGCCTCGCCATCAAGGACGACCCCGAAACCGCCGCCGACTACACCGGCCGTGCCAATCTTGTCGCGGTCATCTCCAACGGCACCGCCGTGCTCGGCCTCGGCAATATCGGCCCGCTGGCGTCCAAGCCGGTGATGGAAGGCAAGGCCGTCCTTTTCAAGAAATTCGCCGGCATCGACGTTTTCGACATCGAGATCGACGCGCCGGAGATCGGGCAGATGGTCAGCACCATCGCGGCGCTCGAGCCTACCTTCGGCGGCATAAACCTCGAGGACATCAAGGCGCCCGAGTGCTTCGAGGTCGAGGAGCAGCTCAAGGCCAAGATGCGTATCCCGGTCTTCCACGACGACCAGCACGGCACTGCGATCATCGTCGCTGCGGCTGTCCTCAACGGCCTGGAACTCGCCGGCAAGAAGATCGAAGACGTCAAGATCGTCACCTCGGGCGCAGGCGCTGCCGCACTCGCCTGCCTCAACCTCCTGGTGTCGCTTGGCGCCAAGGTCGAGAACATCTGGGTCACCGACCGCTTCGGCGTCGCCCACAAGGGCCGCGTCGAGGAAATGGACCGCTGGAAGGACCCTTACGTCAAGGACACCAACGCACGCGTCCTGGCCGATGTCATCGGCGGCGCCGACGTCTTCCTCGGCCTGTCGGCGGCCGGTGTGTTGAAGCCGGAACTGCTGTCGGAGATGGCGGACAAGCCGCTGATCCTGGCGCTGGCCAACCCGAATCCCGAGATCATGCCGGAAGCGGCGCGCGCTGCCCGTCCTGACGCGATGATCTGCACCGGGCGCTCGGACTTCCCGAACCAGGTCAACAACGTCCTGTGCTTCCCCTACATCTTCCGCGGCGCCCTCGACTGCGGCGCGCGTGCCATCAATGAAGAGATGAAGATGGCAGCCGTCCGTGCCATCGCCGCCCTCGCCCGCGAGGAACCGTCCGACGTCGCGGCACGCGCCTATTCCGGCGAGACGCCGACCTTCGGCCCCGACTTTCTGATCCCCTCGCCCTTCGACCCCCGGCTGATCCTGAGGATCGCGCCGGCCGTCGCCAAGGCGGCCTGTGAGACCGGCGTGGCGACCCGCCCGATCGCCGACTTCACCGCCTATGTCGAAAAGCTCAGCCGCTTCGTCTTCCGCTCCGGCCTGGTGATGAAGCCGATCTTCTCCAACGCCAAGCAGGCGACGTCCAAGCGCGTCATCTACGCCGACGGTGAAGACGAGCGCGTGCTGCGCGCCGCCCAGGTGGTGCTCGAGGAAGGCTTGGCCAAGCCGATCCTGATCGGCCGTCCGCATGTCATCGAAGTCCGGCTCAAGCGTTATGGCCTGCGCATCCGGCCGGGCGTCGATTTCGAGGTCATCAATCCCGAGGACGATCCGCGCTACCGCCACTATGTCGACCACCTGATCGACCTCGGCGGCCGCCAGGGCATCACGCCCGAGGCGGCACGTACCATGGTGCGTACCAACAACACGGTCATCGCCGCCATCGCGCTGAAGCGCGGCGATGCCGATGCCATGATCTGCGGCCTGGAAGGCCGTTTCGAGCGCCACCTGCGCAACGTCACGCTGATCGTCGGCGCGCGTGACGGCGTCAAGGACCGCGATCTGTCGGCGCTGTCGATGTTGATCTCGCAGCGCGGCGTGCTGTTCTTCACCGACACCTACGTCACCGTCGACCCGACCGCCGAAGAGATCGCCGAGATGACGATGCTGGCGGCCGACGAGATCCGCCGCTTCGGCATCGAGCCCAAGGCGGCCTTGCTGTCGCATTCGAATTTCGGTTCGCGCGACTCGCAAAGTGCCCAGAAGATGCGCATGGCTGCCGCGATCCTGAAGCGGATTGCGCCGGAACTCGCCAGCGACGGCGAAATGCATGGCGATTCCGCCCTGTCGGAAGTGCTGCGCCAGCGCGTCTATCCGCACTCGACGTTGAAGGGCGAAGCCAACCTGCTGGTCTTCCCCAATCTCGACGCGGCAAACATCGCGCTGACCACGGTCAAGACGATGATGGACGCGCTGCATGTCGGGCCGATCCTGCTCGGCACGGCCCAGCCGGCGCACATCCTGACGCCGTCGGTCACCTCGCGCGGCATCGTCAACATGACCGCACTCGCCGTCGTCGAGGCGTCGCAGCGGGCGAACGCAGTGTCCTGACCCGGTGTGGGGTCAGCCGTTTCCAAAGAAACGGTTAACCTCGTCGGCGCTAGGGTTAGAGCCGAGGCAGGTGCGTGCGCCGGATTGGGAGTGTCTGGGTCGGAACATGCACCATTTCATGCTGTTGCAGTGGCGCACCCATCGCGCGGCACTGCGGGAAAGCGGGATGTTCGGGCGCGGCAGAAGCAAATTCCCGGTGAAGCGGCCAGCCATCGCATTGCTGGCTGCTGTTGCCGTGTCGTTTCTGGCGACCGGGTCTTCATTCGCCGTCACGGCCCAGTGTCTCGAACTTGAGACCGAACTGGCGAGCCTGCCCGCGCAGGCGACCGGCAGCTTCGCCCAGCCGGACGAATTCGCCGCCGCCGCGGCCACCCAGCAGGACCAGATCGACCTTGCCCGCATCAGGGCCTCGGATCTTGGTTGCGACAGGGCGATCTCGGGCGACATGATCGCCCAATGCGCCGCGCTCAATGCCAAGATCACTGAGATGCAGGACAATCTCGGCAAGCTCGACGGCCAGTCGGCACGCCCCAACAGGAACGTCAGGCGCGAGCGCATCCGCATTCTCGATGCCATGCAACTCGCCGGCTGCAACGATCAGGGCGATGAGGTGGAAGAAGCCACAACCAACGATCCCGCGCCAGAGCAGGCCGGCGCGACGATCATCCGCGGCGGCGAGGCAACTACTCTGAGCTTCAATGAAAGCTATCCGCAGCACATCGTCATCGGCCGCAACAGGCAGCAAGGCGCGGGCGAATACCGCACCTTGTGCGTGCGCACCTGCGACGGCTACTTCTTCCCGATGTCGAACGCCGCCGACCTGTCGGATTTCCAGCGTGACGAGAAGAACTGCGAAGCAAGCTGCCCGGGAACCGAGATCGAGCTGTTCTATCACCTGCATGCCGGCCAGCCGCAGGAGAGCATGGTTTCCGCCCGCTCCGGCCAGCCCTACCGCAATCTTGCGACCGCCTACCGCTACAAGCGCGTCGACCTGCCGCGCGTACCCGCCTGCGGTTGCAATGTCAGCCTGAACAGGAATTTTTCAGTCATTGCCGGCGAAGGGCGCCCGCTGCCGAGCGCCCCGCAAGCCAAGCCCGTGGTGACAGAGCCGCCGGCACCGGCAGCGCCGCGTCATGCGCCAGATCCCAACCGCAAGGTCAGGGCCGTCGGGCCAACGTTCCTTCCCGACCCACAAGCGGCAATAGATCTGCGAGCTCCGGGCCCGACTCCAGCCCGGTGAGCGCGAGCCGCAGCGGCATAAACAGCGCCTTGCCCTTGCGGCCGGTCGCCTTCTTCACCTTGGCCGTCCAGTCTTTCCAGACATTGCCGTCCCACGGCTCCTCCGGCAAAAGGTCCAGCGCCTGACCGACGAACTCGCGATCCTCATCGGCGATTTCGGCAGCCGGCTGCGGCCCTTCGCGTAGGATGCGCCACCACGACACGGCATCCGGCAGTCTGTCGAGATTGCCGCGCACAGCCATCCAGAACGCTTCGGCATGGTCGCCGCTGACGCCAAGCACCATCAGGCGGTCGCGCACCTCGTCAAAGGACATGTGATGCAGCAGCGCGCGATTGAGCACCACGAGCTCTTCGGGATCGAACTTCGCCGCCGATTTCGAGGTTGCGGCCGGATCGAACTTTTCGGCAAGTTCGCCAAGGTTCGGCACCGCGGTGACATTCTCCGACGTGCCGACAAGCACGGCGAGCGAGGCAACCGACATCGGTTCGATGCCGCCTTCGCGCAGGCTCTCGATCGAAAGCGCACCGGTGCGCTTGGACAGCCCCTCGCCGGACGCTGTCGTCAGCAGGTTGTGATGGCCGAAAACAGGCGGTTCGGCGCCGAGCGCGCGAAACAGCGCGATCTGCACACCGGTATTGGTGACATGGTCGTCGCCGCGGATGACGTGGGTGATCTCCATCTCGATATCGTCGACCACTGACGGCAGCGTGTAGAGATAGGTCCCGTCCTCACGCACAAGCACCGGATCGGACAGGGACGCCAGATCGACGGTCTCTTCGCCACGCACGATGTCGGTCCAGTGCACGTCGGTACGCTGGGTTGCGAACGGATCGGAGACGAAATTGGGCAGCAGGAAGCGCCAATGCGGCTTGCGCCCGTCATGCTCGTAGGATTCGCGTTCGGCATCGGTCAGCTTCAGCGCCTCGCGGCCATAGACCGGCGGCAGACCGCGCGTCCGCCGCACCTTGCGGCGCAGGTCGAGCTCTTCAGGCGTTTCGTAGCACGGATAGAGCACGCCTGATGCCTTGAGCTTGTCGACGGCTGCATCGTAGCTGGCAAAGCGGCGCGACTGATACTCGGTCTGGTCGGGAAAGATGCCGAGCCAGTGCAGGTCGTAGAGAATGGAGTCGGCGAATTCCTGCCGCGAGCGCTCGACATCGGTGTCGTCGAAGCGCTGGACAAAACGCCCCTTGTGCTTGAGGGCGAACAACCAATTGAACAAGGCGGTGCGCGCATTGCCGATGTGGATGCGGCCGGTGGGCGAAGGGGCGAAGCGAACTGTTACTGTCATGATCGGGGCGTAGCGGAAGGCTTTTGCGTTGACAAGGCGGCGCCCCCGCACCTCTGCACCAGAAATAAAGCAACCACGGCGCGAATGGAAGCCGGCCAAAGGGGCTACATCTACTTGTGGCTACTTGCAGATGACGAACGGGCCGCGATCTCTCGCGGCCCGCCCCTGATTTAGACGAGCCCTTTGGTGAGCTCCAGCGCCTGGCGTTCGAACAGGCGACGGTAGATGCCGCCGTCACGCCGAACCAGCGCCTCGTGGCGGCCTTCCTCGACGATCTCGCCACGATCGAAGACGAGCAGCCGGTCGAGCGCACGCACGGTCGACAGACGGTGCGCGATGATCAGCGTCGTGCGCCCGACCATCAGGCGTTCCATCGCCTGCTGGATCAGCACCTCCGATTCCGAATCGAGGCTGGAGGTCGCCTCGTCGAGAATCAGGATCGGCGCATCGGCCAGGAAGGCGCGGGCAATCGCCACGCGCTGACGCTCGCCGCCCGACAGCTTGACGCCACGCTCACCGACCAGCGTGCCATAGCCCTTGGGCAGCCGCTGGATGAAGTCGTGCGCGCTGGCAAGTTTTGCCGCGTGCTCGATCTCAGCCTGCGTCGCACCCGGCCGGGCATAGGCGATGTTCTCCGCCAGCGAGCGGTGGAACAGGATCGGCTCCTGCTGCACGATCGCGATCTGCGAACGCAGCGACGACTGCGTCGCCTTGGCGATGTCCTGCCCGTCAATGGTGATCTTGCCGCCGCCGACATCGTACAGCCGCTGGATCAGCTTGACGAAGGTCGTCTTGCCGGAACCGGAATGGCCGACGAGGCCGACGCGCTCGCCCGGCTTGATCGAAACCGAGAAGTCCCGGTAGAGCGGGTTCGCATGCGTGCCGTAGTGGAACGTCACATGCTTGAACTCGATGCCGCCTTCGCCGATCTGGATCGGCTTGGCGCCGGGGCGATCGGCAACACCGAGCGGCTGGCCCTGGATGTCGACAAGCTCTTCCATGTCGTTGACCGAGCGTTGCAGGTTGCGAATGTGCATGCCGACATCGCGCAGATAGCCCTGCAACAGGAAGAACGAAGTCAGCACGAAGGCGATGTCGCCGGCGCTGGCCTGGCCGCTGGACCACAGGTACAGGGCGAAGCCGATGATCGCGGCGCGCAGCAGGACCAGCGTGATGTTCTGCGACGTGCCGTTGATCGTTCCGCGCATCCAGGTACGTCCCGTGCGGTGACGCCACTTGGCGATCACCTTGGCGAGGCGTCCTTCCTCGCGCTCCTCGGCGCCGAAGGCCTTGACCACCGAGTTGCAGCTGACGGCGTCGGCCAAAGAGCCGCCGAGACGCGTGTCCCAGCTGTTGGCCAGGCTGGCTGCCGGGGCGACGAAGCCGAGCGACATCACCACCGTCTGGGTAATGAAGATCAGCGAGCCCGCGGCAATGATCAGGCCCATCATTGGCCAATGCCAGCCGAGCAGGATGGTCGAGCCGACGAGCATCACAAAGGACGGCAGCAGCGCCACCAACAGCGTGTCGTTGAGCAGGTCGAGCGCCCACATGCCGCGCGTCACCTTGCGCACCGTCGAGCCGGCGAAGCTGTTGGCGTGCCAGTCGGTCGAGAAGCGCTGGACGCGATGAAACGCATCCTGGGCGATGTCGGACATCATCTTGAGCGTCAGCTCGATGATGCCGGCAAAGGCGATATGGCGGAACACCAGCGAGCCCGTGGCAAGCGCAAGCAAGGTGAAGAACGCGGCCAGCGCCGCATTCCATGCCACAGCGTCGGTCGCCGCCCCACTGGCGACGGCGTCGATAAGCCGGCCCGAATAAAGCGGCGTCAACACGTCAGCCATCGTCGAAATGAGCACGGCCGCCGAGATAATGACGAGCCGGACCGGCTGGCGACGCCAGTGCCTGAAAGTGAAACCCAGAACGCTGCGGAATGCACCGCCGCGCAGATCGATACGGAAACGAGACATGATGCCATGCGGCGCCGGAAACCGACGCCATCCCTAGAGAAAGATGTACAAAGGCGCGACGAATAATTCTTGCTGAATCAGGAAGTCGCGGAACGGCAGCGTCAGAAAGAAGCGACGCCGAAGGCGGAACGCCGAGTCAATGACCTCGGTTCGAACCTCGGGAGGACATGTCATATTCTGGCATTCAGACCTCCCTGTTAGTGGCCGCGAAGAATTTGCTTATAACCGAGCAATTTTGCTTAGCCAACCCCCGCTCTGGACCGAAGCCTGTTGTGCCAGAACAGCACCGAAAACAGGCGAGCCACTTGCGCAACAGATAAGTATGTGCTTATCTCAACGCATGAACGAATCTGAGATATTCCGTGCTTTGTCCGACCCCACCCGCCGCGCCGTTCTCGATCGGCTGACGGCGGGCGAGAAAAATGCGACGGAACTGCGCGAAGGGCTGGAGATTTCGCAGCCGGCTATTTCACAGCACATCGCCGTGCTGCGCGGCGCAGGCCTGATCAGGGAAGCGCGCGCCGGCCGGCATGTGAACTACAGCGTCAACCCGGACGGGCTGCGGCCACTGTTCGACTGGCTCACCCGCTATCGCAGCTTCTGGCCGGACCGCGTCGAGAGGCTGAAGACACTGCTCAAGGAGATGGACCAATGACGGACGCCCGAAGGCAGGAAGAGATCGAGGACACAATCGTCGTCGAATGCGAGCTGGCAGCGACGCCCGAAAAGGTCTGGCGCGCGCTGACGGTGCCGGAATTCGTCGCAAGCTGGCTCGATGTGCCGGCGGCCGACAAGGTCACCTCCGATACGACCGGCCCCGCCTATCGCATCATCGAGGCCCTGCCCTTCTCGCGCGTTCGCTACGCCTGGAACGACGCCATGGTGAACGAGCCCGAAACCTTTGTGACCTTCGATCTCGAAGCACAACCGGACGGCGGCACATGGTTCCGCCTGACCCATAGCGTCGAGACGGTGAGAACCATCGCCTCGCCGGCGAATTCGAACAGCCCACCGCTGATGCGCGCCGCCGCCTAAGTCCAACAGATACCATCGACGAAAGGAATTTCGCGCATGCGCGCCACGATGCAACTCGTCCCCATGGTCGTGGAACAATCGCCGCGAGGCGAACGCTCCTTCGACATCTTTTCCCGGCTGCTGCGCGAGCGGATCGTCTTTCTCAATGGCGAGGTCGACGACAATTCGGCCTCGCTGATCTGCGCGCAACTGCTGTTCCTCGAGTCGGAAAACCCGAACCGCGAAATCTCGTTCTACATCAACTCCCCGGGCGGCGTGGTCACCAGCGGCTTTGCGATCTACGACACGATGCAGTTCATCCGCTGCCCTGTATCGACGCTGTGCATGGGCACGGCGGGCTCGATGGGCTCGTTCCTGCTGATGGCCGGCGCACCCGGCAGGCGCATCGCCTTGCCCAATGCGAGCGTGATCCTGCACCAGCCTTCCGGCGGGTTCCGTGGCCAGGCCTCCGACATCGAGCGCCACGCCGAGGACATCATCAAGCTCAAGCGGCGCATGACCAGGCTCTACGCCGAGCATTGCGGACGCACCGAAGACGAAGTGGCGCGCGTACTCGACCGCGACTTCTTCTTCACGGCAGAAGAAGCCAAGAATTGGGGCATCGTCGACCACGTCTATGACCGCCGCGAAACCGTCGAGGGCATTTCCGGCACGTAGCCGGCTACATCCCAACCACGGCTGGTGCCGCTTGGATATGGCTTCGCGCGCGGATCCGGCGCGACGCCAGCAGCAGGACGAATGAAATGGCGAAGCAGTAGACCGCCATCGCCACGATCTGGCCGGGGTAGCTGACGCCGCCGTCGATCAGGAACCCGGTCAGGCCCGGCCCGATTGCCGAGGCAAACACGCCGGCGGAAACGATCAACGCCCTGATCGAGCCAAGGTGCCTGAGGCCATAGACTTCAGGCCATATGGCACCGAACAGCGTCGTCGACAGGCCATTCGAAATGCCGAGCAGCGCCATGAAGCCGAATGCGCTCCATTGCGCGTCGACGAGGCCCAGCAACAGGCAGGCCAGCCCCAGCGGCAACAGCACGAAGGGAAGCAGCGACACACCGGAAAAGCGGTCGATGAGCTGGCCGACGACAAGCGTGAAAGCGGCGTTGACCACCGCCGTCACCAGAAAGGACGAGGCGAACACTTCGAGCGACCAGCCACGCAATTCCACCAGATAGACCTGGTGGAAGAACAAGGTCGTCACGATCAGGCCCGGTGCCATGACGCCGAGCAAGAGCACGTAGAAGATCGGATCGCGGACCACCTCGGCGCGCGTCCAGTCGCGCGCATCTATCTGACTTGCCACCGGGTCCGATGAGCGCGGCTTGCGGTCGACGGCAACCAGCAATGCGATTGCCGGCACGGCAATGAGCGCCAGCGCCGCCGCTGCAAGCAGCCAGCCGTCGCGCCAGCCTACCGAGGTGGCGATCAGCACGAAACCCATCGGGATGACGGCGTCGCCGGCGTTGTGGCCGAGAATGACGGTCGAAAGCGCCCGCCCCCTTTGCGCCGAAAACCAGCGCGCGGTTGCGGTATAGGCGGTGTGCGCCATCATGCCCTGGCCAAACAGCCGCAGCAGATAGATGGCAACGAACAGGATGACGAGGTGCTGCGACAGTGCCATCGATGCACTCGCCAGCGCCAGCATCGGCACGATGAACAGCGCCACCTTCCGCGTACTGTAACGGTCGACGATCTGGCCAAGCCGCGGCAGGCTCAAGGCGCTGGCCAATGTGGCGACCATGTAGAGCGTGCCGAACTCGCCGTGCGACAGCCCATAATCGCGACGGATGTCGCCGGCCGACAGCGCGATGAAAGAGGTCATGCCGAAGGTCGAAAAGAAGGTGAGCAGGAACCCGCCGGCCAGCCAGCGCGGGTTGTCGCGAACAAAGGAGATGTAGGACACGCCCCTGGTCTATCCCTGGGCTGTCGGCTGCCTGGACAGGCGCATGTACATGCCGTCAGTCGAGGTTACGAAGCCGAATTGTTCATAGAGGCTGTGCGCGTCCGAGGTCCTGAGCGAGAAGCCAGTCACGGTGGCAAGCGCCGGATGGTCGAGCAGTGCTGCGATCAGCTTCTTGCCGATGCCGAGGCCGCGCCGCTCAGGCCAGACAATGACGTCGGCGACATAGGCAAAGCAGGCATAGTCGGTGATGGCGCGGGCGAAACCGACCTGTTCGCCGTCGACATAGGCGCCCAGGCACAGCGAATAGGCGAAGGCCCGGCGATGAATTTCGTCGGTTCGGCCCTCGCCCCAGTAGCTCGCCTTGATGACCTCCGACGTCTTGTCGAAGTCGATGCGCGATACGTCGAAACTGATCTCGACCTCGGCCATGAACCCTCCGGTCTGCTGGCGGTTTTCAGTTCAGTTCCAGCTACTTAGCCACGATCCCTGAATCTGTTCGTGATAGGGTAGCGGCGATCACGGCCGAAATTCTTCTTGGTGATCTTCACCCCGGGTGCTGCCTGCCGCCTTTTGTATTCGGCGATGTAGAGCAGGTGTTCGATCCGGTGCACCGTGTCGCGGTCGTGACCGCGCGCGACGATGTCGTCGACGCCCATCTCGTTCTCGACCAGGCATTCGAGGATGTCGTCGAGCACCGGATAGGGCGGCAGCGAATCCTGGTCGGTCTGGTTGGGCCGGAGTTCCGCCGAGGGCGCCTTGTCGATGATGTTCCTGGGGATCACCTCGCCCGAGGGGCCGAGCGCCCCGGGCGGCACATGGGTATTGCGCCAGCGCGACAGCGCGTAGACCTGCATCTTGTAGAGGTCCTTGATCGGATTGAAGCCGCCATTCATGTCGCCATAGAGCGTGGCATAGCCGACCGACATTTCGCTCTTGTTGCCGGTCGTCACCACCATCGAGCCGAACTTGTTGGATACCGCCATCAGGATCGTGCCGCGGGCGCGGCTCTGCAGGTTCTCTTCGGTGATGCCTTCCTTGGTACCCTCGAACAGTTGCGTCAGCGCATGCGAGAAACCGTCGACCGGCTCGTGGATCGGCACGATGTCGTAACGGCAGCCGAGCGCCCGGGCGCAATCCTCGGCGTCCTTGAGCGAATCCTTCGAGGTATAGCGATAGGGCATCATGATCGCCCTGAGCCGCTCCTCGCCGAGCGCGTCGACGGCGAGTGCCGCGCAGATCGCCGAATCGATGCCGCCGGAAAGGCCAAGCACGACGTTCTTGAAGCCGTTCTTGTTGACGTAGTCGCGCAGTCCCAGCATGCAGGCGCGATAATCGGCCTCCTCGCGCTCGGGGATTTTCGACATCGGCCCTTCGACGCAGGCCCAGCCTTCGTCGCCGCGCTTCCAGGTGGTCATCGCCACCGTCTCTTCGAACTGGCTCATCTGGAACGCCAGCGAATGGTCGGCGTTGATGGCGAAGGAAGCGCCGTCGAAGACGAGTTCGTCCTGCCCGCCGAGCTGGTTGGCATAGAGCAGCGACAGGCCGCTCTCGATCACCTGACGGATCGCCACCTGATGACGCACGTCCATCTTGGCGCGATAATAGGGTGAGCCGTTGGGCACGAGCAGGATTTCAGCACCACTCTCGGCCAGCGTCTCGCAGACGCCGAGCTCACCCCAGATGTCCTCGCAGATCGGGATACCGATGCGAACGCCACGGAAATTGATCGGACCCGGCATGTCGGGACCGGGCTGGAACACACGCTTCTCGTCGAACTCGCCATAGTTGGGCAGGTCGACCTTGAAGCGCTCGGCAATGATCTTGCCGCCATCGGCAACGACGACCGCATTGTGCACGCCGCTCTTGCGCTTGAGCGGCACGCCGATGATGACGCCGGGGCCATTGTCCGATGTGTCCTTGGCGAAATCTTCCGCCGCACGCTCGCAGGCAGCCAGGAAGGCCGGCTTGAGCACCAGGTCCTCCGGCGGATAACCGGCGAGGAACAGTTCGGTGAACAGCACCAGATCGGCACCCTGTCGCGCCGCGTCCGCCCTCGCCTCGCGCGCCTTGGCGAGATTGCCCTTGATGTCGCCGACCGTCGGGTTGAGCTGGGCAACGGCGATGCGCAGGATATCGGGAGATTTTTTCGTCATGTCAGCGGTTTAGCCTGCGTTGTGAAGTCGGGCAATCCAGTTCGATTGGGCCATCATTCGCCCATGTAGCTCGCCAATTCCTCGGCCGGACGGTTGACGCCGATCGACATCGAGAGGATGCGCGAGATATGTGCCCGCGGCAGCCTGGTCGCCGTTGCCCATTCGTTGATCTGAGCCTGCACCTTGGCCTGATCTTTCTTGGAGGTCGCTGCCTCGCCGATGTCGAGACCGGCGTCGCGCAGCGCCAGGATCATGTCCTGCGACAGGATGAAGGTGTCCCAGCCCAGCCAGCGCAAAAGATATTGGCCGGTGTTGCCGCCGAGCCGGCTGCCGTGCTTGCCGAGATAGGCCGTCAGCCCGACCTGGTCGTCGGCCGGCCAGGCCGACAGGAACCTGCCGAAGCTGCCATGTTCCTTGGACACGCGCTCGACAAAGGCGGCGTTGTCGCGCACCGAGCGGATCTTTTGCGGATTGCGCACAATGCGCTTGTCGGAGGCGAGATCGTGCCAGAAGTCGTGGGGCTGGAACAGAAGCCGCTTCGGCTCGAAATGAAGGAAAGCCTCCTCGAAGCCGGGCCATTTCTGCTCGATGACACGCCAGACGAAACCGGCGGCAAAGACACGCTCCGCCATCGTTGACAGGATCCGGTCGTCAGGGACCTTGGCAAGCGTCGCATTGTCGAACGCCGGCCCCAGCAGCGACTTCAGCACCGCCTCGCCGCCCTTGCGCTCCGCGGCGCGGGCCCTGATCCTGGCGAAGTCCATCATTCCATTCCCCGCAACCGCATTTTGGCGACATCGCCAGCTATCTTCATATAAGGATTCGTGGCTGCTAGGCAGCCGATTGGAAAGCGGGGGCATGCTAATGAACAAGACCGTGGCGGACCTCGCCGGACGATGGCTGAAGCGCACACCGGAGCATCTGAGCGAGCTCGAGCACAAGGTTCTGCAGAGCGCGATCGATCGGCAGCCGGTTTCGCGCAACGTCAATGACAGTGTCGCTCACCATGAGAGCCTGGGCGAGCGACTGGCCGACGGCATCGCCCGGGTCGGCGGCTCCTGGAGCTTCATCCTCTGCTTCGTCGGTTTCCTCGTCGTCTGGACGATGCTCAATGCCTGGCTTCTGGGAATGGGCTCGTTCGATCCCTACCCGTTCATCTTCCTCAACCTTATCTTGTCTATGCTCGCGGCCATCCAGGCACCCATCATCATGATGTCGCAGAACCGCCAGGCCGAACGCGACCGCATCGACGCCTCGCACGACTATGCGGTCAACCTGAAGGCCGAGATCGAGATCATGGCGCTGCATGAAAAGCTCGATGAGATCCGCTTCCAGGAGATCATCCTGCTGCGCGAGCAGATGCAGCAGCTGACCGCCCAGGTCCAGCGCATTGCCGACGCCTCCGCAGGTCAGTCGCCGGCGCGATGATCGACACCTTCCACCATCTCGTCGAACGTTTCGGGCTTGTTGCCGTCTTCATCGGCTGCATGGCCGAAGGCGAGAGTTTCGCTATCCTCGGTGGCTTCTTTGCCCACCAGCGGTTTTTCGAACCCTGGAACGCCTTTGCCGTGGCGGCGACAGGCGCCTTTCTTGGCGACACGCTGTTCTTCGTCCTAGGGCGACGGTTCTCCAACCACAAATGGGTGCGGTTGCTGCGCCGCAGGCCCGGCTTCAGCCATGCCTTCCGCCTGGTGCAGGCGCATCCCAACCTGTTCGTTCTCGGCAACCGCTACGTCTACGGCATGCGCCTGGCCGGCGGCATCGCCGCGGGCCTGTCGCGCATCCCGGTTCCAATGTTTCTTGCCCTCAACGGCCTGTCGGCGCTCGTCTGGGCCGGCATCTTCGTCAGTCTCGGCTACGTATTCGGCCTCGGCGCCGAGCACATCCTCGGCGACACGCTGAAGGCACACCACCGGCTGCTTCTGGGACTTGGTATCGGTATGGCCGTGGCGCTGGCAACCTGGCTCCTGGCCCGCCACATCGCCCGCAAGCAGCCGAAGGATTAGTCCGAGCCCACCAACTCCCGGTCGCCGCGATCGAGGATGAGCGGAATGATCAGGTCCTCCTCGTCCTCCAGATGCCGCGTCAGCATGGCGACAAGGCGCGCATTCTCATCGGCATAGGCGTCGGCGGCGAAACGTTGCCGGTCCTGGCTATCCTGCAGCGCCCGAATGAACGCATTGGCGGAGCTGGCGTTGCGCTCGAGCGCCTCGTGGATCAGGTGGTGATCGGCGTCGAGGATCTCGAAGCCGCGCTTCAGCCTGCTTTCAGCCTTGGCGAAAACCGGAAAGTAGTGATGGTCCTCGACATTGTGGTGGCCGTCGAGATTGCCGAGGAAATGGTTCAGCCGCGGCGCAAACCAGCGGGCGAATTGCGGGGCGTCCATGCGGCCCTCGCGATAGTCGCCGATGCCTGCGGTCAGCATGCCGCCCAGTTCGCGGAACATGTCGTGGCGCTGCAGCCACATCGAGGCCATGCCATGAACGTTGTCGTGGGCGCGCCAGTCCTCGCGCGGATATTTGTCGACCAGCCAGCGCAGGTCCTCCGGCAAGCCCGCGCGCGCCTCGAGGTGGTGGGTATCGGTCTTGTCGATCATGTCGGTCTCCTTTGGTAACCGACATATGGGGATACCCCCTCAGATCGGAAACCCGAGCATCCGCTCGACGATGGCGAAGCCCCAGACGCCCAGAACGATGACAATCGAAATGAGCACGGCGAGCGAGCCGCAATCCTTGGCAAGCTGGATGTCGATGTTAAATTCGCGGCTGACGGCATCGCACGCCGCCTCGATACCGGTGTTCAGCACCTCGACGGTGATCAGGAACAGGATCGATCCGATCAGCAGCGCGTAGCCGCCCCAGGTGCCGGCCACGAACCAGCCGAGCGGCAAGGCTGCGACCAGCAGGATGATTTCCTGCTGGAATGCCGCCTCGGAGCGGATCAGTCGCGAGAATGCCCGCACCGAGTTCTGGAAAGCCTTGACCAGCCGCTCCATGGAATGCCCTTTCAATTCAATCGAAGCGGCATCATTTAGCGGCTCGACGCTCAGTCGAACAGATATGAATCGTTGGCAAAGAAGCCGTGATCGACTGAATCGTGCACCCGGCGACCCTTCGCACCCTCACCTGCCGCACCGTAAGCGAAGAAGATCGGCATCAGATGTTCGTCGGTCGGGTGGTTCTCGGCCGGGAAAGGCGCCTTGTCCTTCCAGTGCAGCAGCGCATCGGTATCGCCGCTCGCCAGCTTGTCGGCGAACCATTCGGTGAACGCACGCACCTTGCCGGCCAGCGCCGGATCGGGTTCGGCTCCGCGCCGGAGCCGGCTGAAATAGGCGCGCAGATTGTGGGTGATATGGCCTGAGCCGACCAGCAGCACGCCTTCGTTGCGCAACGGCGCCAGCGCGTTGCCGATGGCATAGTGCCAGGCAGCGTCGCGGCTGGGGTCGATCGACACCTGAACCACGGGAATGTCGGCGTCTGGGAACGCCAGCTTGAGCGGCGTCCAGGTGCCGTGGTCGTAGCCGCGTTTCTCGAATGTATGCGGCTTGAGACCAGCCTGATCGAGCATGCCGAACACCCTTTCGGCCAAGGCAGGCTCGCCGGCCGCCGGATAGACCATCTTGTAGAGCTCCGGCGCAAAACCGCCGAAGTCATAGATCATGCCCGGCTTCGGATCGGTGACGACGGCGACCCCATCGGTCTCGAAATGCGCCGAGACGATGACAATGGCCTTGGGCTTGTCGATTAGGCCCGCAAGGCCTTCGAGATAATGGCGCGCCGGCGTGTCGGCCAAAACGATGTCGGGGCCGCCATGCGAAATGAAAACTGTAGGCAACGAGGTCATGTCATTTCTCCTTGCCAGGAATATACGCCCTCGCCACTGTTTCGAGCAGAGCGCCTAATCACGACGAAGCGTTCAACAAATGAGAACGATCTTAGGCCGCCCGTTCAATCCTCGAGCACCTTGAGCGACGGTGACGACCGTTCATATCGAGGCAGGCTGTCATCGATCTCGTAATACGATCCCTTGTCCGCGACGAAGATGTGATAGCCGCCGGCAAGCGATGACGGTTCCTCGAACGATCCGGCCATGATCGAAACATAGCCGTCGTCATTCGGCTTCCAGAACATCACCGATCCGCAACGGCTGCAGAAACCGCGGCGGGCGAAGTCCGATGCGGCAAACCAGGTGACGTTTTCGCCGCCCTCTATGTCCACCATCTCGTCGCTGACATTGGTTGCGGCATAGTAGTGGCCGCTCTGTTTCCGGCACATGTTGCAATGGCAGTAGATGACCTCGCGCAGCGCGCCCCTCGCTGTAAAGCGCACCGCTCCGCACAAACATGAGCCCTTGTGCAAATTCTCCATTGCATTCTCCTCTATTGACCGACGGCTATATTGATCTTGATCGCCGCACAGGACATGAGGGTTTGCGACATTATGTATGCTGGCCAGTGCTGAGGCATCGCCTGGCACAGTGGAAATTACACCCTCTGGTAGAAAAATACGGGCAAGAAGGCTGCAAATTAAGGAAACCTTAGCCAGCCTAAATTAGAGCTCATTACAAGTGATGAGCGCAGAGGGGACCTGCGCCGCCGCAAGCATTCTATCTCACGCCGCTCGCGCCCCCGACCGGTTTGTACGCCAGCCCAGCGCTGGCTATGCAGCCGGCCATCTGGCCAACTGAAACGGGACATACATGCAATCTGCAGCCGCCCCGACAGAACGAGGCAACGATATTGCGAGTACTGTCGTGGCGACGATGAGCCAGATGGGCGTCATCGGGCTGCCGCGCAATTACGAGATCTTCTACGAGGCGTTGACCGGCACCAACGCCGCCCTCAGCCTGGAGGTTATCGCGCTCGGCAATCGTCCGACACAGGAGCAGCTCGACCTGCTCGGCCAGAAGTTTTTTGCCCACAACCATGGCCAGGGAATCGTCGAGCATGCGCGCGAGGTCCTCGCCCGCGAACTGGAAGGCGTCGCCAGCCTGCTGCGCAACGAGCAGACCTATCTGGAACGCTACGGCAAGGTGCTTGACGAGACATCGAGCGGGCTCAGCAGCCGCACCGCCATGTCGCAGGAGCTGCTGCAGAAGATCGCCAGCGTGATGGCCGTGGCCACGGCGTCGACCATCGACCACGGCAAGCACGTGGCAACGACGCTGAGCGACAAGTCGAGCGAACTCGAAAGCGTCAAGTCGAAGCTCGAAGAATACAAGAAGCTCGCCGACACCGACCCCCTCACCCATATCTGGAACCGGCGCGCCTTCGACCGGCGGATCGCCAGGATCTACAACGATAGCAGGGGCGTGTTGTTCAGCGCGCTGATCCTGGCCGACATCGACCGCTTCAAGGACATCAACGACCGTCACGGCCACCCGGTCGGCGACAAGATCCTTCGCATCATCGCCAGCATCTTCCAGTCGAGCGTCCACCGCGACATGTTCGTGGCACGCACCGGCGGCGAAGAGTTCGCACTTATCGTCGAAGGCACGACAGAGGAAGCGACATTCGAGATCGCCGACCGCGTTCGCCTTTTGGTTGCACAGACGCAATTCAGGGACGTCCAGCCGGGTGTGAACTGCGGCCAGGTCACGGTCTCCATGGGCGTCTGCATGGCATCTGATGCCGACAGCGCCGAAGACCTCTATGCCAAGGCGGACCGTGCGCTCTATCGCTCCAAGCTGATCGGCCGCAACCGCGTCACGCGCTACTCGACCATCGCCGAGCGCCAGGGCAAGAACTGGATGCTATACAAGAAAGACTAAGGCCAATCGGCCTCGCCATCGCTAATCGCTTTCCATGGAAATGTTTCTGGTCTATATTTTCCAGAGTAATGGAGAGTTCGATGCGAAGTCATCCGGATTCAGAGGCGCACGTCGCTCCGGGCGCAGTCATCACCAAGGCAACGTTGCGCGCAGCCGACCTGCTGGGCATCACCGCCAGGATGCTGTCGTCCATCATCGGTGTCTCCGAAGCCACCGTCTCACGCATGCGCAAGCAGGATTTCGTGCTGGAAGCCGGCACCAAGCCGTTTGAGCTCGCCGTGCTGTTCGTCCGCCTGTTCCGTTCGCTCGATGCCATAGCCGGCGGCGACGAACCGGTTGCCCGGGCCTGGCTGCGCAACGAAAACACGGCGCTCGGCGATGTGCCGCTCGAAAAGATCGTCACCATCACCGGACTTGTCGATGTCATTGCCTATCTGGACGCCCGCCGCGCTCTCATCTGAGGCACGCAGCCTCGACGGCAACTGCTGGCGCCTCGTCGAGGCCCAGCATCGCGTCTCGACCCTCAAGCTTGTCGACAATCTCGACGAACAGGCACTGCTGGAGGAGCTGATCGAAACGTCCAAGCCGGTCATCCCCAGGGAATGCCGGCATCTGCATTACCTTCTCGCGACCCCGTTTCGCTACGGCTCGAACTATCCTTCCGGCTCGCGCTTTCGCCGCGCAGGCAAGACACTGGGCGTCTACTACGCGGCTGAGAAGGTGGAGACGGCGGTCGCGGAAATGGCGTTTTATCGGCTGCTGTTCTTCTCGGAGTCGCCCGATACGCCATGGCCGGGCGACGCCGCCGAATATACTGCGTTTTCGGCAGTCGTCCGGACTGCGCGCGCCGTCGATCTGACGGCTCCACCGCTCGCGCGCAACAAGCAAGCATGGACAAACCCGACTGAATACGCCGCCTGCCAGCAACTGGCCGACGATGCACGCGAGGTCGCAATTCAGGCGATACGCTACCGCTCGGTGCGCGATCCTCAGGGCGGCGCCAATCTGGCGCTGCTGACCTGTACGGTCTTTGCCACGCCGGCTCCAGTCGAGCGACAGACCTGGCGTATCCGGCTCGGCCCGTCAGGCGTTCAGGCTATCTGCGAATATCCAGGCAAGCGCATCGGTTTCGACCGCGACAGCTTCGCCGGCGATCCACGCCTCAAGGACATGCGCTGGATCCGCAAATGAAAAAGGCGCCGGTTTGACCGGCGCCTTTCTAGCTTGGGATCACGTCTCGCGGATCAGGCGTTGACGGCCTTCTTTGCCGGCGTCGGTGCACTCTTGCGCAGCAGTTCCGAAACCAGGAACGCCAGCTCGATCGCCTGGTCGGCGTTGAGGCGCGGATCGCAATGTGTGTGGTAGCGGTCCTGCAGTTCCTCGGCCGTGATGGCGCGGGCGCCGCCGGTGCACTCGGTGACGTTCTTACCGGTCATCTCGACATGGATGCCGCCCGGGTGCGAGCCCTCGGAACGGTGGATGTCGAAGAAGCTCTGCACTTCGCTCAGGATGCGATCGAACGGACGCGTCTTGTAGCCAGCTGCCGTGATCGTGTTGCCGTGCATCGGATCGCACGACCAGACGACCTTGCGGCCTTCCTTTTCGACGGCGCGGATCAGCTTCGGCAGATGTTCACCGACCTTGTCGTGGCCAAAGCGTGCGATCAGCGTCAGGCGACCAGCCTCGTTCTCCGGGTTCAGCAGGTCGATCAGCTTGAGCAGGTTGTCAGGCGTGATCGACGGGCCGCACTTGAGGCCGAGCGGGTTCTTCACGCCACGGCAGTACTCGACATGCGCGTGGTCGACCTGGCGGGTACGGTCGCCGATCCAGATCATGTGGCCCGAGGTCGCGTACCAGTCGCCCGAGGTCGAGTCGACGCGGGTCAGCGCCTGCTCGTAGCCGAGCAGCAGGGCTTCGTGGCTGGTATAGAAGTCGGTCTCGCGCAGCGCGTAGTTCGTCTCCGAGGTGATGCCGACGGCCTTCATGAAGTCCATCGTCTCGGTGATGCGGTTGGCCAGCGCCTCGTAGCGCTCGCCCTGCGGGCTGTTGGAGACGAAACCGAGCATCCACTGGTGCACGTTCTCGAGGCTGGCGTAGCCGCCCTGGGCGAAGGCGCGCAGAAGGTTCAGCGTCGCCGCCGACTGGCGGTAGGCCATTTCCTGGCGCGCCGGATCCGGAATGCGCGACTTCTCATCGAAGGCCGGGCCATTGATGATGTCGCCGCGGTAGCTCGGCAACGTCACGTCGCCCTTGGTCTCGTTGTCGGCCGAGCGCGGCTTGGCGAACTGGCCGGCGATGCGGCCGACCTTCACCACCGGCTGTGCGCCGGCGAAGGTCAGCACGACCGACATCTGCAGGAAGACGCGGAAGAAGTCGCGGATGTTGTCGGCGCCGTGCTCGGCGAAGCTCTCGGCACAGTCGCCACCCTGGAGCAGGAAGGCTTCGCCATTGGCAACGGCAGCAAGCTGCTTCTTCAGCTTGCGCGCCTCACCTGCAAAAACCAAGGGGGGAAAAGATGCGAGACGAGCTTCCGTTTCCACGAGCGCCGCAGCGTCCGGATAAGCCGGGACCTGCTGGATCGGCATGCTTCTCCAGGAATTCGGGGACCATTTCGTCATGTTCGCACCTAAAAAAGTTCGCTAACGGGCACCTCACCCGCGCCACAACCCGCCATTGCGGGAACGCGGCTCTTTACACGATGAGGAGCCCCTAATCTACCCCGGAACGCGCCTGAGATCGAACGTTTCCCTGCGGCAGGTTCCGAGTGGCGGCCGCGTCAGTTGTCGGCGCGCACGCCGTCCTTCACCAGATAGGTCGGCTTGTACATCGTCACCAGCTCTTCGGCTGCCGTGGGATGCACCGCCATGGTGCGATCGAAGTCGTCCTTGGTCAGCCCGGCCTTGAGCGTGATGCCCAGAAGCTGCGCCATTTCGCCGGCGTCGGGGCCAAGCACGTGAGCCCCCAGGACCAGGCGCGTTTCACCGTCGACGACCAGCTTCATCAGCATCTTTTCCTGCCGGCCCGACAGCGTATGGCGCATCGGCCTGAAGCTGGTGCGGTAGATTTCCAGATGCTTGAACCGCTTGGCGGCATCATCCTCGGAGAGGCCGACGGTGCCGATTTCGGGCTGCGAGAACACGGCGGTCGGGATGCATTCGTGATCCGGCTCGGTCGGGTTGTCCCTGAACGCGGTCTCGACGAAGCACATGGCCTCGTGGATGGCGACCGGGGTCAGCTGCACACGGTTGGTGACATCGCCAACGGCCCAGATGTTATCGACGCTTGTGCGCGACAGTCGGTCGACGACGATCGCACCCTGCTTGTCCATCTCGACACCCGCCGCTTGAAGACCGAGGTTCTCGGTGTTGGGCGTGCGGCCGATGGCCAGCAGCACCTGGTCGACGGTCAGCGTCTGGCCGGTGTTCAGTGCGACGTCGAGACGGCCGTCACTGCGCTTGCTGACCTCCTGCGAGACCGAATGCAGCAGGATCCTGATACCCTTCTGCTCCATCGTCTCATGCAGGGTGCGCCTGAGGTCCATGTCGAAGCGGCTGAGAATCTCCTTGCCGCGATAGACGAGCGTGGTTTCGACGCCGAGACCGTGGAAGATGTTGGCAAATTCGACGGCGATGTAGCCGCCGCCTTCGATCATGATGGCCTTGGGCAATGCGGCAAGGTCGAACACCTCGTTCGAATAGATGCAGTGCTCGTGTCCCGGCAGGGCCGGATGAGCGGCCGCCCGCCCACCTGTCGCAATCAGGATCTGATCCGCGGTGACGGTGCGGTTTTCATCAACGATGCGGATGGTGTGGCGGTCGATAAGTTCGGCGCGTGAATGGATCGTCTCGCCGCCGGAACCCTCGACGTTACGCTTGTAGATCGCCTCGAGCCGTGAAATCTCGCGCTCCTTGTTGGCAACCAGCGTCTTCCAGTCGAACTTGGCCTCGCCGACGGTCCAGCCATAGCCGGCGGCGTCCTCGAAATGCTCGGGAAACTGCGAGGCGTAGACATAGAGCTTCTTGGGCACGCAGCCGCGGATGACGCAGGTGCCGCCGAAACGGAACTCTTCGGCAAGTGCTACGCGCTTGCCGAGCGCTGCGGCAACGCGTGCTGCACGCACACCGCCCGAGCCGCCACCGATGACGAAGAGATCGTAGTCGTACTGGGCCATGGGCGTCCTTCCCTGCGGTAGAGCAGCGCGCTTGCGGCGCGCAACGATTGCTCTAAGTCCTTGAAACTGCGCACCGCGTTCGATGCGCCTGTGATGCGGTCACAGGTAGTGGCAGCGGCATCAAAAGAAAAGCCCGGCAAATGCCGGGCTTTTGCATCGTGACCGTTGGTCGCGGTGGATCAGTTGGCGGGCGCTGCCGGTGCAGCGGGGGCGGCGCCCTCGGCCGGAGCCTTGGTGCCGATGACGGCCTTGAGCTTTTCGCCGACCTGCTCGGCCAGATCACGCGCGATGCCGTTCTGCCAGATCTCGGCAGCCTTGACCAATTCGCGCGAGGCGATCGGGCCGCTCTCGATCAGCTTCTTGCCCGCTTCCGAATTGTAGAAGGCGGCAATGTCGTTGAGGTTCTGCTCGGAGAAGGCCTTCGCATATGCAAGCGCCGATTCCTTTTCGAGGTCGGCGCGACGTGCGGCCAGCGCCAGCGTCTTTTCGTCCACAGTCTGGGTGATCACTTCCTGCATGTCAGGGTTCTGTTGGATCAGCTGCTGCTTCAACGCGGCAGCAGCCTGCGGCAGGATCGAATCAAAGGAATCGGTCGCATGGATCGCCGAGATGGCGGCGTGCGCTGCCTTCAGGTGTGATTCCGCGATTTCCTGCGCCTGGGCCGAGAATGCGACGGCCGCGAATGCCGAAGCCGCCACCATGACGGAGAAGCGGCGAAGCCGGTTTGTCAAAATCATGATGAATAGAACTCCTGTTTAGCGTGCCGGATGAACGGTTCTGACCCCGTCCGCGCCGGCGATGACGGCAACGGTAGCCAAACCCAGAAAGAGACCGTGCTCCACGACGCCGGGAATGGCGTGCAGGGCATCTGAAAGCGCTCTTGTATCTGGAATGCGGCCAAAAGATGCATCGATAATGAAATGTCCACCGTCGGTCACGAAGGTCTCGCCGCCGGCTTTGCGCAGCACCAGAGGCCCGGAAAGCCCGAGCTTGCCGGCAGCTTTTGCGATGGCGATTTCGGTGGCCTTGAGACCGAACGGATTGACCTCGATCGGCAGCGGGAAACGCCCGAGCGTGTCGACAAGCTTGGTCTGGTCGGCGATGACGACCATGCGCGTCGACGCCGCAGCGACGATCTTTTCGCGCAGCAGCGCACCGCCGCCGCCCTTGACCAGCGTCAGCTCGGGATCGATCTCGTCGGCGCCGTCGATGGTGAGATCGAGCTCAGGAGTCTCGTCGAGCGTCGACAGCGGAACCGACAGCTCGCGGCAAAGGGCGGCGGTACGTTCCGAGGTCGGTACACCGATGATCTGCATGCCGGCCGAGACCTTCTCGGCCAGCAGCCTGACGAACTCCTCGGCCGTCGAACCGGTCCCGATGCCAAGGCGCATTCCGCTCTCGACATACCCCAAGGCAGCGCGCGCCGCCTCGATCTTCAAAGCCTTGGCATCCATGACTTGTTCGCAAAATCCTCGAATATCAGGCTTGGCTCCTAGCATTTTTGCCCGTTGGGTCAAAGGCTTTATGGCTCGGGCTTGCTTCGTGCCGGGTCCGGGGCTATCGGCTCTGGCAACGCACAACTCCACAAAGGCGGAGCCATGTCCAAGCCGATCATCGTTTTCGACCTCGACGGGACGCTCGTCGACACCGCCCCCGACCTGTTGGACAGTCTCAATCACACGCTGGTCGCCGGCGGCCTTGCCGAAGTCGACGACAGGGCATTCCGTCGCTTCGTCGGCCAGGGCGGCCGCATCATGATCGAGCGCGCCTACACCGCCCAGCAAAAGCAGCTGGCCGCTGTCGAGCATGACCGCCTGCACGACATTTTCCTCGATCACTACACGGTCAACATTCCGGGCCGCTCGCTGCCCTATCCCGGCGTGGTCGCCGCGATGGACCGTTTCACTGATGCCGGCTATCTGCTCGCCGTCTGTACCAACAAGTACGAAAACCTCGCCAAGGGCCTGATCCAGGCGCTCGGCCTCTCCGATCGCTTCGCAGCCATCACCGGCCCGGAGACCTTCGGCATGCGCAAGCCCGATCCGCGCCACCTCACCGAAACCATCGCCAAGGCCGGCGGCGACACGTCCCGCGCCGTCATGGTCGGCGATTCGGTCACCGACATCGACACGGCAAAGGCCGCCGGCATTCCGGTGGTTGCCGTCGACTTCGGCTATACCGACCGGCACGTCAGCGAATACGAGCCTTCGGTGGTGATCTCGCACTATGACGAACTGACGCTTGGCATGGCCCAGAAGCTGATAGACGCGGCAAGTCGCTAAAGCCGCCTTGACACCACTCCCGCCCCTCCCCTATATCGCCGTCACGTTCGGCCCTCGGGCCTCGGACGGGCGATTAGCTCAGCGGGAGAGCACACCCTTCACACGGGTGGGGTCATAGGTTCAATCCCTATATCGCCCACCATTTCTTTTCAAAGACTTAGCTGATTTTCGTTGCGACACCGTAATGGTTCACTTGAACCACTTGGCCGAGCAATTCGCGCTTTGTTCTTGTCCCGTTCTCGCGATACCGTCGCCCCATGATTTCCCTGCTAGCCGCCACCATCCTCTCCTGTTCCACCCTGTCCGCAGTTGATATCCGCTGCAACGGCCAGAACATGCGCCTGATCGGCGACGGCGTTCCGTTCAAGACAGGGATCGACACGCCCGAGATCGGCCGCGCCAAGTGCGAGCGTGAGCGGATGTTCGGAAGAGAGGCGAAGAAGCGCCTGGCCGAGCTTATCCAAGACCCCGGCTTGCGGATCGAGGACACCGGGCAGCGGGACAGTACCTCAGACCGCCGGCAGCTGGTGCGCATCAGGCTATCGGATGGACGGCTGGCCGAGAACGTGTTGCTGGCCGAGGGCTTTGCGATCATCTGGCGGCCAAAGGTCAAGCGGCCCTGGTGTGGATGATCAGCGGTGCGCATCTTTGGGCATCACGCACACACGAACCCCTTCGGGTCTACATCGTGGAACTGGTTGGTGATCCGGCGGGACAGGTTGGCTTTGTCACCGGCATTGCCTGCGAGCACCACCGTCGTATGGCTGGTAGGTGTTGTCCTCTGGTCGATATGAGCGATATCTGCTGAAGCAGTATTCCATGTGATCCGTGCTGACGTAATTCTGGTCGTCTGCATAGACCACCTCTACTCGTCCCTCAGACGGTCGATAGGTGGCTTGGTCGTGATCGTACCTATCCACGACATCGCTCGTACCGGAATATGGCGAGACGCAGTTGCGTCGACCACCGCCATAGGGCGTGTAGCTGTCATCATCGGCACGATAAGAACGGTAACGGTCCGAACACCACGCGATATGAGCGGCAATCGTTTCGGGCAGCATGACTGGTTGGCTGTCGGGCTCGGCGCTGACAACGGGTTTTTCCAAGGCGGCAACGGCAGGTTTACGTCCTGGGTCTACGGTTTGCGCAGCAGTTTGCGTGACAGATTGCGCTGGTACTGGACGCGCAGCCAGACGATCGAACGATTGGGCTGACGTGTCCACCTTGACAGGATGGTCGGTCCAGACATCGGTTTCAGTGGCCAAAGTGAGCTGCCGTTTCGGCTCCGCCTTGAAGAAGGCAGTAGCTGCAACCAGACCACTTAAGAACATGACCAGTGCAAAGCCAAGGCCACTCATGGCAATCAGCAGAGATCTCATATCGCGCTCCATCGGCGGCTGTCTTAAGGCACAAATGCACGACGTCGAACGTGGTTCCGCCGGAAAAAGGCGCGGGTTCCGATGTGGCGCTGGTGCTGCAGGGACAGTCCCGCAGAAAAGAGAGTTGCCTTGTCTTGCCACCCTTACCTCGGAGTCTCACTCACGAGGTGAGTTCGGGCAGGCCGTAGCAGTGGCGTAACTGGCTCCATGCTCTAGACATCAGGCTGGTTACAAGTCCGCTCAAGCGGATGGGAGGCTAGCTGTCGATCAAACCAGCACCGTTCATGTAGGCCCCTTCAGAGGTGCTGTGCTGCCGCTCAAACACCAGCGGCTCTCCGGTGCACTGCGCGACATCGAGGACGTAACTCAAGATATCTTCGAAGGCCACATTCTCCTGCGGGTTCTCGCTCTGAACGGTCTGCGCGATCTCAACCACGTTGATTGGGCTCGAGGATCTGGCGGCTGCGACGGCCGCCGATATGCTGTTCATCAAATCTCGGGGATCGAAGTGAATGCCTTCGAACTCGGTTGCAACGCATGGCCGAAGCCAACGCCGCCGCAAAGGCATTCTAAGCCGCGGCAAAGGAAGCCGGTTCTGCGGCAACACTACCCTTCAGATCCACCCTCACCTCAATACGCTTTGGGCACGCCCCCGAGGATCTGGCCATGGGCGACAGTCAATACCTCAATCACAAGCTGGAATGTCCCTTTTGCGGGGACCATTCGCCTGCGTATTCCTGATGACGTATAGGCGGATACTCCGATCTCTTGTGAGAATTGCGGCCGACATCTTGGCTTTGGGACGAGTTTCAATCCGACTTCGAACGGCAAGGTGCAACAACAGGTGTATTCCGCATCGACAAGGGCCGGATCGAGCGCCTAGCGTAGCTAGTTGAGGCCTGTTGGGCGCTCCGTCAAAGAAGCAGCGCGCTTCACGGGCTCCAGATAGTCAAAAATTGCCAACGCAACACACCAGGCCGCGAGCGTGATGACCACGCCAGCAATCATGTCGACAAGATTGTGGCCACCGTGGATCAAGATTGCAGGTGCCAGGAACACGTTCAGGACAAGCACGAAATAGCGCACAATGCGGTAGGGCCAGACCACGATCAGGGCCATCAGCCCCAACACCGTGTGAAACGATGGGAACCCGATCAAGCCTGTCACCTGAAGCGAATTGACCTCAAGCACGCCCTCCGCGTAGAGGCGCTAAAGCATGGCGCCATATTCCGATCCTACGACCGGTCCAACGATGCGGTCTATCTCAGGATCGAGCAGCCAGTAGGCCGACGCTCCGGCCGAAGGGAACATCGCCCAGGTGCAAACGACGACAATCGCCGCCATCGACATCGCCAAGGCGGCACCGTGTAGCCGCCTGCGGTCGAGAACCATCGCCAGGAACATCAAGGCGAAGTAGAGTTTTGCCAATGTCACGAGGTAGATCGCGCGCAAGATCGCGTTGAGGGTCGGATAGTTGGCAACCCAACTGGTCAACTCCGGCCAGGAATAGCCCAACCAGGCATCGGCCTCCACCAGCAGGGCGTCGATCGGAGTCGTTGAGCGCGGCAGCAACAACACATTGAACAACGCACAAAAGGTGGAAAACAGGACGACAAGCGCGATTGCATGCAGGACCAGTGCAAGGCGCTCGCTGTCACGCCAGCGACGATAAAACTGACCAAGTGCAACAAACAAGATTGCCAGAATTCCTGGCGCATAGAAGAATTCCGCCTGGACGATAATATTTATACTTTATATACTTGATGCTTAAATCACAGATTATTAAGCTGAAGTGACGCGCGGCTCCGTCGCTGCTGCTCGCAAAAGAGACGGACGCAACATTGCGCTAAGTCGACCGGCCAATCCCGGCGACACCTTGCGTGCAGCGTGACGAGCTCTGGAAAGCGTTGGATCTCCTGCACGCGGATAAATCTGCAACGCCGAGAGGCGCTGACAGCAAGGCTGCGGTGCGGCGCATAGAAAGCATTGCTCCCCGACAAATCGACATGCTGATCAGGGCAGCTTGAAGCCGCCGCCCATCATGAAGCCACGATGCACGAGATGATGCCGTCGATGATCAGGCGGACGGATCCAGTTGAGCGTTCCGTCGAGCCTGGCCGCCGCCGCGCCTGGCGGACTGGGAGCCTGAACCAAGGTGGCGCTACGGAAAAACCGCCCCCTCTGGTTCGGGCTCAGTCGGCGTCACAGGCTTTTCCCTGACCTGCCTCTCCGGCCGATCGCTGCCTTCTGCTGGCTTTGCCGCACGCCCGCAGTTATCGCTCTTTCGATAGGTGGCAGCGCCGCCCGTTTCGGTTTCGCACCGCCGCCTATCGGCCTGGCAGGCCGTCAACAGCATAAGTGACGAAAGGACGAGATTAATCTTCAGTACAGAAGGCATGCACTCCTCCAGACACACAGCGAACTCTCGCCGGCACCTTAGGCACAACACATTCCCACAAGATTACATTTTCAAATAATGTTCAAATAACATTTCGTAATACGCATAACAATATTTATCATTACATATTTACTCTCAACCATAACGCCGATCATATTTGTTATCCGAATACACAATTGAACAGCGGCAATGCCGCTCTCCCTTACACGTCCCGGATCACTGGCGACGAACACTACGCTAACTGCCCCGATCGGGAGACAAACGCAGCCTGCGGCAAGATGGGACCAGAATTCGTCGTTTCGCCGTTACGATATCCGTGTCATTTGCCGTGCGACGGCAACGAGTTCAACTTTCTGGACTAAACATCGAGCCCGGCCAATACATTGCCACGCTTGATTCGACTGACCTGAGAGATTCTGTTTTTTGATGCGATTTTCCAGACGACCTGCAGATGAAACTTACCGATAGTCTTTTGAAGCGAAGCTACGCGCTCTATTTCGTGGCTATCTACGTTTTATATCTCGCCCTCCTGCTGATTGCCCTGCGAGAGCGGAATCCGGCATTCGCCGTCGACGTCACCACAATCTTGCTGCCGGCGATCGAGCTCGCGTTCTTTTGCATGCTGGGACTTGTTGCCTGGCATGCCCAGCGCAGTGGCTGGGTGGCCTTGCCGGCATTGTTCGTCTCTCTCGCCGTGCCCCTGCTGGTGATGCTGATCTATCTGGTGCAGGGATTTTCCGCCTATCTGTCGGGGCACTACATCTCCGTTCTGGCGTTGGAAAACTACACCGACGGCAGCCAGTATGCGGCAAAGCCCCTGTTCTTCGTCATCGCAGTCCTTGGCTTCGGAAGCTGGATCTGCCTTTCGCTGTTCGCCCTCCAGGCGCGCAAGCAAGCGGCGCTCCACCGGCCCGGAAAGGGCTTCGTTTTCGCCGCGACACTTGCCTGCCTGCTCTTTGCCGGCATGTTCGACAGCTCTTCCTTCACCGAAAGAACCCTCGATCTCCGTCCGGATATGGCTCCGGCCACATCTCTTGCCCGCAAATTTCGCGAGCTGCGCAAGGCCCGCAACAACCTCTCTGACATGGCCGACACGCTGGATCGGCAAGGCATCAGCCTGCCGATCAACGAGCACTACCCTCTGTTGCGGGATCAGGCCTATTCCAGCCCTTTGTCGTTTGGCACAGCACAATCGGCGGCAGATAGCCCGAACGTCATCGTGATCTTTGCCGAAGGGCTGTCTGCCCGCTTTCTGGGAACCTATGGCGGCAAGCATCAGGGATTGATGCCGAACATCGACCGCTTTGCCGCGCATTCAATGCCTGTCTACAACTACTTCAGCCACACAGCGGCAACCTATCGAGGGATTCAGGGGCAGCTGGTTTCCGGATACCCCAGAAACGGTGGCGCTGAAAGCGGCGGCTGGGAGGCCGAAGGTGAGAACAACACCGCGCTGCTCACCAGCATCAACTACCGGACGATACCTGATATCCTGCAGGACCGCGGATACAAGACGGCGTTTCTGTCCTCGAGCTCTGAGGGCGCCAGTTTCAACGTCATGTTGAAGTCGCTTGGGTTTGAAACGGTCTACGCTGTCGAGACGCTGCCTGAATTGTTGGGTGGCAGACCCGCAGCACTCAGTGCCGGCACGTCTGACGCAGCCGACGCGGAGATATTTTCCGGCCTGAAAGGCTTCCTGGAGAAGCAGACCTCAAGCGGCGACAAGCAACCGTTCTTCGTCGCGACATACAATATCGGCACCCACGCGTTCCTGGATTCTGACAGCGCCGGCACGACCTACGGCAGCGGTGATAACCCCGTTCTGAGCAGGATGCACAATTTCGATGCGCAGCTGGGAAAATTCCTGGACTATTTTCAGAACTCGAGTTTCGCCGGCAACACGATCCTGATCATCACGGCCGATCACGCGACCTATCCTGAACCCGCCGTGGTCAAGGCCTTGCAAGGGGACGACTACCAAGCCTATTTCGTCGACCGGATCCCGTTGATCATTCATCACAAGGGAATGGCGCTACCGACGACCTTCGACGCTGACTATCGTACATCGGTCGATTTCGCCCCCACGCTGCTGCATTTGCTATCAGTTCAGAAAGTTAAAAACGCCTTCATCGGATTTTCGATTTTTGAGCAGGCACCCGCGCACCATATGCCGTTGGCCGCGATGGGAGACGAGTTCTATTACATCAGCCCGAAAGAGATTTCCAAGGCGCCAGCGGCAGGAGATGTGAGCGGGAAACACCTTGCCTATCAAAACTACGTAAGGATGTACTACTGGCTCGAAAGCCAAAATCGGGTGTTCCCGCCTGGAGAGACAGCATCGAATTGACCGACACCAACCGTTCTGCGATCAGCAGGCGAGCGGGGAAGATCCAATGCGGTGCTTCGTCATCAACCTTGATCGGGAGACTGGACGGCTGGCCTGGATGACCATGGCCTTCCGCCGGATGGGCTTGGCCTTCGAGCGCTTAAGCGCCATCGACAAGACCGCGCTTGATGACGACATCATCAACCGGCTTGTCCTAGGCGATCACCACAATTGGTCACCGGGCGAAATTGCCTGTTTCATAAGCCATATCGCCGTCTGGCGACGGATTGCCGAAGGCAGCGACGCGCATGCGGTCGTGCTCGAAGACGATGTCTATTTCAGCCGGGATGCCCCCGTTTTTCTGAGCGACGACGCGTGGATTCCTGCTGGTGTCGAGCTGATCAAGCTCGAAACGACGCTGAATCCCGTGTTGGTCGGGCGTCGCGGCCGCAAGATCAGGGCACACCGCCTGCTGCCGCTGTAGAGCTTCCACAATGGCGCGGCTGCCTATGTCATCTCCAGGCGTTTGGCCGCGCGATTGGTGACGCTGGC
Organism: Aminobacter aminovorans; assembly: GCF_900445235.1. Lineage (NCBI taxonomy): Bacteria > Pseudomonadati > Pseudomonadota > Alphaproteobacteria > Hyphomicrobiales > Phyllobacteriaceae > Aminobacter > Aminobacter aminovorans. Next base: position 2,914,164 of record NZ_UFSM01000001.1, on the reverse strand, counting down.
CAGCAAGATCGAGCGTCCGGTGGACGATTTTCTCTTCGACATGACCAGGCACGAGACGCCCTGCTGGCAACTGTCGCCCGCCATCGGCATCCAGGAAATGTTCCTGCCCGACCAGGAGATCACGCTGCCGAGCGATCTCGAGCCGGAACGACTGGCGACACCGCGCCTGCCGCGGCCGAAAGTGCGCCTGCCGGGATCCCAAAAGGCAATCCGCGAAATTCGGCGGCTGTTGTGGAGGATCCAGCACCTGCCCAGGCGCGTCACCATTCCGATGGGCGCGCAGGACAGGTAATCTGGTCAGGGCACGCGGATGCTCGGCTGAGCAGATGTTCGCTGACCCGGCCCCCGACCCTGTGCCTGCATGCAGCCGATCAGATGCTGGGTGCCCTCGCCGCATCGGTACGAGCCATGGCGTCCTTGAGCTTGGCGTCGCGATCATAGACGTCGCCGAAATACTCGACCTTGCCGTCGAGATCAGGCCAGGCGGTGAAATAGGCGACGTAGACCGGGATCTTGCGCGTCACCTTCTCGAAGGAATGGCCCTGCTTCAGCTTGGCCGCGATGTGATCGACGTCGGTGCCAAGCACGGCGGCCGCCATGCCGCGCGGGTCGGCCAGGCGGATGCAGCCATGGCTGAAGGCGCGGTTGTCGCGGTCGAACAGCGCCTTTTGCGGCGTGTCGTGCATGTAGATGGCGTGCTTGTTGGGGAACAGGATCTTGAGCTCGCCCAGCGCATTGGCCTCGCTCGGCGCCTGGCGCACGCTGTAGGGCACCTTCGAGCCGTACTGGCCCCAATTGATCGCCGACGACGGAATGCGCTGGCCGCGCGAATCGGTGACTTCATAGCCGGCGCGGTCGAGATAGCTGGGATCGTTGCGCAGGCGCGGCAACATCTCGTTGACGATGATCGACTGCGGCACGCCCCAGTACGGGTTGTAGTCGACCTGCTCGATCTCGTCCTGGAAGAAGCTGGTCTGGTTGGTGGTCTTTCCGATCACCGTCCGCATCTTGAGCTTTTCCATGCCGCCGTCGATGTAGCTTGCGGTATAGGCCGGCTGGTTGATGAAGACGCGCGGACTGCCGAGGTCGGATGGCAGCCAGCGCAGCTGTTCGAGCGCGACGACGACTTTGTCGAGGCGATCGGCCTTCGACGTGCCGGCAAGGGTTGCCACCGTGCGCGGGCCGACGACGCCGTCGGCCTTGAGCCCGGCACGCTTCTGCACCGCCTCAATGACCGGCACCAGTTCGGGCGTATAGGTTTCGCTGTTGCCGAGCCTGGCCAGCGTTTCGCCGAATTCGCCGCCCATCTCGTCGTCGAGATCGCGGGCGATGAGATGCAGCAGCTTGGGCAGCTCCGGGCTGGTCTCGCCGGGCTTCAGCAACAGCTTGGCGTCAACGACGATGTCGTTTTCCTCGCTCGCCTTGAGCGCCTCGAGTTCGACGCGCAACGCCTTGTATTCGGGATTCTGCGGATGGAATGCCTCAAGCAAGGCCCGCACCTCATCCGACTGGCTGAGGCTCTTCAGCATGCCGGCCATGTCGAGCGGCTTGGCGGCGAAATCATAGTAGCCGGAGATGCGGTTCGGATCGATCCGGCCGCCTTGCGCATCATGCACGTAGCGCAACACGCGTGCCGACATCGCCATCTCGAAACGGATGAGTGTCTTCATCCGGCCGACGGTGTCGTCAAGCGCATAGGCTGCCGGCGGCACGGAGACCGCATAGTCGGCCGGCATCAGCCCGTGGCTGGCGGCATCGCTCAACGTCCTGATCGCCTCTTCGGCGCGGCTGTTGGCGGTCTGGCCGGTGACCCAGATGAAATCGGGATTGGCCACATAGTAGTCGAGCAGCCCCTTGGCGATGTCCTTTTCGGCAACCAGGTCGAAGGCATCGAGCCCGGCAAGCGCTTCGCGGAACGCCGTACCGGCAAGCGACGGCTCCAGCGACACCGACTGCGTGCCGGCGATCAGCTTGGCAAAGTCGACGGTCACCATCGAGTCGGTCTTGTAGGTGTAATAGGACGGCGCGCTGATCTTGGCCGCCGCCACCGGCGCCCGCTTCTTCTGCACCGGAGCCGGCGGAAATTCGCCCTGCTGCTGGCGCGGGGCGCGGTTGCCGCCACCGAACAGGATGTCGAAGAAGTTCTGCGCACCCGCCTGCGGCGCGCCAAGCGCCACTGTTGCAGCAAGCACAGCCAGCGGAAGCGAGATCGGCCTGCTCAGGAGAGAAAATTTCATAAAGACACCATCCCTGCCCGGAAACTGCTCTGGAATCGCCATGCGCCGGTGGAAGAATTCCTGTCCACAAATGGCTGATGTAAGGCGCTGCTCTCTCGATTCATACCGATAACGTTAAGCTTTCATAAATTTCCCGGCAGCTGTTGCCGAACAGTTTCACATCATCGTGAGACAAGCCGGCAGGTGGCACAATTCATCGGCGATGACAGCCTCGCCGCTTCATGCGATCACTTGGCCTTGCAAGCTGAATTTGGGCCGAATTGACGCGAGGGCAAGGTGAAGAAGGGTTACAGGGAACTGCTCGACGAGGCCAATGCAGTGGTCGAGGTGGTGTCGCCCGAGGAAGCGGCAACCCTGCTCGACGACACCGATACCATCTTCGTCGACCTGCGCGATCCGCGCGAGGTCGAGCGCGAAGGCAGGATTTCGGGCGCCCAGCATTGCCCGCGCGGCATGCTCGAATTCTGGATCGACCCCGACAGCCCTTATCACAAGCCGTTCTTTTCCAGCGGCAAGAACTTCGTCTTCTTCTGCGCCGGCGGCTGGCGCTCGGCGCTCGCTGCCAAGACCGCGCAGGAGATGGGGCTGGAGCCGGTCCGGCACATCCTTGGCGGGTTCACTGCGTGGCGCGCGGCGGGCCTGCCTGTAGAGCCAGGCAACAGGAAAGGCTGATCAGCCGGGCAGAGACGACAGCAAATCGCGCGCTTGACCTCGCCCCTGGGGCCAGCCCTAGACACGGCGTCATGATCGATTCCTATCTCCTCGCCGGCCGTTTCGGGGCCGCCACGCGACTGTCGCCAAAGGCATTGCGGCTCTATGCCGAGCAAGGCCTGCTGGCGCCGGTCCACGTAGATCCACAGACCGGCTATCGCTACTATGCCTCTTCGCAGGCGCCAAGGGCGCGTCTGATCTCGCGGCTGCGCCGGCTGGGGCTGCCGATTACCCGCGTCACACAGCTGCTGGAGCTCACGCCGGAAGCACGCGTCGTCGAACTGCAAAGCTGGCTGAGCGCGCAGAACGACAGGCTTGCCGACCAGACCGAACTCGTGCGCGCGCTTTCCCGGCAAGCCGAAGGCGGCGAACCGGCATTGACGGCGACGATCGGCCTGCGTGAGGTACCGGCTGCAAAAGTCGTGTCGCGACAACGCCAGATCGGTGTGGAAGGGCTGGACGATTTCATCGCCGGGGCCGAAGCCGACATCCGGACGCACTTGCGCGCCTCGGGATCGGCTTGCGACGGATTGATGAGCGTGCATTTTCACGACCTTGTCAGCCGCGACAGCGAAGGTCTCGTCGAGGTCGCCATCGCCTGCGCGGGAAGGCTCGAGCCGGCAGGCGACCTGCTCATCAGACTGCAGCCGGCGCGGCGCGAGGTCTATCTGCCGGTGCCCATGGCCTATGAGAATTTTCCCCGCGTCATGCACGTCTACGACGCCCTTGAAGCGTGGCTCGACGCGCGGAGCGAGCTGAGCTGCGCCGGCAGCCCCTGCGAAACCCATCCCGGAACCCAAGGCGCCCGTTTCGACGTCGCCTATCCCCTCATCTGACAAGAGATCCAGACATGAAGCACTTTGCCTACACGGGCTCGGGCCCGTATTGCTATGCCAATTCCTTCGCCATGATGTTCTGCGCCGATGGACCGTCGACCGCCGTCATCGAGGTGGCCATTGGCGGCCCGTTCGGCATGCAGCTGATCGGCGGCACGTTGCCTTTCTTCGACCCCTATGGCTGGGACCCGGAGAAAGGTTTCGAAAACGCGCTTTCAACGCTTGGCTGGACATCTGATGTCACGCAAGGGGGCGAAGCCGAAGAGGCCCTGGCGCGCCTCAAGGCGGCATTGGCCGCCGGCCCGGTCTGGATCGGCCCAGTCGAGATGGGGCATCTCAGGCATCAGCCACGCATGCGCGGTCCGATCGAGGCCGATCATTACGTCGTGGCGCTCGAAGTCGACGACGAGAGCATCCTGATGCACGATCCACAGGGCTATCCCTATGCCCGCCTGCCCCTCGCCGACTTCATGGCCGCCTGGAGCGCAAGAACGCTGATCTACGGCACGCCCTATACGATGCGCACCGCCTTCAGGCGGATCGCCGACGTCGCCGAAGTGGACATGATCAGGGCGTCGATCCCTTCGGCGATACGCTGGCTGTCGATGGCGGGTGAGCACGACATGCCTAGGGGAAGCTCGGGCAACGCCACCGCCGCCGAAGCGCTGGCGCGGCTGATCGAGCGCGGTTGCGGCGACGATCTTCGTGGCCACATGATCCATTTCGCCGTCCGGGCAGGCGCTCGCCGCGCGACAGACGCCGCGACCTGCCTGGAACGCGCGGGATACGCCGAGGCGGCTCGGATTGCGGGACGGCAGGCCCGGCTCATCGGCGCGCTGCAATACCACCTTGTTGCGGGCAAGGATGGCGAGGCGGCGGCCTCGCTTCGCGAACTGGCGCCGACCTACGACATGCTGAGGGCCGCGCTGGAGGGCCAGGGCTGAGCCCTGGCGATCGGCGTGGCGCGCTTAGTGGACCGTGTCGAGTTCGCGCGCGGCCTGGAGAAAGCCAACTGCCTCGCCCACGACCTTGGCGCTCGATAGAATGCGCCGGTGACCGAGGCCGTCGGCCCAGAACAGCCTGACATGGCCGCCGGCGCCGGCCATGGCGCGCGCTTCGTTGGCCGACACTTCCCTGTCGTCGGGAGCGTGGATCACAAGCGTCGGAGTGGCCAGGCGCATCAGCAGCCTGGAACCGACGAACTGGCCGATCGGCGTGCCGGTCACACGCTGCACCTGCCCCGAGATCGAGCGCTGCGTCCTGGGGCCGAGGTTCAGATAGCGACCGAAATCGTCGAACAGCTTGGGCATCGAATCGGGCGCGGCCACCAGCACCAGCCGCTTGGCGGAAAGCGGCTCGAACCCCTTGACGGTTCCGGCTGCAGCGTTGACGGCAACCGCGCCGCCGAAGGAATGGCCGACGATCGCCTCGAACGGCCCGAACCACTGGCCGGCAAGGGTTGCCGCTTCGACGGCCTTTGCCATGTCGAGCGCGCGGCCGAGCGAGCCACCATGGCCCGGCAGGTCGAGCGAGATCACGCGCATGCCGGCATCCCTGTAGCCTTCGATCAGCGCCTGCATGTATTCGGTGCGCGAGCGCCAGCCATGGATGACGAGCACTGTTCCCCTGCTTGCGCCCTCAGGGCGAAACTCGTGCATCGCCACGCAGCTCTTTTGCGTCTTAATTCGATGATGGCGCGCCTCGGCCATGAAGCTCGACGCATTGCCGATGGCGCGCTTCTCACCTGATGTCAGGGAGCGTTGGCTCGGCGTTCGCCGGAAAAGCTCGAATGCCGCGCGACCGGCGAGACGGGGCGAAACCAGTTCGGCCGCACCGAACAGCCGCCGGATGACCTTGAGCCCGATTGATGCCATAGTGATTGTCCATCCATAAGTTCAATCATGAACAATAATAGTTCAATCATGAACAATAAGCAAGATTTGCCGTGGGATAACCCGCGGTTCCGCAATTGGGTTGCCGTGGCCAAGGCGTGCCACTCGATGGAGCGTGCCCTGGCGAGCGCGCTGCAGCCGCACGATCTCAAGCCGGCGCAGCTCGATGTCCTGATGAACCTCTATCGCCATCCCGGCATTTCGCAGCACGACCTGGCCCGCAAGCTGCTGGTCGGCCGCTCGAACATCACCATGCTGCTGCCGCAGCTGGAAAAGCGCGCGCTGGTCAGGCGGGAGGCCGACGCCAAGGACCGCCGGGTGATGCGGCTGACGCTGACCGAAGACGGCGGGGCGCTGTTGATGCGGGCCTTGAAAGCCTATGGCGCCTTGATCGAAAAGGCGATGAGCGCATCGACTCCCGAACAATGCGACCTGATCGGCGCGCACATGTTGCGCGTCGCCGATGCGCTGAAGGAGTAGCCGCTCAGGCTGCTGCCCTGGCGGCTCGCCTGCCCCGCGGCGCCTGCGCCTTGCCCATGGACCTGATCAAGCCGAGCACGGCTGCGGCAAGGCCCGTCGCCAGCACCCACCAGCCCGGCCGGATCGTGTAGGAAAACTGCAGGTTGGCCCACAGCACGCGGGCGGGCGGCACCCCGGTCGCCAGCCCGTACCAGGCCGCCTCGACAATCACCGTCGACAACGCAGCGATGACCGCGATCGCGATAAGCACCAGCGGCGACGTCAGGCTGAGCCCGCGCCAGTGCGCTAGCCGGTAGAACATCAAGAGCATGAAAAAGCCCGCCATCAGTGTCGGCTCATAGACATCGGCCTTGGACTGCATGAAGAAATGCAGCGCAGCCAGGATACCGATGCCATAGACGAACTTGTGCAGCCGGTTCCAGTTGCGACCAAGCTTCTTGATCGCCGCGTCGGTCGACGTCGCACCGAGAGCGACAAGCCCGAGCAGCGCGACGAAGCCGATGGTGAGATAGATGCGAAGCGCGATCTCGCTGACGACGCGCACCACGTCCCAGTTCTGGTCGAAGAAATAGAGCACGAGATGGCCGAGCGCATAGGCGAGCGCTGCGATACCGAGCATGCGACGGATGAGGATCAGCTTTGGCCATTGGCCGATGCGGCGCAGCGGCGTCACTGCCAGCGACATCAACAGGAAGCGGATCGCCCAATCGCCGGTTTCATGGATGGCGGCGGTGAAGGGCCGTGGCCCGAGCAGCGTGCCGGCGCCGGCGCCTTGCGGAAAGCCTTTCACCGCGTAGTAGCCAAGCAGCAATGCCGGCACCAACGTTCCGGCAAAGGCCAAAGCCTTGAGCGGCGAGAGTTTTCCGGCGCGGTCAGTCCAGGGCGTCATTCCAAAAAGCTCCAGCAGTTTTGCCGGTATACGTCGATAACGCCCGCTGAGTTACACCAACGCAATCACTTTGTTTTGAGCCCGGTTGCCGCGCTGACGGCCCAAAACGCTGCCTCGGGGCGCCCGTTCAACGATCTACCACATCGACTTGCTGGCGCGCTCCGGCCATTCGCGATCATAGGTTTCGCCATCGATGCCGGCGCGGCTGGTGACCGCAAGGATCTGTCCCGGCGTCGGCAGCGTCTTCGGATCGACATGACGCTCGGGGTTCCACAGTTCCGACCGCACGATCGCGCGCGCGCACTGGAAATAGACGGCATCGACGTCGATCACCGTCACCGAACGCGCCGGCTTGCCTTCGACTGCAAAGGACCCACACAGCTCCGCGTCGACGCTGATATGGGCACGACCATTGACGCGCAGCGTCGTGCCGGAACCCGGCACCAGAAACAGCAGCGCGACGCGCGGATCGCGGATGATGTTCCTCAGCGAGTCGGCGCGGTTGTTGCCGCGGCGGTCCGGCATCATCAGCGTGCGTGGATCATGGATGCGGACGAAGCCGGCGAGATCGCCGCGCGGCGAGCAGTCGAGCCCCTCCGGTCCGCTTGTCGCCAGCGAGACGAAGGGTGAGGCTTCGATGAAGGCGGCATATTCGGGAATGACGTGATCGAGCTCCTTCACCAGCGAGGTTTCGCCGGGAACGCCATACAGCGCCTCGAGCTGTTCCACCGTTGAAATGAGCGACATCGTCCGTACCCTCTTCCTGCTTCGATGCTGCTGCGCTTAGCCGGCCAATATGAACGGCAAAAGACAGTCAGCGGTCGCGGCTCAATCCATTTTGCGCCAGCTCGTCGAGATATTCCTGCCAGCGCTTGTCCTTGTCGTGTCCGAGCGTATGCAGATAGTTCCAGGTGAAGATGCCGGTGTCGTGGAAATCGTCGAAGGTGATGCGTACGGCATAATTGCCGACCGGCTCGACCTTGAGGATGGCGACCTCTTTCTTGCCAGGCACCGTCACCCGCTGCTCAGGCGAATGGCCCTGCACCTCGGCGGAGGGCGAAAGCACGCGCAGCAACTCGGCCGAAAGCTCGAACGGGCGATGGTCCGGAAACGTCACCGTCAACAGCTTGCGGTCCTTGGAGACCCTCAATTCCTTCGGTGCCGTCATGATCCGCCCTGCCGTTGTGAGATGCCATTCACTACTGCGCTTCGGACGTCGCGGAAAGCGCTAAGACAGCGCCAGGACGGCAAAGCTGGCAGAGTCACTCCGAGGCAACAAACTTTCATCTTGATTGACATGCACAAGCGTACAACATAGCCGTATAATGACAGTGCCGGCCAAGGCACCACGGAACGGGAAACGGAAGCGCAGACCATGGATATGATCGATCCTTTCGGTCGCTCGATCAGTTATCTGCGCGTGTCGGTTACCGACCGCTGCGACTTCCGTTGCACCTATTGCATGGCCGAAGACATGGCCTTCCTGCCAAAGAAGGACCTGTTGTCGCTCGAAGAACTCGACCGGCTTTGCTCGGTCTTCGTCGAAAAGGGCGTCAAGAAGCTGCGCCTGACCGGTGGCGAACCTTTGGTGCGCAAGAACGTCATGCACCTCATTCGCCAGCTGTCGCGCCATCTCGACAGCGGCGCACTGGAAGAGCTGACGCTGACCACCAATGGCTCGCAGCTGTCGCGCTTCGCTGCCGAACTGGCCGATTGCGGCGTCAAGCGCATCAATGTTTCGCTCGACACGCTCGATCCCGACAAGTTCCACGCCATCACGCGCTGGGGCCATCTCGCCAAGGTGATGGAAGGCATTGATGCCGCCCAGGCGGCCGGCCTGCACATCAAGATCAACGCGGTTGCCCTCAAGGGCTTCAACGACACCGAGATCCCTGAAATCCTGCGCTGGGCCAATGGCCGTGGCATGGACCTGACGGTCATCGAGACGATGCCTATGGGCGAGATCGATGCCGACCGCACCGACCAGTATCTGCCGCTGTCACTGCTGAGAGCCAATCTCGAGCGGCAATTCACGTTGACCGACATCCCGTTCAAGACAGGCGGACCGGCGCGTTACGTCGATGTCGCTGAAACCGGCGGAAAGCTGGGCTTTATCACGCCGATGACGCATAATTTCTGCGAGAGCTGCAATCGCGTGCGCCTGACCTGCACCGGCACGCTATATATGTGCCTCGGCCAGGAGGACGCGGCCGACCTCAGGGCGCCGCTGCGCGCCTCCGAAGGCAACGAACTCTTGTCCAATGCCATCGACGAGGCGATCGGACGCAAGCCGAAGGGCCACGATTTCATCATCGACCGCCGCACCAATCGACCGTCCGTCTCCCGACACATGAGCGTGACAGGCGGCTGAACGATATCGACCTTCGTCACCCGACAACGTCCTCGTGAGGCTATGAGCATGCTTACCGGCTCGCCGCGACGTTCTCCGCAATGACGTCGGCGAAGCGTGTCGCACGCAAGCTGCAAGCGCTGTGGCGCCATGTGTTTCCGCGCGCGCCGGCGCGCCGCGTCGAAACCGTCGGCCGTGCGCGGCTTGCATACGATCCGCAGTATCCGGCGTTCGTGCGGGAGTACTATTTGTACTGTGTCGCATTGTTCCGCGAAACGCTGGCCGTGCGCGACGCGCCGGTCAATCTCGTGTTCGGCGCCTCCGAGGTCGACTGCGGCAATGCGAACCGCACGCGGCGCATCGATGTCCAGTGGGAACACACGCTGGTCATGCCGGGCGGACGCGACAGCGACGGCGCGCCGACCGGTGCCGTGCCATTGCCGGACGGCCAAGGGCACTATCTCGCCCGCGTTGTGAACCGCGCGGTGGTCGAATCGGCCGACGTGATCGTCGACTACAGCCGGCCGAATGTCGAAAACCTGCGTCGCGCCGGCGGCTTCGACGCGTATCTGGCCAAGACGATCGTGCTCGCGCCGCTGCTGTATGACACCGACGTCACCCCGGGCACGCGGCGGCGCGACGCGATCACGCTGTTTGGGGACGTCGCGCAACCGCGCCGCGCGGCGTTTCTTGAAGCGGCCCACACGGCGCGCCTGTCGCTGCTCAATGTCAGCGGTGTCTACGCGGGCGCGCCGTTGTGCAGGCTGTACCGCGACACGCGCGTGCTCGTGAACGTGCATCAGACCGGCCAGCACCACACGTTCGAGGAATTGCGCGTATTGCCGGCGCTGCTGTGCGGTGTCGTCGTCGTCAGCGAAGACGTGCCGCTGCGCGAGTCGATCGCGTATCATCCGTTCGTGGTGTGGGCGCGCTACGGCGAACTCGCCGACACGGTGCGCGCGGTGCTCGCCGACTACGCGGCCTATCGCGAACGGATCTTCGGAGACGGGCGATTCGAGGCGGTCGTCGAGCGAATGAGGCAGGACAATCGCGATGCGGTGAAGACCACGCTGCAGCGGTTGCGGTAGCGTCGCGACGCGGCCGACCTCAGGGCGCCGCTGCGCGCCTCCGAAGGCAACGAGCTTTCGTCCAATGCCACTGACGAGGCGATCGGGCGCAAGCCCATGGGCCACGATTTCATCATCGACCGCCGCCACCAATCGCCCGTCCGTCTCGCGCCATATGAGTGTGACAGGCGGCTAAGTTGCAGCTATCGTCGCCACCCGACAACGTCCTCGTGAGGTAATGGGCATGGCTTACCGGTTCGCCAGGACGTTCTCCGCAATGGTGCTGGCGATGGTGCTGGCCGCGCCTGCACTTGCCAAGCCATTTATCTACACCAATGCCCGCTTCGGCACGTCGGTGACGTTTCCGCATGAAATCTTCGTCAGCAAGGCCGAACCGCCCGAGAACGGCGACGGCATGACATTCCTGGCGTCGGATGGGGCGAGCCTCGCGATCTACGGTTCCAACAACGCGCTCGAGCAGACGCCCAGGCAGCTTGCCGACATGAGTTCCGAGGGCGTGGAGGTCACCTACCGCAAGCTGGGCAAGGACTGGATCGTACTGTCGGGCCACGACGGCAACGACATATTCTACCACCGGCTCGAATTTGGCAGGGGCGGCGTCATTCATGCCTTCCTGCTCAAATACCCAGTGTCGTCCAAGGCCAAATACGACCCGTTGGTGAGCGCCATCGCCGAGAGCCTCAACGGCCCGTGAGGCCAATCGACATGTCTGGTCCATCCGATTGGCATTGCTGTTTCACGCACCGGTGCTAAAGCCGTAAGCAACAGCAGCAACGGAAAGCCGACGTGCCACTTTCCTCGAATATTCGCGGCGCCACCTTCATGGTCGTCGCGATGGCAGCCTTTACCTTCAACGACACGCTCAGCAAGCTCGCCGCCCAGACGATCAATCCGGGCCAGCTGATGCTGGTGCGCGGGCTGTTCGCCACCACGCTGATCAGCCTTCTCGCCTGGCAGCAGGGTGCCTTGAAGGGCTACCGGAACTACTGGCATCCGATGGTGTTCCTGCGCCTTGTCGGCGAGGTTGGCGGCACGGTTTGCTTCCTCGCCGCCCTGCCCCATCTACCGTTGGGCAATATCTCGGCCGTGCTGCAGGCGCTGCCCTTGGCGGTAACCATGGGGGCAGCCCTTTTCCTCGGCGAGGCCGTCGGCTGGCGCCGCTGGCTGGCCATCGCCTCCGGTTTCGGCGGCGTCCTGATCATCGTCCGGCCGGGGTTCGAAGGCTTCAACGCGTTTTCGCTGCTGGCCCTGCTTTCGGTCGCCTTCTGCGCCGTGCGCGATCTGGCAACGCGCAAAATCCCTGGGCACATCCCGTCGCTTTTCGTCTCGACCACCACCACTGTCATCATCACCGTCACCGGGGCGCTGACCATCGTGCCGTTCGGCGGCTGGGTGCCCATGTCGGTCAATCTTGTCGCATTCCTTGCCGGCGCCGCGGTGCTGGTGCTTTTCGGCTACCAGTTCGTCATCATGGCGATGCGCGAAGGCGAAATTTCCTTCATCGCGCCGTTCCGCTACACCGCCCTGATCTGGGCGCTCTCGCTCAGCGTCTTCGTCTTCGGCGATATCCCCGACCTGGCCATGATCACGGGTGCTGCCGTCATCGTTGCTTCCGGCCTCTATTCGCTCTATCGCGAACGCGTTGTCGGCAAGGGCCGGCCGGCAGCCGAAAGCACCAGCGCTTCGATGGCACCCGACGGGATCTAGGCATGGCGGAGCAGATTGCAGGGTTGATCCTCGCCGGCGGCCGCTCCAGCCGGATGGGCGGCGCAGACAAGACGCTTCTGGCGCTTGCCGGCCGTCCCCTGACCGGCCTGGTGCTCGATCGCCTGCGCCCGCAGGTCGGTCGGATCGCCATCAACACCAATGCCGACCCCGCCGGTTTCGTCGGCTTCGGCGTCGACATCATCAGAGACACGATTGCAGGTTATCAGGGACCGCTGGCGGGAATCCTGGCCGGCATGGCGTGGGCGGCAGTCGAGCCGGACATCACGCACATCCTCAGCGTTGCCGGCGACACGCCCTTCTTCCCCGAAGATCTCGGCAAGCGACTGGCCGCGCACGCGGTCGCCGGACGCGTCGTTGCAGCCGCTTCGAACAGGCGCGTGCACCCGACATTTGCGCTGTGGCCGGTTTCGCTGCGCGAGGCGCTTGCAGGGTTTCTGGAAAGCGGCGATACCCGCAGAGTGATGACTTTTCTTGAGCAGGCAGGCCTCGACGTGGTGGATTTTCCGGTGACGCAACGTGGTTCCGTTGAAGTCGACCCGTTCTTCAACATCAACACGCCCGACGACCTTGCCCAGGCTGCGCGTATCATCGACGAGGCAGACTGATGACGCATCGCGTTTTCGGCATCACCGGCTGGAAGAACTCCGGCAAGACGACTTTGACCGAACGCCTGGTGACGGAACTGGTCAGACGCGGCTGGAGGGTCTCGACCATCAAGCATGCCCACCACGATTTCGACATAGACAAGCCGGGCGCTGACAGCTTTCGCCATCGCGAGGCTGGGGCCACGGAAGTCGCCATCGTGTCGGGGCGGCGCTGGGCGTTGATGCACGAGCTGCGCAACGAAACCGAGCCCACGCTCGACGAGGTTCTCGAGAGAATCGCTCCTTGCGATCTGGTGCTGGTCGAAGGCTACAAGCGCGAGCACCATCTCAAGATCGAGGCACGCCGGCTCGCGGCCAAGGACCGCTCGCCATTGACATCGAACGACCCTTCGATCGTTGCCGTCGCCGCCGACCATCCGGTCGAAGGCGAGCAGGTTCCGGTGTTCGGCATCGACGACATCACGGTGATCGCCGACTTCGTCGAAGCGCGCACCGGCCTCGCCGCGCAGTGACGCTGCGTCACCGCGCTTGCCCGATCGCCCGCTCGCAAATCCCCTTTTCGCGATTGATTTTTAACTGAAAACAGTGGGAGTATCGCCGCCAGCGGCGGAGTTCATCCGCTCAACGGCCGCCATGGACGGGAACCGGCCGAAGCGAACAGAGAGGAACATCATGGGTATTTCCAAGCGTATTGCCCTGGCTGCGACCGCGGCCCTGGCGCTCACCATCTGTATGGCGCAGGCGCAGGAAAAGACGATCAAGATCGCCACCGAAGGCGCATACCCTCCCTACAATAACCTGACATCCGACGGTAAGCTCGTCGGCTTCGACGTCGACATCGCCAATGCGCTTTGCGAGGAGATGAAGGTCAAGTGCGAGATCGTCGCCCAGGAATGGGACGGCATGATCCCCGCGCTCCAGGCCGGCAAGTTCGACGCCATCATCGCCCAGATGTCGATCACGCCTGAGCGCAAGGAAAAGATCGACTTCTCCAAGAAGTACATCAACACGCCAGCCGTGATCGCCGCCGCCAAGGACAGCGACATCAAGGGCGTGACCAAGGAAGACCTCGCCGGCAAGACCATCGGCGTCCAGGGCTCGACCATTCACTACAACTACGCCGAGAAGGTCTTCACCGACAGCACGATCAAGTCCTATCCGACCGCTGACGAATACAAGCTCGACATGGCCAACGGCCGCCTCGACGCGGTCAGCGATGACGCCGTGACGATGGGCGCCTGGCTGGAAACGCCAGATGGCGCATGCTGCAAGATTGTCGGCACCATCCCGAACATGCCCGAGATCCACGGCGATGGCGCCGGCGTCGGCGTGCGCAAGGGCGACGCGCTCGCGGATCAGTTCTCTGCCGCCATCGATGCTATCCGCGCCAACGGAAAGTACAAGGAAATCAACGACAAGTACTTCAAGTTCGACGCCTACGGCAGCTGAGCCGTCAATGCTGTGAAAACTGCACAAGCGGCGGGACAAGTTCCCGCCGTTTGGCTAACATGAGCACAATGACAAGCCGTCGACAAAGACGGTGGCACTCCCGCCAAGGGAGGCCAATGGGGGCAGCATACCGATGCAAAGCGTGTGGACGCTTCTGAGTTTCGGGCCTGACGGATGGGGTGACGATCTCGCGCGTGGCGTGCTCGTCACAGTTTCGCTTGCCCTTGTGACATTGCCGCTGGGCCTGCTGATCGGCTTTCTGGTCGCATTGGCCAAGCAGTCCGGCGAACCTTCGATGCGGCTCGCCGGCAACATCTACACCACCATCTTCCGCGGCCTGCCGGAACTGCTGACGCTGTTTCTGGTGTTCTACGGCGCCCAGATCGGCATCCAGCAGGCTGTGCGGCTGGTGCGGCCGGAGGCGGTTGTCGAGATCAACAGCTTCGTCGCCGGCATGGTTGCTCTCGGCGTCGTCTTCTCGTCCTACGCCAGCGAGGTTTTCCTCTCGGCCTTCCGCGCCATTCCGCGTGGCCAGTATGAAGGCGGTTATTCCGTCGGCCTGTCGCCGCGCCAGACGATGCGACTGGTGATCCTGCCGCAGCTCATCCGCATCGCCCTGCCCGGTCTCTCCAACCTGTGGCTGATCCTGCTCAAGGACACGGCCCTGGTTTCGGCCATCGGCCTGACCGACATCGTGCGCCAGAGCAGCATTGCCGCGCGCGTCACCAAGCAGGCATTCATGTTCTTCGGCGTCGCCTGCCTCATCTATCTCGCGCTCGCCATCATCTCTTCCTTCGGCATCGGCGCCATCGAGCGCTGGGTCGGCAAGCGGGCGGCACAGCGATGAGCGCGACCGACGGAACCACTGTGAAAGTGCAACGGCCCGCAGCGCCACCGCGCGGATGGTCGCGTGAACGCATCCTGGGCTGGGTCCTTGTCTGTCTCTGGATCCTGCTCGGCGCCGGCCTGGTCACCTATCTGTTCAGCGCCTGGAATCCGGAGCTTTTCGCCA
Organism: Aminobacter aminovorans; assembly: GCF_900445235.1. Lineage (NCBI taxonomy): Bacteria > Pseudomonadati > Pseudomonadota > Alphaproteobacteria > Hyphomicrobiales > Phyllobacteriaceae > Aminobacter > Aminobacter aminovorans. The sequence continues at coordinate 2,898,887 of NZ_UFSM01000001.1, read as the reverse complement.
AATATGCGCCGTCCTACCTGTCAGGCCTCTATGTCACGCTGACGCTGGTGGCGATATCCATCGTCCTCGGCGCCATCCTGTCGGTTCCGATCTGTTATGCCCGCATGTCGAAGAACCGCGTTCTGAACGCGATTTCCTACGCTTATGTCTATTTCTTCCGTGGCACGCCGCTGCTCGCCCAGACCTTCCTGATCTATTACGGCTTCGGCTCGTTCCGGCCACAGCTCGAGGCCATCGGCCTGTGGGGTTTCTTCCGTGAAGCCTGGTACTGCGCCGTCTTCGCCTTTGCCCTCAACACCGCCGCCTATCAGGCCGAGATCATGCGCGGGGCGATCGAGAGCGTCGGCAAGGGCCAGTGGGAGGCGGCGTCCGCCCTTGGCCTGTCGAAGCTACAGACGCTCTACAAGATCATCTTGCCGCAGGCCCTGATCGTGGCGCTGAGGCCGTATGGCAACGAGATCATCCTGATGATCAAGGGCTCGGCCATCGTGGCCATCATCACGGTCTATGACCTGATGGGCGAGACGCGCCGCGCCTTTTCGCGCACCTTCGACTTCCAGACCTATCTTTGGGCCGCCCTGCTCTATCTGTCGCTGGTCGAAATCCTGCGCCATCTGGTGGACTGGATCGAAAGGCGTATCACCCGCCATCTGCACCGCTGATCTCATCTGCTAGTCTCGGGCGCTGGTCCAACCATCATCGGCTTGACGAATCCGTTCCATCGCATAGACCACGGACACCAGAGCATTTTGCACTTCGAAAGGGTGAGCCATGGCATCGGTCGCGTTCCTTGGTCTAGGCGTTATGGGCTATCCCATGGCCGGACATCTCAAGAACAAGGGCGGCCACAACGTCACCGTCTACAACCGCACCACAGCGAAGGCCGAGAAATGGGCTGCCCAGCATGGCGGCGCCTTTGCCGCGACGCCCGCCGAAGCCGCCGATGGCAAGGACTTCGTCTTTGCCTGTGTCGGCAATGACGACGACCTGCGCGAAGTCACGACCGGCGCCAGGGGCGCATTCGGCTCGATGAAGAAGGGCGCCATATTCGTCGACAACACCACCGCCTCGGCCGAGGTGGCACGCGAGCTCGACACCGCCGCCAAGGCAGGCGGCTTCCACTTTCTCGACGCCCCGGTCTCGGGCGGCCAGGCCGGCGCCGAAAACGGCGTCCTGACCGTCATGGTCGGCGGCGAGCAGGAACCCTTCGAGCGCGCCCGCCCTGTCATCGGTTCCTTTGCCCGCATGGTTGGCCTGATGGGGCCTGCAGGCGCCGGCCAGCTAACCAAGATGATCAACCAGATCTGCATCGCCGGCCTCGTCCAGGGCCTCGCCGAGGGCATCCATTTCGGCAAGAAGGCCGGCCTCGACATCGAAAAGGTCGTCGACGTCATCTCCAAGGGTGCCGCCGGCTCCTGGCAGATGGAAAACCGCCACAAGACGATGAATGCCGGCAAGTATGATTTCGGCTTCGCCGTCGACTGGATGCGCAAGGATCTCGGCATTTGCCTTGAAGAGGCCGACCGCAACGGCGCCAAGCTGCCGGTGACCGCCCTGGTCGACCAGTTCTACAAGGACGTGCAGGGCATGGGCGGCAAGCGCTGGGATACCTCGTCCCTGCTCGCCCGCCTCGAGAAATAGAGCGGCACAATGGCGCTGTCGTCGGCTTCGACTGTCGATGAAATCATCGCGCATCTGCGCACGCTGGCCTCGCAAGAGAACCTAGCCGGCATGGCCCGATTCGGCATCGCCACCGACCGCGCACTCGGCATCCCCAACGCCGTTACCAACCCCATCGCCCGCCTGCTCAAGCGCGATCACGCCCGCGCTCTGGGCCTATGGGCGACAGGCATTCGCGAAGCGCGCATCCTGTCGGCAGCGACCGACGAGCCGACAAAGGTGACGCGCGCCCAGATCGACGCGATGGCCGCCCAGTTCGACAGCTGGGAGATCGTCGATCACGCAGCTCATCTCATCTGCGCTGCAAATCTGGCTCACGAGATCATCCCGGCCTATGCCGCCGACGAGCGCGAATTCGTCCGCCGCGCGGCCTTCTCGACGATCGCGACCGCTGCGGTGCACCTCAAGAAGGAGCCGGACGAGACCTTCCTCGGCTGGCTCAGGCTTGTCGAGGCACAGGCGGGTGACAGCAGAAACTTCGTCAAGAAAGCCGTAAACTGGGCGCTACGCCAGACCGGCAAGCGCTCGCCTGCCCTCCACGCACCCGCCTTGCGGCTGGCGGAGAAACTGGCGACGTCAACAGACAAGACGGCGAAATGGATCGGCAAGGACGCCGTGCGCGAACTCACCGATCCCAGGATTGTCGAACGCCTGAGCGCGAAAGCCTGATCAGGCTGCCGACGCGCCGCTCTCCTTGTCGAGGATCATGTAGTCGAGCGGCATTTCGGTCGTGTATTTGATCTGCTCCATGGCGAAAGACGACGACACGTCACGGATCTCGATCTTGGCGATCAGGCGCTTGTAGAAGGCGTCATAGGCGCCGATATCGGGGACCACGACACGCAGGAGATAGTCGACGTCGCCGCTCATGCGGTAGAACTCGATGACCTCCGGAAACTCCTGGATCACCTCTGAGAAGCGGCGCAGCCATTCATGGCTGTGCGAATTCGTGCGGATCGCCACGAACACGGTGACCCGCGCATTGATCTTTTCCGGATCGAGCAGCGCCACGCGGCGCTTGATGACGCCCTCTTCTTCGAGCTTCTGGATACGGCGCCAGCACGGCGTAGTGGACAAGCCGACTTTCTTGGCGACGTCAGCCACGGCCAAGGTCGCGTCCTCCTGGAGGAGGCGGAGGATTTTCCGGTCAAGGCGGTCCATATCTGGGCTCCGTTAGAAAAGGTTCGCCATAATCCTGTCATTTGCGCCATCATACAAGAAAGGAATTCTCCCAACACCCTGTATATTCGGTATCGTATTCCATACCGCCTAGGGAAGGCGACGTTGGATTTCCGCCTTAAGAAAAGGCAGCAATTCCATTTCGAACCAGGGATTCCGCTTGATCCAGCCGGTGTTGCGCCAGGACGGATGCGGTAAAGGCAGCACATGCGGCGAAGACGAACGCGCCCAGACAGCCCGCCAGTCGGCGACGGTGTCGGTCAAGGATGCCCCGCGCGCCGCGCCCATGTGCCAGCGCTGCGCGTACTGGCCGATCGCCAGCACGAGATCGATCTGCGGCATCAGTTGCATCAGCCGGCCCCGCCAGGCCATTGCGCATTCCCTTCGCGGCGGCAGATCGCCGCCCTTGGCATCCTGGCCGGGGAAGCAAAAGCCCATCGGCACGATGGCAAAGGCATCCGGATCATAGAAGGTCTCCGACGGCACGCCCAGCCAATCGCGCAGGCGGTCGCCAGATGCGTCGGTGAAAGGCGCTCCGCTCAGATGGACCCTGGTGCCCGGCGCCTGCCCGGCAACGAGGATGCGCGCAGTGGAAGACGGCACCACCACCGGCCGTGGCTCATGCGGCAAGGGCTTGCCCAATGGCTGCTCGACGCAGATGCGGCAAGCCTTGATCTCGGCGACGAGGCTGTCGAGTTTGGCCGACATGATCAGGCGGCAGCGCTCGGGCGTGCCGCCAGCGCCCGATACCAGCGCTGCACATGGGTAAACGCCTCCGGCATCACGATCTTCGCCGGCTTCATGAAGTCGATGGCGCACAACCCGGTTATGTCAGCGATGGAATAGTCGGCCCCGGCGGCGAATTCGCGCGCGGCGAGTTCCTTGTCGAGCAAGGCCAGGAACTCGATGGCCTTCGGCCGGTTGACCTCCCCCCATTCGGGCACCTGGGGGATTTCCCACTCCTTCATCGCCGGATGGGTATGGCGGAAGGCGAAGGCCACCGGCTGGAACAGGTTCTGCTCGATCCGCCTTTGCCACATCTCGACCTTGGCCTTGCCGAGCGCACTGCTGCCGAACAAGGCCGGCTCCGGATGAAGCTCCTCGAAATAGCGGCAGATGGCGACCGTTTCGGTGAGGATGGTGCCGTCGTCGAGTTCAAGCACCGGCAGTCGCTGCAGCGGATTGCGCGAGGAGACATCAGCTTTCTTGTGTTCCATCGCTCCCATGTCGACGGAAACCCGGGGCACATCGATGCCTTTTTCGGCCAGGAACACGCGCACGCGCCTGGGGTTCGGCGCCCGTCCCCCGTCAAATAGCTTCATTTCTGCCTCCTCAGACTTGTACTGATCCTGCAAGCATAAGCCGCAAGCTACGAGAACCGAAAGATTTCCCGCAGCCAGTTGAGCATGCGCCCATAGCTGCCATGCTCGATTTCAACCATGTCGCCATGCATGTTGCGCCAATCGCGCGGACGGTCGAAGTCGCCGGCCCACAGGCCCTTTCGGCCCAGCCGCGCTGTGGCTTCCTCCGCTTCATAGCCACCATAGGCAACAGCCCAGCCGGCTTCCACCTGCGAACGGTTGAGATCGGTTCCGGCAGCCGTGCATTCGCCAAGCAGGCGGCCGTAACGGTCGCGCTCCCAGCCGGCGCAACGCACCTGGCGGCCACTGACAAGTTTGGAGAGCGCCTCGCGCGAACGGCGGCCACAGGGATAGCCAGCGCCGTCCTTCCGGCAAATCTGGGAATATTCCGGCGCATCGATGCCGCGCAGGCGGATACGCTCGCCACCGAGCGTGATCGAATCACCGTCATTGACGACGGCGACCCCTTCCGTCCTGCGCGTTTCCACCCGGTCGAGGCGCGCCGAAACCAGGATCAGCAGCCCGAGCACGGCAAACGCCAGCGCATAGTCGAGAATCTTGCGCCAACGACTGCGCGGACGCCTGAAATACCGCTGCCGCGGCCTGCCCGACCACGAACGGCTCATATGGCAAACAATCCCTTAATCATTCGGACGTAGCGTGCAGACTTGAAGATAAGCGCGCGCGAAAACTGAATTATCACATGCCGTTGCAACGCTCTAACACGGCGGACAAGATCATTGTGGACCGCAGGAAACGCCATCGCAACAGCGATGTCGCTCGTGCTGTGCGCAAGACACGCGATCAATTGGCCCAGCAGCCGGGCGGCCTGGCTTTCGACCGCGAACTGCTGAAGCTGCACGCTCGTTCGATCAGGGCCAATTCGGCAACCCTGCCGCTGCTCGTCGTCATCTTCGCCGGCATCGGGTTTTTGCTCGGCGCGGACGATGCCATCCTCAAATGGTCGCTGGTCGCGATGATGGGTTATGTCGGGTTGGCCTTGCTTGCCCGCCGCGCCGACGAGGCAGCGCCTGCGGCGATGACGCCGTCGGCCATCCGGCGCAATTTCTTCATTGGCCATTTCGTCACCGGCCTCGCCTGGGCCTATCTCGCCGCCATGACCTGTGCGGCCTGCGAACCCGGCCTGCTGTCGGTCGTCAAAGGCGTCTTCCTGCTCGTCGCCATGGCCGCGACCGCAATCGTCGCGTCGTCGCTGCGCGGCGCGCTGGCCGCCACTTTCGTCGTTCCCGTCGCCGCCTATGCCGCCTTCGGCGTCAAGCTGTCCGAGCCGCTTGGCATCGTCATGGTCGCGCTGCTGGTCGCTGCCTTGCCCTTCTTTTCGCTCGTCGCCGGGATCAAGAAGCGGTCAGCGCTGCTGCTGATGGCCGCACGGTCCGAAATGGACGCGCTGATTGCCGAACTGGAGACGGCAAAATCGATGTCGGACGAGGCCCGCCGCCGCGCCGAAGACGCCAATCTCGCCAAGTCGCGATTCCTGGCCACGATGAGCCATGAGTTGCGCACGCCACTCAATGCCATCCTCGGCTTCTCGGAAGTGATGGCCAGCGAAGTGCTCGGCCCGATCAACAGCCCGACCTATCGCGAATATTCCCGCGACATCCACCAGTCGGGCCAGCACCTGCTCGACCTCATCAACGAGATCCTCGACCTGTCGCGCATCGAGGCCGGCCGCTATCAGCTCAACGAAGAGCCGCTGATGTTGCTCCAGGTGGTCGAGGATTGCTGCCACATGATGGAGCTCAAGGCACGCAACAAGGATCTCAAGATCGTCGAGCAGTTCGAGCCGACGCTGCCGCGCCTGCTCGGCGACGAACGCGCCATCCGACAGATCACGCTCAATCTTCTGTCCAACGCCATCAAATTCTCGCCGACGGGCAGCGAAATCCGCGTCCGTGTCGGCTGGACCGCCGGCGGCGGTCAGTACATCTCGGTCAAGGACAAGGGCCCGGGCATTCCCGCCGACGAGATCCCCGTCGTGCTTTCGGCGTTCGGCCAGGGCTCGATCGCCATCAAGAGCGCCGAACAGGGAACCGGCCTTGGCCTGCCCATCGTCCAGGGCCTGCTTGCGCTGCATGGCGGTGAGTTCGAATTGCGCTCGAAGCTGCGCGAAGGCACCGAGGCCATCGCGGTCTTCCCGCCGGCCCGGGTCATCGACGACCTGCCTTCGCTGGCGCGCAGCACCGCCGGCCGCCGCTAAGCAACTCCAAGGAAGGTGCGACGCGGTTTTCCCTAGGAATTGCGCAATGCAAAATAGGGCAAATCAGAGAAAAGCGTGAAGCTGTTTCCCCTGGGGAATCGCGCGGAAACAAGAAGCTGGAGCGGTTCCGCTGTTCGAAGAAACGCGGAAATGCGCGATATCACCGGATAGCCGCTGCCATTCCCGAGCTGATCTGCGCCGCCGTCCTGACCAAGCCTGCGGCAAGCCCCGCACCAACCGCCTCGCCATGGTCGATGCCAAGCCCGAGCAAGGGCCGCGCGCCGAGCTTGGCCAGCAGGCGGGCATGGCCCGGCTCGGTCGAGACATGCGAAAACATGCAATGGTCGAGCGCCGTCCGGTCGACGGCGAAAAGCACGGCGGCTGCAGCGGTCGTGGCGAAGCCGTCGAGCAGCACCGGAATCTTTTCCATGCGCGCCGCAAGGATGGCACCGGCGATGGCCGCGAATTCACGCCCGCCGACCCGACGCAAAGCGTCGAACGGGTCCTTGATGTGAGGGCCATGCAGCGCCAGCGCGCGGTCGACCATTTCGGCTTTGCGCGCCTGCATGGCGGCATCGGCCCCGGAACCCGGCCCGACCCAGTCGGCGCCCTTGCCGCCGAACAGTGCCGCGCAAAGGGCCGCGGCAACCGTCGTGTTGGCAACGCCGAGGTCGCCGATGCAGAACAGATCGCTGCCGCCGGCAATCGCCTCCATGCCGAAAGCCATGGTGGCGGCGCAGCCGCGTTCGTCCAGCGCCGGCTCGACGGTGATGTCCGATGTCGGCAGGTGCAGCGCCAGATCGAGTACCTTCAGCCCGAGATCGTTGGCAAGGCAGATCTGGTTGATCGCAGCACCGCCGGCAGCGCACAGCTCGACGCGCTGGGCCGTCGCTTCCATCGCCCGCGGCGACACGCCCTGTGCGGCGACACCGTGATTGCCGGCGAAGATCGCGACCATCGGCTTGAGCACCGAGGGTGGCGCGCGGCCCGTCCAGCGCGCCAGCCAGGCCGCGATGTCCTCGATGCGGCCAAGCGAGCCTTTCGGCTTGTCTGTCTTGGCAAACAGCGCCCAGACCTTGCCGGCCTGGGCGACATCGCCCTCGGGCAGATGCGCAAACAGGTTGCGGAAATCGTCAAAGGGGGAAGCGCTGGTCATGGGTGCTGCCTGCCGTTCGTCATGGTCATGCGCGGCATAGCCGCCTCGACGATCGAAAACAATCGCGAGATCGCATCCAGGCGGCGAGACGTGACGTCGCGGGATAGCGCTTGCAATGACGCGCAGGCTACATCATCTGTGGCGGGCCGGTGTTAAACATCGGTGCGAGGCCCCATGGACGCCACGATGACGGCAATAGAAACCCCTTGCATCATGCTGTGCTCGATCGACGATGCGACGGGCTATTGCTTCGGTTGCGGCCGTACCCGCGACGAGGTTGGCGCCTGGTACAAGATGACGCCGGAGGCGCGCCGCGCCGTCATGGCCACCTTGCCCGCCCGCCTCGAGACCATCGAGCGCAAGCCGCGCCGCGAAACGCGCCGCGCGCGGATGGCCCGAGAAAATGCGTCCAGCTGAGGATACCAGACAGAGATGAGCCGGCTTTACTGGGTCGTCATTGCCGTGCTCGGCGGCGGGCTGTTGCTCTTGCTGCTCAACCATTCGTCGGGCGAAACGCTCGGCCTCAACAATGACAGCTTCGGCCAGTTGATCTACGCCGGCGCGCTGTTGCTGGTCATCGGCGCCGGCGTCCTGCGCCGTGGCACGCGCTTCGGTGACACGGTGCGCAGCCTGGCAATGTGGGTGGTGATCGTTCTGGTGTTTGTCGCCGGCTATCAGTACCGATACGAACTGCAGGACGTCGCCAGCCGTGTCACCGCCGGCCTCGTGCCGGGAAGCCCGATGTCGGCGCTGGATGGCGATGGCCGCGCGACCGTCACCCTGGACAAACTGACCAACGGACATTTCGGCGCGCGGATGCAAGTCAACGGCCAGACCATCGATGTCATGGTCGACACGGGCGCCACAACCACCGTCCTGACCGTGGCCGATGCCCGCCGCGCCGGCTTCGATCTCGAAAGCCTGAGCTTCACCGTGCCGGTCTCGACTGCCAACGGCATTGCGCATGCGGCACGGGTCACGGCGGCGAGCGTCCAGCTCGGCACCATCGAACGCAGGAACCTGCCGATGCTCGTTGCCGACCAGGGGCTCGAGCAGAGCCTGCTCGGCATGAACTTCATCGGCTCGTTGTCGGGCTTCGACGTGCGCGGCGACAGGATGATCCTGCGCGACTAGGGCTCTAGTGGCCGATCGACCATTTCTTGCGTGTCGGCACAGGCTTGTTGCCGATCTTGCACAAGGCGCAGCCACAACCGGCAAGATGCGCCTTCTTCACCACTTTTGGTTCGGTGCCGCTGGCCTCCGACCGGGCCAATGCGCGGCGCAACTTGCCGTTCATCAGGCTCAGGCGTGGTGCGGCCACGTCGCGCTTGCTTTGCTCCTCGCATTGCGGACAGGCGCACGCCCGAAGCGCGTCCTGCATCGGCACCCATTCTTCAAACGGTCCGCAATCGTCGCAAACATAATTGTAGAGCGGCATGACCAGCCTCCAGAAAGCATCCATTGAAACGATATGGCGGGCAAAACAGCCCTCGCCCGCCCGCAAGCGGCCAAGCGCGCCAACGCCTGGCCGGAAAAGCCGGCGTCAGAGCTTGCCGTCGAGCAGCAGGAAGCCCGGCAGCCAGCCGGTGACGATGCCGGCAAGCAGCGTGACCACCGCCGTCAGCCGCAGGATCGGCCGCTGCAGCGCCAGCAGCAGGAAATACAGGAACCACAGCACGCCCCAGATCACCCAGTTGGACGCGAGCCAGAAATCGGTCGACGTCTGGGCGGTGGAAAGTCCTTGTACCGCGACCGGGATGGTGGTGATGGCGACGAACAGGCTGAACCAGCCGAGGCCGCGCCCGTCGACCTTCACCACCCTGTTGTAAGCCACCCAAAAATAGGTCGCCGAAAACAGGATCGTCAGCGCCGCCCCCCTGATCGAGGCAGTATCGGCAGCGGGTCCGAACGCCCAGGCGAGCGACGCGCACAGCGTGACGACACCCGAGACCACGTTGATGACGACGATTTCCCGGTCTTCGATCTTTCCGAGAAGCCAAAGTCCGTTCAGAAAAAGGACGGCCCCGACATAAAGCAAAGCAAATCCAAGCAGCATGAATCCCTCCCAGGAGAGCGCCGGCCAGGTCCGGCCTGACCGTCGCTTCATTGTTGTTGCGCAGCCTGATCAGCTCGTCTTGGCGACGTCGGCCTTGAAGTCCTGCTTCTTGGGCCCGAGCGCATTGGGATTGATGTCGAAGTCGAAGATCGCCGTAGGAATGGCCAGGGTGGCGCAGACATTGGGGATGTCGACGATGCCGGCGATGCGCCCCTCGACCGGCGCGGTGCCGAGGATCATGTAGGCCTGCTCGCCGGAATAGCCGAACTTCTTGAGGTATTCGATGGCATTCAGGCAGGCCCGGCGATAGGCGACGTGAGCGTCGAGGTAATATTGCTCGCCGGTATGCTCATCGACCGAGATGCCCTCGAAGATGAGGTAGTCGTCGAAGTGCGGATCGATCGGGCTTGGCTTGAAGATCGGGTTGATGACGCCGTATTTCGCCATGCCGCCCTTGATGACGTCGACGCTGATGTCGACCCAGCCAGCCATTTCGATGGCGCCGCAGAAGGTGATCTCGCCGTCGCCCTGCGAGAAATGGATGTCGCCCATCGAGAGCCCGCCGCCCTTCACATAGACAGGAAAGTAGACCTTCGAACCGCGCGACAGGTTCTTGATGTCGCAGTTGCCGCCATGTTCGCGCGGCGGAACCGTGCGCCAGGCTTCGGCCGCGGCCTTCCTGGCTGCATCGCCCTTCATCTGGCCCATCAGCGCCGTGTCGGCATATGGCAGGGCCGCCAGCGGCGGCACGCGGCCGGGGTCGGTCGCCACCAGTTCGGCTTCACGCCGGTTGGCTTCGGCAAGCAGCTTGTGGTCAGGCAGGCAGCCGATCAGTCCGGGATGGATGATGCCGGGGTAGCGCACGCCAGGAATGTGGCGCGACGTCGTATAGATGCCGTGGAAATCCCAGCAGGACTTGCTTGCCTCCGGATAATGCTCGGTCAGGAAGCCACCGCCGTTTTCCTTGGCGAACAGGCCGTTGAAGCCCCATTCCGAATCGGGCTTGGCGCCAAGATCAAGAATGTCGACAACCAGCAGGTCGCCGGGTTCGGCGCCGTCGACGCCGAACGGGCCACTGAGATAGTGGACGCGCGTCAGGTCGACGTCGCGGACGTCATTGGCGCTGTTGTTGTTGCCGATCTGGCCTCCCGTCCAGTCGTGGCATTCCACCCGGTAGGTGTGTCCGGGCTTGAGGTGATCGACCATCGGAATATCAGGATGCCATCGATTATGCGTCTTGATGGCATGATCTTCGGGCGCCTTGTTCAGATCGACTGAGAATACTGTCTGTGGCATGCGGCTGTTCCTCCTCATTGCCGGCGTGCAGGAGGGTGGCTTGCGCGCCGTCCCCGTTGCTGCGCCGGGCAGCGCGACGCCGCCCGGCATCACCGTGCGTCGCCAAGCTAGGAGCGGCATGTAATCGCCATGCATCGGAAAGCGGGCCGTATTGTAATTTTTTGTAACCAAACGGATGGCAGCAGGCATGGGCCGCGCAAGGCGACCCATCAATTTCAGCTAGAATTTTCAGTGTATTAGACAGACATTCCCGCGCAGGAAGGATGTCGATCTGCCCGCACCCGCGGGTCGGCGGCGCCGACCGCGACCAATGGCCATCTTCCCTTCTCGACCGGGCCCATGAATTGCGATTATCGTAGCTGCCATGTCAGTTGCCGAGCCAAGATCACGCATTCTCATTGTCGATGACGATCGTCGGCTGTGCAGCTTTCTGGAAAAATTCCTGACCAGCGAAAGTTACGCCATCGTCAGCGCCCATGACGGGCGTTCGATGCGGCGTGCGCTGGCCGACGAGGCCTTCGATCTCGTCATCCTCGACCTTGGCTTTCCCGTCGGCGAGGACGGCGTAACGCTGGCGCGCAGCATGCGCTCGCAATACGACCTGCCGCTGATCGTGCTGTCGGGCAAGAACAGCACGATCGACAAGGTCGTCTGCCTCGAACTCGGGGCCGACGACTACATCACCAAGCCTTTCGAACCGCGCGAACTCCTGGCGCGGGTGCGCACGGTGATGCGGCGTTTTGCCAAGCGCATCAACCTGCCCGAGCAGGCAGAAGTGGATCGCTCGGCCGCCGTCTGTTTCGATGGCTGGCAGCTCGATCCCGCACGCTACAAGCTGTCGTCGCCGAACGGCGAGAATGTGCGGCTCACCAGCCAGGAGTTCCAGATCCTGTCGGCGCTGGTCGAACGGCGCGGCCGCATCCTGTCGCGCGAGCAGATCCTCGACATCGTCGCCAACCGCAACTGGACGCCCTATGACCGCAGCATCGACGTGCTGATCGGCAAGATACGCCGCAAGTTGCGGGACAATGCGCGCGACACCCAATTCATCAAGACCATTCGCGGCGTCGGCTACATGTTCGCCCCTCAGGGCAGGGACTGAACTGCCCGCGGCAGATAGAGATTGATCCGGGTGCCCTCGTCCGGCGTGCTGGAGATGCCCAGGCGCCCGCCCGACTGGCGGACGAAGCCATCGACCATCGGCAGGCCGAGGCCACTGCCCTTTCCCGCTGCCTTGGTGGTGAACAGCGGTTCCAGCGCCCGGCGACGCACCGCCACCGGCATGCCGTGGCCGGTGTCGATGACCGAAATGACGACATACTGACCGGGCAACAGACCCGAGGCGACGCGGGCGTCATCGGGCCGGACGACAAAATTGCAGGCTTCGAACCGAAGCAGGCCGCCATCCGACATTGCATCGCGCGCGTTGAGCGCGAGGTTGAGCAGGCTGGTTTCCAATTGTGCCGGCTGAACCTCGACCTCATGCAGATCGTCCGCCAGTTCCAGCGACAACCCGATCTTGTCGTCCAGCGTGCGACGCAAGACACGCATCAGGTCGGGCAGCGCCTCACCCAGATCGACACGGGCCGTGTCACCGCCCTCGCGGCGGCCGAAATTGAGCAGGCGCGAGGTTAGCTCCGTCCCTGCCTTCACCGCCTCCAGCGCATCGTCGACCATCTGCGCCAGCTGAGGCTCGGTCCGCACATGCTCCTGCAGCCAGCGCAGATTGCCGAGCAGGACGGCCAGGATGTTGTTGAAGTCGTGCGCGATGCCGCCGGTCAGCTGTCCCATCGCCTCGATGCGCTGCATCTGGCCGAGCCGCTCGGCGACCAGGCGCTTTTCCTCCATCAGGCGCGTGCGCTCGAAGCATCGCTCCAGCGTCGCCAACAGATCGGCACTGTGGAACGGCTTGCACAGATAGTCGTAGGCGCCGGCCTGCAACGCCTCCACCGCCGTCTCGACCGAGGCATAGGCTGTGACCATCAGGCAGATGAGATCGGGGCTTTGCTGGCGAAACGCCCTGACCAGTTCGACCCCGTTGCCGACGCCCAACCGCACGTCGACAAGGGCCACCGCCGGCAGGTGCAAGGCCAAGGCGCGCTGGGCTGACGGCGGATCATGCGCGATGATAGCCTTCGAGCTCGAGCAATCCGGCTAGGCTTGCGGCAAAATCCTCGTCGTCGTCGACGATGAGGACGCGCTTCTTCTCGGTCGGCTCGGCTGCATGCGGAATGACGTCGTCGCCGATGAAATCGGTCTGCAGATCGGTCTGGTCGGTCATGACGAACCAGCGCCCGCGCGCGGCAATACGATCGAGACGCGCGTGCCGGCGCCCTGCTCGCTGTCGATCAGCACCGAGCCGCCATGCTGCTCTACGATGCGCTTGACCAGCGGCATGCCCAATCCGACGCCGAACGCCTTGGTGCTAAACAGCGGCTCGAACACCCGCGCCGCTGTCTCGCGCGACATGCCGGTCCCATTGTCGGCAACGCAGATGATGGCGTTGTTGCCCTCACAGCGGGTCGAGACGACGATTGCCGCGTCATCCGCCATCTCGCAGGCCTGCAGCGCATTGGCCAGGACGTTGGAAAAGGCCTGCCGCAACCGCTCGCCGTCGGCCGATATCCTGCATCCCGCGGCAAGTTCCAGCTGTATCGGTCGCGCAGCCTCCTGTTCGGCGACATGCTGGGCCACCCATCGGTCGATCAGGATCGGCGTGACGACCAGGGCGTGCTTGCGCGAAAAATCGAGCAGGTCTTCGATGATCCGCACGCAGCGCCAGGCGTTTCGCTGCAGCCGTTCCAATTCCGAGAGAACCGGTGCCTCGGCGCTCTTCAGCGAGCGGCGCAACACGTCGGCCGACGTCACCAACGTACCAAGCGGATTGCGCAGTTCGTGGCTGACGGTCGCCGTGATCTGGCCGATGGCGGCGAGGCGCTCGTTGCTCGCCAGGTCTCGCTGCGTCTGCCGCAGCTTTTCCAGCGAGGCGACAAGATCGCGCTCGGCAAGTTCCCTGCTCTCCTGCGACAGCACGATCCACCAAGCGCCGATACCGAGCAGCGGCAGCAGCGCGAGAAAGACCCTGAGAAGCAGCTGGCCGCTTGCCAGATGCGGCTGCTCCGACCCGGGCTCGATCAGGCGATAAGTCAGCAGAAACACGCCGCCCGATATCACCGCGAGCGCAAACAGCACACCCGCCACCTTGAGCAGGCGCTGGCCCATGCGCGGGGCGATCTTGTCGCGAATATGCGGCAGCGCCTGCCCGAAATAGCGCGAGCGCGACGTCTGCAGCTCGCCTCCCGGCGACTTGCAGACATCGTGGCAATGCGAATCCAGGCTGCAGCACAGCGAGCAGATCGGCTGCTCGTAGAAGGTGCAATGCACCATGTCGGAGCCTTCATAGGTCACGCCGCAGATGGCGCAAAGATTGGCATCCGACGTGGCCGCCGGCAAGTCGACGGGCTGGCGCGCCAGATAATACCGTCCCTTGGTGGCGATACCGATGGCCACAGCGGAGCCGAGTGCCGTGACAAAGGCGATCGGCGCGGCATACGCCTGCACCATGACGCCGAAAATGCCGGAAAAGCATAGCAAGGCAACGAACGACGCCAGCGCCATCGAACCGCAGCCCACGGGGTTGAAATTGTAGAGATAAGCGCGCTTGAACTCGGGGAATGCCGGGCTGACCCCGATCGGCTTGAGGATGGCGAGATCGGCGAAGATCGAGCCGATCCAGGCAGCGGCGATGATCGAATAGACCGCCAGCACCAGTTCCAGCGTCTGGAAGATGCCGAGCAGCATCAGAAGCAGCGAGATCAGGATGTTGAACACCAGCCAGACGACCCGGCCGGGGTGGTAATGCGTGACGCGCGAGAAGAAATTGGACCAGGCCAGCGAACCGGCATAGGCATTGGTGACGTTGATCTTGACCTGCGAGATCAGCACGAAAACAGCGGCCAGGGCGAGCACGACGCGCGGGTCGGCGCTGACATATTCATAGGCGATGATGTACATGTGGATGGGTTCGAGCGCCGTGGAGCGCGACAGCCCGGCCTGAATGGCGAGCACCGCGAGCAGGCTGCCGCACAGGATCTTGAAGCCGCCGACGACGATCCAGCCCGGCCCTGCGGCAATCACCGCCGCCCACCAGCGGAAACGGTTCTCACGCGTCTTGTCGGGCAGGAAGCGCAGATAGTCGACCTGTTCGCCGATCTGGATCGACAGCGCGCACAGAACGCCAATGGCCGAGCCGAAGGCCAGGAAGTTGAACCCCTCGCCGACCACGTCGCTGCCGACGAAAGCCGCCCACTCGTTCAGCGTGTCGGGATGGGCAAACAGGATGTAGGCGAAGGGTGCCAGATGGATGGCGATCCAGATCGGCTGCGACAGCAGCTGCAGCTTGCTGATCAGCGTCACGCCCATGAAGGTGATGGGGATGATGACCACCGAGGAGATGACATAACCCAGCACCAGCGGCACATCGGCGAACAGGTGGAGCGCCTGCGCCATGATCACGCCTTCGAGGGCAAAAAAGATGAAGGTGAATGTCGCGTAGATCAGCGAGGTGATCGTCGAGCCGATATAGCCAAAGCCCGCGCCGCGCGTCAGCAGGTCCATGTCGATGTTGTGGCGGCTGGAATAATAGGCGATCGGCAGGCTCGTCACGAAAACGAACAGGCAGGTCACCAGGATCGCCGGAAAGGCGTTGGCGAAGCCGTAGCTCAGCGTGATCGCGCCGCCGATGGCCTCAAGGGCGAGAAATGAAATGCCGCCGAGTGCCGTGTTGGCAATGACGAATGGCGACCAACGGCGAAACGACCGGGCCGCGTATCGGAGCGAATAATCCTCCAGCGTCTCGTTGGCGATCCAGGAGTGGTAAGATCGCAAGGCCGGCAGTTGCGGCGTTTCCATCACGCAAAGCCTTCACGCGCCATAGCTCCGCCCGGCAATCGGCACATGAAAAACGCCCCTCCTCGAACATGCCCCCCGCCAAATGATCACACAAACCAAATGGCGTGGCCAGCCCGTCCGGCAATGTCGGAGCGGCCATCGCAACAACGGGCTGCATGGCGCTGCGACACGCCGCGGCGAAAATCGGCGTCATCGCGCGGTCCGGCTGGCCGGACAAAGCGAAGCGATCCTGAACCTGCCCTCGGCGGACTAGGCAAACGCCGTCGAGACTATGCCGCTTCGCTGCGGCTCATGAGATCGACCGCAGCGAAGGCGTCGCGCAGGACCTGCGGCCCGGCACCCGGCTTGTTGGCGTCGGTAGACAGGATCTGGCGATAGCGCCGCGCGCCGGCGAGGCCATGGAACAGCCCGACCATGTGGCGGCTGACATGGCCCAGGCGGCCACCGCCGGCGATATGCCTGCCGGCATAGTCGGCCATGACCTCGATCAGCTCGGCAAAGTCGAAATCCTGCGCCGGCTCGTCCTGCAGCATGGCGTCCACGCCGGTCAACACACCGGGCGTGTGATAGGCGGCACGCCCAAGCATCACGCCGTCGACCTGTTGGAGATGCGCGCGCGTTTCCTCGAGCGTCAGGATACCGCCATTGATGCCGATGAACCGATCGGGCATGCGGGCCTTCAGGCGATAGACGCGCCCATAGTCGAGCGGCGGGATGTCGCGGTTTTCCTTGGGGCTCAGCCCTTCCAGCCAGGCCTTGCGCGCATGCACCCACAGCGCATCCGCACCGGCGGCAAAGACGCCATCGGCAAGCACGTCGAGCGCCGGCTCGGGATCCTGATCGTCGACGCCGATACGGCATTTCACCGTGACCGGTATCTTCACCGCGTCCTTCATCGCCGCAACCCCATCGGCGACGAGATCAGGCGTCTTCATCAGGCAAGCGCCGAAGGTGCCGGACTGGACGCGATCCGAAGGACAGCCGACATTGAGATTGATCTCGTCATAACCGAATGCCTCGCCGATGCGCGCGGCCTCGGCCAGCTTGGCAGGATCGGAACCGCCCAGCTGCAAGGCAACCGGATGCTCGCAGGCATCAAAACCAAGCAGCCGCTCCCGCGCGCCATGGATGACGGCGTCGGCCACCACCATCTCTGTGTAAAGCAGCGCCTTGCGCGTCAGCTGGCGGTGGAAGAACCGGCAATGCCTGTCCGTCCAATCCATCATAGGTGCAACAGATAATATTAACCTGTTGTAATCGTTGTTTTTTTTCTCGTATTCGGTCATTCTGGCCGCTGTGATGTTATGCGCATTTCCGGCGGATTTCCGGGGGTTTGGTAGCATTGCCTGCCCCAAGGGTACAACTTTGTTGTACCGACGCCACCCATGCTGCACTCACGGGGTTGGCGCATCGGGTCGATCAACGAACGCAAGCACAAGGACGGGACGTTCGCCTCTCTAGCGCAGATCGTCATAAAGCGCGATGGCAAGATTGTTCACCGGGACAACAGGACATTCGACCGGGGGCCAGCCGGCAGCGGCTTGGCTGGAGAAGCGCGAAACGGAACTGGCCAAGCCGAAGGGCGGCCGAAGAGAAATCCGCATAAGGCAGTCTGACGGCTCGCTTCATCTTGAAAGTGCGATCACCCGTCGTCGGTGATCATTGCGTTTCCTTTGATCCATTCGCCATCGAGAAACCCCGCCGCGCGATGGTCACCCACTACTTCTGCAGCGTTTCAATGTACCTGGCGAGTTGGCGAACCCTCTCCTGGGTCACAGCGGCGCCGTCTTCGGCGCCGAACAAACGTGCGTCGCTTAAGCTGAACTCGCGCCCCCAGACAGGCATATCGCGCTCGCCGTGGCCGGGTACGATGTAGCGACCGTCTATTATCGCCAGCACCAGCTGATAGGGAAACTCATCGCCGTTTCGCTCCGAGAGCAGTGACAAGTCGGAAGGGGCGGTTCGCAGCTCCGTAGCCAAGGGTCCGTCACCCTTCCCGCGGACGCCATGACAGAGTGCGCATGAATTGATGAACTCGCTTTCGCCGTAGCCCATCTCTTGGGCGGCGATTGGCCATGAGCTTGTTGCCATAAGGATAGCGGCCGCGATCAAACGATTCATTTCGGCTCCCTCGCGAATAGGGACAGAGCCTAGCTGATCGACCAGGCCAATCTTTGATCCCTGTCAAACCTGTCGTCAGATGCCATCCACGATTTGACGCAGCGCAAGGAATGCCCCCGCCGGTTGGCGATATCGATAGCTGCTCAACTATCCAATCAGGCGAGAGGAACCACGCCATGACCTTCAAGACCATTCTAACGGTAACCGGAACGCATCGCGGCGACGACGACATCAAGCTGGCGACCGGGCTATGTGAAGAAGTCGGCGCTCACCTATCCGTGCTTGCGGTGGCACTCGCCGCTCCTCCCCCGATCGGCGACTACGCGGCTCCGATCTCCGATGCCTGGATGGAAGAGCGTCGCGCCGACCTCGAACGGCTCGAAAAACGCACCGCCGCAGTTTCGCACCTGCTAGCGCGTTCAGCGATATCGGCCGATGTTACCAGCGCCTATGCCGAGATTGGCTGGGCCGATGAAATCATCGGTCGGCGGGCACGCTACGCCGACCTGACCGTCATTGGACCCGAACTGCTGTTGAACGGCACCCTCAAAGACAAGACCATTGAAGGCGCCCTTTTTTCGTCGGGCAAACCAATGCTGCTGGCTCCTGAAGGCGTGAGGCCAACCCTGCGTCCAAGGAAGGTGATGGTTGCCTGGGATTCGCGCATCGAAGCCTCCCGCGCGGTTCGTGAGGCAATCGACTTGCTGACGGCGGCTGATGATGTGCGCCTGGTTCTTGTCGATCCTGTTGAAGGAGAAAGCCACCAAGGTGCTGAACCCGGTGCCGACGTCGCGACCTACCTTGCCCGCCACGGTGCGAAAGTCACGGTCGAGCGGCTTCCCGGTTCGGGCAAAAGCGTTGCCGAGGTGCTGAAGCGACATGCCGCGGATATGTCGGCAGACCTCGTCGTGATGGGTGCTTACGGCCATTCGCGCCTACGCGAAAGGTTATTTGGCGGCGTTACCAAGTCGATATTCAATGACCTTTCGATGCCCGTGTTGATGGCGCACTGAATGGCCAGCTAATCCAGACTTGCTCTCGGCATCCACCATTGATGCAGATCAAGGCCGCCATCGCGGACGCGTGATTTCTAGAATGGAAGCGAACACACCCGGAATAGGATTCCAGGGCATTCTTAGGTTTGAACCTCCGTAGGACAACCGTCGCGTCGTGAGGGGTGGAAATGAAATATCGAGAAGTGCAGGAGCGCCTTCGTGCCGTAGGCATTGTAGTCAGCAAGCGGGCTGGGGTTATCCGCCTCAATTACTTCGGAGGATTCGAACAAAGTGCCCTCTATGCCATAGACCTGCAAGAGGCGCTGAACGTCGGCCTCAAGATGGCGGAAGCTGAGCATGTACCAACCGGTTGGTTGGAAGATGATCCCAGTTTTCCAGACAAGGCATCGCACGGATAGACCGATGAAGGCATTCGCGCGTCGAGCGGACGCTACATATCAGGATTGGCAAACCAGTCATCTCACCTTCCGATCTATTGGGGTCTCTCCTCAATTCCATCCGGCAGTAAGATCGAGCTGGAGCGAATATCGCCGGGCGAGAGAAGCCCACATCGAGACGACCATTACTTCGGCGATTGCGACCACCGTCGATAGGAGAGCACCTGGTCTCCGGGCATGATGCTGCAGAGCTGACCTTCACATGCGGCAACTGGGATCGATGGAGCTCAGGCGTTTGTCGAAGCGGATCTCATTTTGACGGATGCCGGAGCCTTCTCTCCTCGGCCGCGCACCTAAGAACCTCAATCACGTCATCATCCGTCAGCTGTGGAAAGCTAAGGTAATGGTGCCCAAGCGCCAGGAAGCGGCCTGGCTTGCTCAGGCAGACGACTTTGTCCGCTTCTTCTTCAATGGTGGCGAGCGCATCAGACGACGCAACTGGAAGTGCCACGACGATCTGCAGCGGACCTCGACGCTTGATCGCGCGCAATGCCACCTTCATCGTCGTTCCAGTTGCGGCACCGTCGTCGACAAGAACCGCCGTCCTGCCCACGAGAGATCGCGGTACAGTGGTGCCGCGAAAGAGCTGCCTTCGCCGTTCCAATTCGGGGCGTTCCAACTTGATCAGCGCTGCCAGTTCGTCATCACTGAGCGAATACGCTTCAACGTTCTCTCGATTGATGATGACGTCCGGCGGGTTACCATCCACAATTGCCGCTACCGCAAGTTCAGGGTTCGTTGGGGCTCCAACCTTGCGAACTATGAGAATGTCGAGAGGCGCATCCAGTGCCTTTGCAACTGCCGCAGCTACGGGCAAGCCCCCACGCGGAAGCGCCAGAACTACCGGCTTGCGCAGCTGACTGGCGAGCAATTCACGTCCAAGCTTTTCGCCCGCTTCGGGTCTATCGCGGAACATCGGCCGTTATTCCGGCCACAAGCGCCGCAGCGACTTGCGCATCGAATTCCTGACCTGAACGATCTCGCCATGCGAAAGGTGTCGATCAAGGAGACTGAAAACAGCGCTTATGGCCTCATCAAGATTAATGCTCGAATCGTGGCCAAAGGTTTCTGCAACCCGCAAAACGAACTCGCGCTTTTCACGCGCCACAGCCGGCGATGTGGCCGGGTTCCATCCCTCGAAGTATATCCCTCGGATCAGCTCTGGCAGTTGCGATGAAAGGTCCGCAGACTCTTCGGACGACAGCCAGTCGCGCAACGTCGGCAAGACAGCTTTCAACAGCCGATGAGCGCGGTGCTCAGGCCATCCAAGATCAGCTGCCAACTCATTTGCCCATTGCTGAGCCTGTTCGGCGGCATGCAGGAAATTCGAACTTGAAGCGTGGCTCATCGTCTTCACTCCTTGTGTCAAGGAACAATGCGCTCTCCATGACCAGGCTTCATTGAGCAAGATCAATCCGCGATTGGCCGCGTCGGATTTCATATCCGACTCCCACATGTCATCGGTCGCAACGCGCCATAGCTATCGGATAGGTGCTCGTATGCGCCGGTACGCAAGGGCCCTGAACACCTGTCCGGCGTCAGCCTTGGCTTTGGGAGAGGACCTTCGCTCAGGTTCTCGCAACTCGCGGCCATCGTGCCGAATATCTACGGAAGTGCGCAAATGCGGGAAACATGAGCGTATGGCCGAGGAGACATCGAAACCAGTCAAAAATCAGGCATCATGCAC
Source organism: Aminobacter aminovorans (assembly GCF_900445235.1). Classification (NCBI taxonomy): domain Bacteria; kingdom Pseudomonadati; phylum Pseudomonadota; class Alphaproteobacteria; order Hyphomicrobiales; family Phyllobacteriaceae; genus Aminobacter; species Aminobacter aminovorans. The sequence continues at coordinate 2,877,769 of NZ_UFSM01000001.1, read as the reverse complement.
CTGGATGGTGTGCTCAATTCGACATCAATCGGCTGATCGAGGAACACCGAAGCAGGGAGCGCGTGACCCCACCGAAGGCCCATTCCCTGATACGATTGTGACCGTACGCCCCCGAAACGATCAAATCGGCCCCGATCTCCGTGGCAATTTGCACCAAGGTTTCGGACTCATCCGCTCCCCCCACGTCGATGGTATCTGCGGTTGCCCTTATGCCGTGGCGACCCAGGAAACTGACCACATCGTCGGCGCTCTGCCGAGCCGCTGCAATATTGTTGCTTTCAAGGGTCGCGACACGCACCCGGGAGGCAGAAGACAAAAACGGCAAGGCATCCACAACTGCGCGACGGGACTCGCGCGTATCCTTCCAGGCGACGAGAACTCCCTCAGCCTTGACCGGTTGGAAGTCGACAGGCGCCAGCAGCACTGGCCTGCCGATCGAGAGAAGTAGAGTTCCAGGATCTGCCGTGCGGCAGCCGTCCGTCGGCCCAGGCCTTGGGTAGTTCAGGACAATCAAGTCGGCCGCACGCGCATTGATCGCTAGCAACTGGGTGGGGTTGCCAAGCTCGCCTCGCCACGTGATCCGACGGTCGCCATCCAACTGACGGAAGAAATCCTCCTTAACCTTGATGAGCTTGTCTTCAATCTCATCAACCTGGCGCCGCATCTCGTCCGCGATTGCCATGTCGCTATCGCCCACCGGCATCACATACCGGGGCTCTGCCGCGCAAAAGCCTATCAGGTCCGTATCGAACTTCAGGGCGATCGACTTTGCGAAAGCGACACCAGGACCGACGGGACGATCGATATCGAGTTGAAGCATGATGGTGTTGAAGCTCATGAGGGTGCTCCTTGTTGAGGAGACAATGCACCTTCAGGACAACAGCGCTTTGACGTGTGTCAAAGATTGCAGAGGAAACCTGCCACTCAGCCCGCGTCGGATACCTGTGGGCAGCAAGATTGGGCGGGAACATTCAGGCCTGTGCCCGCCAAAAGATTGATCTCGCACAAGGACCAAGGACCTTGGGTGGCTAATGATCCAGGTATGATCCTCAATCTGCTCATCGGCACCATCGTCATAAGTCTGTCGGTCCTGGTCCATACCTTTGGTCTGATCACCATTACGCATGCGATGAGATACCTTGTCGCACGGTTTCGCATGCACGGTCGCCGCAGCCGCATCGTCGCAATGATCAGCGTGGTGATGGGGCTCTTCGTCGTCATGACAACCGAGGTCTGGCTCTGGGCCGGCCTGTACTGGTTGCTTGATATCTTTGAGGATTTCGAAACCGCCCTGTATTTCTCTACCATCACCTTTTCGACGGTCGGCTATGGCGACATCGTGCCCGCCCACGCATGGCGCGTGCTGGCGGCTCTAGAAGGCGTCAACGGATTTCTTCTGATCGGCTGGTCGACCGCCTATCTGATCGCGGCTGGAACTCGGATCGGTCCGTTCAAGACAGGCGAGCATTTCTGACCGAATCAAGGCTCCCCGGCTGCCGGCAGCGCCATCACAGCATCCTGACGAGGGCCTGCAAGCTGCGAACCGCCGGATTCCAAGTTCCTCGTTCTACGCTCCAGCCCCCTCCGTTCAGTCGATGACGCCCCAGCTCTTCGAACTCAATCGTCGTCGAAAGGCAGCATTCCACTATGCCGCGCCCGACTATCGCATCGTCCCGTCCGATTGCGTTTCGGCGCGCGCCTCGCCCTGGACAGTTTCAAGGTGAAGTCCGCGATCTGCGAAGCCTCTTCATTAACCCGGCTCTGACCACCTGCGTTACCCTGCCCCCTCAGGGCCGCATTGTCTGCGCAAGAGGAAAGGACCAAAGTCGGACAACCAAATCAGATGGCAGTGCCAACCATGGCGCCGATCCCGGCTGTAAGCGCCATTGCAAGCGCACCCCAGAACGTGACACGAACCGTTGCTCTCAGCACATTGGCACCGCCGGCTTTCGCGCCGATAGCACCCAGTACTGCCAGGAACAGGAGTGAAGCGACAGACACGATTGCGGCGAGCCATGATGCCGGTGAAACAAGCACCATCGCCAATGGCATGGCCGCTCCGACCGAAAATGCAGCCGCAGAGGCCAGCGCGGCCTGGATCGGTCTGGCCGTCGTCACCTCCGAAATGCCGAGTTCGTCGCGAGCGTGGGCGCCGAGTGCGTCCTTGGCCATCAACTGGTCGGCAACCTGCAAAGCCAGATTTGGCTCCACGCCACGCGCGACATAGATGCCTGCAAGTTCCTGTCGCTCGAAGTCTGGCTGTGTCACCAACTCCCGTTTCTCGCGGGCAAGGTCGGCCTGTTCGGTATCGGACTGCGAACTGACCGAGACATACTCGCCGGCTGCCATCGACATCGCTCCAGCGACCAGTCCGGCTACGCCGGCCACCAGAACGTCGGCGGCGGCGGCATGGGCTGCCGCCACGCCAACGATCAGGCTGGCCGTCGACACGATGCCGTCATTGGCGCCCAGCACGGCGGCGCGCAGCCAGCCGACGCGGGATACAAGATGGTTTTCAGTGTGAAGGCGGCTCATGACATCACGGCGCGCGCCGTCCAGCAGGTCGCAACATTCTGACAAGCACGTCCGATTTTACATAGAAATGCTGCCACAACGCGGCCGCTGCATGGAGGCCGACGACAACGATGATCACCGGCTTGGCTAGTTCATGAAGCTCTCCCATGGCGCCAAAACCAAAGTACCATGCCAGCCCCCCTGTGATCGGCATGCCGAAAATGAACAGGTAAAGCACGAGATGGGCGGAAGCTGCGATCCGCTTCAGCAGGACGCTTTCATCGGGAGGCGCCGCCGGCACACCGTCCCGCAGACGGACTGCAAACCGCCAGATCGCCAGCACCAGAACCGCCAAACCGACATAGACATGAATATTCGCGTTGAAGATGTCGCCAGCTACCGGCTCAGTACCGCGCGAGAACGCCCTGTAAGCCGGCTTGATATCTTCACCAATGATGAGCTGCAGGACGATCAGCGCTGCGATCACCCAATGCAGCAGAATTTGCATTGCAGTGTACCCGGTCGGCTCATTGGCTACAGTCATGTCGGCTACCCCGCTTGAGAGAGCCCTCTTAACCCAGGCCTGATGCGAATATCTTGATCTATGACAAATTGACCTGATGTCGTCTACGAGCTTTGACGGGCCGCAACGCGCTGACAGCCAGTTGTCAGCCTGGCCGTGGGATATTGCCTCCGAAGCTGATCAGAGATCGCTCTGCAAGATTCAACATGGAAGCAAAATTGCGATGAAACAGATTGCCTTGTCACTGTTCGTAATCGCCGCCTCCGGCGCTTACGTCTGGGATCACGCCGGCAAGAGCCCGGCAAACGACATGATTGGGGAAACGCTGCCGGCCGACGCGGCCGAGGCGCCTTTGTCACAGCCAAAAGATCAGGCGTCCGTTGCGACTTTGCCCGCGCCCGCCGCAGTCGCTGGTTGATTGGCACACGTCCCGTCAATGGCGAGCCCAGCTTTGGACCATTTGCCTCGAGGGGAAATGATTCAGATCAATGCGCTTCTTGCGTGCCAGTCTAAGAAGCCGGAGGATTGGAAAGACCTCGGAGGCGAACATGCGAGCCGAATCCATAATGAGCAAGCCCGTGGTCGGCATAGACCCGTGCGCATCGATCGCCGAAGCGGCCGGGTTGATGCTGTCAAGAAAGATAAGTGGCCTTCCCGTCATTCTCGGCGACGGCACCTTGGTGGGGATCGTCAGCGAGGGCGACTTCCTGCGTCGGGGAGAATTGGGCACAGAGCGCAAGCGCTCGCGTTGGCTGGAGTTTCTCGTCACCCCAGGAAAGGCCGCCGCTGAATATATCCACGCCAATGGGCGACGGATCGAGGAGGTGATGTCGCAAGATGTCGTTACGGCGTCTCCTGCCGCGTCGCTCTCGGAGGTCGTCGAGCTCATGACGCGTCACCATGTCAAACGCATTCCCGTCGTCGACGCTGGGAAAGTCATCGGCATCATCACCCGCTCTGATCTTCTGCGAGCACTGCTCAACGTCCTTCCGGATGCAGCCCCTGACGCCATCGATGACGAACAGATCCGGCAGCATATCGTAGCCGATCTTACGAAACAGAAATGGGTCGGCAAAGACCTGATCAATGTGACGGTGCACAACGGCATCGTCCGACTGAGCGGCGCCATCTTCGACGAACGCGAGCGCCAAGCCGCCATCATCGCCGCAGAAAACGTCGGCGGCGTCAAAGCTGTCAAGGACGATCTCTTCTGCGCCGATCCCATATCGGTCGTCCTTGTCTCATAGCGGAGGCGAGAAAAGTCAGGCCACCACAACGACGCACCTTGCAACACTCGGTTTGTGTTGACACTGGTCCAACGGAGCACGACATCGTCAAGAACGGGTGCTTGGTATTATCGTTAGCCGGCCGAATGTTTCAGTCGAGCGATCAGATCGCTGTTGCGGCAATAGTGCGGCGGGTTGTCCGCTTGCTGATGTTCGTCGAGCCAGGTCGCGCATTCATCCTGGTGCTCGCAGGAACGGCAGCGATCCACCGCCCTGCTGGTGACAGCCGTATGGTCGGGCACCGATTTCAATTGTTTGTCGACGCCGAGCTTCTGCATCATGCGGCGCATCAATGCGGTCCTGGCGTCGACTGAAATCAGGTAATCGAAAAAGGTCATGCTGATCACTCCTGCTACATCGGCCAACATTGTCATGTTGGCGGCGGCAATCGTTGATCTCGATCAACAGAAGGCGTCGTTGCCGACCGTTGAGCCTAAACGGGGGGCCTTGGGAGCTGAGCTGACGTGACAAGGCTGTCGAGAAAAGGCCGTTGGCCGACTACCAACTTGTCCCGGGCCAAGGCTAGATCCAGCCATTCACCGCGGTCGACCTCGGCAAACAATTGTACTCGGCCGCTGCGGGGTGGCCACTCCATATCAAACAGATTGCTGCGCAACGTTGCGGTGTCGAAATCACCCTCGAGCGCGAATGCGGTGATGAGTTTGCCTCCTCGCTGACGCAACTCCCCCAGCTTCAGCAGAGGCCCTTTGAGCTCCCAGCCTGTCTCCTCCGTGAATTCGCGCCGCGCCGCTGCTTCAGGCTCCTCGCTAGGGTCATACTCACCCTTGGCAATCGACCAGGCGCCAAGATCGCGGCTTTGCCAGAATGGGCCGCCTGGATGGACAAGCAGCACCTGCAGACCCTTACTCGATCTACGATAGGGCAATATCCCCGCGCTTCTTTTCATCAACGCTCCAAGCCTCCCCACGCGGCCTACGCTCTCGGGTAGACCGAATTAACTCGGGCGCTCTGTCGATCAACTGCCCCCGCCCTCTTTTGGTGCGACTGGCGCTCTCCTGCCCGAAGATCGCGCCGATGATCGCAGCTGGCCCTCTCCGACGATAGCCGATACGCTGGCCGCGAAAATGAGGATCAGGACCAGTGGGCTACGGAACTGGCGGGCAAACACTGCCAGCGGTGACGCGCTTGCCTTCGACGCCGGTGTGTTTCGGCTGAATTTTCCAAGCCGCGCTGCTGCCTCTGAAGCGGCCAGCCCCGTGGCGCATGTCTCCAGGCACCGCAAGACGTCGCTAGCTGCGATCGACCAATACGCGCCATCGTCAGGCGAGGCGAATTGCTGGTCAGCTTCTCCTGTCATCGACAAGCCGTTAAGCGGCTCATGCCGCACTCTTCGACCAATGTGCGGGTCACGAAGCTCACGATGATTGACTTGCAAGACATTGCGCACGCCTTCACTGAAACGATGGCATGTGTGAAGAATTGCATTCGCCAGCACCCGCTGCCTTGATGCGCGTCAAAGATCTGCCAATTGCATCTGCACCCGAAAACGTCGGTCTTCATCCGTTTCTTCGTGTATGAATAGAAGTAGTTGGCCTTAGTTCAGGCGTCTCGAACCCAAGGATGTCAGGTGAGTGAAGACGAGGACCTTGTTCTGTCGGCCGGCGGGACCGTCCTGAAATCACTTTTGTCCCAAATATTCGACCAGGCTCCGGGCTTCATGGCTCTGATGCGCGAGCCAGATCACGTTTTCGAACTGACCAATGCCGCCTACCAACGGCTGATAGGCGGCAGACAAGTGATTGGAAAGTCGATGCGCGAGGCCCTTCCCGAACTCGAAGGGCAAGGGCTTATCGAACATTTGGACCAAGTGCACAAAATCGGCGAACCCTATCGAGGACAGGGCGTGAAGGTCGCACTTCGCAACAACGACAAGGGACCCGTTGAAGAGCGAATCCTGGATTTCGTGTATCAACCTATCAAGGCCGACGACGGCCGCATTACCGGGATCTTCATAGAAGGCACCGATGTTAGCGAGCTCTCCTTTGCGAACGCCGCACTTCGGCTGCGTGAGGACCATTTGCGATCGATCCTGGCAACAGTGCCAGATGCTATGGTTGTCATCGATGAGCAAGGCGGGATTCAATCCTTCAGCACCGCTGCCGAAACACTGTTCGGCTACCAATCGGGCGAAGTCATTGGTCAAAACGTGAAAATGCTGATGCCCTCGCCTTACCGCGACGAGCATGATGCCTATCTGCTTCGCTACCTGACGACGGGCGAACGCCGGATTATCGGTCTCGGCCGCACCGTCACAGGGATGCGCAAGGATGGCTCGACCTTCCCAATGGAGCTTTCCGTCGGCGAGATGCATCCAGGAACCGGACGCTTCTTTACCGGCTTTTGCCGCGACCTGACCGAACGCCACCGGGCAGAAGCAAGAATCCAGGAGCAGCAGCAGGAGCTCCTCCACATGGCGCGGTTTACCGCACTCGGCGAAATGGCCTCGACGCTTGCACATGAGATCAACCAGCCCCTGACAGCCATCACGAACTACCTGAAGGGCAGTCGTCGCCTGCTTGAGAAGAGCACGGAAGAGAACGCGCCCATGCTGCGGGATGCCGTGGAAAGAGCAGCGGAGCAGGCCCTGCGGGCAGGAGACGTCATTCGTCATCTGAGAGATTTCGTTGCAAGAGGCGAAAGCGAGCGTCACGTGGAACGCTTGCCAGCGCTGATTGAGGAGGCCTCATCACTGGCGTTGGTTGGCGCCAGGGAGATAAATGTCCTCGTCAGCTACAAGCTTGACCCCGCCGCCGAACTTGTCTTGACCGACCGCATCCAAATTCAACAGGTTCTGCTAAATCTGATGCGCAACGCCGTGGAGGCGATGCAGGAGGCGCAACGCAAGGAATTGAAGGTCACGACTGTAGCCCGCGATGACGGGATGGCCGAGGTGAGCGTGATCGATACCGGCCCCGGTCTGGCGCCAGAGATCTCGGCACAGCTTTTCCAGCCATTTGTTACCACCAAGAAGCAAGGCATGGGTGTCGGGCTCTCCATTTGCCGCACCATCGTTGAATCCCACGGTGGTCGCATATGGGCCGAGGCCATGCCTGCCGGCGGAACCGCTTTCCGGTTCACATTGCGGATCGTAGAGAAAGAAGAGGTCACAAATGGCCGACATTGATCTGGTCCACGTGGTCGACGACGACGTCGACGTCCGGAAATCGCTCGGTTTTCTTCTAGCCACGGCGGACTTCGCCGTCCGCCTGCACGAATCGGCCACAGCCTTTCTCTCGACGGCGACTGACAATCTCGACGGCTGCATTGTCACCGACGTGCGCATGCCGGGCATTGACGGTATCGAGTTCCTGCGCCAACTCAGAGCAGGCAGGCATACTATTCCGGTCATTGTCATGACTGGCCATGCCGATGTTGCGCTCGCCGTGCAAGCAATGAAAGAAGGTGCCTCCGACTTCATCGAAAAGCCGTTCGACGACGAAGTGCTGATCCAAGCGATCCGTTCCGCACTGGCCAACCGAAGCCAGGTCAATGCAGCGCATCCGCAGTCTGCGGATATCCGCAGGTGTCTGTCGACCTTGTCAGAGCGCGAACGGCAGGTGCTGGACGGGCTTGTCTCGGGGCTGCCCAACAAGACGATCGCCTATGACCTTGGGATTAGCCCACGTACGGTCGAAATCCACCGCGCCAATGTCATGAGCAAGATGGGCGCGGGCAGCCTGTCACATCTCGTGCGCATGGCCTTGATCGTGGGATCCAGACCCTGGGAATAGCCATGGAGAGGTTTGCTAATCTTAGCTTGGGGTCTTCTCCTCCTGCCAATCGCGCCAGTGGGTCGGTCGGATATCGACACGGGCGCCAGTGGTGGCATGCTTCCAGCCGTCTCTACTTCTTACGCACGGGAATACGAGCGCATGCGTCCCCTCCTCGTCGAAGACAGCCAGTTCGAGATCGCGACCAAAAGGTGCGCTTAGGATTGGGCTCCACATCAGCCAATGATCCCCTAAGCGCAGGCGAGTGCTTTGATCTGGATCATTTTTGCAATTTGGCGGTGCGATTCCGGCCCATTGCGTGTCAGTTGTTCCGAGCGGGTAACTCCCAGATGCACACCGTCCCCGAACCGGCGGAACTGCTTCTCCGCCAGGGAAACACAGGTTGATCTGATTGTTCTGCGCGGCTACGGTCATGGCCGTGCGCGGGAGCGGAGCATCGTTCGCAAGGCGTGATGCCGGCAAGATCGAAGTCGAACTTCGCCACGGGCGTACGAACGATTAAGCTGCCCAAGACAGCTGAAGCTCACAAGACCGAAAAGACGATCACAGTCAAAGCTACGTGAGAGCCACGACCCCTCGTCTGTTCGGCGTGCTGAGAACGCAGATTGATCCGGATCAATGCCCAGTTGGCCATGTCCCTCCAACGTGATGCTCAATCCTTCACGGAGAACGGCATGAGCCAGATGTCTCATGCCTCTTTCGACAGTTTCGGACACGTCGCCCAGCGCCACCACGAAATCAATGACACGGAACAACCGAAAGACATAAGGGAAACAGGAGATCACGCCATGCTGGTCCGCTCGCTTACTGCCTTGGAATGCACCAAAATCCTGACGGCCAACCGCGTCGGTCGCCTCGCATGCGCAAAGGACGGGCAGCCCTACGTCGTGCCCCTATACTACGCTCATTCAGACGCTCATCTTTACGCGTTTTCCATGCCCGGCAAGAAGATCGAATGGATGCGAGCCAATCCGCTGGTGTCCATTCAGGTTGACGAACGCGGCCAAGGGCGAGGATGGAGAAGCGTCGTTGCCGACGGCCGATACGAGGAACTGCCGGATCAGATTGGTCACAAGCTTCAGCGGGATCATGCCTGGTCGGTGTTGAGCAAACACTCCGACTGGTGGGAGCCTGGTGCGCTCAAGCCGGTCGTCCCACCCACAGCCCACAGTGCACCACACGTGTTCTTCCGAATCCTGATTGAACAGGTGTCCGGACGAGAAGCAAGCGAGTAGTCGCTCCGTCACGTCTGGAGACACGGCGGCAAGTGCTCGACCTCTATTGCAGTTGGAGCCGGGCCTTCGCAAGGCCGAGCCCGTCTGGAAGATTGGTGATCGAGAAGCCGAATTCGCGACACATGGCCAGCATCCTCGTGTTCTCGCCGAGCACAATGCCTTCGATTCGTTCTATCCCGTCGGCTTTTGCATAATCGACGAGCTGCCTGAGCAACTCCCAGCCAAGACCATGCCCCTGCAGATCAGTGCGAACCAGCAATGCGTATTCGGCGCTGGTATGATCGGGATCGCAGGAAAGCCGGCTGATACCCGCCAATGCGCCGGTGCGTGTCTCGAGGGCGACGAAGGCCATGTTGCGGTCGTAGTCGAGCTGGGTGAGCCGCTTCAACATCTGGTCGGAGAAGCTGCTGCTCGACGACAGAAAACGCAGGCGCAGATCGTCAGGCGAAATCCTGGCAAGAAATTCGGGATAGAGCGCGATGTCGGCCGGCTTGATCGGGCGGATGTTGTAGTGAGTGTCACCCGCTGAAAACGCCTTTTCCCAACCCGACGGATAAGGCCTGATGGCAAGTGCGAGGTTCGGCCCCGCCTCGTCGACCCGTTCCGGCTCGATCACGATGCGGGCGTCGAGCGCAGTCACGCCGGCCTGGTCTGCCAGCAGTGGATTGATGTCCATCGAAACCAGGCATGGAAAGTCGACGATCATCTGCGACAGGCCATTGAGTGCTGCAACGATCGATTGCCTGTCCGCCGGCTTGCGATCCCGGAAACCGGCGAGCAGGCGGCCGATCCGCGTTTGGTCTATCAAGTCACCGGCAAGGACGTCGTCGAGCGGGGGCAAAGCGATCGCCGTGTCGTCCATCACTTCAACTGCCACGCCGCCGGCACCAAACAGGATGGCCGGCCCGAAGATCGGATCCAGGCTCATGCCGAGGATGAGTTCCTGCGCGTGTTTTCGAACGACCATGGGCTGAACGGCATAGCCTTCAATATCGGCTTGTGGAGCGTGGCTGCGCACACGCGCTTCGATTGCGCGTGCTGCCTCGCCGGCGGCAGCGGCATCGGCAATGTTGAGCACCACACCACCAATGTCCGATTTGTGCGAGATCGCCTTGGACAGCAACTTGACGACGATATGTTCGGACGTCGTGAGGAGCCGTTCGGCCGCCGCTTCCACTTCGGCAGGAGAGCTGGCGACGACCGTCTCGGGCACCGGGATGCCGTAGGCAGCAAGTGCTGCCTTGGCTTCCGGCTCTGTCAGCATTCGCCGCCCTTCCTTGGCCACGCGCCTGAATATCGCAAGCACGGCTTCTCGGCCGCTTTTGGTGTCCTCGCTGCCGCTGGACGGTGTGCGCATCAATGCCCGCTGGGCACGCGACAATTGACTGAGATTAGAAACCGCCGTTGCGGCATCCGCTGGCGTTTCGAAGCTGGCAATACCGGCATCCTGAAGAACACGTCGCCCTTCGCGCGCCGTGTGTTCGCCGAGCCAACAGGTCAGGACAGGTTTGCCGTCAATCTTGCCGTCCTGCGCGAGCGCTGCCACCGCTCTTGCCGCCGCAAGCGGCGAGCCGAGCCCGGTCGGGCAGTTCATGACCAGGACGACGTCGATCCCGGCATCGCCAGCGACGGTCTCCACCGCTGCCCGATAGCGCTCCGGCGGGGCATCGCCGATAATGTCGACCGGATTGGCGTGGGACCATGTGACCGGCAGGACGGCATCCAGAGAGGCGATCGTTTCCAGCGAGAGTTCGGCCAGTTGCCCGTTGCCGTCGATGAGTTGATCGACCGCTAACACGCCGGCGCCGCCGCCATTGGTGACAATACCGACGCGGGCTCGTTCCAGAGGACCGAAACGCGCGGTCGTTTCAACCGCATCGAACAGCTCGGTCAGGCCTTTGACACGCAGGATGCCAGCGCGGAAAAGTGCCGCATCGACGACACGATCGGCCCCCGACAGCGCACCGGTGTGGGTCGCAGCCGCTTTGGCCGATTGCTCGTGCCGGCCCGACTTGATCGCGATCACCGGCTTGACCCATGCCGCCGCACGGGCGGCCGAGATGAACTTGCGCGGATTGGGAATGGTTTCGAGATACATCACGATGGCGCGGGTGTGCGTATCGCCCGCCAACATGTCGAGACAATCCCCCACGTCGACATCCGCCATGTCGCCCAGGGAGACGATCTGCGAGAAGCCGACATTGTTGTCAGCCGCCCAGTCGATCAGCGATGTGGCGATGGCGCCGGATTGCGACAGCAGCGCGATGTTGCCAGGCTTGGCGGCCATATGGGCAAATCCGGCATTGAGCCGTATTGGTGGGATCATCAGCCCCACCGTGTTGGGCCCGATGATGCGGAAAACGGTAGGCTTGGCCGCATCGAGCATCGCCTGGCGCAGCCCGTTCTCGAGCGTAAGGCCGGCGGTGATCACGACCGCCGCCCGCGTACCCTTGTCAGCAAGCTCGCGCACGATGGCGGGAACCGTCTCAGGCGGCGTGACGATGACGCCAAGGTCTGGGACACCCGGAAGGTCGACCGCCTTGGGAAAGCATTGCCGACCGGCGACCTCAGAATACTTCGGGTTGACGGGCCAGATCTCGCCCTCGAAGCCGCCGTCAACGATGTTGTTGAAGACGACGCGACCGACAGAACCTTCGCGGACCGATGCACCGAACACGGCGACCGACTTCGGGGCAAAGGCATGTTCGAGATTTCGGATCGTCACCCCATAGGCCTCCTGTTCATGTCAATTATCGCCTGTCGATCTTGCCGGTTCGTTGCGTTGGATCAAAGCGTTCTGCGATCCACGTGATTAGCTGTTGCGAAAGGTCGCTCGCTCGTGGCGACGAGGTGTTGCGTTCAACGGTCGGAGAATTAGATGAGCTACTATTTCAGCAAGACCGTCGCCATGCCGTTCGCCACGGCGATCAGTCACGTGACCAACAAGCTCGCAAGCAAGGGCTTTGGTGTTCTGACGTCGATCGACGTAAAGCAGGTCATGAAAGCCAAGCTTGGCGCCGATTTCAAGCCGTATGTGATCCTGGGCGCCTGCAATCCGCATTTCGCATGGCGTGCGCTCCAAACCGAAGACAAGATCGGAACCATGCTGCCGTGCAACGTCGTCGTCATGGAAGTCGGACCAGGACAGGTAGAGATCGCAGCAGTCGATCCGGTCGCTTCAATGGGCGCTATCGGCAATCCCGCGCTTGCGCAGGCCGCACAGGAGGTGCGTCGCCTGCTCGAGGATATGGTCCGCGAACTCTAGCGCCGAGGGACATCGATGAACGAGACTGCTCTGCGACGCGCATTGCTGGCCATAGCCATCCTGGGTCTCGCCATTGGGGGTGCAGTCTGGCGAACCGGGCTCGGCCCTCTCGAAGCCGATATGATCTGGACGGTGGCGACTTTACCCGTGGTGGTGGCTCTCGCCATATCCATACTTCGTGATTTCTGGATCGGCCGTTTCGGTGTCGATGCGATCGCCTTGGTGTCGATGTCCGCCGCGCTGCTGCTTGGTCAACCCCTCGCAGCAGTGGTGGTGGCGATCATGTATGCTGGCGGTACTGTGCTTGAGGATTTCGCCCGCGGACGAGCCGAACGAAATCTCAAGGCATTGACTGACCGCTCTCCGCGTGTCGCCCATCGCAAGTCGCCACAAGGTACGGTGACCATTTCCGTCGAAGAGGTGGCAGTAGGCGACGCTTTGATGGTGCATGCCGGCGAGTTGCTTCCTGTCGACGGCATCCTGCTCGATGCTTCGGCTTCGCTTGACGAGTCGGCGGTGACCGGAGAGCCATTGCCGGTGCGACGCAGCCCGGGAGATGTGCTGCGCAGTGGCACACTCAACGCTGGTGAGACTTTCAGCATGAGGGCTTCGGCCCTCGCACAACAGAGTACCTATGCTGCCATCGTTCGCATGGTTGCTGCTGCGCAAACCGCAAAATCGCCGTTCATCCGTATGGCCGACCGATTTGCGCTGTTCCTGCTGCCAGCCACTTTGCTGGTCTCTGGTGCCGCGTGGTACATCTCCGGCGATCCGATTCGGGCGCTTGCCGTGCTGGTCGTCGCGACGCCTTGCCCGCTCATCCTCGCAGCACCCGTCGCCTTTATTGGCGGCCTATCGCATGCCGCGCGTGCAGGCATCCTGATGAAGGGCAGCGCGGCTCTCGAGGCGCTTGCACTGGTCCGAACCGCAATCTTCGACAAGACTGGGACCTTGACCATCGGTGGCGCCGAACTCATCGAAATCGAGGCAGCACCCGACCGCGACGCCGATAATCTGCTGCAACTGTTGGCATCCCTGGAGCAGGCCTCGCACCATGTTCTCGCCGACTCGATTATCCGGGCAGCGCGCGGCAGGCAGTTGATACTTTCGCATCCGCGCGATGTCCGCGAGCATCGCGGTGCGGGCCTGAACGGCCGCATCGAAAACATGTCGATCACGGCGGGATCTCGGACTCTCGTGCTCGCCGACAAGCCTCTGCCCGGCTGGGCCAAATGCGGTGAAGAAAAATACCGGGACAAGCCGGTGCTCAGGGTCTTTGTGGCGCTCGGCGGACGGCTTGCCGGTGTTTTCACCTTCGGGGACGCCCTTCGCGTTGATGCCCGTGATGCGCTCGGCAAGCTGCGTTCAGCCGGCATCGCGCGCATGATCATGCTCACAGGCGACGACAGCGTGGCTACCGGCCGCATCTCCGCCATGCTCGACCTCGACGCCGTTGTCGCCGATGCGACCCCTGTCGATAAAGTCGAGACGGTCAGAGCCGAGCAAGCCTTGGCACCGACGATGATGGTCGGCGACGGCATCAACGATGCCCCTGCCCTGGCGGCCGCAACGGTCGGTGTCGCCATGGGCGCACGCGGTGCGACCGCCTCCTCCGAGGCGGCAGACGTCATCGTGCTGACCGACAGACTGCAGCCGGTTGCCGATGCAGTTCGGATTGCACGGCGAACGCGAGCCATCGCCTTGCAGAGCATCATTGCCGGGCTGGCGCTCTCGGGGCTGGCAATGATCGCGGCCGCGATGGGGCAGGTCACCCCGGTTGCCGGAGCGCTGATCCAGGAAGGAATTGACGTTGCGGTAATCCTGAACGCCTTGCGCGCCCTTGGCGATGGACATCTGGGACGCACATAGTGGACGAGAGTAAAATCGGTGAATGGCAATGACACAGCAGAATCTGGTGGTTTGCAGCAAATGCGGTGGGGTCAACCGCCTGCCGCCGGCCCGCAATGCCCTGGAGGCAAAATGCGGAAAGTGCGGCACCAGGCTATTTTCAGGGCATCCTGACGACGTCGATGCAGCGACTTTCCATCATCAGATCGCGCGCAGCACCTTGCCCGTGGTCGTAGATGTGTGGGCACCCTGGTGCGGCCCCTGCAAGTTGATGGCGCCGGCTTACTCAATGGCAGCAAGTGAACTGGAGCCGCATGTTCGCCTTATCAAACTCAATTCCGACAGTGAGCAGGCTGTAGCGGCCAAGCTCGGCATTCGCGGCATCCCGACGATGCTGCTCTTCCATGGCGGGCGCGAAGTCGCGCGCACATCAGGCGCGATGACGGCGGACCAGATCGTCAGGTGGGTTCGCGACCGCCTGCCGATGGTCGCCGCCTGAAAGGCTCCACGACAATGGATTCGCTCATCGCCAGGCTTGGACTGGCTCTCGCAATAGGCCTGCTCGTCGGCTTGGAGCGCGGCTGGCAAGAACGGGATGCGCCCGATCGCAGTCGCACGGCCGGCATCCGGACATTCGGCATATCCGGCTTGCTCGGCGGCATTCTCGCGGCACTTGCCAACGCAATCGGCGCGGTATCGGTGCTGGTCGGCGGATTCATCACCTTTTCGGCAATCTTTGCCTGGTACAAGGCGCGTGAGGCTGCCCATGACGAAGATTTCAGCGTCACGAGCGTGATCGCTGGCCTGGGTGTGTTTGCCCTTGGCGCGCTTTCCGTCGCCGGCGATTATCGTGCGGCGGCCGCCGGCGGGGCGGCATTGGCGGCAATCCTGGCCAGCCGCGAGGTCTTGCACGGTCTTTTGAAGCGACTGACCTGGGTCGAACTGCGTTCGGCGCTGATCCTGGCGGTGATGACTGTGATCGTCTTGCCCCTGCTGCCAAACCGGACGATGGACCCGTGGGACGGTTTCAATCCGTGGGAGGTCTGGTTCCTGACGGTACTGATGGCCTCGATATCATTCGCCGGCTACGTCGCTGTTCGCATCATGGGAAATACACGCGGTCTGCTGGTCAGTTCGCTTGCTGGCGCGATTGTCTCTTCGACCGCCGTAACCTTGGCGCTTGCCCGCAACGCCACTTCGGCGGGCAATCCACTGCCGCTCGCCGGGGCAGCATCCTTGGCTGCCATGGTTTCGATGCTCCGCGTCTGTGCCGTTGTTCAGGTAGTCGAGCCAAGCGTGTTCGCTTCGGTCGCCATCCCGGCGATTGCCGCGGCACTCGCCTTCGCTGGCTGCGGCGCACTGTTTATGAAGCGCGACAATGGGAACGGCGACGGCAGCATTATCGCGCGCAACCCGTTCGAACTGGGCCCATTGCTGATCTTCGCCTTGCTTTTTGCGATCGTCGCAACCGCAAGTGCTGGGCTGGCCGCTCAATTCGGCGGACGCGGGTTACTGGCGAGCTCAGCGCTGGCAGGCGCATTCGATGTCGATGTCTCGGTGCTCAGTGCGTTGCGGCTGGTCAAGCAATCAGTCCCTGTCGAGACAGTCGGCCAGGCCGTGCTCGCGGCGCTGGCAGCAAATGCGATTGGACGCCTGCTGCTCGCAATCTCCGCCGGGCCGGTGTGGTTTTGGTTGCCGCTGGCCGGCGCAACGCTGTTCGCCGCGACCATGGGCGCTTGCGCGATGTTGTTTCTCAGCCCTTGATGGAATCGCGGTTTCCGATCCTTCATTGATGCGGATCAAGGGCCATGGCCTGCGACCGTTCTATGAAACTCCTTGAAAGGAGTTCGCCATGACCAATCTGAAGGACCTTACCCCGAAATTCCGCCATATCAGGCTGGTGCTCGCGCGCGAGAAAGGTCATCCGGAAGGTGACCGCGAGGAGGGATACGATGTGCTCGCTCCATTGACCGGCGAAGGCCGGATCGATGCGGAAGAGTGGAAATCGCATAAGGCCTCTTGCCGGGTTCGCCGGTTTCGCACCGGTGAGAATGATCTGATCGGGCGGCTGAGGCGCAAGCCGGGCGGACAGTGGTATTTCGACTACGCCGAAGGCGATCGCGATGACGAGAGCGGTTTTCATCTTGGCGATGAGCGGTTCGTGACCGGTGAATATGTGTCGATCGCGCGCAACGGCACCATGCACACCTACCAAGTGGCACGAGTCGAACGGCCTTGACGCCTTGGGCCAACGCCGCTGGAGTGGACCATGACGCGACGCATCCTGATTGTGGTCGGCCATCCCGATCCGTCCCCGGACCGGCTCTGCCGAGGTCTTGCCAACGCCTATGGTGAGGCCGCGGAAAAGGCAGGGCACGCCGTCCGACGGGTCGATCTGGCAATGCTTGAATTTCCGATGCTGCAGACAATGCGGGAGTTCGAGCACGGCGCGATCCCGGAGAGTCTCAGGGATGCAGCCGACGCGATCGTCTGGGCTGAGCACATCGTTTTTGTCTTTCCGCTGTGGCTCGGCACAATGCCGGCCCTGCTCAAGGCATTTCTGGAGCAAGTCATGCGGCCGGGAACGGCCTTTGCCTACCCGGACAAGGGCGGCGGCTTCACCAGGACACTGCTTCGTGGCCGCTCCGCACGCGTCGTGGTGACGATGGGCATGCCTTCCGTTCTTTACCGGCTATGGTTTCTCGGACACGGTCTCGCCGGCATGCGCCGCAGCATTCTCCACTTTGTTGGCATCAGTCCGGTGCGCGAGACCTTGTTCGGCATGGTCGCCGGAGCCACCGCTGCGACCCGCACGAAATGGATGAGCCAGATGCGCAAGTTTGGCGAGCGAGCGCTCTAGGCTGGCGATCCCTGAAATCCGAACAGCGACGCAACACCATTTGCTGCGCGGAGGACTGCTGGCCCTGCAGGCTGCGGCAACTTCGGATGGCCGCACATTTCCACTCGACGTGCTCGGCGCCGAAAGCGCAGGCATGATCGGTTACGTCATTGAGCAGGAGCTCGGCAACCTCCTCAAAGAGAGGCTGTTTGCAACCCTGCTGACGCAGGTGAAGGTCGATCCGCGCGATCCGGCTTTCGATCCATCCGACCAAGCCTATCGGCCCGATCTAACTCAGCGGCTGGAGCGTTTTGATTGATGCTCGCTTCCCGTGATCGGGGCGCCAGAAGGCAAGGCAGTCGCCGACGACGCTCAGCAGGAGGAAAACATCCGAACGTCCCGCGACAACGCTATCGGGAGGCTTCTCGCAGCTCGTTTATTGCTTCAGCAAGGCAGCATCGGGTCGCAGTTGGTGCACCGTGGCGGTCATAGATCCTCGACAGTACCAATCGCCTCTCAGCATAGCCTCAACCTGCGCCAACCGGCTCTAGGTAGTTTCCCGTAGGGACATAACCGAATTTCGCGATCAACGGATTCGCGCGATTGCTGTGTCACGCAACAATCGGAAAAACAGCCATGCACGCCTATTCGAGCTCAAGAATTTCACTACCGTCCAATTCTGCTCAGCCAAGCCTGCCAACGGCATTTGACCCCGCACCGTTGCAGCCGGTCAGCTTCTTTCCCGCCGGTTCAGAGATTTATGCCCAGGGCGAGAAGGCGGGAGCCTTCTATCAGGTTGAGTTCGGCGCCGTCCGCGTCTACCGGCTGCTAGCCGACGGCCGCCGGCAGATCAGTGCCTTCCATCTGGCTGGAGAGACATTCGGTTTCGAAGCTGGCACGACCCATCATTTCTTCGCCGAAGCGATCAATGCCACTGGTGTCCGTGTCTTTCGATTCACCGCTGGCGCAGACATGTCCCGTCAGCTGCTGCCCCTGGCGCTCAAAGGCTTGACCAGAGCACAGGAACACCTCCTCGTCCTGGGTCGGCAGAACGCCATCGAACGCGTGGCCGCTTTCCTCGTCGACATGGCCGAACGGCAGGGCGGCCTGCAGCAGGTGGAACTGCCAATGTCGCGCATGGATATCGGTGACTATCTCGGCCTGACCATCGAGACCGTGTCACGGGTCTTCACCCGATTGAAGGACAAGGGAGCCATCCGCTTGCTCAACCTGCGAAGCATCGAGATCGTCAAAAACGACGCACTTCAATTCATGAGCGAATGACAACGCTTGTCCAAACGGGCAGCCATGCTTCGCTGAACCGTCTCGGACGCTTCAGCCATTCGCTTGATCACAACCATGATTAGAGGCTCGACATGACCCCGAACAGCACAATCACCACCCGTACCGGGTTTCACTTCGATGTGCGTCCCGCGCGTCCTGACGACGAACCCACCCTGGCGGAGTTTTTCACCCATGTGACGCCAGACGACCTGCGATTTCGCTTTCTCGGCGGCGTGAAGGAAGTTTCACACGAGCGGCTGGTGGCGATGACGCGTTCCGACGACCCCCATACCCATAATTTTCTAGCGTACTCGACCGATGGAATACTGATCGCGGTTGCGATGCTCGCAAGCGATGCAGCCGACCGAAACGGCGAGGTTGCAATCTGCATCCGCTCGGATCGCAAACATCTGGGTGTCGGGTGGGAACTGCTCGGCTACATTGCAAACTATGCCGAAGAGCTCGGCCTCGATGCGATTGAGTCAGTCGAGAGCCGTGAAAACCGTGCTGCGATCGAGGTCGAGCGCAATATGGGTTTCACCGTCACCACTGATCCCGACGATGCGACGCTTGTTCTGGTTCGCCGCGAACTGGGCGCTCGATCGACCGGTTAGCTTGCCGATCGTTCCTGTGTCGATGCCGTCGCTGCAGATCGGGAGATGAGCATTTCCGTTGCCACAGCGCGTTCTTCATCCGCTGGAATGACCAGGACATCGACGCGGGATTTTGGACTGCTGACGACCTCCGCGCCTTCTCGGTTTCGTTCCTCATCGAGATCGACGCCGAGCCAAACGGCGGCAACGCCGATCCGCTCCCGGACCAACGGCGCGTTTTCGCCAATGCCTGCAGTGAACACCAGCGTGTCCAGTCCTCCCAGGGCCGCGGCCAGCGATCCTATCTCGCGTCCGATGCGGTAGACGAAGAGATCGACAGCCTCGGCGGCAGCAAGCTGGTTCGAGCTGATCAGGGTCCGCATATCACCAGATATTCCAGACACGCCGAGCAGGCCGGATCTCTCGTAGAGAAGCGTGACCAGTTCGTCCCCGGACAGCCGCCGTTCCTGCAGCAGATGGAGGACCACCCCCGGGTCGAGCGCGCCGCAACGCGTGCTCATCACCAGGCCGTCCAGTGTCGAAAACCCCATCGTCGTGGCGACGCTTCGTCCGGCGTTCATGGCACACAGACTGGCGCCGCTGCCGAGATGCGCGACGATCGTGCGGCCGCCGGCGCGCACGCCGTACCGGTCACGCAGCTTCGAAGCGATATGGCTGTAGGACAGCCCATGAAACCCGTAGGAGACAATACCCGTCTCAGTCATTGCGCGCGGTAGCGCATAGATCTTGGCAAGCTCCGGCCTGGTCGAATGATACGCCGTATCAAAGCAACCTATCTGCAGGGCCTGAGGCAAGAGCTCGGAAGCCAGCGCGACAACCTTGAGATTGATCGCTTGGTGGATGGGCGCCATCGACTCAAGCAAGCGCAGGGATTCGAGCGTGCGTTCGTCGAGCAGCATTGCCTCGGTGAAATCACGCCCGCCGTGAACGATCCTGTGGCCCACTCTGCCAACGCGACCCAGAAGATTGCCGTCGGCGAGTATGGAGGCGACCGCCGCGAAGGCATTGTCGATATTGATCGGTGCGTCGCCCAGGCTTCTGTCGATCCCGGGCCTGCCGGCCGAGGCCTCGACCCGCAGCCGCGGACGATGGCCGATGGAAGAAACGTTGCCGCGCAGCAGCAGCGGGAGCTCATCACGTCCCTCGAAGACGGCGAACTTCAGGCTCGAAGAGCCGCCATTCAGTACAAGAATCGCATCGATCATGAAGCCATCCGATATGTTGCCGTCCCTGTGCTTCTGCGGATGGGCATCCTTTCAATCTGGACGTTTCGGGCCGGCATCGGCATCCTGTTTCCACTTCCAGTCAAGGATTTCCGGCATATCCTGCCCATGGGCGCGAATATAGGCCCGGTGTTCAAGCAGCTTGCTGTCCATCGCCTGCTTCAACGCGACCCGGGCGCTCTTCAGGCGCGGAACCCAGTCAAGGACGCTTTGGACGATATGGAAGCGGTC
This sequence comes from Aminobacter aminovorans, assembly GCF_900445235.1. Lineage (NCBI taxonomy): Bacteria > Pseudomonadati > Pseudomonadota > Alphaproteobacteria > Hyphomicrobiales > Phyllobacteriaceae > Aminobacter > Aminobacter aminovorans. The sequence continues at coordinate 2,857,155 of NZ_UFSM01000001.1, read as the reverse complement.
GAGGCCGTTCAGGACCGTCATGTCGAACGGGGTTGTCGTCGTGCCCTCCTCATTGTAGCCGCGCACATGGATGTTTCCGTGGTTGGTGCGTCGATAGGTCAGACGATGGATCGTCCAAGGATAGCCGTGATAGGCAAAGATGATCGGCTTATCGACGGTGAACAGCGCATCGAACTCGCGATCCGATAAGCCGTGCGGGTGATGTTCCTTTGGCTGAAGTGTCATCAGGTCGACGACATTGACCACCCTGATCCTGACATCAGGAAGGTGTTGCCTTAAGATCTGCACAGCGGCCAGCGTCTCCAGGGTCGGGACGTCGCCGGCGCAAGCCATCACCACGTCGGGCTCGGCCCCATTGTCCGTCGACGCCCAGTCCCAGATGCCGATCCCTGCCCTGCAGTGAACAATTGCCTTGTCCATCGACAGCCACTGCCAAGACGGCGGCTTGCCGGCGACGATGACGTTGATGCGGTTCCAGGTCTGCAGCACATGGTCGGTCACGCAGAGCAAAGTATTGGCGTCCGGCGGCAGATAGACGCGCACAATGTCGGCCTTCTTGTTAAGGGCGACGTCGATGAAGCCGGGATCCTGATGGCTGAAGCCGTTGTGTTCCTGATGCCAGACATGGCTCGACAACAGGTAGTTCAGCGATGCGATTGGCCGCCGCCACGGAATCTCGTTGCAGGCATCCAGCCACTTCGCGTGTTGGTTGAACATGGAATCGACGATGTGGATGAACGCCTCGTAGCAGGAAAACAGGCCATGGCGCCCGGTGAGCAGGTAGCCTTCGAGCCAACCCTGGCAGGTGTGCTCGGAGAGGATTTCTAGAACCCTGCCCTCACGCCCGAGATGAACGTCTTCCGGCAGGATCTTCTCCATCCAGCCGCGCTCGGTCACTTCAAACACGTCCTGGAGACGGTTCGAGGCAGTCTCGTCCGGGCCGACGATGCGAAAGTTCTTGGCGGCCTCGTTCAACTGCATGACATCGCGCAGGAAACGGCCCATGACCCGCGTCGACTCGGACTTGACAGCACCAGGGCGCTCGAGCGCAACGGCGTGGTCCTGTAACCTGGGAAGGTCGAGAGACCTGCGCAGCAGGCCGCCATTGGCATGCGGGTTGGCGCTCATGCGTCTCGTCGCCAAAGGTGCAGTGGCGCGGATCGAGGCAACCGGAGCGCCCGCAGGGTCGAACAATTCCTCGGGCCGGTAGCTTTTCAGCCATTCTTCGAGCAGCTTGAGATGGGCGGGGTTTTCCGCAAGACCTGACAAAGGAACCTGGTGGGACCGCCAGAAGCCCTCGGTCTTCAGGCCGTCGACCTCTTTCGGGCCTGTCCAACCCTTGGGGCTCCGCAATACGATCATTGGCCATTCAGGTCGTGGCGCGGTCGTTGCGGAGCCGTTGCGTGCGGCATGCTGGATAGCCTGTATCCGATCAAACGCGTCGTCGAGCACGCTCGCCAGGCGCTCATGCATCAGGGCTGGCTCATGGCCTTCCACGAACAGCGGCTCATAGCCGTAACCGGCAAACAGTGCGCGCAATTCGTCTTCGGGAATGCGGGCCAGAATGGTTGGATTGGCGATCTTGTAGCCATTCAGATGCAGGATCGGCAGGACTGCCCCGTCGCGCGCCGGGTTAAGGAACTTGTTGGAATGCCACGCGGCCGCCAGTGGTCCCGTTTCAGCCTCGCCGTCACCGACGACGCAGGCAACCACGAGATCCGGATTGTCGAAGGCCGCGCCGTAGGCATGCGAGAGCGAGTAGCCCAACTCGCCGCCCTCGTGGATCGAGCCGGGCACATCAGGTGCTGCATGGCTTGGAATGCCGCCGGGAAATGAGAACTGCCGAAACAGCTTGCACAGCCCCTGCTCGTCCATCGCAATGTCCGGATTGAGCTCGCTATAAGTTCCCTCCAAATAGGTGTTCGCCACCATCGCCGGGCCGCCATGACCGGGACCGCAGACATAGATCACATTGCTGTCCCTGAGCCGGATGATGCGATTGAGGTGCGCATAGATGAAACTCAGCCCCGGCGACGTTCCCCAATGGCCGAGGAGACGCGGCTTGACGTGCTCCAGCCGCAACGGCTCGCGCAGCAGCGGATTGTCGAGCAGGTAGATCTGGCCAATCGTCAGATAGTTCGCGGCGCGCCAATAGGCATCGATATCGTGCAGCTCGCGATCGGACAGCCGGCCATCGGGTGCTGGAGTTGTCGTGTGCTCGGTCATGTCTGGCTCCCATCGCCTGCTCGCCCCCTGTCGCCGGATTGCGGCATGAGCCTATGTTCGTTGATCTGCACCACATCGATACCAACGCCCGTCCGCGCTTTCAGTTCATCGCGTCGCGGTCTCTATGCAGCCTTGTTGTTGAGCGCTCTCCGCATTCGTCTGATGATGGCAGCGCGACCGCGTTCATCGGCTGCGGCATCGATAGCCTCGGTGACGTCCAGGAGAAGTTTTGAAAGATCGTTGTGCCAGTCAAGGCGGGCAACCCTTTCCGGCTGTAGCCGGCGCGGCTGGCTGGCAGCGATCGGCAAACTGCCGCTCGGCGTCAATTGGAAGGCGTCATCCAGCCTGGGTACGATGATCCGGTCAAAAGGGATCAATCCCTGCAGACGCTGGCTGAGGCCAGCGAGCCCCGAATCCTCGCCATGTGTCAGGAAAACCGCATGCCTCACCGGAGTTCGAGCCTGGACCCAGGCGACCAGTTCGCCGGCATCGGCATGGCCGGAATAAAGGTCGAACAGACAAATATGTGCCTTGACCTCGACCTCTTCGCCCTGAATGCGCACGCGCTGCGCCCCGTCGAGCAGGATTCTGCCGAGCGATCCTTGGGCCTGGTATCCAGCGATCATCACCGTTGCGTTCCTGCGCCATAGGTTCGCCTTGAGATGATGGCGAATGCGTCCCGCGTCACACATGCCGCTAGCGGCGATCACCACGAAGAAGCCCGTCAGGCGATTGATCGCCTTGCTCTGCTCCACCGTCTCGGTGAACCGCAACTCCTTTGAGCTGAGAGCCTGGCGCAACACGTTGCCTCGCTCGATGTCATCGGCGTGCCGTTCAAAAATCGTGCTGGCGCGCGTCGCCAGAGGCGAATCGACAAAGACTGGAACCATCGGCACGGTACCAGCCTGCATGAGTAGATACAGGTCGACCAGCAGTTCTTGCGTCCTCTCGACAGCGAAGGACGGAATGATCAGCGGGCCGCCGGCCTCGGCGGCGCCACGCACGATCTCACCGAGCTGGGATCGCCGCTGCTCGGGTGAGACGTCCGGTCGGTCGCGGTCGCCATACGTCGCTTCGCAGATCAGATAGTCAACGTCGGCAGGCCCCTCGGGACTGGCCTGAAGCAGCTTATGACCTGGGCCGATGTCACCCGAAAAAATGAGGCGCAGGGGCGCATCGTGCCGGTCGATTTCGAGCTCTGCCGATGCCGAACCAAGCAGATGGCCAGCGTTCCAGAAGCGGGCGCGGAGGCCTTCGGCGACGGTGTTCCATTCGCCATACTCCAAGGCTCGAAACAGTGTCATGCAGGTGGCAGTATCCTGCTGACTGTAGATCGTCTCGACCAGCGGCCGCCCGCGTTGCGCGTTGCGGCGATTCAACTGCTCGACTTCCATTTCCTGGATATGTGCCGCATCCGGCAGCATGACCGAGCAAAGATCGATGGTGGCGCGCGTCGTATGGATCGGACCGCAAAAACCCTGTTTGACCAGTTTCGGCAAAAGACCGCTGTGGTCGATATGCGCGTGCGTCAGGATGACAGCGTCAATCGCGCCCGGTGGAAACGGGAATGCGCCATAATTCAATTCCCGTTCGGACTTCGATCCCTGGAACAGGCCGCAGTCGATGAGTATGCGCGAATACGGCGTCTCGATCTCATAACATGAGCCGGTGACGCTATGGGCTGCGCCGTGGAAACGCAGGACAGGTTCCGTCTCGCCTCTCATCTCCGTCGACCTAATGCGAAAGCAGCACAGGCAGGCGCAAATCCGCAAGAATGCCGTCAGTGGCACCGCCAAGCACGAAATCCCTGACGCGCGAGTGACCATACCCGCCCATGACAAGCAGATTGCCGCCGATCCTGAGAGCATGCTCCTGAAGAGCTGCGCCGATTGAACTGTCGCCTGCCTGGATAGTGGCAGCCTCAGCCACCAGACCACGCGTCTTCAAGCCCAGCGCAAGGCGTTCGCCGATGCGCTGTGCCGGAAGCGGCTTTTCGTCGGTCACGGTCACGACGGTGATCATGGAGGCGCGTTCGAGAAACGCCCGCGCGTCAGCAACTGCCCGTGCGGCCACTCGGCTGCCGTCCCAGGCGATCACGACATGTCCAAGCAACCCAACATCAACAGACTCGGGAAGGAGGAGGGTCGGCCTACCCGAGCCGAACAGAATCGCCTCGGCTATCATTCGTGCCGTCTGGTTGGCAGGTTCCCAGCCAACCAGACAGAGATCGAAATAGCGGGAGTGCTTTGCAGCCACATCCCCCATCAAGGCAGGTGGGGCGGTCAACTCCTGAGTGGTGACCGTTACACCGCTACGCGCAGCTTCTTGTGCAATTGCCTCCAGCAGATCGCTGCCGCGCTTGCGACTGGTCGCCTCGGCGTCTTGTATCTGGTGGGGAAGATCGAGAAAGTAGCTCGACAGCGCGTTCGAAACGTCGGGAATGTCGACATCAATGGCGACAGCATGGAGCGCCGCGTCGATCTGTTTGACGAGGGCGACCGCATGCGCCACGATCTTCGAGGAATTCGCGTCCGGATAGGTCGCCAAGGACAGAGATGCTACCAGCTTCATTGGAATCGTCTCCATTGTCGAACGGCCAACTGCCGTCCCTTGCATCATCTCATAGCCCCAATTGACGGGACGAGCTTTGACCCAGCGCAAATGCGACCTGTCAAATGCTGGGTCAGCAATCGCAAAAAGCTGACCTCAGCTAGCGCCCATGAGGTGGAGTTGAGCTGAAGGGCCGCGTGTTGCCTTTGAAAACCTGTATCTTCTCGCTGGCATTCCCAGTGCCTACAGGGGTCACCTTCGCCCAGCCGGAGCGATCGCTTCCATAGTCGGCCTTCGCGAACAGAATGTTGGCAGCCCGTTTCCACCGACCGACCAACCATCCTTGGCGGCAGAACAGGACTTGGACGGTCCAGGTTCTTGCCAAGGGCGGCAAGGGAGCCGACCATCTCACGGAATGAATGACAGTGACCATGAGCACCTGCGGATGCGCCAACGACTACTTGTTGGCATTCCGGTGGCAAGCTTCACCCAATAGGCAGGAACTGCCGACAAAAGTCTTCACAGGCAGCCACTCCGCCGTCCCTATGGTGGGAACGAAATGAGAAGAGAACAGCTACGCGGCAAGATGGCACCAGATTTGGTCGTTTACCGGACGCGGAGCTAGCCCCTATCACGCACCGCAGGGTGTGCAGCAATCAGGTTTCCAGGCAATGAAGAGTTGCCGTGTTGTGCCCCGTCACTCTCGGGGTCTTTTCATGAAGACGTTTCTTCTCGCTTCGACCATCCTGTTTATTGCTGCAGGCAGTACATTTGCCGCCGACGTGGTTGCCTACGAGCCTGCAGCCGCGCCTGCAGGTTTTGTCTGGACCGGCGGCTATGTCGGCCTGCATGGCGGCTACGCCTGGCTCAATGGCGTGGTCAATGTAGATTCAGACGCGCCGTTCGACGTCGAAGGTTTCGACAATGGAGTGTTGGGCGTCCACGCGGGTTACAATTGGCAGCTCAATGGCAGTTTCGTCGCCGGTATCGAGGCGGACATCGAACACGCCTGGACCACGCGGGATCTGCTCTTCACGTTCAACGCTCCCGATTTCCCGCCAGTCGACATTCCCGCCGAGGCCGGAACCAATTGGCAAGGCAGTGCGCGCCTTCGTGCCGGCTACGCGATGGACCGGACGCTGCTTTTCGCAACCGGTGGCGTTGCCTTTGCAAATGCCTTCGTGAAGATGTCGGAGTTTGCCTATGACGAAAGCAAGACGTTCATCGGCTGGACCGTGGGTGCCGGCATCGAGCATACGTTCACCGACAACTGGATCGGCCGCCTTGAGTATCGTTACGCCGATTTCGGTTCCGAGACGTTTCCGCAAGGTGTGAAGATCGAACTCAACGAGCACACCGTGCGGGCGGGCATCAGCTACAAGTTCTAAGCGGCGTAGACTGCGCGGGAGAGCTGGATCGGCTGACAGTCGCTGCTTGGGCACGCATCTCGGATGCGCGAGAGCCTTCAAGGAGCGGCTCGCCGGTCAAGAACAATCGCGCGTCTCAGATCTGCGAGATCGAACCCACATATTTCCTCCAATGACGTCGCTACCAATACTTTAACGCGCTTGGCATTGACCTGTACAACCTATTCAACGGCGGGCCATCAGATGAATAGGTTTTTTCTTGTCCTGACCTGGAAGATCGCAATATCAATTCACATTGGAACAATACGGGATCGCCGCCATTAGGTTGCTGGCTGGCGCCTTTAGGTCGACAATGGTAGGTCAGCTTTTGACTGGACAACAATCATAGCTGCCCTTCAATTGCGTCCGCTCGGCCTTGCTCGGCACAAATTCGCTGTGAAGCTTTCTTCATCGGCCGGAAACCCGAAGAGGTAGCCCTGGCCGATAGGACATCCCATCCCGGCGAGTAGCGCGCGCTGGGCCTCGGTCTCCACCCCTTCCGCCACAACGGTAAGACCCAGAGCGCGCCCAAGATCGCTGATGGCGCGGACGATAACCATCTTCGAAGGACTCGCGGCGAGTTCGCCGACGAAGCTCCGGTCAATCTTGATTTCGGTCACCGGAAACGTCTCGAGCAGTCGTAGGCTCGAATAGCCGGTCCCAAAATCGTCGACGGAGAGGCCGATGCCGAGATCGCGCAGCCGTCGGAACGCCTCCAGCACGCCGGGCGTGTCGTTGAGGAGCATGCTCTCGGTGATCTCCAGCGTCAGCCAGGCTGGTTCTGCACCGGTCTGCCGCAGAACCCGATCCACCAATTCCGCCATATCGCGGTGAAGGAATTCCGTGGCGGACACGTTCACCGAAAAGCGCAACGGCCTGTCGCGGTGCTCGTTGACTCGCCGGGCGAAGTCCGCCACGGCGAAGAGGCCGCGTTCGCCGAGGTCCAGGAGCAGACCGGTGCGCTCGGCCGCTTCTATGAAACGGCTCGGCGGCTGGCTGCCGAAAAGGGGATGGTTCCACCGTAGCAGCGCTTCCGCACCCACCCATTCGCCGGACGAGAGGTCAATCTGGGGTTGAAAATGATAGACGAACTCGTTGTTCGCGATGGCGACCTTCAGCTCGCGGGTCAACCGGACGCGGAGGCGAGCCTCCTCCTGGTCGGCGCCCAGAAACGGGCGAGGCCCGCCGAGCTGATCGGACTTGGCCGCCTGCAGCGCGGTGCCGGCATTTCGAACCAGCGCGATTGCACTGCCGCCAGGTTCCCCGATGGCATAGCCAATTGCAAAGCGCAGCGAGACGCTCGCCCCCGGGACCACGAAGTCATGGTCAAGCGCAATGGAAATGTGGCTCACAATGGGCTGCGCGCTCGCTTCATCAGGCAGTTCGAAGGCCAATGCGAACTCGTTTGCGCCCATCCGGGCGACCGTCGCCGCCCCGGTTTCCCGCAGCCGGCGGCCGGTCTCAAGCAGCAGCGCGTCGCCGACTTCGAACCCGTATCCGGCATTGATGTCGTGGAAACCGATGATGTCGAGCTTTACGATCAGCGCCCGACCGGAATGCGTCGCGAAGCATCTTTCCGCCGCCACGATGAATGATTGGCGGTTGAGGCACCCCGTGGCGACGTCGAAGTTGGCTGCGCGATCCAGGTCGATCTCCGTCTGACGAATGGCCGACACGTCTCGAAGAATGCCGAGGTAGAGCTGTTCCCCGACGACCGCGATGGGTCTGAGGCTGAGGCGGTTCCAGAAGGCCGAGCCGTCTTTCCGATAGTTTCGCAGCGTGACGTCTACCGACACCCGGGCCGCAATGGCTGCACGGATGCGCGCAACTTCCGGCTGGTCGCGGTTGTTTCCCTGCAGGTAGCGGCAATCCTTGCCGAGTACTTCGTGCCGCTCGTATCCCGTCAGGTTTTCGAAAGCCCTGTTCACGTAAAGAAGAGGCGCGTTGCCTGCTGAAACACGGGCGATCACGATGCCGTCAGTCAGTTCCTCGACCAGTTTCCGAACGACCAGCCGAAGTACTGCGTTGGATACGGGGCTCGCCTGGCTGCCACCGGGCCGCCTGAGGCCAGTGAAATCCGCCGGGGTGAGTTCCATGAAATCGTTCATGGCTCAAGCAATGGCGCGGTTCCGCGCAGCAGCGCAATGCTTGCGAAGGGCCGTTTCCAGACAACAGTCAGCCGGTTTCGGACAAAGTGGGTCTTGACCCGTCTCCCGAGCTTCGAAAGCGGTCTCGATACTCGGAGGGCGTCGAGCCAAGATGCTCGAGAAAGGCGCGGCGCATCGCCCGCGCCGACCCGAAGCCGCTCCTCTGGGCGATCGTTGCGACCGGCAGCCGGCTGCCTTCCAGGAGGAAGCGTGCAACATCGAGGCGCGTCAGGTTGACATAGTCGGATGGCGATATCCCGACCTCCTGCGAAAAAACGCGCGTGAAGTTGCGCGCGCTCATCGCGGCGATCTTCGCCAAGGCAGTCACCGAAAGATCCGCCGCAGGATGGTTCAGAACATATTGCTGGACGTTGTAGAGCCGGCTGCGGTCTATCGCCTGTGCCGCCAGATGCACGCTGAACTGTGACTGGTCGCCCGGTCGCTTCAGGAACACGACCAACCGGCGGGCCACGTAGAGCGCCACTTCCCGGCCGAGGTCCTCCTCGACGAGGGAAAGGCCGAGATCAATCGCCGCGCTAGACCCCGCCGAGGTGATCATCGAGCCGTCACGGACGAAAACCCGGTCGCCCTCCACACGCGCCTCGGGGAAGCGCTCCGCAAGCAGAGACGCGAACTGCCAATGCGTGGCGACCCGCCGGCCTGTGAGCAGACCAGCTTCGCCAAGCACGAATGCCCCTGTACATACTGAGCCAAAGCGGCGCGCGTGGGCGGCCGTCCTGGTCAACCAGTCGATGACCTGCCTGCCTGGGTCATGAGGAACGCCGACGCTCCCGGCCACCAGCAAGGTATCAGGGCTACCCGGGTAGGAGTCGAAGGCGGAGTCGGGCAGCACTCTCAGCCCTGACGCGCAGCGGATCGTGCGATCATTTTCGGCAACGACAGAAACCTCATAGGACATTTTGCCGGCGCGGGCGTTCGCTTCGGCGAATACGTCCATAAGGCCGGCGAGTTCCAGTGAGTGGACGTTCGACGGTGCGAAGATGACGACCCGCATGGGGAAGCTCCAGCTCATGGGCGTGGCAGGGCCATCAATTTACCACGCAGAAGGAATGGCGCCTGCCCGGATCGTCGACAACAGCCATGAACGGCGCGAATTGGGGCGCATTCAGACATTCAGCCACTGCCCGACTGCGCGTCGGTTGCCTCATCCCTTCCACATCATCCATCGCAGAACGGCCTGGATATGCTCTGCGAAGCCGAGTTCGCCACGAAAGATATCGGGCCTTGTCCCAGGCGATCCTCTTCCCCAACCGCAACACAGCCGCAGATCACGAGCAGCGCCCTCAACAGAGACGTTTCGTGAAGGTGTCGGCGACGCCGAGCGGCGATTGGTCATGCCCGCTTTCGACGAATTCAACGAAGTGACATTGTTCAAGACGCCGCACCTCCCCGCTTACAAGCTGGACTGGCCAGAGAAGATGGTCGATGTCGCGCTGGCCACCGCAGCCGCACCAACCCTCTTCTCAGCCTCTGAGAACGACGACCACCAATTTGCCGATGGCGGCGTCTGGGCGAACAACCCTGTCATGACCCTGCTTGTGGACGCGCTCGCCTGCTACGAGATTGGCCGCCATCACGTCGGCATCCTTTGTCTTGGCTGTGTTGAACGGGACTTCGCCTTTACCCAAGGCCAAGATAGGCTGCGGCCTCCATGCGGCTGCAAAGCCAGAATGCCTTGGGGCAAGCCGGACTGTTGATCGGCCGGGACCGGCTGCTCCGACTTGATGGCCCCGCCATGAAGGACAACCCCATCGAACTTGACGATTTTGCCCGCGCCTTCTCACAGCTGCCAGCCACGGCGGAGAAAATCGTCACCGACAGCGAGGAAAGTCTCGCCGCGTTCTTTCATACACCGCGGCCGGCCTATGAAGGATATTGCGGACCGCGAGTTAAATTCCCATAAGCTTAGAAACGACTTTTGCGACGGCAATAGCAGCAAAAGGCGTGTGCGAGGCACAAAATTCAAAATTAATTCACGAACGCTAGCCAACAAATCCACAACAAAGATCATGATAAAATTGGGAAATTGGTCCTATATCTTCTAGATCTCTAAGCCACCGAAAGGTCCTGCACGAGGCCACGTCATGCCCACCGATAGTCAGTACATTTTCGAGAGCATCAAGCAGGGATGCGCGACGCCTAGCGATGACGAGTTCGTCATCGACAGGCTGGTAAAGTATTTCGGCAACGGGAGGATCCGGTGGCACGTCGAATTCCGGGGGCATCGCATCGAACTGACGACGGGCCAGATCAAGAAGCAGCCTACCTTCCGAAGGAAGATACTCGAACAAGCTGGTGTACTGCCGCCCCAGCGTGCCGGCGCCGACTACCGGCGATGGGCTATCGACCTGAGAAAGAAGGCCATCGAGCTTCCCTGGCGGGACAGGCCGGTCGATGTCGATTTCGCCATTGACAGGCTCGCCAGCCATGGGGATGGGCGCTGGACGGTTGAATACCAAGGCAAGTCGATCAAGTTCACGACGACCAAACTTCGCCGGCAAGTCAGTTTCCGCAAACGCATGCTGGCCAAGGCCAAGGTGTTGCCGCCCCAACTCAACCAGGCTGCCTATCGGAAGTGGGTGGACTGGCTCATTCAGAACGCCGCTGAGGCTGCACCGCAGACCGGAGATGCCTCGATGTCGGAGAAAAGTTGGCTTGATGACCTACCGGAGCTCGCCGGCTGGAAAAATGAAGCGCCGCCCGAAGCGACCGGCTAGGACGGTAGTTTTCCAAAACAGAAGCAAGCAGTCGAGCCAAAGGGGACTGCGGAAGATATTTGCTCGATGCAATTGCGATCCGCTCAGATCGATATGTCCTGGGTTTCGCCATTGCGTAGTTCATTATTCCTTCGAAACTTCGCCGGGAGATGCGCTGGAGGACAACCAGTCTTGTGCCTCACGGCGACATCGGTGGATTTCGCAAGATTCAGCAGTTGCAGCCGTACCCGGCCGGCGCGACCTGAGCGTGCCAAGAGCCGGCCCCGTTCAGTTCCGGGCTCAGACATCTTCGTTCTGCCGCGCCGGCCGGGGCGACGCTTCAGTGCCATCGGCGGGGTCATCCGCGCCATTCCGTTCGGGTCGCGTGGCGACATAGATGGCGGCCGCCACGATGCATGTGGCAACCACGACAGCCAACGGCGGCGCAGGCCTGGTGCCGACAAGGAACAGGCCATAGCCCGATGCCATGCCCAGCAAGGCAAGGATCTTGGCCTTGCGCGGCACGGCCCCATATTGCCGCCAGTCGCGCAGGGTCGGGCCGAAGCGGGGATGGTTGAGCATCCACGCCTCGATGCGCGGCGACGAACGCCCGAAGCACCAGGCCGCCAGGATCAGGAAGATCGTCGTCGGCATGACCGGCAGGAAGGCGCCGACGATGCCGAGGACGAGCATGAGGGTGCCAAGCGCGATCAGCCCGACGCGTTTCGCCTTCAATGCCGCCCTGCCGGCGGCCCGGTGAAGCAGCGGCTTCATTCAGCCGAGCATATGCGCGAGGCCGCAATCATCCGAGAACCTCCTTGTCCATGCACGCGGCAAAACCCAGCCTCCGACCCGGCAGCCGCGCGACCTTCCTCGGCATCGCTCAGTCGCAGCGCATCGGTGGCAGGCCTGAACCCACGCCGGTGCAGGCCCTCCGGCGCCGGCGCAACATGCCGTGCGCCGAAGCTTTGGGAAAGCCCAGGCCTGTCTGCCTCCTTCAGAAGCATGGCAGCGCCGAGGTTCGAACCTTCCGCGACACAAGGCCAGCCTGGGGTGGTCGGAACATCGACGTCCGCTTCATGGAATTGACGACGACGCTCAAGGGCGCGGCTCGCGCGTCGACGGGGCTGGTGCCGCCGGGATCCTCAGCGCCGGGCGATGATGCGGCTGTCGACGTCCTTGATGTCGCGCAGGCCGCAGAAGGCCATGGTGATATCGAGCTCCTTGCGGATGATGTCGAGGCACGCGGTCACGCCCGCCTCGCCGCCGGCGCCGAGGCCATAGAGGAACGAGCGGCCGATGAACACGCCCTTGGCGCCAAGGGCCACGGCCTTGAGCACGTCCTGGCCGGAGCGGATACCGCCATCCATCAGCACCTCGATGCGGTCGCCGACCGCGTCGACAATGCCGGGCAGCGCCGAGATCGAGGAAATCGCGCCGTCGAGCTGACGGCCACCATGATTGGAGACAATCAGCGCGTCGGCGCCGCTTGCCACGGCCTTCTCGGCGTCCTCAGCATCGAGGATTCCTTTGAGGATCAGCTTGCCGCCCCACTGGTCCTTGATCCACTTCACGTCGTCCCAGCTGAGCGCCGGGTCGAACTGTTCGGCGGTCCATGACGACAGCGAGCGCAGATCGGTGACGCCCTTGGCGTGGCCAGCGATGTTGCGGAAGGTGCGCCGGTTGGTGCGCAGCATGTTGAGGCACCAGCGCGGCTTGGTCGCCAGGTTGATGATATTGGACACCGTCATGCGCGGCGGCGTCGACAGGCCGTTGACGATGTCCTTGTGGCGCTGGCCGAGAATCTGCAGGTCGAGCGTCAGCACCAGGGCCGAGCATCCGGCAGCCTTGGCGCGGCGGATGAGATTGGAGACGAACTCGCGGTCGCGCATCACATAGAGCTGGAACCAGAACGGCTTCGACGTGTTTTCGGCGATGTCTTCGATCGAGCAGATGCTCATCGTCGACAGCGTGAACGGAATGCCGGCCTTCTCGGCAGCCCGCGCGCCGTGGATCTCGCCGTCGGCATGCTGCATGCCGGTCAGGCCGGTCGGCGCGATCGCCACCGGCATCGACACCGTCTCGCCGGCCATCGTCGTTTCAAGCATACGGTCACGCATGTCGACGGCAACGCGCTGGCGCAGCTTGATCGGCACGAAGTCGCTCTCATTCTCGCGATAGGTGCTCTCGGTCCAGGAGCCGGAATCGCAATAGTCGTAGAACATGCGCGGCACCCGGCGCTTGGCGATGGCTCGAAGATCGGCGATCGAGGTAATCGGACGCGCCATTCCACTATGCTCCAGGATGCTGATGACCGGCGGCATGTAAGCCGCCTTCGCGACCGATGCCAAGGCCTGACCGGCAAGATGTCTGTCCGGAAATCGCAGACTTTCGTTCTATGCCCGGTGTTCGAGGATGTTGACGATGTTGCCGAACGGGTCGCGGACAAAAAACCGCCTGACGCCCCAGGGCTCATCGGCAAGATCGTAGACGATCTCAAGGCGTGCGGCCTTCACCCTGTCATAGAGCTCATCGACATTGTCGACCTCGATCGAAAGCAGCGGTACCGGCGTACCCGCCCCACCCTCGCTGGCAACGCCGAGCTGCGGTGTCATCATACCGCCGGTGCCGAAGGTCAGGATCCAGCCGTGATCCATGAGAATGTCGAGCCCGAGCAGGTCGCCGTAGAATGCTTGGGCTGCCCTGGGCTCGGCTGCGTGGAGATTGGCGACGATGCGACGAACGGCCATGTCTTGTTTCCTTTCTGACGCCAAAAGGGGCCCGGAGGCCCCTCTCTGCACTTTGCGTTTGCTGGCCTCAGGCGTTGGCGGCCATGACCGCACGTTTGGCCATCACCACCACCAGATTGGCGCGATACTCCGGCGTGGCATGGATGTCACCCATCAGGCTGCCTGATGGAACCGTCACCCCTTCCAGCGCCGATGCCTCGAACTTCCTGGTCAGCGCCGCCTCGATCTCCTTGGAGCGGAACACGCCATCGTCGCCTGCCCCGGTGACCGCCGCGCGCACGCCATCCTTGCCCTTGGTCACGAATACGCCGGTCATGGCATAACGCGACGCCGGGTTCGGGAACTTGGCATAGCCCGACCTGGCCGGCGCCGTGAAGGTCACTGCGGTGACGATCTCGTCGTCCTTGAGTGCTGTTTCGAACAGGCCCTTGAAGAACTTGTCGGCGGCGATCTGACGCTTGTTGGTGACGACGGTAGCCCCCAGCGCCAGCAGCGCCGAGGGGTAGTCGGCCGCCGGATCGTTGTTGGCGACCGAGCCGCCGATGGTGCCGCGATGCCGGACGGCGGGATCGCCGATGTGGCTGGCGAGATGCGACAAGGCCAGGCAGATCTTTTTCAGCTTCTCGTCATTGGCGACGTCGAAATGCGTCGTCGCCGCACCGATGGTGACGTTCTTGCCCGAGACCTTGATGCCCTTGAGGTCGGCGATGTGGTTCAGGTCGACCAGGTCCGAGGGGGCTGCGAGCCGTGTCTTCATCGCCGGGATCAGCGTCATGCCGCCGGCGAGATATTTAGCGTCACCGCTCTTGATCTTCTTGGCGGCGTCCGCGACCGAGGTGGCGCGATGATAGTTGACGGAATACATGGTGCGTCCTCCTCAGTGCTTCGTGCCGGCGCGCAATGCGGCCCAGACTTTGCCCGGCGTCGCCGGCATGGTCAGGTTGTCGTGGCCGAGCGCATCGGTTATGGCGTTGATGACCGCCGGCGGCGAACCGATGGCGCCGGCCTCGCCGCAGCCCTTGATGCCGAGCGGATTGCTCGGACAGGGCGTGTTCGACGTCGATATCTGAAATGACGGCAGATCGTCGGCACGCGGCATGGTGTAGTCCATGTAGCTTGCCGTCAGAAGCTGGCCGCTGGCGTCATAGACAGCGCCTTCCAGCAGCGCCTGGCCGACGCCCTGGGCGATGCCGCCATGCACCTGCCCTTCGACGATCATCGGATTGATGATGTTGCCGAAATCGTCGGCGGCGACGAACTGGACGATGTCGGTCTTCCCCGTCTCGGGATCGATCTCCACCTCGCAGATGTAGCAGCCGGCCGGGAAGGTGAAGTTCGACGGATCGTAGAATGCCGTCTCCTTCAGGCCCGGCTCCATGCCTTGCGGCAGGTTGTGTGCGGTATAGGCGGCCAGCGCCATCTGGAACCACGGCACGTTCTTGTCGGTGCCGGCCACCTTGAGCTGGCCGTTCTCGATGACGATGTCACCTTCGTCGGCCTCGAGCAGGTGTGCGGCGATCTTCTTGGCCTTGGCCTCGACCTTGTCGAGCGCCTTGACGATCGCCGACATGCCGACGGCGCCCGAGCGCGAGCCATAGGTGCCCATGCCCATCTGCACCTTGTCGGTGTCGCCATGAACGATGGAGACGCTGTCGATCGGCACGCCGAAGCGTGAGTTGACGAGCTGGGCGAAGGTCGTCTCATGGCCCTGGCCATGGCTGTGCGAGCCGGTCAGCACCTCGATGGTTCCGACGGCATTGACCCGCACCTCAGCGGATTCCCACAGGCCGACACCTGCGCCGAGCGACCCCACCGCTGCCGACGGCGCAATGCCGCAGGCCTCGATGTAGCAGCTCATGCCGATGCCGCGCAGCTTGCCCTTCTTGGCCGCAGCCGTCTTGCGCTTGGCAAAGCCGGCATAGTCGGCCTGCTTCATCGCCGCATCGAGCGACGCGCCATAATCGCCGGCGTCGTAGCACATGATGACAGGCGTCTGGTGCGGGAACTTGGTGATGAAATTCGTCCGCCGCAGTTCGGCGGGCGAAACGCCAAGCTCACGCGCGGCGATCTCCATCGTGCGCTCGAGCACGAAGGTCGCCTCCGGCCGCCCAGCGCCGCGATAGGCATCGACCGGTGCGGTGTTGGTGTAGACGGTGCGCACATTGCCGTAGATCGCCGGGATGTCGTACTGACCCGACAGCAGCGTGGCATAAAGATAGGTCGGCGTCGCCGAGGAAAACAGCGACATGTAGGCGCCAAGATTGGCGATGGTGTCGACCTTCAGCCCGACGATCTTGTTGTTCTTGTCGAAACCCATCTCGACCGTGGTGTGGTGGTCGCGGCCATGGGCGTCGGTCAGGAAACTCTCGGTGCGGTCGGCCACCCACTTGACCGGCACGCCGGTCCGTTTCGAGGCCCACAGGCAGACGATTTCCTCGGGATAGATGTAGATCTTCGAGCCGAAGCCGCCGCCGACGTCCGGGGCGATGACACGCAGCTTGTTTTCCGGCGCGACATTGTAGAACGCGCTCATGACCAGCCGGGCGACATGCGGGTTCTGCGAGGTCGTCCAGCAGGTGTAGTGGTCCTCGGCCTTATCGTAGTGGCCAAGGGCCGCGCGCGGCTCCATCGCATTCGGAACCAGCCGGTTGTTGACGATGTCGAGGCGGGTGATGTGGGCCGCCGACTTCAGGGCGGCGTCGGTCGCAGCTTCGTCGCCGATGCCCCAGTCGAAGATCAGGTTGCCGTCGGCTTCGGGATGAAGCTGCGGCGCGCCCTTGGCGAGCGCATCGACCGCGTCGGCAACCGACTTGCGTTCCTTGTAGGTGATCTCGACAGCTTCGGCGGCGTCGCGCGCCTGGCCCTTGGTGTCGGCCACCACCACGACGACGGCATCACCGACATAGCGCACCCGGTCGACCGCCAGTGGCGACCACGCCCCCATCTTCATCGGCGAACCATCCTTGGAATGGATCATCCAGCCGCAGATCAGGTTGCCGATGCCGTCGGCCTTGAGTTGCTTGCCGGTCAGCACGCCGATGACACCCGGCATCGCCTCGGCTTTTTTGGTCTCGATCTTCTTGATGTCGGCATGGGCGTGCGGGCTGCGCACGAATGCAGCGTGTTTCATGCCCGGCACGACCATGTCGTCGACATAACGTCCGGCGCCTGTGATGAACCTCTTGTCTTCCTTGCGCGCAACCCGCGCGCCGATGCCTTCGATTCCCATTTCAGTTCCTCCCGAACTCAAAAAGCAGATGGCGAATGCTGGCTATGGAGGCAGACCGCGACGGCGTAAGGGACCATGTCCCTGCTCGCCCTGCGCTCCCCTGTCCCTATGCCGCCTTTTTCGCCTTGCTCTTGGACGCCTTCGACATCGTTTTCGAAGCGGCGAGGATCGCCTTGACGATGTTGTGGTAACCGGTGCAGCGGCAGATGTTGCCTTCGAGCTCCGCGCGCACGGTCGCCTCGTCGAGGCCTTCGGGATGCCTGCGGATCATGTCGGTCGCCGTCATGATCATGCCCGGCGTGCAGAAGCCGCACTGCAGGCCATGATGTTCCTTGAACGCCGCCTGGACGGGATGAAGGTCGGCGCCATCGGCGAGGCCTTCGATGGTGGTGACAGTCGAACCCGAGGCCTGTACCGCAAGCATTGAGCAGGACTTCATCGCCTTGCCGTCGACATGGACGACGCAGGCGCCGCATTGCGACGTATCGCAACCGACATGCGTTCCGGTCAGCCCCAAATGCTCACGCAGGAAATGAACGAGAAGCGTGCGGTCCTCCACCGCGCCGCTGACCTTTCGGCCATTCACGACCAAAGATACATCCGACATGAAACCTCCCATGTTGCCGCGACCGGCCAGGCAGACCCCGACCAGTCAGGTGCGCAAATCCTATCCGTGCAAATGCAGGCTGCAAGCGCCTTTTTGGATCCAGACACGCAATGCGTGCATGCCAGCGCAGAAAAGACGCCTGATCGCAGCCGCTTCGACTTGAGCCATCTTGCTACGCACCGGCAACGGCCGCTTCCCTGGCTGCAGATTGCAGGTGGCCGGCCTGCAGATTGCAAGTGGAATGCGCGCGCGGATCGTGCCAAAAGCCGTCATCACATTTGCGGGAGGCCCTGCTTGGTCAACTTCGTCATCGCTCCGCCCGAGCCAGCTTCGGTAGCCGTTTCCGGATCGCCGGATCGGTTTCCGGTACGGCGCATCTTCTGCGTCGGCCGCAACTACGCAGCGCACGCCCGCGAAATGGGAAGGGATCCCGATCGCGAGCCGCCGTTCTTCTTCGGCAAGCCGGCCGACTCCGTCGTCGACAGCGGTGCGACGATCCCCTACCCGCCACTGACCGGCGACCTGCACCACGAGATCGAGCTTGTCGTCGCCATCGCCAAGGGCGGTTCGAACATCGCCGCGGCCGACGCGCTCGACCACGTCTGGGGCTATGGCGTCGGCATCGACCTGACCCGCCGCGACCTGCAGGACGCCGCCAAGAAACTCGGCCGCCCCTGGGACTGGGGCAAGGGTTTCGACCGCTCGGCACCTTGCGGACCGCTGGTACCGGTGTCCGAAATCGGCCACCCCGGCAAAGGCCGCGTCTGGCTCGCCGTCAATGGCGAAACCAGGCAGCAGGGCGACCTCTCTGAACTGATCTGGTCGATCCCAGAAGTGATCGCCATCTGCAGTCAATCGATGGAACTGAAGGCCGGCGACCTGATCTACACCGGCACGCCGGCGGGCGTCGGCGCGGTCAGGCCGGGAGACCGCATGACAGGCGGTGTCGACGGCGTCGGCGAGATCGAGATTTCGATCGCGTGACCGGGCGGAAGATGGCGCTGGCTCAGGCCGTCGCCTTCTTGCGCCGCTCATAGAGCATGACCAGCGTTTCGGCGACGAGCGCCGGCTTGTCCTCGCCTTCGATCTCGATGGTGTTTTCGGCCTTGAGCAGATATTGGCCCGGGCCCTTGTCGTCCATCGACATCAGCACGGTGCGCATGCGCACCCGCGATCCGACCTTCACCGGCGAGATGAAACGCACCTTGTCGAGGCCATAGTTGAAGGCGGCAAGCGTGTTCTCGGGCACCACGCCGATTTCCTGGACCAGCGCGCCGATCAACGACAATGTCAGGAAGCCATGCGCCACGGTGGTGCGGAACGGGCTGCGCCGCTTCGCCCTTTCGGGATCGACGTGGATCCACTGGCGGTCGCCGGTGCAGTCGGCAAAGGCGTCGATGCGGCTCTGGTCGACAAGCACCCAATCGGAAACGCCGAGTTCCTGCCCGATATTCGCGCGCAATTCCTCATAGGTCTCGATGGGCTTCCGCAAGCGTCCCTCTCCTGACATAAGCTGGCCAAGTGGGCGTTGGGGACCATAAACGAGGCGCGTTTGTCAACCTCCAAGCGCAGTGGAAAGGGCTATTCCGCAGCCTCCCGCTCAGGTAGATCGTCGGTTCTCTCGGGGTCGCCGGGGGCGGTTTCGCAGCCCAGTTCTGGGAACGCCACCGAGCGCTTGCCGTGGAAATCGGTGCGCACGACAACCAGCCCCTGTTCCTCGAAATAGGTCAGCAGCCGCCGCGCCCGGCGCGCCGAATGGCTGCCATAGGCGTGCGCGATCGCGGCGTCGGAGGGGCAAGGCGCGCCTTTGACCGCTGCCTGGGCAACGATCAGGAACACCGCCTGCAGGTCCTCGGGAAGTGCCACGGACATACCGAGCGCCTGCTGCCAGGTGTCGCTCGATGCGGTTTCCTCATCGATGCCCGAGCGCGCCACGGCGTAGCGGCGGCGGAACATCGACAGCGCCGGCGGCTCGCCCTGCAAGCGCTTGATGCGGCAGCGGACGAGAAAATCCTGGTATAGCACGGCATCGGTGCGGAACGCCGCATCGGGATCTTCGACCATCTCGCGCACGATCGTGTCGATCAGGGCCTCGCGCTCGGCCTCGTCGAACAGCGGGAAGATCGGCTCGGCGACCGGCGCCGAAGCCTCGGCGCGCAATTGGGAAAGCTGGGCGATGATGTCGGCGGTCGGCGTCGGCGCGGGCGGCGCCGTGCGCCGGACGGTCTGGCGCGTTTCCAGCGGCGCCGGCGCAAAGATCAGATCGCGCGTGTCTTCGCTGGCGTCTGGCAGCGGCATCAGCTTGGGGCTGACCGAACGTGCCGATGTCTCCACCGGGCCGATGGCGACCGGCAGCGGCCTGCGCGACATCGCCGGTCCAAGCGCGATGAAATTGCCGCGCGCCAGATCGCGGAACATTTCGGCCTGGCGCCGCTCCATGCCGAGCAGGTCGGCGGCACGCGCCATGTCGATGTCGAGGAAGGTGCGGCCCATCAGGAAGTTGGACGCCTCGGCGGCAACGTTCTTGGCGAGCTTGGCCAGGCGCTGGGTGGCGATGACGCCGGCTAGGCCGCGCTTGCGGCCGCGGCACATCAGGTTGGTCATCGCGCCAAGCGAGATTTTCCGCGCCTCGTCGGAGACCTCGCCGGCAATGGCCGGCGCAAACAGCTGCGCCTCGTCGACGACGACCAGAACCGGGTACCAGAAATCGCGCTCGGCATCGAACATGCCGTTCAGGAAGGCCGCGGCGCCGCGCATCTGCTGCTCGACGTCGAGGCCTTCAAGATTGAGCACGACCGAAACGCGATGCTGGCGGATGCGGCCGGCGATGCGGGTCAATTCGGCCTCGGTGCGCTGGGCGTCGACGACGACATGCCCGAACTTGTCGGCGAGCGTGACGAAATCGCCCTCGGGGTCGATGACGCACTGCTGCACCCACGGCGCGCTCTGTTCGAGCAGGCGACGCAACAGATGCGACTTTCCCGAACCCGAATTGCCTTGAACCAGCAAACGGGTCGCCAATAGTTCTTCGAGATCAAGCTGAGCCTTCGTCCCGCCGGACGCCGCTCCCATCTCGATGCCTACCTTCATCCTCTACCCCAGTTGAACCCTGCTGCGCCCGTCCGCGAATCTGCGTCGATTCGCGGAAGGCACAATAGCCGGATTCAGAGTGTTAAAGCGTCCTTGTGCGCCCGGACGGACGCACCGCGTTCCGATGGTGATCAGTCTTCCATAGCATCCGACAGCGGGCAATGCGCGAGCCCTGTCGCGAAACCCACAGGAGAGCTGAGGTCAGGGCCGGACCGGGACGGGTTACTTTTTCTTGTCGAAGCTGTCGCGGATTTCCTCGATCGATTCATGGATGCGGCCGCGCAGGATATCGACCGATTCCGTGCCGGATTTGCGCACGATCGCGGCCACCTCGCCGGCATTCTTGACTGCAGCCTCGAAGGAGCGCTTGGCGAATTCGGCCTGCTTGGAGATCAGCTCCTGCGGATTGCCGGGCGCCCGAAGCCCCTGGGCGGCCTCGGTGATCTCATGCAGGGTGTCCTGCAGCATCTCGCGCTGCTTCGCCACCAGCGACGACGCACCGGAGGCGGTTGCCCTGACCGATTTTTCCAGGGCTTCAAGGTTCTTGCGGTGATGGCCGATGATCGTGTCGACATCGACCGCGGGCATCTTCAGGTCGCGCCCGAATTTCGAAAACATATCCATGAAGGATTCCGGTTCCGGCTTCTTCGCCATGGTTCGCTCCCGTTTGGCTCCGGGCGTCCCCCGGAGGTCGCCAGGTCAGAATAGACGAGCAAGGCGGCCGGTCAATTCGCAAGCACCAGCAACTCGACCGAATAAAGCGCCAGACCGGCGAGACCGCCGATCAGCATGCCGTTGAAGCGTATATATTGCAGATCGCGACCGATGTTGATCTCGATCAGCCGGGTCAACTGGCCAAGGTCCCAGCGCTTGACCTGCTCGGAGATGAAGCCGGATACGCCACTCTTCTGGCTTTCGACGAACGAAGCGAGCGCCACGACGAAACCGGCATTCATGTCGGCACGGATATGGGGATCGCGCGCCAGGTTCTGGCCGACTTCGACGAACAGGCTGGTCAGGTGCTTTCGCGTCATCGACTGGGGCGATGCGACGTCCTGTTCGATGAAGCCGCGCATGCTTTTCCAGACATCCTGCGCCAGCCCGCGCAGTTCCGGGCGGGCGAGGAAGTTGCGCTTCAGCTGCTCGGCGCGCTTGGCATAGTCAGGCGAATGGCGAAGCTGGTCGATGAAGCCGTGGACGAACTGGTCGAACTCGGCGCGCAGCGGATGGTCGGGATCGCCCCTGACATCTTCAAGCAGCGTCGCTGCCGACGCCACGATCCGCTTGAGCAGATAGGCATCGGCCCGGAACAGATTGAACACCGACGGCAGTTCCTCCCTGATCTTCTCGCGCAGCACGGCCAAGGCCTGCTCGTCGCTGAGGAAGTTGCCGATGATCTTGGTGAACTCGTCGAGCAGGCGCTGGTGGCGGCGGTCTTCGGTGAAGGCCGTCAGAAGCTCTGCCGCCAGCGGCGCTACCTCGACCTTGCCGATACGATCGAGCATGCGGCGGGTTGCGAATTCGCGCAGGCCGGAGCCCTCGATCGCCTGCAGCATTTGCGGCACCAGCCGCCCGACAAAAACCGACAGCCCCTCCGCCCTTTGGCGGTCCGACAGCCAATCGGCGACGAGCGCTGCGAAATCCACGTCCTTGAGCTTCTGCCGCACCGGCTCCGGTGCCAGGAAGTTTGCCTCGATGAAACGGCCGAGATTGTCGGCGATCCGGTTCTGATTGGATGGAATGATTGCCGTATGCGGGATCGGCAGCCCGAGCGGCCGCTTGAACAGCGCCACGACGGCATACCAGTCGGCGAGGCCGCCGATCGTCGCTGCCTCAGCAAAGGCGGCGACAAAACCGAGCCACGGCCAGCGCCCCTGCAGCGACTTGGCGATGGCAAAGATGGCAACGCAGACGACCAGCGCGCCGGTTGCGATGAACTTTGTCCGCCGCAGGGCGGACAGTTTTGTCGCCTCGTCGGCACTCAAGGCGCGCAAGGCCGTGGGCATGGCGTTGCCGTTTGCTGCAACCATTCCAGGTCCGTCCTTGCTCATTTCCCGCCCTCGCCCGCGGCAGCCGGGCCGACGCGACAAACATGTCTCATGCGGTCAGATATCGAGACGGCGCGGCCGATTGCAACCCTTGCGGCAAATCGGGCGTCCTCATCCTGAAAAGCCTGTGCTTGAAAAGCTCATGCCGGGAGCGCGCAAACCCAGTCGACGGGGATCGCCGATCTCGACGCATCGATGAGCGCAGCCGCACCTCGTCGAGGCAGGTCAGGCAGCGATGGCCTTGCCGGCACCGCGCCTGCCGAGACCGGCGGGCGCGCGCCAGTCGGCATCGAGGCCTGCCTCGCCGTCGAGTTCGATGATGCCGTTGGTTTCGCCGTGCTGGAAGCTGAGTTTGGCATTGAAACGCCGGGCCAGCGCCTTCATGGCGCTGTTGTTGGCGTGCGTCGTCACCTGCAGCCTGAGGTAGCCGAGCCCCCTCGCCTGGGCAACGAGGCGCTGGAAAAGCCGTCCGCCGATGCCCAGGTTCTGGATCTTGTGCTCGACGCTGAAGGCGATTTCGGCAGTCGGCTCGCTCTCTTCGGCGCGTTCGTGCAGCTCGGCTGCGGCAAGTACCTTGTCGCCCTCGACATAGCCGATGACCGTCGCCCCCTCGCGGAAGCTGCGCTCGGCATAGGCTTGGAGAAAGCCGTCATGGGTCAGGCCGTTGAAGCGGTCGCGCCGGCTCTGGTCGTCCAGTCTCAGCAGATGTTCGGCAAAGCGGGGCAGATCGGACGGCCGCAGCTGACGGATTACGCCCGTCAATGGCCTTCGTGTACGTAGGATCCGTTCCATGTCGCAGTCCTCATGGGTTCCTCCCTGAGTCTCCGACTCCCGGGGTCTCCGACTCCCGACACGGCCAATATTGTGCAGCGCAGCATCAAAATCAACCGCTTTGACCTTTACGTAAATGCAAGGCTGCTATGCGCAACAAATATGACTGTCGTCGTCATATATAATTTGAAACCCTGTCTGGAATTGTTCTAAGGTATGGGCCATATTAGCCGGACTCGCGGACTCATCGCAGAGCAGGGAACACGCAATGCGCCTCACACGCCAGACCAACTACGCCATGCGCATCCTGATGTATTGCGCGGCCAACGAAGGACGGCTGAGCCGCGTTCCTGAAATCGCCGCTGCCTATACGGTGTCGGAACTTTTCCTGTTCAAAATCCTGCAGCCGCTGGTCGAAGCCAAGCTTGTCGAGACGGTGCGTGGCCGCAACGGCGGCGTGCGCCTGGCCAAGCCGGCCGACCAGATCTCTCTCTTCGACGTCGTCCGCGTCACCGAAGAGAGCTTCGCCATGGCCGAGTGCTTCGAGAACGATGCCGCCGAGTGCCCGCTTGTCGACAGCTGCGGCCTGAATTCCGCCCTGCGCGAAGCGCTCAACGCCTTCTTCGAAGTGCTGGCGCGCTACACCATCGCCGATCTGGTCGCTGCACGTCCCAACATGCGCGACCTGCTCGGGCTGCACTTCCCCGAGCCCAGCGCCCTGGCCAGCTGACACGCCCTGGCCAAGTGCAAAGGCTTCAGGCCACGGCCGATTGCGGCAGCACGAACGGGATATCCCCCTGAGGCAGCGCACCGACGCGCAGCCGGCAGCCGAACACCTTTTCGATCAGACCATCGGTGAGCACGACCTGCGGGGCACCCGCGGCCGCAAGCTTGCCGCGATGCATGACGCAGATCTGGTCGGCATACATCGCCGTCAGATTAAGGTCGTGCAGAATGGCGACAACGCCGCCGCCGCGCCGCGCGAAATCGCGGGCGATGTTCATGATGATCAGTTGGTGCTTGATGTCGAGGCTCGACACCGGCTCGTCGAGGAACAGATAGCGTGGCTGCCCGTCCAGCACCGGCGCCCACACCTGGCACAATACGCGGGCAAGCTGCACGCGCTGCTGTTCGCCGCCTGAAAGCTCCTGATAGAAGCGTCCGGCAAAGCCTTCGAGATCGACCCGGGCCAGCGCCCGCTCCGGCAGCCGGTCGTCCTCGCCCGCCAATGCGCCTGAGCGCCCGCCCGTCACGCCAAGCTTGACGATCTCGCGGACGGTGAAGGGAAACGACAGCGCCGTCGACTGCGGCAGCACCGCACGGATGCTTGCCGCTTCCCATGGCTTGAGCTTGGCCTGATCGCGGCCATTGAGCGATACCTGTCCCGAATAGGCGAGTTCGCCCGTCAGCGCCCTCAGGAAGGTCGTCTTGCCGGAGCCGTTGGGTCCGACGATCGCTGCCAGTTCACCCGGACGCACGGTGAAATCCACATCGCTGACGATGCGCGTGCTGCCGATCGACACCGAAACCTGGCGTGCTTCGATCATGAGTACCTCACAGTTCGCCGCATCAAAGATCCACGACGCCGCGCTTACGCAGCAATATCCACAGGAAGAACGGGCCACCGACGGCGGCGGTGACGATGCCGATCGGCAACTCGGCGGGTGCTACGATGGTGCGGCTCACCGCATCCGCCAACAGCAGCAGGCATGCGCCCAGAAGCGCCGACGCCGGCAAGAGGTAGCGGTTGTCGGGTCCGATCGCCAGGCGCAGCAGATGCGGCACGACGATGCCGACGAAGCCGATGCCGCCACTAACCGCCACCGAGGCGCCGATTGCCGCCGAAACCGCGACGATCGCGACATATTTCAGCCGTTGGACCGGAACGCCGAGATGGCTTGCCGTCGCCTCGCCCAAGGCAAGTGCATTCAGCCCCTTGGCCATGAAAGGTGTCGTCGCCAGCGCCAGGATGATGATCGGCCCGGCACCCGCGATCTTCAGCCAGGTCGCACCGGCCAGCGAGCCGAGCTGCCAGAATGTCAGGTCGCGCAATTGCCTGTCGTCGGCGATGTAGACCAGTACGCCTGTCAGGGCCATGGCCATCGCGCCCAGCGCGATGCCGGCCAAGAGCATGGTGGCGATCGAAGTGCGCCCCTGCCGCGTGGCGACATTGTAGAGGATGATGGTGGTGAGCAGGCCACCGCCAAACGCCGCGAATGGCAGCGCGTAGCTGCCGAGCAGCGCCGTGAACGGTGCAAGCACGGTTGCGCCCAGCACGATCACCGATACGGCGCCCAGGCCAGCACCTGCCGATACACCGACAAGGCCGGGATCGGCCAGCGGATTGCGGAACAGCCCCTGCATGACAGCGCCCGATACGGCAAGCGCAGCGCCCACCAGCATGCCCAGCACGATGCGCGGCAGGCGAATGTCGTAGACGATGACGCTGTCGCGCATCGACAACGCCTCATTGCCCGGCGTCGCGCCGAACAGCCAGCTGCGAACGAGTCCCAGCGCCGAGGCGTCGGATGCGCCCCATGTCAGGCTGAACAGCGCCGTTGCGGCCAGCGCCAGGGCAAGCAGGCCGATGACCAGCAAGGCACGGGCGGAGCGGTCGCCGTCGACACGGCGCCCCCTCTCCTGCACGCCGGCGTCGCCGGCGATCGTTTGATCCACCACTGTCCCGGCCTTACTTCTTGATCGCGTCGCCATAGAGCGCAACGGCCAGATCCTTGATCGCGGCGGCCGTGCGCGGACCAAAGCCGAGCAGGTAGGCACCGTCCATGCGGATCACGCGCCTGGCCTGACCGGCCGGCGTCGAGGCGATAGCCGGATGGGCAAACAGCTCGTCGTCGGGAACGGCGGTGCCGCCGCCGCGATCCATCATCAGGATCACGTCGGGCCTGGCGGTGATCGCCGCCTCGTCGGTGAGCTGCTTGTAGCCGGGGTAGCCCTCGACCGCATTGACGGCACCGGCCAGCGCGATGATGCCGTCGGCAGCCGTATGGTTGCCGGACGCCAGGATTTTGCCGCCCTGCATGCTGAGGATGAACAGCACGCGCTTGCGCTCGCTTTGCGCAATGTCCTTGGTCAGCGCCTCCGCATCCGACAGTTGCTTGCCGGTCTCGGCGGCCAGCGCCTCGGCCTTTGCATCGGCGCCGAGCGCCTTGCCGACGATGCGGATCTTCTGGAGGATGCCGTCATGGCTGAAGCCTTCCGGCACCTGGATGTAGGGAACGCTGGCCTTCTTGAGGACGTCGATCGCCTCCTTCGGGCCGCTGCCCTCGAGCGCCAGGATGCCGGTCGGGTTGACCGACAGCACACCTTCGGGCGACAGCGCCCGCATGTAGCCGACGTCGGGAAGCTTGAACACCGCTTCCGGATAGACGCTGGTCGAATCCCGGGCAACGAGCGCCCCCTCTTCGCCGAGCGCATAGACGATTTCGGTGATCGAGCCGCCGACGGAGGCGACGCGGCTGCGGTCAGGAAGTACGGTGGCGCCCTCAAGCGCCAAGCCGGCCGACCCGCTTGCCAGCAGCACCGACAGGCCTAAAGCGGCTGAGCGAAGCAGCCGTTGGGGTGTCGACATCGTCATGCTCCTCAGGCCGCGTTCTGCTGCGCAACCGGCAGGGACTCGACAAGATCGCGCCAATCCGCACGCTCGTCGTGACCTTCCTTACGCTTGCCGAAGAACTGGATGATCATCTCGCCATTGCGATCATAGGCCTCGACCGAGGTGACATGGCCGTCCTTGGTCGGCTTGCGAACCGCCCACAGCTCGTGGACGTGATCGGTCCTGAGATGCAGGTGGAACGTCTCATCCATCACATTGAGCCACGGACCCATCGGCTTGATGTTCTTGACCGAGCCGGAGTGGATCTGGATGCAGCCATGATTGCCGACAAAGCACATGATCAGCTGTCCGCTGGCCGCAGCCCGGTCGAACACCGCCGGCAACGCGTCATGCTCCAACCTCCAGGCGTAGTCCTGGCCGACCATGCGCATGGCCTGCTGGCGACCGAGCTTGAGCGACTTCAGCATGCCGAAGAACTCATGCGTGTCGGTCAGCTTGCTCCAGCGGTCGCGCAGTTCCTCGACACCGGTCGACGTCTCCTCGTCCGCCGACTTCACGACGGAAGGAACCGTCACGATGGCAGGATCCTGGTTGTCGCTGATCAGCGTTTCGACCAGCTTCTGATAGGCGTAGAGATTGGACTCGGGGCGCAGATGGATCTTGTGCACCGCCATGCCGGCGGCATCGAAGAACTGCAGGCTGCGGCGGATGTCGTCGCCGTCGCGCTTTTCCACGGCAAAACCATGGACCCAGGCCCTCGGAAAGATCCGGAGGTCTATCTGTTCACCGAGCACCATCGCGGCCTGCGTACCGGGCACGACCTTGTCGTAGATGCCGATCTTCTCGTGGACCGCGCTTTCATTGCGGGTCAGGGCCATGACCTCGCCAACGGCCTCGATGCCGGCGAGCAGGTCATTGACGCGCGGTTCGATGCGAACGGCACCCTCGCCGCAATGCGCGGCCACCAGTTCAGCTTCGGAAATGCCGAGCTGGCTGGCGAGATCGCGCTCGCGCATCTTGGGGTTGTCAGTTCGCGCCCGCCTGATTTCGTGTGGGTTGGGCCTTACGCGCTGGTCCATTTGAAAACACCTATTTGTTGAGAATGAGCTTGCCCTGACGGGTAATCTTCAGGCGGTAGAGAGCGCCGCCATGGTCGATGCCGATCTCGAAATCTCCGAGAAACAGCGACTCGCTGGTCAAGGTCCTGACCGCGAGGGATCCGGCGATCGGACGCGCCGCAACCTGGCCTTCGGGCCGGCGGTATCCGTGCCGGAATTGGCCAGAACGGAAATGGTTCGGATTGTGTGAATTCATCTCATTCCACTCCTTCATCCGTCCGCCGCGCCGGAAAAGCCCGGACGAGGCCCTCATGTCTGAATCTATTAGTTGACTCGAACATTCATGTTTATTAGTCAGTGCAATACCGGAGTGATCAAGTCAAGATTAAGACGCAGCCGGCGAGCGAAAAATTGCTAGCGAGCGAAAAGCGAGCCAGCACGAGACATTTTTGGAGTGGGAAATGGGGCTAGTTGGTCGGAGTAAGGCAGCTCTGCTGAGCGGAGCGGCAATGGCGGTGTTCGTGGGCGCGCACGCGGCCTACGCGCAGGAAGCCAAAACCACTGAGCAGGATAAAAAGCCGCGCGTCACCGTGCTCCAGCGCCTCGTTGTCAGCGCCGGCGTCGCCAAGGTCGCGATCGATACGCCACAGGCGGTGACTGTCATCGATCAGGAAGACATCGACCGCCTTCAGCCCGAGACGGTCGGCGAGATCATCCGCGCGACGCCCGGCGTCAACGTGACCGGCTCCGACAGACTGCTTGGCCAGAGCTTCAACATCCGTGGCATCGGCGCGCCCGAAAACACCGGCGACGGCGGCCGCATCATCGTCAATGTCGATGGCGCGCAGAAATTCTACGAGCAATATCGCCTGGGATCGTTCTTCTCGGATCCGGAACTCTACAAGCGCGTCGAAGTGCTCCGCGGACCGGCCTCCTCGACGCTCTACGGTTCGGGCGCCCTCGGCGGCGTCATCAATTTCGAGACCAAGGATGCCTCCGACTTCATCGCCGAAGGACAGACCGGCGCCCTGCGCCTGAAGAGCTCCTGGAACAGCAACGGCAATAGCTACCTGCTGAATTCCGTGCTTGCCCAACGGCTTGGCGACAACGCCGAGTTCCTGTTGACCGGCAACTACCGCGCTTCCGACCCTTATGAATCCGGCAACGGCAAGGAAGTCATCGGCACCAATTTCAAGGCCTGGTCCGGTCTCGCCAAGGGCACGTTCAATGTCGGCGACGAGGGCAAGCTGCGGCTTTCCTACCAGCAGTGGGATTCCGACCTCGAAGATCAGCAGCTGTCGCAGACGAGCGCCGCCGCGTTCTTTGGCCTTATCGACCGTCACATCATAGACCGCACGGCCGTGGCGTCTTACGAGAATCCGTTCTCTGACAACGACATGCTCGACGTGAAGGTGTCGGCATCATATTCCAATACCTACAACGAGCAGCGCAACGCGGATCTGCGTAACCCGGGCCCGGGAA